>NZ_JONR01000011.1 GCF_000711955.1 Nevskia soli DSM 19509
ACCATGGAATCACCATGCCGCACTCTGTCCGACTTGCACTGCGCAAAAATGACCGCCGTCGCAGGCGCGATTCATTCTGTTACAGGCTCTAAGTACTTGCCGTAATCGTCTTTCGGAAATCCCGAATGGTGGCCATACCACCGCACGCGCAAGCTTGAAGGCAATAGAAACGCGGAGGAGATCGATGGGCAACAGGATGCTGGCATATGTCGCGGCGGCAGTGAGCCGCCGGACCTTGCGGCCGCATATTCCGAGCGCGGCGCAGATCCGCAGGGGCGTGTATGCCGGCGCGCCGGCGTGGGCCGTTCCCGTCCTCCAGGGCACAAGCCCGGCAAGCGGGCTTGCGGGCCGCCTGTCGCGAAGCGGCACGCGGTAAACGGCGGGTCACGACCCGCCCTGTCTGGATTGCGCTATCGAATCAGATCATCGGCATCCTGATCCCCTGGACCTCGCAGACCGGGCGAATGAAGTGTGCAACGTGCGCCCTGGTCATCCACTGCTTGCCGGAGAGCTGCAGGATCCAGCCGAGGATTTCCGTGTGGGTGCGGCAGCGGTTCAGAGGCAGGCCGTACTTTGTGCGACGGTTGCCGGTGGTGATGTGGAAGCGGATGGTGCCGTTGAGCCGTTCAACCAATTTGCCGAAGTCGGCGGGCTCGATGTCGGCGGCGCAGATGATTTTGGGCTTGAGGATGGATTCGTTCATGTGTTGCTCCTGGATCGTTGGTTAGGGTTAAACGGTGTTTCGTGGGAAAGCGGATTGCCCTACTTCATGGCGCAGCCCATCTCGCGCATCACGCGCTGCGTCCTGGCCAGCACCTTGAGCCGCAGCAGCAGCGTGCGCCGCGCGTTGGCCACCATCAGGCTGACCAGTTGCTGGCGCAGGCCGATCTGCTGGCCGATGGTGCCTTGCGAGTACTCCATGGCGGTGCCGTAGAGGCAGACGCGCCAGTCGCGCGGCATGTCCATGACGATGGCGTGGATGCTGGCGGGCCAGTCCCAGTGGCGGCGTTCGTCGGCGAGGAGTTTGCCGAGGACGTGGTCGGCGTGCTGGTCGGAAGGGCGGCCGAGGCGGTTGGCGGCGTCGTAGGTGGTGCCGGCGATGGCGCCGTCGGCGCCGCTGAGGTTGCGCTGGGGGTTGTCGCCGTGGAAGGTCATGAACCAGTCGATCCACTGGCGCAGGGCTTCGCGGAACAGGGCCTGGTCCGGGTCGGGCCGGTATCTGCGGGTCATGGGGTGATCCTCTTGTGCTCGCCGCCGGGCCGCGCGGTCGGAGGCATGGTGTTGTGGTGGCATTGCAGGCATTTGCGGCGCCGCGTGCCGATCTGCTTGAAGCCCGTGGCGACGGGTTTGCGGGTCTGGCACCAGGGGCAGTAGAAGGTGGGCTGCATGGGGGGCTCCTTGGCCGGGCAGGTGGGTGTTCATTGGTTTGTTTCGCTCTGTTTCGAGGTTGAAAGCGGGCTGCGGCGAGAGTGGGTTTGGCATCTCCCTCGGTACAAATCGCCGCGCGATTCACTCGGGACATTCGGGAATGACATGTCTGCTGCGCCGTCACTCGGCATGCCCGGAGCTTGGCGCTGGCATCTCGATACACCCGCTACGCGGGCACTCGATGCGAACGGAGTTTTCTGTATGGGCGAGGGAAAAGCGGTTCCTGCACCGAGGGTGCGCATCACGCCAGGGCCATTCGGCACACCCGCGACACGCGGCGCGCTCATACCTTCTCCAGCACGGCGGTCACCGTGGGCAGGGGCTGGCGCGGATCGGCGTGCGGATAGCTGGGGCTGTAGACGAGGAAGCCGAGCTGGGGGCCGACATGGCTGGCGCTGACGATGTTGCCGTCCGCCGGCAGGTTGCGCACGCGGGCCTGGCCGCGCAGGAGGAGGTTGAACTGGCTCTTGTCGAGCACGAAGACTTTTACCTGGTGGGACATGTGCCCTCCCGGGCTGGTGTTTGAAGCAGCTGCGAAACGCGGGGGCTTGCGGTGTGTAGGGCGGCCCATGGCCGCCGGCTTTGGGTGGCGCAGCGGCGGCCACGGGCCGCCCTACGGGTGCTGCATGAGGTTGAACCGCGCTCGGGTAACAGAGCGCGAGAGCCGTCTGGGCGCGGTGCACCAGGCTGTTTGCCGGCCCCTGCGCCCAACCGTTCGTCCCGAGTGCGTCGCGAAGCAACGCGTATCGAGGGATGAACAGCAACGGAGTGCCGGGCTTTGAGTAGCGCCGAATTCCGGAAGTAAGATGAGAGCTTGGCACTGGCACCTCGATACATCCGCTGCGCGGACACTCGGTGCGAACGGACTTTTACCAAGCGTCCAGTGTTCAAAGCACAGCACTGCGCGCTCATGATCCCTCCCCCGCATCCTGCCAATGCGCTATCGGCGCACCACGCGGCGCGAAGTCCGGCTCGCCGCCGCGGCTGTCCTCGACCAGCTCGTGAAACGTCTGCGTGGCGCCATTGAAGCTGATGCGCTTGCCGATCCAGCCTTTGCGGCCGCCGCGGTTCTTGAGCAGGCCCAGCTCCATGGTGATGGTGGCCTGGTTGTCTTCGGCCTCGCTGTGGAGGAAGAGGCAGGCGTCGGCGTCCTGTTCGATGTTGCCGGAGTCGCGCAGGTCGGCGAGCGTGGGGCGGCGGCGGTCCTTCTCCACACCGCGGTTGAGCTGGCTCAGGGCGATGATGGGGATCTGCAGGCGCTTGGCGAGTTTCTTGAGGGTGCGGGTGATGGCGCCGATCTGTTCGTTGCGGGTGTTGTAGCCCTCGACTTCGATCAGGCCGATATGGTCGACGGCGGCCCACTCGATGTCGTGCGTGCGCTTGTACTGGCCGATCTGGGCGCAGATGCCGCTCAAGGAGTACGTGTCGGTATCCACGTGCAGCGGCAGGCCGCTCAGTTCCACCCCGGCGTGCGCGGCGGCTTCGTGCGGCTCGCGGTAGCCGCGCATGAGGGCGGAGACGTTGACGCCGGCGGCGCTGGCCATGGCGCGGATGCCCAGTGTTTCCGGGCCCATTTCCAGGCTGAGGATGAGGCCGGCGTGGCCGCGCCGGGCGGCGTGGACGGCGATCTGGTTGAGCAGGGCGGTCTTGCCCAGGCCCGGGCGGCCGGCGATGACGATGAGGTTGTCCGGCTGCCAGCCGCCGGTGCGCGCGTCCAGGCAGGGGATGCCGCTGGGCACGCCGCCGTCGATGCCGGCTTCGCGCTTGCGCTGGGCGAGGCTGATGGCCTGGTCGGCGACGTCGATGATCTCGGCGAAGCTGCGCGCGCGCACCTGCCGGGTGCGGGCGATGCGGGTGAGGCGGGACTGCGCTTCGTCGAGCAGGGCATCCGGCGCCAGCGCGCCGGGGCTGTAGCCCAGGCCGGCGATGTCCTGCCCGGCGGCGATGAGGCCGCGCAGCAGGGCGCGCTCGTGGACGATGGCGGCGTAGGCGGCGGCGTTGCTGGAGCCGGCGGTGTCGACGCTGAGGGTGGCGATGTAGGCCAGGCCGCCGGCTTCGTCGAGCAACTCGCGCTGGCGCAGGTGCTCGCTGACGGTGACGAAGTCCGCCGGCTCGCCGTGCAGCAGCAGCTCGCCGATGGCGCGGTAGATGAGCTGGTGGTCGCGGCGGTAGAAGTCTTCCTCCGCCAGGCGCTGGGTCACGTCGTGCCAGACGCGGTTGTTGAGGAGCAGGCCGCCGAGCAGGGCCTGCTCGGCTTCCAGCGAGTACGGCGGCTGGCGCGTGGCGGGGGCGCTGTTGCGCGCGGCGTGGTTGCGGTGATGGCGGCTCACAGGATGTCTCCTTCACCGAGGTAGGAGACCGGCGCCGTGGGCGGTGGATTGAGCTTGGCCCAGTCGTCGCGGATGGAGGCCATGAAGGCCACGTCCCAGTCGGCATAGCGCGCGGCGCAGCGGACGGCGTAGCTGGTGAAATACTCGAAACGGTGCTCCAGGCGGTCGTGGCCCCTGCGCTGCGCCCAGTCGCGCACGTGCTCGGAGATGGCGAAGTCCTTGGGCAGGTAGGTGCGGCGGACGGGTTTCTCCGGTGGTTCGTCTTTCGGGCCTTTCACGATTTCGTTTTCCAACACAGAGGCTGGTTTGGTGGGCGTGGGTGCATCGGGTGATGAACCGCCTGCTTCCCCTGGCGCATCGCCTGGTGGTGCCTCGCCGCTGTTGTTCACGGCCTGCGCTGCTGCCGGCTGGGGGCTTCCGTCAGGGAAGCCCCCGACAGCCGGTGTGCGAGCGCCTGCCGGCGTGATGACACGCGCCTGCGAACCCGAGCCCTTTTTCGCCGCCGCAGGGGTGCAAAAGGTTTTTTCTTTTTCTTGGTTGTTGGTTATTGGTTCTTGTTTGGCTAAGCCTTGGGTTAGGGTTGGGTTAGGGTTGGGTTTGCCCTGGGTTAGGCCTGGGTTAGGCGTGGGTTTTGTTTCGCGTGGAACATCGCCGCCGAACATGCGCGGCCTGCCGCCCTTCTTGCCGTTGTTGCGGCAGCGCTCGACATTGGACTGGTAATGCGCGATCTCCGCCTCGCAGCGCCTGTGGTAGAGCAGGCCGTCGCGCTCCTCGAAGTAGTTGAGGGCGACGATGAGCACCGCCGCCCGCTCCTCCTCGCCGCGCGCGCCCACGGCGCGGCACAGTGCCTCGGGCGCGGCGGGCAGCGGTTGCTCGTCGAGGTAATACAGATCGAGCATGGTGCGGTAGGCGCCGTGCTCGGCCAGGCTCAGGCCGCGCGTGGCGGCGGCGTAGTCGCCGATGTTGTGGGGGTAGTAATTCATGCCGCCCTGCTCTCCTCCGATAGGTGATGGGTGTGCTGCGCTTCCAGCTCGGCCAGCCGCTGCGCGGGGATCTGCTGCCGATAGGCCGCGGCGCGTTCGAAGCACTGGCGGCTCTCCGCTTCGCTGCTGGCGGCGCGGCGCGCATGCGCCTGCCCCAGCTCGCTGAACTGCCGCCACAGGCGCTCCGCGCCCGCCGCGGACACGCGCGGCACGGTGCTGTACACAGCCGGCTCCTGGCTCATGCCGGGCTCCTTGGGAATAGAAAGCGCCGGCCGCAGCCGGCGAAGGAGGCGCGGACGCGCCTCGGGAGGTAAGCGTTCACGTACCTGTTGGTACGTGTGATATGGATGTGGACCGGATGGCGCATCAGCCCCACCCCTTGCGCTTGCCCAGCGCCAGCGTGCCCCAGCCGATGACGCAGCCGAGCAGCGCGGGGCCGACGATGACGAGGTAGACGCCCAGGCCGTTCATCGCGTGGCCTCGATCTGCAAGGCGAGCTGGGGGGCGGGCGTAGCTTCCGGCAGGCGCTGCGCCCGCCCCGCCCGGCCGCCGATCTTGCCGGCCGCGGCGAACAGATCCGGCCGCATCTGGGCCTTGGTCACCGCCCCGGCGGAGCCGCATTCGAGCGCGGCGCAGGCCTCGGCGGTGAGCTTGCGGGTGTGCAGCCAGCGCCAGATATGGCCCTGTTTGACCCGTCCGCCACAACGCCGGGCCAGCTCGGATTGCGAGCCGGCACAGGCGGCGATGGCCTTGATTACGAAAGGATTTTGATAAAGTTGTTGTGACATGGCCACAACAATTTACAACGTTTGTTGTTATCAGGCAACAACAATCTTTGTTTGCGAATCAACAACGTACGTTGTTAAGTTCACAACATGAATCTCGGCGGACGAATCAAGCAGGTGCGGGAAGAGCTGCGCTGGAGCCAGGAAGAGCTGGCCCGGCGCGCCGGCATGCCCGGCAAGCAGCAGACCATCCAGGCCCTGGAAATGCGCGACAGCAAACGCAGCGACTACGCCGCGGTGCTGTGCAATGCCCTGGGCATCAATCTGCAATGGGCGCTCACCGGCGACGGCCCGCGCTGGTCGGACGAGCACTCGCCCGCCCCCACCGGCTACCGCGTCGAAGAGCCGCCGCCCGCCGCCGCCGACGAATTCACCTTCGTCCCCCGCGTCTACGGCCCCATGCTCTCCGCCGGCCCAGGCCGCTACGCCTGGAAGCAGGAAGTGGTGGACAACACCCACGCCTTCCGCCGCGAGTGGCTGCAAGCCAAGGGCCTGCACACCAACGAGTGCCGCCTGATCAGCGTGAAGGGCGACTCCATGTCGCCTTACTTGCAGGACGGCGACATCGTGCTGGTCAACATGGCCGACCGCGCCGTGAAGAGCGGCGAGGTCTACGCCATCGCCGTGGAAGACGAGCTGCGCGTCAAGCGCCTGGTCCGCCGCACCGACGGCGCCCTGGAAGTGAAGAGCGACAACCCCTCGCCGCAATACCCCACCGAAGTACTGGAAGGGGCGAAGATCGAGCGGCTGAATGTGATCGGGCGGGTGGTGTGGCGGGGCGGGTAAACCTGCATCGGCGACAGAGATGGTCGTAACGGCTTTAATGGGGAGGGCAAATGAATATAAAAACTCTGACCATAGGCTTGTGTGTAGCCCTTGCTCTCGGGGCATGTAAAGACAATAACGACACACAACAACTACAGCGCCAAATAGATGCGTTGGAGAAGAAAGTTCAGTCGTTAGAAAACGCGGCTTTCAAACCAGTGCCGCAGGTTCAATTAGACCCTGCAACAAAAAGCTACGACTACTACGAAGACGGACGATATCGCTTTGCGTTCGCCATAGAAAATATTCGACAACAAGCCGATGGTTTGGTAGTTCAAATAAGCATTGGGAACCTTTCTACGGCGACATTTTCTGGGGTTTCGTTCACCGTTGACTATGGTCGTCGCGAAGGCGAATCTGAGAATCCAGCGACTTGGTACTCTTCCGTTCGTGAAATTAAAAACGTAACAGCACCTAACGATATATTTGCGAGTCGCTGGAACATTGTCGAAGTAAGCCTGCCTAACATAAAGCAGGAAGATTTTGGTTATCTATCCATCATGGATGTGAATTCCAAAAGTATTCAATTTTCCGGCTACGCTCGATAATTCGAATGTCGAAGAAGGGTAAGCACCGATTAGCGGAGCATCGCGGGTCCGGACACTCAACAGGACACTGAAGGTCTATGGATTACGCACGTTTCCGTTCGCGCCTGGGCGCTCACATCCTCGACATCCTCCTGATGATTCCGCTCGTCGGCCTGATGATCGCCATCGGCGCGGGCAACCAGTCCACCGCCATATCGCTCATCCCGTTCCAGGGACTCATCCTCTGCGCCTACACCTTCTACTTCCACGCCAAGTCCGGGCAGACGCTCGGCAAGCGCTGGCTCGGCATCAAGGTGGTGACGCTGGAAGGCGGGCCGATCGGCTACGCCGGATCCTTCCGCCGCAACCTCATCATGCTCTGCGAAAGCCTGCCGTGGATCGCCGCCACCATGATCGCCGCCCTGCATGTGACCGAGGAGCAGTTCAGCACGCTGCATGGGCGCGCCTACACGCAACTGCTCAGGAGCCTGCAGCCGGCGTGGTACCCGGTCGTCGCCAAGGTATTCGCGGTGCTTCTGCTCGCCGAGATCGCTTCCATCTTCCTGAGCAAGCGCAATCAGAGCCTGCACGATTTCATCGCCGGCACCGTGGTGGTGAAGCTGCCGCCGCGGACGCAGCCGCTCGCGCCTGCGCCCACGGAGCCGGTCAATACCTGAGCTGCGCTGAATCGCCAGGAGAGATGTGCAATAGTGGGAGGCGCCGGTTCCGGCCGAGGGGAATCCCGCGGGACGCTGCACAATTGGGCGGCCGGTGCGCCCGGCATCGGGGAATCGAAGTGAGAGAAGTGACCGCATCCATCACCGGCACCGTGGCCGGCATCCTGTCGCTGGCCGCATGCGCGCTATGGGCGTTCGATGGCCCGCTGCTGTTCAGCCTGGTGAGGACCGGCGCCTTGAGCCCCGTCTCGGCGCTTCCGGCTATCGCCTTGGTACTGACGCTGCTGACCGGCGGGATCCGCGCGCTGCGGTGTCGCAGCGGCAAGGTGGTCTTCCCGCTGGCCATGGTGTTCACGATCCTGACGGCCTTCGCCATGCAGTTCTTCAACTTCCTGCCGACGCTCGCGCTCGCCCTGGCGGCCTCCATTGCGGGGCTGGTGTATGCGTTTGCGCCGAAGAGAAATCCGTAGGCCGGCTGCACACGCCCTGGATTACGAGGACGACTACCGATGGCCATGCACAATCCCACCCATCCCGGTAAATTCATCACCGAGGTCTACCTTGAGCCCAACGGCATCAGCGGCCGGGAGCTTGCCCTCAAGCTCAGCGTCGCCGCATCCACCCGGAGCCGGGTCTTGAAAGGCACCAGCGGCATCAGCCCCGAGATGGCGCTGCGGCTTTCCAAGGCGCTCGGCCGCTCGCCCGAGAGCTGGCTCGCCTTGCAGTACAACCACGATCTGTGGCAGGCGAAGCGGACGGTCGATCTGGGCAAGGTCGGCAAGGCCAGGCTTACCGCAGCTTGATACTCAAGCTGCCGTCAGAACATTCCCGGAGGCTCCCATGCCGACCATCGAACACCGCCTCTCCGCCCGCGGCCTGATCCTGCCGCCGCCGATCACGCCGCCGCCGGGCGTGGCCCTGCCCTTCCAGTTCGTGCGGCTGGTCGGCAACCGCGCCATCTTCTCCGGCCACGGCCCGCAGAATCCGGACGGCTCGCTCGCCGCGCCGCTGGGCAAGCTGGGGCGGGAGCTGTCGGTGGAGCAGGGCTACGACGCGGCGCGGCTGACGGCGCTGTCCATCCTTGGCAGTCTGCAACGCGCCCTAGGCGATCTGGATCGCATCACCGCCTGGGCGCGCGTCTTCGGCATGGTCAACGCGGCGCCCGGCTTCAACCGCCAGCCGAGCGTGATCAACGGCTTTTCCGACCTGATCCTCGAGCTCTTCGGCCCGGAGATCGGCGCCCACTCCAGAAGCGCGGTGGGCATGGCGGAGCTGCCGTTCGACATCCCCGTGGAGATCGAGGGCGAGGTGGCGTTTTCCTGAGGTGGGGCGGCGGACTGTGCTGCGGGTGGCTGGCAGGTTACCCTTTGCCGAATAACTGGAGCCAGACTTGAAACCCGCTACCCCGCTGCTACTCGCCGTATTGACACTCGCCTCATTGTCCGGATGCGCCTCGAGACAGGAAGAATCCACAGCGGCAGCCGCCGCCGGAGCCGAAACGCGCCCGTCGCTGGCCGCAAAGTACGCAAGCTCCCGGTCGCAGGATGTGGCCGCTTCGATCCTGCGCAAGTGGAAGCGCCCGCCGGGCTCGGATAAAAATGCCAGAGCGCTGGTGGACGTGGAAATGACCAGCGACGGCGACGTCGTGGTGGCGGAAGTCACCGAGAGCGACGGGGACGCCGCGTTCAATCAGTCGGTGATACAGGCGGTCTATCGAACCAGTCCGCTGCCCACATCCGACGATCCCCGCGAGTTCACTCCCAACGTGAGCATCTGCATCTCGCAGACCCCGCGCAATTGCCGATGAAGTCATGCGGGCTTTCACCCGGGGCCAGGCGGCTACGCTCACCCGCCTCCTGATCACGGCCCTGGCTTGCACCGTGCCTTGTGCCACAGCGCACGGCAAGGCGCCGGAGCGCGCGGTAACAGGCACGGCCGTCATCTCGGCACACGAGCCGGCATTGCGCATCGAGCGGCCGGCTACCGCACAATACGTCGGTGCGGCCCGCTGGGACCTGTACGGCATGGCCGACTGCGAGCTGCACGTCTTCGTCGAGGCCGATGCGCGCAAAAGCGTGGAGCGCCCGTACCGGGTGCAATTCGAAAGCCGCCTGCCGACGGCGCACCTTTGATCATGCAAGTTCGCCATACTAACGCTTTACGTTACTAACGAATTACGTTACTATTCGCCATGGCAATACAGTCCTTCGCGTGCACCGACACGGAAAGCCTGTTCGACGGCACGCGAATCCGGCGTTTCGTCAATATCGAGGCCGTGGCCATGCGCAAGCTGGCGATGCTGAATCGCGCGGGAAAGCTGGACGACCTGCGCATCCCGCCCGGCAACCGGCTGGAAGCCCTCAAAGGCAAGCGCAGCGGCCAATACAGCATTCGCGTCAACGATCAGTTTCGCGTCTGCTTCCGCTGGACCCCACAGGGCCCGACAGACGTCGAGATCGTGGACTATCACTGAGTGAGCAAGCACATGCGCAAGATCCCCTACCCACATCCCGGCGAAATCCTCCTGGAAGAATTCCTCAAGCCCATGGGTATCACCCAGTACCGGCTGGCGAAGGAAATCGGCGTATCGCAGCGCCGGATCGGCGAGATCGTGGCGGGTAAGCGCGGCGTCACGGCGGACACCGGCCTGCGCCTGTCCCGTTTCTTCGGCATGTCCGAAGGGTTCTGGACCGGCCTGCAGCTGGACTACGACGCTGCCCAAGCGAAGGATGCCCTGGCCAAAACGCTCGCCAGGATCAAGCCGTGGGCCGCAAGCGGCAGCCACGCCACCTGAGTGTTGCCGGGCGACCGGTTTTAATCGCCCTCTCCTCAAATCGCCGCCGCCGCATACCGGAACACCGCCATCGCCAGCACCGCCGCGCCCAGCAGCCGGCGGTGACGCGCCCGCTGATCATGGCGCGCTGGCGCAGGGCGGCGATGCGCTGCTGTGTTTCCGCTGAAGGCGGCGCACCTTCCGCGGCCCCTGCCTGCAACTTGAACAGGGCCTGGCCGGCTGGGCGGCCGATCAGCAAGGTCACCGCCAGCGACAGCAGCGCCGCCACGGCGCCGGCGGCGAGCACGCGGGCGCTGGCCGAGTCGTCGTGATGATGCAGGGTGGCGAACAGGTAGATGCCGGAGACGATGGTCAGCAGCGCCGCGATCAGCGAGACGCGGGCGGCGCGCCGCCCCACCAGACTCAGCCAGCGACCGGCGCCTTCCGCCGCGTGCCGCGCCAGCAGGGGCGCCACCACGCCGGCCATGATGAAGGTGGCGCCGGCCCAGGCCACGCCGGACAAGACATGGACCGCGCGGGCCAGCACAATAAGGCTCAGTTCGTTCATCGGTATCTCCTCGTCGCCGATATTGGATATACATACTGTATACTCAACTTATGATTGTCAAGAGCACACCCCGTTCCTACAGCAGCCCCGCGCGCGCCGCCGCCGCCGATGAAACGCGCGCGCGCATCCTCGTCGCCGCCCGCACCCTCCTCGGCGACGGCAAGGGCCTGCCGCCGTTCTCGCTCGACAACGTGGCCAAGCAGGCCGGCGTGACGCGGTTGACGGTGTACAACCAGTTCGAATCCAAGCGCGGCCTGCTGGAAGCGGTGTTCGACGACGTGGCGGAAGAAGGCGGCCTGACCGAATTGCCCGCGGTCTTCGCCGAACCCGACATCGACGTCGCCCTGCGCCGCTTCGTCTCCGTCTTCTGCCGCTTCTGGTCCGGCCACGGCAGCGCCGGCCCGCTGATGCCCAAGTTCGGCGCCCTGGCCAAGCTGGACCCGGAGACCGCCGCCAGCCTGCGCCTGCGCACCGAGCGCCGCCGCCAGTCCCTGACGGTACTGGTCAAGCGCCTGCTGCCGGACGCACCCAAGCCCAGCGCGGAACTGGTGGACGTGCTCTTCGCCCTCACCGGCTTCGAAATGTTCGAAGCCCTCTCCGCCCGCAACCGCAGCGCAGCGGCGGTGGAGGTGCTGGTGCAGGAACTGGTGGCGCAGACGGTGGCGCGGTATCGCGGCGGGAAGTGATGCGGCCATAGGCGCCACTCGCTTCATGCGCCTTCGCGTGGCATCCTGTTGCGAGGGGAATCACAATGACGACGCTTTGATCGGATTGCCCCACAGCCGAGCGCATTCCTGCCTACGACTGCTGATCACGAGCGCTTCCAACCCTACACGCTTCCGCTCCATCAAAGCAGGAATAAGATCGTCAGGCGTGAAGCAGTCCGGTGAACGCGCCCCCCCCGCGCGTTGACGGGCAGACCAGATCCAGGGAGGAACCCCAATGAGCAAACTCAAAGTCCAGGCCTTCTCCATCTCGGTTGACGGCTACGGCGCCGGCCCGGGCCAGAACCTCGAAAACCCGCTCGGCGTCGGCGGCATGGCCCTGCACGAATGGGCCTTCGCCACGCGCACCTTCCAGAAGATGTTCGGCAAGGGAGGCGGCGACACCGGCATCGACGACGACTTCGCCGCCCGCGGCTTCCACAACATCGGCGCCAACATCCTCGGCCGCAACATGTTCGGCCCCGTGCGCGGCCCCTGGCCGGACGAGAGCTGGAAGGGCTGGTGGGGCGACAATCCGCCCTACCATACGCCGGTGTTCGTCCTCACCCACCACGCCCGCGCCCCCATCCCCATGCAGGGCGGCACCACCTTCCACTTCGTCACCGCGGGCATCCACGCCGCCCTGGAGCAGGCCAGGGCCGCGGCCCAGGGCAAGGACATCCGCCTCGGCGGCGGCGTCGCCACCGTGCGCCAGTTCCTGCGCGCCGGCCTCATCGACGAACTGCACCTGGCCATCTCGCCCGTTGTCCTCGGTTCCGGCGAAAACCTGCTGGAAGGCATCAACCTGCCGGAACTGGGCTACCGCGTCACCGAGCACGCCGCCACGGCGAAGGCCACCCACATCGTCCTGACCCGCTGAGGCCGGAGAATAGCGCTGAGCTGAAGCACGCGGAACGCACGCCCCCCGCTACTTCCGGCTACAGGGAAACGCATCCTTGAACGCATCGAGCGCCACGCCGAAGTAATCCTTCTCCATCTGCTCGGGATGATTGCCGGCGTAGTGCGTGAACGCGGCGATGAGCTGCATCCTGGTGGTCTGCGGCGGCACGCAGGCGTCGAACTGCTGCCGGCCCCGCCAGTCCTTCGAGGTGGTTGCCGATTGCAGGCTGGAGAACGCGCCCCAGCAATAGCCGGTATAGAAATCCGTGGGCAGGCGGACCTCGCCGGTGCCGCTCTGCGCCGCGGGAATGGCCTTGCAGGCGGACAGCATCTGCCCCGCGGTGTCCTGCTGCGCATCCGCCGGGAAGACGGCGAGCGCGAAAGCCGCGGCAAGCGGCAACAGCAATCTGCTCATACGGCCATTCATGGGTTCGACCTTGTGTTTCACCGGGAGCCGTCGATACACGGCACGCCGCGCCTGTCGCGGCGCGAGCGGGCCACGAATATACCAGCCTCCCGGCCTTGCCCGGGCGTAGCGGCACCGCCGAGACACGGCAGCGCCGAATCCGGCAGACTTGATCGACGGCGGCGGCAGGACAGCATCCGCAAAGCCCTGCCTGCGCACGCTTCCTGCATCAGTCGCACATAGCATCCGCACCGCAGCGCCACCAGGGAACACCGGTGAACCAAGACCAGCCCCTCCCCCGCGTCCTCGGCGTTTCCCAGGCCACCGCCGTGGTGGTCGGCACCATCATCGGCAGCGGCATCTTCCTGGTGCCGCGCGAGATGATGCAGGCGGCCGGCTCGGCCGGGTTGGTGTACCTGGCCTGGATCGCCGGCGGCCTGCTCTCGCTGTTCGGCGCGTTGACTTACGCCGAGCTGGGCGCGGCCCGGCCACAAGCGGGCGGCGAATACGCCTACCTGCGCGATGCCTACGGCGACCTCGCCGGCTTCCTCAATATGTGGACCTGGTTCGCCGTGGCCAAGCCGGCCTCCATCGCCAGCGTCACCATCGGCATCACCCGCGTGCTCGGCACCTTCCCCGCGCTGGACTTCCTCAACCGCCCCATCGCCCACGGCCTGCCCCTGCTGTGGGCGCAGCCCGCCGCCATCGGCTTCGCCTGGCTCGTCACCGGGCTCAACTACCTGGGCATCGAGAAGGCCGCCAACTTCCAGCTCGTCTTCACCTGGCTCAAGGGCCTGCTGGTGCTGGTCATAGTCGGCTTCTGCCTCTCCGGCGGCCATGGCGACACCGCCAACTTCCACACCCTCCTGCCCGGCGCCACCGGCGGCTTCACCGGCTTCATGATCGCCCTCACCGCCACCCTGTGGGCCTACGACGGCTGGAACGATCTGAACATGGCCGCCGGCGAAGTGAAGAACCCGCAGCGCACCCTGCCGCTGGCCCTGATCCTCGGCCTGCTCATCGTCGCCTTCCTCTACATGCTCACCAACGCCGCCATCCTCTACGTGCTGCCGCCAGCGGACATGGCCGCCTCGCCGCGCCCCGCCGTGGAAGCCATGCTGCGCAGCGCCGGCCCCGTCGGCGCGGGCCTGGTCTCCGCCGCCATGGCCCTGAGCATGCTCGTCACCCTCAACGGCACCGTCCTCTCCGGCGCGCGCATCCCCTACGCCGCCGCGCGTGACGGCCTGTTCTTCCGCCGCATGGCCGCCGTGCACCCGCGCTTCCACAGCCCCGCCAACTCGCTCATCGTGCAGGGCCTGCTCGCCACCGCCCTGCTCCTGCTCAGCGCCGGCTTCCAGGCCCTGTTCGAACTGGCCATCTTCGCCGAGTGGCTGATCTACCTGCTCGCCGCCAGCACCGTCTTCGTCTTCCGCCGCCGCCCGGGCGAACCGCCCTCGCCCTACCGCATGCCCGGCTACCCGGTGGTGCCGGCGCTGTTCGTGCTCGCCGCCGGTGCCGTGCTGGTCTATACCTATGCCACCAACTTCCTGCACTCGCTCGCGGGGACCGCGCTGATCCTGGCGGGGGTGCCGTTGTATTGGTGGATCAGGAAGGGCCAACGACATCCGCCGGTAATCCACTGACCCGCTGTAAAGTCAGTTTGGGCAACTTGAGCAGGAGACCGCGCGGTACGCCCTCTTTCAGGCCGCCCCTACCGTCCATCCGGGCACGTCCGCTCCCGCCCCTTGGACGGGTCGCGCTTGCGCTAATCTGGTGGGCCCAAATCGCCGCCGCGTCCATCCCCGACGCGATGCAAGAGGCCTACGCCACCGCCGATCCGGAACATTGGGTCTTCTGGCAGTGTTTCGAAGATTTGCAGGAGAGAATTCGAATGGCCGACCCAGGGCATCCAATGATTCATGTACAGCTGGAAGAATCCGATTTCCTCCAAGGCAGCAAGCTCGGTACGCGCTGGAGCGTCAAGCGCTGGATTTTTGTGGCGTTCATTCCGAGCGTCATGTATCTCGGCATGGGTTTGTTCCTGATGTTTTCCCCTACCGCGGCACACAGGTATGGCTCCCTGGGGTTGTTCATCATGCTTCTGGTCCCGGCCGGATGGATACTGGGCGCGCTCACCCGACTGATCTACTTTCCCTACAGGGCACGCAAGATGTTCAGGGCGCGGAAGCAGATCAGCAGGCCCTTCACGCTTTCGTGGGGCGAGACTGGCCTCACCGTCGACAATGAGAACGGGCACATGCTCATACCCTGGGGAGATTTCGTCAAATGGCTTCAGGACGAACACGTATTGCTGCTGTTCACTTCCCGCATCCTGTACATGAACATTCCCAAGCGGACGTTCGCGAGCAGCAATCAGTTAGCGGACTTCACTGCACACCTCGTGAAAAAGGTTAATCCCCGGCCCGCAACTCCGGCGGAAAAACCGGCCGCCTTGGATCAACGCTGAATCCAGGCGAAAACTGATTTCAATGAAATGGCAATTGCTCCGATGAACTGGGCCTTGTGGCTGGGCGTATTTCTACTTGCCATCAATATTGTGGCGACGATCGGCGTCGCGTTCAGCCGAACCTACGAGACGCAGCAGAAACTCCTCCATATCCTGTTCATCTGGATCATCCCGGTCATCGGCGCTGTCGTCTGCTGGAATATCCTGCGTGAGGGGCGGCGATCGTGTCACCCGCCGAAAGCCGACAATGGATTGGTGGACGCCAGCGGCAGTTACTCCGCTTCGGGGAACTACGGCAATGGTCACAATCACAGCCACAGCGACCACGGCAATGGCGGAGGGCACGATGGCGGGAGTGGGCACTAGCCGGGCTTTTGCACCAGCTGGCCCAATGACCATGAATCCGCATCCGTTATGACGCTGTACTTCGTCCGCTCAACCGCCTGAAGATCTGACCCAATGGGCTACCACTTCACCACCATCGGCCTAGGCCCCGTCCTGCTGGCGCAAGGCCGCTATGTGCGGCGGGTGACGCCGCGCCTGCCGGAGCCGGACGGGCTGCGCCAGGGCGTCGAGGGGAGCGGGCCGCCGCTGAGCCTGTTGATCCTCGGCGATTCCTCGGCCGCGGGCGTCGGCGTGGCGACGCAGGCCGAGGCGCTGTCCGGCCAGCTCGTTGCCGCGCTCGCCGCCGCGTTCCGCGTGTCGTGGAAGCTCGTCGCCACCAGCGGCCTGACCAGTGCGGAAGTCCTGGCGCGGCTTGAGGCGGAACCGCAGCAGCCTTTCGACATCGTCGTCACCGCCACCGGCGTCAACGACGTCACCGGCAGCACCGGCCGGGCGCAATGGCTGGCGGTGCAGCAGCGGCTGGTCGCGTTGCTGAAGGGCAGATTCCGGGCCCGGCACATCCTGCTTTCCAGCCTGCCGCCCCTGCACCATTTCCCCGCCCTGCCGCAGCCGCTGCGCTGGTACCTGGGCCTGCGCGCCCGGCGGCTCAACCGGGACCTGCGTCACTGGGCGCCGCGTAACGAGGGCTGCACCTTCGTCCCCATCGATTTCCCGCTGGATCTGTCACTGATGGCCTCCGACGGCTTTCATCCCGGCGCGGGCGCCTATGCCCTGTGGGCGCGCCAGTTGGCCGGGATCATCCGCCGCCTGGAGCCGGCGGCGATCATGGCGGCGCGGCAATGGAGCGCCGACGGGCTTCAGACTTCATAGGACGCTCTCGCTGCGGCATGGCCATTCAAGCCTCACCCGGAAGCGCAAAATCACCACATCCAGGGGGAGACACATGATCTACAAAGGCAGCTGCCACTGCGGGCAAATCTCCTTCGAAGCCGAAGGCATGCTGGAGCAGGCGATGGAGTGCAATTGCTCGCACTGCAACCGCAAGGGCTACCTGCTTTGGTTCGTGCCGCGCAGCCGCCTCACCCTGCTCAAGCCCGACGCGAAGCTGGCTACCTACACCTTCAACAAGCACGTCATCCAGCACCATTTCTGCCCGACGTGCGGCTGCGCACCCTTCGGCTTCGGCAAGGACCGCTCCGGCGCGGAGACGGCGGCGGTCAATGTCCGCTGCCTGGAAGGCGTGGACGTGGCCGCGCTGAAGCGGATCGCGGTGGACGGGCGTTCGTTCTGATACCGTCCGGCCCAGCCGGGGATCGCCTGGACAACAAGGAACAGGTCGACGGCGTCAAGGCTGTACCCACAGCGGCAACCTGCCTCACTCCCCCGCCGGCACCATCCGCATGACGATGGGCACGATGTAGTCGCGGGCGAAAGCGCGGATCTGGCGCTCACTGTCCAGCGGCACGCCACCCTGCGGCGTCAGGATCAGCGACTGCGCCATGCGCGTGAGGATCTCCGCCACCGGCCGCGGATCGTAGGCCGGCACCTCGCCGCGTCGCTGCGCATCGCGGATCTGCTGGGCGATGAAGGTGCTGACGATGGCGACGACCGGGCCGGCCTGCAGCGTCATCACCGGCAGCAGATCTTCCGGCTCGATCGCCATCAGCCGCACCAGCAGGGGATGGCCGCGCATGGTGCGCAGGGCGAAGACGAAGCTCTCCACGATGCGCTGCTCCGGCGTGGCCAGCGGCAACATCACCGTGCGCATGTCGCCGATCAGGCGCCGGCACTCGCGCAGCAGCACCGCTTCGAGCAAGCGGTCCTTCTGCGGAAAACGGCGGTAGATGGTGACGCGGCTCAGCCCGGCGCGCTTGGCCACGTCCTCCATGCTGCTGCGGCGCAGGCCCACGCTCTGGAACTGCTCCAGCGCCGCGTCGAGGATGCGGTCGCCGGTGGCGTCGGCCGGCGCCGACGTATCGTCGGTGATGAAACGGGCGAGCTGGGCGGCGAGCGTGGCGGACATGTCCCGCAGTTTATCCCAGCGGCGGCTTGCTCCGGATGATCAGGCCGCAGCCTCGGTGATATGCCGCGCCGCCTGCCCGATCTGCGCCGACTCCGGCCCGGTCATCGAGCGCACGAACGCGATCGTCGCCCGCCGCCCGTGCCGCGCCTGCCATTGCCGCCCGCCCGGCAGCAGCCACACCAACAGGCGCCATAGCAAGTTCGGCGGCGCTCGCAGCAGCGGATACCAGGGCAGCACGTTCTCCGGCAGCCCGAGATTGCGCATGCCGGCGCGGCCGACGAAGAAACGGCTGACGCTCAGATGGCGCGCATACTGATAGCGTCGGCGCAGCCAGCGCAGGCGCGTGTAGGGACGCTGCAGCGGCTCGTTCATCAGCGCCTGGCCGAGCTGCTTGCTGGTCTCGTCCGGGTTGGTGATGCTCAGCGAGAACTGGTACAGCAGGATGCGCCCCTCCCGCTCGTCGCGCGGCACCCATTGATCTTCCACGCCGATCAGCCAGGCGGCATAGCGGCCCAGGTGCATCGCCGCGCGCGAATCGCGCCGCGTCAGCGGCACGCCCATCATGCGACCGCCCAGCAGCATCACCATCGGAAAGGCCAGGGCGGTGGCGGCCATATCCACCTGGTTGATCGGCAGGCCCCACTCTTCCAGGCGCCACTGCGGCAGGCGCCCGACGTGGCGCCGCACCAGCGCATGAATCATCCGCACCCGCACGGTGGACTTGAAGCCGACGCCGAAGCGCTCCATGCCCCCTTTCTCGGTGCAGTCCAACCACCATTGCACGGTTTCCGCCACGCGCCGCCCCGCACCTTTCTGCAAGGCCCCGGTGAGCAGCAAAGCCTTGTTGAAGGCCGATGCTTGATAGCCGCCCATCAGGGCCAGATCGCGATCGACCAGGAAATAATCCATGCCGCCGCGGTCATTGACCAGCGCGCCTTCCGCCACCAGCTTCATGTCCACCCAGTCCGGCCGCCGCTCCACCACGGCGAAGAACTCGCGCAGCGGCGCCGGCGCCTCGGGCACCGACTCGATGCCGTTCTCCAGCGCGCGCTCGAACAGCGGCCGCGTCACTTTCATGTCCCCGGCCAGCATCCACTCCACCAGCCGGTCCGCCGGCGCGTCGCCGCGCATCAGGTCCTCGCCCATCGCCTGCCAGCGCGCGGCGTCCGGCTCCGGATCACCGCGCATCACCAGGCGCAAGGTGCCGAGCAATCCACGCGCCTGCTCGCGCGCGGCGCCG
The DNA here is from genome assembly GCF_000711955.1 of Nevskia soli DSM 19509. Classification (GTDB taxonomy): domain Bacteria; phylum Pseudomonadota; class Gammaproteobacteria; order Nevskiales; family Nevskiaceae; genus Nevskia; species Nevskia soli. The sequence goes on from NZ_JONR01000011.1 coordinate 18,982, forward strand.
TGACGGCTCGGGATGAAGCCCGGCGGCAGGGACCGCGGCGGCAAAGGCGCGGCGGCTGCCGCCACTGGCTGATCGAGGACTGAAGGCATGGTCGCGCTCCCGCTTGGATAGATACAATGTTACAAATAACATACTCTTGTATCATTGCAAAGCGCAAACCGCCGCTTCACTGCTGAAGCAACCGCTCCCCTGGCGCTACACCACCCCCACCTCATGCCGCGCGAACTCCCGCGCGATCCAGTCGATGAACACCCGCACACGCGGCGACAACTGGCGCCGGTGCGGATAGAGCAGCGACACTGGCGTCGCTGAAGGCGGCCACTGCGGCAGCACCGCCACCAGCGTGCCGGCCGCAAGATCCGCCGCCAGGTGATAACGCGGCGCCTGGATCAGGCCAAGGCTGAGGCGTGCGGCGGCGATAACGCCGACCACATGTCCTTCGGCCCCGCCGAAGCCTTCACTACGGAGCAGTTCGCCGAGTTGTAGGACATCAATGTGCACGAAGCGGATCGCGCGCCCCGCCCCAAACCGGCGGGGCGCGCCATTTCCAGCCCCGTTCAACCGTTCGGCGGGATATTTCGGATCCAGTGGAACCCTGGCACACTGCTCCCGGTCTTAATGCTGCAATGCACCATTTTTGACGGAGCAGCACCGGCATGATGCCTGTCCAGCGTGATTACGAATTCGACCTGCCCGCCTCCCGCCTGTCCAGCTGGCACCCTGACGGCGCGGGCGTGAGCCATTTCTTCAATGCCCTGTCCCTGTTCTTTCCGCCGGGCGAGCGCTTCTTCATCGGCAGCGTGCGCAACTACCGCGCCTGCGTGAGCGACGACCGCCTGAAGCGCGAAGTCAAAGCCTTCATCGGCCAGGAGGCCATGCACGGCCGCGAGCACGAAGCCTACAACCAGCAGCTCGAAGAGGCCGGCCTGCCCGCTGCCGAGCTCGAACAGCTGGTGAAAAAAGTGCTGGACCTCGTGCAGAAGACCGCGCCGAACGCCTGGCAGCTCTCCGTCACCATCGCCCTGGAACACTTCACCGCCATCCTCGCCGACAACCTGCTCGGCAACGAACGCATGCTGCACGGCGCGCAGGAACAATACCGCCAGCTCTGGCTGTGGCACGCCCTGGAAGAAACCGAACACAAGGCCGTCGCCTACGACGTCTGGCGCCAAGCCATGGGCGACGGCGTGGAAGCCTACGTCGTGCGCTGCGGCGGCATGCTCATCACCGGCGCCGCCTTCGTCGCCCTCGTCGCCGCCTTCAGCGCGGTGCTGATCGAGAAGGACGCAAGCCGAGGCGCCAGGCCGGGCCGCCTCGCCGCCTACCGCCCGCTCGCCGGCTTCCTCCTCGGCCGCGACGGCCTGCTGCGCAAAGGCCTCCCCGCCTGGCTCGACTACTTCCGCACCGACTTCCACCCCTGGCAGCACGACAACCGCCGCCTGCTGCGCCGCCTGAAGGAAATCGCCCCCGCGCAGCAACAGCGCAAGCAACTGGCGCAAGCCGCCTGAGTACCCTCATGTCCAATCCGTACTGGATGGTCGCCGCACCGCTTGCCGGCGCAGCGATGGTATTCGCCGCGACGCAAGTCCGCCAATTGCGCCGCGGCAGGACTTTGCGAGCGCCGACTCCAGGCTTCACCATCGACCTGGAAGGCCTGACCGAAGAACTGACCAATCCCTTGGCACGGTCATTCGACCCACCGGAATTTCCCGAGCCCCGCCTGAGCGGGCATGCCGCGTTGCCCTGGTGGCGGCGCCACGGCTAGGTCAGAAGCACGGGCTGGTTCCCGGCAGACCATCTCGCGATCAGTTCTTCCCAGGAATGCCTAACCCAGGTGCAGCGGCGCATACAGCCGGGTGACATACGGCACCAGCACCAGGGCCACCACGAAGTTGAATAGAGCGGCCGCGATCTTGAGAAACCCGGACGGCTCGGGATGATCGCCGAAATCGTTGGTGTATCTCGGCCCGGACAGAAAGCACAGCACCGGCAGGATGATCACGCCGATCAGCGGAAAAGCCAGCACCATCGACCATTTCCCCGGGCAATTCAAATCCTGCAGCCGCCCCCTGGAAAGGCGGAAGAACAAGTACCCCACCGGTGCCGCAACGACCCACAATACATAGCTTGCATAGTCCCGGTCGATCCTTCCCGGAAGGAAGCCATAGCTGTAGACGGCGATCATTGCCAGGCACCAGGCATTGACCGCCATGGACATGAACAGCAGGTAACTCCCGGCACCAACTCTGTAACCCATCTTCCATCCCCTCAATGGAATCCTGCTTCCAGCGCAAACGCTCAGCTTCCGCGTGAATTCGACACCCTACTCTGAGCATCGCGAATGATGTTGTAAACCCTGCGCACCTCTTCGACCAGATCGAAAGCCGGCGACAATTTCTTGCTCGTGCCCGGCCATGCGGTACCCGCCCAAGCCGCGGCCATGGGACCGGTCGGTCCGAACGTGATGGTGCCGCTGCGATCGCCGCGCTCAGTCAAAAGCATCTCGTTGAGACCTTGCAACGAGATGCTTTTGACCTCGCGATTCATCAGGCCGCCCAGAATGATCACCCGCTGGTCGGTGACGCCATAGTAGGTCCGCGCGCGGAGGTAGCTGTCGACAAAGAAGCGCCCGACGATGATGTAGATGCCGATCAGCACGAACGGCATGCCCCACAGCGAGAAGAAGAACGGCGCGCCTTTCGTGGTAACCGCCCCCTCCCAGAAAAAAGCGAACCCGCCCCACATCAAACTGAACGGTACCATGAAAATATCCGACTGCCGGAAGCGCAGCCCCTGGCGCGGCATGCCGCTCCACAGCAGGCGCTCGCCGCGCCCAAGCTCAGGCCGCAGCTCGGTTTCGCAATTGTTCACGCTCTCACTTCTCCACATTCAAAAACGGAATCGGCGCCCCCGCGTAAATCGCCGCCGGCAGCACCCCGTTCCAGCGGTCCGCCTTGGTCTGCTCCACCTCGATGCGGCGCAGCTCCAGCACGTCCTTGGCCTGCGTCAGCGCCGCGTTCTGCACCTTCAGCGCATCGGCCTGGGCGGTGGCGATCTTCAGGTTGGCGTAGGCATCGCCATCCGCCTTGGCCCGCACCGCGCTCGCTTCCGCCTCGGCGATGGCCACTTTCTGCTTCTGCTCGGCTTCCACCGTGAGCAGCTTGTTCTCCGCCACCAGGCGCAACTGCTCCTGCGTCACCTTCTCGTTGATCGCCGCCATGTAGGAGGGCGAGAAGGCGAAGCCGCGCATGTCGATGCTGATCACCTGGGCGCCGTAGACGGCCAGCTTGGTGCGCAGGGCATCGTTGATGTCCGCCGACACCTTGGCGCGCTCGGCGATCAGGTCCGGCGCGCTGTAGCGCGCGGTGACGGCCTTGAAGATCTCCTGCGTGGCGGTCTGCACATAGGAGGAGAGATCGCCGTTGTGGCTGTACTTCTCGTACACCTCCGCGACCTTGTCGGTGGCGATGGAGTAGCGCACCGTCAGGCTCACCTTGACCGGCTGCGTATCCGAGGTGCTGCCCTCGGCATCCTCGATGTCCGCCTGCTCGGCGCGGATGCTGAACACGCTTAGCTTCTTCCACGGCGGCAGCACCACCAGCCCCTCGTCCTCGATGCCGGTGATCTTGCCGAAGGTGGTGACCACGCCGCGGTTGCCGGTGGGCACCGTGTAGAACGGCCACAGCACCAGGAAGGCGACGGCAATCGCCAGCACCACCGCGACCAGGCGCACCACCTTCCCCGACTTTACAAAATCGACCATGGAAAAACTCCCTGTATTGTCCCTTGGATACTACAACGGCGAGGCGAGTGGCGACGTCCACCGGTTCACATTTGCAGGCGCTGCCGCGGCGCGCCCGCGTGGCCCAAACCCGCCGCGCCCACGCAGCGGCTTGACCGGCCTGTATCCGCCGTACATCATTGTTCCAGGGAATTTCTCGACATCCAGGAACCGGCCGGCAGTGCTGCGCTGAGCCCGGCGGGACACCCTGTTCATCGGACTCAAGCGAACCGCCGCTTCCGTCCATCGACCGGAGACAACGCTGGGCACATTGCGAAGCAGGCGCGGATGAAGGCACCACGAACCGTGGTACTCGCCAACCCGTATGCCATCGGCGACACCGTCATGATGCTGCCGCTGGCGGGCGCCATCAGGCGCCATTGGCCGGACGTGAAGCTGTATTTCGCCGGCTTGCAGCTGCAACTGGTGCAGGCCTGCGAATTCTTCGACGGCGTCATCGACAGCCGGGAACTCATCGCCGACCCCCAGATCCTGAAGCGGATGGGGACGGACGTCTTCCTCAACCCGTTCGCCTGCAACGACATGGCCCGCGTGGCTTTTGCCGCGCGCGTGCCGATCCGCGTCGGCAACCTGTTCCGCCGCCGCTCGGCGGCGTTCTACAACCGTTTCGTGGCCTACGGCGACACCGGGCACGCGCACATGCTGGGCTTTTCCCTGCGGCATGTGAAGGCGCTCGGCGTGCCGATCTATCCCCTGCCGTCCGACCCGCGCGCGCTGTTCGGCCTGACGCGCGTCGGCCCGCCGCCGGAACACCTGAAGCAGCAGCTCGACCCCGACCGCTTCAACCTGATCCTGCACCCGAAATCCGGCGGCTCCGGACGCGAGTGGCCGCCCGAGTACTATCTGGAACTGGTGCGTACGCTCGGCAAGACCAACCAGTTCAAGCTGTTCCTCACCGGATCGGAGAAGGAGCGCCAGGCCGTCGAACGGGAGTGTCCGCAGCTTCTGCAAAGCGAATCGATCACCAACGTCATGGGCGCGCTGTCGCTGGGCGAACTGGTGTCGTTCATCAACGTCGCCGACGGCCTGCTGGCCAGCGGCACCGGCCCGCTGCACATCGCCGCCGCGCTCGGGCGCCACGCCATGGGCATCTACGCCACCGGCCCCACCCTGGATCCCACCTCGTGGCGGCCCGTCGGCCCCTACGCCCGCACCATCAGCTCACCCGGCCGCTGCAAGCCCGGATCGCAAACCTGCCCCAAGAAAACCGGGCCGCCCTGCAACTGCACCCGGGCACTGCAACCGGACGAAGTCATCAGCCGCCTGGTGATGCCGGTGTTGCAGCGCGGGGCCGGCGAACTGCGCTGGAGCGAGTTGCCGGGAAGCGATATCAGGCTGGCACTCTAGCAGGGCCGCGCCCGCCCGGCCCTGCGGCTGCGATAATCGCCGGGCGCCACGCCCGCCTCGCGGCGGAACGAGCGGGCAAAGTTGGACATATCGGTGTACCCCAGTTCGTGGGCAATATGGGTGATCGTCAGGCGCCCGTCGTCCAGCAATTCCAGCGCCTTCTCGTGGCGCGTGCGATTCGACAGCGCGCGGAAACTCTCCCCCTCCTTTTTCAGGTAGCGATCCAGCGTGCGGGGAGACAGGTTCAGGGTTTGCGCCAGTTCGGTCAGGCCGGGCCAGCCGTCGCTGGCTTCGCGCAGCATCATCCGCATCCAGTCGCCCACCTTGCCCTGCGCGATGGCGCCGCGAATCTGCTCGTTGCAGCGTCTCTCCGCCATCTGCACCGCGCCAAGGTCCGCGAGCGCCGGCGTGCGCTGCGCCACGGCGGCCGGAAACTGCATCCGCAATCCAGGCCGTGACTGCCATCCGAAATGGCAGCGCGCCTCGACCAGCTCGTTGTAGCGCTCTTTGTGCGGCGGCGCGGCGATGGACAGGTACAGCTCGTAGTCCGGCATCTGGTTCTTCAGCAGCTCCCGGATCTCCCAGTGCAGCGCCACCGCGATGGCCTCCAGGTGAAACTGCAGGCAGCTCCTGCTCATCGGCAGCACCGGCAGGATCTCGATCTCCGCCAGTTCGGCATCGACGCGGAAGCGCATGCGGAAACTCGGCATGATCAGCCGGAAGTAACGCGCCGCCAGCGTCATGGCGTAACCGACCGTGGGACTGCTGAGCATGCCGTAGCCGACGATGCTGTGAGAGCTCAGCTTCAGCGCGCGGCCCAGATCGTGGCATTGATCCTGCCGCCGCGTCAGCCGGAACATCTCATCCAGCAGCATCTCCACCTGGTTGAGCCGGAGCACCGCATCCGGCGCCCTTACGGCGGCCGGGCGAATGCGCGCCGCCTTGAGCAGGGCGGAAACATTCACCCCATCCTGCCCCAGCAGCTCGCACAGGCGCGCATAGTAGCGCGCAGGCACCTCGGGGCTCTTCGCGGCCATGCCCAGGCTCCAGGGGAACGAGACCCTACTGTCTGAAAATGACCGATGATTGTCAAGAAATGACTTGGCCCGGCTTCCGCTTCCCGGCGAAAGTGCCTATGCGCCACCAATCAAAGCCGGCGCAAGAACGTACACCACGGAGGACACCGAACATGACGACCCAAAGCATCACCAACGACGCAGCGGTCCAATGGGCTGACGGCAAGCGTCTGCTGTGGCTGTTGAGCCCGGCCATTCCCCTGGCCGCCCTCGCCTTCCAGGTGCTGGCGATCGCCACCGGATATGGCCTGTGGTGCTGGGCGATGCCCGTGCTGTTCTACGGCATCATCCCCCTGTTCGACCACTTGATCGGCGTCGATCGCGTCAACGCGCCGGAATCGGCGGTGGCCCAGCTCGAAGGCGACCGCTACTACCGCGCCATCGTCTACGCCTACGTGCCGACGCAATTCGTGGTCACCGTCCTCGGCGCCTGGATGGCCGTCCGCGGCGGATTCGCCTGGTGGGAGATCCTCGGCCTGGTGGTCAGCACAGGCATGATCAACGGCATCGGCATCAACACAGCGCACGAGTTGGGGCACAAGACCAACAGCCTGGATCGCTGGCTGGCCAAGCTGACGCTCGCGCCGGTCGCCTACGGCCACTTCTTCGTCGAGCACAACAAGGGTCACCACAAGAACGTCGCCACCCCGGACGATCCCGCCAGCTCGCGCATGGGTGAAACCTTCTGGGCGTTCCTGCCGCGCACCGTGAGCGGCAGCCTGCAATCCGCCTGGGGCATCGAGAAGGAACGCCTGGCGCGCAGCGGCAAGAGCGTCTTCAGCGGCGACAACGAAAACCTCCAGGCCTGGGCCATGACCGTGATCCTGTTCGGCGCGGTGAGCCTGTGGCTGGGCTGGATCGCCCTCGCCTTCCTCCTGGCCCAGGCGTTCTACGGCGCCGCCCTGCTCGAAGTCATCAACTACATCGAGCACTACGGCCTGCTGCGCGCCAAGGACGCCAGAACCGGGCGCTACGAGCGCTGCGCGCCGGCCCATTCCTGGAACAGCAACCACGTCGTGACCAACCTCGTGCTGTACCAGTTGCAGCGCCACTCCGACCACCACGCCAACCCGACGCGCCGCTTCCAGGCCCTGCGCCACTTCGACGAAAGCCCGCAGCTGCCCTCCGGCTATGCCTCGATGCTGCTGCTGGCCTACTTCCCGCCCCTGTGGTTCCGGCAGATGGACCCGCTGGTCGTCCAGCACTACAAGGGCGACCTGACCCGCGCCAACCTCTACGCCGCCAAGCGCGAAAGCCTGCTCAACCGCTGGCAGGGCAAGACCCTCGACGACGGCCAACCCAGCCTCTACCCGCTCGGCCAGGAAGCCGCGCAGCAGCAGCCCCCCGGGGGCGAAGCCGCACGCTACCAGTGCACCGACTGCGGCTACATCTACGACGAGCGCAAGGGCTGCGAACACGAAGGCTTCGCCCCCGGCACCCGCTGGTCGCAGATCCCCGACGACTGGACCTGCCCCGACTGCGCCGTGCGCGACAAGCTCGACTTCATCCGCCTCGGTGCGGTCGAAGCCGCCTGAGCACCGGCCACGCCGTCCCCCTGCAAAGCCGATCTTTCCACGGCGCCCCGTCCTGATCAGCAGGACGGGGCGGCCAGGTGATCTGGATCAATGCCCGGCTGACAAGGCGGTGATCTACTTGAAACATATGGGTAGAGGAGCCTCGTCATGCCGGATGCACCAAACATCGATTGCCGCAAGATCCTTCAATGGTGGCCGGCAGCCGTCGCCGCAATCCTGTCCCTGCCGACAGCGCCATGGGCGCAGCAGGCCGCCAACACGGCAGCCGGGCACGAACTCGCCCGGAGGTGGTGCGTCAGTTGCCATGTCGTCGACTCGGCGCAGACGGTGGCGACCGTCTCGGGTGCACCGACTTTTTCAGCCGTCGCGGCGATGCCATCGACGACGAAGCGAAGCCTGCACACGTTCCTGGCAACACCGCATCCGCCCATGCCCAACCATCAACTGTCCAACCGGCAGATCGATGACGTCACGGCTTATATCCTGAGCCTGAAACAGCAATAGGCGGCGCCCGCTCGTTGTTCACCGCCTTCATTGCGGGCTTGATATGCATCAATGTCCAGGCGCCCTGATCCACTTATGGTGAACTTGGCGCATATGCGCCATAGCCGGATTGGTGCGACAGTGATCGATCGCGATCCCGATGTTTCAGCCGTGGCGGCCATTCAGTTGCCCCCGCCGGCGAACGACTGCGACGTCTCGGTATTCACAGCCCTGAAGCACCGCAGGACCACGCGCGAGATCAGCTCGAAAGCCTTGTCCGCTCAACAGCTTTCCAACCTCCTGTGGGCCGCATGGGGCGTGAATCGCGAGGCCGGTCCGTTCGGGCAGCCCGGAAGAACCGCGGCCTCGGCCAGCAACTCACAGGAAATCGAACTCTTCGTCGCGCTCGCGGAGGCCGCTTACCTCTACGACGCTGTCGAACATCGCCTGAATCCCGTCGCCGCGGGGGATATTCGCTTCAGCGCCTTGACGCCGCACCAGCGCGGCGTCGACGCCAAGGCCCCCGTACAGCTGGTTTTCGTCGTGGACCTGCAGCGGCTGATTCACACCGCCGGATTCCAGGAACCCGGCTTGCAGGACCCGGAAGTCCAGAAATCCTACTACTACGTCGACGCCGGACTCATCGCGGAAAATGTCTACCTGTTCGCCGCCGCTTTCGCGATGGCCGCCTGGTTTCACAACTGCGACAGGGCCCGCCTTGCGCGGGAGCTTGGCCTGCGTACCAGCCAGAGGGTGCTGTTCGCCCAATCCGTCGGCTACCCGGCCTGAGGCGGTCTCGTAAAGCATCGTCGGATCACGGCAGCGCAATGCAATATCCAAAGATCGATCTCGTCATGTCGCTGCTCGACCACCTCGAGGCAATGGTGGCTTATTGGGACGAGAACGAGGTATGCCAGTTCGCCAACAACGCCTACCTGTACTGGTTCGGCAAGACGCGGGAGCAGATGGCCGGCATTACGCTTCGGCAGTTGCTCGGGCCCGAACTCTACGAGATGAACTCGCCATATCGCATCGCCGCCTATGCCGGACAGGTGCAGGTGTTCGAACGCACCTTGACCACGCAGCAGGGCAACATCCGTCACACCCTGGCGACCTATACGCCGCACATCGTCGATGGAAAGGTGCGGGGAATCTTCGTCCATGTGGCGGACGTGACGCCGCTCAAGCAGCTCGAAACCGAGCTGCGGCAGGCGAAAGAGAACGCCGAACGGCTGGCCACCCATGACTTCCTGACCGGGCTGCCGAACCGCGTGCTGCTGAATGACCGCATTCGCCAGGCGCTGGCGCTCGCCAAGCGCACCCAGAATCTCATCGCCGGCGCTACGCTCGACCTTGACGGATTCAAGCAGATCAACGACTCCCTGGGCCACGCCGCGGGAGACAAGCTGCTGATCGAGGTGGCTGGCCGCATCCGCCACGCGCTCAGGGATGTGGATACCGCGACCCGGCTGGGCGGGGACGAATTCTTCCTGCTGCTCCCGGACATCGAGACCCAGGCCCAGCTGGAAGGGCTGGCCACGCGCATCCTCGACGCGGTGCGGGCGCCGGTGGACCTGTGTGGCACCACCTTGCGGCCCTCGTGCAGCCTCGGCGTGGCCATCGCATCGGACAGGCACATCGCACCGGAGGCGCTGATCGAGGCATCCGACAAGGCGCTGTATGCAGCCAAGGCGCTCGGCAAGAACTGCTTTTCGATTTCGTACCTTCCCCCAGCCGCATGATCCAGGGCTTGCTCCAGGCGAAGGCCAGTGCCCGGTTGGTCCCTCCAGCGCCAGCGCTTGACCGGTTCCAGGATCCCAGCTTCGGGCCGTGCGGCGGCTCTGGAGAGCCCGATCCTGTCGATGGCTCCTGGATTCAGGGCAGCGGCGCGGCCCATCAGCGGGACTCCGCCATCCAGGCCTCGGCATCGGCGCCGGCCGCGATGCGCAGCGGAGACGAGGGGTCGGTCACCGCGCGCCACACCGCTTCGGCAACATCCTGCGCGTGGGTGACCGGGGAGGCGGCATCCATCATCCGCGCGACGGCAGTCTTCACGATGCCGGCATAAGCCTCGTGATCGAACCCGAGCATGTGGGGACGCGCGTTGTCGCCGAAGCGCGTCTCGGGTGAGCGGCCCGGCAGCACCAGGCGCATGCGCACGCCGAACGGCTCGAGCTCCAGCGCCATCGACTCGGTGAACGCGTTCACCGCCATCTTGCTCGCGCGGTACGCGCCGATCAGCGGCAGCACCTTCAGCGTCACGCTCGAAGTGACGTTCACGACGACGCCGGCACGGCGCTGCCGGAACCGGGGCACCACCGCCTGCGTCATCGCGATCGTGCCGAAGGTGTTGGTCTCGAACACCTCGCGCACCGTCGTCATGGGCGTGAGTTCGGCCGGGGAAGCCGCACCGAAGCCGGCGTTGTTGACCAGCGCGTCGATCGCGCCCGCGGCGGCCACGCACCGGCGGATGCTCTCCGCATCGGTCACATCGAGCGCGAGCACGCGCAGGCGATCGGAAGGCGGCAGCACATCGTTGCGCGGCGTGCGCATGGTGGCGATGACCTGCCAGCCGCGGGCCAGGAAATGGCGGGCGGTCTCCAGGCCGAAGCCGGACGAACAGCCGGTGATCAGAACGGTATTCATGGGATGTCCTTGATTGGGGTGGGATTGCGAGGGCCACACGGTAGCCCGCCAGGACCGAACTAACTACAATCCAAAGTCCATATTTCTTTCGCGGGAGTCCGGCCATGATCGATCCGCTGGCCGAGGTGGTCACACTGCTCCAGCCCCGCGCGCGCTTCTTCAAGCGGGTACTCGGCGCCAGCCCCTGGCGTGTCAGGCGCTCGGATGCCGGCCAACCCTTCTATTGCGCGGTCCTCGAAGGCGGATGCCGCATCGTCATCGACGGCCACGAGCCGATCGAGCTCCGGTCCGGCGATTTCACCCTGATCCCTTCGACCGACAGCATCGCCCTGTCCAGCCTCGAAGCGCCGCCGGCGGGCATCGGGACGGCAGCGCCCGTTGCCCTGGGCAATGGGGAATTCAGGATCGGCGCAGAGGATGGCCCGATCGACACCCGCATGCTGGTGGGCCATTGCGACTTCGGTTCGCCGGACGCATCCCTGCTGATCTCACTGCTGCCGCAGCTCGTGCATGTCCGCGGTGAACAGCGCCTGGCCACGCTCATGCAGCTGATACGCGAGGAATCCAGCGCGCAGCGGCCCGCGCGCGACGTCGTGCTCGCGCGGCTGCTGGAAGTGCTGCTGATCGAGGCGCTGCGCTCCACCGCGGGAACCCAAGCGTCGCCGGGCTTGGTGCGCGGGCTCGCGGACAGCCGCCTCGCGGCCGCACTCCGCGCTTTGCACGACCGTCCGGCGCACGCCTGGACCGTCGCCGAACTGGCCAGGGAAGCTGCCCTTTCACGCTCGACGTTTTTCGAGCGCTTCAACCGCGCGGTGGGCACCGCCCCCATGGAATACCTGCTCGCCTGGCGCATGGCCCTGGCCAAGGACCTGCTGCGCCGCGGCGAAGGCCGCATCGTCGAGATCGCGGAACGCGTCGGCTACAGCTCCGCCAGCACCTTCAGCGTTGCGTTCGCCCGCCAAGTCGGTGTGCCGCCGGCGCGCTATGCGCGGGAGCAGACGGAGCCGCGGGCGATCGCCGCGGAAGCCGCCCTCGATGCGCAGGGCATCTGAGGAAAAAGGGCACCCTCAGCGCAGCGCGAAGCGCTTCATCAGGATGCGGTCGAGCGCAGCCGTGGGCAGCAGGGCCTTCAACAGCGGCAGCAGGCGGCTCAGCGGCCCGATGCGCACCACCGGCGCCGGCCTGGCGGAGAGCAGGACATCCGCGAGGCGGCTTGAAAACAATTCGGCGGCGATGGCGTGCCGCTGCGAGGCCTGCGCCCGGTCCGCCACCACTGCATCCTGCGCCGCATACCAGGAAGCCGCGGCGCGCGGCGGGCTCTGCCGCACGGCCGTGTCGCCGAAGCTCGAGCGGACCGCGCCGGCCAGCACGCTCACCACGTGGATGCCGAATGGCGCGAGCTCCATGCGCAGCACGTCGGACAAGGCATTGACCGCCGACTTGGACGCGCAGTAGGCGCCCGCGAAAGGCGTTGCCACTTCGCCCGATACGCTGCCGATGTTGGCGATGACGCCCCGCCCCTGGGCGCGCATCAGCGGTGCCGCCAGTTGCGCCAGTACCAGCGGCGCAACGGTGTTGGTCTGGAGCTGGGCGTTGAGATCGGCGGCGGACAGGTCCATCAGCGGCGCCATCAGGCCGTAGCCGGCGTTGTTGATCAACACGTCGAGGCGTCCGTAGCGCTCCCGGATGCGGGCCATCACGGCGCCCGCCTGCGCCGCATCGGTGACATCCAGCTCCATGCAGTCCGCCGCCGGCGCCAGCCGCGACAGCGCCTCGCGCCGGCGCGCGGTGGCGACGACGCGGCAGCCGCGCCGCGCGAACTCCTGCGCCAGGGCCAGGCCGATGCCCGAGGAGCATCCGGTGATCAGGACGACGGGGCCGCTCGGAGTGGTGTCGGGCATCGCGTGCTTTTCCAATGGTGACGAATCAGAACTGGTACTTGAGGAAGAACTGCGCATAGTCGCGGTCGCTCATGGTGTTGTAGACGCCGCCGCCGAAGAACCAGGTATAGCCCAGGTTCAGCGACAGGCTGGATTCGTAGCGGATCTCCAGCATCAGGTCCACCTGCTTGCGGCCCGCGACGAAGTTGCCGCCCGGTCCGGGCGAGGTGCCCTGCACATCATGCGACCAGATCAGGGAGGGATGCAGGCCCACGCGGGGCAGCACGTTTTCGTAGCTGAACAGGCCGATCACGCGGTAGCCCCAGGAGAACGGATCCGGAAAGCCCCGCGGGTCCTGCTGGTGCGGATTGAAGCGGATGCCGTCCGCGCCCAGGCTGCACGAGGCGTTGGTGGAGCAGGCCTGGCGCGAGCCATCGGCGCCCGACCCGTCCGCGCCGGCGCTGGCGTGGTAGTACACGCCCGGCGCCTGGAACTGCAGCTGGTCCAGGGCCGGCATGTAGGGCACATAGGTCGCGCCCCATTCCGTCACCAGGATGATCTGGTCGGCGCCGAAGGGGTTGTCGCTGGCGCCGAACACGCGCGTGCTGCCCAGGTTGAATTCATAGACCTGCTCGCGCTCGTAGCCGCGGATGTAGCAGGCGATGCCGGGGTGGTAGTCGGCGTCCGCCATGCCCGTGGGGCAGCCTGGGTTGTCGCCGACGCGGCCGCCGCGGAACGGGATCACGAAGCTGGGAAAGGCGCGCGCCGAACCGGGCACATGGCCGATGCCGACGTTGACGATATCCGGAAACGCCGCATGCCCCGGAGCCGCGATGAAATCGCTGGAGCCGTAGTTCACCGTGCTGCCGTCCGCCGCGTAGCCGATGCCGATGTCGGCCAGCGCCGCCGAACCGCCGCAGTGCGTCGCCTCGTCGTGGCAGGCGGTGAGCGTGGGGCCGAACGCGCCGAAGGCCAGATCCGTCAGCGCCACCTGCAGGGGCAGGTTCGGGCGGTAGGCCACCTCGCCCTGGATCGAGTACGCGCCCACCGTGGTGTTGAAGCTCAGGCCGTAGAGCTGGATGTTGCGCGGGTACTCGAGCTGGAAGCGCGCGCTGTCCAGCGGTGCCGCGCTGTCGGTGGCGTACTGCGCCGGCTCGTTCGGGTGCAGCAGCGAATGCGCGAACGGGATGTCCGGACAGTCCAGCAGGAACGAGACGAGGTCGGTGGCGTCGTTGCCGCGGCTGTTGCCCGCCTTGCGCGCGCAGCTTGGGTTGGCGGCGTAGAAGCTGCCGATCGGCAGGCGCGAGTGGTAGTTCATGAAATACAGGCCCACGTCCAGCCCGTTGCCGATGTCCTCGAAGTTGTGCTTGAGCGCAAGGCCGAACTGGCCGGCGGCGTTGGGCTTTGCGTCCGGCATGCGCCGCAGCGTCGAGGTGGTGTTGGACAGGCCCGCCAGCGGCGAGTCCAGCGGCGTGCCCTTGCGCGCGGGGTCCTCGGCCACCTCGCCGAAGTTGCCACTGGTGGTGTCGCCGATGTTGCCGGTGCCGATATCCAGGTCCGAGAAATAGCTGCCCGGCGCGGCGATCTCCACGCCCTTCCATTCCAGCTGGTAGAAAGCCTCGATGTTGTAATCGTCCACCGGCTCGAAACTCAGGTCCAGCATCGCCACCGGCGTGAACACCTCGTCGATCTGCCGGCCGACGCGGTTGTAGTTGTTGACGTCGATCGGGTTGGCCTGGTTGATGCTGTTGACCACCAGCGTGGTGCTCTCGCCCCAGCCCACCACCTGGCGTCCCAGCTTGATGGTCAAAGCCTTGTCGTTCCACAGCGGCAGCGCGCCGGTGACGTAGGCGTCCAGCCATTGCAGGTTGCTGCCGATCTGGCGCCCCTCCTCGCCGCCAGCGCGCCGGTTGCGGACCACGCCGCCGGGACCGTAGACGATGGTGGTGCCGTTCGGCCCCGGCTGGCCGTAGGGGCGCGCGTTGAGCAGCAGCCCGCCGATCTCGAAGGGGTTGGCGATCAGTGCCGTCGGATTGCCCAGGTCTTGCAACAGATTCTGCACGGCACCGGCCGCCAGACCCGGCGTCTGCCGCCCGACCTGCAGGTAGTTGTCGGCGGTGATGCGGTCGGGATGGTATTCGGTGAAGTCCTGATTGACCGGGTCATTGAAGTACAACCAGCGCGTGAAGAACTTCAGGCCCTTCCACGACAGGGTCCAGTCCTGCGTGACCTTGGCCACCGCCGACACCAGGTCGCCCTTGTTGTAATTGAGGTCGCCGTCGTCGTCGTTGTTCGAGGGCGCGCCCGGCGCGGCGACGAGACGCTGCGCCGGAAACAGCTGCTTGCGGAACAAGCCCTGGCAGGATTGGTAGGCGCCGTTCGGCCCGGAGCAGAGCTGCGGATCCAGGTTCGCCTTGCCGACCAGGTTCTGCGACTGGCTCTCCATGCGCACCGCGCCGCCGGCCGTGACCGTCGTGTTCACCGCCGCCTCCAGATCGGCGCCGCCGAGCGGGAATTCCCAGCTGGCGGAGCGCGCCATGGCGGACGCCAGCAGCAGCGCGCCGCCGATGCAGACCAACCCCAAGCGTTTCATGTTCTCCCCTCGCCGTCGGACGCGGCCTTGGCCCGGCCGCGTGCCGGCCGTGACTGACTGTTTCAACCGGGTGTGGAGACGGAGCGCCGCCGGCCCGGCCCGGCGGCGGCGACGTTCACGCCGCGTCGATCACCCGGTTGCGCTGCACGCCCAGGTCGATGGCGCCGTCCGGCGTGGCGATGCGCGACTCCACCAGGTCGCCGGCCTTGAGGTACTGGCTGCGCCCCGCCTGCACCTTCAGGAAGGCCTTCCACTTCACCGCCTCCGGCAGCAGCGCCGCAAGGCGCTGCTTGCCCGGCGAAGGCACGCTCAGCGCGCAACCGGCCGGCGTGCCGGTGGAGAGCAGGTCGCCCACGTGCAGATCCTGCACGCCGGACAGCTCGCTCAGGGTCTCGGCCGGCCCGTAGACCAGGTTCGCGACCGAGTCCTGCTGGCGCACCGCGCCGTTCACCGTGAGCTTCAGTTGCAGCTCGCGCAGCCTGGCGAAGTCGCCTTTCTCCAGCAGGCACAGGTAGGGACCGACCGGGCCGAAGGTGCGGAAGCTCTTGCCCTTGTAGAACTGCATCTGGGGGATCTGCACGTCACGCGCCGAGTAGTCGTTGACGATCACCGCACCGGCGACGTATTCGTGCAGGTTGGCGTCGGTGACGGACTGGCGCGCGGCGATGTCACGCTTCAGCACCAGGCCCAGTTCGATCTCGTAGTCGAGGAAGCGGACTTCCCTGGGCCGCAGCAGCGCGGAGTCGGCCGGCACGATGCAACTGGCCGCCTTGGTGAAGATCATGTTGAAGGTCTTCACGTCCGGGTCCATGCCGGACTCGATCATGTGCTGGCGGTAGTTCGCGCCCTGGCAGACGAACTGCTGGTTGCGCGTCACCGGCGACAGCCAGGCCACGTCCTTCTCGGCGATGCCCGGCCCGTCCAGGCGCGACAGCGCCTCGATGGGGTTCGACTGGAGGAAGGCGGCCGTGGTGGCGAAGGTGCCCGCCACCGGCGTGACGACGCCGTTGCGGACCACGCCCCACTGGGCGCGGCCCTGGTGCTCGAAATGCAGAACGTTCAGCGACATGATGTGTTCCCGTTGCCGATCAAGAGATGAAAGTCAGCCGAAGATCCTGGCCAGGGTGAGCAGCTTGCGCAGGCTCAGGTCCGGACTGCGGCGCAGGTTGCGCAACAGCAGCGCGAGATTGGCCGGCCCGAGCCTGGGCTTGGTGAAACTGCGCGGCATGGGCGCCCCCCATTGCGCCATCGCATCACGGCTGACGGCATGGATGCCGGTGGGCGCGTCGGCGGTGAACAGGTCGCCGTCGCAGTAATGCTCGTGCTTGTCGCCCCAGGGGTCCTGCCAGTAGTCGAAGATCTGGCTGCCGAGGATGTGGCGGCCGATGCCCCAGGCGTGCTTCCAGCCCCGTTCCCGCAGCAGGCGCTGGCCCATGCCCACCGCGTCGGCATCCACCACCTCGTAAGCGCTGTGGCTGTACATCGCGGCGAAGCCCTGCGCCAGCGCCAGCGTATGGTGATCGGCCGGCGCATCGCCCAGGTCCAGGCGCATGAAGGCCACCGCCGGCGAGCCGTCGGGCAGCACCTGCACATCGCTGGGGATGAAGCCGAAGTGGCGCGTGTACCAGGCGCAGGTGGCCTGGTAGTCGGCCAGCTCCAGCACCACGTGGCCGAGGCGGACCACGTCCGGCGGCGCAAGCGGCGGGCGCTGCGTCTGGTTGACGCGCGGCGTGGTGTCGGCGCTGTTGAGCGGCAGCGCCGCGCGCCGCGGCAGAGCGGCCACCGGCTCGCGGCCGCTGACCGCATGGACCACGAAGCCGGAAGGATCGCGCAGTTCCACGCGGTGGCCGCCGCCCGGACAGGTCACCGCCTGCACCGGCGAGGCGCCCGGCAGGCGCGACAGCGCTTCCAGGTCGGCGAGACGATCCACCTGCAAGCCCAGCCCGACGAAACGCGCGGCCGGCGCCTTGCGCACGACGTAGCAGAACGGCGCGCTGCCGGTGCCGCGCAGGAACAACAGGTCGCCGTCGTGCGCTACCGGGTGCAGGCCGAAATCGCGCAGGAAGCGCTCTGCCTGTTCGAGATCGGGCCGGTCGAAGATCAGATAGGCCAGCGCCGACGCCCGGGTGGTCGGGGCCGGGTGGCGTGCGGGTTGTGGCGTGCTGAGCTGCATGGTGTTCCTCATGCGGCGCGTGCGGCCGCGTGGACGGGGACCGCCTGATCTTTGGCCGGGTCTGCAGCCGGCGCGCCGAGCAGGGCCAGGCTTTCGCGCACCAGGCGCCCGGCCTCCGCCGCCGGGCCCTCGTGCAGCACGGTGCGGTCGGGCCGCACCACGGCGGCCCAGCCGAAGGGAACCACCGCCGGCAGGAAGCTGCCTTGCAGGTCTTCCCAATGCGCCGTGCCCGACAGGTGCAGGCGCTGCCCGCAATGCGTGATGCGCACGATCTCTCCGCCGGCGGCGGCGAAGGCGCGCGCGCAATCCGGGTCGAGCGCCGCGCCGGCATCGAGGCCGAAGCCGATCAGGGTGAGCGCGGCGCCGAGCACCTCGTCGCTGAGCCGGATCCCGCCGCCGGCGCCGCGCAGCAAGCCCTGCGGCAGCAACCCGCCGCGCACCAGGCGGCTGCGCGAGCGCCCCCGCACGAACAAGCCGCGCGCGAAAATGTTCTTGGGCTTGATGCCCAGTTCATCGAAGCGCGCGCGCATGCCGGGGACCAACCGCAGCAGGCGCAGCAGGCCGTGGGTCAGCACCGCGACGGCGGCGCTGCGCGGCATCACCAGCCGGCCCATCAGCTTGGCCAGGGCGATCATCGCCCTGGCATGCGGGCGCCGCTCCTGGTCGTAACTGTCGAGGATGCGCGGCGCGGCCCGGCCGCGCACCACCCAGGCCAGCTTCCAGCACAGGTTCGCCGCATCGCGCAGGCCGGCCACCAGGCCCTGCCCCACGAAGGGCGGCGTGATGTGGGCGGCGTCGCCGGCCAGGAACACATGGCCCTTGCCGAAGGTCCGCGCAACGCGCGCATGGAAGCGGTACACCGCCTTGCGCTCGATGTTCATCTGCTCCGGCGCGCCCCAGGGCGCGAGCAGTTCGCGGATGCGCGCCTCGCCTTCCATCTCCTGCCGCGTCTCGCCGGGCCGCAGCATGAATTCCCAGCGCTCGCGGCCGCCCGGCGCGCACATGTGCGGCGTGGGCCGGCGGTGATCGCAGATGAACTCGACATGGTCGATCGGTTGCGGCACCTCGAGCGCATCGACGATCAGCCAGTCCTCGCCATAGGTCTCGCCTTCGAACTGCTCGCCGATCAGCTGGCGCACCAGCGAGCCGGCGCCATCGGCGCCCACCAGGTAGCGCGCCTTCACCACGGCGCTGCGGCCCTCGCCCAGGTCCAGCGAAGCGACGACGCCGCCCGCCTCTTCGCGGAAGCCGGTCAGGCTCGCGCCGAGCAGGGTCCGCACCTCGGCGTAACACACCATACGCCGGCGCAACGCGCGCTCCAGGTCCGGCTGGTAGAAGGTGACCAGCTTGGGATGGCCGTCGATGCTGCCCAGGGTATTGACCCGCCCGAACTCGCCGAGCCAGGGCGAACGCATGCGCACGAACGGAATGGCGATGCGCTCGAAATCGTTCTCCTCCAGGCCGGCGAGCTGGAGGATGCGCAGCGCCTCGTTGTCCAGGGCGATCGCGCGCGGCGCGGTGAGAAGCTCGCGCGCCTTGTCCACCACCAGGGTGCGCACGCCGTAGCGCCCCAGCAGGTTGGCGATGGCGGCGCCGACCGGCCCGTAGCCGACCACCAGCACCTCGACCTCCGCCAGGGTTTCGGCCGGCCGGGCCGTCGCGGCCGCGCGTGAGTCTGCGCTCGAATGGGTCTCCACCTGCTCTCCGTGGTCCGGCCGGGCCGGATAGCTTGCTTTGGTGATATTAAATTCATAAATGATCATTTTGTCAATTATGATATTTCGGCCTATACTCGCCCCATCTCCACCCCGCGCCACGCCATGCCCAAGCCCACCCCGAAACGCGCCGCCGCCAAAGCTCCCGCCACCGCGGCCGCCGAACGCGAGCCGCGCGGCGCCCGCCGCAAGCGCGAGACGCGGGCGCGCCTGCTGGAAGCAGCGCTGCGCCTGATGGCGCGCAAAGGCATGGAAGGCGTGGCGATCAACGAGATCACCGAAGCCGCCGACGTCGGCTTCGGCTCCTTCTACAACCACTTCGAGTCCAAGGAAGCGATCTACGAGGCCTTGATGGACCAGGTCTTCGAGGACTTCGGCGACGCCCTCGACATCCTGGTGCGCGACATCGCCGACGTGGCGGAAGTGATCGCGATCTGCGTGCGCCACACCCTGCTGCGCGCCCGGCGCGAACCGATCTGGGGACAGTTCCTGATCCGCGAGGGCTTTTCCGCGCGGGTGCTGGAGCGCGGCCTGGGCCAGCGCCTGCTGCGCGACATCCAGAAAGGCATTGCCGCCAGGCGCTTCACCACCAAGGATCCGCTGATGAGCTTCGTCGCGGTGGGCGGAACCGTGCTGGCGGCGATCTCGGCCGAACTCCAGTTCGGCTCCGCTCAGGGCCCGCAAGCGGCAATGCTGGCAGCGCTGGGAGTCAGCGGCGAGGGTCTGGCCGGACGCGCCGCCGCTGCGATCCTCCAGACCCTGGGCCTGGCGCCGAAAGAAGCGGAGGCAATCGCCCGCCGTCCCCTGCCGGTGGTGGAAGCCGGCGGCTGAGCCTTCCCGGCGGCGGCTGCCGTGCCGCCGGCATGCGCCAGCATCCACCGGATGCACGGAGCGCGCAGGCGGATACCCGCATACCGCATCTGGTCGCCGCCCGCTTCGTCTCGAAAGTGAATTCCGCCAGGAAGGCGACCGGACCCCCATCAACCGTATCGATGGCTTCATTCCCTTGATGAATTGATTTTTTTATCTATATTGATAAAACTATCAATCTAATGCGATAGTGGACAGGGACGCGAGGGGCGCCCCGCGCAATCGAACAATGGAGGAGACCCATGGCATACGCCGTTTCACCCGCCCGCCGCCTGACGGAAGCGGAAATCGGGGAATACCGCAGCGCCGGCGTGGTGATGATCCGCAACGCGATCGAGCCGAGCTGGCTGCAGCTCATCGAAGCCGGGGTCGAGAAGGCCCGCGGCGCCATGTCCCTGCAGGGGCGCTTCATGTCGCGCAAGACGCGCGGCTACCAGATGGACACCTTCCTGTGGAAGCACGTCGACGAGTTGCGCGACGCGATCTACTACGGACCCTTCGCGCACTGGGCGCAACAGCTCATGGGCTCGAACCAGGTGCGCTTCTTCTACGACCAGATGTTCGTCAAGGAACCGGGCACCGACGCACCGACACCCTGGCACCAGGACCTGTCTTTCTGGCCGATCCGCGGCGAGCAGATCACCTCGTTCTGGATCCCGCTGGACCCGGTGACGCGCGAGAGCAGCGGGCTCATGTACGTGCGCGGCTCGCACCTGTGGCCGCAGCGCTTCAAGGCGATTTCACCGGACTACGTGGCCGCGATCATCGACGAGAAGATGGACGACATCCCGGACATCAACGCCAATCCCGGCCAGTACGAACTGCTCGACTGGGAGATGCAGCCGGGCGACATCCTGATGTTCCATCCGCTGACCCTGCACGGCAGCCACGGCAACCGCCACCGCACGCGCAGCCGCCGCGCCCTGGCGCTGCGCTGGACCGGCGACGATGTGGTGTGGGCGCCCTCGCCCAAGCGCATGCCGGTGCACTTCCGCCACGATTCGGTGGCCGGCGGCGGCCTCGCGGGCGCGGCCTTCCCGCGCATCCTGCCCTCCCCCATCGAAGCCGAGCGCGCGGCGCGGCGCGCGCCGGAACGGCCCAGCGGCGCGCAGCTGGCGGCCTCGGCCTGGAACAACTTCCAGGCGACGCTGCGCCTCAGGATGAAACACGGGAGCGCCGCGCCGCTGCGGCAGACCTGGAGCTAGTCCCGGCGCGGTCCGCCGCTCAAGCCAGCTCCGCCAGTGGCGGCAACTCGGCCGTGGCGAGGCGCCGCGCCTCATCCGGCGCGACCCCGAGGCCGCGCAGTACCAGCTCGGTCGCATCCGTTCCCGCGTCGCGCCAGGTGCGCAGCCCCTCCAGCACCAGCAGGATCGCCGAAAGCGTGGTGCCGGCGATGAGACCCACCGCGCCGTGCACCTGGTCCGGCCGTATCGTGTAGCGGCGCTGCTCGAAGCCGAGGGCGACGTCCTGCACCACTGGCCCTTTCCAGAACGCCACCAAGGATTCGCTGCGGAAGGAGAAGTGCGTCAGGAAGCGGCCCCAGTGCGGCTCCTCGTGCGCGCGGCGCACGTAGAGGCGGATGCCGATGGCGAGCCGCTGCGCGGAATCCTCGATCCCCCCATAGCTGCTGACCACGCGGCGGTTCATTTCGTCCGCCAGTTGCGAGGCCACGCTCTCGAACAGGTGATCGGTCGAATCGAGGTTGTTGTAGATCGTGCCGCGGGCAACGCCGGCGGCTTCCGCCAGGTCGCTGACGCTGACCTCGGAAGTCCCCTTCTCAGCGAACAGGCGCAGCGCGGCCTGATGGATACGCCGCTGCGCCGCCGACATGCTTGCCATCGAGCGATCGTCCTCGGGAAATGCGTGGATTGGACGGGATTGTCCAATATTCGACGCTCTGCGCGCAGTCATCGGCCATTTCCCCTCCCGGACCGATTCCGCATCAAGCCGCCGATCCGCCTTCACCGCCATAAATCCCTGCCGGATTCGAGAGTTACGCCCAGATTATAGAACACATATTGCTTTATTTGAACATTAATGTTCAAAATAGACTAAATATGTTCATAAAGCTTGCGCCATGAAGGCGGGCACGCCGGAGGAGACCAGGCGCTCAACCCCACCGTCGCGCCGCGAAATGCAGCACTTCATGGTCGTGGGGCGTGCCATGCCCGCCTGAAGCCCCCAGCCAAGGCTGGGTTTATACCGATATTCTGTGGAGGAACGAACGTGGCAGACGACAGCATTCCGGGACTCAAGTCCCGCACGGTGACATTCGGCCGGCGCAGCATCTTCGTCACCGAACTGGGTGAAGGCCACCCGGTACTGATGCTGCACGGCGGCGGTCCCGGCGCTTCGGGCCTGTCCAATTACAGCCGCAACATCCAGGCCCTGGCGCAGCACTTCCGCGTGCTGGTTCCGGACCTGCAGGGCTATGGCCGCTCCAGCAAAGGCGTGGACCGCAAGGATCCATTCGGCGATTTGGCCGACGCGATGCTCGGCCTGATGGATGCGTTGCAGATCCGGCGCGCGCATCTGGTCGGCAACTCGCTTGGCGGTGCCTGCGCGCTGCGCATGGCGCTGGAGCAGCCTGCGCGCGTCTCCGCGCTGGTATTGATGGGCCCCGGCGGCATCGGCACCACGCGCGCGCTGCCGACCAAGGGCCTGAACCTCCTGCTCAACTACTACGGCGGCAAGGGCCCGAGCCGCGACAAGCTGGCCACGTTCATCCGCGACTACCTGGTTTACGACGGCAGCCGGGTGCAGGACGCGATCATCGACGCGCGCTACGCGTCGAGCATCGACCCGGAAGTCGTCGCAGCCCCGCCGCTGCGCCGCCCGCAGAGCCTGAAGGCCGCGATCCGCATGGACCTCACCCGCGACCCGCGCCTGGCGCAATGCCGGACGCCGACCCTGGTGCTGTGGGGCACCGAGGACAAGGTGAACCGTCCGGGCGGCGGCGCCGTGTTGCAGCAGCGCATGCCCGATTGCGACCTCTACCTGTTCAGCAAGACCGGCCACTGGGTGCAATGGGAACGCGCCGAGGAATTCAACGCCATCACCGCCGCCTTCCTGGCGCGGCACAGCGCCTGAGCACGGCCATGTCGCAACACAAAGATCTGTTCGGCGCGGTCAGCCTCGGTTATATCGTGGTCGAGTCGCGGCGCCTGGAACGATGGCAGGTGTTTCTCAAGGATGGTCTCGGCCTGCACCTCGCCGCGAGCGACGCGAGCAGCGTGGCCTTCCGCATGGACAGTCATGCGCGCCGCCTGGTGGTGCAGCACGGACCGGCGGAGGACGTCGCGGCGATCGGTCTGCAACTGCGCGACGAGGCGGCACTGCAAGTGGTGCTGGAGCGCCTGAAGGTTCGCCGCATCGCAATCGAGGACGGCGGCGAGGCCGAAGCGGCGCGGCGCGGTGTGGCGCGCTTCCTGCGCGTCAAAGGGCCGAAAGGACTGCCGGTGGAGCTGTACGTCGACGCGCTCACCGGCGCCGAACCGCTGGACATGCTGGCCAGCGGCTTCGTCACCGGTGCCGGCGGCATGGGACACGTGGCCATGACCACGCGCCTGCCCGAAGCCGCCCGCAATTTCTGGCAGGAGATTTTCGACGCGCGCCTGAGCGACGAAATCGTCGAGCGGATGGCCGGCGTAACGCTGGACATCGGCTTCCTGCGCTTCAACGAACGCCATCACTCCATCGCGCTGGCGACCGTGCGCGGCCTGAAGCTCGACCCGATCCGCGCGCGTGTGCAGCATTTCAACCTGCTCGCCGCCTCGCTCGACGATGTGGCGCAGGCATTCCGCCGCTGCAAGGCCCTGGGTTTCGAGATAGCGCACGAAATCGGCCAGCACCCGAACGACAAGGAGGTGTCGTTCTACGCGCTGTCGCCCTCCGGCTTCGAAGTCGAGCTGGGCTGCAATGCGCTGACGGTAGACGAGGCCGGCTGGCGGCCGACGTCCTACCAGGGCATCAGCCTGTGGGGCCACCGGCCGCAGAACGCCTCCGCCTTCAACCGGCTGGCGATCGACGCCGGCAATTTCCGGCGCGGCCTGCTCTCGCTGCTGCGCCCCGAATACTCGCCGATCTGAAAGCAGACCATGAACAACGAACCCGAAGTCGTCATCGCCGGCCTGGGGCCGACCGGCCTGGTGCTGGCCCACGTGCTCGGCAGGCGCGGCCGCCGCGTGCTGGTGCTGGAGCGCGAGCCGCGCTTCTACGGCAACGCCCGCGCCGTCTACACCGACGATGAATGCATGCGCATCTTCCAGTCCATCGGCATGGCCGAGGAACTGCAGGCGAAGATGCTGCAGGAGACACCGGTGCAGTTCGTGCGGCCCGACGGCTCGGTGATGGGCCAGTACTTCCCGCTGAAGCGCCCGCTGGGTTGGCCGATCATCAACTTCTTCTACCAGCCCTACCTGGAGACCGCGCTGACCGAGGCCCTGGCGCGCTATCCCAACGTCGAGGTGCGGCGCGGCCGCGAGCTGGTGGACTTCAGCCAGGACGGCGCCGGCGTCAGCGTCACGCACCAGGCGACGCAGAGCGCCCGCTTCCGCGACGACAGCGATGCGCGCGCCGAGCGTACCGGCGAGGCCGATGCGCAGAGCATCCGCTGCCGTTACCTGGTAGGCGCCGATGGCGGCCGCAGTGCGGTGCGCGCCAGGCTCGGCATCGAGATGAGCGGCCGCAACTTTCCCGAGCCCTGGCTGGTGGTGGACCTCAAGGCAAAGGACGGCGAGGAAGCGTTGCGGCACATCCCCTACTTCAACTTCGTCGTCGATCCGGCGCTGCCGGTGGTGAGCTGCGTACAGCCGGACGGGCATCACCGCTTCGAGTTCATGCTGATGAAAGGCCAGACCAGGGAAACCATGGAGCGGCCGGAGACGGTGCGCGCGCTCCTGTCGCGCTTCGTCGATCCGGACAAGTTCGAGATCAAGCGCAAGCTGGTCTACACCTTCAACGCCCTGGTGGCGAACCAATGGCGCGAAGGCCGCGTGCTGCTGGCCGGCGATGCCGCGCACATGACGCCGCAGTTCATGGGCCAGGGTGCCAGTTCCGGCATCCGCGACGCCTGCAACCTGGGCTGGAAGCTGGACCTGGTGCTGTCCGGCAAAGCCGAAGACGCCCTGCTCGACAGCTACGAGCGCGAGCGGCGCGACCACGCCAAGGCGATGGTCGATGTCTCGGTGCTGATGAAGGACGTGGTCTCGATGACCCATCCGCTCAAGACGACGCTGCGCGACCTCGCCCTTAAATTGATCATGACTGTGCCGCCGCTGAAGAAGTGGTTCCAGGAAGGCGGCTTCAAGCCCAACCCGGTCTACACCAGGGGCCAGTACCTCGGACTGCCACGACGCCGCGGCCACGGGCCCGAAGGCGCCCTGGCGCCGCAGCCGCTGGTGCGCCGTCTCGATGGCCGGCGCCTGCTGCTGGACGAAGTGCTGGGTGAAGGCATCGCGCTGGTGGGCCTGGGCGTGGACCCGCGCGCCGGGCTTTCCGACGCCGCGCTGCACCTGCTTGCCGATCTGGGCGCCCGTCACGTTACGCTGTTTCCCTACGGCGAGCGGCCGCAGGGCCTGCGCGGCGTTGCCCGCAGCACCGCACCGGGCCTTGTCGAAGTGGAGGACGTCGGCGGCGAGATGGTGCGCTGGTTCGCCAGGGCGGGATTCAAATCCGATGCCGTGGCGATCCTGCGCCCCGACAAATTCGCCTTCGCGGTGGTGCGCCCAGCCGAACTGGAACCGGCGCTGCAACAGCTGCGTAGCCAGCTGCATTGGACCCCGCGCCCGCTGCCGCTGAGCAAGGCGGCCTGAGCCATGACCACGACACCGCATCATTCCCTGCAATCCGCCGCCGACGCGCTGCACCAGGCACGCGACAGCCGCCGCCCCATTGGCCGTGTTTCCGAAAGCCACGGCGTCAGCGGCATCGACCAGGCCTATGTCGTGGCAGCCCTCAACACGCAGCGGCGCATCGCCGCCGGCGCGCGCGTCATCGGCAAGAAGGTCGGCCTCACCTCGCAGGCCGTGCAGCAGCAACTGGGCGTGGACCAGCCCGACTTCGGCGTGCTGTTCGACGATATGGAGTACCTCGACGGCGAGGCGGTGCCGATGTCGCGCCTGCTCCAGCCCAGGGCGGAGGCCGAGGTAGCGTTCGTGGTCGGACGCGACCTGTCGGGGCCCGCGCCCAGCTACGGCGAATTCCTCGCCGCCCTGGCCTACGCGCTGCCCGCGATCGAGATTGTCGACAGCGCCATTGCCGACTGGAAGCTGACCCTGGTCGACACGGTGGCGGACAACGCCTCCTGCGGCCTATTCGTGGTCGGCAACCAGCCTCTGCCGCTGGGCCGGATCGAGCTTGGCGAAGCCGGCCTGCGGTTCGACAAGAACGGCCAGACCGTTTCTGTCGGCAGCGGCGCCGCCTGCCTGGGGCATCCACTGCGCGCCGCGTACTGGCTGGCGCGCACCATGGCCGCGCGGGACAGCGGGCTGCGGGCCGGTGAAATCATCCTGTCCGGCGCGTTGGGGCCGATGGTGCCGGTGGCGGCCGGCGATCTGCTCCAGGCACGCATCGGCGCACTCGGCAGCGTCGCCTGTCGCATCATCTGAGGAATTCAAAGTGAACGGAAAAATCCGGGGCGCCATCATCGGCAGCGGCAATATCGGCAGCGACCTGATGATCAAGATCATGCGCCACGGCCGGTACCTCGAGATGGGCGCGATGGTCGGCATCGACCCGACCTCCGACGGGCTGGCGCGGGCGCGGCGGTTGCACGTGGCCACCACGCACGAAGGCGCCGAGGGACTGCTGCGCCTGCCGGAATTCGCCGGCATCGACCTGGTGTTCGACGCCACTTCCGCCGGCGCGCATCTGCGCAATGAAGCGCTGCTGCGCGGCGCCAAGCCCGGCATCCGCGTGATCGACCTCACGCCCGCGGCAATCGGCCCCTACTGCGTCCCGGTGGTAAACCTGGAGCAGCACCTGGCCAGTCCCAACGTCAACATGGTGACCTGCGGCGGCCAGGCCACCATCCCCATCGTCGCCGCGGTATCGCGCGTGGCGAAGGTGCATTACGCCGAGATCGTCGCCTCGATCAGCAGCAAGTCGGCCGGCCCCGGCACACGGGCCAACATCGACGAGTTCACCGAGACCACCTCGAAGGCCATCGAAGCGGTCGGCGGCGCCGGCAAGGGCCGCGCACTGATCATCCTGAACCCGGCCGAGCCCGCGCAGCTGATGCGCGATACCGTGTACGTGCTGTCCGAGGAGGCCGACCCGGCCGCGGTGGAAGCTTCGGTGCAGGCGATGGCGAAGGCGGTGCGCGCTTACGTGCCGGGCTACCGCCTCAAGCAGGCACTGCAGTTCGAATCGATTCCGCCTTCGGCGCCGGTGCATATCCCCGGCCTGGGCCGCTTCTCCGGCCTCAAGACCTCGGTATTCCTCGAGGTGGAAGGCGCGGCGCACTACCTGCCGGCCTACGCCGGCAACCTCGACATCATGACCTCGGCCGCCCTGGCCACCGGCGAGCGCATCGCGCAGTCGCTGCTCGCCGCCTGAGGAGACCGCAGTGACCTTCAATCCCGCCAGGAAGCTCTACATCTCCGACGTGACCCTGCGCGACGGCAGCCATGCCGTGCGCCACCAGTATTCGATCCGCAACGTGCAGGACATCGCGCGGGCGCTGGACCGGGCGAAAGTGGACAGCATCGAGGTCGCCCACGGCGATGGCCTGCAAGGCTCCACCTTCAACTACGGCTTCGGCGCGCATACCGATCTCGAATGGATCGAAGCGGTGGCCGAAGTCGTCGAGCATGCGCGTATCGCCACCCTGCTGCTGCCCGGCATCGGCACCATCCACGACCTCAAGGCGGCGCATGCCGCCGGCGCCAGCGTGGTGCGCGTGGCGACGCACTGCACCGAGGCGGACATCTCGAAGCAGCACATCGAATACGCCCGCATGCTGGGCATGGACACGGTCGGCTTCCTGATGATGAGCCACATGACCACGCCGGAAGCGCTGGCCGGCCAGGCGAAACTGATGGAATCCTACGGCGCGCAGACCATCTACGTGGTGGACTCCGGCGGGGCGCTCGGTATGGCGGATGTGCGCGCGCGCTTCCGCGCGCTGAAGGCGGTGCTCAGGCCGGAGACGCAGACCGGCATCCACGCCCATCACAACCTGAGCCTGGGCGTGGCCAATTCCATCGCCGCAGTGGAGGAAGGCTGCGACCGCATCGACGCCAGCCTCGCCGGCATGGGCGCCGGCGCCGGCAATGCGCCGCTGGAAGTGTTCATCGCCGCGGCCAGCCGCCTCGGCTGGAACCACGGCACCGATCTCTACACCCTGATGGACGCCGCGGACGATATCGTGCGCCCCTTGCAGGACCGTCCGGTACGCGTCGACCGCGAGACCCTGGCGCTGGGGTATGCCGGCGTCTACTCCAGCTTCCTGCGCCACGCCGAGGCCGCGGCGCGCAAGTACGGCCTCAATACCGTGGACATCCTGGTCGAGCTGGGCCGGCGGCGGATGGTGGGCGGACAGGAAGACATGATCGTCGATGTGGCACTGGACCTGTTGCGGTTACAACAGCGGACCACCGCGGCGTAAGGCCCCGATACAGACCAAAACAGCAATGGGAGAGATATGGACAGGTCGAATCGGTTACGTGGGGAACAGCCCGCCCCGGTATCCCGGCGCGAGCTACTGAAGTCCGCGTTTCAGCTCGGCGCGACCGCGCCATCGGGCAACTACCGCATCGACGTGCACTGCCACCTGATCCCGGATTTCTACCGGCTGTCGCTGGCCACGCACGGAATTCTCACTGCCAGCGGCATACCCATTCCGCCGTGGAGCCCACTGCCGGCCACCTTGTTCATGGACGGATACGGCATCCGGACGCAGGTGCTGTCGGTGTACGAGCCTGGCATGTACCACCTGCCGACTCCGCCGGAGCGTCAGGCCATGGCGGTGCGGATCGACAACTACAACACCCGGAACATCACCAACGCATCGACGAACCCCAGCCGCGGATGCTCGAACGCCAGCGGCAATCGCCCCACCGTCTCGAAGCCCAGCCCCTGCCACAGCTTCACCGCGCGCGCGTTGCTGCTGACCACGAAGTTGAACTGCATGGCGCGGAAGCCACATTCGCGCGCATGCGCCAGCGAGTGTTCGCACATGGCCCGGGCCACGCCGCGCCCGACGGCATCGGCCGCCGTCATGTAGCCGCAGTTGGCCACATGCGCGCCGCCGCCGGGCTGGTTGGCGCGCAGGACATAGGTGCCGAGGATGCGCCCGTCCGCCTCGGCGACGAAGGTTTCGCGATCGGCGCCGGTCCAGTAGGCCAGCGCCGCGGCCTCGCTCATGTCGCGCGGCAGGGCGTAGGTCTCGCCGGCGCGGATGGTCGGCTCGAGGATGCGCCAGATGGCGGGGTGATCGTCCTGCCGCGCGTGCCGGATCAACATGCGTCTCCCGCTCCTGATCGTCGTACGCGGGAATTGTGGCGCAAAGCGGGCTCAGGCCGAACGCATCGCGTCGAGGACCCGCCGCAGCTGCGCCAGTTCCGCCGCGGGCAGCGCGGCCAGCGCCCCGGGCGCATGCTCGGAGATGGCGTGCACGCGCGCCACCATTTGTTTGCCGGCCGGCGTCAGCGCCACCAGCTTGGCGCGGCGATTCTCGGGATGCGGATAGCGCTCGACCAGGCCGCGCCGCTCCAGGTCGTTCACCGCCACGGTCGCGGCCGGGGCATCGGTGCTCATGGCATAGGCCAGATCGGCCAGGGTCAGCGGCGCGTCGACCAGGCGCCGCAGCGCGCGCACGCGGCTGAACGGCAGGCCGGTCACCTCGATGACCTGGCGCCGCCAGTCGCCGCGGCTGTCCATCACCAGCGCAACCAGCTGCTGCCAAACCTGGTCGGCCTCCCTGGCCGCCTTGCGACGGGCGCTCATCCGGCCACCGCCGCCGGCTTGCCGGACTCCGCCGCCGCGGCGTCTTCCAGCAACTGCGCCGCCTGGCGGCTGCTGGCGCGGGCCCAGCCGCTGTTGGAAAGCAGGCCGAGGCTGACCACCACCAGGCCCGTCGCCGCCATGATCCACCAGACGGCATGCGTCGCCTCGGTGAAGCTGAGGCCGGCGGCGACGCGCGCGCCGACCACGGTACCCGCCACCGCCACGCCCAGCGAGGCGCCGATCTGCCGGCTGGTCGACGCCACCGCGGCGGCGAGGCCGGCCTGCGCCTTGGGCATGCCGGAGACGGCGGTATTGGTGATCGGCGCATTCACCAGGCCGAAGCCGATGCCGAAGATCACATAGGCCAGCATCAGCAGGCCCAGCGAAGAAGTCACGGTGAGCTGCGTCATGATCAGGGCGCTGAGCCCGATGCCCGCGCCGGCCAGCAGCAGCGAGGGCCGCGTGCCGTAGGCGCCGACCATGCGGCCGGAGATCGGCGAGCAGATGGTGGTGGCCAGGGCCAGCGGCAGGGTGCACAGGCCGGTGTGGAACGCGGACAGGCCGCGCACTTCCTGCAGATACAGCGCATTGAGGAAGAGGAAGCCCATGAAGGCCGAGAAGCTGCAGATGGCGATGACCGCGGCGCTGCTGAACGGCACGCTGCGGAAGAAGCGCAAATCGAGCAGGGGATCGATGCGGCGCGGCTCGTACAGCAGCAGGCCCAGCACCGCCAGCCCCGACAGCGTGAACAGGCCGATGATCGCCGCCGAATCCCAGTGCAGCCGCGGGCCCTCGATCACCGCGCAGATCAGCGCCGCCAGTACCGTGAACACCAGCAGCTGCCCGACGGGATCGACCCGCCGCGCCCGCGCCGCCTTCGACTCCGGCACATAAAGCGCCGCCAGCACGATCGCCGCCGCGCCGATGGGCAGGTTGATCCAGAAGATCGAGCGCCAGCCGATGCTCTGCGTCAGCGCGCCGCCGATGGGCGGGCCCAGCGCCATCGAGATGCCGGCCACCGCGCCCCACACGCCGATGGCGCGCGCCCGCGCCCTGGGCTCGGTGAAGGTGTTGGCGATGATCGACATCGCCACCGGGTTGAGCATGGTCGCGCCCAACGCCTGCACCACGCGGAAGAAAACGAGGGCGTGGATGCCGGAGGCCAGGCTGCACAGCAGGGAGCCGAGCATGAACAGGCTCATGCCGGCCTGGAACACGCGCCTGCGGCCGAGGCGGTCGGCCATCGAGCCGGAGAACATCAGCAGGCTGGCCACGACCATGGTGTAGGCGTCGATCACCCATTGCAGGCCGGAGATCGAGGCGTCGAGATCATGGCGGATGGCGGGCAGGGCGACGTTGACGATGGTCGCATCCATCGAAACGATCAGCAGGCTGAGACAGCAGATCGCCAGGACCAGGTTCGGCCGCAGCGGCCCCCGCACCGTGTGGGGCACGACCGGCACGTCAACAGTTGTATTCATACAACCATTGTACATCAACAATGGTTGCGCGCAAATGGCGCCGCACCTGCGGGCCGCGGCGCAGCCGGGCGGACATCCCTGTCCGCCCCCCTCAGACGAGGTTCAGGCGACCGCTCAGTCACCGCCGCCGAAGCGGTACTTCAGGCCCAGGAGTATCGAGGGCATGCGGTATTCGCCGCTGACGCTGCCGCTCGCGCCGGACAGCGACAGACTGGTGGTCGCCAGGTAGCGGAAATCGAGCGAGGCGGAGAGGTAGGACAGCATGTCGTAGTTCATGCCGAAGCCGAGCTGATAGGCGAAGGCGGTCGAGGAGCCGTCGGCGCCGCCGGCGATGTCGGTGAAGGTGTTGAACTGCTCGTTGTGCAGGCTGACGTTGGCCACGCCGAGGCCGAGGCCGACATAGGGATAAAGGATCGACAGGAAGCCGTCGGAGCGCCGGAAGTCGTACCACAGGTTCCCCATCAGGGTCATCGCGGCGATCGAACCCGTCCTGCGGCCGGCGGGGTCGGTGGTGCCGGTCGAGGTGCTGGCGACCGTCACCGTGTCGATATTGGCATGGTGATAGTCGAATTCGATTTCAGGGCGCAGGCCGTTGCCGAACGAATAGCCGCCGTTGAAGCCGCCGACGAAGCCCGTGTCGTACTTGTTCGTGAAGCCGTCGCCGCTGGAGTTGAAGCTCTCGCTCGTCGGCAGATCGAAACCGATCTTGCCGCCGGCATACCAGCCGCCGCCGGTGTCTGCGGCGGCCGCGGAAAACGACAGCAGCGAGCCCGACAGGCACAGCAGGGCACAGCCACCAACGAGCAGCGAATGGCGATTCACGATGATCTTCTCCATAGATTCCAGGGATAAAGCGGCCACGCACGGCCGGTCCGCGCGCATGTTTGTTGTTGGGAACAGCCCGGCCAACCATCGGAGCGCAACAGCCCTCCCCGAAACCGGTCGCGCGGCATGGGGCGATTCAATGACGGAACGAGGGTCGATGGGCTCGCCACGCCGGTACCATGGGGTATTTCCTGGCTGCGGACGGTGGCGTGCGCTTCATGACCGGCGATAGTGGCATGGCCCGCCTTACATCCACCAAACATTAACGACTTGTTAATGTAAATTTCTGTTTCGACGCGCGGCGGCCCGGCAGGTCCGCAACCGGCGAATGGCGCGCAAGCCGCCCGGAGCCGGCCTGCGCGCCAGCCCGGCCGCCCTCTCCGGCGGCACCCTCGCCGCGATCATCGGGCTTGACAAAAACCTCCGCGCGATAATACTTAAGCAAATGCTTAACCAAAGCCTCGCACTCGATCTGATGTTCCAGGCCCTGGCCGACCCCAGCCGCCGGGCCATGGTGGACCGGCTGTGCCGCGGCCCCGCCTCGGTCAGCGAACTGGCGAAGCCGCTGGCCATGTCCCTGCCGGCGGTGGTGCAGCACCTCCAGGTGCTGGAAGACAGCGGCCTGGTGCGCACCGGGAAACTCGGGCGGGTGCGCACCTGCCATATCGAGCCGCGCGCTTTGCGCACTGCCGAGCAGTGGGTCAACGAGCGGCGCACCAGCTGGGAGCGCCACCTCGACCGGCTCGGCGACTTCCTCGCCGAGGAAGCGCAGACGGACGGCGGCAAGCCCGGCCACAGCCCGCCCCGCAAACCGGGCCACAGGAGGAAACCATGAAGGAAGCCATTCAGCAAAGCCCAGGCGGTTCCGGCGCACCCCTCAAGCTCTATCTGCACCCGCTCTCGTCCTACTGCTGGAAGACGCTGCTCGCCTTCTACGAAAACGGCACGCCATTCGAGCCGCTGATCGTGGATCTGGGCAACGCGGACGAGCGCGCGGCGCTGGCGAAGCTGTGGCCGTTCGCCAAGTTTCCGGTGCTGCGCGACGAGGCGCGCGACCGCACCATCCCCGAGTCCAGCATCATCATCGAATACCTGGCGCAGCATTACCCCGGCGCCGCGCCGCTGCTGCCGGCCAACGCGGAGCAGGCGCGGGAGACCCGCCTGCGCGACCGCTTCTACGACCTGCATGTCCACCAGCATATGCAGAAGATCGTCGGCGACCGCCTGCGCCCGGCGGGACAGCACGATCCCCTCGGCGTCGAGCAGGCCCGGGCGCAGCTGCGCATCGCCTACGGCATGATCGAGCGGGACATGGCCAGCCGCAGCTGGGCCATGGGCGAATCCTTCAGCATGGCCGACTGCGCCGCGGCGCCGGCCCTGTACTACGCCAACCGGGCGCAGCCCTTCGGCGAGACCCATCCGCATACCGCGGCCTACCTGGACCGCCTGATGCAGCGCCCCTCCTTCGCCCGGGTCCTGCGCGAAGCGCAGCCCTACTTCGCCATGTTCCCCCAATAAGCCGCCCAGCCGGCATATCCACGGCACAGCCAACGCACCACGGAAGAGACCATGAGCCAGCCCACCGTCGTCCACGCCAGCTTCACCATCGACCGCGTCTACCCCGCCGCACCCGCGCGCGTCTTCGCCGCCTGGGCTTCGGCTGAAGCCAAGGGCCGCTGGTTCGCCGGCCCCAACGGCTGGACCCAGGCGCGCCGCGAACTGGACTTCCGCGTCGGCGGACAAGAGCACGTGCACGGCCGCTTCGGCAACGGCGAGACCACCGCCTTCGACGCCACCTACTACGACATCGTCCCCGAGCAACGCATCATCTACGTCTACGACATGCGCCACAACGACGTGCACCTCTCCATCTCCCTCGCCACCATCGAGTTCAAGCCGGAAGGCAAGGGCACACGCCTGACCATCACCGAGCAGGGCGCCTTCCTCGACGGTTACGACAACGTGTCGCAGCGCGAAGCGGGTACGCAGGAATTACTGAACAGCCTTGGCAGGTCGCTACCGGACTGAACGGCGGCGCAGAACCACACGGCAAATCAAGCCATTCCCCGCTCATTGGATCGAATTGGCGCCAAACCTTGCCGATGCGGACAAACCGTGTAGGGCGGGAGCCATCCCGCCTGTCGCGGAAGGCGGGATGCACTACGCTTCTCCCGCCCTACCGGACTGAACGGCGATGCGGGGAAGTGGCATCCTACCGGCTGCCACCCCGGAGTCCGACATGTCCAACCTCGACGATCCACGCGTGTTCCTGGCAGCCGAGCGCTCGCTGCTGGCCTGGAACCGTACCTGCCTGGCGATGATGGGCTTCGGGTTTGTCATCGAGCGCTTCGGCTTGTTCCTGCGCCTGATGGACCCGGGGCACGCGCAAGCCGCGACTCGCGGCCCATCGTTCTGGGTCGGCCTTGCGCTGATGCTGTTTTCCGCTGCGCTGGCTTTGGCTTCAACATTGTCGTTCCGCGCCTTGGTCGCGACCTTGGGGCCGAAGGAGCGCCCGCCACGCTTCGCCCAGCTGGCGCTGGTCGCCAGCTACGGCATTGCCGCCGCAGGGGTCGCACTCACCGTTTACCTGGGTGGCGCCGCTCGCTGATAGGCGCCAGTCAGCTCAAGGCAAGACGCCGGTCTTCCCGCAACAACTGCTCGAACTCTTCCTTTGCCAGCCCCTGGCTGAACAGGAAACCCTGCATTTCGTCGCAGCGCAGCAGCCGCAGGAATCTGAGCTGTTCCGTCGAGTCCACGCCTTCCGCGATCACTCTCAGGCTCATCGAATGAGCCAGGGAAATAATGGTGGAGACGATGTTCATGGTGTCCGCGCTATCCGTCATCTGCATCACAAACGAGCGATCGATCTTGACTGCCGTGATCGGCAGCTTGTTGAGATAGGCCAGCGAGGAATAACCCGTGCCGAAGTCGTCAATGGCGATGGATACTCCCAGTTGGCGCACCGCGTTCAGCTTGGCGATGTGCCGCTCGATATCGGTCATCAGCACCGACTCGGTGATCTCCAGGTCGACCCCGGAACCATCGGCAACCGATTCGCCGAGGGCCGCGCGCAGTCTCTCCACAAAGTCCGGGCGTCGCAGCTGAATTGGCGACAAATTGACCGCCAACCGGGGAGGGCGCAGGCCTAGTGCCTGCCAGTCACGGTAGTCGGCCGCCGCCTGCTGCAGGGCCCAATGGCCAACCTCCAGAATCAGGCCGGTTTCCTCCAGCAGGGGGACGAAGCGCTCCGGGGGAACCAAGCCCAGATCCGGACTGTTCCAGCGAATCAGCGCCTCGGCTCCGCAGATCGCACCGGAATTCAAGGCGACCTTGGGCTGGTAATGCAGAACGAATTCGCGCCGTTCGAACGCCCGCCGCAGTTTGCCCTCCATAGACCGTTTCTCGCCGATCACGGCCCCCATTTCGCGGGTATAGAACAAAAAGCCTTCATGCTCCGACTTGGCCATTTTCAGCGCGGCTTCCGCGTTCCGGAGCAGCGTGTTCGCATCGTCACCGTCCTCCGGAAACAGCGCGATCCCGGCGCTGGCGCCGATGCGCAATTCCTTGTCCGACACGACGACCGGGCGGCCCAACATGGCCAACAGGGGCTCCAGTTGACGCTGCAAAAGGTCGGGGGAACGCAGTTCCGGGAAGACCATGGCGAAGCAGTCACCATGGATACGGGCGACATGGCTTGGACTGCCGGCAAAACCGACGATCCGGTCCGCCAGCAGCTTCAGCGCCTCATCCCCTCCCGCGCGACCGACGGCATCGTTTACAGCTGCGAAACGCAGCACATCCAGCTGCACCAGGGCCAGGCTGCTGCGATCCTGCCGCGCGCGCTCCAGAAACTGTTCCAGCCGCTGCACAAAGAGCTTGCGATTGGCGAGCCGCGTCAGGGGGTCGTAATAGGCCAGGTAGTCCAGCTGTTCATCGCGCGCAATAACTCCCAAGGCGTGGGAAATGTCTCCCGCCAGCTCGCTCAGCAGTTTCAGTTCCTCCGCGTCGAAGAATCCCACTTCTGTCGCATACAGGCTGATGCAACCGGCCAGTTCGCCGCCTTCCAGCAGGGGAAACGAGGCCGAAGCGCGATAGCCGCGCCGGAGCGCCGCCTCGCGCCACGGCGCCGTCGTCGGGTCGCCAGCGATGTCGTTGCAGACACTTTCGCGCCTGTCACGCAGTGCGCTGGCTGTTGGTCCCGGGTCCTCGGAGTCAACACCACTCAGGCTGAGATGGATGTTTTCCCGCACGTAGCCGTCGTCGAGCCCATAGACGGATACCGGGTGGAACTCGTCGCCGGCGACCAAGCCAATCATTGCCATGCGGAACTGCCCCTGCTCCACCGCCACCCGGCAAGCCTCGTCGAACAGATCCTGGCGGCTGCGCGCACGCACGATCAGGCTGTTGATGCCGGACAGCACCGCCTGCATCCGGCTGAGGCGCGCAATCCTCGCCTCGCGCTCCTTGCGCTCGGAAATATCACGGAGGAAGCCCGAGAACAGTCGCTTGCCGTCCAGGCGGACCTCGCTGAACGCCAATTCCAGGGGGATTTCGCGTCCGTCGCGTCGCAGGCCGGAAACCTCGATGGCCCGCCAGTCGAGTTTGCGGACGCCGCTTCCCAGATAGCGCTGGAAACCCTGGAGGTGCGATTGCCGCAGCCGTTCCGGCTGAAGCATGACCAGAGCCCGACCGACCAGTTCCTCCGGCCGGTAGCCGAACACCGATTCGACAGTGGGGTTGGCGTAGCGGATCGTACCGGCCTCATCCACCAGCAGCACAGCGTCCCGGGTGGTCTCCAGCAGGCTCCGGTACTTTTCCTCACTTTCGTGGAGATCCTGCAGCATACGGGTGGTGCGTGCGCCCAGCCGCGCGTCGAACAGCGAGGCCAGCAGCGTCAGCGACAGGATCAACAACATCATCACGCCGATGCTTTGCCCGAGGTAGCTGTTGTCGGTTGCCAGACGGACGGCGGCGGTGCAGACGCTGTCGGGCGCAAAGCGCGCGGCCTCCATACCGGTGTAGTGCATGCCACTGATGGCGATGCCCATGACCACGGCCGCCAGCAGCTTGAACATCACGGACCGCGACGTGACCGCTGAACGCAAGGTAAAGGCCAGCCACAACGCCGCCATCGCGGCGCAGACGGCGACCAGCACCGATGCCCCGAAGAGAAGCGGCTCGTAGCGGATGGCCGGAACCATCCGCATCGCGGCCATGCCGGTGTAATGCATGCCGCAGATCCCGGCCCCCATGACCACGCCGCCGACAAGAATGGTGACTCTATTCAAGGTCTTTCGGCTGACGACGGCCAGGGCGAAGCCTGAGGTGACCACGGCGATCAGCAGGGATGCGGCGGTAAGCAGGGGGTCGTAGCCCAACTGGATCGGCATCTTCACCGCCAGCATGCCGATGAAGTGCATCGACCAGATGCCGGCGCCCATCGCCACGGCGCCGCCGACCAGCCAATACCGCGCGGCGCGCCCCTCGGTGTGAGTAACCCGCCCGGCAAGATCGAGCGCGACATAGGACGCCATCATCGCAACGATGACGGACATTGCGACCAGATCCAGGTTATAGGCGAATCGCATCTTGAACACACCCCCGTGATGCGTAAAACACAGTGTACGCCCTCACGACTCCGGCCGGAGGCCGCTCCGATCGCTCACGCCCCGCCGGAGTTGGCGGTCAACCCCTTCGGAATGCTTATTCCCAATAGCCGGGCCGCTTGTAATGCCGGTACAGCACTTCTTCCTGGACGCGGCTGAATTCCATCTTCGGATCGTATTCGGGCGCACCCTTCACCGTCTCGCGCGTCACGTCGACCTCGACGATCTTCTCCGGCCACTCCAGGCGCTTGATCCAGTGCGGCGGAATCACCACCTGCTTGCCCGGCAGCCAGTTGCGCGTATCGACCACGATGTAGCGGATGGCCCAGCTCTCGCAGTCGAGCAGGAAATCCTGGAGGTGGCCGATGGCATCATCGGTCGCGTGCAGGTGA
The DNA here is from genome assembly GCF_000711955.1 of Nevskia soli DSM 19509. Taxonomy (GTDB): domain Bacteria; phylum Pseudomonadota; class Gammaproteobacteria; order Nevskiales; family Nevskiaceae; genus Nevskia; species Nevskia soli. The sequence goes on from NZ_JONR01000011.1 coordinate 57,354, forward strand.
TAGCCGATCACCTCCGCCGCGCTGTGCAGATGCTGGTCGTTGTGGTTCTCGGGGGACTCGACCAGCGCCTCCTCGGCCGGGGAGACGATCGCCGGCGGCATCACCGGCACCGGCATCGCGCCCCACAGCAGGGAGCCGCCGAGATAATCGGGATAGCCGTAGTAGCCGAAGTACTCCATCTCGTACTGGCGCGACACCGGCTTGTCGCTGTCGATCGGCGGACTGCCCTTCACCTGCGCCCGCGTCAGCCTGACCTGCACCGTGCGCTTGTCCCAGTCGATGCCGGTGATGGCGATCGGCGAGATCAGCACCTTGCGGTCCTCCAGCCAGCCGCCCGCATCCACCACCAGGTAACGCGCGGCCCAGCGCCGGTCGTCGAAGTAGACGTCCTTGACCTTGCCGATCTCGCCATCGGTCGCACCGATCGACAGGCCGATCAGCTTTTCCATGCGATAGAGCATCATCCTTCTCCGGTAAGCGTGGGCGCTTCAGCAGCGGCGCGCACGGCTCGACATCCGCGTACGCATCCGCCGCGGCGGGATTGACGGACAAGGCCGAGGTCCGCTCTGCGGCCTTGCGGCAGCAGGTAGCGGATGATGGCGGTTCCTGCCTCGATTTTAAGACCCCCTGCCGGAACACATGGTTCCGTCGGCCCGGGCCCGGCAGGCCACTGCGCGCATTCGCGGCGGCGCGGCGCCCGTGCGAAGATGATTTTCACCTTCCACCGGCCACGCACCGAACGTGCTCCAGGATTCCCTGCTGTTGCTGCTCGCCTTCCTGCTGGTGCTGCTCAACGGCTTCTTCGTCGCCGCCGAGTTCGCCATCGTCAAGCTGCGCAACACGCGCGTGGCGGAGCTGCGCCAGGTCGGCGGCTGGCGCGGCCATGCCCTGGCCCGCGTGCATGGGCAGATCGACGCCTACCTCTCCGCCTGCCAGCTCGGCATCACCCTCGCCTCGCTGGCGCTGGGCTGGATCGGCGAGCCGGCCTTCGCCCACCTGGTGGAAGTGCCGCTCGGCTGGCTCGGCCTGCAACTGGACCGCGCCGCCATCGAAGCCATCGCCTTCGTCGTCGCCTTCTCGCTGATCTCCTTCCTGCATATCGTCATCGGCGAACTGGCGCCCAAGACCATGGCGATCCGCCGGCCGGAATCGGTCTCGTTGTGGACCGCCCTGCCGCTGTGGCTGTTCTACTGGGCGATGTATCCCTTCATCTGGCTGCTCAACAACAGCGCCAACCTGGTGCTGCGCCTCGCCGGCCTGGACCGCGCCGGCAACGAACACGAAGCGGCTTACTCGCCGCGCGAACTGCGCTCCATCCTGCACCGCAGCCGCCCCGCCATGCAAGGCGAGGAACGCGACACCGCCGCCCTGGCCAAGCACGCGCTGGAACTGCCGGAGCTGGACGTGAGCGAGTTGATGCGCCCGCTGCGCGAAATGGTCGCCATCCGCGACGGCCAGAGCCACGCCGAAGTGCGCCGCATCCTGCAACAGCAGCACTACAGCCGCTATCCGCTGCTGGACCAGAACGGCGAGGTACTCGGCATACTGCACGTCAAGGACATCCTCGAAGCCCTGCTCGATCATCCGGGCGACGATTTCCCTGCCCGTCTGCGCAGCAAGCTGCACGAACCGCTGATCGCGCGCGAGGACGACAGCCTGGCCGACTTGTTGCGCCGCTTCCGCCGCGGCACGCACTTCGCCCTGGTGCTGGACCAGGATTTCCAGCGCACCGGCTTCCTCACCCTGGAAGACCTGCTCGAAGCCCTGCTCGGCGACATCAGCGACGAGCACGAGGCGCTGCGCCCGCAGCAGGTACGGCGCCAGCCGCGCCGACTGCGCGAGGGCCACTGGCTGGCGCGCGGCGACACGCCGATCTTCATGGCCGAACGCGAACTCGGCCGCGCCATCGCCGGCACCGAGGAGTCCAGCACCCTCGCCGGCCTGCTGATGGAACGGCTCGACCGCATGCCCGCCGAGGGCGACGTGGTCGAGCAGGACGGCGTGCGCATCGAAGTGCTGCGCGTGCGCGGCGCGCGGGTCGAGTCGGTGCAGTTTTCCGAGCATCGGGAAGAAGCGGGCGACCAGGAATAATTGCAGGCGGAACCGCCACTTGGGCGATTCCACCCGGATCAATACACTGTCCCTGTCGATTTCGCGGCGCCTGCTTCGACGTAAGCATGGAGCCCGAATTTTCGTGCCGTACTTAGAGCCTGTAACAGAATGAATCGCACCTGCGTTGCAGTCCAAAATCGCGTCAGGCAAGGCGGAGGCCCCAGCCATGGTGATTCCATGGCTGGGGCTGACAACGCAGTCTGGCGCGATTTTGGGCGCAACCCTTCGGGACGGGGCCATTTTTTCGCAGTGCTGCGCCGGCCAGAGCGCACCATGGAATCACCATGCCGCACTCTGTCCGACTTGCACTGCGCAAAAATGACCGCCGTCGCAGGCGCGATTCATTCTGTTACAGGCTCTTAACAGGAGTTTTGACGATGCGATTCATCATTCTGCGCAAGGCCGATCCCGATACCGAAGCCGGCGTGATGCCAGGCGAGGCCCTGATCGCCGCGATGACCGAGTACAACGAGCAGCTGGTCAAGGCCGGCGCAATGGAAGGCGGCGAAGGCCTGCACCCCAGCAGCAAGGGGCTGCGGGTCAAGTTCAGCGGCGGCAAGCCGCACCTCATCGACGGCCCCTTTGCCGAGGCCAAGGAACTGGTCGCCGGCTTCACCATGATCGACGTGGAGTCGAAGCAGGCCGCGATCGACTGGGTCAAGCGCTGGCCGCCGCTGGACGGCGGCGGCAACGCCGAGATCGAAATCCGCGAGGTCGGCTGCGCCGCGGGCATGGAAGGTCACCGCCCCTCGGCGGAAACCGCCACCGCACCGCAGGACGGCCCGGCACTTGGCCGCTACATGGTAATCCTGAAAGCCACCCCGGAGACCGAGGCCGGCTACCTGCCCGACCAGGCCCACCTCGACCGCATGACGCGGCGCAACCTGGAAAGCGTGCGCTCGGGAATGATGGTGGCCGGCGATGGCCTGCAACCGAGCAATCGCGGCGTGCGGGTCAAGTTTTCCGGCGGCAAGCCGAAGGTGATCGACGGCCCCTTCGCCGAGGCGAAGGAGCTGGTCGCCGGATTCTGGATCCTCCAGGCGCGCACGCGGGAGGAGATCGTCGAGTGGGTCAAGACCTATCCCTTCCCCCTCGGCGACGAAGCCACTGTAGAGATCCGCAAGGTGTTCGAGGCGGCGGACTTCGGCGAGGCCTTCACGCCGGAGCTGCGCGAAGCCGAGGAACGCCAGCGCGCGCGCATCCTCGAATCGGGCGGCAAGCCCTGAGGCAACACCGCGCGCGCCGCCAGGGCTGAAAACTCCTGCGCCGCCCGCATGTCGAAATGAAGATGCCCGCTGTCCGCAGCGGCGCATCTCCACTCGACCAGCCGCGGAGCGCCCAGGCCTGTGAAGCCAGATCCCGACGACATCTCCAGCCGGCTCGATCCCGAGCTGGCACCGCAATTCCGCGCCCTGCCGCGCCCCGAACGGCCGCTCAACCTGGACGATGTGCGCCTGCTCCAGCTCCAGTACGGCGAGTTGCTCAAGCAGGAGATGGCGCCAGACCAATCGGTGGCCAGCGAGGACCGCCTGATACCGGGACCGGCGGGCGCAGCCGCCGTCCCGGTACGCATCTATCGTCCGCTGCATGCGCCCGCGGACACGGCTCTGCTGTGGATGCACGGCGGGGGCTTCATCATGGGCCATCACGCCACCGAGGACATCATGGCCCTGCCCTGGGTGCGCGCAACCGGCTGCACCGTGGTTTCGGTGGGCTATCGCCTGGCACCGGAGCATCCCTTCCCGGCGGGCGCGGACGATTGTTACGCGGCGCTGTGCTGGATGGCCGGCGCCGACAAGCCGCTCGGCTTCAAGCCGCGCAAGCTGGCGGTCGGCGGCATCAGCGCCGGCGGCTGCCTCGCCGCCTCGACCGCGCTGCGCGCCCGCGACCTCGCCGGCCCGAAGCTGGATTTCCAGTTGCTGCTGGTGCCGGTGCTCGACAACCGCAACGAGCTGCCCTCCACCCACGAGATCACCGACCCGCGCGCCTGGAACCGCCACAGCGCCCTGGTCTCCTGGGAGATGTATCTCGGCCCGGACTTCCTCGGCGAAGCTTCACCCTACGCCGCGCCTGCCCGTGCGCAGGATCTGGGCGGACTGCCGCCCTGCTTCGTGGAAGCGGCGGAAGTCGACCTGCTGCGCGACGAGGCGATCGAATACTCGCGCCGGCTGATGCAGGCCGGCGTCACCACCGAGCTGCACGTCTACCCCGGCGCCTACCACGCCTCGACCATGGCGCGGCCGGACGCCGCTATCAGCCGGCAGGCCTTCGCCGACATCACCAACGCCCTGAAAAAGGCGCTGGCCTGAGCGGGCAGGCGGCTAAAGCGCGGGGACTTCGGCTGCCGGAGAAGCATCGAAACCCTGCCGCTGCTCGCGGTTGAGCATGGCGTAGAGCAGCTCGTTGGTGCGGCGGGCATGGGCTTCGAGGGCGGTGAGCAGCTTGATCTGCTCGCCGGCCAGGTGCTGGAACTGCGTGGTGCTGCCATCCATGGGGCGTCCTCCTATTGGTATGGCTCCAGGCTACCGGGGATGCCCGCCCGGCTCAGGGCGGTGAGCCACATATAGGGGCCCCAAAAATAAAGATAAAAAATGTGGCGCGGCGTGTCGATTTGGCCCGCCGAGGTTCGACGGTTCCATGTAGCCAGTCCTGGAACGGCCGGAATCCCGCCCGCCAGGCCGGCCCCAGCCTCAACCAATAAGGAGATATGCCATGCGTTTCATGATGATCCTGAAGGCCACCAGGAACAGCGAAGCCGGCGTGATGCCCAGCGCCGAACTGCTCACCGCGATGGGCCATTACAACGAAGAGCTGGCCAGGTCCGGCGTGCTGCTCGATGCCGCCGGCCTCCAGGCCAGCTCCAAGGGCGCCCGCATCGACTTCCGCGGCGGCAAGCGCATCGTCAGCGACGGCCCCTTCGCCGAGACCAGGGAGCTGATCGCCGGCTTCTGGATGATCCAGGTGAAGTCGAAGGAAGAGGCCATCGAATGGGCCAAGCGCTGCCCCGAACCGATGCCCGGCGAGGATGCGCAGATCGAGTTGCGCCGCGTGTTCGAGGCCAGCGACTTCGCCGATGCCCCGGCCGAGGTGCTGGAGCAGGAAGCCCGCCTGCGCGCCGCCGCCAAGCACAATTGATCCACAAGCAATCAAGGAGACGACCATGCAAGCTTCCCTGCAAGTAACCCCCTACCTGTTCTTCGACGGCAACTGCGAAGCCGCCTTCCGCTTCTACGCCCAATGCCTCGGCGGCACCATCGCCATGATGATGCGCCACAGCGACGCGCCTGCCGGCACGCCGATACCGGAGGGGAGCGGCAAGCTCATCATGCACGCCCGCCTGGAACTGCCCGGCGGCCAGGTGCTGATGGCCTCGGACGAAATGCCCGGCCAGCCGCACCGGGTCGAGGGCTTCCGCGTCTCGCTGTCGGTGAAGGAAGTGGCGGAGGCGGAGCGGCTGTACCAGGCGCTGTCGCAGGACGGCACCGTGGTCATGCCGCTGCAGCCGACTTTCTGGTCGGCCCGCTTCGCCATGTTCAGCGACCGCTACGGCACGCCGTGGATGATCAACTGCGAACTGCCCGCCTGAACCAGGCACACCAGCAGTAAACATCACAGGGAAAACACCAATGTTCAAAATCATCGCCCTCGTCGTCGCGGTCGCGCTGGCCGGCGTGCTCATCTACGCCGCCACCCGCCCGGACACCTTCAGCGTGCAGCGCAGCCTCGCCATCAAGGCGCCGCCGGAGAAGATCTTCCCGCTGATCGAGAACTTCCACCGCTGGAGCGAGTGGTCGCCCTACGAGAAGCTCGACCCCGAAATGAAGCGCAGCTACACCGGCCCCGACAGCGGCCCCGGCGCGGCCTACGCCTGGGACGGCAGCAGCAAGGTCGGCGCCGGCAGCATGGAGATCCTGCGCACCAGCGTGCCGGGCAGCATCGTCATCAAGCTCGACTTCATCCGCCCGATCACCGGCCACAACACCGCCACCTTCACCCTGGAGAATGCCGGCGACACCACCACCGTCACCTGGATCATGGCCGGACCCTCGCCCTACATCTCCAAACTGATGGGCCTGTTCTTCAACATGGACCAGATGATCGGCAAGGACTTCGAGACGGGCCTGGCCAACCTCAAGCGCATCGCCGAGCGGCAGTAGCCGCAGCCAAGGCATAGACTGAATAGCCATGAGCACCTCACCCGCCCACCGCGCCATCGACGCGGTCTGGAGAATCGAGTCGGCGCGCGTCATCGCCACGCTGGCGCGGATGGTGCGCGACGTCGGCCTGGCCGAGGAGCTGGCTCAGGACGCCCTGCTTTCCGCGCTGGAGCAGTGGCCGCAGTCGGGCGTGCCGGACAACCCCGGCGCCTGGCTGGTGGCCGCGGCCAAGCACCGCGCCATCGACCATTTCCGCCGCAACAGCATGCAGGAGCGCAAGCACCAGCAGCTCGGCTACGAAATGGACCTGGAGCAGGAGACCGCCGACGCCGAGCGCGCCGCGCGCATCGACGAGGCGCTGGACGACGACATCGGCGACGACCTGCTGCGCCTGGTCTTCACCGCCTGCCACCCGGTGCTCTCCACCGAGGCACGGGTGGCGCTGACCCTGCGCCTGCTCGGCGGCCTCGCCACCGACGAGATCGCCCGCGCCTTCCTGGTACCGGAGCCGACCATAGCGCAGCGCATCGTGCGCGCCAAGCGCACCCTGGCCGAGGCGCGGGTGCCGTTCGAGGTGCCGCGCGCCGGCGAGCTCGATGCGCGCCTGTCCTCGGTGCTGGAAGTGATCTACCTGATCTTCAACGAGGGCTACTCCGCCACCGCCGGCGACGACTGGATGCGCCCGGCGCTGTGCGAGGAAGCGCTGCGCCTGGGCCGCATCCTCGCCGGCCTCGCGCCGGAGGAGCCGGAGGTGCACGGCCTGGTGGCGCTGATGGAAATCCAGGCCTCGCGGGCCGGCGCGCGCACCAGCCCCGCGGGCGAGCCGATCCTGCTGATGGAGCAGAACCGCGCCCAGTGGGACCAGTTGCTGATCCGCCGCGGCCTCGCCGCGCTGGACCGCGCCGCCGGACTCACCGGTACGCTCGGCCCCTATGCGCTGCAGGCCGCCATCGCCGCCTGCCACGCACGGGCACGCACGCCGGAAGAGACCGACTGGAAGCGCATCGTCGCGCTCTACGATGCGCTGTCGCAGCTGATGCCCTCGCCGGTGGTGGAACTGAACCGCGCCGTGGCCCTGACCATGGCCTTCGGCCCCGCCGCCGGGCTGGAACTGGTGGATACCCTCGTCGGCGAACCCGCCCTGGCCAACTACCACCTGCTGCCCAGCGTGCGCGGCGACTTCCTGTTCCGTCTCGGCCGCTACGCCGAAGCCCGCGCCGAATTCGAACACGCCGCCGCCATGACCCGCAACACGCGCGAGCGCGTGCTGTTGCTGGATCGCGTCGCCGCCTGCGGCAATGCTGCCGGAGAGCCGCAGCCGCGTTCGCATTGATGACTTCCGGTGATTGTTCTCATTCATTTGAATGCCGCCACACCACGGCGGTATGCCGCAGCTTTTATTTAAACCCGGGTAATATTGACGGGATATTTATATCCGGGTAATATTTGGCAGGCTCGAAATTTATCTAGATCAAAACCCGTGAACGACGCCTCCCCAGCCAGCCGCTTCCCGCCCTGCACCGCCTTCGACGGCCAGCGCCGCCTCGCCACCGGTCCGCTCGACCGGGTGGCCCTGGCGGTCAAGACCGCCATTGAAGACGGAGCCGCCGGCCCGGTGCTGATCTACGGCGACGACACCGGTCGCGTCATCGACGTCGACACCCGCGGCAACGAAGGCGAAGTGCTGGCACGGCTGGCGCTGATCCACCGCGCCGCACCCTCCACGCAGCCCACCGATGCCGAACCCGCGGATACCGAACCACGCGGCCGCGGCCGGCCCAGGCTCGGCGTCATCGCCCGCGAAGTGACCCTGCTGCCGCGCCACTGGGAATGGCTGGGCACTCAGCCCGGCGGCGCCTCGGTGGCCCTGCGCAAGCTGGTCGAAGCCGCGCGCCGCGACCACCGCGCGGCCGACGATGGCCGGCGCCGGCGCGATGCCGCCTACCACTTCATGTCCGCCATGGCCGGCGACCTGCCCGGCTTCGAGGAAGCCACGCGCGCGCTCTATGCCGGCGACGGCGGCCGTCTGCGTGTACACATCGCCGGCTGGCCGCAGGACCTGCGCGAGCATGTCGTCCGCCTCGCCGACGGCGAGCCTTCAACCACCGCCACCTGAGATCAATGCCATGGCCAAGCGCAACGGCAAGGACATCCTGACCCGCTTCCTGTGGGAGGTGTGGAACCAGGGCGACATCGACGCGGCCGACCGCTACCTCGCGCCGAAGTACACCATCCACCACGACCCCGGCGATCCCTGGCACCAGCAGGAACTCGACCTCGCCGGCTTCAAGGACCGCGTGCGCCGCTCGCGCGCGCCGTTCCCGGACCAGTACTTCGAATTGCAGGAACTGTTCGCCGAGGGTGACGCCGTCATCGCCACCTGGCTGTGGAGCGGCACCCACCGCGGCGACCTGCCCGGCTTTCCCGCCAGCGGCAAGCGCATCACCATGTCCGGCGCCACCGTCTATTATTTCGAGGAGGATCGCATCTGCGGCCATTGGCAGGTCACCGACCGCCTCGGCGTCCTGCAGCAACTGCGGCCCTCGCCGTCCGCGTAACGCGGCGCGCCCCTTCACCGTATCGTTCAGCGCATCACACAGGAGCTCCCCCATGCCGCTCGTCCGCGTCGATGTCCCCCAAGGCAAATCCCCCGATTACCTCAAGACCATCGGCGAAGTCATCTACCAGGCCATGCGCCAGACCATCAACGTGCCGGAGAACGACCGCTTCCAGGTCTTCACCGAACACGCCCCCGGCCGCATGGTCTTCGACCCCGACTACCTCGGCGTGCATCGCAGCGAGGATTGCATCTTCATCCAGGTCACCCTCAACGGCGGCCGCACCGTGGAAATGAAGCAGGCCTTCTACAAGGCCATCGCCGATGGCCTGCACCAGCAGTTGCAGCTGCGGCGCGAAGACGTGGTCATCAACCTGGTCGAGGTGAAGAAAGAGGATTGGTCCTTCGGGAATGGGGAAGCGCAGTACGTGAAATAAGGCGGACCAGGGCCACGCGATGTGGGCAAGCGCGCGCATCCGCCCACTTCGTCATCCCCGCGCAGGCCTGGATCCAGTTTTGGTTTGAGTCCGGAAGTCCGATCGGTTTCTATGGTGTCGTTCCCCCATGCGTGCCATGCGTGCCAAGGTTTGTTGTTGGCACGCATGCGGCGAGCGAATAACACACATGGTGTTTTTGTGGTGTCCAGGAAGTACGAGAACATCCGAAGAAGGTTTTTACAGTCGGGTTTCCGGGTTTGATTGCCCGCATTCGTGCATCGAGCTCAGCAGAACTGGATCCCCGCCTGCGCGGGGATGACGGAAAGGGCTGAGGAACGCCTAAGAGCGACATTTCGGCTTTTGATGTTCCCCCCGTTGTCTGCGCCGAGCATCGGAGTCCGCGGCGACATTGGCCCGCGCGCTTTTCGCGCGGGGAGAGGCATGGATGCCGAAGCGTTTTCAGACAGGCCAGGGATGGCCTGTCTGAAAACCCCCACCTTGGCCGAGAAGCGCAGGGGGGAGGGCCTGTTGGAGTGACTCAATGTCACTCCAACAGGCCCGAACGCCCGGCCATGGGTGGCCGGGCCGGGGGGGGGGAAAGAGCAATGAAGCCTCGCCAGGGACGGCAAGGATGAACTCGAAAACGAAATGTCGGCGCAGACATCGAGTCGCATCTCTCTTTATTCCCCAGTGAGAATACTGGCTAGGCCATCGACACACGGTCACCAAGCCCTTCGCAGTCTTTCTGCGCACACTGATACCACCTTGCATCGCCAAACGTGCAATCTCCGCCGAGATTATCTTTAACAAACCTGCATCCGATGAATGAGCACTCCACGAACCTGGAACCGGTAAACCCGGTACCGCGGAATGTGCAGTTCTCAAACTGACACTCCACGAATAGACACAAATTGAAGAGCCCCCAATAAATATCCAGGTTCCTCAAAGTACATGAGAGTAGCGCTCCTGCAACGTGACCACCTTCCGCATGGAAATCCTCAAACGTGCAATAGCGAAATATAGTCTCATCGAATTGCCGGGACATCAGCTTCTTTGGCTCCGTGATGGTTTCTTGTTCGATCAGCATATGCGTCTCGCTAAATTTCACGGATTGTAGAAGGTCAGACGGATACAGCAGTTAGCCCGCATACGGATCCTTGATGCCATAGGCCCCAAGTACGAGTTGCCACTCATGGTCTTTGGTTTCGACATAGCCATGCAGCTCATTCCAGATAAATAGTCCATGTGAAAACCCGTCACGGAGAGCTGCCACATAATCAAGATAACTATCGCATATCAGCTCTTCCACGCCTCCCTCCATATCGACCAGCGCCAGGCCAAGCGTCTTGCAGTCAAGGCACAGTTGCACGTCCCCATTTATATCGACTACGGGGAACCACTGCTCTTGCCAGCCAAATCGGCTCCCCAGCCCTTCAGCGAGCTGTCGGTAAAGGCGATACATACCGATAGCGTCGCCTAGCGAGAGGACGCGAGTGAATGCGTTCAACTCGTCGATCCCGTTGCGCCATTCGTAGAGGGAGACAAGCTCCTTTGTCGGCAGATGGTCGAACTCGGAGAGGCCTTCAAGAATTTCTGATTGAGCCAATCCGGTTGTCTCTCGCACCAGGGGATTGATCCGTTTGATATCCGCAAGCAGGCCTTCCAGGTGAGCGATCGACATGTGTTCAGGAGGAAATGAGGGAGCGTCAACTCTTCGGAAATATAGTGAGCGCGGCTTCTTTAAATGGAAGGCTCGATGAACGACATGACTAACCCGACAGAGCCAACTACCGCCCCGACCAAGAACAATGCACACCAAAACGCGAGCATGCCGCGCTGAGCTTCGACGGCGGTACCTTCTAGCCCGGGGTAAGTACGGCGCATGAAGGCGTATTGAAATCCAACCGTAAGCAGCTCACCCTCGGTGGGTGGCCAAGAGTAGCCGAGGGCGGCAAACACCCGCTCCGCCCTGTCTGGATGGGCGGACAAGGCGTTGCGAAGGGAGACACCGAGACGCACATGTCCCACTGACGCCATCAAGGCCCCAACCGCCATAAGTCCCCTACTCAGAGATTTCATCAGGCTCCTCAATTTTCAACTACACAGACACCAGCTTGAACGGTGTTGGTCCACCCCTCTTTTTCCCGGAGGTTAGCAGAACTGGATCCCCGCCTGCGCGGGGATGACGCAGAGGGTTGAGGGACGCCCAAGAGCGACATTTCGGCTTTTGACGTTGCTTTGCGCTTTTGATTTGGCTTTTGATGTTCCCCCGTTGCCTGCACCGAGCATCACAGCCCGCGGCGACATAGGCTCGCGCCTGTTTGGCGCGGGGCGAGGCAGGATGCCGAAGCGTTTTTGTACAGGCCAGGGATGGCCTGTACAAAAACCCCCGCCGCGGGCGAGAAGCGCGGGGGCCCCATCAATTACCGACAGGTGATTGATGGGCGCAGGCTCCGAGGCGGCGCTTCTTTGGTTTCTTGTCGCTGGAGACAAGAAAGTGACCCGCCTTCAAGCCCCGGCGGCCATACCAAACTACTCCACCCTTGGCCGGGTCAGAATGCCCCACCTCAACAGCCGGTGTCAGCCCGAAGCAGCTACCCCGGGGGGAGGGCGCCGCTGGCGATAAAAGGCAAAATCTTCCGGTGGATGTCCGCTATCGGGCATGGAGCCCCACGTCTCCAGCGGACCGGAAGCAGCCGGTCGAGTCCTCGACTTCGCTGCCGCACGGCATTCAATCTCACGATTGTTGAGAGTGCTATACGCAAACCTCGGGAGCGCGACAGCGTGCGCTCTGCTCCAATTCAGAGGGGCTCACCGCATTCCGCAAAGCAACTCTAGCAGAAGAGCCGGGTCCGGCCAGAATATTGACCGGACCCGGCAAGATTGACGAACGCTGCCGGCAGGAGAAGTCGGTGGGAGGAGGGGCGTTCGTCAAGTAGGAGTGATTCGACTACCAGCCGGTACTACGGGCCGCCTGGGGGAATCGGTGCTGCCTTGCCTGACGCCGCGTCGCCAATCACCTTGGCGACCAGTTTGGGCACTGCCAGCATGGCGACGTGGCTGGTAGGAACCTTCGTCACTTTGGCGTTCATGGCCTTGGCCTCGTCGCGCTGCTGGTCAGGGGCGATCATCCGATCATTCGACGCAATCACGAACCAACTGGGCTTGGTTCGCCAGGCTGCGGAGGACACCGTACCGCCGAGGGCGGCGCCTTGGGTGGGAATCTGGGTCGCCAGGAGCAATTCCTTGTCCGCTGAAGACAGATCGGGGGCAAAGTCTTCCCGAACTCCCTTGGGGCTAAGCACCAGGAACCCGTCCGCCAGCGGCCGCAGCTCTGCGACCCCGGGCGTCTGTCCGTAAGGCTTGCCCTGGCTCGCCGCGGACTGGCCCTGATCCGGTGCGAATGCGGCAACGTAGACAAGCGCCGCGACCTTCGGGTCGTTACCTGCCTCGGTGATCACCGCTCCACCGTAGGAGTGCCCGACCAGAATCACCGGACCATCCTGGGCATCCACGATCCGTTTGGTCGCCGCCACATCGTCGGCAAAAGAAGTCAGGGGGTTCTGCACGCACACGACGTGCAGTCCCTTCGCCTGGAGCAGCGGCACGATCTTGCGCCAGCTGGAGCCGTCAGCCCAGGCGCCGTGAACGAGGACAACGTTCTTGACCGCCGGCGGCGCAGCTTGATCCGCACGGCTGTTGAACGACAAGGTGGCCAGCATAGCCATGACAAGCGCTGCGCCGATGATCCGAAAGCGAATACTCATGTCGACCTTCCTGGTATGGACCGCGTGCATGCGCATGCATGGCGAGACCGCGTCCAACTCGAGGCCACACTATCGTGTGGGACGAGCTGCCCCCAGGCCCGATCGGAGCCCTTGGGGGTAGCCCTATGTGGCTAGCAGGTAGATGAGTTGGTTGAACTGCGCTACGACGATGGCGCAAGTTCTACATCTCGATGTAGCCGCGCCGGATAGCGATCATGACCGCCTCGGTGCGATCGCCGGCGTCCAGTTTCGACAGGATATTCTTGATGTGGTTTTTGACGGTGTGCTCGGAAATTCCCAGGTCCGAGGCGATCGTCTTGTTGCCCTTTCCCTTCGACACGCCGCGCAGGACTTCCAGTTCCCTGGAGGTGATGGTGTCGTCTGCGGCATGCTCGGCGATCATCTGGGCAACGTCATTGGGAATGCGCTTCTTGCCGGCATGCACGGACCGGATCGTGTCGATCAGCTCGGTGCGCAGCAGGTTTTTGAGAAGATATCCGGCCGCGCCAGCCTGGAATGCCCGGATGGCCTGGATGTCCCCTGCCGCCGTGGTGAGAATCACGATGCGAGCTGTCGGGAAGTCCTTTTTTATCGCCTGGATCGCCTCAATGCCGCCGACGCCGGGCATCCGGATGTCCATCAGCGTAACGTCGGGCCGGAATGTGCGGAATGCCGCCACCGCCTCCATGCCGTCCGCCGCTTCAGCCACAACGCACATATCGGCCTGTAGATTGATCTCGCCCGTGATTCCCGACCGCATCAGCGGGTGATCGTCGACGACCAGCACTCGGATTGACGACATCTTGGTTCCTCCGGGGTGAAGCCGCAGTGTGACGATCGTTCCTGTGCCTAGCTTCTATGCATCCGACCGGCGCTGTACAGGGCTCGAAAGGGCTAGGCCCCAGTGGCTGCAATTGGGCTGTTGGTCGATCCCATTCGCTCCTAGAGTCTTTCCAGACGACAGGCAAACCAACACCAGGAGTCACCCATGGTACAGAACACGAGGCAGTCGCTGTTCACGTCGCTGGATCTTGGCCCCATGCATCTGAAGCATCGCGTGGTCATGGCGCCCCTGACGCGGTCGCGCTCGATCCAGCCGGACTCGGTTCCGGGCGACCTGATGAGGCAATACTACGAGCAGCGTGCATCGGACGGCGGCTTCATCATCACCGAGGCCACCAACATCTCACTCACCAGCCGCGGCTGGCTTGGCGCGCCGGGCCTGTACTCCGACGAGCAAGTTCAGGGGTGGAAGACGATCGTTTCGGCAGTCCAGGCCAAGGGCGGGCACATGTTTGCCCAGCTCTGGCATACCGGGCGCGCCTCGCATGTGGCCATGACCGGCGGGGCGATACCTGTTTCGGCTTCAGTCAATCCGGCGTACTGGGAACATCCGAACCACCTGGTCTCGATCCCGGGCAGCTGGGCCCAGTCCTCCCCACACCGGGCGCTGACCGTGGCCGAGATCGCCGGCATCGTGCAGGACTACCGTCGGGCCGCCGAACGGGCCATGGACGCCGGTTTCGAAGGGGTCGAAATCCACGCCGCCAATGGTTACCTCATCGACCAGTTTCTACAGGATGGCAGCAATCAGCGCACCGACCAATACGGTGGGCCCATCGAAAACCGCGTGCGTCTGTTGTCCGAAGTCGTGACCGCCGTGGCATCGGTCTGCGGCGCGGACCGGGTGGCTGTCCGTATCGGCCCGCGCGGCACCTGGAATGGCATGTCGGATAGCGATCCCGGGGCGCTGTTTTCCTACGTCGCGGCGCACCTGGATCACTTCGGCCTGGCCTATCTCCACCTGATCGAGCCCCGCGTCGGCGGCAGCATCACGACCCACCCGGAGCAAGGCGCGGTAGCGGCCGAGCAATTGCGGCCGCTATTCAAGGGAAAGCTGATTGCGGCAGGCGGCTTCGAGCCCGAAACGGCCGTGGCGGCTGTCAGCAGCGGGCTTCTCGACGCCGTGGCCTTCGGGCGCCATTTCGTCTCCAACCCCGACCTGGTGCACCGCATTCGCGAAGGCCTGCCGCTGGCGCCGGCCGATCGCGACACCTTCTACACCTTCGACGCCAAGGGATACGCCGACTATCCGGCCTACCAGGCTGCAGTCGCCGCATAAGTCGAAACAACACCTCGATGCAGTCACTGAAACAAGGACATCCAATGAGCAAGAACGCAAATATTCTGCTGGTACATGGCGCCTGGGCCGATGGCTCCTGCTGGAGCAAGGTCATCCTCCTGTTGCAAGCCAAGGGCTACAAGGTAACCGCGGCGCAAATCCCGCTGACCTCGCTGGAGGACGACATCGCGGTCACGCGCCGGCTGCTCGCCGCCCAGACCGAACCCACGGTCCTGGTGGGGCATTCCTACGGCGGGGCCGTCATCACCGGGGCCGCCACGGGCCAGGCGCAGGTCAAGGCCCTGGTGTACATCACAGCCTTCGGCCTGGACCAGGGCGAGAGCCTGGACTCCCTCAGCAAGCAGGGGCCGCAATCCCCAGGCTCCGCGGCCATCGAACCCGACTCCAGCGGCTATCTCTGGATCAACCGGGAAAAGTTTCATCAAGCCTTTGCGGCCGACGCGACCGCCGATGAAGCCTCCATTATGGCGACAGTCCAGAAGCCATTCGGCGTGGCGAGTTTTACCGGCGCCGAAGGCATGCCGGCCTGGAAGAGCATCCCCTCGTGGTACCTGGTCTGCACCGACGACCAGATGATTCCGCCGCCGGCGCAGGAACTGATGGCCAAGCGCATGAACGCCACGGTCCGCACCGTGCCCTCCAGCCATGCGCCCTTCATGTCCCGGCCGCGTGAAGTCGCCGAGATCATCGAGCTTGCCGCGTCGTCCATCCGGGCCTAGCTGCGCCGTCGTACAACTCACTCTAAAGGACCGCTGAACATGAACAGGAAACCGCGTGTGTTGGTGCTGGGTGCGACAGGCCAGGTTGGCGGTGCCCTGGTGCATTTGTTGAAGGTACGTCCGGAAGTCGAGGTGGTCGCCGCGGCGCGGAATCCCGATAAAGCAGCTCGCCTGGGCGTCCCGGTCGTACACCTGGACCTCGATCGCATCGAAACCTTCGCACCGGCCCTGGAGGGTGTCGACCGGATCTTCATGGCCACCGGCTACACCGTGGACATGCTGCGTCAGAGCAAGGACCTGGTGAACTCGGCCAAACGCGCTGACGTCAGCCAGATCGTCCACCTGGGCGCCTGCGGCGATGACGATACGCGCGTGGCCCACTACGGCTGGCACCAGTTCATCGAGCGCTACATCGAGTGGTCGGGCGTGACCTTCACCCACCTGCGCCCCGAGATTTTCATGCAGAACCTGCTCGGCTACGGCGGCGAAAGTTTCATCGTCAATGGGGCGATCCGGCACTACGTCGGCGACGCGCGCCTCAGCTGGGTGGATTGCGACGACGTGGCGGCGGCGGCCGCCGCCTGCCTGCTCGATCCACAGCGCCATGCCGGGCAAATCCTGCGCATGGGCTACGAGGCGCTGACTTATCACGATGTCGCCCGAATACTCACGGCGGCGCTGCATCAGCCCTTTTCCTACGAAGCGCGGCCGCCCGCGGAATTCCTGCGCAACGTGCTGGCCGCCGGGGCGGAACCCGCTTACATGAAGTGCGTCTTCGACAGCTATACCGATTTCACCAATGGCGTGGATATCGGCGCCGACCAGATCTTCGACAACTTCCCGGAGATCGCCGGCCGCCAGCCCGGAACCCTGGCGGCCTTCGTCGGCAAGCATGCCGACCGTTTCCGCTACTAGCTGAAGCCCGGATAGCAGCTCACCGAAGGTATGGAGCAGCCGATGAACAACAATGCGACACCGATCCGGGTTGGTCTGGTTGGGGTGGGCAACTGGGCCCGCTACGGCCACATCCCCGCGCTGCGGCTGCTGCCCGGGTTCAGCATCACCGCCATCTCCAGCCGGTCGGAAACCCGGGCGTCGGCCATCGCAGCCGACCACGGCATCCCGCATGCCTTCAGCGATCCCCGAACCCTGGTCGAGCATCCCGAAGTGGATCTGGTGGCGGTCCTCGCCCCGGCTCCCGAGCATGCCGCCGCGGTCAGAATGGCGGTTGCCGCCGGGAAGGCCGTGTACTGCGAGTGGCCGCTTACGGTAAGCACCGCCGATTCAACCGAGTTGCTGGCGCTGGTGCGGCGCGCCGGGGTGCGCCACGTGGTGGGATTGCAGCGGACCGTCGGGCCCAGTGCGCGATACCTGCGAGACCTGCTGAGCGAGGATTATGTCGGGCAGCTGCGCTCTGTGCGGATGCACGTCAGTGTCGCTTCGTTCGGATCTGTGCGTCCGCCGGACCTGGCCTGGACTCTGCCGGCGGAGAACTTCTCTCATGTGCTCTCCATTTACGGCGGCCACTTCATGGACATGTTGTTCCGGGCCGTCGGCCGCCCCCGCACTGTCGGCGCCGTGGTGGCGACGCAATTTCCGCTGTTGGAGTTGAGCGGTACCGGGAAGACGTTCGCCAGCGAAACACCGGACGGCGTCATGGTCCAGGGCACGCTGGAGAATGGCGCGCTTTACCAGGTCCAGATCGAGGGCGGCAAGCGCCACAACGCCGGCCTACAAATCGACATCACCGGAACGCAAGGCGATCTGCGCATCAGCAACGAGAAATCGTTCGTCACCACCCACGACAACATCATCGAAGGCGCGAACAGCTCGGACGGGACATGGCGCATTCTTCCGGTTCCGGCCCGTTATCAGCGCATCCCCGATTCGTCGCTCGACGTGAGTGTGCAGGATCTGGCTCACCTGTACGCATCGTTCGCGGAAGGGAATGGCGCGGGAAACGGAGGCGCTCCCGATTTCTCGGACGCCGTGGTTCTGCACCGGGTCATCGATGCCATCCAGGGCTCGTCGGCCACAGGCAAAACCGTCGAGATCGGAGGCACGCGATGACCGCGGATCTACAGGAAAGAAACAAAGCGATGGTCCTTGCCGCGTTCGATACCTTGTTCAACCAGCGCGACTATGCGGCTGCCGAAGACTTCTGGTCCCCCGACTACCTCCAGCACAGTGCGTATATCCCGCCTGGGCGGAGCGGCCTGTTCGACCTGATCAGGTCCCTGCCTCTTTCCCTGCGCCACGAACCGGGGCTGATTGTCGCGAGCGGCAACTACGTCGTGTTGCACGGCCGCTTCTCGGGACACGGGATGCCGAAGAACTGGATCGTGGTCGACATCGTCCTGATCCGGGATGGGCTGCTCGTGGAGCACTGGGACGTGATCCAGGATGAAGCCGGCGTGGCGGAGTCCAGGAGCGGGCGCCTGATGTTCGAGTCCATCTATCCCATTTCCTGAAGTATCAACCTTCGAATCGCAGGAGTCAGATATGAAACTTAGCGGCAATACGATATTCATCACGGGCGGCGCTTCGGGCATTGGCCGGGCCCTGGCGGAAGCTCTGCACCGGCGCGGCAACAAGGTAATCATTTCCGGCCGCCGCAAGGACTATCTGGCCAGGATGGCTGCCGCGAACCCCGGCATCGACGCCATTGAGCTAGACATCACCGATCCGGCCAGTATCCGCAAAGTGGCCGGGGACCTGGTCGCCAGGTATCCGGGCTTGAACGTACTGATCAACAACGCCGGCATCATGCAGATCGATAATGCCGCGGCCAGGATCGACGATGAGCTTCTTTCCTCGACTGTCACCACCAATCTTCTGGGGCCGATCCGTCTCACCGGCGAACTGATCGAACACCTCAAGCAGCAGGACTCCGCCGCCATCCTGATGGTCTCTTCGGTCCTGGCTTTCACGCCCATGGCTATGACCGGGGTCTATTCCGCGACCAAGGCCGCGCTGCATTCCTATTCCCAGTCCCTGCGCTTCAAGCTACGCAATACGCGGGTACGCGTGCTCGAGGTGATTCCGCCCTGGGTGCGGACCGAACTGCTGAACAGCAGCGAGGAACCGCGCGCGATGCCCCTGGACGAATTCATCGACGAGACCATGCAAGTGTTGGCGACCGACGCCGACGAGATCCTGGTGCCGCAGGCCCGCTTCCTACGCGATCAGGCAGGTCCGAACGAGGCGGCGTTCGTCATCTCGTTCAACGAACAGGCAGAGGCGCCGGTCACCTGAAGCGCCCGCAGCGGCATCCTGCATCGAACGCATAGCGCGAAAAAACATCTGTCGGCCAAGGCCGGCTATTCAGTCAAGAACGGAGAGTCTCTCATGAACGATTTATTGGCGACGGCGGTACAGGCACATGGCGGACTCGATCGCTGGAACAAGTTGTCGGCCGTCAAGGTCAGCGCTTCCATTACGGGGGCCATCTGGCATCTGAAGGGGAAGCCCGACTATTTCAAGAACATCGTAATGACGGTGGACACCAGGAAGGAGCGCATGGTCACGGAGTTCCCGGATGAGGACAAGCGCATCGTCTTCGAGCCACGGCGAATCGCCGTGGAACGCAAGGACGGAACGCTGATCCAGGCGCGCGACAATCCGGAAGCTGCATTCCAGGGGCAGGTGCGGGAGACCCCCTGGGACGATTTCCACGTCGCCTACTTCCAGGGGGAGGCCCTTTGGACCTACCTGAATACGCCGTTCCTTTACACACAGGACGGATTCATCACCGAAGAGATCGCTTCGATCGAAGTGGAAGGCGAGACCTGGAGGCGGCTGAAGGTCAGCTTCCCGGATCGCGTCAAAAGCCATACGCGCCAGCAGATCTCCTGCTTCGGCCCGGACGGTTTGTTGCGCCGCCACGACTACACGGTGGACATCCTCGGCGGAGCCACCGGTCTCAACTACGCCTCTGATTACCGCAACGTCGACGGCATCATATTTCCTACCAAGCGCCGGATTTACGCCTACGAGGGCGACTACCAGCGGGTGCCCGAGCCTCTGCTGGTGAAGATCGACATGGGCAACATCACCACCAGCTGATCCGGCGTCTGCGCTCATGGCGAAGGCTCCGCTTCCACCCAGGTTTCACAGGAAGAACATCCGATGAAGCACACTGCGCTCTTCTCCCCTCTTCAACTGGGAGCAATCCGGCTTCCAAACCGCATCGTGATGGCGCCGATGACCCGTATGCGAGCCGGCCCCGGAAACGTGCCCACTGCGCTGAACGCCGAGTACTACGCCCAGCGCGCTTCCGCTGGGTTGATCATCGCTGAGGGCACGGCCATCAGCGCCGACGCCCAGGGCTATCCGAATGCGCCTGGAATCTACACCCCGGCACAAATCGCCGGCTGGAAGCGCGTCACCGACGCGGTCCACCACCGTGGCGGCCGCATCGTCCTGCAACTCGCACATAATGGGCGCAACTCCCATTCCTCGCTCATGCCTGATGGCGGGCCACCGCGTGCGCCTTCCGCCACGGTGGCCAATATCCCGGCGTTGACCCGGGATTTCCAGCAAGTACCCCCGGAGATGCCCAGAGAAGTCGGCATCGCGGAAATCGGGCAGATTGTCGCCAGCTTCCGTGAGGCGGCGGAGAAAGCCATGGAAGCCGGGTTTGATGGTGTGGAACTGCAAGGGGCCAACAGTCACCTTATCGACCAGTTCCTTGAGGATGGCACCAACCGGCGTCTCGATAGCTATGGCGGATCGCCTGAAAATCGGGCTCGTTTCCTTCTGGAGATTGTCGAGCAGGTTGGGAGCGCCGTCGGACATGATCGCCTTGGGGTGCGTCTGTCGCCGTTTGGCCAGTACGGCGGGATACACGACAGCAACGTCCTGCAACTGTTCAGCATGGTGATCAAGTCCCTGAACGGCCACATCGCCTATCTGCACCTGATCGAGGGCCGCGGTTCCGAACTGGGCTTGAGCGACACCCTGCACGCAGACGCCCTGAACAATGCCCGCTTGTTCCGCCCGGTTTTCAAAGGTCATCTGATCTCGGCGGCAGCTTATGCTCCGGATAGCGCAGTGCAGGCCGTCGAGTCGGCCTGGGCCGATGCCATCGCGTTTGGCCGCCACTTCCTGGCCAATCCCGACCTGGTCGAGCGCATCCGCGAAGGCTGGCCCCTGATGCCCTACGATCGCTCGACCTTTTACGGTGGATCCGCTCATGGGTATACCGATTACGGCGTCCACGGTGTCGCGTGAGCGCGTCCACGCCTCCGGATCATGTTGATCCGCTGCCTGGTACCCCCGGGAGCGCGATGAGCCTTTTCGATTGCGGCGACATACACCAAGCATTGCCGGGGCCGCTGGCCCGGGCCTTGGTCGGCCTTTGGGTTCTCGAGCGCTATTCGGAGACGGATGAGACAGGAACCGAGCGGCTGCCCTTCGGGTCCGCCGCGGAGGGTTTCCTGATTTATACAGTGGACGGTTTCATGTCCGTGCAACTGATGAAGCCAGGGAGGCCGCCGCTCGGCCATGGAGCCTGGGGGCAGGGCCACGGAGAGCCCTACGAAGCCATTGCCAGCGGATACATTGCCTACTGCGGCCAGTATCGGGTCGACGAACCGCGAGCCGAAGTCGCTCACCTGGTCGTTGTAGCGCTGACACCCAACCTGATCGGCCAGCCGCAGCGGCGAACTGTTGAAATGGCAAACGATCGACTGGTGCTATCGGCGGGCTATTCCCGGCCGGACGGCGGCACGGTCGGATCCCGACTGCAGTGGCGGCGAAAAGCCGAACTGATTCCTGTCGTCTCCAAATGCAAGCAGGGAGATCCGATATGACAGCCGGCAATGTGCTCGATGCACAGAGAAACCTGTTCTACCGGGCCTTGATTGCCATGGACCTTGAACTCCTGGCGTCCGTGTACTCGGATGACTACATGCTGGTAAGAGCGGATGGGACCGTCCTCGACAAGCAAGATGTTCTGGACGACTTGAAGCGAGGATCGCTGCGGTTCAAGTCCATAGAGCTGTTCGACGAACGTATTCGCATCTGCGGCGACCACGCCATCCTCACCGGTGAAAGCCGGGTTGTTTCAACCCGCTCCGGCAAGGAACTGTCGCTGCACTTTCGGCTGGTGGCGTTATGGATACAGTCGTCACCTGCTCTTCAGCTGGCTTATTTCCAGAGCACGACGATCGATAGAAGTCCCGATATTACGCTTGCAGGGCAGGCCATCGTGGCGCCCAGCCAACAAAGAGGTCGCTCATGAACAACACCGGAATGGCGCAGGGTGCGCTCGAGATCGTCAAGTCCTTCTACAGCGGAGGGGCGCGTGGCGAAATCACGAGCTTTGCGGATCGTCTCTCTGATCGCTTTGAGCTGTTCGTTCCCGGGTATCTGCCGTGGGGCGGCCACTTCAACAAAGCGCAATATCTGGAGCTCTTGCCGCGTGTCGCGGACACACTCGATTTCTCGAAGCTGCGCTACATCAGCCTGACTGCACAAGGCGGACACGTCGTCGCTCTGATTGATATCGGGGTTCGAGGCACGGAACAGAGCGTCATCATTTCGGAGCACTGGGATATCGAGAACGACCTGGCCACACGCCTATTGGTTGCCTATTTCGATCCAAAAGTCCTTCTGGATCGCGTGGCAGCTGTTTAACCCGAACCAACTCAAACTGGTGCATTCAATGGCTAACCAAGACTATTCGCGGCGTGACAGCGTGGTGCGTCACAACATTTATGCGTCCGTTCGGCGTCGTGACGGCGTTCCTTCTGAAATGTTCGAAACGTACTGGCGCGACGTACACAGCACTCTGTGCTCCCGGCTGCCCGGCCTCGGCTTCTATGTACAGCAGCACTTCGACAGGTCCCACTCCGCCAATCTGTGGCCCATCGCCGACGGTGTGAGGCCGATTCTGGCGGTGCTGGACGGGTCCGCGGAACTCGGGTTCGAGAATGCAGAAAATCAGGCCATCTTTGCAAAAGCCGGAACCATTCTCTATCAGGACGAGGCGAATTTCATTGGCGAAGCGGTCGCCTATGCGCTGCCGACTGGATCAACGACTTACGTTGATCGGGAGGAGGACGGTTGCCGAAATGGGCCGGACCGATATCACCGCGTGCACGTATATATGAACAAAAGGACCGATGTCGATGCAACGGGGTGGCTTCGCGAGACCAGCGCCGAGCTGGCACGAACCGATGTTGTTCAAAAGTGGAAACTCCATCTGCCCGATGCATACGACAACGCGCACCCGGCTCCGCCCAGTCCGGGAGTCGCGCATATCGTGGATGACGATCGCCTGAATCTGGCGGTTATCGAGGCGGCCTTTCCAAGTGCCCGGGCGGCGCGCGAGTTCTTCCGGTCCCCCGCATTTCAACATGTTTTATCCCATCAAAGGGAGTTTGTGGCCGCTTTGGGCGCCTACAAAGTCAAAGGGTTCTACACCTTCGTCCGGGGCGGGCGTCCCACGACGGCCGGCCTTCGAGGCAGCCGGGCGGCAGAACTCATCGAATCCGCTGGCGCAGTCAATCAGATTGAACAATCGGTTGTGTCCATGTTCGCACCTCGCTGATCGTGCGCTGTATGACCGTATGGTGCCGCGTGATACCGAAATCTGGTGGCTGGGTTTCCGCTCTCCTTGAGCCCCAGCCCTCAGGAGTCTTGTTCCGGTAGGACAACGACACGGCGGCCATATCGTCTCCCGTCAATGGAGTAGGCGCCCGGTCCCAGGAGTGATAGTGCGATCGCCTGGAGGATGGCAACTGCGGCCTGCAGCGGATCCGGGGTCCCGGGTACGACCAAAAAGGTGATCTGGGCAGCGATTGCGATCAGGCAGCACAGCGGGGTCCACACTCCCAGGAACAAGCTAGCAGTTACCGAGCCCATTAGGGCCAAAGTCGGCGGATAACCTGCCGTGTCCGGTTGCGAATGTGCAAGTGCCAAGATGGATTCGGCGACACAAGCCCTCAGCATGATCAGAGCGCAACCTGCCGCTCCTGAGGGGAACCCGGAAAACAGTCTTTGCATCCGCGGAGGATAGGCTTCCGCAGGTCCCACTCCGCACCTCGCAATGACTAGATCAGCATGGCCCTTTAGGGGGGGAACGATACGGCTCGAAGTAGCGTACGATCAGGCACCTGCCCGGGGACGGAACAATGAGACGTGAAAGAGGGAAACTCGTCTCCGGCGGCATGATTTACGCGCTATCCGTAAGTCTCCTCCTGGGCTTTTGTCCGGCGCGCAGCTTTGCTCTTGGGCCGCCCAAGCAATTGCGGCAGTCTGGTCATACCGCCTGGCGCGTGCAGGATGGCGTCTTCAGCGGTGTTCCGGCCGCGATTGCCCAGACCGGTGATGGTTATCTGTGGATCGGCACCAGCAATGGATTGACGCGGTTTGACGGCACGCGCTTTGTTGCTTGGACCCCGCCGGCCGGCGTGCGCATTCCCAACATGAATGTGACCTCCCTGCTCGGCTCGAGCGATGGCAGTTTGTGGATCGGAACCGCCGGCGGATTGGCGCGGTTGAAGAGCGGTACGGCTACCTCATATGCCGACATCACCGGTCGGATTCAGGGGATTGTAGAAGACCCCAGTGGATCGATCTGGATTGGGCGGACGAGAACTGCCGTCGGTAAGGGGCCGCTGTGCCAGATAACCGGTACGACGTCGCACTGCTTTGGAAACGCTGATGGAATACCGGCGCCGTACGTGCCAACGCTTGCGCTGGATCCACAAGGGTATTTGTGGCTTGGTCATAGCAGTTCGATTACCCGTTGGAAGACCGGTTCGGCTACTACTTTCGAGATGCCCGCTCTGAAGACGGCAGATGGCCTCGAGGGCCTTGGTGCAACGCTCGTCGATCAGGATGGGTCGATCCTTGTCGGCGTTCAAAGAGCAGGCCCAGGGCTAGGACTGCAACGATTGCTGAATGGACACTGGGATTCGTTCGCTGCGCGCGGGCTCGACGGCAGCACATTGGAGGTATCCGCGCTGCTCAAGGATCGAAAGGGTGCCTTGTGGATAGGAACGGTCGGTGACGGAATTGTTCACGTCCAGGGTGATGTTGTTGACCACTATCGAAGGTCGGATGGTTTATCCAGCGATGGAGTGAAGCAGATCTTTGAGGACAGGGAAGGCAATGTTTGGATTGTCACGTCCCTGGGGATGGACCGATTCCGAGACCTCAAGGTCATCACGTTCTCCAAAGCAGAAGGCTTGAGCGAGAATGTCGTGCAATCCGTGCTTGCGGGTCGTGATGGCTCCATCTGGATCGGCAACTTTGGGTCGTTGGACTCGATCAAGAACGGTCAGATCCTCCACTTGACCAAGAAGTCTGGACTTCCTGGGGAACGAGTGACCTCTCTCCTCGAAGACCACACCGGCGCCGTGTGGGTGGGTGTAGACAACCAGCTCTACGTCTACGACCAAAGGGTTTTCCAGTTGTTGAAGCCACCCGGACGAGATCAACTCGGCACCGTAATAAGCATGACCGAGGATTCGGCCCACGACCTGTGGGTTGCAACCGCAAGTCCGCTCTCCTTGCTCCGTATTCATGAGCGCAAGTTCGTCGAAGAGTATCCAGCTGATCGCGTACCATCAACAATGGCAATTGTGGCTGGAGAGCGCGGCATTTTCCTTGGGCTGATAGACGGTCGGCTGGGTCTCCTGCGTGACGGCAAGCTCGAAACCTTCGATTTGTGGTCTCCGAATCCAAATCATGACCGCATAGGGAGTCTGATTCAGGGGCTAGACGGATCAATCTGGGCCAACTCAACTGGCGGACTGGTTGGTTGGAAGAATGGGATCCGGAAAATCCTTGATGAGAAGAATGGTTTGCCGTGCAGGCGGATTAATTCCTTGGTCATGGCCACAAACGGCGACTTGTGGCTGTCCCAGCCCTGCGGCTTTACGAGGGTTCCGAGTGAACAGTTGGAAGCAGCATGGAATAACCCATCTCCCATGCTCAAGGTTGAAACCCTAGATGTATTCGATGGCGCACAGAGTGGACGATCGGTCTTTGCGCCCTCTGCAACTGCCGCTGCAGACGGCACGCTTTGGTTTGCGAACGAAACCGACTTGCAGATGATTGATCCGAGCGACTTGCGACAGAATTCCCTGGTGCCGCCTGTGCATATCGAAGGGGTCATAGCCGACCATCATGATTACTCCTCCGCTCAATTTCTCAGGCTCCCTGCTCTGACCAGGGACGTTGAGATCGACTACACCGCATTGAGCCTCGGTGTTCCTCAAAAGGTGCGATTCCGATACAAGCTCGAAGGGTGGGACAAGGACTGGCAGGATCCCGGCGCGCGCCGGCAGGCTTTTTACACCAACCTGAGCCCGGGAAGCTACAGGTTTCGGGTGATCGCGAGCAACGATGATGGTGTATGGAACGAAGACGGGGCGACCTTGGCCTTCGATATCGAGGCCGCGTTCTACCAGACGGCATGGTTTCTTGTGAGCTGCCTTTTGGCGTCAGCTTTGCTTCTTTACCTGTTGTACAGATTCAGGCTTCGGCAATTGGCCGGCCAGATCAAGGCGCGAATGCTTGAGCGTTTGTCAGAGCGGGAACGCATTGCCCGCGATCTGCACGACACTTTTTTTCAAGGCATCCAGGGACTGCTCCTCAGATTCAATAGCGCCACTTCGCAACTCGCCTCCACTGAGCCGGCACGTGCAGTTTTCATCGAAACACTGGAGCAATCGGATCGTGTCATGCTTGAAGGCCGCAAGCTGGTGCTGGATCTCCGTGCGGTCGGGACTGAAGCGCTGGACTTGCCGGAATCCCTGGCTCAGGCGGCCGAGGAGTTCAACACGCTGAACCGGACCGAATTCCGGGTTGTCGTGACAGGACAGTCCCGCCCGCTGCAACGCACGTGCGCCGGAGAGCTCTACCTTCTCGGAAGAGAAGCGATATACAACGCGTTCAATCATGCAAACGCCGGCAAGATCGAGGTGGAACTTGACTTTGAAGCCGCTGGGCTAAGGATTCGAATTACCGATAACGGGGCCGGCATCGACGATCAGGTTCTCATCGACGGCGTGCGGGCCGGTCACTGGGGCCTCACTGGAATGCGGGAGCGAGCGCAGAAGTTGAGCGCAAAGCTGACGATCAGGAGCCGTAAAGGTGCCGGAACGGAGATAGAAATATCGGTGCCTGCCGCAGTCGCATACCTGGTCGTAAGCAGGACTCTATTTGGTGTCTGGTGTTTGGCCTGGATGCGTAAGCTCAAG
The DNA here is from genome assembly GCF_000711955.1 of Nevskia soli DSM 19509. Classification (GTDB taxonomy): domain Bacteria; phylum Pseudomonadota; class Gammaproteobacteria; order Nevskiales; family Nevskiaceae; genus Nevskia; species Nevskia soli. The sequence continues at coordinate 84,462 of NZ_JONR01000011.1, forward strand.
CCTGTAATTGGCGGGTGACACAGCTAGCTCGCCGAGGCATGCGCCAACACCAGCACCGCCTTGTCCCGATAACGCTCCGGAAACAACCGCTTCAGGTTTTCCACCTTGGGCAGGTCGTTGATGGCGATATACGGATAGTCCGGATTCAGCGTCAGGAAATCCTGGTGGTAATCCTCGGCCGGAAAGAAGCCCGGCGCCGGATCGGTTTGGGTGACGATGGGCCGGGAGAAAACCTTGGCCTGGTTGAGCTGGGCGATGTAGCTGTCGGCCACCCGCTGCTGCACGGCGTTCTGCGGGAAGATGGCGGAGCGGTACTGCTTGCCGCTGTCCGGCCCCTGCCGGTTGAGCTGGGTCGGGTCGTGCGCCACCGAGAAGAAGATCTGCAACAGCCGGCCGTAGCTGATCTGTTTCGGATCGTAGGTGACCTGCACCGACTCGGCGTGGCCGGTATCGCCCAGGCCCACCATCTGGTAGTGCGCGGTGGCGGCGCTGCCGCCGGCATAGCCGGACACCGCGCCGCTCACGCCCCTGACGTGCTGGAACACGCCCTGCACGCCCCAGAAGCAGCCGCCGGCGAACACCGCGGTTCCGGAAGCGCTGCCGGTGGCCGCCGGCTCATCCACCGCCGGCGGCGGCACCAGGCGTGCCGGCCCTTCCGAGTACGCCGGAAACTGGCAGAACAGCGCCACACCGGCGGCGAGGCCCAGGGCTGCGATCCATTTGTTCATGGCATCAGGCCTGAGCGGTCTTGAAGGTCATGGCCACGCCGTTCATGCAGTAGCGCAGGCCGGTGGGCCGCGGGCCGTCGTCGAAGACGTGGCCGAGGTGGCCGCCGCAGCGGGCGCAACGCACCTCGGTGCGCTCCATGCCCAGGGTACGGTCGCCGCGCTCCGTCACGGCTTTGTCCAGCGGCTTCCAGAAGCTGGGCCAGCCGGTGCCGCTGTCGAACTTGGTCTTCGACGAGAACAGTTCCTGCGCGCAGCCGGCGCAGGCGAACACGCCCTCGCGGTGCTCGTCGTTGAGCGGACTGCTGTAGGGCCGCTCGGTGCCTTCCTGCCGCAGCACATCGTATTGAGCGGGCGTCAGCAGCTTGCGCCATTCCGCATCGGTATGGGTCAAAGGGTAGGTCTCCGTGCTTGCCGACTGGGCGCGGGTGCCGATCAGGGCAAGCGCGAGAGCCGCCGCGCCGCCGCCGAGCAAACGCCTTCTGTCATGGTCCATGGCCACCTCCTGTGGTCGCCGTCCGGGAGGAGTATTCAAGCCTCCACCATGGGGACAGCTTAACGCCCGCTCCGTGCGGTGAAAGTGCCGGGCGTCCGGACAATGTGTTCGTAAATCCCCAACGCGGTTTGCACCAACGCGGGTTGCACCTTGAATACGAAAAACCGGCGAAATCCGATGCGCAAGACATAATTTGGCATCTGTTTTGCTATATTTATCCCGCCGGCCATTGCAGACCGGCACAGGACACAGACGTCCACGCCGCGGCCACCGCCGCAGCGTGGACTTTTTTTTGGCCGCGGGCTTTTGCGGCGAATGGTTTTACGGTGGTCCGCGGAGGTTCTCCCTACGCCACGGACTGCGCCGTTACCGGGAACGATCTTGTCCGCGCACCGGCTCCCCCGCCAGTACACGGCCTGACCGGAAACGGCACTCCCGGCTCGCGCTGCCCTGTGCGAGCCGGGTCTTTTATTCCTGCCGCACCAACTAGACGCACCCAACCAGACGCACCAATAACGATCACCGCACCACAGATCTACAGACCCACCCCGAAAAAGGATCGACATGACACACTTCAAACCGCTGGCGCTGCTGCTGTTGTGCACCGGCCTGCTGGCCGCTCCCGCAATGGCGATCGAAGTGCCGCCGCCGCCCGCGCCGACGGCGCCGAATGCGGTCAACGTCGGCTGGATGGTGTTCGTGCCCGCCACCATCACCGTACCGGCCGGCACCACGGTCACCTGGACCAATGCCGACGACTCCAACCACATGATCAAGTTTCCGGACGTGAAGGGCCCGCGGATGGACAAGGGCGCCACCTTCTCCCGCACCTTCACCGCGCCGGGCGAGTATCCCTACCAGTGCGGCATCCACGGCGCGCGCATGACCGGCACGGTGATCGTCAAGTAAGACTCCGCCGCGCGCCGGGATGAAACTCAGGCGCGCAACAGGCCGTCATAGCGCGCGAGCCGCGCGCTGCCGGGGAACACCTTCTCGGCCAGCACCGCATCGCTCAAGCCCAGGTGCCCGGCCAGCACGCCCTTGAACACGGCGCGCAGGTCGGTGGTGGCGTGGATGTCGCGCTGCTGGTAGAGCTCGCCCGGCGCCATGCCGGGCCACTGCCCGCCGACGCGCCCGCCGTGCACCGCGCCGCCGGCGAGGAACAGCGCGGCGCCGGTGCCGTGGTCGGTGCCGCCGGTGCCGTTGATGGCGGCGGTGCGGCCGAACTCGGTCACCGTCACCACCACCGTCTTCCCCCAGGCCGGGCCGATGGCGTCGTGGAAGGCGCTGTAGGCATCGTCCAGCTCCTTCAGCTTGCGCACCAGGATCGCCGCCTGGTTGGCGTGCGTGTCCCAGCCGTAGTCCTCGACGAAGGCGATGCGCGCACCACCGGCGGCGGCCATCATGCCGCCTGCCGATTTCATCAGCGCCGGCAGGCGGCCGCGCGCAAGGGCCTTGGCCGCCATCCTGTCGTCGCTCGCGGCGGCCTGCGCGCCCGGCTTCATGCTCATGCCGGTCTCGCCCATCTGCATCCCGGCATCGGCCGCTTCGTCCATGCCCGCGCCCTGGTTGCCCAATGCTTGCGCGAAGGCCGCGGCCAGGTGCGGATCGTCGCCGTAAAGCGGCTCCAGCCTTTGCAGCAACACCGGATCGACATGCTGCGGCAGCGGCGGCGACCAGGTTTCGACGCTGGCCGTGCCGCGCATGATCAGCGGCATCACCGCCGCCACGGCGAGACCTTCGACACCGGGCATGGCGGCAACGGCGCGGTTGAGCCAGCCGCTCTGCGCGCCGTGCGGCGCATCGGTGCCGTTCTCGACGCAATCCTGCGCGTCGAAGTGTGAGCGCCCCCAGTACGGCGGTGCCGCGGCGGCCACCGGCATGAACTCGCCGCGGCCATAGAGCTGCGCCGCGAAGGCCAGCTGCGGATGCAGGGCGAAAGTGCCGTCCAGCTTCCACGCCGCCTGCGCGCCGTCCGGCGCCAGGGCCAGCGGGCCGCGCAATCTGGCGTAAGCGGGATCGCCATGAGGCGGCAGCGCATGCAGGCCGTCGAGGCCGCCGCGCAGCAGCAGCACCAGCAGGCGCGTATCGGCGCCGGTGGCGGCGGCGCTGATGCCGGGCCACAGGCTCAGTGTGGCGGCGCCCGCGCCAAGAGTACCCAGCGTTCCGAGGAAGCGGCGGCGGTTCATCACGGTCAGGTTCTCCACTGGAAGGCCGGCGCGGCGAACAGGATCGCCACCGCCTGCTGCGGCGCCTCGGCGCGGGCCAGGGCCTGCTGCGTCTGCGCGTCGAGCCGCGGGCCGAGCACGGCGTGGGCCAGCGCCTGCGGGTCAAGACCCTGGCGCGGCACGTGCTCGCTCAGCGCCTCGGCCACCTGTACGCGCTTCCACAGCGCGTCAGGCGCGATCCAGTCGGAGGCGATATCGCTGTAGCCGGCCGGCGAGCGCGGCTGGAACGTCGGCTGGCCCAGGCGCACCAGCACGCCCTCCCAGGCGCGCGGACGCGGGCCGACCGGTACGCCGCCGGCACGCATGCCGGCGACGACGAAGTCCTGCGGCGTGCGGAACTTGCGCGCCGTGGGCGCCCAGGCTTCCGGCGCGTGCAGCAGAGCCTGGTACAGGGCCGGCAATTGCCCCTGGCTGTCGAGGTAGGCGCGCGCCATGCGCCGCACCAGTTCCGGCGACGGCTCGTCGGCGACGAAGTGGCGGGCCAGCTTCAGCGCAAGGTGCTGCGCGGTGGCCGGATGCACGGCGAGGTCGGCCAGCACCGCACGCGCCTGTTGCTCGCCCTCGTCCGCGTAATGCTTGCCGAGGATGGTGCGTACGCCGGGTTGATGCGCCTGCGGGCGATACAGATAGGCGCTGTCGAAAGTCTCGCCGCGCTGGAGCTGGCGCGGCCCCGGCATGCTCCAGCCGGTGAGCGCGCGGGCGAATTCGGTGACGTCGTCCTGGGTATAGCCGGAGCCCGCACCCAGGGTGTGCAGCTCCAGGATCTCGCGTGCCAGGTTTTCGTTGAGGCCGCGCAGGGGCGGCATGTCCTCGTCCGCTTCCGGCTGATGCAGGGCGAAATAGCGCGCCGCCCTGGAGTCCGGACCGATCGAGCGCACCTGGTCGAGGTAGCGCAGCATCGCCGGATGCGCTTCCACCGCCAGCAGCAGATCGGCGAAGCGGCCGTTCACATGCGGGCGGATCGCCTCGCGCTCCAGCGGCGCCGCATACAGCGCCGCCGTGATCTTGTCGGTGGAGACGGCGAAGTGATTGGACCAGAAGCGCACCAGACGCTCGGCGAATGGCGTATTGGTCTCCGCCGCGATCTGCCAGCGCGCCAAGTACTCGCGCCGCAGGTCCTCGCCGAACAGGTCCAGGTACAGCGTGCGCTGCGGATCGTTGGCGGCGGCCGGCGCATCTTTGGCCGTGGTGGCGGCATCGCTTTTCAGCTTGCGCCGCCGCTCCAGGAAGTCCGCCTCGCGCGCCATGTAGTCGACGCTGCGCGGCAATCCCGCCAGCTGCGGTGCGTCCGCCGGTGCGCGCGCCTGCTGCTGCAGCCAGGCCAGCGGATCGCCCAGCGCCGCCGCCTCGCCGGCGCGCGCGCCCAGGCCGAAGCGGTTGAGGGCGCTGCCCGCCGTGAGTGCGGACGCGCCGTTCACCGCCGCTCGCCCCGCAGCAATGCATCCCGCCCCGCCGGGGAAATCGTCTCCACGCCGTTCAGCAGGGCATCGAAGGTCAGGTCGCTCACCGCGGTGCGTTTGGCGCGGGCCTCGCGGATCGCCGCCTGCAGCTTGTCCTCGTTGCGCGGCGATTCCTGCAGGGCGGCGAGCACCGCTTTCAACGACTGCCGGTACTCGGCATAGGCCGCCTGGGTATCCCCGCGACGGGCCACGAAGGCGCGCCGCACCACGCGCGCGTCGTCGTGGTCGAGCTGCCGCGTGACCTGGCGCAGCGCCAGGCGGTAGACCTCCTGCTCCGGATGCAGGCGCCAGCGCATCACCAGCGCGCCGGCGGCGCCGGCCAGCAGCAGGTTGAGGCACAGCGAGGCGATCAGCACGCCCCTGATCCAGCGGTAAGGCGATGCGGGGTTCATCAGAAATCTCCGAAGACGAGGACCGCCCCGACCATGTAGTCCTGCGACTCGCCCAGGCGCTGGTCCACCGTCCAGCCCAGCGCCGCGCCGGCGAACAGCAAGGTCAACGCCGCCGGCAGTGCAACGCGCCAGCGGAAGAAATCGGACAGGCGATATTGCTGCCGCGCCACGCGCGCGAACACGGCGAGGCGGATATTGCGCAGGCGCGCCTCCGGCAGCGGCGCGCGCGCATCGAGCAGCTCGGCCAGCGCGCGATCCAGTTGCGCTTCGTTGTCACCGCCTTGCTGATCCCGGCTCATGCCCGCTCTCCGCCCAATGTCGATTCAAGGTATTCGCGCAGGCTGCGGCGCGCGCGCAGAACCAGGGATTCGAAGGCCTTCTCGCCCAATCCCATCACCGTGGCGGCCTCGCGCGCGGTGAGCTCGTCGATGTAATGCAGCACCAGCGCGGCGCGATGCCGCTCCGACAGCCGCGCCATGCCCTGCGCCAGCAGCAGCCGCGTCTGCCGGTGCTCTTCCTGTTGGCCCGGACCGGGCGCGGCATCCGGCAGCTCGTGGTCGATGGCGACCCATTCGCCGCGGTGGCGGCGCCGCCGGTCCAGGCACAGGTTGAAGGTGATCTTGTACAGCCAGGTGGTGAAGCGCCCGCGCTGGCCGCTGCTGTCGAAGGCATGGGCGTTGCGCCAGACCCGGGTGAACACTTCCTGCGCCACATCGTCGGCGCCGTCCGGCTCGCCCAGGATGCGCTGCGCCAGCCCGACCACGCGGCCGAGGTGGCGCTCCATCAGGCGGCGCAGGGCGTCTTCGTCGCCGCCGGCGACGGCGGCCATCAGGCGCAGATCCTGTTGCGCATCCTCGCTGCTGCTCACGGCCGCTTCCGTGTGGAGAGTGTGGCGTGGCGCGGGCCGGCCGCCCGCGCGCGGCAGCCACGATAACACCGGCCACGGCAGGCCTGTCCAGTCCGTCCCGCTTCGGGTTTGCGCCAGCGCCAGCATGCGGCTGCCTCTTCAGTCGTTCACGGACTTGATACGGAGCCGCGGCAAAATCCCTTCGCGGACCGCCGAAGGGATTCCGGTCCGGCTGCGTACCAAGCGGCAACCCCCACGCAAACACAAGGACATACCGCATGAAAACCAGGCTCGCCCCGCTCTTCGCCCTGGCTCTGTTCGCCGCCGCCGGCGTCTGCCAGGCGCAGGGCACGACCGATACCGACTCCGGCGCCACGCCGCGGCAGCGCATGAAGGCGCTGTGCGATCAGAATCCGGACAAGTGCCAGCAGCTCAAGGACTACTGCAAGAACAACCGCGACCAGTGCAAGCAGGCGCGAGCGGAGATGAAAGCCAAGCGCGAGGAGCTGCAGCAGGAATGCCAGAAGGATCCGGCCACCTGCGAGCAGAAGAAAGCAGCCCTGCGCCAGCAGATGCAGCAGCACATGCAGCAGATGCAGGGCGGCGCTTCGGCGCCGGCCGCGCACTGAGCGATGCATGAACCGCCGCCTTCCGCGAAGGGAACGGCGGCGGCTTGCGTATCAGCTGAGGTGGGGCGCATTGTGGATAACCCGGCCCCGGCGGACCGGCCCTCGATGGACCCGCACATTTCGGCTTTTCGACACGGACGACCAGCAGTCCCGGAGGTTTCGATGAACACATTGAACATCACCATCGCCGCGGCCATGGCGCTTGCCTGCCTCGGCGGCGGCGCGGCGCAGGCACGCGAACCGGTTCCCGGCGCACAGGGCGCCCGCTTGATACCGGTGCGCGTCGTGCAGCGCGAACGGCAGCACACGGTGACCGGCGCCGCCGGTGGCACCCGCTCGCGCAGCGTGGACTACAACCACCAGCCCGGTTCCACCAGCCGCCAGGTCAGCGGCAGCCAGACCGGCCCGAACGGCGCCACCCATGAGCGCAGCGTCGATTTCAACCACCAGCCGGGTTCGACCAGCCGCCAGGTAAACGCCGGCGGTACCGGCCCCAACGGCGGCAGCTACAGCCGCAGCACGGACGTCAACCACACCGCCGGCGTCGGCACCACGCGCGATGCCACCGCCACCCGCACCGGCCCCAAAGGCGCCACGGCCACGCGTACCGTCGACTACTCGCACCAGCCCAACGGCGACACCAGCCGCACCGTCACCGTCGACGGCACGCGCGCCAACGGCAGCAGCTTTTCCGAAACGAAGAGCGTCGACGTACAGCCCCACTAAAAGCTCCCCCGGCCGCAGCGATGACCCGGCGCCGAACGCAGGCCTAGCACGGCGCCCCCGGCATCCGCCGGCCGGCTGAAACTCGAACAGGGCGGCTCTCGCGGCTGAGGACACCCCTGCGTCCGCCCGCGGGCGGATCAACAGGATATTCATGCGATACCCGAGCCGGCGGCCGCAAGGCCGCCGCAACGGGCCCTGCCGTGCCGCGACACCCGTTGCGGCGCCAGGCAGCCCCTGTGCAGCCATTAAAACGAACCAAGGAGCCATCATGATCAAACAGACTTCTCTCATTGCCATCTTGGTGGGTGCCGCCCTGCTCGCCGGTTGCGACGACTCCGGCGAGGACGACTATTTCTACGCCACGCCCGGCGGGATCTATGAAGGCACGCTGACCGACAACATCACGCAGCGCCAGACCCAGGTCTTCGCCATCATCGACGAGGACGGCAACGGCCGCATGATCGACGACGACACCGGCGACTTCTACAGCCTGTCCCTGTCCAACGATGGCCTCGACCTCAGCGGCACGCTGCAAGGCTACGCCGGCGGCAGCGCCTTCCCCGGCGGACAGGCGCAGGTCTCCGGCAACCTCGGCGGCCAGATCACCGACGAAGGACTCTCCGCCAGCTTCACCGAATCCAACGGCGACTCCGGCACGCTCAACCTGAGCTTCGACTATTACTACTACTCCTACTCGAATCTCCCGCTGCTCGCCGGCGGCTGGGGCTACAGCGATTCCGGCTTCAGCCTGAGCCTGTCCATCAACGCCGACGGCAGCTTCAACGGCAACAGCTCCGACGGCTGCGCCTACGCCGGCCACTTCTCCATCTTCGATTCCTATTACAACGCCTACCACGTCAACTACACGCAGACCTGCGGTAATAGCAGTTCGAACTTCACCGGCCTGGCCTCGTACTTCCCGGACGACTCGCTGGGCCCGGAGGAAATCGAATTGCTCGCCGACAACGGCAGCGGCGGCTACCTGGCGGTGCCGCTCACCCTCGGCGCGCCCGTTGCGCAGCCGCTGTCGCCGGCGCAGCCACAATCCTCAACCCAGCCCATGCCGCAGCAGTGGGTGAAGTCCGGCGCATCGCTGCGTCCCGCCACCGCTGTGCGGCGCCGGTAGGCGGCCATGAAGCGCGGCTTGCTCGGCCTGCTGCTGGTGCTCACGCTCTCCGGCTGCGTGCGCGCGCTGCATCACCTGGCGCAACAGCACAAGCAGGGCAAGTCCGCGCCCGGCGAGGTAGTCAATGGTGATACCCCGGTGCCGCAGGAGGTGCGCACGCAACTCGAAGCCCTGGTCAAGGGCGGCGTACCTGGCGTTACCGCGATCGTGATGCGCGACGGCAGGCTGCTGTACCGCCTGGATGTCGGCAGGATCGACGCGGATACCCGGTATCCGGTCGCCTCGGCCTCGAAGTGGATGACCGCAGCCCTGCTCATGACCGTGGTCGACGAAGGCAAGCTGTCGCTCGACGAGCCGGTGTCGAAACATCTGCCGATGTTCCAGGGAACCCCCGGCGAGATCACGCTGCGCCAGCTGCTGGCGCAGACCTCCGGCGAAGGCAGCCTGAAGGACCTGGTCGACATCCGCCAGGACCCGCGCATCACCCTCGCCGCCTCCGCCGCCGAGATCGCCGCGCGGCCCCTGCAAGATCCGCCCGGCCAGGTCTTCAAGTACGGCGGCCCGGGATTCCAGGTGGCGGGCGCGCTGGCCGAGGCCGTCACCGGCCAGCGCTGGTCGGAACTGTTCGCGCAGCGCATCGCGCAGCCCCTGGGAATGACGCACACGGTCTGGAAGCATCTGCCGGACCGCGGCGTGCCGCCGGAGCAGACCCTGAACCCGCTGCTCCAGGGCGGCGTGGTGACCAGCGCCGGGGACTACATGAAGTTCCTCGGCATGCTGGCGCGCGGCGGCACGGTGGACGGCCGCCGTATCCTCTCCACACAGGCGGTGGAGGCGATGGAAACCGCGCAGACCCTGGGCAAGCCGATGGCCTACCTGCCTCCCGGCGGCGTGCCCGGCACCGCATACGCATTGGGCAACTGGTGCGAAACCTGGAACGCCGACCGGCGCTGCACCATGGTGTCCAGCCCGGGCGCCTTCGGCACCTTCCCCTGGATCGATCGCGGCAGCGGCCTCTACGGCATCTTCTTCCTGCGCGACCGCTTTCCGAACGTTTCCGCGCAACTGCTCAAGGCGCGCGCCGCCATCATCGCCGCCACGCCACCGGTGCCCGCGTCCGCGCCCTGAGGGAAGGCCTGCGCTGCCGGCGCGGGACATGCGGCCGCCGGTGCCGCACACTATCCGCGCCATTCCTTCCGGAGCAGCAGCCATGAGCAACTGGCCCGACCGACGCATCCTCGATCTGTTCGGCATCGAGCTGCCCATCATCCTGGCGCCGATGGCCGGGCCCGGCACGGCGGAGCTGGCCATCGCGGTGAGCGAAGCGGGCGGCCTCGGCTCGCTGCCCTGCGCGCAGCTCAGTACGGATCAGGTGCGCGCCGCGATGATCCAGATGCGGCGCGCCACCAGGGGGCCGCTCAACCTCAACTTCTTCTGCCACAAGCCGCCGCAGGCCGATCCCGCGCGTGAAGCCGCCTGGCGCGCGCAGCTCGCGCCCTACTACGCCGAGCTGGGCCTCGACGCATCGGCGCCGCTGCCGGCGGCGAGCCGCAAGCCCTTCGATGCCGACTTCTGCGCCGTGGTCGAGGAGTGCAAGCCGGACGTGGTCAGCTTCCATTTCGGTCTGCCCGAGGCGGACCTGCTGCGGCGGGTGAAAGCCAGCGGCGCCAGGGTCATCTCTTCCGCCACCACCGTGGCCGAGGCGCGCTGGCTGGAACAACACGGCTGCGACGCGATCATCGCCATGGGCCTGGAAGCCGGCGGCCATCGCGGCTACTTCCTCAATGCCGACATGTCGCGGCAGATCGGCACCTTCGCCCTGGTGCCGCAGGTGGTGGACGCGGTGCGCGTGCCGGTGATCGCCGCCGGCGCCATCGGCGATGCGCGCGGCATCGTCGCGGCGCTCGCGCTGGGCGCGTCCGCGGTGCAGATCGGCACCGCCTACCTGTTCTGCCCGGAAGCCAAGGTACCCGCCGTGCATCTGCGGGCCCTGAAGAACGCGGCCGACGACGGCACCGCGCTCACCAACGTCTTCACCGGCGGCCCGGCGCGCGGCATCGTCAACCGCCTGGTACGCGAGCTGGGGCCGCTGTCCGCCGCCGCGCCACCCTTCCCGCTCGCCGCTTCCGCGGTGACGCCGCTGCGTGCACGGACCGAACCGGGCGGATCGGACGACTTCGTCAATCTCTGGTCGGGCCAGGCCGCGCGCCTCGCGCGCGAACTGCCGGCCGGCGAACTGACTGCGATCCTGGCGAAAGAAGCCCTGGCGAAGCTGGCGCGCGGCTGAAGCCGCGCCGCATCAGCGGCCCTGCTGCGCCAGTAAGGCATATCCCGCGGGTGTGAGCCGCTGCGCGTGATCGATCAGCCCGGCGCGCCGCAACCCGGCGAGGACTTGCAGGCGCTTGCGGAAATCGCCGTTGGCGTCGCAGCCGGTGAAGGCATCATGGCCGGCGGCGATATGGCGCAGGATCTCCAGCTCCGAGGCCGCGCAGGGCGGAGGCACGTTCCCGCGCGTCATCATGGCAGTGCGTCTGCGACCACCACCGGCGCCGCGTGCAGCGCATGGATCGCGGCGGCATAGCGCATGGCCATGAGCCGCACCTGCATCACGTAGCCATAGGTCTCGCGCGGCGCGTGCTGCGCGATCCAGTGCTCGGCGTCGGCCGCTTCCCAATTTGCGGAGGCCGCCGGCAGCTGCGCATCGAACAGGTCGGTGCCGCAGTTGTAGGAAGCGACAGCCAGCAGCAGGCGCACCTGGGCCGAGTCGAAGTTGACGAAGTGCCGGTGCAGGCCGCGCAGGTAAGCCGTACCCAGGCGGATATTGGCCTCGGGATCGCGCAGCAGGGCAGCGGCGGGCTGGCCGCTCTTGCCGTAGGCCTGGCGGTAGGCATCGCGCGCGCCGCTGCCCGGCATCAGCTGCATCAGCCCCAGCGCGCCGGCCTTCGACACGGCATCCGGATGACAGGAGGACTCGGCCTCGATGATGGCGGCGACCCAGGCCGGCTCGACCTGGTAGACCCGCGCCGTGGCCCAGGCCATGCGGTAGATCGAAGCGGAGCAATGCGCGCCGCTGGAGCGCAGCGCCCGCAGCTCCTCGTCGCTGAGCGCGTCAACGGGAGTGGCGCGCGGCAGGCGCGACACCGGCGCGGGCAGGACCTGCGTGCCGCGGCTGAACGAGACCGGCACCACGGGCACGGGCGGGGCCGCCACGGCGCCGGGCACCGAGACGAAGCCAGCGAAAGCCAGTGCGCTGCCGTAGCGGCCCACGGCCCGGACGCGATGGCCGGACCAGGCGCGCAGGCCGCGCAGCGCCTGCAACGGCGCATCGATGAAAGCCTTCGCCAGCGCCGGCAGCGCGGCACGCGGCGGCGCTTCCCCGATGCGCGTCTCGCCGCGCGACGCAGCGGGCACCGGGATCTCCAGGGTTACCGCGCAATTGCGATACCCCAGCGAGCGCCAGAAGCGATAGCCGGCGCGGTTGGAAGTCAGCACCTCCAGGGTCAGGCGCTTGTCCTTGCACCAGATCTCCGAGCGCAGCGTCTCGAACACCTGGCGGCCGATGCCGTGGCGGCGCGCCGCGCCCAGCACCATGAACTGGCGCAGGTAGATCTCGAACGGCTGCTCCTCGTACACCGCGTAGGCCATCACTTCTCCATCCCGGTTCTCGAACAACACCGCGTGGTCATGTCCGCTGCTCAGCCAGCGCCGCATGCGCCGCTCCAGGTAAGCGGGCTCGGCCGGACCGAAGTCCGCACCGTCTTCAACCAGATGGACATTGAGACGCGCCAGCAGGGCGGCGTCGCCGGATGTTGCAAATCGATAACGCAAGGCGTACATGGATGGGGTGTCAGGGGCATGCGGCGGATTGCCGCGAAGCGCGCTTTTTTTGAGCAGGCGCGTTCAGAGCGAACGGGTGTTGCAGGTATGCAGCGGGTAGCGCGCGGCGGCCAGCCGCGCGGTGGTGATGGGGGTTTGCACCGCATCGGCGCCGCGCACATCGGGCGCGATGCAGGGCGCGGCGACACGCCGCAACAACGGCGTCACCACCATGAACGCGGCGAATGCGCCGTAGACCAGGGCCACCAGCAGGGCCGCATCGGCGATCAGGGCGTGCATTTAAGCGCGCCCCGTAACGGCGCCCGGGCGGGCAAGAATGAAAATCCGGGAATCGAATAAGGGAACGACTGACATGGAATGCTCCCATGCGGCGCCGTCGGTCGACTGGCCGCGGCATTAGATCGCCGCCGCCCGTTGGAAATCGAGAGTCCCGCCCCCGTAAAAAGTGAAATGCCGCAGGTGGAAATCAGTGCCGCGTCATAAAGGATTCATAAAAAAAAGCGGCACGTCCAGGTCGGCTTGCGCCCCGGCAGCCAATTCCAGCCATGCTCGAAAACATGCGCGCAAACTTGCCGCGTCAATGCAAAAAAAAGCCGCACCTTGCGGTGCGGCTCCGATCATCCTTGATCTTTATACCGGACATCCGTTCCGGTAAAAATTACTCTTGAAACCCGGCGATGGCGACTGCGCCGTTGAAGCGCTCAGGCCATGTGCGACTCAGCGCTTGATATGCGAAATCTTGGTGCCTTCGATGCTCAGGCTGCCCATCAGGCCCTGCTGGTCGAAGATGAAGGCATAGGCATCGTCCTTCAGGGTGGTGGAAGACAGGTTCTTGGCCACGCCTTCGTTCACCACCACCACGGTCGGGCCGACGCCGATTTCCCAGCCCTTGGTCTTGTCGAGGTATTCGACAGCCTTGTTGTTCATCAGGAACACCGCATAGCCGTAGGACTGCGCGCCGGCCTGCAGGCCCCAGGAAGCGGAGACGGAGTTGTAGTAACCGGCGATGGTCGTACCCTTGGTCAGCACGCCTTCACCGTAACTGCCGCCGAACACCAGGCCCGCCTTGACGATATTGGGAAACACCAGCACCGCCCTGGCGTGCTTGGAAATCTCGGCGGCGACCGGGCTGGCCTTGTACAGGTTCTGCAAGGCCTGCGCGGCGTCGCGGTTGAGGTCTTCGGCGGTGGATTCGGCGGCGCCGCTGGCCATCGCCGCGATCGGGAAAGCGGGCGCGATCGCAAGGACCAGGGCGAGCGCAATATGTCGTAGATTCATTATGTAGTATTCCTTCAACTGGTTTGACCATCGGTGCCGGCCGCGATGCGGGCGGTGAAACGCGGGCTCTTCGCCATGGCGGCCGGCAACGGCCGCCGGCGAATGTCTCCCGCTTGCGTCCTGTATCGAAATCGCTTCCGGAACCGTCGTCCTCGACGGCATCGGGCTTCGACACACCTTAGTCGGGCACCGCGATACGGTCTGTTCGATTGCGCACATGGAGGCGCCGCCGCAGTGTTCCGGCGGATCTGCGGAGGTCCATACGGCAGCGCCGTGGTGCTCTGTGCGATGGCGGACAGACATCCGTAAAACTTCAGCGTATACATGTAGATCGCTCCCGGGTTCTGCTTCCGGACTGCCGCTGGCGGTTACGGATGCGGTACCGCACCTCAGGACACGCGATGCCCATCAAGAACAACGCCCGACTGCCGCAAAGCGGCCCGGCGGCTGCCTGATCGACTCACCCGCCACGCTGAAAATCGCAGCCGCGGTGCGTGCGCTGCTGCGACAGCGACTTGCGTTCTGGCGCCGCCGGCATTTCGACATCGACGATGACGAGGGCCAGACGCCGCTGCGTGCCGAACTGTTCAGCGCCGAGCAGATGGAGCAGCACGGCAAGGCCCTGGCGGCGACGCATGTCCTGAGCCGCAGCCGCAGGCGCGACCGCCTGTTGCAGCGTCTGGACGAAAACGAGCGGATATTGATCGATGCCAGCCGGCTGCTGACCTCCGCGGTCAAGGCCAGGCACCGCATCGCACCGGCCGGCGAATGGCTGCTCGACAATTTCTACCTGATCGAAGAGCAGATCCGCACCGCGCGCCAGCATCTGCCGAGCGGCTACAGCCGCGAACTGCCGCGCCTGGCGCAAGGCCCTTCCGCCGGCCTGCCGCGCGTCTACGACCTGGCGCTGGCGGCGATCTCGCACGGCGATGGCCGCGTCGATGCGGAAACCCTGGCCCGCTTCGTGGCGGCCTACCAGACCGTAACGCCGCTGACGCTGGGCGAGCTGTGGGCCATTCCGATCATGCTGCGCCTGGCGCTGATCGAAAACCTGCGCCGCGTCGGCGCGCGCATCACCACCGCGAGAATCCACCTCAACCAGGCGGAGGACTGGGCCAACCAGATGATGGAGATCGCCGCCAGCGATCCGAAGAGCCTGATCCTGGTGATCGCGGACATGGCGCGCTCGAACCCGCCGATGGTCAGCGCCTTCGTCGCCGAGCTGGCGCGCCGCCTGCAAGGTCATGGACCCGCCCTGGCCCTGCCGCTGACCTGGATCGAGCAGCGCCTGGCGGAATCGAGCCAGACCATTGAACAGATGGTGCAGTCGGAAGCCCAGCAGCAGTCGGCCGATCACGTCTCGATCAGCAACACCATCGGCAGCCTGCGCTTCCTCGGCGCGACCGAATGGCGCAACTTCGTCGAGACCATGAGCCTGGTGGAGCAGGTGCTGTTGCAGGACCCCGGCGGCGTCTACGGCGCCATGGATTTCACCACGCGCGATCGTTACCGGCAGGTGATCGACCGGCTGGCGAAACGCAGCGGACGTCCGGAAATCGAGGTGGCGCGCACGGCCATCGCGCTGGCGCGGGACAGCGGCGGCACGGCACACATCGCACACGTCGGCTACTACCTGATCGACCGCGGACTGCGGCAGCTGCGTCGATCGGTGGGAGCGCACAAGACATGGACGCCCCTGCTGCACGGATCGATCGGCCGCACTCCGCTGTGGCTGTATCTCGGCGCCATCCTGCTGATGACCGGACTGCTCGGCGCAGATCTGCTGCTGCGCGCCCATGACGACGGCGTCGCCGGCTGGCGCCTGGCGCTGCTGGCGACGCTGACCCTGTTCGCCAGCAGCCAGCTGGCCTCGGCACTGACCAACTGGCTCGCCACCCTGTTGACCACGCCGCAGTTGCTGCCGCGCATGGACTATTCGCGCGGGCTGCCGGCGGAATTGCGCACGCTGGTGGTGATCCCGACGCTGCTGGCCACGGCGCGCGACATCGAAGACCTGCTCGAAGCGCTCGAAGTGCGCTTCCTCGGCAACCAGGATCAGTACCTGCATTTCGGCCTGCTCACCGACCTGCCCGACGCGCACGAGGCAACGCTGGCCGGAGACGAGGCCTTGCTGCGCAAGGCCCATGAGGGGATCGACCGGCTCAACCGGAAATATCCGGGCACGGGCGGCGGCCACTTCTTCCTGCTGCATCGGCCGCGCCGCTGGAATCCGGCGCAGCGCATCTGGATGGGCTATGAGCGCAAGCGCGGCAAGCTGGGCGACCTCAATGCGCTGCTGCGCGGCGACGCCGGGGAGCGCTTCGCGTTGCTGGTCGGCGACCTCGGCGTGCTGCCAAAGGTGCGCTACGTCATTACTCTCGATACCGATACGCAGCTGCCGCGCGATTCGGCACGGCAATTCGTCGGCGCCATGGCGCATCCGCTGAACCGGCCGCGCTACGACGAGAAGCGGCAGCGCATCGGCGGCGGCTACGGCATCCTGCAGCCGCGCATGGCCGCGACCCTGTCGGCGGCGAACCGCTCGCGCTACGCGCAGCTGAGCGGCAGCGAACCCGGTATCGATCCCTACACGCGTTCGGTCTCCGACGTCTACCAGGACCTGTTCGGCGAGGGCTCGTTCATCGGCAAGGGCATCTACGAGGTCGACGCCTTCGAGCGCGTGCTGAAGGATCGCTTCCCGGAAAACCGCATCCTCAGCCATGATCTGCTGGAAGGCTGTTACGTGCGCTCGGGCCTGCTCAGCGATGTGCATCTGTACGAGGAATATCCGGCGCATTACCAGACCGACGTCAGGCGGCAGCAGCGCTGGATCCGCGGCGACTGGCAGATCGCGCACTGGCTGCTGCCCCAGGTTCCCGGCCCGGACGGAAGTACCCTGCGCAATCCACTGTCGGCATTGTCGCGCTGGAAGATTCTCGACAATCTGCGCCGCAGCCTCGCCCTCGTCGCCCTGACCTCGCTGCTGCTGCTCGGCTGGTCGATACTGCCCCGGCCCTGGCTGTGGACGCTGGCGGCGCTCGGCGTGATGCTGCTGCCGCCTTTGCTGATTTCCCTGGTCGACGCCCTGCGCAAGCCCCGGGAAGCGCTGCTGGGCCAGCATCTGGGCGCCGTGCTGCGCGCAGCCGGGCGCAGTTTCGCCCTGGCCGGATTCAGGATCGCCTGCCTGCCCTACGAAGCGCTGTTCAACCTCGACGCGATCCTGCGCACCGCGTGGCGCATGCTGGTGACGCATCGCCATCTGCTGGAATGGAACGTAGCCACGGCCGGCACGCGGGGCGGCGGCGCGACCGGCAAGCCGCACCAAGGCGATCGATACGACGCCGCCGGGATCGCGGCTTCGTATCGCACGATGTGGATCGCTCCCGTTGCGGCCGTCGCCGCGGCGGCGGCCGCCAGCCGGTCCGGCACCGGGGCGCTGGCGGTGGCGGCGCCCATCCTGTGCCTGTGGCTGGCGGCGCCCGCCATCGCCTGGTGGCTGAGCCAGCCGCTGCCGCGCCACGAAGCCAGGTTCGGCGCCGGCCAGATCCTGTTCCTGCGCAAGATCTCCCGCCGCACCTGGGCCTTCTTCGAGCGCTTCGTCGTCGCCGAGGATCACTGGCTGCCGCCGGACAATTTCCAGGAGCAACCGGGCCCGATCCTGGCGCATCGCACCTCGCCGACCAACATCGGCCTGGCGCTGCTGGCGAACCTGACGGCCTGCGACTTCGGCTACATCGCGGCCGGATCGCTGCTGCGGCGCACCGCGGATACCTTCCGTACCCTGGCGCAACTGCAAAGGCACCAGGGACATTTCTACAACTGGTACGACACGCTATCGCTGCAGCCCTTGCCGCCGCGCTACATCTCCTCGGTGGACAGCGGCAACCTGGCCGGCCATCTGCTGACCCTGCGCGCCGGCCTGCTGGCGTTGCCCGGAGAGAGAATCGTCGGTGCGCGCGTGTTCGAAGGCCTGGCCGACACGCTCGGCCTTCTCGCCGACGCGGCGCCAGAACCCGCGCAAGCGCCGATCGTTCGACTGCGGGCGCTGCTGGATGGAGCCTGCGCCGCACCGCCGGGGCGCCTGCGGCAGGTGCTGCGCACGCTCGAAGCCATCGCGGACACCGCCGCCGGCATCAGCGCCGGTGCGGGCGCCGCCGCCGAAGACGAAGCAGCCGATTGGGCCGGCGCCTTCACCCGGCAGTGCCAGGACGCGCTGGAGGAACTGCGCTTCCTGGCGCCGTGGCTCGCCTTGCCGGCGGCGCCGGAAAGCCTGGGCAACCCCGTCGAGCCGGACGGGATCCCGACCCTGCGCGAACTGGCCGGATGGGCCGTCCGTCTGCCGCCGGCCGTCGATGCGGGCCTGCTCGAAGAGGCGGCATCGCCGCGGCGCGACCGGCTGCTGGCCCTGCGCCCGCTGCTGCTGGAGGCGGCGGAACGCGCGGCGGAGCGCATCGCGACGGTCGAGGGCCTGGCGCTGCAGGCGAGTGGATTCGCAGCGATGGAATACGGCTTTCTCTACGACCGCGAGCGCCACCTGCTGGCAATCGGCTACAACGTCGATCAGTTCCGGCGCGACACCAGCTTCTACGACCTGCTGGCTTCGGAAGCGCGGCTGAGCAATTTCGTCGCCATCGCCCAGGGGCAACTGCCCCAGGAAAGCTGGTTCGCGCTGGGCCGCCTGCGCAGCAGCAGCGGCGGCGAACCGATCCTCCTGTCC
The DNA here is from genome assembly GCF_000711955.1 of Nevskia soli DSM 19509. GTDB lineage: Bacteria > Pseudomonadota > Gammaproteobacteria > Nevskiales > Nevskiaceae > Nevskia > Nevskia soli. The sequence continues at coordinate 102,923 of NZ_JONR01000011.1, forward strand.
TGGAGCGGCTCGATGTTCGAGTACCTGATGCCGCTGCTGGTGATGCCATCCTACGAAGGCACCCTGCTCGACCAGACCTGCCGTGCGGCGGTGGCGCGGCAGATCGCCTATGGCAACCAGCGCTCCCTGCCCTGGGGCGTGTCGGAGTCCGGCTACAACACCGTCGATGCCGCCCTCAACTACCAGTACCATGCATTCGGCGTGCCGGGCCTGGGATTGAAGCGCGGCCTGGCCGAGGATTCGGTGATCACACCGTACGCCACCGCCCTGGCCCTGATGGTGGCGCCGGAAGCGGCCTGCGCCAACCTGCAGCGCCTGGCGGCCGACGGGCTGGTCGGCCGCTTCGGTTTCTACGAAGCCGCCGATTACACCGTCTCGCGCCTGACCCGCGGCCAGACCCGTGCGGTGGTGCAATCGTTCATGGCGCACCATCAGGGCATGACGCTGCTGTCGCTGGCGCATCTGCTGCTCGGCCAGCCGATGCAGCGGCGCTTCGAATCGGACCCTCGGTTCCAGGCCACCATGCTGCTATTGCAGGAGCGCATCCCGAAGAACTCCACCGCGCAGAAGTTCAGCACGGAGTATTCGGAGGGCGGTGCTTTTTCGGGAGCGGCGGAAAGCTCGACGCAGGTGCCGCTCGGCGCCAACACGCCGACGCCGAAAGTACAGCTCCTGTCCAACGGCCGCTACCACGTCATGGTCAGCAACGCCGGCGGCGGCTACAGCCGCTGGAAGGACCAGGCCATGACGCGCTGGCGCGAAGACACCACCAGCGACAACTGGGGGACCTTCATCTATCTGCGCGACACCAGCAGCGGCGAGTTCTGGTCGGCGGCGCACCAGCCGACGCTGCGGCGGGCGGACAGTTACGAGGCGACATTCTCCGAGGGGCGCGCCGAATACCGACGCCGCGACCACGATATCGAGAGCTATTCGGAGATCGTGGTTTCGCCGGAAGACGATATCGAGCTGCGCCGGGTGCGCCTCACCAACCGTTCGCGCCTGCGCCGCACCATCGAGATCACCAGCTACGCGGAAGTGGTGCTGGCGCCGCCGGCGGCGGACCTGATGCAGCCTTCGTTCGGCAACCTGTTCGTGCAGACCGAGATCCTCCGCGAACGCCAGGCCATCCTGTGCACGCGGCGGCCACGCTCCGTCGGCGAGCACACGCCGTGGATGTTCCACCTGCTGGCGGCGCATGGCAGCGACATCGGCGAAGTCTCCTACGAGACGGACCGCATGCGCTTCATCGGCCGCGGCGGCGGCGTCGCCGCGCCGTGCGCGATGCGCGAGACCGCCGCCCTGTCCGGCAGCGAGGGCTCGGTGCTCGACCCGATCGTCGCCATCCGCTGCCGCGTGGTGCTCGAGGCAGGGCAATCGGCCACCATCGACCTGGTGTCCGGCGCCGCCGACAATCGCGAAGCCGCCATCAGCCTGGCCGAGCGATACCAGGACCGGCATCTCGCCGACCGGGTCTTCGACCTGGCCTGGACCCATGGCGGCGTGACGCTGCGCCAGATCAATGTCGGCGAGGCCGAGGCGCAGCTGTACCGCCGCCTGGCCAGCTCGGTGCTCTACGCCAATGCCTCGCTGCGCGCCGATGCCGGCATACTGCTGCAGAACCGGCGCGGCCAGTCCGGCCTGTGGGGTTATGCCATCTCCGGCGATCTGCCGATCGTGCTGCTGAAGATCGCCGACAGCGGCAACATCGAGCTGGCGCGCCAACTGATCCAGTGCCACGCCTACTGGCGCCTGAAAGGCCTGGTGGTCGATCTGGTGATCTGGAACGAGGATCACGCCGGCTACCGGCAACAGCTGCAAGACCAGATCATGGGCCTCATCGCCACCGGCACCCAGGCCCAGACGATCGACCGGCCCGGCGGCATCTTCGTGCGCTCCGCCGAACAGATTCCGAACGAGGACCGCATCCTGCTGCAGGCGGTGGCGCGCGTCATCCTCGCCGACAGCCGCGGCACGCTGCTGGATCAGGTGAACCGCCAGAGCCTGGCCAACAAACGCATGGCGCGGCTGACGCCCGTGCGTTTCCATCGCGCCGAGCCGGCAGCGCTGCCCGAACCGCCGCGGCAGGACCTGATCCTGGCCAACGACCTGGGAGGCTTCACCGCCGACGGCTGCGAATACGTCATCGGCACGTCGCAGGCGCGGAGGACGCCCGCACCCTGGTCGAATGTGCTGGCCAATCCGCACTTCGGCACGGTCGTCACCGAGAGCGGGCTCGGCTATACCTGGAGCGAGAACGCGCATGAGTTCCGGCTCACGCCGTGGAGCGACGACCCGGTCGGGGCCTCCGGCGGCGAAGCCATCTATCTGCGCGACGAGGAGAGCGGCCATTTCTGGTCGCCCACGCCACTGCCCAGTGGCGGCGCGATGCCCTACCTCACCCGCCATGGCTTCGGCTACAGCGTGTTCGAGCACACCAGCGGCGGCATCCGCTCGGAACTGTGCGTGTACGTCGACCTCGAGGAAGCGGTCAAATTCTTCGTACTGAAAGTGCGCAACGGCTCGGGCCGCGCGCGGCGCCTGTCCGCCACCGGCTATGTCGAATGGGTGCTCGGCGATCTGCGGCCGAAATGCGCCATGCATGTGGTCACCGAGATCGATGCGGCCAGCGGCGCGCTGTTCGCGCGCAATGCCTACAACACGGAATTCGAGGGGCGCGTGGCCTTCTTCGACATCGACGACCTGTCGCGCACCCTGAGCGGCGACCGCACCGAGTTCCTCGGCCGCAACGGCACCCTGACCCATCCCGAAGCGATGAGCCGCTCCGGCCTGTCCGGCCGGCTGGGCGCGGCACTGGATCCCTGCGGCGCGATCCAGGTGCCGTTCGATCTGGCCGACGGCCAGGAGCGGCAGATCATCTTCAGGCTCGGTGCCGGGCACAACCTCGCTCAGGCGCGCGAGCTGGCGCAGCGGCTGCGCCAACCGGGCTCGGCGCGCGCCGCGCTGGAAAAGGTGCAGCGCTACTGGAAGCAGACGCTGGGCGTGGTGCAGGTAGCAACGCCCGATGCGGCGCTCAACGTGCTGGCCAACGGCTGGCTGCTGTACCAGGTGCTGGCGTGCCGCATCTGGGCGCGCAGCGGCTTCTACCAGTCCGGCGGCGCCTTCGGCTTCCGCGACCAGCTGCAGGATGCGATGGCCCTGGTGCACGCCGAACCGGGGCTGCTGCGCCGGCACCTGCTGCTCTGCGCCGAACGCCAGTTTCCGGAGGGCGACGTGCAGCACTGGTGGCATCCGCCGGCCGGGCGCGGCGTGCGCACGCGCTGTTCGGACGACTACCTGTGGCTGCCGTTGGCCACCTGCCGCTACGTGCTGGCAACCGGCGACTACGGGGTGCTCGATGAAACCGCGCACTTCCTCAGCGGCCGCCCGCTCGGCGCCGACGAGGAGTCGTATTACGACCTGCCGGGCCGTTCGGCGGAAAGCGCCAGCCTGTATCAGCACTGCGTGCGCGCCATCGAGCATGGCCTGCGCTTCGGCGCGCACGGCCTGCCGCTGATGGGCTCCGGCGACTGGAACGACGGCATGAACCTGGTCGGCATCCACGGCAAGGGTGAAAGCGTCTGGCTGGCGTTCTTCCTGCATGAGGTGCTGTCGTCCTTCGCCGAAGTCGCCACGCTGCACGGCGATGCCGCCTTCGCGGGTCGCTGCCATGAGGAAACGGCCCGGCTGCGGCACAACGTCGCGCTGCATGCCTGGGACGGCGCCTGGTATCGCCGCGCCTGGTTCGACGACGGCTCGCCGCTCGGCTCCTCGACCAATCCGGAATGCTCCATCGATTCCATCTCGCAGAGCTGGTCGGTGCTGTCCGGCGGCGGCGAAGCCGCACGCTCGCGCCAGGCGATGGAAGCGGTGGACCAGCGCCTGGTACGACGCGAGCACGGTCTGATCCAGCTGCTCGACCCGCCGTTCGACAAGTCGGCGATGAACCCGGGCTACATCAAGGGCTACGTCCCCGGTGTACGCGAGAACGGCGGCCAGTACACGCACGCGGCGGTGTGGACGGCGATGGCCTTTGCCGCCCTGGGCGACAGCCGCCGCGCCTGGGAGCTGCTGGCGCTGATCAACCCGGTGAACCACGCGCTGAGCGCCGAGGCGGTGGCCACCTACAAGACCGAGCCCTATGTCGTGGCGGCCGACGTCTACGCCATCGCGCCGCACACCGGCCGCGGCGGCTGGACCTGGTACACCGGCTCGGCCGGCTGGCTCTACCGCCTGATGACCGAATCGCTGCTGGGCCTGCAGCTGAAACAGGGCAGCCTGCGTTTCACGCCCTGCCTGCCGCGGGAGTGGACGGCATATTCGATCAGCTACCGCCACGGCGAGACCAGCTATCGCATTGCCGTCCAGCAGACGCCGGCCCCGGACACCGCGGACACCACCATCGACGTCATCCTCGATGGCGTGGCCCAGGCGGACCGCGCCGTGCCGTTGGTGAACGACCTGGGCACACACCAGGTCGAGGTGCGGATCAGGCGCGCCGGCTTGCCGGCCGCCGCAGGCTGAACGCATGATGTAGGGACGGGCCACGGCAAGGCACGCGTCTGGAACGATCCCGCTGATGCGGCGGTCAGATTCATACAAGGCGCCGCCGGCATTCAGAGCGGCCAAAAAGAAGGCGGATCAGGATGAAGAGCAGCGGCACCCCACCGTCCGGCGCGAACCCGGGGCATGATACAGCGGCGCCGCGGCGCATCCTGGTGCTGGATATCGGCGGCACCCATGTCAAGGCGATGCTCAAGGGCGGCCGGCAGGAGATCAAGTTCGTTTCCGGGCCGAAGATGACCCCGGCCGCCATGCTGGCGCAATTGCTGCCGCTGCTGGCGGGCAAGCATTACGACGCCGTCAGCATCGGCATCCCGACGCCAGTGCTCCATGGCCGCGTGGTGCAGGATCCGCGCAACCTCGGCAAGGGCTGGAAGGACTTCGATTTCGAGCAGGCCTTCGCCTGTCCGGTGCGCCTGATCAACGACGCGGCGATGCAGGCGCTGGGCAGCTACGACGGCGGCCATATGCTGTTCCTCGGCCTCGGCACCGGCCTCGGCTCGGCGGCGATCCTGGACGGCGTGGTGCAGCCGCTGGAGCTGGCCCACCTGCCCTTCCGCAAGAAGACCTTCGAGCACTACGTGGGCGAGCAGGCGCTGCGGGACCTGGGCAAGAAGGAATGGCGCGCCAACGTCGAGAAGACCATTGAAATCCTGCACGCCGCGTTACAGCCCGATTACATCGTGCTCGGCGGCGGCAATGTGCGGCACCTGCGCAAGCTGCCGCCGGGCGTGCGGCGCGGCGACAATGCCAACGCCTTCGCCGGCGGTTTCCGGCTGTGGCGGAACCACGTATGAAACAGCCTCTCTCCCAGGAGCGGGCGATGGGTAAACCATGGAACGATCCCGCCTGCGTGGCGGTCAGACCTACGCACAGACTTGCACATGGTCCCGTGGTGCCGCCCAGGCGCGCCAGGGGCGGCCACGGATAAGGCGAAATCGAGATGACCACACCCAGTTCGGACGCGTTCGTATTCTTCGGCGCAACCGGTGACCTGGCTTACAAGAAGATCTTTCCCGCCCTGCAGGCGATGACCAAACGCGGCGAGCTGGAGATGCCGGTGATCGGCATGGGCCGCTCCGGCTGGAGTGTGGAGAAGCTGCGCCAGCGCGTGCACGAGAGCCTGGAGCACAACGGCGACATCGACGAGGAGACCTTCGCCAGGCTCGCGGCGCGGATCCAGTACGTCGATGGGGACTACAGCGAAGCGGCAACCTACGAACACCTGAAAAAGGCGCTCGGCGCCGCGCAGCGCCCGCTGCACTACCTCGCGATCCCTCCCAGCATGTTCGGTACCGTGGTGCAGGGCCTGGCCAGGGCCGGCTGCGCCAAGAATGCGCGCGTGGTGGTGGAGAAACCCTTCGGCCGCGACCTGGCCTCGGCGCAGGCGCTCAACCGCGAACTGCACGAGGTCTTCGACGAATCGGCGATCTTCCGCATCGACCACTATCTGGGCAAGGAGGCGGTGCAGAACCTGCAATATTTCCGCTTCGCCAATGCCTTCCTCGATCCGATCTGGAACCGCCACTACGTCGACAACATCCAGATCACCATGGCCGAGAAGTTCGGCGTGCAGGGCCGCGGCGCGTTCTATGAGGAAGTCGGCGCCATCCGCGACGTGGTGCAGAACCATCTGCTCCAGGTGATCGCACTGCTGGCGATGGATGCGCCCACCGGGCGCGATGCCGAGGCGATGCGCGCGGAGAAGCTGCGCCTGTTCCGCGCCATGCGTCCGCTGGACCCGAAGGAAGCGGTGCGCGGTCAGTTCCGCGGCTATCTCGAAGAAGAGGGCGTCGCGGGGGATTCCAAGGTCGAGACCTTCGCCGCGGTGCGCCTGCACATCGACACCTGGCGCTGGGCCGGTGTGCCCTTCTACATCCGCACCGGCAAGAACCTGCCGATCACCGCCACCGAAGTGAAGATCGGCCTCAAGTGCCCGCCGCTCGCGACCTTCGACGATATCAGCCCGGCCACCGCCAACTATTTCCGCTTCCGTCTCAGCCCCGAGGTGGTGATCTCCACCGGCGCGCGCGTCAAGCGCCCCGGGGACGAGATGCACGGCGAGCCGGTGGAATTGATCGCCCGCCACCAGACGCGCGGCGACCAGGAACCCTACGAGCGCCTGCTGCATGATGCGATCGAGGGCGATACCTCGCTGTTCACCCGTGACGATGCCGTCGAAGCGGCGTGGCGGGTGATCGATCCGATGCTGGGCGACGTGCCCCCACCCGAGCAGTACGAGCCCGGCAGCTGGGGCCCGGAGGCGGCCAACCGCGTCATCAGCGGCACGCAGGGCTGGCACGACCCGAAACCCGAGGAGACCACGCCGTGCTAGCGGCAGGCCCCATGCCGCCCGCAGCGCGCAACGCGCAGGGCATCGTGTTCCTGCTCGATGTCGACAACACCCTGCTCGACAACGACCGCTTCGCCGACGACCTCGATACGCGCCTGGAGCAGGATTTCGGCCGCGCCGGGCGTGATCACTACTGGGCCATCTACGCACGGCTGCGCGAGCAACTCGGCTACGCCGACTACCTCGGCTCCCTGGAAATCTTCCGCGCCGGCCTCGACGACCATCCCGCCTTGCTGGAGATGTCGGCCTTCCTGCTGGAATATCCCTTCGCGCAGCGCTTGTACCCACGCGCCCTGGAAGCCATCGCCCACCTCGCCACGCTGGGCACTCCGGCAATCCTGTCCGACGGCGACGTGGTGTTCCAGCCGCGCAAGGTGCAGCGTTCCGGCATCTGGGACGCGGTCTCGGGCCGCGTCTCGATCTACATCCACAAGCAGGGCGCGCTGGACGCCGTGCAGCGGCACTATCCCGCCGCGCACTACGTCATGGTCGACGACAAGCCGCAGATCCTGGCGGCGATGAAGCAGGTGCTCGGCCCCCGGCTCACCACCGTCTTCGTGCGCCAGGGCCACTACGCCCGGGCCGCCGTCGAGACGGTCATCGACCCCGCGCCCGACCTGTGCATCGAACGCATCGACCAGCTGATCGACCTCGCTCCTTCCAGTTTCTCCTCCGCCCCGCCGCAGCGTGCCAAGAAGAACGCTGCGGCACCCACCCAGGAATCGACATGAACAAGACCCGCCTGCTGCGCGACCTCGGCCAGAGCCTGTGGCTCGACAACATCACCCGCGGCATGCTCGACGACGGCAGCCTGCGCAAGAACATCCAGGAATTCTCCCTCACCGGCCTGACTTCCAATCCGACCATCTTCGACGAGGCCATCGGCAACAGCGATGCCTACGACGCGGGCATCCGCGAGAAGGCCCGTGCGGGCAAATCCGGCGAGGGTCTGTTCATGGAGCTGGCGCTGGAAGACCTGCGCCGCGCCGCCGACGAGTTCCGGCCGATGTTCGACGCCACCGACGGCTTCGACGGCTGGGTGTCGATGGAAGTGTCGCCGCTGCTGGCGCAGGACACCGCCGGCACCATCGCCGCCGCCAGGCAGATCCATGAGCAGGCCGGCCGCCCCAACCTGTTCGTCAAGATTCCCGGCACGCCCGAAGGCGTCCCCGCGATCGAGGAAGCGATCTTCGACGGCATCCCGATCAACGTCACCCTGCTGTTCTCACGCGAGCAGTACCTGGCCGCCGCCGAGGCCTACCTGCGCGGCATCGAGCGCCGCATCGCCGCCAGGCGCGATCCGCGCGTGGCTTCGGTCGCCTCGCTCTTCGTCAGCCGCTGGGACAAGGCCATCGCCGACAAGGCGCCGCCGGAGCTGCGCAACAAGCTCGGCCTCGCCATCGGCCAGCGCACCTACCGCGCCTATCGCGAGCTGCTGGATTCGCCGCGTTGGCGCACGCTCGCCGGGGCCAACGCGCGGCCGCAACGCCTGCTGTGGGCCAGCACCGGCACCAAGGATCCGCAGGCGTCCGACACGCTCTATGTCGAAGGCCTCGCCGCACCCGATACCATCAACACCATGCCGGAGAAGACCCTGCGCGCCTACGCCGATCACGGCGAGTTGCGCGGCGCGCTGGCGCCGGACGGCGGCGACGCCGAGGAGATGCTGGCCCGCTTCGCCAAGGCCGGCATCGACGTCGATGCGCTGGCGCTGCAATTGCAACACGAGGGCGCCCAATCCTTCGTCAAGTCCTGGAGGGAACTGCTCAAGCGCATCGCCGACAGCAGCTCGGCCCTCGCCGGTACCGGTGCCGGCAAGAGCGCCGCATGAACGCGGACCTGCCGCGGCCGGCTTTCACCGAGGCCGCGCCCCTGGTCAGCGGGCGGCCGCAGTGGCGGGCGCTGCAGCGGCATCATGACGAGATCGGCGGCCGCCACCTGCGCGAGCTGTTCGTCACCGAATCCTCGCGCGGCGAACGCTATACCGCCGAAGCCGCGGGCCTGTATCTGGACTACTCCAAGCAGCGCATCACCGCTGAAACCCTCGGGCTGCTGCGGGAACTCGCCGTGGCCTGCGGCCTGCCCGGACGCATCGAGGCGATGTTCCGCGGCGAGCGCATCAACGTCACCGAAAGGCGCGCCGTGCTGCATACCGCCCTGCGCGCGCCGGCGGACGAGCCCGTCCGCGTCGACGGCAAGGATGTCTCGCGGGAGGTGCATGCCGTGCTCGAGCACATGGCGGCGTTCTGCGCGCGCGTGCGCGGCGGCCAATGGACCGGCCACGGCGGCAGGCCGATCCGCAACGTGGTCAATATCGGCATCGGCGGTTCCGACCTCGGCCCGGTGATGGCCTACGAGGCGCTGCGCCACTACAGCCGGCGCGACCTGCAGTTCCGCTTCGTCTCCAACGTCGACGGCACCGACTTCGCCGAGGCGGTGCGGGACCTCGACGCGGCGGAGACGTTGTTCGTCATCTGCTCCAAGACCTTCACGACCCTGGAAACCCTGACCAACGCCCACGCCGCGCGCCGCTGGTGCGTCGAAGCCCTGGGCGACGAGAAGGCCGTGGCGAAGCACTTCGTCGCCGTGTCGACCAACGACCAGGAAGTGCTCAAGTTCGGCATCGACACGAAAAACATGTTCGGCTTCTGGGACTGGGTCGGCGGCCGCTATTCGATGGACTCGGCCATCGGCCTGTCCACCATGCTGGCCATCGGCCCGGAAAATTTCCGCGCCATGCTGGCCGGCTTCCATGCCATGGACGAGCATTTCCGCAACGCGCCGCTGGAGCGCAACCTGCCGGTGCTGCTGGGCCTGCTGGCGGTATGGAACAACAACTTCCTGGGCGCCGAAACGCTGGCGGTTCTGCCCTACGAGCAATACCTCAAGCGCTTCCCGGCCTATCTGCAGCAGCTCACCATGGAGAGCAACGGCAAGCACGTCACCCTCGACGGCCGCAGGGTGGACTACGCCACCGGCGCCATCTACTGGGGCGAGCCGGGCACCAACGGCCAGCACTCCTTCTACCAGCTGATCCACCAGGGCACGCGCCTGATCCCCTGCGACTTCATCGGCTTCTGCCAGCCGCTCAACCCGCTGGGCCGGCAGCACGACCTGCTGATGGCCAACCTGTTCGCGCAGAGCGAGGCGCTGGCTTTCGGCAAGACCGCCGAAGAAGTCCGTGCCGAGGGCACCGCGGCGGCCCTGGTGCCGCACCGGACCTTCGGGGGCAACCGGCCGAGCAACACCATCCTGGCCGAAAAACTCACGCCCGAAACGCTCGGCGCCCTGGTGGCGCTGTACGAGCACAGCGTGTTCGTGCAGGGCGTGATCTGGAACATCGATTCCTTCGACCAGTGGGGCGTGGAGCTGGGCAAGTCCCTGGCCACGCGCACCGCCGCCGAACTCACGGCCAGGGACGAGCCGCAGCTCGGACACGACAGCTCCACCAATACACTGATCCGGCGCTATCGCCAACTAAGGCCAAGCGGCGCATAGGCAGCGCCCATCAATCGCCAAGGAATGGACATGAACGATACCAATACACTGGAACCGCTGTACGTCAACACCATCCGCTTCCTCTCGGTGGACATGGTGCAGAAGGCCAACAGCGGCCACCCGGGACTGCCGCTCGGCGCCGCGCCGATGGCCTACACCCTGTGGACCCGCTGGCTGCGCCACAACCCGCACAACCCGCAGTGGTTCGGCCGCGACCGCTTCGTGCTCTCCGCCGGCCACGGCTCGGCCCTGCTCTACAGCCTCCTCCACCTGACCGGCTACGACCTGTCGCTGGACGACATCAAGCGATTCCGCCAGTGGGGCAGCAAGGCGCCGGGCCATCCCGAGCGCGGCCATACCCCCGGCGTGGAGACCACCACCGGGCCGCTGGGCCAGGGCATGGCCAACGCCATCGGCATGGCCATCGCCGAGGCGCACCTCGCCGCGCGCTACAACCGTCCGAACCATACCGTCATCGACCACCATACCTACGCCCTGGTCAGCGACGGCGACCTGATGGAAGGCGTGGCCTCGGAGGCCGCTTCCCTGGCCGGCCACCTCAAACTGGGCAAGCTGACCTGTCTCTATGACGATAACCAAGTCACCCTGGCTGCCGGCGCCAACATCACTTTCACCGAAGAGCGCGCACGCCGCTTCGAGGCCTACGGCTGGCACACGCAGCTGCTGGAAGACGGCAACGACCTCGCCGCCATCGACGCGGCCCTGCACCGGGCACGCGAAGAGACGACACGCCCCTCGCTGATCCTGGTGCGTACCCACCTCGGCTATGGCTCACCCAAGCAGGACAGCTTCAAGGCCCACGGCTCGCCGCTGGGCAAGGAAGACGTGCGCCTGACCAAGCAGAAGCTGGACTGGCCGGTGGAACCCGACTTCTTCATCCCCGCAGCGGCGCTGAGCCACTTCCGTGAAGCGGTCGAGCGCGGCAAGAAGGACGAGGCGGCCTGGAACAAGCGCCTCGCCGCCTATGCCAAGGCCTTCCCCGAGCTGCATACCGAACTGGAAGCGCGCCGGCGCCACGAACCGCCGCAGGGCTGGGACGCGGACATCCCGGTCTTTCCCGCCGACGCCAAGGGCCTGGCTTCGCGCGACGCCGCCGGCAAGGTGATCAACGCCATCGCGCCGAAATTCCCGGCGCTGATCGGCGGCTCCGCCGACCTCGATCCCTCGACCAAGACCGACCTCAAGGGCCTGGGCGATTTCAACCCGCCCGACCCGGCCGAGAAGACCTGGAGCTACGCCGGCCGCAACATCCATTTCGGCGTGCGCGAACACGCCATGGGCGCCATCGTCAACGGCCTCGCCGCGCACGGCGGCTTCGTACCTTACGACGCCACCTTCCTGATCTTCTCCGACTACATGCGCCCGCCGATCCGGCTCGCCGCGCTGATGCAGCTGCACGTGATCCACGTCTACACCCACGACAGCCTGGCGCTGGGCGAGGACGGCCCCACCCACCAGCCGGTGGAGCAACTCGCCGGCCTGCGCTCGGTCCCGAACCTGCTGGTGATCCGCCCCGCCGACGCCAACGAAACCGCCGTGGCCTGGCGCGTCGCCCTGGAAACGCGCGACCGCCCCGTGGCGCTGATCCTGAGCCGCCAGGAACTGCCGACCCTCGACCGCAAGCGCTACGCCGCGGCGGATGGATTGCGCCGCGGCGCCTACATCCTCAGCGACGCGCCGAACGGCAAGCCCGATCTGATCCTCATCGCCAGCGGCTCCGAAGTCAGCCTGATCCTGGGCGCCGCCGAGCAGCTGAAGCAGGAAGGCATCGCCGTGCGCTGCGTATCGATGCCGAGTTGGGAGCTGTTCGAAAACCTGCCCGAGGCCGAGCGCGAAGCCGTGCTGCCGACCGCCGTCACCGCGCGGCTGGCGGTGGAGCTGGGCGTGCGGCAAGGCTGGGAACGCTACATCGGCGACCGCGGCGACATGCTCGGCGTGGAAACCTTCGGCGCCTCGGCCCCGGCCGAGGTGCTGCTGCGCGAATACGGCTTCACCGTCGAACACGTCTGCGCGCGGGCCAAGGGGCTGCTGGCGCTGGCGGCGGCGGCGTATCGGTAGGAAGGAAGCCGGAACAGAAAGGCCGCTGACGAAAGCTCTTCGTCAGCGGCCCCGGCATCCGGCGACAATTACTCCGACTTGATGGCGTGCCCGCCGAATTCGTTGCGCATCGCCGACAACAGTTTGTCCGAGAACGATTCCGTGTCGCGCGAACGGAGCCGTTCGATCAGCGACAGCGTGATCACCGGCGCCGGTACGTCGAGGGCGATCGCCTCGTCCACCGTCCAGCGCCCCTCGCCCGAATCCACCACGTAGGGCGCAATGCCCTTCATCGCCGGATTCTTGCCCAGCGCATCGGCGGTCAGGTCCAGCAACCAGGAGCGCACCACGCTGCCGGTGCGCCAGATTTCGGCCACCTGGTGCAGGTCCAGCCCGAACTCCGCCTTGTGCTTGAGGATGGAGAAGCCCTCGGCATAGGCCTGCATCATGCCGTACTCGATGCCGTTGTGAATCATCTTGGTGTAGTGGCCGGAGCCGGCCGGGCCGACGCGCCCCCAGCCCTGGTCCTTCGCCGGCGCCAGCGTCTCGAAGATCGGCCGCAGTTTCTCCACCACCGCCTCGTCGCCGCCGACCATCATGCTGTAGCCTTCGGTCAGCCCCCACACACCGCCGCTGGTGCCGCAGTCGACGTAGGCAATCCGCTTCTCCGCCAGCGCCTTGGCGCGGCGCTGCGTGTCCTTGAAGTTGGAGTTGCCACCGTCGATCAATGTATCGCCCGGCGCCAGATGCGGCAGCAGGGCCTCGATGGTCTGGTCCACCACCTCGCCGGCGGGGACCATCAGCCACAGCACGCGTGGCGCCTTCAGCTTGCCCACCAGCGCATCGAGCGCAGCCACCGGCTCGATGCCCTTGCTCTCGACGTTCTTGCGCACTGCCTGGTCCGGGTCGTAGCCCACCACGCGATGCTTGCCCTGCACCAGTCGCTGCGCCATGTTGGCGCCCATGCGCCCCAAGCCGATCATGCCGAGTTCCATGCTTGCTGCTCCTGATTGGGTGAACGGTGCGCCTGCTGTTCGGGCTCGAAGCCCCGGCGCGATACCAGCTAAGACCGGTGACGAACAGCGTGGTTCAAAGCCTGCACCCATCGTTACACAGGGGCAAGCGGCCCGTGTTTCGACCCGCAATCAGGATGATCGCCGACGCAGCAGGGCCCAGGCATGCCGCGCGATCTGTTCGTCCTCCTGCGAAGGCAACACCCGCACCATGCAGCGCGACGCCGCGGCGCTGAGCGGATCGCCGCCCGTGCGATTGCGGGCGGCATCGATTTCCACGCCGACGCAGGACAGGCCGCCGCAGATCGCCGCACGCACTGCCGCGTCGTGTTCCCCGATGCCGCCGGTAAAGACCAGCAGATCGATGCCATCCAGCGCGGCCACCATGCCCGCGATCTGCTTGCGCACCGAATAGCAGAACAGGTCGATGGCCAGCCGCGCATCCGCGTTCGACACCGCCGCTTCGTGCAGCCGGCGCATATCGCTGCCGACGCCGGAGATGCCCAACAGGCCGGAGCGGCGATCGACCAGGTCCTCCAGCATGCCGGCATCGAGCTTCTTTTCGCGCGCGAGGTAAATCAGCACCCCGGGGTCGAGATCGCCGCTGCGTGTGCCCATGACCACCCCGCCGCTCGGCGTCATGCCCATGCTGGTATCGACGGACCGGCCATTGCGGACCGCGCTGATACTGGCGCCGTTGCCCAGGTGGGCGATCACCAGCCGCTCGGGCAGCGCGTCCACCAGCTGGCGCACGATCGACTCGCAGGACAAGCCGTGAAAGCCATAGCGCTGCACGCCTTCGGCCCGCAGCGCCTTCGGCAGCGGCAGGACGCGGGCCACATCCGGCAACTCGGCGTGGAACACCGTGTCGAAACACGCCACCTGCGGCACGCCGGGAAAGTGCTGCTGCGCAAAGCGGATGACCTTGAGCGCCGGCGGCACGTGCAGCGGCGCAAAGGCGGTAGCCGCTTCAAGCTGTTTGAGGACAGCATCGTCGATGACGCAGTGCAGCCGCAGCTCCGGGCCGCCATGCACCACCCGATGCCCGATCACCTCCGGCGCCGGCGCCTTCCTGTCGGCAAGCAACTGGCCGATCCGCTTGATCGCGTCCTGCTGGCTGGGGATGGATGCCGTTTCGGCCAGCAATTCCCTCCCCTGTGAATCCTGTGCGCGGAATTTGCCCGGGCCGTCGCCGATCGACTCGGCCTCGCCGTCGAGCAGCAGTTCGGCCTTTTCCGCGCCGACGCGGTACAAACCGAACTTGAGCGAAGACGAGCCGCTGTTCAGCGCCAGTACGTGAGCCGCGGCGGCATGCGTCATGACTACTTCGCCCGCGGGATCCAGCGCCAGTCGCGAACCTCCGGCATGTCCTCGCCATGTTCGCTGATATAGAGCCGATGGCGCTGGATGGTTTCCCAGTACCGCGCCTCCGCCTTTTTCACCTGGTCCGCCAAGCGCGGGATGCGCCGGATGGCATCGAAGGCAAGCTGGTAGCGGTCGAGGTTGTTCAGCACCACCATGTCGAACGGCGTGGTGGTGGTGCCCTCCTCCTTGTAGCCGCGCACGTGGATGTTGTCGTGATTGTTCCGCCGGTAGGTCAGCTTGTGGACGATCGGCGGATAGCCGTGGTAGGCGAAGATCACCGGCTTGTCGGCGGTGAACAGCGCGTCGAAATCCCGCGCCTCCAGTCCATGCGGATGCTCGGACTGCGGCTGCAGCACCATCAGGTCCACCACGTTGACCACGCGGATGCGGATGTCCGGAACATATGTGCGCAGCAGGGTCACCGCGGCCAGCGTCTCCAGCGTCGGCACATCGCCGGCGCAGGCCATCACCACGTCCGGCTCGCCCTCGTCGCTGGCCCAGTGCCAGATGCCGGCACCGACCGAGCAGTGGCGAACCGCCGCATCCATGTCCAGCCACTGCCATTCCGGCTGCTTGCCGGCGACGATGACGTTGATGTAGTTGCGGCTGCGCAGGCAGTGATCTGCCACCGACAGCAGGCAGTTCGCATCCGGCGGCAGGTAGATGCGCACCAGGTCGGCCTTCTTGTTGGCGACATGGTCGATGAAGCCCGGATCCTGGTGCGAGAAGCCGTTGTGATCCTGCCGCCACACATGCGAAGTGAGCAGGTAGTTGAGCGAGGCGATGGGCTTGCGCCAGGGGATGTCGCGGGTCACCTTCAGCCATTTCGCATGCTGGTTGAGCATCGAATCGATGATGTGGATGAAGGCTTCGTAACACGAGAACAGGCCGTGGCGCCCGGTGAGCAGGTAGCCCTCCAGCCAACCCTCGCACAGGTGCTCGCTCAGCACCTCCATGACGCGGCCGTCGGTGCTGAGGTCGACGTCGACCTCCTCGACCTCCGCCATCCATTCCTTGCCGGTGACTTCGAACACCGCCTCCAGCCGGTTGGACGCCGTCTCGTCCGGCCCGAACAGCCGGAAATTCCGCGATTCCTGGTTCAGCTTCATCACATCGCGCAGGAAGCCGCCCAGCACCCGCGTCGATTCCGCCTCGACGCTGCCGGGTGTGGCTACCGCCACGGCGTAATCATGGAAATGCGGCATCGCCAGCGGTTGCAGCAACTCGCCGCCATTGGCATGCGGATTGGAGCCCATGCGCCGGTGGCCGGTCGGCGCCAGCGCGGCGAACTCCTCGTGGAACTTGCCGTGCGCGTCGAACAGCTCTTCCGGCTTGTAGCTGCGCATCCATTGCTCGAGCTGCTGCAAGTGTCCCGGCTTCTTGAAATCCGTCAGCGGCACCTGGTGCGCGCGCCAGGTGCCTTCCACCGGCTTGCCGTCGACCACTTTCGGCCCTGTCCATCCCTTGGGGGTGCGCAGCACGATCATCGGCCAGCGCGGACGCAGCACATCCCTCGCATCGTCCTGCGCGCGCGCGGCGGCCTGTATCTCACGGATCCGCGCCAGGATCGTATCCAGCGTCCCGGCCAGGCTCTGGTGCACGCGTTCGGGATCGGCGCCCTCGACGAAATACGGATCGTAGCCGTAGCCGCGCATCAGATCGGTCAGCTCCTCGCGGCCGATGCGCGCCAGCAGGGTCGGGTTGGCGATCTTGAAACCATTGAGATGCAGGATCGGCAACACCGCGCCATCACGCGCCGGGTTGAGGAACTTGTTGGAATGCCAGCTGGCGGCCAAGGCACCGGTCTCCGCCTCGCCATCACCGACCACGCAGGCCACGATCAGCTCCGGATTGTCGAACGCCGCGCCATAGGCATGCGCCAGCGAATAGCCCAGCTCCCCGCCCTCATGGATCGAGCCCGGCGTTTCCGGCGCCACGTGGCTGGGAATGCCGTAGGGCCAGGAGAATTGGCGGAACAACCGGCGCAACCCGCTGCGGCTGCGCTCGATCGCGGGGTAACGCTCCGTGTACGAGCCCTCCAGGTAGGTCTGCGCCACCAGGCCCGGGCCGCCGTGACCAGGACCGGCGACATAGATCATGTTCAGATCATGATCCTTGATCAGCCGGTTGAGATGTACATAAAGCAGATTCAGGCCAGGCGTGGTGCCCCAATGCCCCAGCAGGCGCGGCTTGATGTGCTCCAGCTTGAGCGGCTCTTCGAGCAGGGGGTTGTCCCGCAGGTAGATCTGGCCGATCGACAGATAATTCGCCGCACGCCAATAGGCATGGATCTTCCGCAGGAGATCGGGCGACAGGGCATTGGACATCGGGGTCTCCGGACACTGCTGGGCCTAATCAGGCAACCGTAGGCACGATAAGTTTCTCCGGCATCGGAGTGGATTCGCGCCTCCTAGCGTAAACCAAAAAAAGCCGCACCTCACGGTGCGGCTGCGATCATCCTTGATCGATACGCCGGCCATTCCTGGCCGGCAGACCGGATCAGGTGCTGCCGACGACCAGAGCGGACGTATTCACGCTCTTGACGCCGTTCACCTGCGAAGCGAGATCCTTGACATGGTCGATCGCATCCTGATTGCCCAGGCTGCCTTTCAGCACCACCACTCCGTGCACGGTTTTCACGCCCACTTTGAAACCCTTGCTGACGCTGTCCGCCAGGATCTCGGACTTCACCTTGGTGGTGATCCAGCTGTCGGACACGGCTTTCCTGGTAGCGGTCGCCGCCTTGTCCATCTTGCCGGCGGCAACATCGGCCGTGGAAGGCGCCTTGAGCTGGTCGTCGACGCTCTTCACGCCGCTGACACCGCGGGCGATGCTTTCGGCGGCGGACTTGGCGGCCGTGCTGGCCGCGGTGCCCGTCAGGGTGACCACGCCGTTGGTGGTGGTGACGCTGATGTCCGACTTCTTCAGACGGCCATCGTCGATGAACTGCGACTTCACCTTGGTGGTGATCACCGAGTCGGTCGCCACGGCGCCGATGCCGTCGCTATGCGGCTGCGGGGCGTCGGAGGTGTCGGCGTAGACGGCGGCGTTGAGGCCGAGCGCGAGGCCGGCCGCAATCAGGGTTTTGCAGAAGATGGAACGAAACATGGGGGTATTCATGGTGCTTCTCCGCTGGGCCACGAGGGGCCTGGTATTGAATCCGGATAAATGATGGATCGCCGTATTACCGCGGCGGATCCTGGATCACCACTTCGACGCGGCGATTGGCCTGGCGGCCCGCATCCGTGGTGTTGTCCGCTACCGGCGAGTCGTAGCCTTCACCGATCGCGGTCACGCGGTTGCTGGCGACACCGCGCCCGGTCAGGTACATGGCAACCGAATCGGCGCGCTTCTGCGACAGCGCCTGGTTCAGGCTCTGGCCGCCGCGATTGTCGGTATGGCCTTCGATGCGGACGGTGCGCTCCGGCGACTGGCCTAGGAACGCCACCAGCCGGTCGAGATTGGCGACGCTGCCAGCCTTGAGATCGGCGCGGCCGGTGGAGAACAGCACGTCGCCCAGGGTCAGCACCATGCCGCGATCGGTCTTCTTCGCCTGCATCGCCGCCAGCTGCGCCTGCAGTTCGTCGTTCTTCTGCTTCTGCGCCTCGGTCTGCGCCTTGGCGTTATCCGCTTCGCGGGTGCGCGCATCGAGCTGGATCTTACCGTTCTGCTCGCTCAGCATCTTGCGCTGATCCTCGGCGAACTTGGTCTGGGCCTGGGCCCGGGCGATCCGTACGCTGTGATCGGCCATGTAGACCAGATGCGTCTCCACCGCCGGATCGGTCTGCGGCTGCTCCGCCGCCTGCACCGCCGTGTCGGCGTCATGGATGGCCAGCGGGGCGAGATTCGCCAGGCGCGGGTCGGATTGCAGTTCGGTCAGGTCGGCACGCGCCTTGGCGGCGCCCGGATCCTTGACCACATCGGCCGCGCAGGCGGCCAGCAGCAGTCCGGCGGTGCCGATTGAGGCGCCGGACAGGGTGGCCCGGATGACGCTGGTGATCTTGTTCATGCTCAACTCCCCGAACCGCGTTGTGTTTCCTGACGCAAGGTATTGCTGTTCTTCTGCAGCTCCTGGTTGACCGCCTCGGCCTTGGCCAGGCGCGAGCGCGACGAAGCCAGCTGGGCATCGACACGGGCCTCATCGGCAAGCTGCCGCGCCTGCGCCATGCTCGGCTCATCGCCCTTCGCCACATCGGCGCGCGCCGCGGTGAGCTTTTCATGCGCGGTGCGCATTTCCAGCGGCGCCGCATCGGCGGCGTGATCGTTGTCCGCGTCGGTGATGGCGATTTCAGCCGCCTGCATGGCGTCGGAAGGAGGCTGCGGCGCGGCGGCGCAGGCAGCCAGCGCGAGCGCTCCTCCGGCGAGCAGGAAGCGGTGCAAATGGATGCCTGTTTTCATATGGTGACCTTTGAACTGATTGGCGAACCTGGGCGGCGAAACCGCACCGGGCCGCTGCGGGTTTCTCGTAGCGCAAGGTTTACGCGAATGGCATGTCCGGGTCCGTCTGTCAGCGCACATAGGCTGCCGGCGGCCACGGTTAGAGCCTTCTGCCCTGGATGACGCGGATCAGCACGACGATGATGGCGATCACCAGCAACACATGGATGAAGCCGCCCATCGAAAAGGAAGTCAGCATTCCCAGGGCCCAGAGAATGATCAGGATGACGGCGATTGTTTCGAGCATGGGATGTCTCCGGTGGTTGTGCGGCAACGCGCTGCAATCTCTTGGCTTGGATGCGGCGGCGCATCTTTCCATGCCGGGATCGCCTTCATCCGTGCGCAATCGAACACAGCGGACGCCGGATTGGACTATGCTAAGCCGAACGGAATCTCATACCCGTCGCTCTCGCGCGAATGGTGGCCGCCATGTCCGAAACTCCCAGACCGCAACAAAACCACCTCCTGGCCGCCCTGCCGGCCGAAGTGATGGCGCGCCTGCTGCCGCACCTGGAACTGGTGTCGCTGCCCCTGGGCAAGGTGCTGTACGAATCCGGCGATACCCTGCGCCACGTCTACTTCCCCACCGACTGCATCGTTTCCATGCTCTATGTCATGGAAAACGGCGCGTCGGCGGAAATCTCGGTGGTCGGCAACGAGGGCCTGATCGGCGTGGCCCTGTTCATGGGCGGCGAAACCACCCCCAGCCGCGCCGTGGTGCAAAGCGCCGGCCATGCCTACCAGATGCTGGGCCAGCGGCTCAAGGACGAATTCAACCGCCACGGCGAGTTGCTGCTGCTGATGCTGCGCTACACCCAGTCCCTGATCACCCAGATGGCGCAGACGGCCGTGTGCAACCGGCACCATTCCATCGATCAGCAGCTATGCCGCTGGCTGCTGCTCTCGCTCGACCGCCTGCAGGACAACCACCTGGTCATGACGCAGGAACTGATCGCCAATATGCTCGGCGTGCGCCGCGAAGGCGTCACCGACGCCGCCGGCAAGCTGCAGAAGCTCGGCGTGATCGAATACAGCCGCGGCAAGATCACCGTGCTCGACCGCCCCAAGCTGGAGCAGCTGAGCTGTGAGTGCTACGCCGTGGTCAAGAAGGAAACCGACCGCCTGCTGCACTACGTTCCAGCCCGAACCCGAGCTTGACCAGGGGGCCGTGCACCGGCAAGTACCGATCGGGAATCTGGCCGCTCAGCCGGTATCCGGTGGCTTTAGTGCATCTTCTGCAGATTGCGGTTTGCGATTTCTGTCACCGTTCCATTCGAATCGTCGGTGGTTTCCCGGACGGCAGGATAATCATGCGCCGCGGTGTCGTTCTCGATGGCCAGGCGGAATTGCTCACGCGCGGCCGCCGGTTCACCGGTATTCATATAGACCGCACCGAGATCCAGGTGCGCCATCGCCAGGTTGGGCTCGATTTCCAGCGCCCGTTCGAAATACGGTTTGGCGCGGGCATAATCCTTCTTCCGCATGTAGTTGAAGCCGGTATCCGTCAGCGAAGTACTTTTTCTTACTTCGGCAGTACTCGGCACTGCCCCGGCCTGCACGCTGGCGCTCGCGGTGATTGCAAGCAGGGCGGCGGCAACTAGGGATTTCTGAAAGAGAGTCTTCTTCATGGATATTTCCTGTAAAAGTGAGCGGCTCCCAGGATCGGCATGCAGCGGCAGTTAGGCCGCACTGCGCACCGATACCAGGAATTTGATTCAGGATAGGCAAACGCTGCGCCGGGGTCTGTACGCTGTCTCACGTTGCGCTGCGCAGTAACGGAAAGCACAAACAGCCAGGATCCACGCAACCATTGCAAATCCAGCCACGCCAATCTTCAGCGATTCATCCCTGGTCGAAAACGCGCAGCTTCACGACGGTTTCTTTCCCTGGCTCATGAGGTCGTCATCACCCTTGGCCGGGCCCGGTGGAGGACTCACGGTATCGTTCGCAGCCGCGGGGCTGAACTTGCGTACGACGCCATAGCTCCTGGGCATGGGCGCCAGGGCATCCGGCGAATCGCCGGACTCCATTGATGAATTCCCGTCGGCGGCCTTGGCCGCACCTTCGGACGCGCCTGGTTTCCTGGTCTCTTTCATGTGATCCGTCCGGCTTCCGTACGACTATCGAATGTGGATCGGAAAGAACAGGCTGACGCCCGAGGACTGCTCCGGCGGGTAATACACCGGTGCCGGCGCATACACCGGAACGGGCTCGTACTCGGGACGGCCGCGCCAGTCACGGCGGTCATAGCCGTGGCGCCAATGACCGCGATCGCCGCCGCCGTAGTAGCCATGGTGATGACCGCGATCGCCGCGGTCGCCACGCTCGTGATCACGGTCGGCCAGCGCCGGGCACAGGGCCATGCCGCCGATCATCGACAGCAGGACCACAGCGGCGCCGGCCTTGCCGGCGGTGAAACGGAAGCCGGGGCTTCGTGTCGTTGAATTCTTCATGGGGATTCATCCATTGGTGGAGTGAGTCCCCGGCACGCGGCCGGGGTTTCGCATCACGATTCGGTACGGCTTCCGATCAGCCGGCCTTGCTGGCCATGCGCTTCATCGCCTTGTGGCCGCGCTTGCGGAAAATCTCGTCCGCATTCTTCTTCTGCGCGTCCGACATGCTGCCGTAGAGGGTCTCGAACGCCGGGGCGAACTTCTGGATGCCGTCGGCATGCGCCTCGGCGATCCTGGCATAGGAATTCAGATCGTCGACCGCCGTCATGCCGCCGCCCTGGCTGGCGCGTGCCTGCACCAGCGGCGCCATGGTGCTGGCGTTGTCGCGCATCACCGCGGCGACCTTGGACCAGGAATCTTCCTGCGCGGCGGTGATGGCCAGGCGGGTATGCAGATCGTCGATCCGCGTTTCGACCTTGTCACCCTTGTCGCCCTTGTGGGGAATGTTCTCCCTGGACGCCGGCTGGCCCGCGGCCGGCGCCGCGGACGCCGTCGGCTCCGTATCCGCGGCCGAAACCTGCACCATCTGCGGCGCCGAAGCCGGGGCATCCGCCGCATGGGCCGGGATCAGGATGCCGATGGAGGCGAGGAAAGCAATCGTGGCGACGGCATACGCCGGGACGGCGGGCTTGAGGAAAATTCTTTGCATGATCTGACTCCGGACTGGGGAATGAGGAATGGCGCTGCGCGCCTGGGATGCGGCGCGGCGGTTGCGTACCGCGCGCGTCGATCGCTTCGCTCGCGTGGCACCGGGCCGACGCGCTCAACTTAGGCGCCGGTCAAATCGGCGTCCGTGCGTTGTCGAACATTGACGCCGGGCGGTCGCGGCACTCCCGGCGAGCCTGCCCGCATGGCCTCCGCGGCCGGGCACGGGTCAATGTGCGCAAGCGTACGGATCGCAACCTCGTCCTGCGCTATTACTGTGTCCGGCGGAGTCGTGCCTGTCGCCAACAGCGCCGTACCGGCACCCTACGCCGCCCCAGGAGTCCGCACATTCAACCCTCACATCAACCCCAGCAGAACCGCCTTCTGGCCGTTCTGCCGGAAGCCGAACGCGGCCGCCTGTATCCCTTTCTCGAACGGATACCGATGAAGCTCGGCCACGTGTTGTACGAGTCCGGCATCGCCCTCCAGCACATCTACTTCCCCGCCGACTGCATCGTTTCCCTGCTCTACGTGATGGAGAACGGCGCCTCGGCTGAGATCGCCGTGGTGGGCAACGAGGGCATGGTCGGCGTTTCCCTGTTCATGGGCGGAGAAACCACGCCCAGCCGCGCCGTGGTGCAGAGCGCCGGTCACGCCTACCGCCTGAAAGGCGAGTTGCTGAAAGCCGAATTCGGCCGCTCCGGCGCCACCCAGCACCTGCTGCTGCGCTACACCCAGGCGCTGCTGACGCAGATGGCGCAGACCGCGGTCTGCAACCGGCATCACACGGTGGAGCAGCAGCTCTGCCGCTGGCTGCTGCTGAGCCTCGACCGCTTGTCCGACAATAACCTGACCATGACCCAGGAACTGATCGCCAATATGCTGGGCGTGCGCCGCGAAGGCGTCACCGAGGCCGCCGGCCGGCTCCAGGCCAGCGGCCTGATCAGCTACAGCCGCGGAAAGATCACCGTGCTCGACCGGCCGCGCCTGGAGAGAAAGGTCTGCGAGTGCTACGCCGTGGTCAAGAAGGAGTCCGACCGGCTGCTGCCCGACACGATGGCGAGTTGAGGACCAGCCTGCCTGCCGCTCGCGGCCGGGAATCGCAAGTATCGGGACCACACTTCAGGCTATGCGCGACAACGCACTGAAAAGCCAGCGATGACAGCCTACCCTCGCCAATCCGAGCCGCGCCGCCACGATCCTCGTAGCGCCGGCACGGCTCTTCATATGGCAGGAAGCATCAATGCCACACGCAACTCCCGCACCGGTAGCCAATCGCTTGCTGGGGGCCTTGCCGCGACAAGTCCAGCAAAGGATGCAGCAACGCTGCGAGCCGGTCGAACTGGTTTACGGCGAGGTCCTGTGCGAATCCGGTGAACACATCCGGCACGTCTACTTCCCCACCAGCGGCTTCATTTCCCTGGTGACGGTGCTGAAAAGCAAGTCTTCCCTGGAAGTCGGCCTGATCGGCGACGAGGGCATGCTCGGCGTCTCGCTGGCCCTGGGCGTCGACACCTCCCCCGTGCGCGCCCTGGTGCAGGGATCCGGCTCCGCCCTGCGCATGCCGGCCGCCATCTTCCGCAGCGAACTGGAACGCAGCCCGGCCCTGCGCCATGACCTCGATCGCTATATCCATGTGCTGCTGGCCCAGCTCGCGCAAACCGCGGCCTGCACCTGCTTCCACGTCATCGAAGCGCGCCTGGCGCGCTGGCTGCTGATGACCCACGACCGCGCCCACGCCGACCACTTCTACCTGACCCATGCGCTGCTCTCGGAAATGCTCGGTGTACGCCGCAGCGGCGTCACCCGCGCCGCCGGCGAGCTGCAGAAAAGGAAGCTCATCCACTATAGCCGCGGCGACGTCACCATTCTCGACCGCAAGGGCCTGGAGCGCGCATCCTGCGAATGCTATGCCGCGGTGGTCGCGGACTACGGTCGCTTCTTCGGCTAGCGGGATGCGCGGCGCCGCAGCGGCAGCAAGGCGGCATGGGTGCGTTGCCGCACGGAACCGGCGGCCGGGCGGGCGTAGCGTGGCGGATGAATCAGCGGTAACTCTGATCCACGCATTTTCTCCCCCAAGAGCTTCCGGTTCTGTTTTCCCCCGACCGGGACTCCGCGTGGATCCGACCTTAGCCCGTCCGCACGGCCCCCCTTCGCGGACGGGCTTTTTTGTCGGGGCCATCCACGGCCTCCCGGCCGCCCGCCTGTGGACGATCGGCAGCATTGCTTGGTGCGGCAACGTACGGAAGCTGGCGCTGCCTCAGCCTATCTTCAGCCGGTGCAGTTTGCCGGACAGGTCTGGCAGCTGCTTGAAGAGCTGTCCGGGCTTCGGGCGATACGAAACATGATCCGACACCATATCGCCCAGGACCTTCTTTCCGCGGAAGCGGCGCCGCTGTACCTCGAGGCGGGCATGCCTGCGAGTGCACATGCGGCGCTGCTTTCAGGAGCGGTGGAGACGCACCCCGGGAGTGATCCTCCCCAGGCGGGCACTCCGCCCCATCCATTTGCCTACTATGCGTCGCCGCTGTCGACGGTGGTTCTGCTGGCGGTCTCGATCATCGCCTTGTCGGCCTTGATCAGGCTGCTGCGGGACGCAATCTCGCTGCGGCGCGGGCGTGATTGCGTCAGCGGACCAATCGTCGCATCCCTGATGCACCCGCTGCGCGTTCCCGCTACGTTCTCCATCGAACAGAACTGAACCTGCCGGGTGTCCACACTGCAGGCTGCGGCCGAGTTCGCCGCGCCAACGCATCAGGTGCACTCATGAAATATTCAATTCCCCTTGCTGCTCTGGTCGTGGCCTTCGGCCTCGGCGCCTGTGATCGGCCCGCTCCGCAGACCGTGATCGTCCCCGCAGCGGTACCGGGGCCTGCCGGCCCGGCCGGTGCAACCGGTGCAACCGGCGATACCGGCAGCAAGGGCGCCCCCGGCTACACCGGCCAGACCGGCGCCAGCGGTGATCCGGGCAGCAAGGGTGAGACCGGTGATACCGGGAGCACCGGCGCGCCGGGCGCAACCGGCGATACGGGCGCCAACGGCCGGCCGGGAGAGAAGGGTAAGACCGGCACCACCGGCAGCACCGTGGTCGTCGTCCCGCCGTCTTCGTAATCGGTCGAAAACAGGGCCAAACGCGCGGGGTGTGCAATCACATCCCGCGCCGTCCCGATCCGCAAGCGGCTCCTACAGCTTGTACTGCTGCAGGAAATTCCTGACCCGCCGGCCCGCTTCTTCGGCGCTGAGTGCGTAACGTTCCTGCACCATACCCGTCAGGGTGTCGGCCTGTCCGCCGGTGTTCAACAACTCTTCCTCGCTGAACCTGGACCAGACGATCCGGGCGCTGCCGATATGCTTCTTCCACTTGGCGGGAATCACGCCGGCCGCCGCTGCGGCCTCGGGAACCCGTGCGGTCACGTTGCCGAGGTTCTGGGCTGTTTCAGTCCGGGTGATGTTGCCGGGGCCGCTGGCGACCGGCGGCTGTGCCTGTTTGCTCATGAAAACTCCAATGAAAATCCGGACCCGATTCGCCGTGCGAAGTTGCCGCGAAAATCCGGGTGAAACCGGCGTAATTTACGCATGCCCCTGCATGACGTCTGTACGTCTTCGCACTTAGGCGGAGACCATCCTCCGCAATCACCCTGCGTCTGCCAGCGCACAGATGGCCATGGCGAACTTCGCCGACCATACCGCATGCACTTCCACATCTTCCTCCAGCTTCCGCCGGCCATGCTGCGCGCCGATTCAGGCGGAGTGCAGGCCTACACCGAAGACCTGGTGCAGATGCGCGCAATCCTCAGCTCCACGCCACCGCAGTTCTCCTGGTGGACGGCCGTACTGCTGCTCCTGATCGTGGCAACCTGGTTCGCCGCCCTGGCCGCGGGATGGATCTACCTCAGCCGCCGCCTGCGCCGGGCGCGGGATTCCCGGACCTTCCTATCCGCTCCGCGGCAAACTCCCCTGGCGGGCTGAGCTACCCCTTCCAGGCGCTTTCCGGGTGCTTTCCACGCGGCACGGCTTCAAACCCTCGAGGGAAAGCCCGCGTCCAACTGAATGGAAAGCTGGACCCATCCCAGGAGGAGATCAACATGAGCGGCAAGGCAAAACCAATCCCGGAAGGCATGCGCACGGTCACCCCGCATCTGGTCTGCGCCGGAGCAGCCAAGGCCATCGAGTTCTACAAGAAGGCCTTCAACGCCGTCGAAGTGACCCGGCTCCCCGGTCCCGGCGGCAAGCTGATACACGCGCAGATCCGCATCGGCGATTCCGCCGTGATGCTGGTCGACGAATTTCCCGACATGGGCTCGACCGGCCCACAGGCGTTGAAGCATTCGCCGGTGGTCATTCACCTGTATGTCGAGGACGCCGATACCCTGTTCGAACAGGCCGTCGCCGCCGGGGCCCAGGTCGTCATGCCAATCGCCGACATGTTCTGGGGCGATCGCTACGGCCAGCTGCGCGATCCCTTCGGCCACCAGTGGTCGGTCGCCACCCACCTGCGCGACCTGAGCCCGGAGGAAATCCGGCAGGGCATGCAGAAGATGTCGGGCTGAGACGCCAACCCGCATCGAGGGAGACCACGGGCAGCCCCGTAACGAGTCTCCCCCGCCGCACATGGTGGTAGAGGCGTTGCGTACCTGCGTAACGTGGGTCTGTTTTTTTTCGGCGCAGCGCAACCCGTACCCGCGGCAGGCGCCCGCCTGTCGCCGATTCTCCGTGCGCAAACCTGCTTCGTGGGAATTCCGTGGGAATCCGAAGGCGCGATACAGGCGATGCTGGCGCTCGATATATACATAAAAATATATCGCCAACGCCATCGCGCGCATCGTTCAAACCCAATCACGGAGAAGAAGCACCATGCAAGGGAAAGTAGTGGGCGCCGCCCTGTTCGGCCTGTCGTTGCCGCTGGCCGCACAAGCCGACGGCTTCATCGACAACTGGTTCGCCATGGCCAGCCGCAGCCAGGCCGGGCAGCCGCACTGGATCACGCCGCTGGCCACCGTCACGCCGCGCCTGGAGCAGGAGTTCCGCTCCGACTATCTGCACGAGCACCTGCCCAACGACACCAGCCTCGACAACTACGGCAACGGCAAGGGCCTGGAGATCATCCCCAGCGAGAACACCGAGGTCCTGCTCAACCTGCCGCCCTATGAGCAGCACGGCGGCGCCTCGCAGGAAAACGGCTTCGGCGATTTCTCGATGCTGGCCAAGTACCGCTTCCTCTCCGCCAACGAGGAGCATGGCAACTACATCCTCACCGGCTTCATGGGTGTGAGCGTACCCACCGGCGCCCCGCCCAACGGCGGCCAGGCCGTGACCCTCACGCCGACCATCGCCGGCGGCATGGGCTTCGGCGACTTCGACTTCCAGAGCACACTGGGCATCCAGCTGCCGGCGGACCGGGTGGCGAGCGTCGGCCGCACCATTTCCTGGAACACGGCCTTGCAGTACCACCTCGATCATTATTTCTGGCCGGAGATGGAGGTGAACTACACCCATTTCATCGGCGGCAAGAACGACAACAGGACGCAGGTGCTGCTGACGCCCGGCATCGTGCTCGGCAAGTTCGTCATCAAGAACCGCCTGGGCGTGGTGTTCGGCGCCGGCTACCAGCTGGCGGCGACGACGTTCAAAACCTACGACAACGCGGTGGTCGCAACGGCGCGCATGCCGTTCTGATCTGCGCTATCCCCTCTCCCGCCTGCGGGAGAGGGTGGCCCGAAGAGCCGGGAGAGGGCCGCGCCTCGGAAAACTGTGACCACCCGAAATAACAACTAGTGTTGTTGACAACTGAAACAACGTTTGTTGTAATGCTTCCGTCAGCAGCATCGATGGGAGCATCCGATGAACCAGCAGGCGCAAATCCCCGCCCCTTGCCAGGGCCGCAGCGCAATCGCGGCGGCCGAACACCATCAAGCCGGCCTCGCCGCCGCCGAGCGCATCCGCGAAGAGGTGCACGGCGGCCTCGCAGGCTTCACCGACAGCTTCATGGACGCGGTGGCCGGCGATTTCCTGGCGGAGGCCGACGAGCGCCGCCTGCGCGACAAGTACCGCAACCAGCCCACTACTTTGGCGAGCCGGCTGGCGGCCAACCGCCGCACCCTCGGCGCCCAGCGCGCGCTGCATGTGCTCTACAACAAGCTGCTGGCGGGTGCCACCATGACCATCGAGGAGCAGGCACTGGCGGAACACGCGCGTGACCTCGCCGATGGCTACGCGATACGCGAGATCGATCGGCGCTGCCAACAGATCGCCCGATGAAAACCCTCCTCCACCATCTGCGCCCTGCCGCAAGCCGCCATCCATCCGCCATGCCACTGGGGGCCGAAAGGCGTTTACAGCTCGCAGCCGGTCACTACACGCGCGACCGTGTCGCCGCCTTCCTGTATCACGCGCGCTACCACCCGGTGCCCGATCGCGCACCTTCGGATCGGGGGGCCTGATGCTGCGTTACCTGTCACGCAGCGCACAGGGCGCCGCATTCGCCATCGTGATGATGCTCGCCCATGGTTCTCCGGCGGAAACGCTGCTGGCCCTGATGATCGGCATTTCGTTCGATCCGGCGGCCTTCTGGTGGTTCCTGTAACCCGGCGTATCCCGCGCCAGAGCCGGATCAAGATCCTGGCGTAAGCGGTCCCTTCAGGACAAAAACGCTCACGTACCAATCCTCCACCTGCTTGCGCGCCCACGGCGTGCGCCGCAGGAAGGTCAGGCTGGAGTTGATGCTTGGGTCCTTGCTGAAGCAGCGGATCGGAATCTCGCGCGCCATTTCCTCCCAGCCGAAGCGCGCCTGCAGCTCGGTCACGATCTGCTTGAGCGTGATGCCATGCAGCGGATCGACGGAACGGGGATAAATCATGATGCGGTGTGCAGCCATGGGACTGGATGCGCGGAGCATAGCCGATCATGGTCCCTGCTTGTCCGCCGCAGCGGACAAGCAGGGACCCCGAAACGGAGCAGGCCGCGGTTGCAGCCTGTCCATCAAGACCCTGCAATAAGCCGGTGTCTTACAGCCGCATGCTGCGCAGCACCGCGTCGCGGCGGATCAGCGCATGGAACAGCGCCGCGGCGAAATGCAGCAGGAACACGGCGAAGAACAGCAGCGCCAGCTCGGTATGCGCCTGGCGCAGGAAGGCATACAGCGCGCGCCCCTGCGGCACGAGCGGCGGCAGCACGAAGCCGTCGCCAAGCGCCACCGGGTAGCCGCCGGCCGAGAGCATGGCCCAGCCCACCAGCGGCATCGCCAGCATCAGCGCATAGAGCAGGATGTGCGAGACCTGCGCCGCATGCTGCTGCCAGCGCGGCAGGTCGCGCGGCAGCGCGGGCGCGCCATAGCGCAGCCGCACGCCGAGCCGCAGCGCCACCAGCACCAGGATGGCGATGCCCACCGGCTTGTGCAGGTCGAGCAGGCGATTGTGCAGCTCCGATACCGTGGAGACCATGCCGATGCCGATGAACAGCATGGCCAGGATCATCAGGGCCATCAGCCAGTGCAGCGCGCGCGCCGCGAGATTGAACCGTTGGATAGGCGCGCTCACTGGCGCTTCTCCCCGGCGGCGTGTGCCTGCGCCAGCGCGCTGGGCTGCACCGGCTCGCCGGAGCGGCGCGTCAGCGAACTGGAATAGGCGGCGGAACGCGCGCTGAGCAGCGGATCGTCGGAAGGCCCGATGCCATCCGGCAGGATCAAGGGATCGAAGGTGATGTCGCGGCAGGCGCCGTCGTCCTCCAGGTCCGCATGGTCGATGACCAGCGTGCCGGCATCGACGCTGCGGCGCTCGGCGGGCCACTGCACCGTGGCGTTGTCCACCGTGTCGCCCGGCTCGGCCACGGTCAGCAGCAGGTGCCAGCGCTGCGGCCCCTGCTGGATGCGGCCGATCACCTCGTCGAAGAGGAAGTTCTTGTCCAGCGTCCCCAGCGTGCTCTTGTCCAGCGCCCCGGCTTCCGCCTCCGGCACCAGCGACCAGCGCACGAAGTGCTGCGCGCCGGCGGCATCGGTGAAGCGGAAGGCATTGATGCTGTAGTAGGTGCCATTGGCGAAGCTGGAGGGCAACGGGTTGTCCTTCAACCACTGGTTGAAGGCGCGCGTCTCGGGATGCTTGTCGAGATAGGCGACGACACGCGCAGCATCCGGCTTGCCGGTGGCCGGGTCCGGTGCCGTGGCCTTCTGGAAATCGTAGAAGGCCTGCGGCGTCGCCACCACGAAGATCGGCACATCGTCGAGCGCGGCGCGCCAGATCTCGCCGTGCGGCAGCGAGAAGCTCAGCCCCACCGCATGGAACACCACGCGGCCATCCGGTGCCTGCGGGATGCCGCCGCCGGTGGAGAAGCGGCCGATCACCGGGTAACGCCCGCTTTCAAACGCCGAAGCCTTGGACAAGGCACCGCCCTGGCCATTGCTGTCGAAGTAGCCGGAGAAGCACAGCCCCTTGGCATGGGCCCGGCGGAAGCCCGGGTGTTTGCCGTCATGGGCTTCCAAGGCATCGACGATCTTGTCCGGCCCCAGCCGGGCCGGGCTCAGCCAGCCCGCCACATAAGCGAAGGCGGCGGCGCAGCAGCCGACCAAGGCGGCGATCAGCACATAGCGGAGCAGATCGGTCCGTATCGCGCCGCGCTGTTTGAGGCCGGACGGTTTGAGGAATGGTCTGCGGAACCGCAGAATTGGGGCTGACAATCTGGACATCACGCGCTCCGGGGCCGGCTTGGCCTGCTTCATGGACCTGTATGACGTACGGCGCGCCGCCCTATTCCATCCCATCGGAAAAATTATTTGAGCCGGCCCTGGAATAAAGCCGGGGGCCACGCGTCAATAAGGGGTCAGAGGCATCGCCCCTACCACCGCACAGGCTGGAACGCACCATGCAAGACCTTGATGATCAAGCACTTAGAGAGTTGCTCCCGGCACTGCGGCGCTTCGCACTGTGGCTCTCGCGGGACGTGAACAACGCCGACGACCTGGTGCAGTCCTGCATCGAACGCGCCCTGAGCAAGGGGGACTCCCGGCGGCCGGAAGCCAGCCTCAAGTCCTGGCTGTTCACCATCCTGTATCGCCAGTTCATCGACGGGCGCCGCCGCGCCAGCCGCTTCCAGCGCTTCATGGATGTGTTCCGCGACGAGCCGGAACTGGAGCCTTCCGCCGAGGAAACGGTGATGGCGCGCTCCGCGCTGGAATCCTTCGGCCAGCTTTCCGCCGACCAGCGTGCCCTGCTGCTGATGATCACGGTCGAAGGCTTCAGCTACCAGGAAGCGGCGCAGGCGCTGGACATCCCCATCGGCACCGTCATGTCCCGCCTGTCGCGCGCGCGCCAGGCCTACCGCCAGCTGACCGAAGGCGAAACCCCCACCATGCCCTTGCGGAGAGTGAAATGAATACCCTGGTACCGAACGAGGCGGAACTGCACGCCTATGTCGACGGCCAGCTCGACCCGGCGCGACTCGCGCAGGTCGAAAGCTATCTCGCGTCCAACCCCGAAGCGCAGGCGCGCGTCGAGGAATGGCGCCGCGGCGCCGACGCCCTGCGCGTGGCCCTGATGAACATGGGCCCGCTGCCGGCCAATCCGCGTCTGGACCCGAAGTACATCCGCGCCAATATGCGCTCGCGCTTCCAGCGCCAGCTCGCCCTGTGCGCTTCCCTCGTGCTGGTGCTGGGTCTTGGCGGCGCCGGCGGCTGGCAGGCGCGCTCGATGCGCGTCGAAGCCAGCGCCCCGGCGCCGATGCAGGACGCGGTGGAAGCCCACCGCATCTTCGCCACCGACCGCCTGCGTCCGGTGGAAATGGAAGGCGGCGATGCCGCCGGCCTGCAAAGCTGGCTGTCGACCCGCCTGGGCCGCCCGCTGGCGCTGCCCGATCTCAACACCTACGGCTTCAAGCTGCTCGGCGGCCGCCTCCTCGCCACCGACGACGGCGCCGCCGCGCTGCTGCTGTACGAGGACGCCAAGGGCCAGCGCATGAGCTTCTACGTGCGCCCGAGTACCCGCCAGGACGGCGTCCACGGCACGCGCGACGAGCTGGGCCTGTCCACCAAGTACTGGTTCCGCAACGGCTACGGCTTCGCCGTGGTCGGCCAGAAGGACGACCCGCACACGCAGGAAGTGCAGCAGGCGATCGAGTCGGCGATCTAGCGAAGCTCCATCAGTCGCTACCCCGACACCCAATCAAATCGTCACCCCGGCGAAAGCCGGGGTCCAGGGCACGCATAGCCTCGGCGCGTTGAATGGTTCAGCGACAGGACGCGCCGGTTTCACGCACCCTTGCGCGACCACGCCACGATCGCCGCCTGCAACTGCCGCAAGCCATCGGTCAACGCCGCCGGCCCCGGCTGGAGGATGTCGCACGACTTGATCTCGTGCAGCGCGCCCTCGCGCACCGCCGGAATGTCCGCCCAGCCCGGCCGCGCCGCCAGCTTCTCCGGGCGGAATTTCTTGCCGCACCAGGAAGCGATGATCAGGTCCGGCGCGCGGCGCACCACCTCCTGCGCGTCGGCGATGATGCGCAGCTTCGCCCCCTGGTG
The DNA here is from genome assembly GCF_000711955.1 of Nevskia soli DSM 19509. Lineage (GTDB taxonomy): Bacteria > Pseudomonadota > Gammaproteobacteria > Nevskiales > Nevskiaceae > Nevskia > Nevskia soli. The sequence continues at coordinate 135,812 of NZ_JONR01000011.1, forward strand.
CTGCGCCAGCTCCGGAAAGCAATCCTCGCCGCCGGCAATGCCGATCAGCTCCGATACCCAGCGGATGCCGGAAATCATCGGCTCATCCCATTCCTCGAAATACACCCGCGGGCGCCGCGGCAGACTCGCCGCCACCGCGCGCGCCTGCTCCAGCCCGCGTTCCAGTTCCGCCGCCAGCACCTCGGCCTTCGCCGCCGCGCCGATCATCCCGCCCAGGCTGCGGATGAAGGCCAGGATCTGCGCCACGCTGCGCTGGTTGAAGACATGCACCTCGATCCCGGCGCGGATCAGCTCCGCCGCGATGTCCGCCTGGAGATCGGAGAAGCCCAGCACCAGGTCCGGTTGCAGCGCCACGATGCGGTCGATCTTGGCGCTGGTGAACGCCGCCACCTTGGGCTTCTCGCGCCGCGCCTGCGCCGGCCGCACGGTGAAGCCGGAAATGCCGACAATGCGGTCCTGCTCGCCCAGCAGGTACAGCGTCTCCGTCGTCTCCTCGGTGAGGCAGACGATCCGTTGCGCGCCTCTCATGCTCATTGCCAGGCAGCCATGCGGGTATTCCGGATTGATTCGAAACGGCGGCGACTGAAGCCGTGGACCGCCATCATAAACCGCGCAAGGTACCGGAATCTTTATGTTTTCTTTATGCGCCAGCGTCCGCACCGGGGTTCGGCGCGGGATAAACTGTGCGCACAGCAACTGCCTGCGCCGATCCATGCCGGAAACGCTGCAAAACGAAAACCGCCCGTCTCCCGAAGCCCTGCTCGCAGAGGCACACAAGGAGAAGCGCGGCAAGCTGAAGATCTTCCTCGGCGCCGCCCCAGGCGTGGGCAAGACCTACGAGATGCTGCTGGCCGCCCAGAAAAAAAAGAAGGACGGCGTGGATGTCTGCGTCGGCGTGGTCGAGACGCACGGCCGCAAGGAGACCGAGGCCCTGATCGCAGGCCTCGAAGTGCTGCCCCGCAAGGAAATCGAATACAAGGGCCGCATGCTGCACGAGATGGACATCGACGCCATCATCCGGCGCCGGCCGCAACTGGTGCTGGTGGACGAACTGGCGCACACCAACGCCGAGGGCAGCCGCCATCCCAAGCGCTACCAGGACGTGGCCGAGTTGCTCGACGCCGGCATCCACGTGTACTCCACCCTCAACATCCAGCACCTGGAAAGCCTCAACGACGTGGTGGCGCGCATCACCCGCGTGCGCATCCGCGAGACCGTGCCGGACAGCATCTTCGACACCGCCGACGACGTCGAGGTGATCGACCTGACGCCGGACGAACTGATCCAGCGCCTGCACGAAGGCAAGGTCTACGCCGAGCAGCAGGCACAGCGCGCCCTCAATCACTACTTCAAGCCCGGCAACATCACCGCCCTGCGCGAACTGGCGCTGCGCCGCACCGCCGAGCGCGTCGACGACCAGATGCGCCAGTACATGCGCAGCCACGCCATCAGCGGCCCCTGGGCGGCGACGGAGCGGTTGCTGGTCTGCGTCAACGAGTCGGCCGCGGCGGCGGGACTGGTGCGCGGCGCCAAGCGCGCCGCCGACCGCCTCGACGCCGAGTGGTTCGCGGTCTACTTCGAAACGCCGCGCACCCTGCACCTGAGCCCGGTCGAACAGGACCGCGTGACCCAGACCATGTTCCTGGCCAAGCAGCTCGGCGCCGAAACCGTTACCTTGCCCGGCGGCCGCCATATCGCCGAAGACGTGATGCGCTTCGCCCACGACAACAACATCACCCAGATCGTGGTCGGCAAGTCGGCACGGCCCTGGTGGTTCGAGTGGCTGCACGGCTCGGTGGTGCACGACCTGGTCAAGCACGCCAGCGGCATCAACGTGCACGTGCTGGCCGATGAACTCGAAGTAAAGGGCAAGGAGCCGGCGCGCAAGGCTGAGAACGAGGACGAAAGCGCCGACGGCTCCCTCCCCATTCTCGAATGGTTCAATGCCGATCCCAAGGCCTATTTCTACACCGTCGTCGCCACCGCCGTCGCCACCCTGTTCGGCCGCGCCGTGGTGGCCATGGTGGACCTGCCCAACGTCTCCCTGGTCTACCTCGCCGCCGTGCTGTGGAGCGCCGCGCGCTACGGCCTCGGCCCTTCGCTGTTCGCCTCGGTGCTGTCCACGCTCTGCTACAACTTCTTCTTCATCGAGCCGCTCTACACCTTCACCGTCGCCGACCCGAGCCAGTTGCTGGCGCTGGCCTTCTTCTGCCTCGCCGCCGGACTGACCAGCACCCTCACCGTGCGCGAACGGCAGTTCGCCGAAACCGCGCGCGAGCAGGCCCGCACCACCGCGGAACTGTTCGGCTTCGCCCGCAAGCTGTCCGGCGTGCGCAAGCTCGACACCCTGCTCGCCACCACGGCCGGCCAGGTGGCGACGATGCTCAAGGCCGACGTCAGCCTGCTCACCCCGGACCCCAGCACCGGCGCATTGCGGCAGATGGCCGCGGTGCCCGCCGACGCCACCCTGGATGACGCCGATCTGGCCGCCGCCGTCTGGTGCTGGGACCACGCCCGGCCCACCGGCCGCGGCACCGACACCCTCCCCGGCAGCCGCCGCCTGTTCCTGCCGCTGCGCACCGGCCAGGGCAAGGTCGGCGTGATCGGCGTCAGCCGCCCGGCGAAGAACTTCCTGCTCAACCCGGCGGAGCGCCGCCTGCTCGATGCCCTCGGCGACCTCGCCGCCATCGCCATCGAGCGCATCCGCCTGGCCAAGGACATCGACCAGGCGCGCATGCTGGCCGAGACCGAGAAGCTGCGCTCGGCCCTGCTCACCTCCCTGTCGCACGACCTGCGCACACCGCTGGCGCTGATCATCGGCTCGCTCTCCAGCCTCAAGTCCTACGGCGCGCTCTACGACGACAAGACCCGCGAGGAAATGCTCAACACCGGCATCGACGAAGCCGAGCGCCTCAACCGCTACGTCGCCAACCTGCTCGACATGACCCAGCTCGACGCCGGCGCGCTCAAACCCAAGCGTGAGCCCTGCGACCTGCACGACCTCGTCGGCGCCGCCCTGCGCCGCAACGCCAAGCAACTGGCGCAGCACAAGATCAAGCTGTCGATTCCCGCCAACCTGCCGATGCTGATGCTCGACAACGTGCTGATGGAGCAGGTGCTGGCCAACCTGCTCGACAACGCAGCCAAGTACACCCCGGCCGGCTCCACCATTGAAATCGTCGCCGCGCAATACAAGTTCAGCCTGCTGATCTCGGTGCGCGACGAAGGCCCCGGCATCCCCGAAGGCGACCTGCAAAAGGTCTTCGACAAATTCTTCCGTGCCCGCGCCGAAGGCGACCGCGGCCGCGGCGGCACCGGCCTGGGCCTGGCCATCTGCCGCGGCTTCGTCGAAGCCATGGGCGGCCGCATCTACGCCCGCAACCGCACCGAACCCAAGGGCGCGGAATTCGTCATCGAATTCTCGCCCGAGGTGATTGCCGAACGTCCCCGCACGGAGATTGCATGAACCAGGATGCTGTTGGTATTCATTTTGTCGCTGCGACGGCCCCTGTTTTGGTGCAGCGCAAGGAAATAGGAGCGCAGTGTACTGACAGTACACAAGCGACGATTGACGCCGCGATGCGCCAAAACAGGAGCCGTCCCTACGGGTTGCTTCCAAAATCGTGTCGGGCTGCGTTGCTCGTCGCTCATTTAGTGGTACTAAACTTCGCTCCTCGCGCCTTGCCCGACACGATTTTGGAAGCAACGCAGCGATAAAATGAATACCAACAGCATCCCCTCCGGTCGCATCCTCGTCGTCGACGACGAACCAGCCATCCGCCGCCTGCTGCGCAGCACCCTGGGCGTTCAGGACTACACGGTACTGGAAGCCGCCAGCGTGGCGCAGGCCCTGGAAGTGCTGGCCCGCGAAAAGGTCGATCTCATCATTCTGGATCTGGGCCTACCCGACGGCGACGGCTTCGAAGTCATCAGGAAACTGCGCCCGGACTCGCAGGTGCCGATCATCGTCCTGTCCAGCCGCGACGACGAAAGCGGCAAGGTGCAAGCCCTCGACGCCGGGGCCGACGACTACGTCACCAAGCCCTTCGGCGTGGAAGAACTGGTCGCCCGCATCCGCGCCGCCCTGCGCCACCGTGTGCAGGCGCAAGGCGGCAAACCGGTATTCCAGAGCGAAGGGCTCACCGTCGACCTCGTGCACCGGCGCATCACCCGCGACGGCAACGAAGTAAAACTCTCGCCCAAGGAATACGACATCCTGCAGCAACTCGTCATCCATGCCGGCAAGGTACTGACCCATCGCCACCTGCTGCGCGAAGTGTGGGGCTCGGAGAACGACGACGACGTCGCCTACCTGCGGGTGTACATCCGGCAGCTGCGCGGCAAACTGGAAACCGATCCGGCGCAGCCCACGTTGATCTTGACCGAGCCTGGTGTCGGATATCGGTTGCGGGTGAGTTGATCCGGCCGTACTGGGAGCGGGGACGGCGCAAAAAGCTGGGCCTACAACCCCCGTCACGCCAGGCAGGCATGGGGTTTTGCAATCCGTGATGAATCCAGCTTTCCGCTTCCGCGGGAATGACGCGGCAACCGCATGTACACCCCCCAAGATTCCAACATCTGCCACACCTCGCGTATGCTTATTCCCCCCGCCCAGAGCCCCCCGATCAATGGAACGCCTCCTGGAACGCCTGGTATTAAGCAGCCGCTGGCTGCTGGTCCCCCTGTACCTGGTCCTGGCCCTGCTGTTGCTGGCCTTCTCGGTGAAGTCCGTGGTCGAGCTGCTGCACATCTTCCAGACCCTGCTCGACATCAGCGAAGCCGACCTGGTGCTGGCCGCCCTGTCCCTGATCGACCTGGTACTGATCGGCAACCTGATCGTCATGGTGGCGCTGTCCGGCTACGAAACCTTCATCTCGCGCATCGACAAGGTGCCGGAGATGGAAAAGCCCGGCTGGCTCGGCAAGTACGACCCCGGCACCATCAAGCTGAAAGTAGCCGCCTCGCTGGTGGCGATCTCCGCCATCCACCTGCTCAAGAACTACCTGGGCCACGATGCCCTCGACGTGACGCGCATGCTGACCCTGACGGCGGTGCACCTGGCCTTCGTGGTCTCGGCGCTGATCCTGGCCTTCGTCGACAAGATCGCCTTCTCCGAGCACCGCGGCTCGCATTAAGCACTACAAACCGAACGCCTCCAGGCGCAGATCGTCGAATCGGAGGTCCGGGCTTTCCAGGTCCTGCAGGAACGGGTTTTCGCCGGCGTAGCGCTCGTCCAGCGCACCGCTGCGCGCATAGACCCAGCACAGCTTGAGCATCTGACGACTCAACTGCGCATGCAACTCATCCATCAACTCGGCGCCAGCATCGGCCGGGTCGAGTAAATCGGATAGCCGCGTCCAGGCTTCGTATTCCTGGCGCAGCAGGTGCTGCTTGAGTTGCGCCAGCTGCAGCGTCGCCGCTGCCTGTGCCTGTCTCGCTTCGTACATGATGGCGTCGCCTCGATTGACGGTTCAGTTGATCGGCAGAAAGTCACGGCTCCATTTCAGGCGCTGCCCCCGCTGCATCCAGTCCGTCCGTTCGGCATCGTTCGATGACATCCCCGCACCTCCCCCGGCAGCAACAAAAAGGCCGCCCCGACGCTATCGAACCGGGGCGGCCTGAATCAGTGCTGCATGCTTATCGTTGTTATGGAACTTACTTGGCGACCGCCTCTGCCTCCATCGATTTGCCGCTCTGTGCGCCGGAGGCGCCCACCGCGGTGACCTGGAAATAATAGGTGTGGCCGCTGACCAGGCCGCTGATGGTGGCGCTGGTGGTCTTCACACCCGAGACCTTGGGCGTGGCACCTTCACTGTCGGAGCCGGTACCGGCGTAGACGTTGTAGCTGGCGGCACCGGAAGCTGCGCTCCAGCTCACCGTGATGCTGCCGCTGGCGCTGCCGGTGGCCGCATTCACCGAAGCCGGAGCCGCCGGCGCAGCGGCCAACGTCGCCTTCGCCTCGGCGGACTTGGCACTCTCACCACCGTTGTTCACCGCCTTGACCACGAAGTAGTAGGTCGAGCCGTTCTTCAGGCCGGTAATGACCGTGCTGGTGCCGGTGATGCCGCTCGCCACCGGCACGGTGCTTTCGCCACCCGCCGTGCTGCCCTGGAATACTTCGTAGCTGCTGGCGCCGGTCGAAGCCTTCCAGCTCACCGTGGCCTGCGCATTGCCGCCCACCGCTGCCACGCTTGCCGGCGCCGCCGGAGGGACCGGCACCGTCACGCTGGCTTCGTTGGAGGCACTGCTGCTGCCCGCCGCGTTGACCGCCTTGACCGTGAAGAAGTAGGTCTTGCCGCCGGCCAGACCCTTGATCAGGGTGCTGGTGTTGGTGGTCGTGGCGATCGGAGCCGCACCTTCCGCACCGGCGGCGGTGCCGTCGTAGATGGCGTAGCGGGTGGCGCCGGCGGAACCGGTCCAGTTCAGCAGTACCTGGCCGCTGATGACGGCGGCGGTCAGGCCGGACGGAGCCTGCGCCGGGCACGACACGGCCGGCAGGGCTGCGTTGACCGCACTGATGTCGAAGCTGCCCAGGCCGGTGTCGTAGTCCCAACCCGGCGTGGCCGGATAGAGGAAGTTGTCGCCGAGGACGATGTCGTGGAAGTCCAGCGCGGCGGTGCCGTAAGGCTTGCCGAAAGTGCCGTAGAAGATCGGCGCGGCAAAGCCGTAGCAGTTGCCGTGTGCCGTCTGCATGCGCGCCCAGGTGCCGACCGACAGGGGTGAGGACAGGCTGGTGCCGCCCACGCCGGTGTCGGTACCGTTCACCACCACGTCGGCGCCGCCGATGTTGGGATCGCCCACCATGGCGATATCCGGAACCGCACGCTGGGCGGCCGTGGTGTTGACCGGCGAAATGATGCCGCTGGTCCAGCTGCCGGGAACTTCCCACAGGCTGATGCCGCCGCCGCCGGAGACCCATGACAGCTCGGAGTTGTAGCTGTAGTCGGCGTTGGTCAGCAGCGAGGTACCGCCTACGCCGACGACGTAAGGCGAGGAGGACGGGTATTCCACCGAGCCGAGCAGTACCGGTTCGCCGGCATTGATCAGCAGCTGGCAGGAAGCACCGCCGTCGCCGGAAGAGGCAAAGAAGGTGATGCCTTCCGCAGCACCTTGCTCATACGCCAGATCCGCGATCAACATGCCGCCGCTGAGATATTCCAGCGTTTCGCAACCGCCGAAGGACATGTTCACGGCCTTGACCCGGTTCTCCGAGACGATCTTCTCGTAGGCCGGGATCAGGTCCGGATCGCCCAGCGAACCGGCGTTGTAGAAAATGATCTTCTGCAGATTGCCGGCAATGCCGGAAGAAGACTGGCTGTCCAGATCCCATTCGTCGAGGCCGGCGACGTCGCTGGTCTGCAGGCCGGTGGGAACGATTTCATAAGGCACCTGCGGCAGATGGAACTTCGCCTCGTAGGCGCGCAGGTCTTTCGGCACCTGCGAAATGTCGCCTTCGGTGACGATACCGATCGCGGTGCCCCAGCCCGTCGGGGTGCTGCCCGCATCGTAGGCGGCCTGGTATTGCGGACCGGAATACGGCGCAGTGGTCAGCGGGTCCTGCGGCACACCGGCATTGGGACGGGTGGCGCTGATGCCGCGGGTGAGCGCCTTGATCTCGGCCGGGCTGCGATCGGCATGCTTCAGCTGCGTCTCCATCACCCCCATGTTCTGCAGGCCGACCACCGCCGAGACGATGCCGCCCAGCGCCGCCGGCACCTGCGCCGGAGTGCGGTTGGCAAACACGCTGCGGCCATTGGCGACAAACGAGACCAGCTCGGTATTGAACGCGCGCTGCACATCGGCGGCGCTGGCATAGGCGCTGACGCTGAGGCGATTGGCGGAAAGCTCGATATTGCTGAAGCCGGCACCGCGCAGGTAATTCACTACCGCGCCGGCCTGGTCGGCCGTCGGGGAGTAGGTGGCGAGGAACTCCTCGGGACTCAGCGTGTGCCCGAACTGCGGGCTGCCGGCCTTGCCGATCTGCGCCACCAGCATATCGAGCTGCGCCTTGTTGCGAGCATTCAGCCCCAGCACGACGTGCAAGCGCTGCGTCGGCGCAATGGCGGTAGTGCCGACGATATTCTTCAGCGGCATCGCCTGAGTGGCGGTGTTGGCCCAGGTGGAGGCGTGAACCTCCGCCGAGGCAAGCAAGGCGCCTATGCTGCAGGCAACGGACAGGGCCGTGGCGACAGCGGCACGGCGTACTTCAAGTTGACGTGACATGAATTCCCCTGGATTGGTTGAAGTGCATTGCGCCGCTTGGCACAGCAGTCGGCCAGCATCACTTCTCCCCTGGAAGCAGGATTGAACGAATGTCAGGCCTTGGACTGCCGCGCCAAGGCGGCCAGCGAACTCCGGTAACCCGATCCTGTCCAGCCGGCGGGTAAAAGTCGCCACGGAATGGAAACGAAATGGTAACGGCCGACATCTATCTGAATCCCCTGGAGAAAGAGGACTGCATGGACACGGCGAAGGAATGGATGGGCGCTGCCGGGACGTCGGATTCAGCCCATCCAGGCTGTAATCGCAACCAGGCAGGCATGCCGGCCGGGCGTCAGCGGGGACTGGCGATCAGGGGAACTTGTCGAAACGCGACAGTTGAATACCCGGCAGCCGAAGCAGGCGGTGCGAGATATCGAGCCGGCAAGGTGCAGTCCGGCTGGCGCCGGACCGAAGCCGGCAACTTATGACCCGGTGGCTACGGGGAGCACTATCGGGAGGACGTTCGGCGGAACCCTGATGGGCCTGATGCTGTTGGTCGTGGTCCCGCTGCGGACTGCGGATTGCTTGCGCTGATTGTCGGCGAGGCCGTCGAGCCCGGGCAGCGCGGCGGAGCTCTGTAGGTTCATGTTGCCCACCGCAGCGGCCGAAGGCAGGCCGGCATCGCTGGGAACGACGACTGGCAGCGAATTCACGGCCGTAGGCGCTGCGGCAAACGAGGAGGTGCCGACGCCCGGCTGAGTCAGCCCGGCCAAGGGGCCAGCAGCTGCCGCAGCGCCGGACAACAGGACCAAGGGCACAAATACGGCCCGGCGAAAATAGACTGCTGCCCTGCTGCTCATACACTGCTCCACCGCACTTTCGACCTGAACTCTGACTTTTTCATATTAGTCCATCCGCTGAACCGATCCAAGCTGCCGCCGGCAACGCCGAAAAACATTTACCGTCCACCGGCTACTCCGACATGGGCAAGCAGGGCCGCGCCCTGGTCGTGCAGTTCCTGACGATCGTCGTCGTGCGAGGTGCTGATCGCGGCCAGCGCCTCGCCGAGTTGCCGCCGATGAAGATCGCCGGGGTTTTCTGCGTAAGCAAGCTCGGCCTCGAGCAGAGCGAGGCGCACCGGCCAGTCGTTGTCCGGTTCCACCGACTCAAGCGTGCCCGCAGCAAGTCCATGCGCCGCCGTGCGCGCCTCTGCGGTATGCCCCAGGGCGAGATCGGTGTTGGCCAGCATATAAGCGATGACTTGCGTCATTGGCGTCGCCGCACCGAGCTTGGTCTGCGCTTGCAGCAAGGCATCATGCAGCGTCGTCCGGGCCTGGTCGTAGCGCCCGGCACGTTCCAGGACGTAGCCGAGGTTGAACGCCTCGGCCAGTGTGTGTTGATGCCGAACGCCGTGGAGCTGCAGGGTAAGCTGGTAGGCCTGTCCGAAGATCTCCACCGACCGCGTCCAATCCTTGCGGTTCATGGCCCAGGAGCCGAGCTCGTCCAGTGCCCGCTCCCGGTAGATATTGTCCGGCCCCAGCACCTGATCCAGCTTTGGCAGCACCTCTTCAATCAGGGTCTCGCCTGCGGGATCGGGCGGCGACTCGGTATCCATCGCCTCGGCCAGTTCCAGCTTGTCGATGAGCACCTGGGTATGGGTGGGACCCAGCGCGGACTGGTCCGCGGCAAGCCGCTCCCGCATGACCGCTACCGCCTTGGGTGCGTCGCCGGTCTGCTCCAGGGTGAAGGCGTAGTCCTTGCGCAAGGAGGCCAGCAATTCCAGGCTTTCCTGCGGCAATTCGGTGGCACCTTGCGACTGCCCGGCTGCAACCAGGGCCTGTTCATCGAACTTGCGCGCGGCCGGGTAATCACCCGACTGGATGGCCAGCTTGCCGCGCACGTAGTACAGCAGCTTGCGGACCTCCGCCGAATTGTAAGGGGCGCCGCTCAAAGCCGATTCGATCTGTCCCAGTCGTTCAGTCGCCGGTTTGACCTGGCCGTCATCGACCATGCTCATCACATGCAATATGTCCGCCGCAATCGCTTCCCCCGCGAGAGAACTGCCCATGCTCCGGAACAGATCCGCCGCTTTCCCATATTGATCCGCCGCATCGGCATAGGCGCCGATGTGGCCGTAGGCGCGTGCCGCTGTCATGTGCACGACAGCCGCTACCTGGGGTTGATCGGCCAGGCGCTTGTCGATGTCTGCAGTGGACTTGCGCACGGCCTCCATCACCGTCACGTCCTTCTTGCCCGTCAGCACCGGATCGGCAGCGGACAGCAGGTCGCTCACCAGGAAGCCGTTGATCGCCTCGGCGCGCCGCCGCTCCTCGTCGGCCGTACGGCTGGCGCTCTGCGCAGCGTGCTCGGCGGTGAGCGCCCGGTGCAGATAAATCGAACCGATGACCACGCCGATCACGACGGAGATGGCCAGACCTAAAGCCCAGGGCCGCCGTGCGCGCGTCAGATCCAGTTCGCGCCGCTGCCGCGCCGCCGCCTCGGCCGCCTTCAGTTCTGTCGCTGCCTGTACCCGTCTCTGTTCGAGATTTTCCAGGCATGCAGCCAGTTCGAGCGCCGTCTGCATGCGCCGGGCCGGGTCGCCATGCGTCGCCGCGGCGATGTCGGCTCGCAGCAGCGGATCGTCGATATCGTGCTCCCAGCCCGTCGCCAGAGGCTTGCGCAAATCGCCGGCCAGCATCTGGTAGAGCAGGATGCCCAGCGCGTAAACATCCGCCGTCGGCATCGGCAAGTGTCCAGCGAGCACCTCGGGCGGCATATACAGCAAGGTGCCGGAATTCCGGTCTCCGACCGCCGGCAGGGTCATGCCGAGGCGCGTCATGCTCAACGCCTCGAGTTGCTGCGGATCCAGCATGCGGCCGCAGCCGAAATCGGCCAGGCGCACCTGCCAGCCACCCGCCTCCGCCGGCTCGATCAGGAGATTGGCCGGCTTCAGATCCTTGTGCATCACGCCGACACTGTGCGCCGCAGCCACCGCCCGGATCGCCTGCAGCATCAGGCCGATGCGCTCCTGCCGTGTCAGCTTCGCCAGGTTATCTTCGGCCTGCGCCCATTCAAGCCAGTTGCAGCCGCCGTACTCGCATTCGAGGAAATAGGGCGGCTCCTCGAAATTCCACTCATACAGCTTGATGATGCCCGGATTGGAGCCGAGCAACTCCATCAGCACCCGCGACAGCGTAGCCTCCCGCTTGAGCGCAGCCAGGCGGTGACCGCTGGAGGCGAATTTGAATACGCGGGGTACGTGAGTCTTTTCGTGGCTCGCCAGCCAGACGTCGGATCCATCTGCACTGGCCAGCAAGCGCTCCAGCCGCCATTGCGGACGGCCCGGCACCGCATCCCCGGGCCGCAGCCGCAGCTTGGGCAAGTCGCTGGACGCAACCGCCTTGCGCGTAGCCGGCGCCATGAAGCGATAGCCGATGCGGTGCACCGTGACGATCACCTTCTGATCGGTATCGCCGATGGCGCGGCGCAGCTTGCTGACTGCGTTGGTGAGCGCCTTCTCCACCACGATCACGCCTGGCCACAGGAATCCAAGCAACTCTTCCTTGGTGACCACCTCACCCGCGTGGCGCAGCAGCAAGCCCAGCATTTCCAGCGGCTTGGGCTCGATCTCCGCTACCGCATCGCCCACCCGAAGTTCCCAGCGTCCCTCGTCGAAAAGGACGTCGCCGAAGCGCCAGGTGTATTCGGTGTCGGCAGCCGCTTCCTGCTGTGCAGGTGCAGCCGCCAGTTCACGTAGCCCCATTAACCGTTCCGTTCAGACTCTTGGTCCATGCCTTTCCGGCTGCTTCAGACTTGCATCCCCATGGCTAGAGTAGCGGCTTCCCTTGGCCTGGGGTATGGGAGAAATCCCCTAAGGCCTGTTTACATTGGGGTTTAAAGCCCTACATCGGCTCACTGAAGGTTCTGGTGACGGCAGCACCTCGCCATTTGGGCGGCGGCCAGCAGTCCGGCCACTTCGCCGGGCGTTCAAGCGAACGTGCAAGCGTCGATTTCCCCGAGCCGGCATTGCCGGTCACCAGAATCCGTCGCAGCTTTGAATTCGGGATTTCCATCGCCGCAACATTTGCACGAGGAGGCCAGGCGTCGCCATGACCAGGCCATGCCTCCGGCCTTGCGATCCGCAACCGCTCTTGATTCTGGCCCGTTACCGCGATTACACTGCCGCCGCAATTTCAAATTTTCAGCCATGACCCAATTCAAGCAGCTCGTCCTCGTTGTCGTAGTGCTCGTCGTTAGCGACGCGCCGTAGGGGACGCTGTACTCACAAAAACCCCCGCCGGCGCAAAGCCGGCGGGGGTTTCTTGTTTTCCGCGCCGGCTTTTCACCAGCGGGTCCATCGGCACCAAGGACTCGACATGCAACTCACAGGCGCAGAACTGATCATCCGTTTCCTGGAACGGCAGGGCGTGGAAACGCTGGCCGGCATTCCGGGCGGCACCGTGCTGCCGCTCTACCGCGCGCTGGCGGATTCCAGCCTCAACCACATCCTGGCGCGGCATGAGCAGGGCGCGGGCTTCATCGCCCACGGCCTGGCGCGGATCACCGGAAAAGCCGGCGTGTGCCTGGCCACCTCCGGCCCCGGCATGACCAACCTGGTCACCGCCATCGCCGACGCCAAGGCCGACTCGGTGCCGCTGGTGTGCCTGGCCGGCCAGGTGCCGCGCGCCCTGATCGGCACCGATGCCTTCCAGGAAGTGCGCAGCACGCGCATCGTCGATTCCCTCACCAAGGCCTGCTTCGAGGTGCGCTCCGCCGCCGACCTGGTGGACCTGCTGCCGGAAGCCTTCCGCATCGCCGAGAGCGGACGCCCCGGACCGGTGCTGCTGGATATCCCCAAGGACGTGCAGACCGAAACCGTGCAGATCTCGCGCCTGCCCGAACCGTCGCGGCGCGAGGCGCCGCCCGATCCGCACCCGGCACAGATCGCCGAAGCGGCACGGATGATCGACGCCGCGGCACGGCCGGTGCTGTACATCGGCGGCGGCGTGACGCTGGCACGCGCGCAGGCCGCGGCGCTGGCCCTGGCCGAACGCGCCGCCCTGCCCACCACCACCACGCTGATGGCACTGGGCACGCTGCCGCCCGACCATCCGCTGGCCCTGGGCATGCTCGGCATGCATGGCGCGCGCTATACCAATCGCGTGCTGGACGAATGCGACCTGCTGATCTGCATCGGCGCCCGCTTCGACGACCGCGCCACCGGGCGCGCCGACCTGTTCTGCCCCAAGGCGCGGGTGATCCACATCGATGCCGACCCGCGTGAACTGGGCAAGCTGCGCCGGCCGCAGCTGGCGATCCTGGCCGACGCCGGCGCCGCACTGCGCGCCCTGGCACAGGCGGTGAAGCCGGCGCTGCGGGTCGACTGGCTATCGCGCGTGGGCACACTGCGCCGCGACTTCCCGCTGCACCTGCCCGGCATCGACGACGCGCGCCAGCCCTACGGGCTGATCCGCGCCGTATCACGGCTGGCGCACCCGGACGCGGCCATCACCACCGACGTGGGCCAGCACCAGATGTGGGTGGCGCAGAGCTATCCCTTCACCCGTCCCGAACGCTGGCTCACCTCCGGCGGCCTCGGCACCATGGGCTTCGGCCTGCCCGCCGCCATCGGCGCGGCATTGGCTTTGCCCGAGGCCGGCGCGGTGTGCTTCAGCGGCGACGGCAGCCTGCTGATGAACATCCAGGAATTCGCCACCCTGGCCGAGCTGGGCCTCAACGTGAAGACGGTGGTGATGGACAACGCCGCCCTGGGCATGGTGCGGCAGCAGCAGGAGCTGTTCTATCACCGCAAGCACGTGGCCTCGCTGTATGCGCGCCCGACTTCGCTATGCGCGGTGGCCGAGGCCTTCGGCGTGCCGGCCTACGACCTGGGCGCGGCGGAGGATGCCGAGGCGATGCTGCGCGAAGCCTTCGCCCGCCCCGGCCCGGCGCTGATCCGCGCGCCGGTGGCGGTGGAGGAAATGGTGCTGCCGATGGTGGCGCCCGGCAAGGCGAATACCGAGGTGATCGGCTGAGATCTCGTACCCTGATGAACCGTGCGGTTCATCAGGGCAGCGGCCAATCAATCCGCGGTCTCAGCCCTTGGTCTTCGCCGCAGCGGCAGCGGCGGCCTTGTCGTCGGCATCGCTCTTGGCCAGCATCGCGGCCAGCTCATCCGGCGGCGCATAGCCGCCATAAATGGCGCCATCCGGCAGGATGATGCCTGGAGTGCCATTGATGCCCAGGTCCACGGCCAGCTTGTATTCCTCATCCACCGGATTCTCACACTTCTTGGCCGGCGTATTGTTGCCGAGCTTGGCCTGCGTCAGCGCCAGCTGCCGGTTGGATGAGCACCACACCGAAATCGCCTGGAAGTAGGTCGGCGAACCGATGCCGTGGCGGGGGAAGAAGACGTAACGCACGGCGATGCCCTTGGCGTTGTACTGGGCGATCTGGCTGTGCAGCTTGCGGCAGTAGGGGCAGTCGAGGTCGGTGAACACCGTCACCGTGTACTTGGCGGCGATCGGCGGCTGCGGCGCGAACTCGATCATGTTGTCGCTGCCCAGCTTGTTCAGCGCGGCCAGGCGATCGGCGCGGCGGCGGTTCTCGGTCAGGTGCTCGCCGGTATCGATGTTGACCAGGTCGCCCTGCAACAGGTACTTGCCGTCGGTGGAGACATAGCCGAAGTCGTGCTCGTGCTGCACCTCGTACCAGCCGCTGACCGGTGCCGGCCGGATCTGGCTGCGATCGATGCCGAGCAGCTTGGCGATCTTCTCCTTGACCGCGTCGGCGGAAGGTTCGTCGGCCGCGAAAACCCCCAGCGAAAAGGCGAGGCCCAGCCCCAGGATGGCGGTAAGGATGCGTTTCATGCGGGGTTCCGGACGCAGCGGACGGCTGCCTGACAGTAGGGGCGGTTAGTATGACAAAAACCAGGGGCTCCAGTTCCCTTGTAAAGTGCGCCGCCTGCCCCGCCGCCGAGGGCGGTTCTGGAGAGGAAAACACATGTTCGACCACAGTGTTCTGGCCTTCGCCCTGATCGCGCTGGCGCTGACCATCGCCCCCGGACCGGACACCTTCCTGGTCATCGCCAACACCGGCGCGGGCGGCTTCCGGCGCGGCTTCGCCACGGTGCTGGGCATCGTCAGCGGGGGCTTCATCTATGTGCTGCTGGTGGCCTGCGGCCTGATCCGGGTGCTGGTCTATTCCCCGGCCCTGTTCCACGCCGTGAAACTGGCCGGCGCCTGCTACCTGCTCTACCTCGGCTGGGGCGCCCTGCGCGGCGCCTTCCGTCCGGCCCCGCCGGCCGCCGCCGACGCACCGCCGACCCCGGCCCGGTCGATCCGCGCCAGCTACCTGCAAGGCCTGCTGACCAACGCCCTCAACCCCAAGATCGCCGTGTTCTACCTGGCCTTCCTGCCGCAATTCCTCAACCCCGGCGATCCGGTCGTTCTGAAGTCCGCCCTGCTCATCGGCATCCATTATTTCGAAGGCCTGCTCTGGCTCAGCCTGCTCGCCTTCGGCGTCGGCCGCCTCGGCCGCTTCCTGGGCCGCCCGCGCGTGAAGCGGACCATGGATGCCGTGCTCGGCACCACCATGATGGGTTTCGGCGTGAAGCTGGCGGTGGATCAGACGTGAAACAACAGTGATCAGTGACTAGTGGTTAGTGACCAGTAAAAACGATAAAGCCGCTTTTGCCTTTACTAGCCACTAGCCACTGACCACTAGCCACTGCTTCATCATCCTCGCGGATGATGAAGCGCATGCAGCTGCTTCAGCCGCGCCCGCGCCACATGCGTATAGATCTGCGTGGTGGAAAGATCGGCATGCCCCAGCAGGGTCTGCACCGCGCGCAGATCGGCGCCGCGCTCCAGCAGATGCGTGGCGAAGGCGTGGCGCAGCGTATGCGGCGACAGCTTCGCCGGTATGCCGACCGCCAGCGCATGGCGCTTGATCAGCAGCCAGAAATTCTGCCGCGTCATCGCCTCGCCGCGCCGCCCGAGGAACACCGCGTCGCCGGATTTCTCTCCGGCGAATTCCGGACGTCCCTGGCGCAGCCAGGTCTTCACCGCCTCCATCGCCATCTCGCCCATCGGCACCATGCGCTCGCGGCCGCCCTTGCCGACCAGGCGCACCACCCCGTGCTCCAGGTTGAGTTCGTCGCGGCGCAGCTTGACCAGCTCGGACACGCGCAGGCCGGAGGCGTACATCAGCTCCAGCATGGCGCGGTCGCGCAGACCCAGCGCGTCCTCCGTCCCGGGCGCGTCGAGCAGCTGGTCCACCTGCTCCAGGCTCAGCGTCTTGGGCAGGGCACGGCCCAGCCGCGGCATTTCCAGATGGGCCGAAGGATCGTCGCCGCGCACCCGCTCGCGCACCAGCCAGCCGTAATAACGCCGGCAGACCGTGATGAAGCGCGCCTGCGAGCGCGCGCTGAACGGCCGGCCCTCCAGCTCTTTCTTTCGCGCCTGTTCGGTGCGATGCGCCAGGTAACCCTTCAGCTCCGCCGTGCCGGCCCCGTCCAGGGCCCGCCCCTGCACGCGCAGCCAGCGCGCCAGCAGAGCCAGGTCGGAGCGGTAGGCGGAGAGGCTGTTGCGCGCCAGGCCATGCTCCAGCCACAGCATGTCGGCGAAACGCTCGATACCGGCGTTGTCGGCGGGATCGAGCGCGCCTGGCTGGGGTGACACGGGGGCAGCGGACTTCATGCCTCTATAATACCGCCCAGAAAATACCCGCGAAGCAATGACCCGCCTACTCAGAACCTTGTTCGGCGTCTATTCCATGACGGTGCTGGTCATCGTCCTGCTGCTGATCTTCTGTCCGCTGCTGATCGTCGCGCCGACCCTGCCGCTGCGCCGCACCATCGGCCGCTTCGGCGTGCGCGCCTGGCTTGCGCTCAGCTTCATCCCGTTCCGCATCCGCGGCCTGGAAAACCTGCCACCCGGCCCCTGCATCGCCGTGTGCAACCACGCCAGCTACCTCGACGGCATCATCGTCACCGCCGCCCTGCCCGCGCGCTTCACCTTCCTGGTGCAGCACGGCGCCGCCGACTGGCCCTACATCGGCCTGATCATCAAGCGCATGAACGTCAGCTTCGTCAACCGCGGCTCGGTGCGCGCCGCCGCGCTGGCCACGCGCGAGCTGATCGACCGCATCAGAGCCGGAGAACCCTTCGCCATCTTCCCCGAAGGCACCTTCCGCCGGCCGACCACCCTGCTGCCGTTCCAGTCCGGCGCCTTCATGATCGCCGTCCGCGCCGGCGTGCCGGTGGTGCCGGTGGTGCTGCGCGGCACACGCAGTCTCTACGGCGAAGGACAGAAGGTATTCCAGTGGACGCCGTTGTCGCTGGAAGTGTTCGCTCCGGTAGCGCCCGATGGCAGCGCCCGCGAAGCCGCGGACAATCTGCGGGATACGGCGCGCGCCACCATCCTGCAGCATTGCGGCGAAGCCGACGGCGCCCTGCACCCGGTGCCGCCCAAGCAGGCCAAGGCTTACTCGTGAAACATATCCATCCCGCCACGAGCACGTTGTGGTGGCAGACCCGCTCCGGGGCGCCATGACCGAGCCCCCCAACAAGCGTGGCCGCGACATCAGCGGCAACGGCGGCGCGCAGGAACTGCAGCCGACGCCGCGCCAGCGCTACCAAGCCGACCTGCGGAAGGAGGGCTTCGTCTCCGATGCCGCGCAGGCCGCCGCGGTGGACGCCCTGCAAAAGGTCTATGACGACCTGATCGAAAACCCGCCCAAGCGGCGCTTCGGCAGCTCCCGCCTCAACTACCCGCCGGTCGCCGGCCTGTACATGTGGGGCGGCGTGGGCCGCGGCAAGACCTACCTGATGGACGCGTTCTACGACGCGCTGCCCTTCAGCCGCAAGCGCCGCACCCACTTCCACCGCTTCATGCTCGACGTGCACGAACGCCGCGGCCACTACCCCGACGAACAGGACCCGCTGGCCCGCGTCGCCGAGGAAATCGCCGACGCCACCCGCGTCCTCTGCTTCGACGAGTTCTACGTCTCCGACATCGCCGACGCCATGATCCTCGGCCGCCTGTTCGAGTTCCTGTTCAAGCGCGGCATCACCCTTGTCGCCACCAGCAACGTCGCCCCCGACCTGCTCTACAAGGACGGCCTGCAGCGCGACCGCTTCCTGCCCGCCATCGAACGCCTCAAGCAGAGCTGCAAAATCCTCAACGTCGACGGCGGCAGCGACTACCGCCTGCGCGCCCTACATGGCGTGCAGCTCTATCTATACCCCTGCGACAGCGCCGCCATGGCCACCCTGGGCGAACGCTTCTACGCCGTGGCACCGCACGGGCTGTGCGAGCGCGTCGACCTGCCGGTCAACGGCCGCCCCATCACCGCCCGCTGCGTCGCCGAAGGCGCCGCCTGGTTCGACTTCCACGACCTCTGCGACGGCCCGCGCAGCGCCGCCGACTACATCGAACTGGCGCGCACCCACCACACCGTCATCCTGTCCTACGTGCCGCTGCTCACCAGCGACGACGACAACGCCACCCGACGCTTCATCAACCTGGTGGATGAGTTCTACGACCGCGGCGTCAAGCTGCTGATCGCGGCCGAGGCGCCGATGCAGCAGTTGTACAGCGGGACCAAGCTGAAGTTCGAGTTCGAACGTACCGTCTCGCGCTTGATCGAGATGCAGTCCGAGGAGTATCTGGCGAAACCGCATCTGACTTAGAGCTTGCCGATCCACTCCTTTTGAATCCGCCGAAAGCAGAAGACGAACCCTCATCCTTCGTCATTCCCGCGCAGGCGGAATCCAGAGGCCCAAGCGCTTCACTCCGCTACCCGCCCCTCACCCTAACCTCATGGGGAGAGGGAGACCACACCGAGAGAAACTACAACCGCCGCAACTTCCGAATCTCCCGCACCGCCACCGCCAACGTAGTGAAGTCTTTGGTCCCGGCAGCCTGCAACTCCGCCAGGCGCTCCGAAGAGAACTTCACATGCCGTTCGTTATCGGCAATCCAGCCCTCGAAACGGGCCTGCGCGCTGTCCCCCTGATGCGCCAGCACCCGCCCGGCCAGTTGCCGGTGAATGCTGTACGCGTCATCGCGCAGGTTGACCCGCGCCAGCGACTGCCATTTGCCGACGGTCGGCATCTCGTTGATCGCCGCGTACAGCCACAGCATGCGGAAGCGCTCGCCGCAGAGGTAATACACGGTAGCGGCATCGGCCAGTGAAACGCCCGCACCCTCGGCCAGTTCCGCGATATCCAGCGCGCCACCCAGTGCACGGGTATTGGCCAGGCGCAGGGAAAGGTCGTCAGGCACGCCTTCCTTGTTGAGGTTGGTGACGGTGTTGTCCCAGTCCTCGCGGTAACCCGGCGGCAGCACCGCGGGCAGCAGGCGTTCCAGCGCCGCCAGCGGCTGCGTGAACCGCTCCACCGCATCCTGCACCGGCAAGCGGGCGAAGCGCGAGCTGCTGAACCAGCCGGTGGCATGCTTGAGCAGGCCGATGGCATAACCCATCAGGCGGTATTGCAGGGCCGCCGGGATCTTGTTGTCCAGTGCCTCGATCGCCTTCCAGTACTGGTCGCCGCCGTAGATCTGGTGCGCGGTGGCGTAGGCCTTGAGCACCTCGGCGCGCATCAGGCCGTGATCCTCGGCCCAGAGCTGGGCGAAGCCGGCGCCCATGCGGTTGACCAGGGCGTTGGACAGGATGGTGGCGACGATCTCGCGCCGCAAGCGATGCTGTTCCAGTTGCGGCCGGTAGCGCGCGGTCAGCGACTCCGGGAAGTAGGCGAGCAGGTCGCGGGTGAAGAAGGGATCGTCCGGCACCTCGGATTTCAATGCGGCGTCGTACAGCGAGATCTTGCTGTAGGCGATCAGCACCGCCAGCTCCGGCCGGGTCAGGCCCAGGCTGCGATTGCGGCGCTCCTTCAGCGCATCCTCGTCCGGCAGGTACTCGATGCCGCGGTTGAGCAGGCCCTCGCGTTCCAGCAGGCGCATCAGTTCGGCATGGTCGTCGAGCCGCTGTGCCGCGTTCTGCGACAGCAGGCTGATGGCGGCGCTCTGCACGTAGTTGTCGCGCAACACGAAGCGCGAGATCTCCTCGGTCATGCCGGCCAGCAGCGGATCGCGTTCCTCGCGCGTGAGCCGGTTGGTGACCATCAGCTCGTTGAGCGGAATCTTGATGTTCACCTCGCGGTCGGAGGTGTGCACGCCGCCGGCGTTGTCGATGGCATCGGTGTTGATGCGGCCGCCCACGCCATCGGCACCGAGCAGGGCGTACTCGATGCGGCCCAGCTGGGTGCAACCCAGGTTGCCGCCCTCGCCCACCACCTTGCAGCGCAGGTCCTTGCCGTTGACGCGGATCGCATCGTTGGCGCGGTCGCCAACGTCCTGGTGGCTCTGCGAGGACGCCTTGACATAGGTGCCGATGCCGCCGTTCCACAACAGGTCCACCGGCGACTTGAGCAGTGCCTTGAGCAGCTCGTTCGGCGTCAGTGCCGCTTCGCGGATGTGCAGCGCGGCGCGCGCCTCCTCGCTCAGCTTGATCAGCTTGGCGCTGCGCGGCCAGATGCCGCCGCCGGGCGAGAGCAGCGCGGCGTTGTAGTCCGCCCAGGACGAGCGCGGCAGGTTGAACAGCCGTTCGCGCTCGACAAAGCTGGAGGATGCGTTCGGATTCGGATCGATGAAGATGTGGCGGTGGTCGAACGCCGCCAGCAACTTGATCTGGCGCGACAGCAGCATGCCGTTGCCGAACACGTCGCCGCTCATGTCGCCGATGCCGACGACCGTGAATTCCTCGGCCTGGATGTCCTTGCCCACGGCGCCCGTAGCGGACGCGGGCAATTCACGGAAATGGCGCTTGACGCTTTCCCAGGCGCCGCGCGCGGTGATGCCCATCTTCTTGTGGTCGTAGCCGGCGGAACCGCCGGAAGCGAAGGCGTCGCCGAGCCAGAAGCCGTACTCGGCGGAGACGCCGTTGGCGATGTCGGAGAACGTCGCCGTGCCCTTGTCCGCCGCCACCACCAGGTAGGGATCGTCCTCGTCCAGGCGCAGCACCTCCGGCGGCGGCACGATGGCATCGCCGACGCGGTTGTCGGTGATGTCGAGCAGGCCGCGCAGGAAGGTCTTGTAGCAGGCGATGCCCTGGCTGAGCCAGGCCTCGCGGTTGGACGGATCGACCGGCCGCTTCACCACGAAGCCGCCCTTGGCGCCGACCGGCACGATGACGGTGTTCTTCACCATCTGCGCCTTCATCAGCCCGAGGATCTCGGTGCGGAAATCCTGGCGGCGGTCGGACCAGCGCAGTCCGCCGCGCGCCACCTTGCCGCCGCGCAGGTGGATGCCTTCCACCTCCGGCGCATAGACCCATACCTCGAACATCGGCCGCGGCAGCGGCAGCTCCGGCACCTTGGCCGGATCGAGCTTGAAGCTGATGTAAGGCTTGGCCTGTCCCTGCGGGTCGTTCTGGAAATAATTGGTGCGCAGCGTGGCGCGGATCATGGCGAGGAAGGCGCGCAGTACGCGGTCGCCATCCAGGCTGGCCACCTGGTCCAGTGCGTGATCCAGCGCCTGGCCGATCTTCAGATCCTCGTTCTGCCGCCGCTCCGGCGCCAGCTTCAGCGCGAAGCGCGTTTCGAACAGCGCCACCAGCAGCCGCGCGATATCGGCATACTCCGCCAGCAGCGTTTCCATGTAGGACTGGCTGAACGGCAGGCCGGTCTGGATCAGGTACTTGCAGATGGCGCGCAGCAGCGTCACCTGTCGCGCATCCAGCCCCGCGCCCAGCACCAGCTTGTTGAGACCGTCGTTCTCGACCGCGCCGCTCCACACCTGGAGGAACCCGGACTCGAAGAACTTCTTCTGCGAATCGGCGGACAGTTCGCAGCCCGCATGCTGGATCTCGAACTCCTGCACCCACAGGCTGGGTCCGCCCTTGGGCGTGATCTCCGCCGGCTCCTGGCGGATCACGCGCAAGCCGAAATTCTCCAGCGTCGGCAACACATCGGACAGCGTCACCGGCGTGCCCAGCGCATACAGCTTGAGGCTGGTCGCCTGCGGCAGCGCGCCTTCCGGCGTGCTCACGCCCAGGCGCGGCAGCACCGGTGTGGCCGGCGAAAGCCGGGCCAGGTAAGCCACATCCGCCGCCGCTTCCTGCGGCGACACGCCTTCGGAGTAGGACAACGGAAAGGCATCGGCGAATTTCGCCGGACTCAGCTTCTCCTTCGCCAGCAGCTCGCGCAGCTGGTCGCGCCAGCTCCGCGTGGCGGCGATCAGCCGCGCTTCCACCTCGGCCGCGCCGAGCGGGATGGTGGTGCCCGGCCGCGTGCGCACCAGGCAATGCACGCGGGTCAGGCCGCCGCGCAGGAAATCGATCTCGCGGTCCAGCGCCAGGCCGCCGCAGATCTCCATCAGCGTCGCCCCCACCCTGTCGCGCAGCTCGCGCGAGTAGCGCTCGCGCGGCAGGTAGACCAGGAAGGAATAGAAGCGGCCGTAGCGATCGCGCCGCATGAACAGGCGCAGCTGGTGGCGATCGCGCAACGCGCGGATGCCCATGCACAGCTGGAACAGTTCCACCTCGCCGGTCTGGAACAGCTCGTCGCGCGGCAGGCCGTGCAGGATATCGCGCAGGTTCTTGCCGGAGTGGCTGTTCTCGGGCAGACGTGAATGCTGCATCACGTATTCCGCCTTGCGGCGGATCAGCGGAATATGGCGCGGCCGGTCGATATAGACCTCGGAGCTGAACAGGCCGACGAAGCGCACCGTGCCGGCCAGGTTGCCCTTGGCGTCGTAACGCTTCACCGAGACCACGTCCATCAGGCCTTCGCGGTGGATGGTGGCGCGCAGATTGGCCTTGGTCACCACCACCAGGCGCGGCGAATCGGCGTACTTGTCCAGCTCCGCCTGCGGCGCGATCAGATCCTCGGCGGCCCAGCGGCTGCCGGCGCGCATCAGGCCCAGGCCGGAAGCGGGATCGGTACGGAAGGTCGCCTTGCCGCCCTCGCCCAGCGTGGCCCGGCTCTCGATCTTGCCGAGGAAGGTGAAATGGTGCTGGTCCAGATAAGTCAGGAACTCGCGTGCTTCCGCGAATTCCTCCGCGTCGCCGTCCGGCGGCACGATCTTCAGCTCCTCCACCAGGCTGCGCACCCGCTCCAGTGTCTGCGGATAGTCGTCGACCACGCGGCGCAGATCCTCCAGCACGGTGCGGATCTGCTGCTCCAGCGTGGCGTAGGCCGCCAGGTTGGCCAGCGGCTCGAACTCCAGGTGGATCAGCGATTCCGCCGGTCCCTTGGCCGCTTCTTCCGCCGCCGTGATCTTGCCGGCCTTGTCGCGCGTCAGATACAGCACCGGGTGCACGGTCCAGTCCACCGAGGCGTCGGCGGCACGCACTGCCATGACGATCGAATCCACCAGGAACGGCTGATCCTCGACGCAGGTCTCAACCACCGCCAGCCCCGGCCGCGCTTCATCGCCGCCCTGCGGCGGCAGCACCCGCACCAGCGGCACGCCCGGCTTGCGCACACGGGCGAAATTCCAGTGGCCCAGGGCCAGTTGCAGCAGCTCTTCCGGCTTGCGCAGCGTCAGCGTATCCAGCGGCGCCATCTCGAAGTAGCGGCGCAGGAAGGTACGGAACAACGGCGCATCGTCAACACCGGTCTGCGCCTGTGCCAGCGCATCCAGCCGTTCCAGCAGCAACTCCTGCCCGGGTATCGCTTCCGGGCTGGGTCGGGATTCCATGAACTCCTCCAGCCAAATAGGTTATATGGGCAGGAGTATGCCAGCCGTGGACAAAAACAGGCGGGGTATAATCGGGGCGTCCATTCGTGCCCGTATCCATGCCGGCGCGTGGTGCAGTGCGGCATATCCCATGCCCCCTGCCACAGGGCCTCGGGCACGCCGGCACACACTCTAGATCGTGGCGATCACCACCGTTCCCGCCACGATCAAACCGCCGCCGAGCAGCAACTTCAGGCTCAGGGGCTCCTTCAACACCAGCAAACCGAACACGATCGCCACCACCACGCTGAGCTTGTCGATCGGCGCGACCCGCGACGCCGGCGCCAGTTGCAAGGCCCGGTAATAGCACAACCAGGACGCGCCGGTGGCGAGCCCGGACAGGACCAGGAAGGTCCAGCTCTGGCCATCGACAGCGCCGATCCCGCCCCACTCCCGCCGTACCGCGACAAGCACGCCCGCGAAACCCAATATGACCACCGTGCGGATCAGGGTGGCGAGATTGGAGTTGACGCCGCTGACGCCGACCTTGCCGAGGATCGCCGTGAGCCCCGCGAAGAATGCGGAGCCGAGCGCGAACAACAACCAAGCCTGATCTGCCTTCATCACCGAATCTCCGCGGAACCTGCGGACGATTCTGCGGCAAGGCGCGGCCCTTGTCCTGTTGCTCGCAGTTCATTCAGGGCCTGCATCGCGTGCCCGCATGCGAGCGCCGCAACGGCGCGAAGCTTACATTCTCCATACGGTCGATTCCTCAAATGACCAATATTCATCGGGCCAAATGAACATTACGAAAAGATAACGTCATGGACTTGACCATGGTCAAGCGCGTTTAAAAAGCAGCGTCCACATAATCCGCCCGGCATTGGTTTCACCCAATGGGGCAGTCAAATACACAGTCGCACCTTCTACGGAAATTCCCTGGGGAGGTAGGGAGCAGTGCGTCCATCGGCATCGCCGATACGGGTGGCGCGTGAAGCCGACGAACCAGGACGCCGGCAACCATCCTATCGACCACGCCGTTCACGGACGTCGCACACGTCACCGTTTTCATTCACTTGCCGTTGCACATCCGCGGGAACCTCGCGGCGCGCAGATGCACTCGATGCGGCGCGCCCAGGGGATTCCTGCGTCCACGATTCGACCAACAACATCATGAGGAGAGGCAGATGAAGAACCGTACAACGCGCTTCCGCGTTGCCTGCGTTGCGGCCTGTTATGTGGCCACAGCCGGCTATGCGGGCGCCACGCAAGCCGATGGCGACAACAGCCAGCAGATCGACGCGCTCAAGCACGAGGTCAACGACCTGACCCGCAAGATCGACGAACTGTCCCGCAAGCAGGACGCCGCAGCCACCGCACCGCCGGCTACCATCGCACAGACGCCAACGCCCGCACCGGCATTGTCGCAGGACGACGAATCCGTCCTGCACGGCCTGGTGAAGTTCCTCAAGGGCAACGAGTTCTACGCCAACATCGACCTCTCGGTCGACGACGTCACCAAGGGCTGGAACGGCATCAGGGGACTGCCGCCGCACACCTACTACAAGGACGGCGACCCCGCCGCAGGCACCGCCACCCCGGTCGGACGCACCGGCTGGCAGCCGGCGATCGGCACCAACGCCACGTATTTCGGCATCCGCGGCAAGCATGCCCTGGGCGGCGACTTCAACCTCGTCTACCAGCTCGAAACCCAGGTGGACGTCACCTCCCAGCCCGGCACCGCCAACACCAACTCGAACAGCTCCAGCACGGTCAAAGGCGCCCTCGCCTCGCGCACCAGCTTCCTCGGCTTCGCCAACAAGGACTGGGGCAGCATCAAGATCGGCAAGGGCTACGGTCCTTACAAGGTCGCCACCGACCGCATGAACCCCTTCAACGCCATGCTCGGCGACTATGCCGTCATCATGGGCAACACCGGCGGCGACAACCGCGTCGAGTTCGGCGGCTACCTCGACCATGCCATCTGGTACGAGTCGCCGAAGATCCACGGCGTCTCCTTCAACGCCCTGGTTTCGCCCGGGCAGAACCGCTCCGGCGAGGACGACAACATCGCCCAGGGCGAATCGGACTGCACCGGCGGCAACATCCCCGGCAGCGGCGCGCTGGCCCCGAGCTGCAACGACGGCTCCTTCGGCACCGCCTTCAGCACCTCGCTCGCCTACGAAGGCCCGGCCTCCCTGCCGCTCTACGTCACCGGCGCCTACGAACTGCACCGCGGCGTCAACCGCGTCAGCGACGTCGTCGGCCCGGACCCCAACAACCCGGCCAGCGACGTCGTCGCCAACGACCCGCGCGACATCGCCAACGAATGGGCCGCGAAGATCGGCGTGCAGTACCTGCTGCCCACGCACACCACCCTCAACTTCATCTGGGAAGACCTGCACCGCGCCGTGCCGCAAGCCCTGGCCTTCCAGAACGAGCGCTCGCGCCGCGGCACCTGGGTGGCGATCACGCAGACGCTGGGCAGCAAGGACGACATCAGCCTCGGCTGGGCGCACGCGCAGCGCAGCCCGGGCGATCCCGGCCAGCACACCACGCCCACCACCTCCAATCCCGACAACCAGTCCAACCTGTTCACCGCCGCCATCAAGCACAAGCTGGACAAGCAGACCATCATCTACGCCAACTGGGCGCTCACCGAGAACGCCTCCGCCGCCCACTACGATCTCGGCGCCGGCGCCCACGGCCTCAAGACCGACTGCCACGACGCCAGCCCGCTCTACGTCAACGATACCCTGCCCGACGGCAATATCGTGCAGGTCGCCAACGGCCCGTTCTGCTATCCGGGCGGCCATCTGATGGGCGTTTCCATCGGCGTCAACTACAAGTTCTGAGCCACCCGCTTCCAGTGTGGCCGTGCGCTTCTGCTCCCGGGGTGCACGGCAAAAAATTGGGGCGGTTCCTCGCGGAACCGCCCCCTTTTTATTCCAGCTTCCGTTCCGGCACCGCGGCGGGAGCGTCCATGCTCCGCCGCGTCGCTGCGTCCTTAATGGGCGTTGATGTTGTTCGGCACCCCCGCCGGCAAGGCCTTGCTCACCGTCAGCACCACGTTGCCGATCTGGCGGTAGTTGAGCAGGTTGGTGTTGGGCGACTGTACGCCGTAGCCGGCGAAGGTCAGGCTCAGGTGGGTCGGGTCGATCTGCGTCGCCGTGGGCGCGTACAGGCGCTGGGCAAACCAGGCCTCGGTCGCAACGACCGGAGGATGGGCCGGGATCGTCACCGTGGCGCCATCGAGCTGATTCTTGGTGGTGATGGTGTTGATCGAGGCGATCGGGTTGTTGATGTCGTTGAACACCGTCCAGTTCACTTTGTCGGTGGACTCGGCATAGCCGATGTAGTGGAACGCATCGGAATCGCCGTCCAGGCAATTGCCGGCCGAGAAGTACAGACCCCAGACGCCGCCGTCGCCGTTGATGTCGATCAGGGTGCCGCGCGGAGCCACCCAGCGCGTCTTGTTGTAGTCCACCGTGGTGGGATCGTTCAGGCCGTTGACGACGCGATCATTGGTGAAGTTGATGCCGTCGACCGTATCGACCAGGTGCACGATGGAGATGTCGTCGTTGTTCTTGCCGCTGAATGGCGCCTTGTTGCACTGCTGGCTGGCCGGCATCGCCGTGGTGCCGGTCTTGTCGCCATTGAGGATTTTCTGCACGTACATCACCGTGACCGCCGTGCCGGCCGCCGCCGTCGGCGCGGTGGGGAACACCGCCATGATGCCGTCCGGGTTGAGCAGGCCGACAGTCTGCTTGACCGCGACGGTGTTGCCCGCCGTGTCGGCGCCGGTGGTGTTGTGCAGTGCCGAGTAGATCGACTTGATGTCGTTGGCGCCGGCGGCGGTATTGTTGGAATTCCAGATGGGGAACTTGTTGGAAGCGCCGCCATTGGTGCCGGTCGGGCTGGCCAGGTTGATCACCCACAGGGGCGCAACGTCGATGTTCGCACCGCGGTCCAGCATATACAGGAACTGGCCGGTCCCCGCGGCGACACCCGGCAACTGGATGATGGCCGCATGTCCCCAGCCGTTGTCCGCGCCGGAACCGTTGAGCGAAGCGGTGCTGGCATTGGTGCCGGTAACCGCGGCCGGACAGCCGGTGTTGGTCGAGGTGCCGGCGAAGCCGAAGCCCCCGCTGATCGGATTGGTGTAGTCCGGGTTCAGTTCCAGCACCGTCTGCATGAAGTACCAGGTCTTGCCGTTGTCGTCCGACTCGGCCGCAACCAGGGCCTCATCGATATCCTTGGGGCGCCAGTCGAACAGGCCGATGATCGGGGCCTGGCCGCCGAAGGCGTTGCCCTTGGTGGTGAGGGTCGTGTTGTAGACCAGCGGGAAGTAGTACGGCGCCATCGCCACGGAAGGATCGCCGCCCGCGGCGCCGGCCGCCGTGGTGGCATTGAACTTGGCGCCGGTGACGTAGGACACGCGCTTGGGCACGGCGCCACTGTAGTCGCAGAAGCCGAATGCGGTATCCGGCACGCTGCCGGTGGACAGGAACGGATTGGTGTTGCTGGTCACCGTCTGGGTGTTCTTCGGATCGGCAGCCAGGTTGAACAGCGCCGACGGCGTAGCGCCGTTGAGGGCGCCCTCGCCGATGGCGGTGCCCTGGTTGATGGTGGCCTGGGCCGCGACGACGCCGGTATCGATCGTGGTCTTCAACACCTGCACGGCGGCGGCGCCGCTGCTCGAACTGCTGCCCGAGGAGCTGCTGGACGACGAGGAGCTGGAGCTGCCGCCGGAGGAACTGCCCGAAGACGAGGAGCTGGAACTGCCGCTGGATGAACTGCCCGAAGAGGAGCCGCCCGATGAGGAAGAGCTGCTGCTCGACGAGGAGGAACCGCCCGCATTGGTGTAGTAGTTCTTGGTGCAGGCGGGAAGCAGGGTCAACGACAGCGCGCACGCAAATGCGGCTGCCAGCTTGTTGGTGGTCATGACGTCCTTTGGAATCGCCGGTGGAGGAATGGCCCGATCCGGCGCAAGCTAGTGACGGCGCATGACTGCTTTGTTACGAAAATCGATCCCGACTTTCCCGTAATGATCAGGTAATGTTTTCGTACAGTTCTGGTTGAATTCTCGGCAATCCACCGCGCTCAGCGCGGGGCGACGGGCAACGACACGCGCACCCGCAGACCGGGCGCATTGTCTTCGAGCGCGAGGCTTGCCTCATGCAGCCCGGCCACCGCCGCCGCCAGGCTCAGCCCCAGGCCGCTGCCTGGCGTGGTGCGGCTCTGCTCCAGCCGATAGAAGCGTTGCAACACCTTGGCTTGCAGCGCCGCGGGAATGCCGGGGCCATTGTCGGCGACGCAGGCTTCGACGCGTTCGGCGCGGCGCTTCACGCTCACCTCGATGTGCGCCCCGACGGGCGAATGGCGCACGGCGTTTTCGAGCAGGTTGGCGAACAGCTGCATCAGCAGTTGACGGTCGCCGGACACGCGCAGCCCGGCGTCGATGTGCTCTCCCAGCGTCTGGTTCTTCTCCTCCAGCGCCGGCAGGTACAGCTCCACCACCGCGCGCAGCAGCTCGCCCAGGTCCAGCTCGGCGAATCCCGCGCGCCGGGCGCCGCTTTCGATCTGCGCGATGCGCAGCAGCGCGCTGAAGGTTTCGAGGATGGTGTCGAGATCCTTCAGCGTCGCATCCACCACCGCATGAAACGTCTGCTGGTCGCCGCCGCGGCGCTGCGCCAGTTCCAGGCGCTGGCGCAGCCGCGTCAACGGCGTGCGCAGATCGTGCGCGATGTCGGTGGAGACCTGGCGCAAGCCTTCCATCAAAGTCTGGATGCGATCCAGCATGGTGTTGAGGCTGATCGCCAGGTGATCGAATTCGTCGCCGCTGCCGCGCACGGCGATGCGCCGTTGCAGATCGCCGCCGACGATGTCGCGGCTGGTCTGGCTCACCAACTCGATCTTGCGCAGCACGCCGAGGCTGGTGAGCGCGCCGCCGCCCAGCGCCAGCAGCATCGCCAACGCCAGCCCGGCTAGAAAGGAACGCTCCACCATTTCGTCCATCTCGTGCAGCTGGTAGGTGCTGAGGGCCACCAGCAGGTAGCCGCCGTTGGACAGCACCACGCCGTAACCGCGGATGCCGCTGAGCGGCTGCTTGCGGTGCCGCGCCGGCCCCGGCCATTCGCGCACGCCCGGCAACGGTTCCACCGCCGGCAGATTGCCGGCCAGTACCGCCCCGGACGCATCCTGCAGCAGATAGAAATATCCCGGAACCCGCCCGACCATGGCCTGCACGTTGCCGCGCATCGAATCCATGCCGTCGTCCCGCGCATCCGCCTGGATTTCGGCCAGCTCGCTCGCCACCGTGGCGTCGATCTGCCGGTCCATGAAGCGCGTGGTCGACCAGTAGACCACGCCGAACAGCAGCAGGAAGCTCGCGCCGGTGAGCCCGGCGTAGAGCAGGGTCAGGCGGAAGCTCGAGGTGCGGAACAGCCTAGGCAACTGCACGGATGCAGTAGCCGGCGCCGCGCACCGTATGGATGAGGCCGCTGGCGTAGCCCTTGTCGATCTTGGCGCGCAGGCGGCTGATGTGGCTTTCCACCACGTTGGTGTGAGGATCGAAGTGCAGCTCCCACACCTGCTCCAGCAGCATGGTGCGGGTCACCACCTGTTCGGCATGGCGCATCAGGAACTCCAGCAGGCGGAACTCGCGCGGTTGCAGGTCCACCGGCTTGCCGCCGCGCTGCACCGTCCGCGCCAGCAGGTCCATTTCCAGGTCCGCCACCTTGAGGCGGGTGTCCTGCACGGCGCGGCGCGGCCGGCGGCCCAGCGCCGCCACGCGCGCCGCCAGCTCGGAAAAGGCGAAGGGCTTGACCAGGTAGTCGTCGGCCCCGGCATTGAGCCCGTTGACGCGGTCGTCGATGCCGCCCAGGGTGGTGAGGAACAGCACCGGCACCTCGATGCCGCCGGCCCGCAACGTCCGCACCATGCCCAGGCCGTCGAGCTGCGGCAGCATGCGGTCCACGATCAGCAGGTCCCAGTCCTGGCCCGCCGCCTGGAACAGGCCGTCGCGGCCGTCCTGCGCGATGACCACGTTGTGCCCGGCCTCCTGCAAGCCTTGCAGCACGTACTCCGCGCTCTCCGCATCGTCCTCGACCAGCAAAATCCGCACTGCACTCCTCCGGGGCACTCCAGGCGGCCCTTATTCAGTACGCCGGAGAGCCGGTCAAGTTGTGGTTCCGTAATGTTAAGCCCAGCCTGCCACAAACCCGCAGCCGTTAGCCTGAGCCAGTCATGCTTTTCGCGAACCGCCTGCCGGCCCTCCCCCTGCTGCTCCTCGCCCTCACCGGCTGCGCCAGCTATTCGGCGCTGCCCCTGGACAAGGACGCGCGGCCCCGCGACAGCCTGGAACAACTGCGGCACGAGGCTCCCCTGCCGGCCAGGCTCGGCGTGGACGACATCGCCCTGCTGGCCCTGCTCAACAATCCCGACCTGCTCGCCGCCCGCGCCCAGCGCGGGGTCGCCCGGGCGCAACTGCTCGCCGCCGGCATCCTGCCCAATCCCTCCCTCAGCGCCAGCTACGGCTTCCTGCTCGGCGGTCCGGGCACCATGGGCGCGCTCTCGGCCGGCCTGTCGCAGGACCTGCGGTCCCTGGTCACGCTGTCGGCCAAGCGCGGCGCCGCGCGGCAATCGGCGCGGGAAATCGACGCCAGCCTGCTGTGGCAGGAATGGCAGACCATCGCCAAGGCACGACTCCAGGCAGTGGACCTGATCGAAGGCGAACGGCAATGCGAACTCCTGCAAGGGCAGCTGAGCCTGCTGCAAGGCCGCCTGGAACGCAGCCGCCGGGCTCTGGACCAAGGCGACAGCACGCTCGCCGCACTGGTGCCGGAACTCACCGCCGCCGCCGACGCGCGCAAGCAGCTCGACGACCTGAAACGGCAACAGGAAACGCGCCGCCGCGACCTCGACACCTTCCTCGGCCTGTCGCCGCAGGTAGTCCTGCCGCTGGATCCGGCCATCAGCCTGCCGCCCCTAGACGCCGCGGCTGTCAACGCCGATCTGCCCGGCCTCGCCGACCGCCGTCCCGACCTGGTGGCCCTCCAGCTCGGCTATGGCGCACAAGAGGAGAAGGTGCGCGGCGCCATCCTGGCGCAGTTCCCCTTGCTTTCGCTGGGCGTCTCCGGCGGCCACGACACCAGCGACGTACGCACCCTGGGCCCCCAGATCACCATGGACCTGCCGATCTTCGACCGCAACCAGGGCAACATCGCCCTGGAGCGCGCCACCCGCCAGCAGCTGCACGATGAATTCGGCGCGCGCCTCGCCGCCGCCAGGAGCGAGGTGCAAGCCCTGCTGGCCGACCAGGCCCTGCTGCTCGGCCAGTACGGCGGCAAGCAGGCCCAGCTCGCCGAACTGGAACGCAGCGCCCACAGCGCCGACACCGCCTTCCGCGGCGGCGACCTGGACGAACGCAGCTACATCGACCTCGTCACCGCCCGCAACGCCAAACAACAGGAAGTACTCGCCATGGAACAGAGCCTGCTGCAGCAGCAGGTGGCCATCGCCACCCTGAGCGGCGCCGGCATGCCGCCGGTATCGCTCGACAGCAGAGCGGCGCAACCATGAACCTTCGTCTCGCGGCCTTCGTCCTGCTGCTCACCGGCGCCGCCGGCGCGGACGACACCCCCAGCGTGCTGGTGAAAACACAGGCACCCCAGCGCGGCAACCTGCCCGAGACCGTCACCGCCTACGGCACCGCCGTGCCCGCCATCAACGGCGGCATGACCCTCAGCGTGCAGGCCGAGGGCCGCGTCATGCACCTGATGGTGACGCCGGGCGAGGCGGTGCATGCGGGCCAAGCCCTGCTGGAATTCCAGCTCTCGGCGGCGGCGGGCAGCACCTACGAGCAGGCGCAGTCGGCACTGAAGCTCGCGCGCCAGGAGCAGGCCCGTACCGCGCGCCTGCTGGCGCAACAACTCGCCACACGCGACCAGCAGGCACAGGCCGACAAGGCGGTGGGCGACGCCCAGGCGGCCTTGACCGCACTGGAACAGGAAAACGGCGGCAAGCCGCGCCAGACCATCACCGCACCGTTCGACGGCGTGGTCGGCGCCATTCCGGTGGCGCAGGGCGAACGCGTGCAACCCGGCGTGGCCCTGGTCACCGTGACCCGGGCCGGCGGCCTGGTCATCACTGTCGGCATCGAACCCTCGCAGCGTCGCCGGCTCAAGCTGGGCCAGTCGGCGACGCTCGTGTCGCTGGATGCCGGGCTGGATGCTGGATCCGATGGTGAAGCAGCGCGGCACGGCAAGCTGGTACGCATCGACAAGGCGCTCAACCCGAAGACGCGCCTGGTCGACGCCGACCTCGTTCCCGATGGCGATGCCGAAGAGCCGCTGCAGGGCCAGGCCTTCCGCGCCGACATCGAAGTCGGTCGGGTGCCAGGCTGGCTGCTGCCGCGCAACGCCGTACTCGACGATGAGCAGGGCGCCTATCTGTTCCAGGTCGCCGATGGCAAGGCGGTACGCGTCAACGTCAAACGCGTCGGCGGCGATGACAACACCACCGTGGTAGACGGCCCGGTCGATCCGGCGCGCCCTCTGGTGACCGTCGGCAACTATCAGCTCGCCGACGGCATGGCGGTGCGCCAGGACGACGCGCCGGCAACACCGGCGAATGCGCCGCAGGGCAAGCCCGGCGCATGAATTTCGTCGCACAGATCGAGCGGCATGCCCGCTCCATCCTGGTCATTGCCTTCGCGCTGGCCGTCGCCGGCGTGTTCGCCGCGCTGTCGCTGCCGGTGGGCCTGTTCCCGCAGGTCTCGTTCCCGCGCGTGGTGGTGGACCTGTCGGCCGGCGATCGCCCCGCCGACCAGACAGCCCTGACGCTGACGCGGCCGGTGGAGGAAGCGATCCGCTCCGTTCCCGGCGTGCGCGAAGTGCGCTCCGCCAGCTCGCGCGGCGCGGCGCAGGTGTCGATCGATTTCGGCTGGGGCCGCGACATGATCGCCACCACCCTGCTGGTCGACTCCGCCATCGCGCAGATCCTGCCGCAGCTCCCGCCCGGCACCGCTTACGGCGTGCGCCGCATGGACCCGACCGTCTTCCCCATCATCTCCTACGCCCTCACCTCCGATACGCAGACGCCGTCCGCGCTGCACGACCTGGCGCAATTGCAGCTGGTGCCGCTGCTGGCCTCGGTGCCGGGCCTGGCCCGCGTCGGCATCCAGGGCGGCGATATCGACGAAGTCGAAGTGCTGGCCGACCCGCACCGCCTGGACGCCTACGGCCTGGGCCTGTCCGACCTGGTCGCGGCGCTGGCGGCGAACAACGTGCTCCAGGCGGTGGGCCGCGTGCAGGACCAGGACAAGCTGTACCTGGTGGTCTCCAACAGCGATGTGCGCCGCGTCGAGCAGCTCGCCGAGACGGTGCTGCGCTCGGACGCGGGAAGCGTGGTGCGCCTGCGCAACGTGGCCGAGGTACGGCGCGGCGCGGTACCGCAGTGGATCCGCGTCAGCGAGGACGGCAAGCCGGCGGTGCTGCTCAACGTCTACGAGCAGCCGGACGGCAACGCCGTGCAGATCGCCTCCGAAGTGCGCAGCCGCCTCGCCGGCTTTCAGTTGCCGAGGGGCGTGAAGCTGAGCAACTGGTACGACCAGAGCGTGCTGGTGGTGCAGTCCGCCGGCAGCGTGCGCGACGCGGTGCTGATCGGCCTGCTGCTGGCCGGCATCGTGCTGATCCTGTTCCTGCGCAATTGGCGGGTGACGCTGATCGCGCTGCTGGTGGTGCCGGCCACGCTGGCGGTGACGGTGCTGCTGCTCAACCTGCTCGGCATGAGCTTCAATATCATGACCCTGGGCGGCATCGCCGCCGCGGTGGGCCTGGTGATCGACGACGTCATCGTCATGATCGAGCATATCGCGCGCCGCGCCGGCGCCGCGGCAGCCGGGCATGGCCAGCCACTGGGCCGCGAAGCGGTGTTGCCGGCGGCGCGCGAGTTCATGCTGCCGCTGACCGGCTCCAGCCTGGCCACGCTGATCGTGTTTCTGCCGCTGAGCCTGCTCAGCGGCGTCACCGGCGCCTTCTCCAAGGCGCTGGCCGTGACCATGGGCGCGGCCCTGATCATCTCCTGGCTGATGGCGGCCTTCGTGGTGCCGGTGCTGGCGCGCAGCCTGATCGACTTCAAGCGCTGGCACGATCCCGCCGCCGGCCGCGAGGGCTGGCTGGAACGGCGGCGCGCCGGCCTGCTCGATCGCCTGCTGCGGCGGCCCGGCATCCTCGCCCTGCTCGCGGTGCCGCTGCTGCTGCTCGGCGCCCTCGCCTACGACGGCGTGCAGAGCGGCTTCATGCCCAAGGTCGATGACGGCGGCTTCGTCATGGATTTCTACACCCTGCCCGGCACCTCGCTCACCGAAACCGAGCGCGAGCTGGCGCAGGTGGAAGCGATCCTGCGCGGCATGCCGGAAGTCGACACCTGGTCCCGCCGCACCGGCACCGGCCTCGGCGGCGATCTCGGCGAACCGCACCACGGCGACTTTTTCGTGCGCCTCAAGACCGCGCGCAGCCGCGCCAGCGAGGAAGTGATGGCCGACGTGCTGGCACAGGTGGAAAGCAAGGTGCCCGGCGTGCAGATGGAACTGGCGCAGCTGATGGAAGACCTGATCGGCGATCTCACCGCGGTGCCGCAGCCGATCGAGATCAAGCTCTACGCCACCGATCCCGCGCTGCTGATTCCGCAGGCGCGCAAGGTGGCCGCCGCCATCGGCAAGATCGACGGCGTGGTCGAAGTGAAGGACGGCGTGGTGCTGGCCGGCGACGGCATCGACCTCAAGGTGGACCCGGTGAAAGCCGCCATCGAAGGCGTCACGCCGGACGAGGTAACGAAGGCCGTGGATACCGCCCTGACCGGCGCCATCGCCACGCAGATGCCGGAAGCCGCCAAGGTGGTGGACGTGCGCGTGCGCCTGCCCGATGCATTGAGCCTGAACCAGTCCGGCCTCGCCGACCTGCCGATCCGCGCCGCCGACGGCCACCTGTTCCCGCTGCGCCGCGTCGCCGGCCTGACGCCGGTCTCCGGCCAGCCCGAGATCTCGCGGGACAACCTGCAGCCGATGGTGGCGGTGACCGCGCGCATCGAGGGCCGCGGCATCGGTGCCGCCGTGGGCGACGTGCGGCGGACGCTGGCGCAGGCCGGCCTGCTGGAGAACGGCGTGCGCTACGAATTCGGCGGACTCTACCAGCAGCAGCAGATCGCCTTCGCCGGCCTGGCGCGCGTGTTCGCCGCGGCGCTGGCGGCCGAGTTCATCCTGCTGCTGTTGCTCTACGAGCAGTTCTGGCTGCCGCTGATCATCATCGGCAGTTCGCTGCTCTCCACCACCGCCGTGTTCACTGGGCTGTGGCTGACTGGGGTGGATCTGAACATCACCGCACTGATGGGCATGACCATGATCATCGGCATCGCCACCGAGATGTCGATCTTCTACGTCTCCGAATACACCGAGCTGGCGCGTCGCATGCCGCCGCACCAGGCCCTGCGCGAAGCCAGCCGCAACCGCCTGCGCCCCATCACCATGACCACGCTGGCGGCGATCCTGACCCTGCTGCCGCTGGCCCTGGCCATCGGCCAGGGCTCCGCCATCCAGCAGCCGCTGGCCATCGCCATCATCTCCGGGCTGCTGATCCAGTTCCCGCTGGTGCTGTTGGCGATGCCGGTGCTGATCGGCCTGACCCTGCCCCGCCACGAAGCCTCCACCGTCTCGTCATGAGCCGATCATCAGCACCTGGAAGGATTCAGATGAAAACCCCGCTCCGCCGCACCCTGCTCATGCTGGTCGCCCTGGCCTGCTCCGCTCACGCCGACCACTTGCATTATCAGGTGACGCAGCGCCTGCCCATCGGCGGCGACGGCGGCTGGGACTATCCCAGTGTCGATGCCGCAACCCACCTGCTGTACCTGTCGCGCGCCGACCATGTGTCGGTGGTGGACACCGCCAGCGGCAAGGAAGTCGGCGTCATCGCCGACACGCCGGGCGTGCACGGCATCGCCGTGGCGCCGGAACTCGGCCGCGGCTTCATCAGCTGCGGCAAGGCCAACGCGGTCAAGGTGTTCGACCTCAAGACCCGCGCCGTACTGGCGACCGTCCTCACCGGCGCGGGGCCTGATGCGATCCTCTACGAGCCGAAGACGCAGCGCGTGTTCACCTTCAACGGCCACGGCGGCAACGCCACCGTGATCGACGCCAAGACCAACGCGGTGGTGGCCACCATCGCGCTCGGCGGCAAGCCCGAGTTCGCCCGCGCCGATGGCCGCGGCAAGGTCTACGTCAATATCGAGGACACCGCCGAACTGGTGGTGCTGGACGCCGCCAGCGCCACGCTGAAATCGCGTTGGCCGCTGCCGCATTGCGAAGAGCCCAGCGGCCTGGCCTTCGACGCCGCACATCACCGCAGTTTCTCCACCTGCGGCAACCAGGTGCTGGCGATCCTCGATAGCGACACCGGCAAGCCGGTGGCCAGCCTGCCGATCGGCAAGGGCGTCGACGGCGCCGAGTTCGACCCCGCCACGCAGAACGTCTACAGCGCCAACGGCGAAGGCAGCGTGACCGTGATCCACGAACAAAGCCCGGATCACTACCAGGTGACGCAGACCGTCGCCACCCAGCGCGGCGCCCGCACCATCGCCCTGGACAGCGCCACCCACCGCCTCTACCTGCCCACCGCCGACTTCGGCCCCGCGCCGCCTGCGAGCGCCGACAACCCGCATCCGCGGCCCGCGATCGTGAGCGGAAGCTTCGTGATATTGGTACTGGATCAATCCGGCAACAGTTCGCAGCCGCCATCCGCAGTGCATTGAAGCCGCCGCGGGGCCACCCCATGCCTGGCGGCCAACCGCTGCCGGCAAACCCCAGGCTATCGGGTGGCTTGAAGCAAGGCTTCCAGTCCCAGCAGCGCAGCCTCGGCTGAACGGCGGCGCACCGCATCACGGTCGCCCTCGAACAGGAAACGGCTCGCCGACACCGCCACCTCGCCGCCACCCCAGCCGATCCACACCGTGCCGACCGGCTTGTCGGCGCTGCCGCCGCCCGGCCCGGCGATGCCGCTGACCGCCACCGCCCACTGCACAGGGGCCACCCGCAGCAGACCCTGCACCATCTCCTGCACTGTTTCGGCACTGACCGCGCCGGCGCGCTGCAGGGTGTCGGCGGACACACCGAGCAACTCCCGCTTGGCCGCGTTCGAATACGTCACCAACCCGCGCTCGAACCAGGCCGAGCTGCCGGCGATATCGGTGCACAGCTTGGCGATGAGGCCGCCGGTGCAGGACTCGGCGGTGCCGAACCACTGGCCGCGCGCGAGCAGGCGCTCGCCGATTGTCCGAGCGATCGCCTGGAGGGATTCGTCGGTGGGAATGGCAGTCATGGGCGAAACCCCCGGTCTACAACCGCTCTACGTTTTCTAGCCCCGGAAGATGGCTTCCGCCATCCGGTCCGCGATCTCGCCCGTCGGCCGCTTCTCCTTGGCCGAGTGCTTGAAGATCTGCCCCAGGGTGTGGCCGATGCGCTCCAGGTGCGTATGCACTGTGGCCTCGTCGTAGTTCGGGCCTTCGTAGAAGATGTCGATGATGCCGCCGGCGTTGATGACGTAGTCCGGCGCATAGAGAATGCCGCGCTCGAGCAGGGCGTGGTCGTGCTTGGGCTTGGCCAGCTGGTTGTTGGCGGCGCCGGCGACGATCTTCGCCTTGATGTCCGGTATGGTCTTGTCGTTGAGGATGGCGCCGAGGGCGCAGGGGGAGTAGACGTCCACGTCGAGGCTGTGCACCGCGTCCATCGGCACCGCCTGGGCGCCCAGCTCCTTGACGCAGCGCTCCACCGCCGGCTGGTGCAGGTCGGTGACCCACAGCTTGGCGCCGGCATCGCTGAGGTGGCGCGCCAGGCGGCCGCCGACGTTGCCCACGCCCTGGATCGCCACCTTCAGACCCTTGAGGTCATCGCGGCCCAGCTTGGCCTTGACCGCGGCCTGGATGCCGATGAAGGTGCCCAGGGCGGTGGCGGGGGAAGGATCGCCGGTGCGGCCGGCGGCGACGGACTTCTCGTCGGCCAGGCCGCCCACGTACTCGGTTTCACCGGCCATCAGGCGCATGTCGGCGACGCTGGTGCCGGAATCCTCGGCCACGATGTACTGGCCGCCGAGGCTTTCCACGAAGCGGCCCATGGCCTGGATCAGCGCCGGGGTCTTGTCGTGGCGCGGGTCGCCGATGATGACGCTCTTGCCGCCGCCCTGCGGCAGGCCGGCCAGGGCCGCCTTGTAGGTCATGCCGCGCGACAGGCGCAGGACGTCGGTCAGAGCTTCGCTGTCGGAGGCGTAGGGCCACATGCGGCAGCCACCCAGACCCTTGCCGAGGCGGGTGTTGTGCACGGCAATGATGGCCTTGAGGCCGCTGGCGCGGTCGTAGCGGAACGCGACCTGCTCGTGGGCGTCGAACTCGGGATGGGAGAAGACGGACATCGGAAATTCCTTGAATTGGGTTGAATGCCGCCACAGTGCGGCGATTTTTGCTTATTGTACCGCTGCCTACCCGGATACCACCCCAAAGATGAGCATTCACGCCGTCCTGCACCACGAGACGATCTACCGCTATGACCGGCGCGTCACCCTGTCGCCGCAGATCATCCGCCTGCGCCCGGCCCCGCATGCCCGCACCCCGGTGCTGTCCTATTCGCTCAAGATCGAGCCGAAGGACCACTTCATCAACTGGCAGCAGGACGCCTTCAGCAACTGGCTGGCGCGGGTGGTTTTTCCGGAGAAAGTCACCGAATTCAAGGTGGTGGTGGACCTGGTCGCCGACATGTCGATCTGGAATCCCTTCGACTTCTTCATCGAGGGCGAGGCCGAGCAGTTCCCCTTCAGCTATACCGATGAGGCGAAGGAAGAGCTGAAACCCTATCTGCGCGCGGCCCCCGCCGGCCCGCTGCTGAAGGAATACCTGGCCAGCATCCCGCTGGAGAAGGTGCGCACCATCGACTTCCTGGTGGGGCTGAACCAGCGCCTGCAGAAGGACATCAGCTACCTGATCCGCATGGAACCGGGCGTGCAGACCCCGGAAGTGACGCTGGGCAATGGCTCCGGCTCCTGCCGCGACTCCGGCTGGCTGCTGGTGCAGATCCTGCGCCACCTGGGCCTGGCGGCGCGTTTCGTCTCCGGCTACCTGATCCAGCTCACCCCGGACGTGAAGTCGCTCGACGGCCCCTCCGGCACCGACCACGACTTCACCGACCTGCACGCCTGGTGCGAGGTCTACCTGCCCGGCGGCGGCTGGGTCGGCCTGGATCCCACCTCCGGCCTGCTCGCCGGCGAGGGCCACATCCCGGTCTGCGCCACGCCGGAACCCTCCAGCGCCGCGCCGATCAGCGGCGCGGTGGACGAGGCCGAAGTCGAATTCGGCCACGAGATGTACGTCAAGCGGCTGTACGAGTCGCCGCGCGTCACCAAGCCCTATACCGAAGACCAGTGGGCGGCCATCGACAAGCTCGGCCACCAGGTGGACGGCAAGCTCAAGGCCGGCGACGTGCGCCTGACCATGGGCGGCGAGCCGACCTTCATCTCCATCGACGACATGCAGGGCGCGGAGTGGAACACCGCCGCCGTCGGCCCCACCAAGCAGGCCCTGGCCGACAAGCTGATCCGCCGCCTCGCCGGCCGCTTCGCGCCGGACGGCCTGCTCACCTACGGCCAGGGCAAGTGGTACCCGGGCGAATCCCTGCCGCGCTGGGCCTACGGCTGCTACTTCCGCGGCGACGGCAAGCCGATCGTGCACAGCGACCTC
This sequence comes from Nevskia soli DSM 19509, assembly GCF_000711955.1. Classification (GTDB taxonomy): domain Bacteria; phylum Pseudomonadota; class Gammaproteobacteria; order Nevskiales; family Nevskiaceae; genus Nevskia; species Nevskia soli. Next base: position 176,476 of record NZ_JONR01000011.1, read on the forward strand.
GCCAGCGGCAGCACCAAGGCCGACATCCGCTCGGCCCGGGCCCTGATCCGCGGCATCGCCGAGCGCCTGGAAGTGGCGCCGGGCAATGCCCTGCCGGCCTACGAGGACGCCTTCTACTACCTGCATCGCGAGCGCCAGCTGCCGGACAATGTGCTGCCGGAAGACAACAAACTGAAGGACCCGGAGGAGCGCGCCCGCGTCGCCAAGGTGTTCGAACGCGGGCTGGACACGCCGCGCGGCTACGCCCTGCCGGTGCAGCGCTGGCAGTCGCGCGCCTGGATCTCCGAGCGCTGGTCGTTCCGCCAGGGGCGGCTGTTCCTGATCCCGGGCGACTCGCCCATCGGCTTCCGCCTGCCGCTGGATGCCCTGCCCTGGCTGCCGCCGCTGGCCTATCCGCACGTCATCCCCTACGACCCCTTCACCCAGCGCGACCCGCTGCCGGAGCAGCCGGATGGCCGCCGCCAGCCCTTCCTGCAATCGCCCGGCACGCGCAAGGCGGAGCTGGACAAGGAATCCGAGCGCCAGCGCGCCCGGCGCGTGCAGAAGCTCACCGCCGAACGCGACCAGCCCACGCCGACGCGGCGCGGCGCCTACCTGGAAGGCGGCAACGTGCGCACCGCGATTTCGGTGGAACCGCGCGACGGTTACCTCTGCGTCTTCATGCCGCCGGCCGCCAACATCGAGGACTACCTCGACCTGCTGGCGGCGGTGGAGGACAGCGCGGTGGAGCTGGACGTGCCGCTGCGCATCGAGGGCTACTCGCCGCCGGCCGACTCGCGCCTCAATGTGCTCAAGGTGACGCCGGACCCCGGCGTGATCGAGGTCAACATCCACCCGGCGCACAGCTGGGACGAGCTGCGGCAGACCACCGAGGTGGTCTACGAGGAAGCGCGCCTGACGCGTCTGGGCACCGAGAAATTCCTGGTCGATGGCCGCGCCGTCGGCACCGGTGGCGGCAACCACTTCGTGCTCGGCGGCGCCACCCCGGCGGACTCGCCCTTCCTGCGCCGGCCGGACCTGCTCGGCAGCCTGATCCGCTACTGGCAGAACCACCCGGCGCTGAGCTACCTGTTCTCCGGCCTGTTCATCGGCAGCACCTCGCAGCACCCGCGCGTGGACGAGGCGCAGACCTCCTCGCTCTACGAGATCGAGCTGGCCCTGTCGCAACTGCCCAAGCCCGGCCACAGCGTGCCGCTGTGGATGATCGACCGCACCCTGCGCAACCTGCTGGTGGACCTGAGCGGCAACACCCACCGCACCGAGATCTCCATCGACAAGCTGTATTCACCGGACGGCCCCACCGGCCGCCTCGGCCTGGTCGAGTTCCGCGCCTTCGAGATGCCGCCGCATCCGCAGATGAGCCTCACCCAGCAGCTATTGCTGCGCTCGCTGGTGGCCTGGTTCTGGGAGAAGCCCTACACCCGTCCGCTGGTGCGCTGGGGCACGGAGCTGCACGACCGCTTCATGCTGCCGCACCACGTGTGGAACGACCTGCGCGAAATCCTCGCCGACCTGCGCGGCGCCGGCTTCGCCTTCCAGGACGAATGGTTCGCCGCGCATCACGAGTTCCGCTTCCCGCGCCACGGCAGCGTGCGCTACCAGAACGTGGAACTGGAACTGCGCCACGCCTTGGAGCCCTGGCCGGTGCTGGGCGAGGAAACCGCCGTGGGCGGCACCACCCGCTATGTCGACTCCTCGCTGGAGCGCCTGCAGGTGCGCGTCACCGGACTCACCGAGGGCCGCCACTTCGTCACCGTGGCCGGCCGCCGCATCCCGCTGACGCCGACCGGCGTCCACGGCGAAATGGTCGGCGGCGTCCGCTACCGCGCCTGGCACCCGGCCTCCGCCCTGCATCCGGGCATCGGCGTGCACACCCCCCTGGTGTTCGACCTCTACGACGCCTGGAACCGCCGCGCCGTGGCCGGCTGCACCTACCACGTCGCCCACCCCGCCGGCCGCAACTACGAGACCTTCCCGGTCAACGCCTACGAGGCCGAAGCGCGGCGCCTGTCGCGGTTCGAGCCCTTCGGGCATACGGCGACCAACTACTGGCCGCCGGATGAACCGAAGAATCCGGAGTATCCGCATACCCTGGATCTGAGAAGGCCGATCTCGATGTAGGTTCGTTCTTCCATGCGTGCCATGCGTGCCAAGGTTTGTTGTTGGCACGCATGCGGCGAGCGAATAACGAATAAGGCATTTTCAGGGTGTCCAAGAAGTACGAGGACGTCCGAAGAAGGTTTTTACGGTCGGGTTTCAGGATTTGACCGCCCGCATTCGTGCATCGAGGTCAATAGAACTGGATCCCCGCCTGCGCGGGGATGACGAAGAGGGCTGAGGAACGCCCAAGAGCGACACTCCGGGTTTTGACGTTGCTTTGCGCTTTTGCGGTTGCTTTTGATTTGGCCTTTGACGTCCCCCCCCCGTTGCCTGCGCCGAGCATCACAGCCCGCGGCGACATGGGCTCGCGCCTGTTTGGCGCGAGGCGAGGCAGGATGCCGAAGCGTTTTTGTACAGGCCAGGGATGGCCTGTACAAAAACCCCGCCGCGGGCGAGAAGCGCAGGGGACCCATCAATCACCAAAGGTGATTGATGGGCGCAGGCTCCGGGGCGGCGCTTCTTTGGTTACTTTCTTGTCGCTGGAGACAAGAAAGTAACCCGCCTTCAAGGCGGAACCGCAATTTCAATCTGCGACTTAAACGCCTCGCGCGCTAGCGCGTACACCGAGATTTCAGAGCGAGCGATAGGACCTCGGTTGGGCATCCAAGTTGAGTTCATCCGGCACCCAAGTTCATCGAAGTCTGGATTCCGGCTTTCGCCGGAATGACGATGAGGGCGGGGTTAGCGGGCCGCCGCAACATTCAGCCCCCATTCAGGCACTCACGCAGACGCTATATCATTGCGCCAGCCCTGCGCGGTCATGGAGTGCGTTCATGAAACGTTTACTGGTTCCCGCCCTGCTGATCCTCGCCGCCCTCGGCGGCTGCGCCACCCCGGAAAACCGCATCAAGGACAATCCGGGGGTCTATTCCAACCTGACCCCGGCGCAGCAGGAGTTGGTGAAGAAGGGCGAGATCGCCCTGGACATGCCGGAGGCCGCCGTGGAGCTGGCGCTGGGCAAGCCCGACCGCATCACCGAGCACACCGATGCCGGCGGCCAACAGCATATCTGGCATTACACCCAGGTGCAGAACTACGGCACGATGGCGGCGTATCCCTCGCCCTTTTTCTACCCCTATCCGCGCTTCTACGACCCCTTCTTCTTCCCGGGCACGTACTACGGCCCGACCGCAATACAGACCGAAACCGACCGCATCCGCGTGATCTTCAAGGACGGCAAGGTCACGGCGATCGAGCGGGAGTTGTAGCGGCAAGGCGTTCACCGACGCGGGGTAATCGGAGCTACCGCACCAAGCCCCGCAGCGCCCCGATCCCAGTTGCCACAGCGTTTTTTGCCGTACCCGAACGCTTTAGGCGACAATCCGGCCCTCGAATTTCCCACCCAGCCGGAATTGCCCCATGTCCCAGGATCCCATCGTCATCGCCTCCGTCGCCCGCACGCCCATGGGCGGCATGCTCGGTGTGTTCTCCTCCCTGTCCGCCAACCAGCTCGGCAGCGTGGCGATCAAGGCCGCGGTGGAGCGGGCCGGCCTCAAGGCCGAGGACATCGACGAGGTGATCATGGGCAACGTGCTGATGGCCGGCCAGGGCCAGGCCCCGGCGCGGCAGGCGGCGCTCGGCGCCGGGCTGGCGCTGTCCACGGCCTGCACCACCATCAACAAGATGTGCGGCAGCGGCCTCAAGGCCATCATGTTCGCCCACGACCAGCTCAAGGCCGGCACCAACAAGGTGATGCTGGCCGGCGGCATGGAGAGCATGACCAACGCGCCCTACCTGCTGCTCAAGGGCCGCGGCGGCTACCGCTACGGCCACGGCGAGCTGCTCGATCACATGGCGCTGGACGGCCTGGAAGACGCCTACGAGAAGCGCACGCCGATGGGCGTCTACGCCGAGCGCACGGTGGAGAAGTACGGCTTCACCCGCGCCCAGCAGGACGAGTTCGCCATCACCTCGCTCAAGCGCGCGCAGGAAGCCGGTGCCAGCGGCGGCTTCGCCTTCGAGATCGCCCCGGTGGAAGTGGCCGGCAAGGGCGGCACCGAAAGCATCGGCGTCGACGAGCAGCCCGCCAAGGGCAAGCCGGAAAAGATCCCGACGCTGAAGCCCGCCTTCAACAAGAACGGCACCGTCACCGCCGCCACCTCCGCCTCCATCTCCGACGGCGCCGCCGCGGTGGTGCTGATGGCGCAGTCCGAGGCGGAGAAGCGCGGCATCAAGCCGCTGGCCCGCATCGTCGGCCACAGCCAGCACTCGCGCCTGCCGGGCGAGTTCACCATCGCCCCGGTCCACGCCATCGCCAAGCTGCTGGAAAAGCTCGACTGGAAGGCCGCCGACGTCGACCTGTGGGAAATCAACGAAGCCTTCGCCGTGGTCACCATGGCCGCGATGAAGGAACACAACCTGCCCCACGACAAGGTCAACATCCACGGCGGCGCCTGCGCCCTGGGCCACCCCATCGGCGCCTCCGGCGCCCGCCTCGTCACCACCCTGGTCGGCGCCCTGCGCAAGACCGGCGGCAAGCGCGGCATCGCCAGCCTGTGCATCGGCGGCGGCGAAGCGGTGGCCCTCGCCATCGAGATGATCTGAGGGTAAACCCCGCCCGGCTTTTGCTTGTTTGAACAGTCCAGACATGGATGTCTGGCAGCTTGGACAAGGACGTCGATACCGACAGGCGCGGGTGAGGGGCGCAATTAATCGAGCTTGCGCCCCTCACCCCTGCCCCTCTCCCGATGGGAGAGGGGTTCGACATGCGTATCCGGAGGTCAAGGATGACCTGCAGCAAGCGCAGTTTTCGCGTTTCCCTGAGATGCGCGTCGCGTTTCAGAGTGACGCAAACCGCTAAAGTGTCACAGTGTCTAAGTCCATGCCCCCGCTGAACCGCGCCGCAGCGCGCACGCCCGTGCCGCTGGCGCGCTGGCTGGGCACGCTCGCCGGGCGCAACAGCAACGAAATCCTGCTCGGCGGCACCGGCCACCTCCAGCTCAGCGCCGCGGAAGAGGGCAACGTGGTGACGCAGCTGCGCCAGGGCGTGTTGCCGCGCCTGTTCCCCGATGGCGAGTTCGCCCAGGTGTGCCTGCTCACCGGCCTCGCCCCCGGTTCGGACCTGCTGTTCGCACGGGTGCTGAGCGGCTGGCTGCTGGAGAAGGACATCCCGTTCCGCATGATCGGCCTGCTGCCGGTGCCGCCGGATACCCTGCTGGAGGACTGGCTCGACAACCTGCGCGAGGCCGGCGAAGACATCTCGCCGGCACAGCGCCAGTTGCGCCGGCAACAGATCGAAACCACCCTGGCTTCGTGCGAGACCATCGTCGACCTGCTGCCGCCCGGCAGCGGCGCCGCCGAGTTGCGCGACCAGGCCTTCCGCGAGCAGCAGTACCGCCGCCTCGCCGCCTGCCTGGCGCAGCGCTCCGACATCCTCGTCGCCATCCTGCGCGAGCAGAACCTGCTGCGCCCCGGCGGCACCGCCGAGGTGGTGGACTGGCGCCGCAACCCGCACCACATACCCGATGAATTCTGCACCGATCCCCCGCCCATGCCGGACGGCGGGGGGCACCGTTTGATCGTGATCGATCCTGCGGTGGCGTACACTCCTCCGGCGCACGATCCCTGAAGCATCCGGGCATCGCGGGGAAGGGGAAGCAGCCATGGGCCACAACGACAACACCGCCGAGCTGTTCACGGCCCGCGCCAAGGAGGCGCAGCGCGCCGGCAATTACCTGTTGTGCTACGACCTGGTGGACCAGGCGCAGCAGCTCGGCGTGCAGACCCGCCCGCTGCAATACCTGTCCCTGCTGGCCCTGGCCAACGCCGGCAGCACCGAGTTCGCCTGGCGCCGCTACCGCGAGCTGGGCCTGCGCGAGGAAGAGATCGACGAGGACTGGCTGGCCCTGCAAGGCCGCCTGCTCAAGGACCTGGCCCTGGCCGGCGGCAGCCGCGAGGACTTCCAGGCCTCGGCCCAGGCCTATCTCAGCGCCTTCCGCCAGACCGGCGGTTATTTCACCGCCATCAACGCCGCCACCATGTTCCTGCTGGCCGGCGAGACCGAAACCTCGCACCAGCTGGCGCGCGAGGTGCTGACCCTGGCCGCCGGTACCATTCCCGCCGACGACACCGACCACTACTACCTGCGCGCCAGCGAGGCCGAGGCGGCGCTGCTGCTGGGCGACGGCGCGCGCGCGCGGCAGAGCCTGCGCGCCGCCGACGCGCTGGCCCAGGGCAATGTCAGCGCGCGCAGCCGCACCCGCCAGCAGCTGCGTCTGATCTGCCGGCACCTGCGCGTCGAGGATCAGTTCTCGTCACTGCTGCGCCTGCCGCTGCTGTTCTACATCGACCGCGTCGCCGCCGAGATCCCGGTGGTGTTCGGCGCCGACCGCACCGCGCCGGCGGTGAGCGGCCTCGACGTTGCGCAATGCGAGGGCGCGCGCGTCTACGCCGCCCTGCTGCAACCGTCCGACCTGTGCGCGGCGGAATATTTCCTGGGGCGCGGCGCGCGCCTGTCGCTGGTGCTGCCCACCGCGCGCAAGCCTCTGATCGAGCGCTGGCAGCGCAGCTTCGGCCCCGGCTGGGCCATGCGCCTGGCACGCTGCCTGGAACAGGCCACCGAAGTCATCGCCAGCCAGGGCTTCCTCGAGGAAGAGCAGGACTGGGCCGGCAGCCACGTCGCCGCCATGGCGCAGGGCCTGGCCCGGCTCGCCGCGCAGCGCCTCGGCAACCAGTGCCGCCGCGTCGAGCTGGCGCCCGCGACCAACCCGCCCGGCTACTGGTTGCGGGTGGACGCGGATTGCGGCAGCGCGGCGCAGTTGCCTGCGCCCTGCCCGGCGGTGCAGCGGCAGGACGTGAAGCGCCGCTTCGTCGGCCTGATCTTCGCCGACATCGCCGGCTTCCGCCGCCTGCAGGACGAGGAGATGCCGCGCTTCTGGTCGCGCATCATGGGCGGCGTGGCGCAGATCCTCGGCCGCCATGGCGACAAGGTGCTGTTCCGCCACACCTGGGGCGACGCCATCAACGTCGTCACCGAGGATGCCGCCACCGCCGCCGAGATCGCGGTGGCGATCCAGGGCTGCATCGAGGACGTGCGGCGCAGCGAGAGCGGCATGCTGCACGAGATCGAACTGCGCCTGGCAGTGCACTTCGCCCCCGCCTTCGCCGGCCACGACCCGGTGGAGAACGTAGACAACTACTACGGCTCGCAGCTCTCCTTCACCGCCCGCATCGAGCCGGTCACCCCGCCCGGCATGATCTTCGTCACCGAGGCCTTCGCCGCCCGGCTGGCGCTGGAATCGCCGGAAGGCTTCGCCGCCGAATACGCCGGCGAAGTGGAGCTGGCCAAGCGCTTCGGCAAATACCGCCTGTTCAGCCTGCATTCGATGGAGCGGCGCAGGAATGTGCGCTTGCAGCTGGCCGGCGGAAAAGAAGCGGGAATCGTCGGCGGCCGTTGAGCCGCCATTCGCCATCCGCAACACAGCGGAAGACGGGTTTATGATGGGCAGGCCCACACCCAGCTGAGACCGTCATGGCCCTAGGCATCGCAGTACTCACCGTTTCCGATTCCCGCACCCTGGAAGACGACAAGTCCGGCAAGCTGCTGGTCGAGCGCATCGTCGCCGGCGGCCACAAGCTCGCCCACCGCGCCATCGTCACCGACGACCGCTTCCACATCCGCGCCCAGCTCAGCAACTGGCTGATCACCGAGGGCATCGACGCCATCATCCTCACCGGCGGCACCGGCCTCACCGGCCGCGACCTCGCGCCCGAGGCGGTGGAACCCCTGCTCGACCGCGTCATCGACGGCTTCGGCGAACTGTTCCGCTGGCTCTCCTACGAAGACATCGGCCCCTCCACCATCCAGTCCCGCGCCTTCGCCGGCAGCGCCAACGGCCGCCTGGTGTTCTGCCTCCCCGGCTCCCGCGGCGCCTGCGAACTGGCCTGGGACAAGATCATCGCGCCGCAGCTGGATACCAATACGCGGCCGTGCAATCTGGCCGAACTGCTGCCGCGCCTGCGCGAGCCATCGGACCGGCCGGCGGGGCCGCACAAGTCGCGGCGGGATTAGCCGAACTGCAGTCAGGCCTTCGGATCGAGCGTTTCGGACAAGACGCAAGCGCTATCCGGGATGAATGAAGGGACGCGGGACAAGCGGTGACACTGTGGGTAAAACAACATACAAGGGGAACATACGTGAATAGATGCACAAGGTTGCTGGCTCTGGTTTTGATCATCGCAAACACCTCCGCCTGCACCATCCGGCACGTGGTCGAAGAGGACTATCCTCAATACCTGACCAACAACAGCGGATCCGCAAAGCTGCCGAAGACCGATAGGGCCGGAGCCTATATTCTGGCGCCGGACACGCAACATCAAAGCTATGAGTTCCGGGCCGCCGTTACGGGAGAAGCCAATCTATGGGTTGTGGAGTACGGGAAAATGCTCGACGACACCCTGATGTCCGCCGATGTGCAAGCAGCATTCGGTTCCCTGCAAAAAGCATCCGACACTTCCCCGAAAGCCGATGGCTTGCTGATTTTCGATCTGCAGTCGTACACCTTCCGGGATTTCGGCGCTCATGTTTCCCTGAAGATATCCCTGATGCGTGGCGGCCAGGAAGTTTTCTCGAAGGTCTATACCCAGGATGGAAAATCCCAGGGCGGCAAGATGTTCTGGGGTGGAGCATTTGCTCAGAAGAACGCCGTGCAGCAATCCACCAAGCTGGCAACGGACGAGATCCTGCGGCAACTGATCGCGGACCTGAATACGCAGGCAAAATAAATCCCTGGATGCCGACAGGAAGCGGTCAGCAAGCATAGCCCGGATGGAGTGAAACGAAATCCGGGGCCTCGCTATCCCGGATTCCACTACGTTTCATCCGATGGGTATGGACTCCTCCCCCTTCTAAGTAACGGCATCTAAGTGCCAAGCTGGAATTGCTGAGGTTCCGGCTAACGAAGAGAGAGGAGTCCGACATGGAGATTACCGTTTTCTCGGTGGATTTGGCCAAGAACAAGTTCCAAGTGCACGGCTTTGATGCCCGAGGCGAAAAGCGGTTCGGCAAGACGCTCAAACGGGACCAGTTCCTGGTCTTTTTCCGCGGCCAGACGCGAGGCGCCCAGGTCTTGATGGAGGCTTGCGGCGGCGCCCACCATTGGGGCCGGCAGCTGATC
>NZ_KL544000.1:0-68607 GCF_000711955.1 Nevskia soli DSM 19509
GCGCTGGAGGCGCCCACGTTCATCGGGATCACCTCACCCTGCTGCGTGCGCAGGTGCTCGATGGCGATGCGTACCGAGTCGATGGCCCGCGCCACCTCCACCTTCGAATCCACCAGTGGCTTGCCGCCCTCGCGCGCCGCCTCGATCGCCAGGTATTCGGCCCGCGCCTTCATCATGCTGGCGGTGCCCTCGAGGATCGAGATGCGCTTGGCCAGCGGCAGCCAGGCATCGCGGTTGCGGTAGAGCTTGTGCGCCGTCGCCAGCGCATGCTCGATGGTCGCGGCATCCGCTGTCGCCACCGTGGCGATGGGCTTGCGGTCGAACGGCGCCAGCACCGTCACATCCGGCGAAGCGCTCTTCGCACCCGGGACCTTCAAGGCATACCGTTCCGTGGCCATCGCGCGTCCTTGGTTCTGGAGGGGAGGCTTCCGACTCTAGTAGCCGCCGGCGCTGACCGCAACCCCGCGGCGATGACGGCGTCGGCGAAGACGGGCCAAGTGGCTGCCCGTCATCCGAATTTGATGGTGCGCAGCGGCGGGCACGGCCCGCCCTACGATTAAAGCGCGAGTACATAGTAGGGCGGGCCGTGCCCGCCGCTGCGCCCTAATCCAGATCAAGATCCGGCGACATATCGCACCAATCCGCCGTATAAATCCCTTGTTTCAGATAGCGGTGAAATGTCGAATACGGCCAATCAAGCGCCCGCTGCGCCAATTGGTGTTTGACCGGATTCCAGTGGACGTAGTCGAAGTGCCGCTGGAAATCGGTTTCGTCGCGAATCAGGTGTTCCCAGAAGCGGGGTTGCCAGACGGAGCGCCCGACTGTCTGGGTAGTAAGTCGCTTGATCGTGGCCCACCGCCTGGAAAAATCCGCGTCTCCCTGCGGTAACGTCCACAGGCAATGCAGGTGATCGGGAAGCAACACCCATGCATCGACGGTGAACGGCCATCGAGTGCGTGTAGCTTCGATTGCATCGCGCAGGGCATGACGAACTTCGTTGTTGACCAGAACGGGGGCGCGATTTTGCGTCGTCAGCGTGAAGAAATAAGTCGCCCCTTCGACGCGGGCTCGCACGTAATTCGGCATGCCCGATTGTAGGGCGGCCTGTGGCCGCCGTGCACGGCCTACGCGTGACGCGACGGTGGAATCAATCCACCCGGAGTCGCGGATGGATGGTGCGCATCGGCGGCCACAGGCCGCCCTACTATGTGGACGGCGCAAGGGGCGAGTTCATCGCTTTGATTTTTGTGTGTGCCCACAAAAAAGCCCGGCATCGCCGGGCTTCTTCTCAAACTCGATCCGGCTTACGCCGTCTCGAGCTGTTCCTCTTCGATCGCCTTGCGCAGCTTCTTCATCGCCGCCGATTCGATCTGGCGGATGCGCTCGGCGGAGACGCCGTATTCGTCGCCCAGCTCCTGCAAGCCGGCCTTGCTGCCGTCGCTGAGCCAGCGGCGCTGCAGGATGTCGCGCGAACGGTTGTCGAGCTTTTCCAGGGCGTCGTGCATGCGCGTCTCGCGGCGCTCGCTCCAGTCCTCGCGCTCCAGTTCGCTGCTCGGGTCATCCGACGCGGCCAGGTAGTCCTCCGGCATGTAGCTGGACTCCTCGCTGTCGTCCGGGGAAGCGTTGAAGGAGACGTCGGCACCGCCGAGGCGGGCTTCCATCTGCAACACTTCTTCCGGCTTGACCTTCAGTTCCTTGGCCAGGGCTTCCACTTCCGCCTGCGTCATCCAGCCCAGGTGGTTCTTGGACTTGCGCAGGTTGAAGAACAGCTTGCGCTGCGCCTTGGTGGTGGCGATCTTCACGATGCGCCAGTTCTTCAGGATGTACTCGTGGATCTCGGCCTTGACCCAGTGCACGGCAAAGGAGATCAGGCGCACGCCGACGTTCGGGTCGAAGCGCTTGACCGCCTTCATCAGGCCGATATTGCCTTCCTGGATCAGGTCCGACAGCTGCAGGCCGTAGCCCATGTAGCCGCGGGCGATATGCACCACGAAGCGCAGGTTGGAAAGCACCAGCTGCTGGGCGGCGCCGAGATCGTGTTCGTCGTGGAGGGCATGCGCCAGGCGCGTCTCTTCCTCCGGAGTCAGCAGCGGCACGCGGCTGACGCTCTGGATATAGGCGTCCAGGCTGCCGGACAGCGGCATCGGCAGGCTGGCAGGCCGTACAGCAAGGGCTGTGGTATTCATTTGTTTCATGACCCCCCTGATGTTATCAGGCTTCAACAGGTTTGGCACTCGGATGATTGGAGTGCTAAACACTTGAAAAGTTCAGCCTGAGGCAGCAAACGATGGGGGTGCTCCGGGGGCGTTCAAGGGCCTGGCCGCAAACTGCTGCGAAAGAGCCCGTAAGCCGCCCCGGAGGCCGCTTACAGCCGGCTCAGATGGCCGGTTCGATGTGGCGCAGGTGGCGGGAAACCGCCCAGAACGCCCCCAGCCAGCCCAGCCCCAGCCCGGCGGCGAAGACCCCGGCCGCCGCATTCAGGGACAGGCCCTGGAGCGTCGCCTGGCTATCGTACAGCCCCGCCAGCTGCCGTGCCGGCTGCACCAGGGACATCACCCCCGCCTGCACCAGCAGGCAGGCCAGGATGCCCCCGGTCAGCCCGTACCACAGGCCGGTATAGAGGAAGGGCCGGCGGATGTAGCTGTTGGGGGCGCCGATCAGCTTCATCACCTCGATTTCGTCGCGCCGGTTCTCGATGTCCAGGCGGATGGTGTTGCCCACCACGATCAGCACCGCCAGGGCCAGGGCGCCGGCGATCATCATCACCGCCCTCTGCACCAGGTCCAGGATGGCGTAGAGGCGCTGCAGCCACTTCTCGTCCAGCTTGGCCTGCGCCACCTCCGGCAGGGTGCCCAGGTCCTTCAGCAGGGCCTCGGTCCTGGCCTGCGGCTGCTTGGCGCTGGGGGTGACCACGATGGTCGCCGGCAGCGGGTTGTCCTTGAGGATGTCCAGCGCCTCGCCGAAGCCGGAGAAGGTGCGGAATTCCTCCAGCGCCTGCTCGCGCGAGATGTAGCGGGCGCTGCTCACCCCCGGCCGCCGGGTGATGTCGTGCGCCAGCTCGGCGCCGCGCTCGGCGCTGACGTCGTCGTTGAGGAACAGCGACGCGCGCAACGAGCCCTGCAGGCTGTCGCCGGCCTGGCCCAGATTGGCCACCAGGGTGTTCAGCCCGGCGGGCAGGGCCAGGGTGATGCCGATGACGAAGGCGGTGAGCAGGGTGCCGATCGGGCGCCGCGCCAGGGCCGACAGGGTGCCGCTGATGGCGCGCACATGGTCCTGCGTCATCTTCTCCAGCCACGAGGGCTGGTGGGCGACGCGCTTGGGGCCGGGCTTGGCGGGCTTAGCTGAAGTCATGTGTCTTATCCATGAGTTCCGCCTTGCGCCGTTCCTCCAGCGTGCCCTTCTCGATGTGAATTACCCGGTGCGGCAGCCGGCTGATCAGGCTGATGGCGTGGGTCGCCACCAGCACGCTGACGCCGACCTCGTTGAAGCGCATGAACAGCGCCATCACGTCCATCGCCAGCTGCGGGTCGAGGTTGCCGGTGGGTTCGTCGGCCAGCAGCAGCGGCGGCTTGGCCACCACCGCGCGGGCGATGCCGACGCGCTGCTGCTCGCCGCCGGAAAGGGTCAGCGGAAAGGCTTTTTCCTTCGGCAGCAGACCCACCGCGTCGAGCGCGGCGCGCACGCGGCGGCCGATGTCGTCGCCGCTGTGGCCGCGGATCAGCAGCGGTAGCGCCACGTTGTCGAACACCGTGCGCTCGTTGAGCAGGCTCGGGTTCTGGAAGATCACGCCGATCTGGCGGCGGAAGGCGGGGATCTGGCTGCGCTTGATGTCGGCGAGGTTCTTGCCCTCCACCACCACCTGTCCCGCGGTCGCCCGCGCCAGCAAGGCGGTCAGGCGCAGCAGGGTGCTCTTGCCGGCGCCGGAGGGGCCGGTCAGGAAGGCCATCTCGCCCTTGCCCAGGGTGAAGCTGACGTCCGAGATGATCTGCGGGCCGCCGTCGTAACGGTGGCTGACGCGATGGAAGTGGATGATGTCGGCCATTGACGCTTTTTTTGATCTGCGGTGCTGCGGACGATGACCCGGCATCCGGGCCGGCATGCGGCAAAGAATAGCAACCCGGCGGCAACTTCGTTAAGCGCTGCGGCCGGCCCGGCTCAGCCGATCAGCGCATCCACGTAAGCCTCGGCGTTGAACGGCTCCAGGTCGTCGATCGCCTCGCCCAGCCCGACGAAGCGGATCGGCAGCGCCAGGCGCCGCGCGATCGCCAGCAGCACGCCGCCCTTGGCGGTGCCGTCGAGCTTGGTGATGGTGATGCCGGTCAGGCCGATCGCCTCGTGGAACTGCACCGCCTGGTTCAGCGCATTCTGACCGGTCGTCGCGTCCACCACCAGCATCACCTCGTGCGGCGCGTAGGCGTCGTGCTTCTGCACCACGCGCTTGATCTTGCGCAGCTCGTCCATCAGATGACTTTGCGTGTGCAGGCGCCCGGCGGTGTCGGCGATGACCAGGTCGGCGCCGCGGCTCTTGGCCGACTGCACCGCGTCGTAGATCACCGAGGCCGAGTCGGCGCCGGCGCCCTGCGAGATCAGCGGCACCCCGGCGCGCACCGCCCAGGTGTTGAGCTGCTCCACCGCCGCCGCGCGGAAGGTGTCGCCGGCCGCCAGCAGCACGTGGCGGCCCTCGTTCTTGAAGCGCGCGGCGAGCTTGCCGATGGTGGTGGTCTTGCCGACGCCGTTGACCCCCGCCACGAACAGCACGTAGGGCTTGATGAAGGGCGGGATCACCAGGGGCTTGGCGATGGGCTGCAGGATCTCCAGCAGCGCCTTCTTCAGCGCCGCGCGCAGCTGCGCCTCGTTCTTGATGCGGCCGGCGCGCAGCTCGGCGCCAAGCCGTTCGGTCAGCCAGGTGGTGACCTCGATGCCGGCGTCGGCCAGCAGCAGGCGGTCGCCCAGCTCGTCGATGGCGTCTTCCTTGAGCACGTCGGCCGTGAACAGGCGGCCGAGGTCATAGGTCAGCCAGGAATCGCCGCGGTTGATGCCCTTGCGAAACTTGGCGATCAGGCTCGGGTTTTCACTCATTTGCCGGCCAGCTCCGCAAACGCCTCGCGGGCGGCGACGATGGTCGAAGCGATCTCGTTCGGGCCGTGCGCGGCGGAAACGAAGCCCGCCTCGTAGGCGGAAGGCGCCAGGTAGATGCCGCGGCTCAGCATGCCGTGGAAGAAGCGCTTGAACGCCTCGGCGTCGCAGGCCATGACTTCGGCGAAGCTGCGCACCGCCTGTGCCTTGGTGAAGAACAGCCCGAACATGCTGCCCACCTGCACCGTGGTGAAGGGCACGCCGGCGGACTGCGCCGCGTCGCGCAGGCCGTCGAGCAGGGTGCGGGTACTTTGTTCCAGGCGCGTGTACAGCGCCGCGTCGTCGAGCTGGTGCAGCAGGGCCAGCCCCGCCGCCATCGCCAGCGGATTGCCGGACAGCGTGCCGGCCTGGTACACCGGCCCCACCGGGGCCAGCTTCTGCATGATGTCGCGGCGGCCGCCGAAAGCGCCCACCGGCAGGCCGGCGCCGATGATCTTGCCCAGCGTCACCAGGTCCGGCGTGATGCCGTAGAGGCCGGCGCTGCCGCGCGGGTGCACGCGGAAGCCGGTCATCACCTCGTCGAAAATCAGCAGCGCGCCGCTGGCGGTGCAGATGCGCCGCAGGCCTTCGAGGAAGCCGGGTGCGGGCGGCACGCAGTTCATGTTGCCGGCAACCGGCTCGACGATGATGCAGGCGATGCGGTCCGGGTAGGCCTGGAACAGGCGCTCCACCGAGTCCAGGTCGTTGTAGTGCGCGGTCAGGGTCAGCTTGGCGAACTCGGGCGGCACGCCGGGCGAGGTCGGCACGCCGAAGGTCAGCGCGCCGGAGCCGGCTTTCACCAGCAGGGCGTCGCCGTGGCCGTGATAGCAGCCCTCGAACTTGAGGATGCAGTCGCGGCCGGTGAAACCGCGCGCCAGGCGCAGCGCCGACATGGTGGCCTCGGTGCCGGAGTTGCACATGCGCACCTGCTCCAGCCCCGGCACCCGCGCGCACAGCAGCTCCGCCATCTCGATTTCCAGCTCGGTCGGCGCGCCGTAGCTGACGCCGATCTGCGCCTGCGCCAGGATGGCGTCGCGCACCCGCGGGTTCTGGTGGCCGAGGATCATCGGCCCCCAGGAACCGACGTAATCGATATAGCGCTTGCCGTCGGCGTCCTGCAGCCAGGCGCCGTCCGCCGCCGTGATGAAGCGCGGCGCGCCGCCGACCGCACGGAACGCGCGCACCGGTGAATTGACCCCGCCCGGGATGCTGCGCTGGGCGCGGTTGAAGAGTTCTTCGGAACGATCCATGAAAAGCGTTTCCACATGTAGGCCGGGATGTGTGCAACGAACCCCGGCGATGACCTCGATAGCGCCTGCCGGGATTCGCTGCGCTCATCCCGGCCTGCTTGGAGCTTATCCGCGGACAAGCGTTCAATGCATCAGTTTACGAACAGCAGCGCGTAGCTGCACCAGCATCGCTCCGGCCTGGAAGAAGTCATGCGCTGCGTCCGGGGACACGTCCTGGAATGCGCCGGCCCTGTCCGACACGGATAGCCCGCTGCAAGGCCTGCTGGGTCCACTTCTGCGCCTGCAGCAGCGCCGCCTCCACCGGCAGGCCGCGCGCCAGCAGTACCGCGATGGCGGAGGCCAGGGTGCAGCCGGCGCCGTGGAAGGTTTCCGGCAGGCGCGGCCAGGTGTAGCGGCGCGGCGGCTGCCCCGGCGCGTACCAGGTGTTGACCACCTTGGCGCCCGGCTCGTCGCCGCCGGTGATCAGCACATGGCCGCAGCCGGCTGCGAGCAGGCTGGCGCCGCAGTCGTCGAGCGTGGCGCTGCCCGGGCACAGGCGGCGCGCCTCGGCGGCGTTGGGCGTCAGCACTGTGACGGCGGCGAACAGTTCGCGCCGCAGGGTCTGCGCCGCGGCCTCGTTGTGCAGCAGGGTGCCGCCGCCGGCGCGCAGCACCGGGTCGCACACCACCGGCACCGGGCAGCGCCGCAGCGCCGCCAGAATCACCGGCAATTGTTCCGCCCCGCCGAGCAGGCCCAGTTTGAACGCCTGCGGCGGGCTGTCGCGCAGCAGCAGGTCCAGTTGCTGCTCCAGCAGCGCCGGGTCGGTCGCCACCACCCGCGCGACGTTGCTGGTGTCCTGGGCCGTCAGTGCGGTGACCACGCCCAGCGCATGGCCCCCAAGGGCGGCAATGCTTTCGATATCGGCTTGGAGGCCGGCGCCGCCGCTGGGATCGAGACCGGACAGGCAGAGGACGAGGGGAGGGGAGGGCATGGCGCAGTTTATCGAAAGGGCGTTTTCCGATCCTCCCCAGCGGCACGATCCGTGCGAAAAAAATCGGGCTGACCTATTGCTTTGCGCATTTACTTATGCACATTGCAGTGCAACAAAGGGCTGGAAGGCCCGTCACTACGACATATTTCTGTAAGAATGCAGCAGAAAGTTGGCAACTTATTGATTTTATTGACTAGTACCGGATGACCATAAAATGCCCGCACCTGTAAAAACCCGCATCACAGCGTGCGATTCGGCATTTGCACAGGGGCTTGTCAACAGTGTTATCCACAGTATTTGTGCGTGAATGGCGGTTTGCCATTTACACCAATAAGTTACGGCGCTTATTTAAAGTAAATCCTTGAATTGGCTTGAATCCGGCGCGGCGCTCCGGGCCTTGTTTTTTCAGCCGCAAAAAGCATTTGGAGCGACCGGCGCCGGCCAGCTATTCACAGGCTCCGCGCCGGCCAATCCCTGTCGTGGAAACGGCACTGGCCGTCGTTGAGGTAAAGGTCGGATTCGTTGGCGCAAACTCAGCTGCGAACCATGCCCGCCGGCACCGTCGATATCGGTGCCGTTCTGTCGTTGCCGGCACTGCCGGCGCAGGAAGTGGTGTTGTAAAGCGCGTTGCGCACCCTGGCCGCCGCCTTCAAGAATCTGTCGCAGGGCTGGGGAGCCCGGCCCTCGCCTCTAGCGCAGGTCTGCCAGGTAGTCCGATCCCAGCAGGCGCATCTGTCCCTCGATATCGTCGGCGCGTTCCTGCACGTAGGCGGAAGGCCGGCCGGCGTGCATCTTCTCCGGATTGGGTAGGACGGCTGCCAGCACGGCCGCCTCGTGCGCGTCCAACCGCGCCGCCGGCTTGCCGAAGTAGCGCTGCGCGGCTTCCTCCACTCCGTACACGTCCGGCCCGAACTGGGCGAGGTTGAGATAGACCTCGAGGATGCGCCGCTTCGGCCACAGCGCTTCCAGCAGCACCGTGAAGTACGCCTCCATGCCCTTGCGGAAGTAGCTGCGGCCGGACCAGAGGAACAGGTTCTTGGCGGTCTGCTGGCTGATGGTGCTGGCGCCGCGGAGGCGGCGGTGCTTCTCGTTGTGCTCCAGCGCCTTGTCGATGGCGTCGAAATCGAAGCCGTGGTGGTCGGGGAATTTCTGGTCCTCCGAGGCCACCACCGCCAGTCGCGCGGGCGGGGCGATATGCGACCAGCTGACCCACTCCTGGTGCACCGGCCGGATATCCGCTTCCAACATGAAGGCGCTGGTCGGCGGCGGCACCCAGCGGAACAGCAACACCAGCAGCACGCTGAAGGCGAACAGGCCCAGCACCACCAGCAGCAGGCGTTTCAGGATATATCCGATCACGTCGGCGGACCGTTTTCTTCCGGCGGCAGCTCGTACACAGGCAGCGTCAGGTTCCAGGCGATGGAGGCGAAGCGCAGGCCGGCAATCACCCCCATGCCGAGCAGGGAGGCGATTTCACGCGAAACCCCCAGGCTGCTGGTGACGACGTAGAGGCTGACGCCGGCGATCGCCGCCGTGGCGTAGATGTTGCCCTTGCGCAGGATCATCGGGATCTCGTTGCACAACACGTCGCGCAGCACGCCGCCGAAGACGCTGGTGATGGTGCCCATCACCACCATGATCACGCCGGGGAAATGCGCGTTCTCCGCCACCTGGGCGCCGCTGATGCCGAAGAAGGCCAGGCCCAGCGCGTCGGCGACCTGCAACGTCTGCGTCGGCGTGCGGAAGTGGCGGGTATACGGCACCGTCAGCAGGGCGGTGGCGACGATCACCAGCAGGTAGGTGGGGTTGCCGATCCAGAACACCGGCTGGCGGTTGAGCAGCACGTCGCGCACCGTGCCGCCGCCGATCGAGGTGACCAGGGCGATCACCACCACGCCGAGCAGGTCGAAGCTCTTGCGCCCGGCCGCGATGGCGCCGCTCACCGCGAACACGGCGACGCCAGCGTAGTCGAGGGTTTGCAGGATCGTCATGGCGGCGCGAGCATGCCCGCGGGCGCGGGAAAAATCAAAAGGTGCGCGAGAATGACGGGGTGAGGGTGTTTCGCATTTTCCGAACGGCGCCGTAGGCGCCGCCCGGCTTCAACCCTCTGCTACACCGGTACCGGCAGCGCCAGATTCTTCCACAGCCGCAAGGTCGGCTCGGCCTGGTTGATGGTGTAGAAATGCAGCCCGGGCGCGCCGCCCTTGAGCAGGGTTTCGCACAACCGCGTCACCACGTCCAGGCCGAAGTCGAGCAGGGCCGGCTTGTCGTCCTGCAACTCTTCCAGGCGCAGCCGGATCCAGCGCGGCAGGTCGGCGCCGCAGCTGGTGCAGAAGCGCACGATGTTCTGGAAGCCGGTGATCGGCATCACCCCGGCGATGACCGGGATGGTGAGCTTGGCCTTGGCGCAGCGCTCGATGAAATCGAAGTAGCTGTCGGCGTTGTAGAACAGCTGCGTGATCGCCGCGTCGGCGCCGGCTTCCACCTTGCGGCGGAAATGCTCGAAGTCGACGATGGGGCCGCTGCCTTGCGGGTGCATCTCCGGGTAGGCGGCCACCTCGATCTCGAAGGCATCGCCATGGGTTTCGCGGATGAAGCCGACCAGCTCGTTGGCGTAGTGGAACTCGCCCGGCGCGGACGGGCTCATCGCCGTGGCCGGCAGGTCGCCGCGCAGCGCCACGATGCGCTTCACCCCGGCATCGCGGTAACGCTGCAGCAGTGCCGCGATGTTGGCGCGGGTGGAGCCGACGCAGGTCAGGTGCGGCGCCGCTTCCACGCCGGTGTGTTCCACCACCTTGACCACGGTGTCGTAGGTGCCGTCCTGAGTGGAACCGCCGGCGCCGTGCGTCACCGAAAAATATTTCGGCTTGACCGCGGCCAGTTGTGCCACGATCGCCGGTAACTTGGCCACGCCCTCGGGAGTGCGCGGCGGAAACAATTCGAAGGAAAAGCTCTGTGTCTGAGCCATGTAAAGAGCTCCTCAGATGAAAGGGGCCGCTTGCGCGGCCCCTGTTGTCGCTCGCTTAGTAGCGGTAGTGCTCGGGCTTGTACGGGCCATCGGCTGAGATGCCGAGGTAGGCGGCCTGGGCTTCGGTCAGACGCGTCAGCTTGACCCCGATCTTCTCCAGGTGCAGGCGCGCCACTTCCTCGTCGAGGTGCTTGGGCAGGCGGTATACCTTCTTCTCGTAGCTGTCCTTGTGCGCCCACAGGTCCAGCTGCGCCAGGGTCTGGTTGGCGAAGGAGTTGGACATGACGAAGCTCGGATGGCCATGGGCGCAGCCCAGGTTGACCAAGCGGCCTTCGGCCAGCAGGTACAGGCAGTTGCCCTTGGGGAAGGTGTACTTGTCCACCTGCGGCTTGATGTTGAGGTGCTTGGCGGCCTTGACCAGCCGGTCGACCTGGATCTCGTTGTCGAAGTGGCCGATGTTGCAGACGATGGCCTGGTCCTTCATCTGCTCCATGTGCTCGAGCGTGATGACGTCGCGGTTGCCGGTGGTGGTGACGTAGATGTCGCCGCGGCCCAGGGTTTCCTCGATGGTGGTGACTTCGAAACCTTCCATCGCCGCCTGCAGGGCGTTGATCGGGTCGATTTCGGTGACGATGACGCGCGCGCCGAAGCCGCGCAGCGAGTGCGCCGAGCCCTTGCCCACGTCGCCGTAGCCGCACACCACCGCCACCTTGCCCGCCACCATCACGTCGGTGGCGCGCTTGATGCCGTCGGCCAGCGACTCGCGGCAGCCGTAGAGGTTGTCGAACTTGGACTTGGTGACGGAGTCGTTGACGTTGATCGCCGGCACCAGCAGCTTGCCCGCTTCCAGCATCTGGTACAGGCGGTGCACGCCCGTGGTGGTCTCTTCGGACACGCCGCGCCATTCGGCGACCAGCTTGTGCCAAAAGCCCGGGCGTTCCTTGGCCACGCGCTTGAGCAGGTTCTTGATCACCTGCTCCTCGTGGTTGGAGGAGTCGGAGTCGACCCACTTGTCGCCGTCTTCCAGCTCGTAGCCCTTGTGGATCAGCAGCGTCACGTCGCCGCCGTCGTCGACCACCAGCTGCGGGCCCTTGCCGTCCGGGTGGACCACGGCGTCCAGGGTGCAGTCCCAGTACTCTTCCAGGGTCTCGCCCTTCCAGGCGAACACCGGCACGCCGGTGGCGGCGATGGCCGAGGCGGCCTCGTCCTGGGTCGAGAAGATGTTGCAGGAGGCCCAGCGCACCGAGGCGCCGAGGTCGACCAGGGTCTCGATCAGCACGGCGGTCTGCGTCGTCATGTGCAGCGAGCCGGTGATGCGCACGCCCTTCAGGGGCTTGCCGGCTGCGTATTTCTTGCGGATCGACATCAGGCCGGGCATTTCGGCTTCGGCGATATCGATCTGCTTGCGGCCGGCATCGGCCAGGGCGATGTCGCGGACCTTGTAGTCGGCGTTTGCGGGAGTTTTGATCACGGCGCTCATGAGTGTTCTCTCTCGAAGTCTTGGGGCGCGGTTCCGTTCAGGAAGTCCACCAGCCGAGCCTGGTCCGCGCGGATGCAATCCTGGCGGCTCGCAGCGCCCCTCGGCGGGGATCAGAGGGATGCAGTATATCCGCTTATGCGGATAAAAGGATAGACGGGGCTTTTTTGCCCGGTACTGTCGAAAATCAGGCGGGCCGCTCGACGTCCTTATGCAGCCCCGATGCGACCCCGGCCCCCGCCGGATTCGCCTCAATAAAACCAATGGAGATCCTGACATGAGCCTCAACGTTGTCCGCTTGCACCGCGTGCTTGGCACCACGCCTGAAAAAATCTACCGCGCCTTCCTCGATGCGGACGCCATGGCCCGCTGGCTGCCCCCGGACGGGTTCACCGCCAAGGTTCACCATATGGATGCGAAGGTCGGCGGCGGCTACCGCATGTCGTTCACCAACTTCAGCACCGGCCACGGCCATTCCTTCGGCGGCACCTACCTCAAACTGGTGCCCCACGAGCGCATCCGCTACACCGCGCAGTTCGACGATCCGAACCTGCCCAGCGAGATGCAGACGACGGTGAGCCTGAAGCCGGTGTTCTGCGGCTGCGAACTTCACATCGTGCAGGAGGGCATCCCCTCGGTCATTTCTGTCGAGGCCTGCTACCTCGGCTGGCAGCAATCGCTGGCCCACTTGGCGAGGCTGGTCGAGCCGGAGATTCCGGACTGAGCCGGCGTGCCCGAGCCCTTGCCCGAAAAGCGAAAAGGCCGCCCGGAGGCGGCCTTTTCGGATACGGCTGGAAGCTTACTTGATCGACTTGGCGTCGGCCTTCAGCGCCTCGGCCTTGTCGGTCTTTTCCCAGGAGAAGGCGGTGAACTTCTCGCCGTTCGGCAGGGTGACGTCGTAGGGCTTGCGGCCGAAGTGGCCGTAGGAGGCGGTGACCTGGTACATCGGGTGGATCAGGTCGAGCATCTTGACGATGCCGTAGGGGCGCAGGTCGAAATGCTTGCGCACCAGCTTCTCCATCTTCTCGTCGGGGATGATGCCGGTGCCGAAGGTGGTGACGAAGATCGAGGTCGGCTCGGCCACGCCGATGGCGTAGCTGATCTGCACTTCGCAGCGCGAGGCCAGGCCGGCGGCGACGATGTTCTTGGCCACGTAGCGCGCGGCGTAGGCGGCCGAACGGTCGACCTTGGACGGGTCCTTGCCGGAGAAGGCGCCGCCGCCGTGGCGGGCCCAGCCGCCGTAGCTGTCGACGATGATCTTGCGGCCGGTCAGGCCGCAGTCGCCCACCGGGCCGCCGATGATGAACTGGCCGGTCGGGTTGATGTGGAACTTGGTGGCCTTGGTGATCCACTTCGCCGGAATCACCGGCTTGATCACTTCCTCCATCACGCCTTCCTTCAGCGTCTTGTACTTCACGTCCGGCGAGTGCTGGGTGGAGAGCACCACCGCATCGACGCCGACGGCGACGCCGTCGCGGTAGCGCAGGGACACCTGCGACTTCGCGTCCGGGCGCAGCCAGGGCAGCTTGCTGTTCTTGGCCTTGCGCACCTTGGCCTGCTGCTCGACCAGGCGGTGCGAGTAGTAGATCGGTGCCGGCATCAGCTCGCGGGTTTCGTCGCAGGCGTAGCCGAACATCAGGCCCTGGTCGCCGGCGCCCTGTTCCTCGGGGCTCTTGCGGTCCACGCCCTGATTGATGTCGGGCGACTGCTTGCCGATGATGTTGAGGATGCCGCAGGTGGCGCCGTCGAAGCCGACATCGGAAGAGTCGTAGCCGATGTCGATGATGACCTTGCGCACCAGCTGCTCGAGGTCGACCCAGGCGCTGGTGGTGACTTCACCGGCGACGATGGCGACACCGGTCTTCACCAGCGTTTCGCAGGCGACGCGCGCGCGCTTGTCCTGGGCGATGATCGCGTCCAGCACCGCATCGGAAATCTGGTCAGCGACCTTGTCCGGATGGCCTTCGGACACGGATTCGGACGTGAAAAGATACTCGCTCAAGTTGCAATCCTCATCATCTGTTTATACGGATAGGCGGATATTGTAGATCAAACGGCACCGGGGTGCATCCGCCAGAAACGCTCCCGCACCGCGGCGGCCGGCGACGGCCCCCCGCTACAATGCGCCATACGATATTGCAGGTTCATGTACGGCGGAACGGCCGTTGATTCGCCAGGGGTTCGCCAAACCTCTCCGCGCCGGCCCGCATCCAATATCCATCCACGCCAGGGAACGAAACATGCGCCGCACGCCAGCCATTGCCCTGCTTTGCCTCGGTGCCGTGGCGGGGCCCGCCGTGGCCGCCCCGCTGTCCTGCGATTCCCTGCTGCCGCACCCCAAGACACACGACGAACAGTCGGTGCGCGATGTCGAACACGCCTGGCTGGTGGCGGAGATGGGCGGCGACACCAAGACGCTGGGATGCCTGCTCGACGACGACTACACCAACCTCAGCTTCGACGGGAAAACCTACACCAAGGCCGACATCCTGAAGCACGCCGCGGCGCACAAGGGCAAGAACCTGCCGTTGCCGGTGGTGGAACTGACGGTGCTGGTGCATGGCCGCAGTGCCATCGCCTACGCGGTGCAGCAGAAGCATGACCAGGATGGCAAGCCGCTGACCGTGTACTTCGCGGACTCGCTCGAATTCCGCAACGGGACCTGGCATCCGTACTTTTCCGTGGACTCGGTCGCGGCGCCGGGTGTGCAGGTGAAGGACTAGCTTCCGGCGGGTAGGGGCAGGCGGGGCCACCGCGTCTGAGCAGTGGTCCCGACCAAAGAATCCGCCATGCCCGTGAATTCCCGTTTCGCCGTCCTGCCGCGCGCTTCGGCCGCCGGCCTGCTGCTGGCCTGCGCCGCCCTGGCCCCGGCACAGGCGGACAGCCAGCCGCCGTTCAAGCTGGAAGAGGCCAGCGTGGCGCAGATCGACGCCGCCCTCGCTTCGGGCAGGCTGACCTCGGTGAAGCTGGTGCAGATGTACCTCGACCGCATCGCCGCCTACAACGAGCAGGGCCCCAAGCTGCACTCGGTGCTGACCATCAACCCGGCGGCGCTCAAGCTGGCGGCGCAGCTCGACCAGGAGCGCGCGGCGCATGGCCCGCGCGGTCCCCTGCATGGCATCCCCGTGCTGCTCAAGGACAACGTCGATACCGACGACATGCCGACCAGCAACGGCTCGGCCATCCTGAAGAACTCCATTCCCTCGACCGACGCCTTCCTGGCCCAGCGCCTGCGCGATGCCGGCGCCATCATCCTGGCCAAGACGGCGATGGGCGAGTTCGCCGGCGGCAGCTACAACTCGGTGGGCGGGCAGACCATCAATCCCTACAACCTCAAGCGCCATACCGGCGGCTCCAGCAGCGGCTCGGCCGCCAGCACCGCCGCCAACTTCGCCGTGCTGGCGATCGGCACCGACACCAGCACCTCGGTGCGCGGTCCTTCCTCCTACAACGGCATCGTCGGCCTGCGCCCGACCACCGGCCTGATCAGCCGCGCCGGCATTGCGCCGAAGAATCTCAACTTCGACAGCGCCGGCCCGATGGCGCGCAGCGTGGCCGACGTGGCCCTGATGCTCGGCACCGTCGCCGGGCCGGACCCGGCGGATCCGCTGAGCCAGAAGGTGTGGAGCGAAGAGAGCAAGCGTTACAAGCCGCATGGCAGCCGCATCGACTACACCCGCTTCCTCGATGCGCACGCCCTCAAGGGCAAGAAGATCGGCGTGGTGCGCACCTTCTTCGGCGGCGACCCGGAGATCGACGCCCTGGCCGAGGCGGCCCTGGTCAAGATGCGTGAGCAGGGCGCGACGACAGTGGACATCGAGCTCGATCCCGCCTTCGTCGAGGCCTACCTGGGCGAGGGCAACCGCAAGATCCGCAAGGTGTCCGACTACCGCTTCAAGGCGGACTGGGAAACCTACCTTGCCAGCCTCGGGCCGGAGGTGCCGAAGAGCGTGGCGGATTTCATTCACCTCTATGAGACGCAGGTGAACAAGTCGCCGCTGCCGGTGGAAGACAGTGTGATGCGCCTGCTCAAGGACTCCACCACCACCTCCACCGACGATCCCGCGTATCAGGATCTCGTCACCAGGGTGCTGCCCAAGGCCACCGCCGACAAGCTGGCGATCTTCGCCAAGTACCATGTCGATGCGCTGGTGTTTCCCTACTTCAGCAGCTTCGCGCCGCCGATCAGCAACCCGGTGTACAGCGTCGAGGATCCGACTTTCGTGAAGTCCACGCGTCCGGAGCCGGCGACCCTGGCCGGTTATGGCTCCGTGGGCTTTCCCTGCCTGGTGGTGCCGATGGGGTTCGGAACTCAAGGTTTGCCGATGGATATTGCGTTTTTCGGCAAGCCTTATGAGGAAGGGAAGCTGATCGGGATGGGGTATGCGTACGAGCAGGCTTCGAAGATGCGCAGGGCGCCGCCGTTGTTGCCGGCGTTGGCGTCGGAGGCTCAATAACACGCTGATTGGAGTGAGGGGTGCTTTTCCTCTGCGCCGCACCACCCTCCGTTCGCCCCGAGTGAATCGCGCAGCGATTTGTATCGAGGGGCTAAGCGCACCACCTGCTTCCAGCTTTGCTGTCATTCTGAGCGTAGCGAAGGATCTGGCCTCGCAGATCTTAAACTTCACTGCATGCGCTTGCGCGCGTGCCGGATCCTCCCGAACGGCTTAGCTGAGTTTTCGCCTGCGGCGAGTCACTTTTCTTGACGCAAGAAAAGTAACCAAAAGAACATGCCCCGGAGTTTGCGCCGGACCAGCGCGAAAAGAAGAAGCGCGCTGATCCGGTGCCCTGCGCTTCTCGCTCGTGGCGGGGTCTGAAGACAGGCCATCCCTGGCCTGTCTTCAGACGCTTCGGCATCCTGCCTCGCCCGGCGCGAACACACGCGCCGGCTGATGCCGCCACGAGCTGCGATGCTCGGCGCAAACTACGGGGCGGAACATCAAAGGCAAAAGCCACAGCAACATCAAAAGCCACAGCAACATCAAAAGCCACAGCAACATCAAAAGCAAAGCGTCGCATCCCCCACCTTGGCCGAGAAGCGCAGGGGACCGAGTAAACACCGACAGGTGTTTATTCGGCGCAGACATCGGGTCGCATTTCTTTTGGTTACTTTCCTTGGGGCGAAACCCAAAGAAAAGTAACCCGCTATCAGGGCGGAACCAGGGTTTCAGGCAGCGCGGTCAATGACCCGCGCGCAAGCGCGTACGCAGAGATTTCAAAGAAGATCCGGAGCCAATCTCACCTCTTCCTTCGCTTCCCCCGAACCGCTCTCAACTCCAACCCCTCCAACCTGACACTGCGCAACTCCAGCACCTTCATCAAAGCCAGAAACAACTGCGCACTCATATCCCCGCGCCCCAGCTTGGTCCGCAGATTGCTCGGTGTCTGGTGAATGCCGTACTGCCGCAGGCGCTGCGCGATGTCCTCGAAGGTAAGCTTGCGCCGCGCCTTTTCGGTACGGATCAGTCCCTGAATGAAATGCCCCACTTCGGCGTGTTTGGCCATCGGAATAAGCAGCCATTAAATGATGTGGTTTTATAATGACATGCGTCACTTATTGTTGACAGTCCCATGCCGCGGGCGCAGCATTCCCCGCGTCACTTATTGGTGACATCACGGGCGCCGCCAAGGCGCCCGGAAGCCCCTGCGAGGTGGCTTCGTTTATGAGTACGCAACGCAAAGATTGCGCATCGCCGTCCCCGCTCCTGGCCGCCCCGCGGCACTCCCCCGGCTCGTCGTTCTCGCCAACCCGGACCTAGCGCCGCGCGCCGATTCGATAGTGGAACACGGGCATCCCCGGATGCCTGCGGGAGCTTGCGTCCCCTGCCGGCCGGTTCGGCGGCTTTCCGTTTGTAGACAATAAAGGAGTACCCGGATGGACATCTGGTCGATCTTCCTGGCTGTGCCGCTTTTCATACGCGTCATCGTGGGCGTGTTGCTGGCCGTCTACCTGATCTACGTTTCCAGGGTTGTCGTCTTCATCGGCAATGACTCCATGGGCATCGTCGAAAAGATCTGGAGCCTGCGCGGCTCGGTGCGCGACGGCTTCATCTCGCTCGACGGTTCGGCCGGCTTCCAGCCGGAGGTGCTGCGCGGCGGCATCCACTTCTTCATGCCGTTCCAGTACCGCATCCACGTCAAGTCGCTGCCCACGGTGCCGCAGGGCACCATCGGCTACGTCTTCGCCCGCAGCGGCCAGCCGCTGTATCCGGGCCAGGCCCTGGCCTCGCTGCCGCAGGATGTTTCCTTCGAGGACGTGCGCGGCTTCATCATGGGCGGCGGCCAGCGCGGCCCGCAGCGGCAGATCCTGCGCGAGGGTGTCTACGCCATCAACACGGCGCAGTTCGTGATCCTCACCAGCGACGGCAACCATGCCGTGCGCCTGTCCGGCGACGAAGCCTCGCTTGAAGAGATGCGCTCGCGCCTGATGGAGCGCCGCGGCTTCGAGCCGGTGGTGATCCGCGACCAGGAGGATCGCATCGGCGTCGCCACCGTGCACGACGGCCCCTCGCTGGAGCATGAGGAGATCATCGCGCCCAGTGTCGGCACCGATGCGCGCGACCCGGAGACCTATCACAACTGCTTCCAGGACCCGGAAAACTTCCTGCGCGCCGGCGGTCGCCGCGGCCGCCAGGAGCAGGTGCTGGTGGAAGGCACCTACTTCATCAACCGCCTGTTCGCCACCATCGACCTGCAACCCAAGACGGTGATCGAGATCGGCAAGGTGGGCGTGGTGGTGTCCTATACCGGCCCGCGCGGCAACGACCTCACCGGTACCGAGTACAAGCATGGTGAACTGGTGGAGTCCGGCAAGCGCGGCGTGTGGAGCCGCGCCCTGCAGCCCGGCAAGTACGCGCTGAATCCCTATGGCGTGAAAGTGATCCAGGTGCCTACCACCAACTTCGTGCTGCGCTGGATCGAGGGGCGCAGCGAGGAGCACGGCTTCGACGAGAACCTGTCGGAAATCCGCCTCATCACCCGCGATGCCTTCGAGCCGGTGCTGCCGCTGTCCATCGTGCTGCACATCGCCTATGAGGACGCGCCCATGGTGGTGCAGCAATTCGCCGACCTGCGCCTGCTGGTCGAACAGACGCTGGACCCGATGGTCTCCGCCTACTTCAAGGACACGGCACAGGGCTGCACCCTGATCGAGCTGGTGTCCAAGCGCGCCGAGATCCAGGCCCATGCGGTCAAGGCCATGGCCGAGCGCTTCAAGAAATACAGACTCAATCTGATGGAGGTGATGATCGGCACGCCGCGCCCGGCCCAGGGCGACGTGCACATCGCCACCATCCTCGACCAGCTACGCTTCCGCCAGGTGGCGGAGGAAAAGGTCGTCACCTACGAGAACCAGCGCAAGGCCGCGGACAAGGAGCGCGAGCTGCGCCAGGCCGAGGCCATCGCCGCCGCCCAGGGCGACCTGACCCGCTCCTCGGTGGAGATCAAGATCGCCGAGAACAAGGGTTCCGCCCAGCTCGCCGCGCGCCAGCGTGACGCCGACGGCGTGCGCGTCACCGCCGCCGCCAACGCCGAGCGCATCCGCGTCGAGGGTATCGCCGAGGCCGACCGCATCGCGGCGGTGGGCGAGGCGCAGGCCCGCTCGGTCAAGGCCCAGGTCAATGCCTTCGGCGGCCCGGAGTTCCAGCTGAAGAAGGAACTGGCGCAGATTCTCGAAGCCGCCATCCGCGACTCCAAGAATCCCCTGGTGCCGCAGGTGGTCATCGGCCAGCAGGCGGACGGGCGCGGCGGCAACGCCGTCGACGCGCTGCTCGGCATGCTGTTGAGCAGCAAGACGCAGCCGGCGGAGACCGCCCGGAGCGACGCCCGCTGAGCCTGCGTTGAGGCGGCTGGTGCGCCGCGCCCGCATGGGCGGCGCACTGGCCTGTTTAGGGGCTAAAATGGCGGCATGAAACGCGTCCTGTGCCTTGCTGTGCTGCT
The DNA here is from genome assembly GCF_000711955.1 of Nevskia soli DSM 19509. Taxonomy (GTDB): domain Bacteria; phylum Pseudomonadota; class Gammaproteobacteria; order Nevskiales; family Nevskiaceae; genus Nevskia; species Nevskia soli. Next base: position 19,719 of record NZ_KL544000.1, read on the forward strand.
GACGGCCGCTTCCGGTCCGATGGTTCCGGCGTTTGCCGGCGGCATGGGCACGATCGCGCCGCCCGCCATCAACATCCAGCCGCGCTATCCGGTGCTTGATCAGAAATGCGTCGATAAATTGAAGGGCGCGGGCGCCAGCACGGCGCGCGCCGCGCACGAGTGCCGCAAGGCCGCCAGCCCCGGCACGCCGCAACCGCTGGCCCTGCGCGAGCAGAACCAGGCCGCCATCACCCCGCCTCCGCCCGCCAAGCCTTGAACACCGCAGAACCCTTGCGCGCCCTGCTGGGCGCGCGCTACGTCGAAGACCGTGAGCGCCTCAAGCGCTACGAGATCCCCGAGCGCGGCGAACCCGGCCATACCGATTGCCTGCTGCTGCCGGCCAGCGCCGCCGAGTTGCAGCAGGTGTTGCGCCTGTGCAACGAAGTCGGCCGCAAGCTGGTGCTGAGCGCCGGCCGCACCGGACTGGTCGAGTCGCAGCGCCCGGAAGGCGAGACGGTATTGTCGCTGGAAAAGCTCAATCGTCCCCTGCGCTTCGAACTGGCCGATGGCCGCGCCTTCGATTTCCCGGCGCAAGCCAAGCCCGAAGAGGCCGCCGACGCCCTGGCCAACTGGTGGCGCGGCCTGAACCAGCCCGCGCTCGATGGGGCGAAGCTCGAAGTCGAAGCAGGCCTGGCGGTGGATGCGGTCAACGAACTGCTGCGCCCGCTGGGCCTGATGTGGCCGATGGAAATGGGCTCCACCAGCGCCGCCACTGTCGGCGCCTGTGTCTCCAACGCTTCCGCCGGCGCCAATGCCGTCAGCTACGGCACTGCCGCGCACCTGTGCGAAACCGCCTGGGGCTACTGGGGCGACGGCAGCGAGACCGGCCCTTGCAGGGCCGTTGCCTGGCAGGCGCCGCCGCCGGATCGGCTGGCGATCGATTCCGCCAGCGTGCAGCCGGCCTGGGGCCTGATCGGCAGCCAGGGCCTGTTCGGCGTCGTCACGCGCGCGCGCCTGCGCACCTACCCGATTCCGGCGCAGCGTGAAGCGGTGCTGCTGCCGGTGGACGGGATGCCGGCGGCGATGCGCCTGCTCGACGCGGCGCGCGGCCAGTTCCCCGGCGCCATCGAGGAATTCGAATTCATGAGCCGCCAGTCGCTGCAACTGGTGGAAACGCATCTCGGCGCCGCCTTCCGCTGGCCCTTCGAGACGCCGCAGATCGATTCACCGTTCTACGTGCTGCTCCAGGTGGAGTCGCGCGACGCCGAGGAAGACCTCGCCGGCCGCCTCTACGACTTCCTGGCGGACAAACTGCAATGGCCGGCGGAGAAGATCGGCTACGCGCCGCTGCCGCTGCTGAAGAAGCTGCGCCACTCCATCACCGAATCCAGCAATGCGCGCATGCGCGTCCTCGGCGGCGGTCGCCTCAGCTTCGACACCGCCACGCCGGTCGCCGTGTTCGGCGACTACCTGGCCGCGCTGGAGCAGGAGTTGCGCGCCGCCCATCCGGAAGTGGAGTTGATCGCCTTCGGTCACGCCGGCGTCGGCGGCGCCCATTTGCACCTGCTGGGCAGCAAGGAGCAGCCGGTGAAGGCGCACGCCGCGGAACTGGTCAAGCTGGTGTTCGACGTAACCCTGCGCTTCGGCGGCACCTTTTCCGCCGAGCACGGCATCGGCCCCAAGTGGGCGCGGGAATTCCAGCAGCGCGCGCCGGCGCAATTACGTGAGGCGTTGGCGGCGGAAAAACACAAACGCGATCCGCGCGGCATTCTGAATCCCCGCAGTTTCGGCCTGGTCGAAACAGGCTGATTTGTCTCCGGAACCCGGAGCCTCGCTTCCGGGTCTGATGAGCCCTTTTCGTTTCATTCGGTTGTCCGAGTCATGAGCGCCCTGCTGCTACTTTTCTTCTGCCTGGCCATGGGCATCGCCGTGACGCGCTACGCCAGGCCGCCCGCGGGCCTGGCGCAGAACCTCAACTGGTGGGTGCTGAACATCGCCCTGCCGGCGCTGGTGCTGGACCTGATTCCGCGCATCCGCTTCGATCCGCACCTGTGGTTCCTGGTGGCGACGATGTGGCTGCTGTTCATCGGCTCCTGGCTGCTGTTCGCCCTGCTCGGGCCGCGGCTGGGCTGGTCGCGCGGCCGCATCGGCGCGCTGATCCTGGTCGGCGGCCTGGGCAACACCTCCTTCATGGGCTACCCGATGATCGAGGCCCTGCGCGGCAAGGAGGGTCTGGGCCTGGCGGTGATCGCCGACCAGGTCGGCAACTTCGTGGCGCTGGCGGTGGGCGGCGTGGCCGTCACCGCCGTCTACGCCGGCCGCACCCTGATGCCGGCGGAAGTGCTGCGCCGCATCCTGCTGTTTCCCTCCTTCCTCGCCCTGGTCGGCGGCATCATCGCCGGCGCCCTCGGCGGCTGGCCCGAGCCGGTGCACCTGGTGCTGGAACGCATCGGTGCCTCGCTGACGCCGCTGGCCCTGTTCTCGGTGGGCCTGCAATTCCGCCTGCACCTCGGCCGCTCGCAACTCGGCGCGTTGGGCATGGGACTGGGCTGGAAGATGTTCGCCGCGCCGCTGCTGTGCTGGCTGCTCGGCATCGCCACCGGCGTCAGCGGACTGGTGCTGACGGTGGGGGTACTGCAGGCGGCGATGGCGCCGATGATCTCGGCCGCGATCCTGGCGGAGCAGTACGAGATGGAGCCGGAGCTGGCGAATACCGTGCTGGGCGCCGGCATCCTGCTGTCGCTGGTGACGGTGCCGCTGGCGAATCTGCTGCTTTAGCGACGACCGCGCCAACCATCAACTGTCATCCCCGCGCAGGCGGGGATCCGGTTTTTTCTTCGCGCTGCGTCCGGGTAGCAAAGGAAACCGGGCCCCCGCCTTCGCGGGGCGACGATGAACCTAGCTGACGAGCTTGGCGTACAGGTCGTGCGTATCGGCGCGCACCACCTTCGCCTGCACCCGCTGCCCCGGCATCGGCTTGAGCTTGCCCTCGATGTAGACCTTGCCGTCGATCTCCGGCGCGTCCGCCCAGGAGCGGCCGACCACGCCCTTGGGCGTGACTTCGTCGATCAGCACTTCCAGCGTCTTGCCGACCTTGGCCTTGAGCTTGGCGGCGCTGATCACGGCCTGCTTCTGCATGAAGCGGGCGAGGCGCTCTTCCTTCACTTCCTCCGGCACGGCGCCGGCCAGCAGGTTGGCGGTGGCGCCTTCGACCGGCGAATACTTGAAGCAGCCGACGCGGTCGAGTTGCGCCTCGTCGAGCCAGTCCAGCAGGATCTGGAAGTCTTCCTCGGTCTCGCCGGGGAAGCCGGTGATGAAGGTACTGCGCACGGTGATGTCCGGGCAGATCGCGCGCCAGGCTTCGAGCCGGCGCAGCGTGTTCTCCGCGGCGGCGGGGCGCTTCATCGCCTTCAGCACCTTGGGGCTGGCGTGCTGGAAGGGCACGTCCAGGTACGGCAGGATCAGGCCCTCGGCCATCAGGGCGATGATCTCGTCGACGTGCGGATACGGGTAGACGTAGTGCAGCCGCACCCAGGCGCCGAGCGAGCCGAGGCCGCGGCACAGGTCGAGCATGCGCGTCTCGTATTCGCGGTCGCGCCAGGATTTCTTCACGTACTTCAGGTCGGCGCCGTAGGCGCTGGTGTCCTGCGAGATCACCAGCAGTTCCTGCACGCCGGACTTGACCAGCTTCTCCGCCTCGATCAGCACCGAGTCCACCGTGCGCGAGGCCAGCTTGCCGCGCATCGAGGGGATGATGCAGAAGCTGCACTTGTGGTTGCAGCCCTCGGCGATCTTCAGGTAGGCGTAGTGCTTCGGCGTCAGCTTGATGCCCTGCGGCGGCAGCAGGTCAAGGAAGGGATCGTGCTGCGGCGGCACCGCCGCGTGTACCGCGTCCATCACGCCCTTGTAGTCCTGCGGGCCGGTGATCGACAGCACTTCGGGGAATTTGTCCCGGATCAGGCCGGATTTGGCGCCGAGGCAGCCGGTGACGATGACCTTGCCGTTCTCGTTGAGCGCCTCGCCGATGGCGTCCAGCGACTCCTCCACCGCCGAGTCGATGAAGCCGCAGGTATTCACCACCACCACGTCGGCCGCGCTGTAACTTGGCACGGTCTGGTAGCCCTCGGCGCGCAGCTGGGTCAGGATCCGTTCCGAATCGACCAGGGCCTTGGGGCAGCCGAGCGAGACGAAACCGATCTTGGGCGCGGTCTGCGGGGCAGCGGGTGCCGGCTTCTTGCGGCGGGGGGATGCGGCGGGGGAGGGCATGGCGCGATACAGCAGGCTCTAAAGGCGCATTTTACCGCGCCGGGCCGCGCGCCGTACGGCCGTCCGCCGGCCGGCCTGCTGCTTTTCCGGCGGGAATCCAGCCTCCATGGTTTTCTGGCCGGCGCTGCCGGAATCCATGGCGCTCCTCCACTGCATCTAAATTGCACGTCTTCCGGGCCGGCGGCCCGCCCGCCCCGCCGCCTGGCCGGACTTATGGACGCTTATCCCGGCCGCTACACTAACCCCTCACCGATGCGGCGCACATCGCTTTTGCTCAAGGACGGATCATGAAGATTTTCCTGTGGATCGTCGGCTCCCTGCTGGCAGCCCTGGTCTTGCTGTCCCTGGCGGTGTCGCTGCTGTTCGACGCCAACAGCTTCCGCGCCCGCATCAGCGCCGAGGTGGACAGCTCGATCCACCGCCAGCTGACCATCGGCGACATCCACGTCAGCCTGTTTCCCACCCTGGGCGCGCGCGTCAAGGATGCGAAGCTGAGCAATGCCGCCGGCTTCGGCGAAGAGCCGATGGCCGAGGTCGGCGAGGCCGAGGTGGGCATCCGCATCCTGCCGTTGTTGCTGCATCGCCGTGCCGACATTTCCAGCATCACCCTCAAGGACCTGAAGCTCAACCTGCTCAAGCAGGCGGACGGCAAGAGCAACTGGGACGACCTCACCAGCCCCGAGAAGCCGGCGCAGCCGCAGCAGCCGGGCCAGAAGCCGTCCCCGCCGCCACAGAAGCAGGGCGGTGGCGAGCTGCACATCGGCGGCATCGACATCGACAACGCCAACATCGGTTATGTCGACCAGCAGGCGAAGAAGTCCTATGCCCTGAGCAAGTTCAAGCTCAAGACCGGCACCGTCGGCCCCGGCAAGCCGTTCGACTTCAAGCTGGCCTTCAGCGCCGTCCTGGCCGATCCGGCGGTGAACGCGGACGTGGAAGCCTCCACCAAATTCATGTTCGACGAGACGAACAGGCTGTTCGACGCGCAGGATCTCGAGGCCAGCGTCGCCGCCACGGGCAATGCGGTCCCCGGCGGCAAGCAGAACCTGAAGCTCTCCGGCAGCGTCCACTTCGACGGCGACAAGGGCACCTTCAAACTCGCCGACGGCAAGCTGTCCCTGGCCAATATCGTCGCCGCCATCACGCTCGACGGCAGCGGCTTCGACGGCGACGGCGGGCATGTCACCGGCCCGCTCAGCATCGCCGCCTTCAATCCGCGCGAGACCTTCAAGTCGCTGGGCATCGAGGCGCCTGCCACGGCGGACAGCGCGGTGCTGCAACAGGCCAGCCTCAACGCCACCATCGACGCGGTGAAAGGCAATGCACGTATCAACAATCTGATCCTGAAGCTCGACCAAAGCACCCTGACCGGCTCCGCCGGCCTGGTCAGCCCGGGCAGCAACGGCATCCAGTTCGCCTTCAAGCTCGACCAGATCGATGTCGACCGCTACATGGCCCCGGCCTCGCGCAACCCGGTCGCGCCAAAGGGCACCAGCAAGCCGGGCGAGGGTGACAACACGCCGCTGCCGCTGAACAAGCTCGACGGCATCACGGCCAACGGCACCCTCGACATCGGCAAGCTCAAGCTGAAGAACCTCAACCTCGCCAACGCGCAGCTGAAGGTGGCCATGGCCAAGGGCGCGCAGAAGAACATCAACCTCGGCGCCAGCCTTTACGGCGGCTCGCTCGCGTCCGCCACGCGCATCGGCCCCGGCGCGCGTCCGGCCCTGGCGCAGACCCTCAAGCTGGCTTCGATCAGCGCCGGCCCGCTGCTGCTGGACTTCATGGGCAAGGACTACGTCAGCGGCAACGGCAACTTCGCGCTGGACGTCACCAGCGCCGGCAACACCGTGAGCGAGCTGAAGCGCGCGCTCAACGGCAACGTCTCCTTCGCTCTGCAGAACGGCGCCGTGAAAGGTTTCAACCTGGCCCAGATCATACGCCAGGCCCAGGCCCTATACGGCGGTCAGCAGCCCGAGCAGAGCGGCTCCTCGCAGCAGACCGACTTCACCACCATGAGCGCCAGCGGCAAGATCAGCAACGGCGTGCTGCACTCCGATGATCTCAATGCCGCCAGCCCGCTGCTGCGCCTCAGCGGCGCCGGCCAGGTCGACCTGGTCAACAGCACCCTCGACTACACCGCCAGGCCCACCGTGGTGAACACCGCCACCGGCCAGGGTGGCAAGGAACTGGCCAACCTGCAGGGCGTGGTCATTCCCGTGCGCGTGTCCGGTCCCTTCAGTGCGCCCAAGTACCAGATCGACGTCGCCGCCGCCCTGCAGCAGCAGGCGGTGCAGAAACTGACGCAGAAGCTGGGCGGCCAGAAGGGCAACGACATCGTCAATGCCCTGCAGGGTCTGTTCGGCAAGAAGAAGCAGGAGCAGCAGCCCGCGCCGAAGCCTTGATGTCATTTCCTTCGAAGCGGGCGGAAGCGACTTGGGCCGGCGCAGGGCTGTGCCTTGCGCCGGCCTTGCTCGCTTGCGCATGCCCAGCCTCCGCCGCGGAAATCCAGTCCCTCCATGTCGCGCATGACGGCGCGCGCTATCACGTCGAAATGGAAGTGAAGCTGCAGGCCCCGTCCGCCGCGTCCTACGCGGTATTCGCCACGCCCGGCGATCTGCCGAAGATCAACCCGGCGGTGCAGCAGGTGCGGGTCATCGAGCATCGCGGCGATGAACAGGCGCGTGTCTACACCGAGGTGCGGGTCTGCGCGCTGTTCTACTGCAAGCTGCTGCACCAGGTGCAGGACATGCGCTACGCCGCGCGTCCGGACGGCGGCGACCTGCATGCCGAGGTGCTGCCCGCGCAGAGCGACTTCAGCTACGGCCGCGCCGACTGGCGCTTTCGTCCCGACGGCGCCGCCACCCATCTGCATTTCAGTGCCGAACTGGAGCCGGCCTTCTGGGTGCCGCCGCTGATCGGCCCCTGGCTGGTCGAGCGCTCGCTGCGCGAGGAAGCGCAGCGCACCTCCGCCGGTATCGAGCAGCTCGCCGGCCTGCCGGCCGCAAGCGGTGCGACGCCATGAGCAAAGCGCCTTTCAGCCAGCGCCTGCTCAAGTGGTTCGATGTACACGGCCGGCATGACCTGCCCTGGCAGGAGCCGCGCACGCCCTACCGCGTCTGGCTGGCTGAAATCATGTTGCAGCAGACGCAGGTCGCCGCCGTCATTCCCTATTTCCAGCGCTTTGTCGCGCGTTTCCCCGATCTCGCTACCCTGGCGGCGGCGCCTGCCGACGACGTGCTGCAGCACTGGGCGGGCCTGGGCTACTACGCACGCGCGCGAAACCTGCAGCGCGCGGCGCAGCTCATCGTCAGCGAGCACGGCGGCGAGTTCCCGCGCGACATCGAGGCGGTGACCGCGCTGCCCGGCATCGGCCGCTCCACCGCCGGCGCCATCCTGGCCCAGGCCTGCGGCCAGCGCCACGCCATCCTCGACGGCAACGTCAAGCGCGTGCTGGCGCGCCACGGTGCTATCGCCGGCTGGCCGGGTGAACCGAAGGTGAGCAAGCAACTCTGGGCGCTCTCGGAAGCACTGCTGCCGAAGCGGCGCCTGACCGACTACACCCAGGCCATCATGGATCTGGGCGCCACGCTCTGCGCCGCGCGCAAGCCGGCCTGCACGCGCTGCCCGGTGAGTGCCGACTGCAAGGCCTTCCTCGGCAATCGCGTCGGCGAGTTCCCCTCGTCGCGGCCGAAACGCGAGCGGCCGCTGCGCCACGCGCGCCTGCTGCTGATCGAGAATGCGGTGGGCGAGCTGCTCTTCGAGCGCCGCCCGCCGGCCGGTATCTGGGGCGGCCTGTGGTGCCTGCCGGTGCTCGAAGGCGAGGCCGATGAGGGTGCGGACCCCGCCGCCTGGGTGCTCCAGCGGCACGGCCTGCGCGTGCAGTCCCTGGCCACGCTGCCGTCCCTCAGCCACGCCTTCACCCATTTCGAACTGGAGCTGAGTCCGCTGCGTCTGCGCGCCAGGTCAGCCGGCAACACGCTGGGCGAGCGCAGCGAGCTGCGCTGGATTAACATTGCGGCCGATGATCTGCCTGGCTTGCCCGCGCCGGTCAGCAAGCTGCTCCGCGCGCTGAACCGGCCGGTGCCGATCGATCCGCAGGGCAGCCTGCTGTTCGCCGAAGAAGGCCAGACGGCATCGGGCCGCACCGAACGCCCCAAGCCCAGGAAACGGCGGGCGTCCACCCCTTAATTCCCCCCAGGTAGCCATGACCCGCACCGTTCAATGCATCAAGCTCGGCAAAGAAGCCGAAGGCCTGCCCAAGCCGCCCATCCCCGGCGCGCTCGGCCAGCGTATTTTCGAACAGGTCTCGAAGCAGGCCTGGCAGGACTGGCTCGCCCACCAGACGCGCCTGATCAATGAATACCGGCTTGTGCTGGCCGACGCCCCGGCGCGCAAGTTCCTCGCCGAGGAAATGGAAAAATTCTTTTTCGGCGGCGAACTCGCCACCACCCACTACGTGCCGCCTCCGCCGAAACCTTGACGGCGCGCGTCCTCTCGCGTCTAATTGCGCGCTCCGCGCAATGCGGCCGGGTAGCTCAGTCGGTAGAGCAGGGGATTGAAAATCCCCGTGTCGGCGGTTCGATTCCGTCCCCGGCCACCACTTTATTCCCTGTGGATCAAAGACTTATTCGTCTTTACCCCGCTCGGAGCGGAACCACTTTGGGTCGCCGTGCCGCCAATCCGGCACGCCGCCACCCTGAGATGATCCGCCGCGAGGTGGCAACCGCATGACCATCTCGTGCGTTGAGCAGCCGCCAGGCTCCGTCATCTCTTGCAGGCTGGCCCGCTTTGCGCGCGTCAGGACGCTCAGGAGTGCCGCAGATCCCGCCAGCGGAAATCCATGATTCCCCGCCAGCTCGCAAGCCCGTTTCCAGGCTTTCTTCTTACAGCGCTCGACTGATTGCCGGCATACGTAAACATGTAGTCCGGATGCCAAAGCTGCCTGCCAGTACCGTACTGCTTTCGTCATCCCCGGATTCCAAGCTCGACGGTGCGGCGACCGGCGACGGCGACGTTTCACGGAACATCCGGCGCTTCATTTGCGGCCATGCAAGCTGGCAGGTCCAGCCGGACGATCACCCACGACAACACTCCCGACAGTAATTGACAGCGCTGTCAATTCTCTCCAAGCTGCGCGGGCGCCATGGGCGTCGAATAGGGGATCAACATGACGGGAGTTATGGACAGTCCAATACTGGTGGCCGATATCGGCGGGACCAAGGCACGTTTCGCCCTGAGTGCAGCAGGGCCTGGGCGAGGGCCGCATCTCTGGGCAATGCATGAATTCTGGGTGGACCACTTTGATTCCCTGGCGGAGGCGATCCAGTACTACTTGACTCGACTCCACGAGCCGCTGCCGCGCCGCGCGGTGATCGCCGTAGCTTCGCCAGTCACCGGCGGCCACATTCAGTTCAGCAACAGCCCCTGGTCGTTTTCAATCGCCGCACTCCAGGCCGAAGCCGGATTGGAGAAGCTCGAGGTCATCAATGATTTCGCTGCACTCGGCAGGGCCGTTCCTCATCTTGAAGCGGCAGACCTTCGTGCCATCGGCGCCGTTCCGGAGCCCCTCTTGCATGATGAGCATGAGCGACAGTGTGCCGTCCTGGGGCCGGGTACCGGATTGGGCGTGTGCCGTATAGTTTTGCGCCAGGGGCCGCCGTTGGTGCTGGAAACCGAAGGCGGCCACATCGGCTTCGCGCCCGCCGATGCCTACGAAGCGGCAATTCTCGCCTTCCTGTTGCGGCGTTATCCGCGAGTTTCGGTGGAGCGGTTGATTTCAGGGCCGGGGCTGGAGAATCTTCACGCTGCGGTTTGCACCATCGACGACAGTCCACGCAGCGCCGGCGGCCCGGTGGAAATCATCGCAGGCGCGCAGCGGGGCGAAGCCACCTGCACTCGCGCGGTGGAATTGTTCTGCTCCATTCTGGGAAGCTTTGCAGGCGACGTCGCGTTGCTGCACGGCGCTTGGCACGGCCTGTACCTCGGTGGAGGCATGACCGCACGGCTGTTGCCCTGGATCCGCAACGGCGCGTTCCGGCAGCGCTTCGAAGCCAAGGGGCGTTTCGAGGCATTGATGCGCGGCATCCCGACCCACGCCATTACGCATGCCCAACCCGGCCTGCTCGGCGCCGCCGCCTGCGCTCTGGATGGCTTCCGCAGCTGAGCGGAAAACATTCAAGCAGCAGATTGATTGTCCTGTTGACAGCGCTGTCAAAATGGCGCAGCCTACATTCCAGCGGCAAGCAAATGCAGCGTCCAGGATCAAGCCAGGCCAGCGGCAAGCCAGCCGATCGGCCTAGGGGGAGGGGTTCGACAGAACAGCGAAGACAAATGAAATGGGCCGGCGCAGGCCGGGCCAGCGGCAAATCCAAACGGAAGTAACACCAGGCCCGCGGCCTAATCCGCGGCGAGAGGGACCGCGCATCACAGCGCAGGGCCCCGAGATGGAGGAGACCATCGAAATGAAGCAGACGAGATTTCGCAGGAAAGCCCTGCCGATCCAGGCGGCGATCATGGTTCTGTTCGCGGGCGCCGGCGCGGCGCTGGCGGACGATGCCGCCCCGACAGCCATCCAGGAGGTCACGGTCACCGCGACCAAGCGTTCGACCTCCTTGCAGCAGACCCCGGTCGCCGTCACCGCGGTAAACGCGCAGGCGCTGGAAAACAACCACGTCATGACCATCGAGGATGTGGTGCATCTGGTGCCGAGTTTCCAGGCCACCTCGGAGGGCGATCACGGCGTGATCACCATGACGATGCGCGGCATCGGCAACGACAGCGCCAAGACCGAGTACGCCGACCCGGAGGTCGCGCTGTTCGTCGACGGCATCTACGCGCCGCGCGCCGAGGGTGCCGCGACGCTGCTGTTCGACATGGACTCCGTCGAGGTGCTGCGCGGACCGCAAGGCACGTTATGGGGCCGCAACTCCACCGTCGGCGCGGTCAACATGCAGACCGCCAAGCCGGTGCTGAACCAGAGCTTCGGCATGGCCCAGGGCGGAGCGGGTGACTACAACCGTTACGGTGCGCGTGGCGCCTTCAACCTGCCTGTCACCAACACGCTGGCGCTGCGCTTCGCCTTCGTCCATGAACAGCACGACGGTTACGTCGGCTACCAGGAAGCGCCCCATCCTTCGGTGGCCGACCAGCAGGCTGCTTACAACGCCGCCGGCATCACCAGCAAACCATTCGAGCCGCTCAACCCCGATCTGTTCGTGCAGGGCGGCCCGCGCTACAACTCCCAGGATCAAAGCGCGGTGCGCCTCAGCGCCTTGTGGAAGCCGCTCGACCGCTTCACCTGGAACATCTCCTACGAATACTTCATCGACCGCGGCACGCCGGGCATGAACCTGCTGCAGACGCCGCGGCCGGGGCAGGACTTCTGGTCGGCGCTGATCGACACGGCGCCCTACCTGCACCGCAATGTCAGTACTTTGCGCAGCCGCATCGATTACGGCATCAACGATTACCTCAACCTGTCCTACATAGCCGGCTACTCGCGCTTCACCGGCTCCTCCGACTTCGACCAGGATGGCGGCGCGACGGTGCCGACCAGTTTCACCACCGGCGCAACCTTCCAGGAGGACCGCACCAACTACTCGCGCTACCTCAACTACAGCCACGAACTGGAGCTGCAGTCCGCCGGCAAGCACGAGGTGGACTGGATCCTCGGCCTGTACTACGCCGCCGAGGACAACAGCATCCGCTTCGACATCCCGATCTTCAACGGTACAAAGCAGGGCACGGTTAACTGGCAGGGTTCATTCATCCAGCCCAAGGAAACGGTGGCATCGAAGGCGGCGTTTGGCCAAGCCACCTGGAATCTGACCCAGGCCTTGCACCTCACTGGCGGCGTGCGTTACACGGAGGACGATCGCAAGAACGAGGGCGGTACCAACAATGGCTGGAACCCCACCGCCAACCCGCCGTCCGGCGGCGACGTGCCGATTGATCCGGGCAGCGATCCGTTTGCCCAGGGTTCGGGCTTCACCACCTATCAGCACAACGACGGCCACTTCACTGGCAACAAGGTGACCTGGCTGGGGCGCGCCAGTTACGACTTCAGCCACGATTTCATGGCCTACACCAGCATTGCCACTGGTTACAAGTCCGGCGGTCTGCAAGACGGCGGGGTGCACTACGGCCCGGAGACGCTGACCAACTACGAGCTCGGCACCAAGAACACCTTCTTCAATGGCCGGGTGCGCTTCAACAACGCCCTCTACTACGAAAACTTCAAGGATTTCCAGTTCAGCGCACCGGTCACCAATCCGGACGGCACTCATTCGCTCGCGACCAGCAACGCCCAGGGCGCCAGGGTCTACGGCCTGGAGTCGGAGCTGGCGGTCAAGCTGACGCGCGACGACCGGGCGCAGCTGACCATGGCCTACACGCACACCCGTCTTGGCCACCTGATCGCCGGCAGCAACGACTACACGCTGCCGTCTCCCTGCGTCGATCGCAACGGCAATCCAGTGAGCGGCATCAGCAATTGCTTGGACGTGACCGACCACGACCTGCCGCACGCGCCCACCTTCGCCGCCCAGCTGCTGTACGAGCACAGCTTCCGTTTCGACAACGGTGCGGTGCTGGCGCCGCGGGTCAGCACGCACTTCGAGACCGGCAGCTGGCTCAGCGTGTTCAACCTCGGCGATGGCGACCGCCAGAAGTCCTACACCCGTACCGACTTGGCGTTGCGCTACTCGGCGGCGGGTCCCAAGCCCTGGTGGATCGATCTATTCGTGCAGAACGTTGAGGACGGCAAGATCAAGACCAATGCGCAGAACGCTTTCGGCCCGTGGCAAGCGCAGTACCTGCCGCCACGGACCTTCGGCGTCAATCTCGGCGTGGATTTCTGAGCAGGGTGCGCGGCATCGGAATGGATAAGCGAATGGAGGCGGCATCACAAGAACCGGGCCTGACCATGCGGCTGACACTGGTCGCGGCGTTGGGCGGACTGCTGTTCGGCTACGACACGGCGGTGATCTCCGGCGCTGTTGGCTCGATCGATACGGTGTTCATCGATCCGCTCCATTTGAGCGAGACCTGGCGCAATACTCTGTCGGGGCTGACCGTGTCCAGTGCCCTGTTCGGTTGCGTGCTGGGCAGCGTCATCGCCGGCGGCATCGCCGACCGCTACGGCCGCAGGACGGGCCTGATCGTGGCGGCGATCCTGTTCCTTCTCTCCGCCATCGGCACGGCGGTACCGGAAGCGGGGCTGCAGCCGCTGGGCAGTACCGGCCTGCCGGCGCTGATTGCCTTCAACCTCTACCGTCTGTTATGCGGTGCAGGCATCGGCGTCGCTTCGATGCTGTCGCCGCTGTACATCGCGGAGATCGCGCCGAAGGAGCGGCGCGGGCAGCTGGTCTCGCTGTACCAGATGGCCATCGTCGTCGGAATCGTCACCGTCTATTTCGTCAATTGGCTGATCGCCCGCGGCGGCGACGCCGCCTGGCTTGACCACATCGGCTGGCGCCTGATGCTCGGCTCGGAAAGCTTGCCGGCCATGCTGTTCCTGGCCTTGCTGGCGGGCGTGCCGGACACGCCGCGCTGGCTGATGCTGCGCGGACGCGAGGCCGAGGCGCTGCGGGTGCTGCAGCGTGTCGCGGGCGCGGTGCAGGCGCCGCAGATCCTGTCCGAGATCGGCGCCAGCCTCAAGGCCACGGCGGCGCCGCGCCTGCTCGGCTATGGCTGGACCGTGATCCTGGTGGGTCTGGCGCTGTCGGTGTTCCAGCAGCTGGTCGGCATCAACGCGGTGCTGTACTACGCGCCGCTGATGTTCCGCAATCTCGGCGCCGGCAGCGACAGCGCCCTGCTGCAGACCGTGGTGATCGGCGCCGCCAATATGCTGTCCACGCTGATCGCCATCTACGCAGTCGACCATCTCGGCCGCAAGCCGCTGCTGATCGTCGGCGCCGCCGCCATGGCGCTGCCGATGCTGCTGCTCGGCTACCTGTTCAGTGTTCATTCGCAAGGCGGCGCCGCGCTGTTCTGCGTGCTGGTCTACATCGTCGGCTTCGCCATGTCCTGGGGGCCGGTGGTGTGGGTGATGCTGTCCGAGATCTTCCCCGGCGCGATCCGCGGCAAGGCCATGGCGGTGGTGGTGGCGGCACAATGGATCACCAACCTGGCGGTGTCGTGGTCGTTCAAGGTGCTGGATGGCAACTCCTTTCTCAACCAGTGGCTCAACCACGGTTTCGCCTACTACCTGTACGGACTGATGAGCGTGCTCGCCGGCTTGTTCGTGTGGCGCTGCGTGCCGGAGACCGCCGGGCACAGCCTGGAGTCGATCCAGGGGTTGTGGACGCGCGGCGGTCCTCGTGCCGCCGCTCCCCCGGCAGCGCGCGCGCATGACTGGGCGTGAACCGGGAAGGTGTTTCGTCCGCGGGACGCTCCCGGCCGCGGATTTGCTGTGAGCCGGAACGATCCTGTCGGCGGCGTGGTACGCCCAACCCGCCCCGGCCTGCCGGCCTCGGTATTCCTGGTCCGCGCCGCGGTACGGGCCAGGAGCTTTTTTCCCATCTGGCCAGTCCGCTGAAGGACGGCCTGTGGGCAGGGACACCGCCGCCCGGCAGCGCGGTCCGCGCCAGGAGAGGAACCGATGCATCCAGCTGAAGCGGCCCACGGCGAGGGCGTGCTGCTCGCCACCTTGTTGCAATTGATCGTTATCGTGCTGGTGGCGCGCGGCGGCACCCTGCTCGGCCTGGACAGCTTTTCCGACTGGAGCTGGTGCGCGCTGATCGTGCTCGTCGCCGGCGCGGCCAAGATCGTCCCGGTGTATTTCGCCGCGCGCGCCGCAGGGATGCGGAACGAGGACGCCGCCGCCTGCGGCGTGCTGATGAACACGCGCGCCTTGATGGAACTGGTGGTGCTGAACATCGGCCTCGACCTCGGCTTCATCCCGCCGAAGGTCTTCACCCTGCTGGTGATCATGGCCGTGGCCACCACCCTGGTCACTGCGCCCCTGCTGCGCCTGCGTTATCGCCGCAGCGGGCGCCTGCTGGTCATCGCCACCGAAGCCTGATCCCCCTGAAACGCATATTCATGAGAAAGCACGCAAGCGCCCTGTTCCTCCTCGCAGCGCTGGTCGCCGCGCCGGCAACCCCGGGCGAAGCGGCGCCATCGTCCGGCCGCGGCCAAGCGCACCCGACGCTATGGCCGCAGGCACATAGCCGCGGCCTGGTCGACGCGGCGACCGAGCTGCGCGTGGCACAACTGCTCGCGCGCATGAGCCTGGAGGAGAAAGTCGGGCAGATGATCCAGGCCGACATCGCCAGCATCCGTCCTGAAGATCTGCGCGAGGTACCGTTGGGCTCGGTTCTGGCTGGTGGCAACTCGCCGGCACTGGGTGCGGACGGCCCGCGCTCGCCGGCGCCGGCCTGGGTGGCGACGGCGCGCGCCTTCCGCGCCGTGTCGCTGGAGCCGCGACCGGGCCACGAGCCCATCCCCGTGCTGTTCGGACTCGACGCGGTGCACGGCAACAGCCGCGTCGTCGGCGCCACCCTGTTTCCGCACAACATCGGTCTCGGCGCCGCGCACGACCCCGACCTGCTGCGCCGCATCGGCGCGGCCACCGCCGAGGAGACCGCGGCGAGCGGCATCGACTGGGCCTTCGGCCCGGCGCTGTCGGTGCCGCGCGACCTGCGCTGGGGTCGCCACTACGAGGGTTATGCCGAGGAGCCCAACCTGGTGCGGCTGTACGCCGACGCCATGGTACGCGGACTCCAGGGCGAGCCGGGTGCGCGGCCGGCGCTGCAAAACGGACACGTCGCGGCCTCGGCCAAGCATTTCCTGGCCGACGGCGGCACCCGTGGCGGCGTCGATCAAGGTGACGCCGACATCGGCGAAGCCGAACTGATCCGCGTCCACGCGCAGGGCTACCCGGTCGCGATCGAGGCCGGTGTGATGACGGTGATGGCCTCCTTCTCCAGCTGGCAGGGCGTGAAGATGCACGGCAACCGCAGCCTGCTGACCGACGTGTTGAAAGGCCGCTTCGGCTTCGAGGGCTTCGTCATCAGCGACTGGAACGCGCACGGCCAGGTGCCCGGCTGCAACAACGACAGCTGCGCCGCAGCCTTCAACGCCGGCATCGACATGCTGATGGCGCCGGACAGCTGGAGAACCCTGTACCGCAACACCCTGGAGCAGGCGCGCGCCGGCGAAATCCCGCCGCAGCGCATCGACGACGCGGTGCGGCGCATCCTGCGCGTCAAGTTTGCGCTGGGCCTGTTTGATCCGCAGCGCCCGTGGGAAGGGCGCGAGGGTGTGCTCGGCTCGCCGCAGCACCGCGCGCTGGCGCGCGAGGCAGTGCGGAAATCGCTGGTGCTGCTCAAGAACGATGGCGGGGTGCTGCCGATCCGTTCCTCCGCGCGGGTACTGGTGGCCGGCTCCGGCGCCGACGACATTGGCCGCCAATGCGGCGGCTGGACTTTGTCGTGGCAGGGTACCGGCAACCGCAACAGCGACTTCCCCAACGGCCAGTCGATCTACGCCGGACTGCGCGAGGCGCTGGCGGCGGGCGGCGGCGCCGCCGAGCTGAGCGCGGACGGCCGCTATACGCAAAAGCCGGACGTCGCGGTGGTGGTGATCGGCGAGACGCCGTATGCCGAAGGCTGGGGCGATCTCAAGACCCTCGAGTACCAGCCCGGTGACAAGAGCGACCTGGCCCTGCTCAAGCGCCTCGTGGCGCAGGGCGTGCCGGTGGTGACGGTGTTCCTGTCCGGGCGCCCGCTGTGGGTCAATCCCGAGATCAACGCCTCCGACGCCTTCGTCGCCGCCTGGCTGCCGGGTTCCGAGGGCGGCGGCATCGCCGACGTGCTGGTGGGCGATGCGGCCGGCCGGCCGCGCTTCGAGTTCAGCGGAAAGCTGTCCTTCTCCTGGCCGCGCAACGCCGCACAGGCCGTGCTGAACCGCGACGCCAAACCCTATCGTCCGCAGTTCGCCTACGGCTATGGCTTGGGCTACCGCGACCATCGCGAGCAGCCGCTCTTGTCCGAGGTTTCCGGCGTGGCGCCCGAGGCCTTCAATTTCTCCAACTATCTGGTACATGGCCGCGCCGCGGCGCCCTGGCAACTGGTGCTGCGCGGCGGCGGCCAGTCGCTGGACATCACCGCCGGCAGCAACAGCGGCGCGGTGACGGGCCTGAGCATGCGCGCGGTGGATGCGGACGGCGTGCAGGAAGCAGGACGCGCACTGAGTTGGTCAGGGCAAGGCGAGGCCGCCGTCGCGGTCTCCGGTGGGCCGCTGGATATGCGCATGCTCACCAACGGCGACGCGACACTGAGCATCGCCTACCGTATCGACGAGCGGCCCAGCGCGCCGGTGCGTCTGGAGCTGGCATGCGGTCCCGGCTGCGGCGCGGCGGTCGATCTCACCGCTACGCTGGACGGTGCGGCCATTGGCGAGTGGCGCACGCTCAAGGTCCGCATGGCTTGCCTGCGCGACGCCGGTGCCGACGTGTCGAAGGTCACCGAACCGTTTGCGCTGAGCACGGCCGGACAGCTGCGGTTGTCGCTGAGCAGCGTGCAGCTGGCTTCCGATCCAGCCGGGGCGGTGTGTCCGCCAGCGGTGCACTGAAGCTTCCCCTCCCGACAAAAGGAAGGGAAGCTGCGCCGCGCTAAACAGGCATCGTTGCCCGCGCATCGGCGCGCCGACAGAGCTGCTCCACTAGCGCGCGGTGGGTCGGCAGATCCACCAGCGCCCGTTCCGAAACTTGGCGGATGTTGCGGAATTCCTGTCGCGCCGCCTCCTGGCGCGGGTAGCAGGCGCGGCTGGCGGACAGATCGGTCGGATACTCCATGCCGTACAACACGAACTGCCAGCTTGCCGGCAGGTACATCTCCAAATCAGCAATGAAGTCCAGCCGCTGCGGCGGACGGCAACGCCACATCGCCAGCTTGTCGCGCAGCGTAGCGGGGATCGTGGAGGGATCGGTGTTGTCGATCCAGAAGGCATGGTCGTGGCGCTGCGTCAGGCAGTAGTGCATCTTGACGAAGTCGAAGATGCGCTCGTAGCGCGCCTGCATCAGCGCGTTGAATTGCCGCGCCACCGGTTCCATCGCGCCGTCGAACGGGAACAGGTAGGCGATCAGGTAGGCCGCGGTTTCGATCAGGCCGATGCCTGAGGATTCCAGCGGCTCGACGAAGCCGCCCGACAAGCCCACCGCCACGCAGTTCTTCAGCCACTGCGTCTGCCGGTAGCCGACCTTGAGCTTGAGTTGCCGCGCGGAAAGCTGCGCGCAAGCCGGGCCGATGTATTCGCGCAGAACCTGCTCCGCGCGGCTGTCGTCGGTGTGCCGCGAAGAATAGACGTAGCCGACGCCGCGCCGCGCCTGCAGGCCGATGTCCCAGGTCCAGCCCGCTTCGTGCGCGGTGGCGATGGTATAGGACGGGATCGGCGTGTCGGGCCTCTCGTAGGGCACCTGGATGGCCAAGGCGCGGTCGACGAACAGCACGTCGTTCATGTCGCGATACGGCACTCCCAGCGCGTCACCGATCAGCGCCGCGCGGAAGCCGCTGCAGTCGATGTACAGGTCGGCGCGCAGCGCGCCGTGCTCGCGCGTGTGCACCGCGTCGATGGCGCCGTCCTCGCCCAGCTGCACCCGCTCCACCGTGCCGAGCAGGTGCTCCACGCCCAGGCTCTTGCCGTGCTCGCACAACAGTCCGGCGAAGCGCGCCGCGTCGAAATGGTAGGCGTAGTTGAGCGGCCCGAGAAAATCCGCGTCGCCCGGCCGCTTCGGCGCGTGCGCGGCATCGGCCACCCGCTTCTGCAGGGTGGCGCTTTCCGCAAACGCTACGCCCGGCCCGGCGGCACCCAGCAGCCAGTAAGGCAGCAGCTCCGGGCCTGCGCTGCGCTGGCTGGGCAGGCTGAAGGGATGGAAGTAGTGGTCCGGACCCGGCGCGCCGCGCGGCCGCACCCAGTGATCGAAGCGGATGCCTTGCTTGAACGTACCCAAGCTGCCGCGCAGGAAGCGCGCCTCGTCGATGCCGATCGCCGCGAGCGTACCCTTGATCGAGGGGAAGGTGCCCTCGCCGACGCCGATGATGCCGATCTCGCTCGACTCCACGAGAGCGATGCGCACGCCCTGCTGCGCCGTGCCGAGATGGCGCGCCAGGAACGTCGCGGTAAGCCACCCCGCTGTACCGCCCCCGACGATCAGGACCCTGCGTATTGCCGGCATATTGGTCTCCTCCCGGACCCTATCTTAACGCTACGGCGAGTCCGATTGATAGCGCTGTCAATCGCTCGTCCAGCCATGTCCATGCGCGCCGGCGCGCCGCGCGGCCAGCGCATCGAGGATGCGGCGGTGCTCGGCCTGGTCGAGGCCGTAACCTCGCATCAGAAGCATTGACATTGCCATGCCGAGCGCCGGGATGAGGCCCAGGCTGGCGCGGATCGCCTCGACCGCGCCGACGTTCTGCGCCTGGTTGGCGACGAAGCCGGCACCATCGAGCAGCACACCGGCGGCAAAGGCGGACAGGCCCATCGCCAGCTTCTGGGTCAGCGAAGCGACCCCGAACACCTTGGCCTCGTCACGCCGTCCGAAGCGCCATTCGCTGTACTCCACCGTGTCGGGCAGCATGGCCCAGAAGCAGACGCCGTGTCCGGTGGTGCCGACCGCGAACGCGCCCAGCAGGGCCACGGCGCAGGCCGGTTGCAGTGCCGCCGGCAGGTGCAGAGCCAGGGCACAGACCAGGCTCAGGAGGCAGGCGTACTGCCAGACAGCACGCTTGCCGCCGCGGCGGATCAGGCGCACCCACAGCGGCACGCTGAGCAGGCTCAGCGCCGCGAACAGCGGCAGGGCATAAGGCGCCAGGCCGGTGTCGCCGAGCACGTACTTGAGGAAGTACATGGTGTTGCGGATGTGCATGGTCTGCGCGAAAGCCATGGCGAACCGCGCCGCCAGCAGGCGCAGCAGAGGCGCGTTGCCGCCGACCGCATGAAGGAAAGCACGGATTTCCGGCAGTGGCCTGAGTCGCGTCTCGGTGCTGCCGCGGTCCTCGTCGTCCGGTTCGCGCACCGCGGCGAAGCACCACAGCAAGGTGGCGGTGGCGAGGATGCCGACGATTGCCGCCGCCGAGGCGTAGGCGGCGCGGCCCAGGGTCGGGGCCAGTTCCTGCGCCAGCGCCGGCATCAGCCAGGCCACCGCGATGCCGCCGGCGAAGGCGCACTGCATGCGTAGTCCCGACAGCGTGGTGCGCATCGCACTGTCGCGCGTCATCGCAGCGGACAGGGTGGCGTAGGGGATGGCCAGGGTGTTGTACAGGGTGCGCACCAGCAGCTGGGTGGCGAGGGCGTAGCCGAACAGAGCCGGTTGCGGCAGCCGCGGCGCCGAGAAGGCGAGGACGAAGGCCAGCGCCAGCGGCACCGAACCGAACAGCAGGAACGGCCGGTAGCGCCCCCAGCGCGTGCGGCTGCGGTCGGCGACCAGGCCCAGCAGCGGGTCGGAGATGCCGTCCCAGACCGAGGCGAGCAGGAAGGCCATGCCGGCCCAAGCCGCCGGCACGCCGAGCACGTCGGTGTGGAAGTAGACCAGGAACAGGCCTAGCCCTTGCCAGTAGAGGTTAAGGCCGAAGTCACCGACGGCGAAGCCGAGGGCCGCGCCCGGTGCCAGGCCGTCCTCCCGTCTGCGCTCCTCCGTCCGCAGCCCTTTTTCCGGATGCTGCATGCCGCCCGCCTTTTGTGGAAATGCCCCGCGTTGGCAGCGCTATCATACGCAGGCAGCCAGCGGCGCTGCGCCAGCCAGGACCGAAACAGAATGCGCAAACGCAACCCCCCGGCCCGACCGCAGCCCAGCTTGCCGGCGCGCCAGCCGACCATGATGGACGTGGCGCAGTTGGCCGGGGTGTCGATGAAGACCGTGTCGCGGGTGGTGAACAAGGAGCCCAACGTCCGCAATGAGGTGCGCGAGCGTGTCACGCGCGCCGCCACCGCCCTCGGCTACCAGCCGAATTTCTCGGCACGCAGTCTGGCAGGCGAGCGCTCGTTCCTGATCGGCTACTTGTTCGGCGATCCGGGCGGCGACTACGCGCACCGCGTCGAGGTCAGCATCCTCAACCGCTGTCGTGGTGCCGGCTATCACCTGCTGGTGGAGCAGCTCGACGACGCGGCCGCGGACGTTGCCGAGCGCACTGCCGCGCTGGTCTCGCAGCTGCGCCTGGACGGTGTGATCCTCACCGCCCCGATCACCGACAATGCCGAGGTGCTGCGCGTGCTGGATGAAGCCAGGGTGCCGTATGTGCGGATCGCCCCGGATGCCGAGTCGGACCGTTCGCCGGCGGTGTGCATCGACGACATGCGTGCGGCCCAGGAATTGACCGAGCACGTGATTGGGCTTGGCCATCGGCGCATTGGCTTCATCAAGGGCGATCCCAAGCATGCAGCGGCGCGCCTGCGCCTGCGCGGCTTCCGCCGTGCCATGAGCGCCCACAAGCTGGAGGTGGCCGAGCAGCTGCTCGAGCAAGGCTCGTTTTCTTACGCCTCGGGGCTCGATTGCGCGCGGCGGTTGCTGCACCGGCGCCCGCGGCCCACGGCGATCATCGCCAGCAACGATGACATGGCGGCCGCGGTGATCGCGGTGGCACACGAGATGGGCCTGCATGTGCCGGAGGAGCTTTCGGTGGTCGGCTTCGACGACGCGCCGATCGCGCAAGTGGTGTGGCCGGCGCTGACCACGGTGCGACAGCCGATCCCGCTGATGGCGGAGGCGGCGACCGACATGCTGCTGGCGCGGCTGGCGCCGCGCGGCGGCGGTGCCTGGCCCAGCCCGATGCCGCGGCGCGAACTCGACTACGAGCTCAAAGTGCGCCAGTCGGCGGCGCCGTTGGGCGGCTACCGCCGGCGTGGCGCCGCAGGCAACTGACCCTGCCGCACCGTGAGCAATGGCGCCATGAAGCTTCTCATGGCATCGATGTGGCGGGAGGCTCCCGAGTGACGTCGTCGCCGTTCCGTAGCGGATATCGCAAGCTGCTTGGTGCCCTTTGCGCCGCCGCCTTCAAGCAGGGCCTGCGCGATTGAGGCAATCCCGGGCAAGGGCGCGCATCCGCCGCGCGCGCCCTTGCATCGGCGGGAGGCTTGCCACACAGTAAGGTCCGCCCACGTCATCCAGCCAGGATTCCATGAAGATCGTCGTCGCCGACGACCATCCGCTGTTCCGCAGCGCCATCGTGCATGCCCTGCGCGGGATCACCGGCGGCGTCATGCCGGTGGAGGCTTCCAGTCTGCGCACGCTGGAAGAAGCGGTACGCACCCATGCGGATGCCGATCTGGTGCTGCTCGACCTGCATATGCCCGGCGCGCGCGGCTTCTCCTCGCTGGTGTTCCTGCGCGGCGAGCGTCCCGAGGTGCCGGTCGTCGTCATCTCCTCCAACGATCATCCGCGCACCATCCGCCGCGCCCAGCAGTTCGGTGCCGCCGGCTTCATCCCCAAGTCGGCGCCGGTCGAGCGCATGCTGGAAGCGATCCGGACGGTGATGGCGGGCGGCATCTGGTTCCCGCCGCTCGAGGCCGAGCGCAGCGAGGAAGACGCGCAGCTCGCCGCGCGCCTGGCGCAGCTCACGCCGCAGCAGGTCCGTGTGCTGATGTGCCTGGCCGATGGCCTGCTCAACAAGCAGATCGCCTACGAGCTCGGCCTCACCGAAAACACGGTAAAGGTCCATGTCACCGCCATCCTGCGCAAGCTCGAATGCCACAGCCGCACCCAGGCGGCGGTGCTGGTCAAGTCGCTGGAGCCGGACCCGCCGCCGGAGCGCGAGCCGGACGCCTCAGATGCCGCCGGCGACATGCCGGTTGATGAGCGCCCGTAACGCCGCCGGGCGGATCGGCTTGACCAGGAAGCCCCAGCCCGCCTCGCGCGCCGTCGCCGCCAGGGCCGGATCGCGCTCGGCCGAGATCATGATCACCGGCAACGTGCGCTTCCAGGCGGTGAACAGCGCGGGCAGGCAATCAGGCCCCAATCGGTCGCCGAGCCGGTAGTCGAGCAGCAGCAGGTCCGGCGGCGCGCCGGTCGCGGCGAGCGCCAGCGCCGCGTCCGCGTCGGCGACGGCAGTCACCTTGCAGTCCCAGGATTCGAGCAAGGCATGGGTCGCGGCGCGCACCCGCGCATCGTCGTCGAGGCACCAGATGTGCAGCCCGCGCAGCGGCGATTCATCCTCCGCCTTTGGCCTTGCCGTCGCCGGCAGCCCGGCGCTGTGGCCGCGCGGCACCGTCACCGAAAAGACGCTGCCGCGGCCGGGCCAGGAGCGCAGGCCGATGGCATGGCCGAGCAGGCGCGCGATGCGCTCGACGATCGCCAGGCCCAGCCCGGCGCCGCGCTCCTGCGAATTGAGCCCCGTGTCGAGGCGGCGGAATTCCTCGAAGATGGCGGCGCGCTGCGCCTCGGGAATGCCGATGCCGCTGTCCCACACTTCGATGCGCACGTCGTCGCCGGCGCGGCGGCAACCGAGCAGGATGCGCCCCTGCGGCGTATAGCGGATCGCGTTGGAGAGGAAGTTCTGCAGGATGCGGCGCAGCAGGTCTTCGTCGGTATGCACCACCGCGCGCGTCGGTACATGGTCCAGCGTGAGTCCATGCGAATGCGCCAGCACGCCGAAGTCGCGCGCCAGCGCTTCCAGCAGCGCGCTCAGGCGCAGGTCGCGCCGGCGTATTTCCAGCGCGCCCGATTCCAGCCGCGAAATATCGAGCAGGCCGTTGAGGATCGCATCCTGCGCCGCGAGTGCCTCGTCGACATGGTCCACCAGTTCGCGCTGATCCGTTGCCTGCGCACGGCTGCGCAGGGCGGAGACGAACATGCGCGCCGCGTTGAGCGGCTGCAGCAGGTCGTGCACCGCGGCGGCGACGAAGCGCGTCTTGTACAGGTTGGCGCGCTCGGCCTCGCCCTTGGCGGCCTGCAGATCGCTGGTGCGCTCCTTGACCCGCTGCTCCAGCGTCACGGCCAAGGTGCGCAGCTCGCGCGCCGCGTTTTTGTAAGCCGTGATGTCGGCATAACTGGTGACGAAGCCGCCGCCCGGCACCGGGTTGCCGCGGATCTCCAGCACCGTACCGTCCGGCCGCTCGCGCTCATGCAGATAGGGCGTGGCGGCGCGCAGATGTTCGATGCGTCGCTCGATCGCCACGCCCGCGTCGCCGGAGCCGAGCAGGCCGCGATCGGCGTTGTAGCGGAACAGATCGGCGATCGGCCGTCCCACCTGCATCAGCTCGGAGGGGTAGCGGAAGATCTCGACATAGCGCCGGTTCCAGGCGACCAGGCGCAGTTCGGCGTCGATCACGCTGACGCCCTGCGGCAGATGTTCCAGGCTGGCGCCCTGGCCCAACGCTGCCAGGTGTGCCGCCTCGACCACGTCGTCGTGCGCGGTGCGCAGCGCCACCGCATGCTGCTGCACCATGTGCTCCAGCTCCTCGCGGCTGCGCTTGCGCAGGCGGGCCAGGCGCACGCGGCTGTGGATGAACAGCCCGAGGAAGATCAGCGCCAGCCACACACCGCCGGCGGCCAGCGCGGCGATGCGGCCGATGGCGCGCGCCGGAGCCGGGTCGCGCAGCAGGTGCAGGTCCCAGCCTTCCGCCGGCAGCGCCAGGCTTTGCCACAGCCATTCTTGCTTCCCGCCGCCGCTGTCGGGAACCAGCGTCAGCGCGCCGTCGGCTCCCAGGGAATCGCGTGCCTCGTGCGGCAACCACTGCAGCGCGTGGCCGCTGTAGGGCAAGGTGTGTTCGATTTCGATCTGCTCTTTCGCCGCCAGTGGACGCAGCTCGTGATACAGCCATTCGGGCCGGTTGGCGAGGATCACCACGCCGTGCTCGTCGCTGACCAGGATCGCATCGCTGCTGTCGCGCCAGCTGTCCTTCAGCTCCTGCAGTTCGAGCTTGATCACGATCACGCCGAGCAGCTCGCCCGCGGTATTGCGCAGCGCCTCCGACAGGAAGTAGCCGGGCACGCCGGTGGTGACGCCGACGCCGTAGAAGCGGCCGCTGCCGTGCTCGGCGGCGCGCTGGAAGTAGGGCCGGAAGGCGTAGTCGTGTCCGACATTGCTGGCCGGCGTGCGCCAGTTGCTGGCGGCGATGCTCATGCCGTGGCGGTCGATCAGGGTCAGCGTCGACGATTCGGTCACGCCGTTGACCTCCTCCAGCCGCTTGTTCAGGCGCGCCTGCGCCGCCACATCCAGCGGCTGCGCCAGGGCCGCATGCAGTTCCGGGTCCAGCGCCAGCACCGCCGGCAGGGTGCGGTAGCGCTCGACGTAACGTTCCAGCGCGGTCGCCTGCAGGCCCAGCTGCTCGCGCGCGGCGGCGCCGTCCTGGTGCAGGGCGCGCCGCTCCACCAGCCGCCCGGCAATCAGGCCGATGGCCAGGGTGCTGACGAGCAGCAGCAGCGCCAGCGCCGGCTGACGGTACCGCGTCGCACGCGCCTTCAGCCAATCCCGCATCGCCGTCTCGTTATCATGATGGCGACATTCTAGGCCAGGCCGTCCCCCCCATCGCCCGGCCTAGCTATAAAGTCTTAGCTCCAAGGTCTTAGCACCAAGGTGTTATGGGCAAGTGCCCGCCACGCTGACATCCTCAACGCACTGCCGATCTGGAGGACAGTGCGTCATGAAAACGAAGGCTTCACGCCTCTATCTATGGGTGCTTGCGGCGATCGTCGCGGGCGGTCTGCTGGGCCATTTCGCGCCCGACATCGCGGTGAGCCTGAAGCCCCTGGGCGACGGTTTCATCGCCCTGATCAAGATGCTGATCGCGCCGGTGATTTTCCTCACCGTGGTGCTCGGCGTCGCCGGCGCCGCCAACGCGCGCAAGGTCGGCCGCGTCGGCGCCAGGGCCATCCTCTATTTCGAGGTGGTGTCCACCTTCGCCCTGATCATCGGCATGATCGTGGTCAACGTGCTCAAGCCCGGCGCCGGCTTCAACATCGACCCGGCCACGCTGGATGCCGGCGCGGTGGCGCACTACGCGCAGCAGGCGCACGAGCAGTCCACCGTGCAGTTCCTGCTGCACATCATTCCCAAGACCTTCCTCGATGCCTTCAGCGGCAACGGCGACCTGCTGCAGGTGCTGCTGCTGGCCCTGATGTTCGGCTTCGCCCTGACCCGCATCGGCGAAGCGGCCCGCCCGGTGGTGACCCTGCTGGAATCGCTGTCACAGACCTTCTTCCGCATGATCGCCATGGTCACCCGCCTGGCGCCCATCGGCGCCGGTGCCGCCATGGCCTTCACCATCGGCAAGTACGGCGTGGAGAGCCTCGGCCCGCTGCTGCGGCTGATGGCCGGCTTCTATCTGTCCTGCGCCCTGTTCGTCCTCGTGGTGCTCGGCCTCATCGCCCGCCTCACCGGCTTCTCCATCCTGCGTTTCCTGCGCTACATCCGGGAGGAACTGCTGCTGGTGCTCGGCACCTCCTCGTCGGAATCCGCCCTGGTGCCGCTGATGCAGAAGCTGGAACGGCTAGGCTGCCCGCGCGCCGTGGTCGGCCTGGTGGTGCCCGCCGGCTACTCCTTCAACCTCGACGGCACCAACATCTACCTGACCATGGCAGCGATCTTCGTGGCGCAGGCGCTCAACGTCGATCTGAGCCTGACGCAGGAGCTGACCCTGCTGGCTGTGGCCATGCTCACTTCCAAGGGCGCCTCCGGCGTCACCGGCGCCGGCTTCATCACCCTGGCGGCGACGCTGACTGTGGTGCCCTCGGTGCCGGTGGCCGGGCTGGCCCTGATCCTGGGCATCGACCGCTTCATGAGCGAGGCGCGCGCGCTGACCAACTTCATCGGCAACGGTGTCGCCACCGTGGTGGTCTCGCACTGGGAAGGCGAGCTGGACCATGAACGCATGCGCAGCGAACTCGCTTCGCCCGGCGGCGACGGCGCGCTGTACCCGCTGGCCGAGCCGGCGGGCGAGGGCTGAAGCAGCAGCTCGCGCCTCAGTTCCTGGGGCGCGACTTTGCCGGCACCGCCTGCATCACCGATTTCCAGGCTGCTTCCGCATCGTCACCCGCCGCCGTGAATACGGCGGCGAGGTGTTTCATCTGGGTACCGGTCAGCCGCGTTTCGAGCCTGCGGCCGGCGTCCGTCAGGCGCAGCCGGCGGAAGCGGCGATCCTGCTCGTCCGGCCGCATCGCCACCAGCTTGCGCTCCACCAGCTGCCGCAACGGCGCGTTCAGCGCCTGCTTCGATACCGCCAGGATCTCCAGCAGGGCATTCACCGTGAGATCGGGATTGCGGCCGACGAAGTAGAGGATGCGGTGGTGCACCCGGCCCAGGCCCTGTTGTTCGAGCAGCTGGTCCGGCCCCGCGGTAAACGCCCGGTAAGCGAAGTAGAACAGCTCGATGGCTTCGCGAAGCTTGTTTTCAATCGGGTCAACCATGTTGACATGGTAGGGTGCGGGGTCGTAGCCTGTCGATAGGTCAATAATATTGACGGTTATTCATGAACGCGACGCCAGCGGCAAAACTCTCCGGCCGCGTGGCCGACCTGCACGCCTCGCCGATCCGCGAAATCCTCGCCGTGATCGACCGTCCCGGCATGGTCTCCTTCGCCGGCGGCCTGCCCGCCGCCGAGACCTTTCCGGCGCTGGATCTCGCGTCGGTGCCGCAAGCCTGGCTGCAATACGGTGCCACCGAGGGCGAGCCGGCCCTGCGTGAGCGCGTCGCCGCGGACGTCAACGCCCTTGGCCTGCGCTGCACGCCGGAACAGGTGCTGATCCTGTCCGGCTCGCAGCAGGGCATCGACCTCGTGGCCAAGCTGTTCATCGACCCCGGCACCCCGGTGGCGCTGGAATCCCCGACCTACCTCGCGGCTCTCCAGGTGTTCCGCTACTTCGGCGCGCGCTTCGTCACGCTCGATCCCGATCAGCCCGGGGCCGGGCTGCCGGTGGATGCGCCACCGGCCTTCGTCTACGCCATTCCCACCTTCCAGAATCCCACCGGCCGCTGCTACTCCACGGCACAGCGTGTAGCGCTGGCGCAGGCCTGCGACGAGCGGGGCATCCCCTTGTTCGAGGACGATCCCTACCGCGACCTGGTCTACGACGCCTGCGACCGTACCCCGGTCTGCGCCCGTCTCAAGCGCGCGTCCTGGATCTACCAGGGTTCGTTCTCGAAGAGCCTGGCGCCCGGCCTGCGGCTCGGCTACATGGTCGCCTCGCCGGACCTGCTGCCCTACCTGACCCGCCTCAAGCAGGCCGCCGACCTGCACAGCAACCGCGTCAGCCAGTGGATCGTGCTGAACCAGTTGCAGGACGCGGCGCGGCAGGAGCGCCTGGCGCGCGTGGTGGAGGTGTATCGCCGCAAGCGCGACAGTTTCGCGCTGGCCCTCCAACGTCATCTCGGCGATGTCGCTAGCTGGGAGATGCCGCCGGGCGGCCTGTTCTTCTGGCTCAAGCTGAAGCGGCAGGTCGACAGCCGGACGCTGCTGCCGGAAGCGATTGATCGCGGCGTCGCCTTCATGCCGGGCGAGCCGTTCTATCCGGACAACCCGCAAAGCTGCGGCGCCCTGCGCCTCAACTTCAGCCATGCCGGCGAAGAACAGGCCGAACGCGGCCTGGCACTGCTGGCACAGTTGCTCGTCTAGCGCTGCGCTCCGGCGCCATTGGCGCCGATCGGCAGATGGCGCTGGAAACATTCCACCGCGGTGCGCGCGGCGGGGCCGGCGAGTTCGGGCCGCACCAGCACCAGGTGCAGCGGCACCGTGCGCGTGCCGCCGGGTGACAGCGGCAGGGCCTGTAGCGCGCCGCTGCGCAGCGACTCGGCCACCAGGTGTTCCGGCAGCCAGGCGTAACCCAGCCCGGCACGCACCGTGGCCAGCGAGGCTTCCATGCTGCTCACCGTGCAGCGGCGATCCGCGCCGAGCCAGCCCTCGTTGCGCGGATTCCTGACGCCGGAGTCGCGCACCACCACCTGCACATGACGCACCAGATCCTCGATGCTGAGCGGGCGCGCCGGCTGCAGCAGAGGATGCTCCGGGCTGGCCACGGCGATGAACTCGATGTTGAGCAGGAACTCGCCCAGAAAGCCGGATGGCAGGCGCGAGGTCACCACCACGTCGGCGGTATTGTCGGTGATCGCCTCCTCGGCGCCGGAGAGTACCGCGTCGGACAGCTGCATCTGCGTATTCGGACATAGCTGCTGCAGCTCGGCGACGATGCTGAGCAGGCGCTGGCGCGGAAAGGCCACGTCCACCACCAGTCGCAGCTGCGGCTCCCAACCCTGCTTCAGCTTCTGTGCCAGCGCCTCCAGCGTGTCCAGGTCGCGCAGCAGCGGCCGCGCCCGCTTCAGCAGGGTCTGGCCATGCGGCGTCAGTACCGCCTTGCGGCCTTCCACCACCAGCAGGGGCAGATCCAGTGCCTCCTGCAGCCGCGCCACGGCGTAGCTCACCGCCGACTGGCTCTTGTTCAGCGCCGCCGCCGCCTGGGCGAAGCCGTCGTGATCGACGATCGCCGCCAGCACGGTCCATTGCTCCAGAGAGGTTCTCGCCAGCGGCACGGGCTAATCTATCGAATTTATGAATTGATTGGATGCAAATATTGCGCTTTTTTATTCGATAAGCAAGGCATATCTTCTCCTCACCAACAGGAGATTCCCATGAATACCATCAGCAACGCAGTCAGGAACGAAGTCCGTCGCAGCAAGGAACGCGGCCACGCCGACCACGGCTGGCTCAACTCCTACCACAGCTTTTCCTTCGCCGATTATTTCGATCCGCAGCACATGGAATACGGCCCGCTGCGCGTGATCAACGAGGATCGCGTCAAGCCCGGCGCCGGCTTCGGCACCCACGGTCACCGCGACATGGAGATCATCAGCTACGTCCTCTCCGGCGAACTGGCCCACAAGGATTCGATCGGCAACGGTTCGGTGATCCGGCCCGGCGACGTGCAGCGCATGAGCGCCGGCTCCGGCATCCGCCACAGCGAGTTCAATCCCTCGGACAGCCAGCCGGTACACTTCCTGCAGATCTGGATCCAGCCCAATGTGCACGGCATCCAGCCCAGCTACGAAGAGAAGCGCTTCGCCGAGGCCGACAAGCGCGGCCAGCTCCGGCTGATCGCCTCGCCGGATGGCGCCGCCGGCTCGGTGCTGATCCACCAGGACGCCAGGCTGTATGCCGGGCTGTTCAACGGTGTCGAGCAGGCCGCGCTCGAAGTGCCGGAGGGCCGTCGCATCTATCTGCACGTGGCGCGCGGCGCGATCGACGCCAACGGCGTCGAGCTCGCGGCGGGCGATGCGCTGAAGCTGGCCGATGTCTCGAAGCTGACGCTGCGCAACGGCCATGATGCCGAAGTGCTGGTGTTCGACTTGCCGCAGGACGTGGAATAAGCGGATGCCCACCGCCGCCACTCGATGGCGGCGGTGGGCATCCGCCGGGAACGCTGGAATCGCGCAGGCGTTTGCAACAAGCCAAGGGGAGCGAGGACATGAATGGACAGGGTGAACAATTGCTGGAGAGCGTCGCCGCGACCTCGTGTGCGGCGGCGCTGGCGCAGGATGCGAAGCATTTCGGCAGCGCCGCTTCGCTCGATGAACTGGACGTGTCGTGGGAGCGCTGCATGCGCCAGCACCGGCTCGATCCGGACGGCGGCAACGGTCCACGGATTCTGTCGTCGGCGGAAGTGAAGCGCCTGCGCGCACCGCTGGAGCAGACTCTCGCGGCCGCGCAGGAAGAGATCAACGCCTTGCATGCCATGGTGCGGCCCCTGGGCTACGCCACGTTGCTCGCCGATCCCGGCGGCGTCATCATCGAGCGCTACTGCCGCGCCGAGGATGCCGGGCGTTTCGCCGACTACGGCACGCAGCCCGGCGCGGTGTGGACCGAGCAGGCCGAAGGCACCAACGGCATCGGCACCTGCATCGTCGAGCAACGCCCGCTGAGCGTGCACCGCCAGCAGCACTTCAACCAGCGCTACGCCGGCCTCAGTTGTTCCGGCGCGCCGATCTTCGATGCCGCGGGCAAGCTCAAGGCCGTGCTGACCCTCGCCAGCCATGCCGGTGAAATCTCGGAGCGTTCCCACCAGCTGGCCCTGGCCCTGGCCACTTACTGGAGCCGCGCCATCGAGGAGCGCGACTTCCGCGAAAGCCACCGTCGCCACTGGACCTTCGCGCTGGAGCCGGCGGCAGGCAATGCCCCGGCGGTACTGCTGGCGGTGGATGCCGACCATCGCATCGTCGCCGCCGATCGTCACGCGCGCCGCGCGCTGGCACTGCCCGCCTCGCGCATCGATGCAGGCATCCACCTGCGCGACGTGTTCGACCGCTACCCGGTATCGCTGCGCGGCAAGGGCGCCGAGGACCTCGCCGTTTCCCTGCGGCGCAACGAGAGCGGTGCGCAATGGCAGGGCGTGGCCACTCCGCCGGAAGCCGGCGGCGGCGCTTACCGAAGCGCCACTCGTTCCGCGCTGCACACCCGTCCGCGGCTGGCGCAACTGTCCGCCTCACGGCCCGCGTCCGCACAGACCCTGCCGCGCGGCGGCCTGCCGCCCGGAATCCTGCGCAGCCTGGACCAGTACATCCGCAACAATCTTGAACGGAACCTGCCGGTGGAGGCGCTCGCCGCCGTGGCGGGTCTTTCACCCACTCACTTCGCACGCGCCTTCAAGAACAGTGTCGGCGTTACGCCGCATCATTACCTGACGCAACAGCGCGTGGAGAAGGCGGCGCAACTGCTGGCCGAGTCCGATCGCAGCATGGCGGAGATCGCCCAGGCGGTCGGCTTCTCCGACCAGAGCCACCTGAGCCGCCGCTTCACCCGCCTCGTCGGCACCACCCCCGGTGCCTATCGGCACGCGCGGCGCTAGCGGCGCTAGAGAAAACAGCAGCCTTGTACAAACCCCGGCGCATTTGTTCAATCCCGTCGCTGAGCCAGCGGTAACTATGGATGCCCCAGGAAGAGCACACCCAAGCCGGCCCGCCGCACCGATGGCGACCGGATTGCCCGTCAATGCGAGTCAGGAGAACATCATGTCCAACAGTTCAGGCCGGGCCAAGCGCAGCGAAAAAGGCTTGCTGACCCCCGACAATTGCGTCGTCACCATCATCGACCTGCAGCCGCAGATGCTGTTCGGCGTGGCCAACTTCGACCGCCAGTCGATCATCAACAATAACCTCGTCCTGACCAAGGCGGCCAAGGTCTTCGACGTGCCGGTGATCCTGTCCACGGTCGAGACCAAGGCTTTCAGCGGCAATATGTGGCCGCAGATCCAGGCGGTGTATCCCGAACAGGCGCCGATCGAGCGCTCCAGCATGAACTCCTGGGACGACGAGAACTTCGTCGCCGCGGTGAAGAAGAGCGGCCGCAAGAAGATCGTGCTGGCCGGGCTGTGGACCGAGACCTGCGTGGCGCTGCCGACGGTGCAGGCGATCCACGACGGCTTCGAGGTCTACGTGGTCGAGGACTGCTGCGGCGACGTCAGCCAGCTGGCCCACGACAACGCCATGAAGCGCGTCATCCAGGCCGGCGCCAAACCGGTCACCGCCCTGTCGGTGATGCTCGAGTGGCAGCGCGACTGGGCCCAGCGCGACAGTTATGACGCCGTCATGGACATCGTGAAGAATCATTGCGGCGCCTACGGCGTGGGCGTGGAATATGCCTATACCATGGTGCACGGGGCGCCGCAGTCGGTTTATCCGGAGTACAAGGTGCCGGCCGCCGCTCCGCACAAGTAACGTCCGCACCACCCGACCATCGAAAGGAAACCAGCCATGCCCACCATCAGCACCCGCGACGGAACCGCTATCTACTACAAGGACTGGGGCAGCGGTCAGCCCATCGTCTTCAGCCACGGCTGGCCGCTGAGCGCCGACGCCTGGGAAGACCAGATGGTGTTCCTGGCCTCGCATGGCTATCGCTGCATCGCCCATGACCGCCGCGGCCACGGACGCTCCGGCCAGCCCTGGGAAGGCAACGAGATGGATACCTACGCCGACGACCTCGCCGCCCTGGTCGAAGCGCTGGACCTGAAGGACGCCGTTCATGTCGGCCACTCCACCGGCGGCGGCGAAGTCGCCCGCTACATCGGCCGGCACGGCACCAAGCGCGTGGCCAAGGCCGTGCTGATCGGCGCGGTGCCGCCGCTGATGCTGAAGACCGCGGCCAATCCCGGCGGCCTGCCGCTGGAAGTGTTCGACGGCATCCGCGCCGGCGTGCTGGCCGACCGCTCGCAGTTCTTCAAGGACCTGACGATCCCGTTCTACGGCTACAACCGTCCGGACGCCAAGGTTTCGGAAGGCGTGCGCGATTCGTTCTGGATGCAGGGCATGCAGGCCGGCTTCAAGGGCGTGCTCGACTGCATCAAGGCCTTCTCCGAAACCGACTTCAACGAAGACCTGAAGAAGTTCGACGTGCCCACCCTGATCCTGCATGGCGACGACGACCAGATCGTGCCCATCGCCGACTCGGCCCTGCTCTCGGCCAAGCTGGTCAAGGGCGCGCGCCTGGTGGTCGTCAAGGGGGCGCCGCACGGCCTGTGCACCACCATGAAGGACCGGGTCAACGCCGAACTGCTCGCCTTCATCAAGGAATAGGCGGGGGCGGGGCGTAGCGGTTTGCCCGGTGCCGGATCAAGGAGCCTCACCATGAAGCCTTATCTCATCTCCCTCGGCGCCGGCCTGCTGGTCGGCATCGTCTACGCCCTGCTCAATGTGCGATCACCGGCGCCGCCGGTGATCGCCCTGGTGGGCCTGCTCGGCATCCTGGTGGGCGAGCAGGTGGTGCCGGTGATCAAGCGCGCGCTCGGCCCCGAGCCGGTGACCACCGCCTGGATCAGCACCCAGTGCGGCCCGCACGTGCTGGGCGATCTGCCGGCGGCGCCGAAGCCGGATTGCGTGGAGCCGGCCAAGCCCGGCAACGCGCCCGGCAACGGCGGTGCGCCATGAGCGCCGCCGCCGAGTTGATCGTCCGCAACGCCAGGATCACCACGCTCGATCGCGGCAAGCCTCAGGCCAGCGCGCTGGCGGTCGGCGCCGGCGTGCTGCTCGCCGTGGGCGACGAGGCGGAGGTGATGCGCTTTGCCGACGCCGGCACGCGCATCGTCGATGCCGGGCAGCGCCGCCTCATCCCCGGCCTGATCGACTCGCACATCCACGTCATCCGCGGCGGCCTCAACTACAACCTGGAGCTGCGCTGGGACGGCGTGCCCTCGCTGGCCGACGCCATGCGCATGCTGAGGGAACAGGTCGCGCGCACACCCTCGCCGCAGTGGGTGCGCGTGGTCGGCGGCTTCAGCGAGCAGCAGTTCGCCGAGAAGCGCCTGCCGACGCTGGACGAGCTCAATGCCCTGGCGCCGGAGACGCCGGTCTTCATCCTGCATCTCTACGACCGCGCCCTGCTCAACCGCGCAGCCCTGCGCGCCGCCGGCTATACGCGCGACACGCCCAATCCCCCGGGCGGCACCATCGTCAAGGACGCGGCGGGCGAGCCCAGCGGCCTGATGCTGGCCCAGCCCAATGCCATGCTGCTTTACACCGCCCTGTCGAAAGGGCCCAAGCTGCCCTACGAGCAGCAGCTCAACTCAACCCGACATTTCATGCGCGAGCTGAACCGGCTCGGCATCACCTCGGTGATCGACGCCGGCGGCGGCTTCCAGAATTATCCCGACGACTACAAGGTCATCGACACCTTGCACCGCGAGGGGCAGCTCACGCTGCGCATCGCCTACAACCTGTTCACGCAGAAGCCCAGGGAAGAGGTCGCGGACTTCGTCGGCTGGACCGGCAACAACCGCTATCAGCAGGGCGACGACTTCTACAAGCTCAACGGCGCCGGCGAGATGCTGGTGTTCTCGGCGGCGGACTTCGAGGACTTCCGCGAGCCGCGCCCGGAGTTGCCGGCGAGCATGGAAGGCGAGCTGGAAGCGGTGGTGCGCGTGCTGGCGGCCAAGCGCTGGCCCTGGCGCCTGCACGCCACGTATGACCAGACCATCGGCCGTGCGCTGGATGTGTTCGAGAAGGTCGACCGCGACATTCCGCTGGCCGGCATCCACTGGTTCTTCGACCATGCGGAAACGGTGACCGACCGTAACCTGGAACGCATCGCCCGCCTTGGCGGCGGTGTCGCCGTGCAGCATCGCATGGCCTACCAGGGCGAGTACTTCGTCCAGCGCTACGGCGCCGCCGCGGCCGGGCGCACGCCGCCGTTCAAGCGCATGCTGGAGATGGGCGTGAAGGTCGGCGCCGGCACCGACGCCACCCGCGTCGCCAGCTACGATCCCTGGAATGCCCTGTACTGGCTCAGCACCGGCAAGACCCTCGGCGGCCTGTCGCTGTATCCGACCGCCAATTGCGTCGACCGGGAAACAGCCCTCCAGCTCTATACCCAGGCCAACACCTGGTTCTCCAACGAGGAGGGCCTGAAGGGCCAGTTGATCGCCGGCCAGCTCGCCGATTTCGCGCTGCTCTCGGAAGACTATTTCTCGGTGCCGGAATCGCGCATCCGCCAGATCGTCTCGGTGCTGACCGTGGTCGGCGGCAACATCGTCCACGCCGACCAGGACTTCAGCGACCTGAATCCGCCGCTGCCGCCGGCGCTGCCCGACTGGTCGCCGGTCAACTCAGGCAGCCGTTACTGGAAAGACCTGGCGCCGAACACCGCGGCAAGTGTGAGCAGCGCCTGTGCTTGCAACAGCGCCTGCGGCGTGCACCAGCATGCGCACGCCTATGCGCGCGAAGCGCCGGTGGCCGATGCGGACCGCGCGAGTTTCTGGGGCGCGCTCGGCTGTTCGTGCTGGGCGTTTTGAGACCGCACCATGTCCGCACCTGAATCCATCCAGCGCCCGGCCGCCGTCGCCATCCTGCTCAGCTTCATCGCGGGCTATGTCGATGCCGTGGGCTTCGTCGCCCTGCTGGGCCTGTTCACCGCGCACGTCACCGGCAACTTCATCCTCATCGGCACGGCGGTCGCGCATGCGCGCGGCGGCCTCGTCGCCAAGCTGGCGGCGCTGCCGATGTTCATCCTCGCCGTGTCCGCCACCACCGTCTTCGTGCAGGAGCGCACGCGCTCTGGCAAGCCGGCGCTGGTTGCGGTGCTGGCGGCGCAGCTGTTGTTTCTCGCCGGCTTCATGGCGGTGGGTTGGGCGGCCGCGCCGATTCTCGACGTGGATGCGCCAATGGCGGTGCTGGCCGGCATGCTCGGCGTCTGCGCCATGGGCATCCAGAACGCCGCTTCGCGCCTGCTGATGGGTGAGCTGCCGCCGACCACGGTGATGACCGGCGGCGTCACCCAGTTCGCCATCGACGCCACCCACCTGCTGCGCGCCAGGGTGCCCGGCGTCGATGCGGTCGCTGCGCGCAAGCGCCTGGGCAAGTTCGTGCCGCCGGTGGCGGCGTTCGCGGTCGGCGCGGTGGCCGGTGCCGTGCTCTACACCCAGGCCGGCTTCGGCGTGCTGCTGCTGCCGATGCTGGCCCTGGTCGCGGTGATGCTGCTGCTGCGCCAACCTGTCACCACCAGCAAAGATCCGACATGAACCTCGCCACCGTCTGTTACTGGCTGGCCCGTGCCGGCCTGTGTTTGGCCTACGCCTACAGTGGCGTGGCCAAGCTGTTCGATTTCAGCAGCGCCATGGCCGAGCAGGCCCACTTCGGCCTGTCGCCGCCGGCGCTGTTCGCCGCCCTCACCATCGCCGTGCAGCTCGGCGGCTCGGCGCTGATCCTGTTCGCGCGCGGGCGTTTCGCTGCGCTCGGTGCTGTGGCGCTGGCCGGGTTCACCCTGGCCGCCACCTTCGTCGGTCACCCGTTCTGGCGCGAGGCCGGCATGGAGCGCTTCGCCGACCTCAATGCCTTTCTCGAACACTTCGGCCTGATCGGCGGCTTCCTGCTGGTCGCGCTGCTGGAGACTGGGCGCATCGCGCGGCCGGCCGCGTCGTTCGAGGGTTTTCGGGCCATCCCATGATCATCCACAGGAGCATTGCCATGCGTTTCCTCCGCATTCCCCTGGGCGCGCTCGCCGCCGCCGCGCTGCTGTTCACCCTCGCTGCGCCGGCGCAGGCCAAGGGCGGCACCGCGGCGGCCGGCGTCGCCGTGGCCGCGCAGTACGACACCACCCACGTCTACATCGCGCCCGCCGACTACGACACCTTCGTCAACAGCATCATCGCCACCTTCGGCGGCAAGCCTTCGCCGCGCATCACCGCCAACGTGCTGCCGGTGCCCAGCAGCACCCAGGCGCAGTACGTGTGGACGCCGGTCGGCAACCTCTCCACCTTCGCCTTCGAAACGCCGATCCCCTATCCCTTCGGCTACGAGCGCAACGGCTACCTCGTCACCGACATGGACCAGGCCATCAAGGCCGCGCGCGCCGCCGGCGCCGAGGTCATCGTCGAGCCGTTCAAGGACCCCATCGGCCTGGACGCGGTGATCCAGTTCCCGGGTGGCGTGAAGCTGCAGCTCTACTGGCACTTCACCGCGCCGTCCTACGGTCCGCTGGAAACGGTGCCGGACAACCGCGTCTACGTCTCGCGTGACCGCGCCGACGCCTTCGTCCACAGCTTCCTGCGCTTCTCCCACGGCAGGATCGTGTCCGACGACAGGAAGGCCAACGCCGGCGAGATCGGCCGCAGCGGCGAGACCTATCGCCGCATCCGCATCGAGTCGACCTTCGGCAAGATGCAGGTGATGGTCACCGACGGCCACCTGCCGTATCCCTTCGCCCATGAGCTGACCGGCTACGAAGTGAAGAACCTGGGCGAGACCCTGGACAAGGCCAAGGCCGCCGGCGCCACCGTGCTGTTCGCGCCGTTCGATGTGGGCGACCGCGACACCGCCATCGTGCAGTTCCCCGGCGGCTACATCGCCGAGCTGCACGACCTCAAGAAGTAAGGTCCGCCCATCATGTCCCGATGCATGAAGCGCCTCTGCATCGGGCTGGCGCTGACGCTGCCCGTGTTGACGGCGGCGGCAGCGCCGGCCGACCTGTCGGTGCCGAAGGTCGATCCGGGCGAGTCGATCCTGTCCGAGTACATCACGGAAGCCGCGCCCGATCCCAATCCGCCGCCGTACACGCTGCTGCGCTACAACGAGCGCTACGACTACCTGGCCGACCCGAAGAACCGCACGGATTTCTTCGACCCGGTCAAATACATCCCGCTCAGCAGCACCGACCAGCAAAGTTACCTGAGCCTGGGCGGCGAACTGCGCGAGCGCTACGAGAATTACCGCAACGCCGGCCTGGGCTCGGGCACGCCGGCCAACCAGTCCTACCTGCTGCAACGCGTCACCCTGGACGCGGACCTGCACGTCGACCAGCGCCTGCGCGTCTTCGTGCAGGGCCTGTCCGGCCTGCAGTTCGGCCAGCGCGAGAACGCGGCGCCGGTCAACCAGAATCCCGTCGACCTGCAGCAGGGCTTCGTCGACTACATCTTCGGCGAACCCACGCCGCAGGGCCCACGCCTTACCGCGCGCGCCGGCCGCTTCGAGATGAGCTACGGCTCAGGCCGCCTGGTGGCGACGCGCGCCGCACCCAATCTGCCGTTCAAGTTCGATGGGCTCCAGTTCATCGGCGGCGACGGTGCGGCCCGGCTGTACGCCTTCCTGGTGCGGCCGGGCCAGGAGTACGCGTACCACCTCGACGGCGAGAACGACGGCCAGACCTTCTGGGGCGTCTACGCCACCACGCCCACCGGGCGCCAGCTGCCTGCCAACATCGACGTCTATTACCTGGGTGCGCGCTACGCCAGCCAGCGTTACGCCAACGGCGCCGCCGCCGAGCTGCGCCACAGCATCGGCACGCGCTGGTCCGGCAGCCTCGGCGGCTGGAGCTACGACTGGGAGCCGATCGTGCAGTTCGGCAATTTCGGCAACCGCGAAATCTTCGCCTGGACCATGGCCACCGATACCGGCTACACCTTCGCCTCTGCATCCTGGCGCCCGCGCCTCGGCTTCAAGGCCGACATCGCCAGCGGCGATTCCAACGGGCCGCAGGGCCGCTTCGGCGCCTTCAACCCGCTGTACTTCAAGTCCGGCTATTTCAACGACGCCAGCATCATCCGCCCGACCAATATCGCCGACCTGCATCCCTCCTTGCAGTTCGTGCCGTTGAAGTCGCTCACCGCCACTGTCGCCGGCGCCGCGCTGTGGCGCTTCAGCGTCAAGGACGGCGTCTACGGCCCCAGCGGCAACCTCGAGCTCAAGCCGGTGGCGGGCGGCTCGCGCTACGTCGGCAACACGGTGGAAGCGGCGCTGGAGTGGAAGGCCGGGCGCCACCTGGTTTGCACCGCCTCCTACGTCCACCTGTTTGCCAGCGACTACGTCAGCGCCGCGGGCGGCGGCGATGTCGACTACATCGCCGGCTGGGCGACATTCACCTGGTAGTGGGCGCATGATGGGTTGTGCCTGCCTGGGGTTGGCCTGGGCAGGGGAACAGCGGTCCAACCGGTTCAAAGCGGAGAACTCACGTTGTTCAATCTGGCGGCGTTTACCGCCATCCATCCATACCGGGCTCAGCCCGATCGCCCTGGTGACGGGTATCCTGGTGGTGCTGGCCCTGTCCGCGGCCGGATACCGGGCACCACCGGCGCCCTGTATTTCGTCACCTCGGTGCTGACCAGCGCCACCGGCTTCGGCTTTCCGTTCACCAGGTTCCTGCTCTCGCACGGCGTCGGTATCCTGTCGCCGCTCGCCCTGGCCCCGACCCAGGCGGAGCCGTCCTTCGCCATCGTCGAGCGCGTCATCCTGTTGGTGTTCATCGGCTTGACCGTCGTGGCGCAGAAAGGGCTGCGCCGGAACATCGCGCTCGCCTGAAAGCCCAGCCGCGCAAGTCCCCGCCGTGCACGCTCATTTGTCATCCTGAGTGAGGCGCACGATCCGGCTCCATACATGCCTGCGACCAGCCAGCCGTGACCCCCTCTCCCCGTTGTGGGAGAGGGGAGGGGAAGAGGGCCGCTCCATCTGGGCATTCCTACGAATGCGGATCGCGCTTTTCGGTCGAACATGACAGGCCGGGGCAGTCTCCCGGACTTCCGTTCAAGTGATCGACTGTTGAGCCAAAACGAGACGATGAGATCTCATGCAAAACGAATCGCCGGTCTTGGCGGCTTTGGTCGTTCAACCGGCCGCTCCCGGCGCCAAAGCGGGCCTCCGGTGGGGCGTCAGCGTAAGCCGGGAATTATCTGGGCTGATCCCTTGATGAACTGACGTTTCAAGCCACCAGCGATCTCTCAGGCTTTGGCATCCGCCGGTACCGCATTCAATTCCAGTCTGGATTCCGGCATCAGCACACAACGTGTTCCGCCCGCGGAATACATTTTAGGAATACAGCGGTTGCAGGAAGTGCACCCGGACACGGCCGCCAGCCCCTGCTCCAGTTCCCTGACGAAATCCGGGTTATGGATGAGCGCGCGCCCCATCACCACAGCCTCGAAGCCATCGGCCGCCGCCTGTCGGATTCCTTCCAGCGATCTGATTCCGCCCAGGTATGCCAGTGGCATGTGGACGCCTGCGCGTACCTTCAGGGAGTGCGGTCGCAGGTATGACTCGAGAAATGGTACCTCGGGCTCCCATAGCTTCATCAAACGGTTCGAAAACCTGAACATCGCTCCGCCCTCGGGCGCGACTTCGGAGGGCATGTTGCTGCCAAAAATGGCCCAGGGTGCTTCCGCGTTCATGCCGCCGCTTAGCACCAGCAGATGCGCGCCTGCGCGCTCCAGCGCCTTCGCTACCAGGACTGCATCTTCCGCGGTACCGCCGCCTTTGAAGCCCTCGTGGACACCGATCTTGCAGATCACCGCGACATCTCTGCCGACGGCATCGAGCACGTCGGACAGCACTCGCACCGGGAATCGCACCCGATCGTCTGCGCTCGGTCCGCCCCACTGGTCGCGCCGCTTGTTGTAGGCCGGCGAGATGAACTGGCTCAGCAGGTAACCGTGCCCCATGTGAATTTCGACCGCGTCGAAGCCTGCATCCCGCGCCAGGCGGGCGCCGGCCGCAAACTCGGTGCTTACTTGCGCCAGGTCCGCCTCGGTCATCGCGCGCTTGAACGGCCGGCCGGCAATGACGCCCGGAGGGTAGAAGCCGGATGAGGAACTCATCGCGCAGCGCGTCGAAAGACGTGGCAGGAAGCAGAAGGCGCCGCCATGCGTGATCTGGGCCGAAACGGCACCATTTTCGCGATGAACGGCATCGGTCAGGGCCCGCAGGTGCCTGAGGTTGCCGGCATTGAGCACAAGCTGATCCTCGAAGGTGCGGCCATCGGGGCTCACCGCGCAGTAGGCCACCGTGGTGAGTGCGGCACCACCTGCGGCAATGCGCTGGTGGTGTTCCACCAGCAACCTGGACGGCACGCCGCCCTTGGCCATACCCTCGTTGGTGGCCGCCTTGATTACCCGGTTCCGCAGCTCAATCGGGCCCATTCGCCATGGCTGGAACATGTCGATCATGGCTCCTCCTATCAAGCGCCCTGGGGGACGGCGGGCACTGAGGCCAGATTCAAGCCGGTAACGCGCTCGCTGTACTGCCACAGCGCGCGGGCAAGCTCTTCGTTGCTCGCCGCCTTTCCAGGCTGCTGCTGTGCAGGGCGGCCGAACGCCTGAAAAATACCGCGAGGCCCGAGGAATGCCCCACCGGGAACTTCGGGATCGGCGGCGGCCATCACGATGGACTGGGCACCTTCCCGCGGGGTCTGGCCGAAATGGCCCAGCCCCCAGGCCAGCAGTTCGCTCGATACGCGTTGCAGCAACGCGTCACCGGCCGAGCGCGGCCGGTTGCGGCCTAGCGTGGTCCGGCACACGCCCGGATGCACGGCAATGCTTCTCAACAAGCTACCGCTGTCGGCAAGTTTGCGCTGTAATTCAAGGGCGAAGAGCAGACACGATAGCTTCGCTTGGCGATACGCCACAATCGGCTGGTATCCGCCGGCGGTGAAGTCGAGATTGTCCAGCCTTAGCCGTGCTCCGCCCTGCACCAGGCTGCTCACGGTAATGATGCGTGCTGACCGGCTCAGGGCCGGCAGCAGCAGATGCGTCCAGCGGAAATGACCCAGGTGCGCAATCGCGAAGGTCAGCTCGTGTCCCTCAGAGTTGCGGCGGAGCTGCGAAGGCGGGTAGATACCGGCGTTGTTGACCAGGATATCCACCGTGGATATATCGCGCCGCAATCCAGCGGCAGCCTTGGCGATGGAATCCGGCTCAGCCAGATCAGCTACCACGCCACTAATGCGCTGACGCGGAAACGCGACGGACATCCGTGCCTGTGCTTCGGCCAGGGCCTGAGCTTGGACGTCGACCAGTACCAGGTCCGCTCCCAGCAGCGCCAAGCTCTCCGCTGCGCCAAAGCCAAGGCCGTGTGCAGCGCCGGTGATGACCGCTGTCTTGCCGCGCAGGGGCGTTGCGTCCTGTTGTTGGGGCATGCGTTTCGTCAACTTGCGTCCAGGGGGCTCTGTTGCAGTATATACGAAACGATTTGTATCAAAACATCATTTCTTCGGCGTTACTTGCCGCGAACTTTGAAGCCCTGCAGCACGGTATGGACCAGCTTTTCGATCCAGTCTTCGCTCAAAGTGTCGAGGAGGAAATACAGACGGATCGCTATGGCGCCCTGGATCATGTCGATGGCCAGTTCGATGTCGGTGCCTTTGGGGAGCTCGCCACGCTGGATGGCCCGGGCGAACACCAGACGCATCGGGACACGCCGCTGCTCGTTGATCACGATCAGCGCATCGGCCAGCTCCGGCCTATGCACGCATTCGGCCGCCAGCATTGGCAACACCGACTTCAGCGGAGAATGCTGCATCAGTTTCAGGAACTCGTGGAACATGGCAATCAGATCAGCTGACAGGTTGCCTTTGTCGACTAGGTCGACCGCTGGCAGTTGCCGGAAGATCGCCATCACCAGGTTCTGCTTGGTCCCCCAGCGCCGGTAGATCGTCGCCTTGCTGGCTTTAGCCGCCGCAGCGACCTTGTCGAAGGTGAGATCGCTGTACCCCTCTGTGCTCAGGATGCGCAGCACTGCCGTGAAGATGGCGCGCTCGGAGTCGGCGCTGAGCGGCCGACCGGGGGAGCGGCGCGAAGTTTTTTTGGAGGCGGTGGGCATGGGTGTAATCGATGTTCCGCAATTTTCGCACGATTCGACTTGCGGCGTTCCCTAGTTTTATATATGGTACAAATCGTTTCATAATAAAATCGCCTCTAGCCACTGGGAGAGGCGCTCCGAGCCGTCCACAAGGAACGGCATCGA
Source organism: Nevskia soli DSM 19509 (assembly GCF_000711955.1). Classification (GTDB taxonomy): domain Bacteria; phylum Pseudomonadota; class Gammaproteobacteria; order Nevskiales; family Nevskiaceae; genus Nevskia; species Nevskia soli. The sequence goes on from NZ_KL544000.1 coordinate 63,098, forward strand.
CCGAGGGGGTGATGACATGGGGCTGGAAGTTGGAAGTGGTGCACTGAGTGCACGTCCATTGATTGGGCGGATGGGATGGCTCACCGTTGTGGCGATCTCATGCTTGGCTCTGCCGCCGCGCTGCCTTGCGGGAAGCGCGGATCTGTGGAATGGCGCCTCGCTCGACTACAAGCTCGCCCTGTCTTACGGAGTGGGCGTGCGGACAGGAAATCCAAACAACGCACTGATCAACGGGCCGGTCGATCCTTTCCAGTCCTACCTGTTCCCGGTATTGCCCCAAGGACAGCCGCCACAGATTTTCCGCTTCACCCATTCTGGGTTGTCGACCACCATCAACTCGGACGACGGCGACCGTAATTTCAAGGCGGGCAGCCTCATCAACAACCGGGTAACGGCTTTGGGTGAACTGCAGGTCCATTGGAACAACTACGGCGTCGTGGCCAGCGGGGACGTGTTCTACGACCAGGTCTATCACCACCCGAACGATAACGACTCGCCGGACACCAACAACACTGATTTGCCGAATACACACTGGACTCCTGGGGCACGCTATTACGACGGGCAGCGCTTCCGTCTCCTCGACGCCTATGCATACGGCGACTGGAGCATCGGCGATATGAGCCTCGATCTGCGCGTGGGGCAGCAGTTGGTAGCATGGGGCCAGAGCCTCTTTTTTTCCGGTGTCGCCTTAGCGCAGGGGCGGGCAGACGCGACCAAGGCGTTCATACCGGGCGCGGAGGTCAAGAGCATCCTGCTCCCCACGAACCAGGTGTCGCTGCGCCTGAGCCTCACCAACGAACTGTCTCTGCTGGGCTATTACAAGCTGGCCTTCCGCGCAAGCGAGATCTTCCCGGAAGGAGACTATTTCTCTCCCTCCGACGCCATTGGTCCGGGCGCAACCTTCGTTTATGGCTCCGCCAATCCTTTATACGGCGGTCCGGGGGCCTGCCCCGGGCTCCTCACCAACCTGCACATCGGAAATACGCCAGTGCCGGTGGTGCCGGCCTCGGTGGAAAACCTTATCTGCGGCCAGCTCCTGGGCGTCGTGGGGCAGGCCACCGCAGCACCCCGGACGATCAACACGACCCGCGGACCTGACCTGAGGCCAAGCGATGGCGGTCAGTATGGCGCCGGCTTGGAGTATCAGGTCACCAGCCGCACCAACGTTGCCTTCTACTACCTGCGCTACGACGATCCCAATCCCTCGGTACAACTCAACTTCGGCTACCCGGACTTTACCACCAAGCCGGTGATCACCACCGCCATCATCAATGAGATGGTGCCTGTAACTTACAACGTCAAGTATTTCGATGGCATCCACCTCTACAGCGCCGCGTTCTCCACCGTGCTCGGACCCTTCAATGTCGCCGGCGAATTCAACTATCGCGACGGCGCGGACGTAGCGGCGGCGACCACCATCGCCGATGTAGTCAGCCCGGTCTTCGTCCGTGGCCGCCTCTCGCAAGCCCTGATCTCCGCGCTCTACGTCACCAATCCGCACGTGTTCTACGACGATGTCGCATTCACTGCGGAGATCGGCGGCATTCATGCGAATGGCATCGATCGCGTGCCTGATACCGCCGGCATCATCCCGGTTGGCAACGGTGATTCGCTGTTCTACAGCCGCAATTCCTGGGCCTTCAACACGCTCACCATCCCCGCCAAGCACGACGTGTTCAGAGGCTGGGACATGTCCACCCCGATCTCCTTCGGCATGCTGGTCAAGGGCAACCCATCGATGCCGGGCGCATTCGGGGCACTCTATGGCCAGGGCGACACGCGTTTGGGCGTCAGCCTGAACTTCCAGTACCTGTCGAACCTGGAGATCGGCATCGGCTACAACTTCTTCTTCGGCAATCCGAATGAGACGATTGGTGCCAGTACCCTGAAGGCTAATCCCTACATGGACCGCGACTACGCGACGTTCCATATCACCTACAACCTTTGACGCCTGATTAGACAGCTGCCGCAGCTGACGCGACGGCTTATGCGATTCTCTACGGGAGAGCAAACATGATGTCGTTACGAAACGCGGCTGCTCTGCTTGCCCTGGCCCTACCTTGCCTCACGTCACCTCAGGTGCTGGCAAAGGTGTCGGCGGAAAAGGCCGCCGAGCTGGATGGAGCGAAATTCACGTGCATGGGCGCCGAAAAGGCCGGGACGTCCGGCGGCGTTGCGGCCTTTACCGGCAAGTACGTGGGCTCCTGGCCAGGCATGACCGGCAAATCGGGCTACGAGCCCGGGCCCTTCGCAGGAGAGAAGCCCTTGTTCAGCATCACCGCGCAGAATATGGCGCAATATCAGGACAAGCTCACCGACGGTATGAAAGCGATGCTGGTCAAATATCCGCAGTCGTTCCGCATGGACATCTACCCCAGCCATCGCGACTTCGGGGTGCCGGCCTGGGTCTGCGACATCAACCGCAAGAATGCCGTCAGCGCCGACGTGGTGCATGACGGCAAGGGCATCATCGGCACGGCCGGCAGCATACCCTTCCCATTCCCCGCCAGCGGCATCGAGGCGGTTTGGAACACCATCGATCCCTATCGCCCCTGGAGCGAAGACGCCATCGTCGATATCGCTGACGTCTATGCGGGCGGCAGCGTGGCCTGGGGCAAGCAACATTACATGACGCTGGCGCTGGCCACCGATCCGGCCCGGCACGGCTCCTACCAGGACAAGATCAACGCCTACTTCTACACCGCGTTCATGCTGCCCGAGCGCGAGAAGGGCTTTGTCGCCGTGGGATACCAGCCTAATGACTTTAACGCCGATGCCACCCAGTCTTGGCAGTACATTCCCGGCATCCGCCGCGTGCGCGAAGCCCCCGAGGTCGGCTTCGACTACCCGGTGCCGCCTACTGGCAAGCGTACCGTCGACGACGACTACGGCTTTAACGGCTCGCCCGAGCGTTACACCTGGAAGCTGATTGGTAAGAAAGAGCTGTACTTGCCCTACGATAACTTCAGGATCAACGACACCGCGGTGAAGTACTCCGAGCTGATCAAGCCCAATACTATCAACCCGGACTATGAGCGCTACGAAATGCACCGCGTCTGGGTAATTGAAGGCGACCTCAAACCAGGCGTCCGCCATATCTACAGCAAGCGCATCTTGTACGTCGACGAGGATAGCTGGCTGACCTTGTGGGCGGACAATTACGATGCCCGCGACCAGCTCTGGCGGGTTACGCTGATCAACTACCACTACTCGCAGGAATCATCATCTTGGCACCGCGGGGTGTCGGTTTATCACGACCTCACCGCGGGCAGCTATGAGGCGACCTATCTCGTTAACGAGGAGCCGGGCGAAAAATGGTGGAAGTTGGATCGCACCGGCATCACGCCGGCGCTGTTCACGCCGGAATCAGCGGCACGTGGGGGGCATTGATCGACTAGTCCCGCGCGCTGCTTGAAAGCCAGGGCTCCGCCTCGAGGCCAGACTGTTTCGGAGAGCGGCATTGCGCTCAGAACGCGACGCCGTCTTCCACTCGCGACGCTTTGCGATGCGCCTGCGCCAAACTGGACTTGGCCTTGCCCAGCTCGAGATACGTGAATGGGCCGAGCTTCTTCGCGATCGGGTGGATGATGAACTGCTGCCGACTCAGGGCGAGCGGGCACGCTTTAGTCGTCCATCAATTCGATGGCAGTCTGTAGCCGGCCGGAGACATGGGGCCCATGCTTGATAGCGGACATCCACCAGCAAATGTTGCTTTGTTCGCCAGCAGTGCCCTTGCTCGTGGGGTGGTTGCGTTGGGCTGAAAAACGACCAACACGGGAGGGGCATTTTTGCCCCTGATATTGTGGACGAACTTACTGACGACAAGACCCCTTTATTACGTGGGTACCTGCATCCCTTCAGGTCATCCGTGTGGCGTCACCAACTCGGAAAGCAGCAGCAAGCGCGCGAACCACGTCACAGACAGGTTCGGCTGAACCTTGTTTTATTACAGAAGGATGAGTGGAATGCATAGGCCGTAGAAATATGGTTGGACGCGAACGTCTACGTATGGGGAGAAAGGGAGATGGGAAAGAATATCGTTCTTTGCCTGGACGGAACCTGGAACAGTCCACAGACCAAAGACCAGAAATCGGAGCCGACGCCGACCAATGTTCAAAGGCTGTTCGAGTGTCTGGACGGATCCGCTCCCTTGGCGCCGGCAGACCTGGAGCGTGAGTTCCAAAAGGTGGTGGATGGCGCCGCCGTTCAGGTCGGAAAGTACATTTACGGCGTGGGCAACTCCGACAACGTCCTTGCAAGGGATTTTGAAGGTGCGGTCGGTGCCGGACTGATCGGGCGGGTCGTGCGTGGTTACACCTTCCTGTCCCGCTATTACGGGCGAGGCGACAGAATCTATATCCTGGGATTCAGCCGCGGCTCCTATGCGGCCCGTACCGTTGCCGGCTTGGTCGCCAAGCTGGGGCTACTGGATTGGGCGGGCATGGGGCTGGTCGCTGGCTCCAAGGAGGCGTACAGGGCGGGGTTTGCGGCCTGGCACCAATACCGGAGTGCCATGCCGTCGGCGGACCATCATGCCTTGCACTACCTGGCCGATGTAGTCACCAATCTCTACACGCGCTTCGAAATCGGCCTTGGCCCGGTACCCACGCTCAAGTTTGTGCCGGACGTGCAAATTCAGGCAGTCGGCGTTTGGGATACCGTAGGTGCTCTGGGTGTGCCGGACATCGATGAGACCAAGGGAATCCGGCTCGATGTGTTCGAGTTCGCCAACAACACTCTGAGCCCTGCGGTCATTCATGGGTTCCATGCGATTGCCGTGGATGAGAAGCGCATCGATTTCACTCCGTCAATTTGGGATGAGCGTGACGGTGTGGTGCAAGTGCTGTTCCCTGGCGCCCATTCCGACGTGGGCGGTGGGTACGCTCCGGAAGAAACGGGACTTTCCGACATTCCTCTGCTCTGGATGATCGACCAGGTCAAGGCGCAGGGCCTGCGATTCGATCACGGCCCCGCCCTGAACACGAGGGCTGCAACAATCCTCCACCGCCCCTGGAACGGCAAGGTATACCAGACCGCAGACCGTCCGTTGCCAACGAAGCTGAGGCTCAGCAGCCACGTGCTTGCGCTGTTGAAAGAGCCTTCCGTGCTGGTGGAAGATGGTGTGGCGGCACCATACCGTCCGGACGCCCTGTTGAACAAGTACTTTCTTGCGGATTGGTCCGTGCGAGAAGATGCGATCATGGAGCCGTGTAGTGGGCCGAATGTGGCCCATTAAGTAATACATCCAACGGCGATTGAAGCAGTTGGGCGTGTTCAGCCGACAATCAACAGTTATTGTGGGTTGGGAAGGGCAGCTGTGCGCCAAAACGAGCCGTCTGGACCTCCTGAAAAACGATTGCCCGCGGCTGGTGCCATCGGTCATTCAACCGCTGCTCACGGCGCCATTGCGGTCAGTCGCGAATGTCGGCTTTTGGCTAGCGAGATCTAAGAGCCTGTAACAGAATGAATCGCGCCTGCGACGGCGGTCATTTTTGCGCAGTGCAAGTCGG
>NZ_KL544000.1:68737-162718 GCF_000711955.1 Nevskia soli DSM 19509
AGAGTGCGGCATGGTGATTCCATGGTGCGCTCTGGCCGGCGCAGCACTGCGCAAAAATGGCCCCGTCCCGGAGGGTTGCGCCCAAAATCGCGCCATGCCGCGTTGTCAGGCTGAGCCATGGAATCACCATGGCTCAGCCCTCCGCCTTGCCTGACGCGATTTTGGACTGCAACGCAGGTGCGATTCATTCTGTTACAGGCTCTTAGCGGCACGCTTCCGGCTCAATCGAGCGGCGTGGCGGTGAACTCCGGCAGGCTTTCCGCACGCGCCGACCAGGCGGAAAGCAGCGGGTAGCGATCCGGCGGGATCAGGTCAGCGATGTAGTACTGGGTGAAACGCCAGGCCACAGCGACGCTGACGTCGGCCTGGGTCAACCGCCCCCCGAGCAGCCAGGGGCGGGCTCGCTGGATGGCGCGTTCGAGCTCCGCATAAGCCGCATCAAGCTGCAACTGGATACGGTCGAGCCAGGGCTGGTGCAATTTTTCAGGCGGCCGCTGTTGCCGCTCGTACACCGCCTGCACCGTCTTGTCGCAGGCGGTCAGTGCGATGCCCAGCAGTTGCAGCGTCTGCCGCCGCGACGCACCTTCGGACGGCATCAGGCGCCGGCCTGCGGGGGCGAGCGCTTCCAGGTAGTCGAGGATCAAGGTCGAATCCATCAACACTTCGCCGTCGTCGCAGACCAGGGTCGGCGCCTTGACGAGAGGATTGACCTGCCGGAACTGATCGAAATGTCGGAACACCGAAACCGGGCGGTGCTCGAACGGCAGGCCGAGCAGCTTCAGGGAAATCGCCACGCGGCGCACATAGGGGGAATCGAGCATGCCGATCAGCTGCATGAAACACTCCGTCAGGAACAGTAGAAGGAACAAGGCCGCAGACGTCGCTGCGACACCAGGCGCCGGCCACGCCTCCGGCAAGCAGATGTTGCTCTGCCGGTCCCGCCCGCATCCGGCCAACAACTCCATTTTTCCTTCTGGACACGGCCCTCATCAAACGATATGTTTTGAAATCATGTTAAGTTTTTCTTAATCCTGAATGAACCGCCTGCCTCTGACCGCGTTGCGTGCTTTCGAAGCGGCGGCTTCGCACATGAGTTTCACCACCGCGGCGGCGGCCTTGTATGTCAGCCCGGCAGCGATCAGCCAGCAGATCCGCGCATTGGAAGCCAGCCTCGGCCATCCGCTGTTCGAGCGGTTGGGCGCCTCGATCCGCCTCACCGCTGAAGGGACGCGGCTGTTGCCGCGGGTGAAACGCGGCTTCGACGAATTGCGCCGGGCGATGGAAGAAGCCCTGCAATCGCAGGACACCCGGCAGGTCAACGTCAGCCTGCTCGCTTCCTTCCTGCAGCGCTGGCTGCTGCCGCGTCTGCCGGAATTCCAGGCCGCGCACCCGGATATCGACCTGCGGCTCAGCGCCAGCACCCAGGTCGTGGACCTCGGCGACAGCGATTTCCATGCTGCGATCCGCTTCGGCACCGGTCGCTGGCCCGGTGTGCAGTCGCGGCGCCTGCTGGACGACTGGCTGGTGCCGGTCTGCAATCCCGAATTGCTGCGCCGCCTGGGACCGATCACCGCATTTGCAGACCTGCCCCGCTACACCTTGCTGCATGCCAATACCGAACCCTGGAACGACTGGGTCAAGCCGGTCTTCGGCAGGCGGCACGAAGTGCCGGTACGCTCCGAACTGGATGACTCCGCCTCGGCGATCATCGCCGCCGAGCGCGGCCACGGCGTGGCCATGGCCCGCTGGTCGCTGGTAGCGGGAGATGTGCAGGCGGGCCGTGTAGTCTGCGCGGCGGACTGGGCGGTGCACCATCATCGCGCTTATTACTTCGTCACTACGGCAGCCAAGGCGCGTCTGCCGGCCGTGCAGATCCTCGCCGGCTGGTTGTTCGCCGCCGGCGCCGGCTTTGATCCGCCACTGACGAAGCTCCGGCACAAGGCCGCCGTACGGCGCACGTAGACGCTTCCATTCGTCCGCCGCCGAAGGTTTTTTGCCGGCGACGGTAATCCGGGTCCGATCTGGCGGGATTTTTGCTGTAACAAACCTGGGGAACGTCCATCAATGACGATGCGGCGAGTGGAGAACTCATGAAAATCGCCCTGGCACTACTGGGCTGTACCGCAATGGCGCTGCTGGTGACGGCGGCCCCGCGGTACCACCATACGGTCACTCCATCGAGTCCCCACAAAACCAGCGCCGCCCTGGCGGATGCCATGAGCAGCCACGGCATCGAACTGGGGGACACCGCCATCGACATCAGCCCCCCTTCCGCCAGCTTCAAACCGGTGGTCTACGTACAGACTGGCACCCGGTAGCGGCCGCCGTATTTGTCGACGTCGCGGATCCAGTCCATTCCGTCGCGTCCGCACACCCCGCGAACCACTCGCGCCGCACCCGGCGCACGGTCCACCGCCTCGGTTCCGCAGCGGATTTTTTTCCGCGCATCTGTTTGCAGCTACCACCAATCAGGCAGCGATGGCGACAGCCCTTTTCAGGAAATCATGAAATTTCCGGGCGCGGCTCCATAATCCGCAAACAGGGAATTCGCTTCCAACATCGGACGCTTGGCCGCAACTACAGCACACGAACTGGCACCGCTTTCCCTCAATATGGGCAAGCTCACCACGATTGTCCAAGTGGCGCGCACGATGCGATATAAAGCCTGGGTGCGACAGCAACTCTTTCTGCTGGTTTGCTTGAGGCTGCCTCAGCCCTGGCATTCGATTTACGATGGAAGCGCGCCCTCCCTTTCGCGATCATGAATGATGGGCAACCCCATGGATCGCTGCGCGAATTGCAGGACTCGCCGACCCGACGACAGCACCTGGCGGGTCTGCGGCAGCGGAGTTTTCTTCAAAATCGCGACTGTAAAGGGTTTTTATTAAAATTTTTGTCGTATTTATTAACTATTCTATGGTTTTTATTACTTTGTGTATGAGATAATGAAAGGTTTTGCCTACTACCATAATTTTCCGATGTTCCCTATGGTGGTGATGCCCTATCTCCGGGGCTTTCAACCAAGCCGAAACGCCATGTCTCTCGAAAATCAAAACCCCGATGTGATTGAAATCTGCGACCTGGAATACGACGTCGCCAGTGTCGGCTCCGTCGAGTCCTCCGCTTCCGAGGAAAACCAGGCCGCTTTCCACCTGGTGTTCTACCGTCTTCCCGAGAACGGCTGAACGCTGCGACTTCGGGCGGAGTGCCGCAAAGCCTCCGCCCGATCTTTTGTACGCCGGCTGGCGCACAAGCCGGATTTCAAGTGAAGCACCCCAGAGGAACGGCGACCGCAATGCGCCGCGAACGATCATGAACAATCTTGCCCAAGTCGATGATGCCGCCGTGGCTGTCGCGCAGATCAAGCCGCTACCGCAGCGCCCAGTGCCGCCGGCCACCGCCGCATCCCGCGATCCGTTTCTGGCCCGCTTCACCGAGCAGGTCGATCTCAACATCGGCAACAACCCACCCGACTCCTTCTGGAACCTGGAAGAGGAATTCCGACGATTGCTGCATAGCGGCTTTGTTGCAGGATTCGTCAACCGTGAACTGCAGCGACTGGTCGCCACCCCCAGCCACATGGGCGATTGGCGGCCCAATCAGGCGATGCTCCATCGCGGCCGCGGCTACGCCCTCGCCCTCTGGCTATTCGAAAAGCCGCGCCAATATATCCACAGCACGCCGTTTTACGGCATGTATGCGCCGCTAGGCCGGGAAAGCCTCTACTACGACATCTACAAGCTGCCACGAGGCTACCGCAACGACGTTTTCGATCCGGCCATTCGGCTCGAGCCGGCGGGCTCAGGCATCACTGCGCCGGGCGGCATCCTGCTTCTGCAGTCCGATCAGTACGTCTATGACTTCCGCATCGAAAAGCCGCTGCCGGTCCTGAAATTCACCACCGCCGCTTTTCAGACCATGGAGTGGCTGTTCAACAAAGAGAGCCTGCATGCCTGGCAGGCCAACGACAGCGAACTCATTTCGACACAGCTGCGTGTCGCCGCCTACGTTCTCGGCCGGCTTGCTCACCAGTCGTCACTGGAGCCGCTGGAACTGCTGGCCACGCATCCCCACCACGCAGCGCGCTGGGCCGCGATTCAGAATCTCGGGCGCCTCAGCCGAGCCTCGGCGCAGGAGAAACTGCACAAGGCGCTGGACGATCCGCACCCCCACGTGCGCAACGCCGCCGCCAGGACCTTGCGCCAACTCAAACAGAAAATACCGGAATAAATCATGGCCATCACCATTTCAGGCAATACCTCACGCGTCGTCGGCCTGGACGAATTCATCGACCACGTGCATACCCACGTCGATCTGCTCGACCAGGATAGCGTTGCCGCCGCGGCCTCGATGTTCCAGGGCCTCGCCAATGATCGTGAACTGGTGGTGCGCCAGCTCAACCGCCAGGTCAAACACCAGTTCAGGAGCCAGGCGGTTGCTTCGGCGCAAGTGATCTTCCTTGGAGAAGGCCGGGACTTTTATATCCGCGCCAATGTCTGGCCTTCGAACGCCGACATCGCCAGCGGTCGCGTTTACCAGGACCAGTTCGCCTACCACCTGGCCCATGATCACAACTACAATTTCATGACGGTGTGCCATCACGGCCCCGGCTACATCACCGAAATCTACGAGTACGACTACGAGCGCCTGGAAGGCTATGTCGGCGAGAAAGTCGACTTCCGCTTTCTCGAGCGCAAGCATTTCAACGCCGGCATGGTCATGCTGTATCGCGCCAGCAAGGACGTGCATATCCAATTGCCGCCCGAGGAATTGAGCGTCACGCTGAACTTCATGGTCTCCACCCCCGAAGTCAGGTTGCGGGACCAGTACTTCTTCGATCTCGAGAACAAGACCTTGCTGGAATATCCCGCCGAGCTGGATGGCTCCCGGCGCGTCTCGGTTCTGAAAATGGCGGGCCACATCGGCAACGGCGACACCCAGCAACTGCTGGACGACCTGTCGCACAGCCACCCTTGCCGGCGCACACGCCTGGCTGCATACGAGTCGCTGGCCCTGCTCGACCCCGCCGGCGCGCCGCAGTTGTGGGAGTCGGCCTGTCGCGACCCCGAGCCGCTGGTCCTGCATGCCGCACAGGAGCAATTGAAGCGTCTGGCAGCTTAGGGAACCTCTGCCATGCCCTGCCGTTGCCCCCATTTTGGGCCAGGCAAGCCGCGGCAGGGTATGGGATCCCTAGGTGACGGCCGCGGCGGCGTCATGCACGTACGCCACAACCCAGCGCTCGAATTCCGCCACCGGCAGGGCCGCCGAATACAGGAAGCCCTGCTGCAGGCGGCAGCCCTGGCTGAGCAGAAGCCGCATCTGCCCCGGGGTCTCCACGCCCTCGGCCACGACTTCCAGATCCAGTTTCCGCGCCAAAGCCAGCATTGCCGAAATGATGGCCTCGGACTGCCGCGAAGTACCCAGGTCGACAACGAACTGGCGGTCGATCTTGATCTTGTCGATCGGCAAGCGCCGCAGGTAGGCAAACGATGAATAGCCGGTGCCGAAATCGTCCATGCCAAGGTGATAGCCGAGGCGCCTGATTTCCTCCAGCGTCTTGCGGATCTGCTCGGAGCTGTCGAACAACACGCTCTCCGTCAGTTCCAGATCGATCAGGGCCGAAGCCGCCGCATTCTCGTCACGAAGCTCGGACAGGAGTTGGAGAACCTTGCCGTCCTGCAGCTGGCGCGCGGACAGATTCACCGACAGGCGAAATGGGAGGCCGCGCTCGCCCCAGCGCCGCAGCTGCGCGTGCGCGCCGCGCAGACAATGCCCGCCCAGTTCGCCGATCAGCCCCTCGTCTTCCGCCACCTGGATGAATTCTCCGGGCAGCAACAGCCCCCGTTCCGGATGGTGCCAACGAAGCAAGGCCTCCGCGCCGATCACCTGGTGACTGGCCACGTCGATGATCGGTTGATAGAAGATTTCGAACTCGCTCCGCTCCAGGCCGCGCCGGATTTCCTCGACCAGGACCAGTTGCCGCCGCAGGAATCCGGTGAGTTGTCCGCCGGCGAAGCGGGCATTGTTGCGGCCGCTGCGCTTGGCGGCATGCCCCGCCGCCTCCGCGCTGCTGATCAGCTGCTCCGCCGTAACCCCGTCCTCCGGACTCGCGGCGATACCGATGGACACCGACATATGCAGCAGATGGTTGCCCAACCGATAGGGCTCGGCAACACCGCGCAGTATGCAATCGGCGGTTTCGCGCAGGCGCAGATCCGGGTTGGCGGTCATGATCCGATCCTCCAGCGCCGCAATGAACTTGTCGCCGCCGTAGCGGTACAATTCCGCGTCCGCTGGCAGAAAACGCCGCAGCCGCGTCGCGGCCTCACATAAGTAGGCATCCCCCGCCTTGTGCCCGAGACGGTCATTGACCGAACGGAAATTGTCGAGGTCGAAGTAGAACAACACCTGCCGCGTGTGTTCTCCGACCCCATGCTCCAGGGCCGTTTGCAGCGCTTCGCGCAGACGCGCACGATTGCCCAGGCCGGTCAGCGTATCCTGGTAGGCGAGCCGCCTGAGCTTTTCCGCGCCATCGCGGAACTGGCGCAGAGCCAACGCCATCTGGCCGAATTCGTCGCCGCTGATCGGCGGAAGATCGATCTCGAGCTCGCCCGCATTGACTTGGCGAATCGCGTTGGTCGTGATCCGCAACGGCGTGATGATCGAACGCACCACGATCAGGACCAGCAGCGTACCGGCTGAGCCGCCAAACAGGATCATCGCAACAGCGACGTGGATCGCCAGGGCAGCTCGCTCACGGGCCTCCACCAGGGACCGCTCCGCCAGGGTGCGCTCGCGCAGACTGGCGGAGCGCAAGGATTCCTCGATCAGATTGAAGCGGCGATACAACTCCGCCAGCAAGGGGGCGGCTTCGTCCTGCTTGCCGGCCGCCACGGCGTTCATTACCTGCTCGGAATATTCCGGCGTACCTTGCAGGGCGGACTCGATGATCTGCGCGCCGGACGAGTCGAACGAAGCCATGCGAATCAGCTGAACATCGACCTCCTTGCGGGCATCCTCCCAGGCCCCTCGCGCCTGACGCTCCAGGTCCGGCTTCTTCTGCATGATCGCGGAGTTCAGCTCCCCGCCCGTGTGCCGGTACTGGGCCATGGCTCGCTGAATGGCATCGATGATCTCGAATCTGCGGTACTGCTCCTGCTGGGTCCGCTGCTCGGACTGGTTACGCTCGATCAGATAGCCGAGCAGCAGGCTGGAGCCACCGAAGATGGCCAGCAGCCCGAGACTGAGCCCCAACAATCTGAACCGTACGCTGAGTTGTGGGCCTTGCATATCCTGTCTTGCCGCTAAGCGATTGATTTACTTCCGACACTTGGCCGAGCCCCGCCGCCGGAAACCCTAGCGAGAGCATAACCGGATGCGGCATGGACCGGTTATCTGCGGTCCAGCCGCCTGGCGGGTTTTCGCCCCTGCCGGCGACTACTGCCATATACATCAAAGCACCGTGCTTCGCTGCAATTCCCGGAGGGGAGGGGGCGCACGGCTGCCCGCAGCCAAGCGGGCACTCCTGCCATACCTGCCCCCCCCCGAACGGCTTGCGTCGGGGACGGCGCAGGACGTAGGGTGTCATGCAGGGACATTGTGGATTGGGTCAAGAACTCAGGGAGATCTGGTGATGGAAGGGGTGGATCTGCTGCATGACCTGGTGCTGTTCCGCAATCTCCCGTCCGAATTGCTGCGACCGCTGCAGGCCGCCGCGGTAAGACGCAGCTTCGCCGCGGGTGAACCGATTTTCCTCTACGGCGAAGCGCCGGACTTCTTCTACGTGGTGGAAAGCGGCGCGGTGGACGTGGCCGTGCCGGCGCAGGCCGGCGAGATCGTGGTCGCCAGCTTCGAGACCGGCTCCTTCTTCGGCGAACTGGCGGTATTCGACCGGCAGCCGCGCAGCGCCGGGGCACGCGCAGCGGCAGAAACCTGCCTGATCTGCATCCCCCTGCAGGCGATGGCCGAATTGGTGGAAAACCACGCGCCGGCGGCCCGCCAGTTCATCAGCGCCCTGGCCCTGCGTTTACGCAGCGCCGACGATCTGCTGTCGCGGCTGCAGGTACAGAACGTGAACGAGATCGCCGACGAACGGATGAGCTTCGGCGACCGCGTGGCCGACAAGGTGGCCCGCTTCGGCGGCTCCTGGACCTTCATCATCAGCTTCATGTCGTTCCTGCTGCTGTGGATGCTGGGGAACACCGCCTACTTGCTGAGTTCGCCGCCGGATCCGTTTCCCTACATCTTCCTCAACCTGATCCTGTCCTGCGTCGCGGCGCTGCAGGCGCCGGTGATCATGATGAGCCAGAACCGGCAGAACATTAAGGACCGGCTGCAGGCTGACCAGGAATTCCAGATCAACGTCAAGGCGGAGATCGCGGTGCAGCAACTGCACCGCAAGATCGACGAACTGCGTGGCACCATGCTGCAGCACCTGCACTCGCAGGGATCGCACTAGTTCGATGCAGCCTGCTCGTGCTTTTCCGGCGGCAGCAAGTTGCTGTCGGTCCAGGATACGAACAAGGCCATCACGGTCTTGCGCTGCGACCGGCCGTATTCCGGCCCGCTTGATGCCACCAGACCGCCCTCCTTCTGGCTGAAGCCGGTCAGAGCCAGCTTGGACACGCCGATCTGCCGGGTGATCTTGAAGAAGGCGATTTCCGGGAAGGTCAGGGTTCCGGCGAAGGGAATCGGCAGCGGGAAGCTCGGGATACCGATGAGGAAGGTGCTGTAGTCGATCGACTGCGCACCGGAACGCAGCTCCACCACCACGTCGGCGTCCTTGCGGTCGCTCATCAGGTGGGCGCCCTGCCGCAGCAGCTGGTCGCGCACCGCGGCGATGGTGTACTTGGGCAACACCACGCCATCGGTGTCGTAGTACTGCGTGTCGACGAAGACCTTGCTCTCGGCCGGCAGCGGCAGCTTGATCTGGTCCACCGCATGGTCGACGGCGGTGGAGACCAGCAATTCCTCGGTGGCGGTTCGCGGCGGATCGGTCTGCCGATCGGTGGCGCAGCCGGCAATCGACAGCAACAAGAGAGCCGGCAGCGCCAGGGAGATTTTCTTGAGCACTTTCTACGGCCCATCAGGGCCGCCGGAACACGGCGGCGGTCGTCCATCCCTGAACGTACGGGAGTACTGACAGCCCGGGGCGGGCAGGAGTTCAACCGAATCCGGCGAAAAAGATCGAGCAGGATCAGGGCCGCCGCGACTGGGGGAGCCCCGGTTCTATTTCACATATGCGGCGTGGTCGATCACCGCATCCGGTGCGCCGCGCGCCAGCGCGGTGCGGAGATGCTCCGGCAAGGGCTGCTTGCCCAGAGTCGATGCATCGACGTGCACATAGACCGTCTCCGCGGTGGCGAAGACGCGCTCTTCGCCGGCAATGCGGAATTCGGTGTACAGGGTGAACGAAGTGTTGCCCAGATGCGTCAGGCGCGGCGTCAGCTCGATCACCTGGTCATAACGCGCGGATGCTTTCCATTCGAACGTCTGCCGTACCAGCTGGAAGTCGATGCCGCCGTCGGCCAGTGCTTCGCCATAACCCAGGGCGCGCAGGAACTCGGTGAAGCCCAGATCGACGTAGGCGCCGTAGCGGGCATTGAACACGACCTTCTGCGCGTCGCATTCGGCGTAGCGCACGCGCAGGTAGTAGCGGAACGGAGCGCTCATGCGGACGGCTGCGCCGGCGCTTCACCGGCCGCCTCTTCCGCAGGCGGCGCTTCCGCGGGTGGAATTTCAGCGATCGGCGCCTCGGCCGCAGCAACTTCCATGACCGGCATTGCGGCGAGTGCCGACATCTGCGGCTTGCTGCGCCGGGTGCTGCGGTATGTCATCACCACCGCGGCGGCGATGAAGATCGGATCGAGCGGCTTGCGGTAACGGCCTTCCATCACCGCTTCCTGCTGCACCATGAAGTACAGGAACATGCCCAGGCCGCACAGCGGCAGCAGCCACTCGCGTCCGCGGAAGCGGCCACGTGCCGCGCCGACGGCAACCACCAGCACCAGGGGCAGCCAGATCCAGCGGGTCCATACCGTGAGCCAGCCGGTGACCGCGGCGCGGTCGTTGTCCGGCCAGGATTGCGCGAACGACAAGTAGAGAAAATTCTCCCAGTAGCTGCGCAGCCTGGAAAGACGGGGCTGCTGTTCCACGCGCTTGAGTTCGGCGATCCAGCCGGCGCGGCCCTGGCTCAGATCGACGGTGATGAACACGGTATCGCTGCGGTCGGTGAGCCAGTCCGAGAAGGGATAGAACGTCGGGTTGTAGAAACTCGGCGAGCCGAACTGGTAACGCCCCGCCGGACCCAGTTCGATATTGATGTTCTTGTTGCCGCTGGCCTGGTAGATCGGATTCAGATACCCGTTGCCGAAAGGCGCGAAATAGTGGAGGTTGACGCGGCCATGCAGGCCTGCTGGGACCGCCAGCAGGAGCAGCAGCAACACGCCGATCAATGCCTTGGCCACACGCCGCGGCTGCGGCAGCCAGATGCAGAGCAGGCACAGCAACCCCAGCGGCAGGGCCACGCTGCGGGTGAACCCGGCCAGCAGCCACAAGGCGCAGGCCAGGGTGAACGCCGCCACTGTGCGCTTGCGCTGCGCCCGGAACGTGGCCCAGAAAGCAAAGCCGGTCAGGCTCAGCAGCAGGGTTTCGTTCATGAAATAGGCATAGACGCCGATGAAACCGGGTACCGCGGCGATCACCAGCGCGCCGCCGCGCGCCCAGTTCTTCGGCAGCAGTTCCTTCAGCGCGCGATACCAGCCGTAGGGCATCGCTGCGCAGAGAAACCCGGTGCCGGTGGACACCACCGCCCCGACGTTGCCCTTGATCTGGATCAGCAGGTAGAGCCAGACCTGGTACAGCAGCGGATCGCCGCTGCCCATGAAGGTGGGATTGAACAGGCGCTGGCCGTTCTCCCAGTGCCGCCCGGGATCGGAAAAAAGGTGGCCGAGCGGCGAGTTGTAGAAGGGGAACAACAGCCGCAGCAGCAGGACGGCGCCGAAAATCCAGCGCAGCACGTGGACGCTGCGCGGTTCCGCGGCGGCGCCGGGCAGCGGCCCGGCTGGCCGTTCCGGGACGGCGGAAATGGACGATGGGATTTGCATGGAGGGGCATAGGATTGCCGATTGGCGCGGCGCGCGCCAGCCAGCGGACGGCAGCGGTCGTTTCGCGCCGCCGGCTCCCGCCCTGAAGCCCTCAGGGCGTCCCGGTCGCGGGATCGGCCTTGCGCGCGACGGACCGGGGAAAGACGAAGTAGCGACAGCCGAAATAGAAGGCGACCGAATACAGCGGCATGCCGACAAGATGCGCCAGGTAGTCGTTGCAGCCGAGATGAAGCGCAGCCAGGACCACCGTGATATTGATCAGGTAGGATCCCAGGAAGACCAGCATGAAACGCAGCAGCGCCGGCAGCAGGCGGTCGTCGTGCGCGAAGGTCCAGCGCCGGTTGAGCAGAAAGCTGCAGGCCAGGCCTACCGTGTAGCCGGCGATGTTGGCCGGCACATCGGCAAAGCCGGCCATCGACTTCAGGCCGAAGATGACGGCGACACAGAGCAGCGTGTTGATCACGCCGACGCCGGCGAATTTCAGCGCGGTGTGACCGAGCAATGCCCGCCAGCCGCCGCCCGCCCGCGGCGCAGGCCCAGCCTCCCGCCCATCGTTCACTGGAAAATCCATCGTACGCCGGTCTGATGATTCGAATGATCCGCGGCCGACACTACCACAGCCGCCGACTGTCCCGACCCGGAAGATGCCGGACCCCGGCGTGGCCGATGCGGCGTTGCGCGACAGGGCTGCATCGCATGTGCGGGAAGCGATCACCATAGCTTTACAAAGCGGAACCGCTGCGGAACTGCTTTTGGCATCCAAATCCATTATTCTGACGGGGCAACTGTGGGCAACCACTCCCGGTCGCTGAGTGTTCCGCACGACCACCAGAGCCGGCAACCTGCGCCCCGTACATTGCTCCATGTGCGGGGCGCATTTCTTGCCCCCGCGTTCTCCTTCGGCTGCGGCGGCGCTGCCCGGTATCGATCCTGAAGAAGTGCGGGCCAGGCAGCACGGGCCTGGACGGTACAGCCCGGGGCCGCCCGCCTAGTACTGTTGCAGCGCTATATCAGCTGTGCCTCCCAATTCGGAAAATTTGCTGCGCCTTCATGGTGCTGCGGGGGAAAACTGCGGTAATCGCCTGATTTACCGGGAGTCCGCGGAAAATATGATTTAGGATTCAGGTGTCGCACAGGGAGGAGATCACATGGACCGCAAGAGTCTGGCAGCGACCTCGCTGCTTTGTTGCTGCGCGTTTCTCGCCTTTCCCGCCTATTCCAAGGCCCCGGACGCCGCACTTAAGGCGACGGCCGCGGCGCAATACGGCAACCTGCCTTTGGCCTTCGAGGTCAACCAGGGCCAGGCGCACCCTTCGATGCAATTTCTGGCGCGGGGCGCCGGCTACGGCATCGGCCTCGGCACCCGGGGCGCGGTACTGAGCCTGCCCGTCGCGGCCCCAACCGACACCCACGGCCGGCGGCAAGCGCTCGGCGCCGTGCTGCATGAACACCTGGTCGGCGGCAACAGCGCCAGCGTGCTGAGCGGCGAGGCAGCGTTGCCCGGCAGCAGCAACTATCTCGAAGGTAACGACGCGCGGCAATGGCGTACCGGCATCGCGCAGTACGCCAGGGTACGGCAGGCCGGCGTCTATCCCGGTGTGGACCTGGTCTACTACGGCAACCAGAATCGGCTCGAATACGATTTCAATGTAGCCCCCGGCGCCGATCCGCGCACCATCGTGCTGCAGTTTGACGGTGCGCGGAAACTGCGCCTGGATGCCGACGGCAACCTGCTCATCACCATCGCCGCCGGCGATGTGGTGCAACAACATCCGCTGGTCTACCAGGACGATGCGGACGGGCGGCGCACCACGGTAGCGGCCGCCTACCGGCTGCTCGGCCGCGACAGGGTCGCGTTCCAGGTGGCCGCTTACGATACCGGTCGCACTCTGGTGATCGATCCGATCCTGGCACTGAACCTGTACGTGCCGGGCGTCAATACCGAGGTGGAGAAGGCGGTGGCGGTGGACAGCGCCGGCAGCGCCTACATCGCGGGTTATTCCACGCCGATGAACTGGCTTCGCAACCTGCCGCTGGTCGGCACCCTGATCCACTACGACGCCTTCGTCGCCAAGTTGAACCCGGACGGCAATGCCCTGGTCTACCTGACCTACTTCGGCGGCAGCAGTGACGACGAGGCGAATGCCGTCGCGGTGGATGCGGCGGGCAGCGCCTACGTCACCGGCTATACCAACTCGAACGATTTCCCGACCCTCAATCCCGCGCAGCGCAGCAAGCAAGGCTACGACGACGCTTTCGTGGTCAAGCTGAGGCCGGACGGCAAGGGCATGGTGTACTCCACCTTCCTCGGCGGCACCTCCAACGACGTCGGAGAGTCGATCGCCGTGGACGCCGCCGGCGATGCCTACATCGGCGGCTACACCGCCTCGCTGTTCTTCCCCACCACCGGCGGCGCGCTGCAGACCAGCTATGCCGGCGGCAGCTACGACGGGTTTGTGACCAAGCTGAGCCCCGCCGGCAACACGCTGATCTACGCCACGCTGATCGGCGGCAGCAATTCGGATTCGGTCAACGCCATCGCCATCGACGGCAGCGGCAACGCCTACGTCGGCGGCAGCACGGCGTCCGCGGACTTCCCGGTACGCAATGCCTTCCAGCCGGCGCTGTCACCGCCCTTCGTGCAACCGACATCCTCGGACCAGTTCTCCGATGCCTTCGTCGCCAAGATCAATCCGAGCGGCAGCGCACTGGTTTACTCCACCTACCTCGGCGGCACTTTCGACGATTCGGTCAACGCCATCGCCGTGGACGCCCTGGGCAACGCGTATGTGGCGGGCAATACCTACAATTATTACAGCTACAGCACCGCCAACAATTTCCCGCAGCAGGCGCCGCTGCAGACCACGGCCGGCCCCGGTTTCGTCACCGAACTGAGTTCGGCCGGCAATGCCCTGGTGTTCTCGACCTACCTGGATGGCGTCGCCACCGGCGTGGCGCTGGACGTGGCCGGTGACATCCATGTCGCCGGCTACACCAGTTCCACCACCTTCCACACACGCCTGCCCTACCAGCCGGCGAACTCGGGCAGCAACGATGCTTACCTGATCAAGATCGGCCCGCACGGCAGCGGTGGCCTGGTCTACGGCACCTATCTGGGATCGTCCGGCAACGATACCGCCAGCGCCGTCGCCCTCGATAGCCAGGGCAATGCCTACATCGCCGGCAACACTTCCTCGAAGAACTTCCCCGCGACCAAGCCGGTGCAGGGTGCGAGCTTCGGCCACGGCGACGGCTTCGTCTCCAAGTTCAGTTCCAATGGGCAGACCCTGATGTACTCGACCTATCTGGGGGAAACCGATGTCTTCGCCGGACTGGTCACCGCCGGCGGCAAGGGCATCGGCATCTCCATTCCGATCCGCGGCATCATCGGCTGCACCCTGCGTGCCCTGCCGGACGGCGTGGTGTTCCCGATCGAAATCCTCTACCCCAGCCACGCGCCCTGCGGACAGCCGCAACCGGCTCCCTAGCGCCCGCACCGCGACGGAGCCGCTGACTACGCCCCGTGCCCAAGGCACGGGGTTTTTTTGCGCCTGCGATAGAAGTCCCGGTTCCAGGCGTTAACATTGGCGCGATGGCATTCCCGCAACTGAACTGGACCACGCGTCCGAGCCGCCCGGCCCTGCTGCGCAACTGGCGCACCCGCGCGGTGTTCTGGTGCGGTGCCATCACCGTGGGACTGGTGGCGGTGGGCTTTGCCGAGGCCTGCGACTGGGCCATCCATGTCCATGCCCGCTTCATCGCCCGCTGGCCGCTCGCGGCGCCCTTACTGACCCCACTGAGCTTCGTGCTGGTGGTATGGGCGACCCAGCGCTTCGTCCCCGGCGCCCGCGGCAGCGGCATTCCGCAGGCCATTGCGGCGCTCGACCTGCCGGAGACCGACGACCGTTCGCGGCTGCTGTCCCTGCGCATCGCGCTGGGCAAGATCGTCCTCACCGTGCTGGCCCTGCTCGGCGGCGCCTCGGTCGGCCGTGAAGGGCCGACGGTGCATGTGGGCGCCTCCATCATGGATGCGCTCGGCCGCTTCGCGCGCTTTCCCTATGACTACCTGCGCCGCGCCCTGGTGCTGGCCGGCGGCGCGGCGGGACTCGCCGCCGCGTTCAACACGCCGATCGCCGGCATCGTCTTCGCGGTGGAGGAGATGGCGCGTTCGATGGAGGAGCGCACCACCGGCACCTTGCTCACGGCGGTGATCCTGGCCGGCGTGGTCAGTACCGCCCTGCTCGGCAACTACACCTATTTCGGCGTTTCCAACGCGCACCTGCCGACCGTCGGGGCCTGGCTCGGGGTGCTGCTGTGCGGCTGCGTCGGCGGTCTTGGTGGAGGTCTGTTCGCCACCGCGCTGATCGCCAGCAGCCGGCGTCTCGCCGCGCTGGCGGCGCAGCGGCCCATCGCCCTGGCCTTCGCGCTGGGGCTGCTGGTGGCGCTGCTCGGCCTGCTTTCGCAGGGCAGCACCTACGGCACCGGTTACGACCAGGCCCGCGGCCTGCTCACCGGACAAGCGCATCCCGGGCTGCTGTTCCCGGTCTACAAATGGCTGGCCACGCTGGCCTCCTACTTGACCGGGACGCCTGGCGGCATCTTCTCGCCGTCGCTGGCCACCGGTGCCGGCATCGGTGCCGACCTGGCGCCGCTGGTGCCGCAGGCGCCGCTCGAAACCATGGTGGTGCTGGGCATGGCCGGCTATTTCACCGGGGTGACGCAGTCGCCGCTCACCGGCGCGGTGATCGTGATGGAAATGCTCGATGACCACGCCCTGATCCTGCCGATGCTCGCGACCTCCTTCCTCGCCCTCGCCGTATCGCGCCTGGTGTGTAAAGAGCAGATCTATCGCGCGCTGGCGCTGCCCTTCCTCAAACCGTCGCAGCCGGTCTGAGGCCGGTCCGGTGTCGTCGCGTTCGCGCATCGTGGAGCAGCAGAAGGCGTGGGCGCTCGGCGCAGGCCTGAAGGTGATCGCACCCGGTTACCTGGAGAGCGTCGAGGCCAACCTGCGCCAGCCGATGGCACCGGCCACGCTCGCCGCATTCCAGGCGGAGGAGGCGGCCGAGCTGAAGGATTTTCCGCGCTACCCGGCCAAGTTGCGCGCGCTGTTTTCCTCGGCGGCGCTGGTGGTCAACGTGTTCGAACATTGGGCCGAACGTGACGCCGCGCCGTTGCTGGCGGCCCTGGGCATTGAAGGCAGCGCGCAGCGGATCGACTTCGAGGCGCGCTTCCCGATCAGCCCGGATGGCACGCCGCCCAACGTCGACGTCTGCATCGCGCTGGCCGAAGGCCGCAGCATCGGCGTCGAAAGCAAGTTCACCGAATGGCATGTGCCGCGGCGTCCGGCCAAGATCCGCTTCAAGGACAAGTATTTTCCGGACGACGCGAAGCTGTGGAGCAGCCGCGGCCTGCCCGGCTGCCAGGTTCTGGCCGAGGAGATCCAGAACGGTCTGACCCGCTACCGGTTTTTCTACGCCACGCAGTTGCTGAAGCATGCCCTGGGCATGGCCACGCAATGCCGCGGCGGCATCGGCATCTACTATCTCTACTACGACTGGAGCGGACCGGCGGCGCGGGAACATCGCCGGGAGATCGAGCGCTTCGCCGGCCGTGTCGGTGCGGAACTGGGCTTCCAGGCGCTCAGCTACCAGGAGTTGTTTACGCGCCTGCGGCAATCCGTGCCGCCGGTGGATGCGGGCTACCTTGCCTACCTGGAAGCCCGTTACTTCGGCGGCTGAGACGGCGCATCGCTGCGCCCCGGCAGGCACATCAGCGTGGCCATGCCATGCAGGCACTGCGTCTCCTTGCCGGCCTTGAGTACGAACGCTCTCAACTCACAGATGGTCAGGGTACGGCCGCTGCGGATCACCTGCCCCACCGCGCGCACGCGTTCGCCGTCGGCGGGCGCGATCAGGTTGACCTTGAACTCCACGGTCAGCACCGAGCTGTCGATGGGGAATAGGGTGTAGGCCGCATAGCCGCCGGCCGAATCGGCCACGGTGGCGACCATGCCGGCGTGGAAGTAGCCGTGCTGCTGACTCAGTTCCGGGCGGTACGGCAGGTCGATTTCCACCCGTCCGGGCTGGATCTCGTGCAGGAAGGCGCCGAGATGGGCCATCGCGCCCTGCCGCGCGAAGCTGTCGCGTACGCGCTTGGCATAGTCCGGGTCGAGGGCTTGCATGGTGGCGACTCCGCTTAGAGCCTGTAACAGAATGAATCGCGCCTGCGACGGCGGTCATTTTTGCGCAGGCAAGTCGGACAGAGTGCGGCATGGTGATTCCATGGTGCGCTCTGGCCGGCGCAGCACTGCGCAAAAATGGCCCCGTCCCGGAGGGTTGCGCCCAAAATCGCGCCACACAGCGTTGTCAGCCCCAGCCATGGAATCACCATGGCTCACCCCTCCGCCTTGCCTGACGCGATTTTGGACTGCAACGCAGGTGCGATTCATTCTGTTACAGGCTCTTAGAGATAGGCGACCGGATTATGCTGGCTGGACGCCGCCGCACCAAACTGCGGGAACGGAACTGACAACCTTGTCGGGTGTGGGGTGCCGTCCATCGCGCCCGGGCGAACCGGGACCCGGTTTTGCCGCCTTATAGAGCACGGGCCGCTCGCGGCCGCTTTCGATCGAACCATGCTGAAGAAATTGCGCTCTTGGCTGCATCCAGATTCCGCCCGGGCGGACGGACCGTACCGGGGCCGTTCGCTGCAGCTGCCGGCGGGCGCCATCGTGGCCGAACAGGGCCTGCAGCATGTGCACGAGGCGCCCGGCATCCACACCGTCACCGCCCTGCTGGACGAGGCCTACGTGGTGGTACAGCTCGAACGCCATCGCCGCTGGTACGCCACCTGGCAGCCCTACCTCGACAGCTGGGAATTGCTGCACCTCGACACCGAGGATGAAGACGGGGCCGCGACGGCGCAGACCGCGGCCCTCCCACGCAAGGCCGAAGCCTCAGCTCAGTAGCTCGTAAACTCCGCCCTTCTCCAGCGCGGTCTTGTAGGCCGGCCGTGCATGGATGCGCTGGAGGAAGGCCTGCAGCTTCGCCGTGCCGGCGTCCGGGCCGCCGCGGGCGGCCGCCGCTTCCAGCGGAAAGCTCATCTGGATGTCGGCGGCGGTGAATTCCTCGCCGGCGAACCAGGTGCTCTTGCCCAGCTCGCCCTCGATGAATTCCAGGTGCAGCTTGAGCTGCGGATCAATGAAGGCATTGCGCACGTTCTTGACGATGCCGCGCGCGATGGGCTTGATGAAGAACGGCATCGGCGCCGTGGCGATGCGGCCGAAGATCAGCTTGAGCAGCAGCGGCAGCATGGCCGAACCTTCGGCGTAGTGCAGCCAGTAGGTATAGCGCAACCGCTCCGGCGTGCCTTCCGCCGGGATCAGGCGACCGTTGCCGTAGCGGCCGACCAGGTATTCCACGATGGCGCCGGACTCGGCGATGGTATTGCCCGCGTCGGTGATCACCGGCGACTTGCCGAGCGGATGGATCGCCCGCAACTCCGGCGGCGCCAGCATGGTCTGCTTGTCGCGCTGGTAGTGCTTGATCTCGTACGGCAGGCCCAGTTCTTCCAGCAGCCAGAGCACGCGCTGCGAACGGGAATTGTTGAGATGGTGGACCGTGATCATGGCGGCGAAGGATTCCCGTGAGGAGCGTGGCGTGGCGCCACCATTCCGTAAATGCGGCAGCTGGTCAACCGATACGTGCCGCGTCGGGCTGCGGATGCGCCGGCTGCCTCAGTACCGCCCTGAATTGGGCAACACTGCCAGCCAATTCGGTAAAAACGAACAGGCCGAGCACACGCGGCGCATCGGTGCAGACCAGGAAATAGACGATCAGCGAGGCCACCACCGCGCGGCCCATGGCATCGGCGAAGGCCAGCACGCCGACCGGGTGGAGCAAACGCACCAGCACCCACAGGCTGATCAGGACCCCGCTGAGACAGACGAAGAACAAGTGGATCGGTGCGAACTCCGGCAATACGTCCTGTCCACCGAGCCAGCCGTTGACCCGATAGAGGAGATGCAGGAAGCCGACCGCCACCGGCGGAATCGCCAGGGTCAGGGTTACGCTGGAATCCACCCAGGCCCAGAACCGCACCGTACCCGGCGGAACATGATCGAAGCGCATCGCCGCTCTCCCCCCTGTCATGCCGCGCAGCATAACGGGATTCGGCCGCCCCGATCAGGTTCGGCGTGCGGGCTTTACGGCCGCTCCACCCGCTGCGCCCGCACCGGTACGGCGGCGAGGTGCGAACCGCCGGCGATGCGCAGCAGCAGCGCCCGGTCGAGCTTGAACAAGGACAGCAGCCGGAGACTGAGGAACAGCAGCAAGGCGCTTGCGGCGATGACGATGCGGATGCCTGTATTCATGACGCACCCCCTTTGGTAAACCTTTCGTGCTGTCCCGATTGCAAGACTCCTCCGCTTTACGGCGACTGAACCGCGCGCACGGCCCGGAGGCGGCGCTTTCATGACGAACGGTTCACCCGCCCCGGACACCACCCGCCGCTGTCATGGATCAAGGCAGACTCGGCCCCGCCGGATCGCTTAAAGTCCGCATCCACACCCTTACGCGGAGACCCGCCGCCGCCCCCGCAGGCGGCGGATTGCATCGATGATCGACCTGCGCAGCGACACCGTTACCCGCCCCTCGCCCGGCATGCTCAAGGCCATGGGCGCCGCCGAAGTCGGCGACGACGTCTGGGGCGACGACCCCACCGTCGCCCGGCTGCAGGCCGCCGTGGCGGAGCGCGCCGGCAAGGAAGCGGGCCTGTTCTTCCCCAGCGGCACGCAGAGCAACCTCGCCGCCCTGATGGCGCATTGCCAGCGCGGCGACGAATACATCGTCGGCCAGCTGGCGCACACCTACCGCCACGAAGGCGGCGGCGCGGCGGTACTGGGCAGCATCCAGCCGCAGCCGATCGAGAACGCCGTCGACGGCACGCTGCCGCTGGAGAAGATCGCCACCGCGATCAAACCGCTCGACGCGCACTTCGCCCGCACCCGCCTGCTGGCGCTGGAGAACACTATTCACGGCATGGTGCTGCCCGCCGCCTACGTCGAAGAGGCCACACGGCTGGCCCGCGGCAAGGGCCTGGCCACGCATCTCGACGGCGCCCGCGCCGTCAATGCCGCGGTGGCCTCGGGCCGCGGCGTGCAGGAAATCTGCGCGCCATTCGATTCGGTTTCGATCTGCTTCTCCAAGGGCCTCGGCGCGCCGGTGGGCTCGGTGCTGGTGGGCGACAAGGCCCTGCTTGCCGACGCCCATCGCTGGCGCAAGGTGCTGGGTGGCGGCATGCGCCAGTCCGGCGTACTCGCCGCCGCCTGCCTGTATGCGCTGGAGCACAACGTCGAACGCCTGGCCCAGGACCACGCCAACGCCGCCGCTTTGGCGCAGGAACTGGGGCAGATCGCGCAGATCCGGGTGACGGGACAGGCGACCAATATGGTGTTCCTGCAGATTCCGCAGGAACACTGCGCGCCGCTGGAACACCACCTGCGGCAGCACGACATCCTGATGCAGGCGCTGTACGGCACACGCCTGGTGACGCACCTGGATATCGCGGAAGCCGATGTGGAAATCGTGGTGAAAGCGGTGAAGGGGTACTTCGCGGGGGTTTGATATCCCCCTGAATTTTCCTCTCTCCCCACGTCCGCTACGCCACTCCCTCTCCCCACGTACGTGGGGAGAGGGTTGGGGTGAGGGGCGCTGTTTTCTATCGAAGCGAAAGCTTCAAAGCGGCTTCCGTATCGAACCTCATCCCGGCCATCCCTGGCGCGACTTCACCACTACGCGCACCCCCGGCCCGGCCATCCATGGCCGGGCGTTCGCTGAAAAACGATGACATTGAGTCCAATCATCGAGGGAAAAGCGAAAGCGGTTTCCGTATCAGACTCATCCTGGCCATCCCTGGCGCGACTTCATCACTACGCGCACCCCCGGCCCGGCCATCCATGGCCGGGCGTTCGCTGAAAAACGATGACATTGAGTCATCGTTTTTCAGCTCACCCACCAAGGGTAAAACGGCGGCATCTCTGAAGCCTTGCCCTTGAACTCCGGCGCACGCTTCTCCAGGAACGACTTCACGCCTTCCTTCCCGTCCTGCAGGCTGGTGTAGTACACCGCCAGCGAATCCACCTTGTGCGCTTCCAGCGGATGCGGCTGCGCGGCGTTGCGGTACATCATCTGGCGCGTCAGGGCGATAGCCACCGGCGAGCGGTTGTCGATGATGCGATGGGCCAGCTTGTAGGCTTCGGCCAGCAGCTGGTCCGGTGCATACACCGCCTTGACCAGGCCGCCGCGCCTGGCTTCCTCGCCGTCGATGATGTCGGCGCTGTAGGTCCATTCCAGCGCCTGGGCGATGCCGACGATGCGCGGCAGGAACCAGGTGGAGCAGGCCTCCGGCACGATGCCGATCTTGCCGAAGACGAAGCCGATGCGCGCTTTCTCCGACGCCAGGCGCACGTCCATGGCCAGGGTCATGGTGGCGCCGATGCCCACCGCCGGGCCGTTGATGGCGGCGATCACCGGCTTCTTGCAGTCGAAGATCGACAGGGTGACGCGGCCGCCGGTGTCGCGCAGGCCGTTGAAGATCTCCGGATCGTCGAGGCGCTCGTTCATGTCGCGCAGGCTCGGCGTCAGCGACTCGTCCAGGCCGAAGACGTTGCCGGCCTTGGTCAGATCCATGCCGGCACAGAAGGCGCGGCCGGCGCCGGTGACCACCACCGCGCCCACCGCATCGTCCTCGCTGGCGCGGCCGAAGGCGTGCACCAGTTCGTTGGCCATCTCCACGGTGAAGGAGTTGAGCTGCTCCGGACGGTTCAGGGTAAGGGTGAGAACGCGGTCGGCAAGCGACCAGTCGAGGGTGTTGTAGTTCATGTCTTCTCCAGTTTTCCCGCCGGGCAAGTGTAAGGCGTCAGGGGCTGGCTTTGCGGACAGCACCCGCGGCCCCAGGGCTAATCCAGCCGCCGCGCCGGGGTATACAATTCGGGAAAGTACGCAGCCGCCATCGAGCGGCGCGTAACTTCAAATAAATAAATGCCGCAAATGTGGCGGCCCAGGGGGAGTACCATGCGCCAGTTCAAACGGCTGTTTCCGCTATTCCTGTTGCTGTTGCTGCAGGCTTGCGGCGGCAACAGTTCACCCGTCAGCGGCGGTGAAGGCAGCACCACCACGCCAGTGGCAGAGGATCGCGACGGCACCATCTACGCCCGGAAGATCCTCTCGCCGATCGGCGACACGGTCTGGTTCCAGGTATTCGAACCGACCCATCTCAAGGCCGGCCAGACCTACCCGCTGGTGCTGAACAGCCACGGTTATGGCGGTACCCGCGCCACCAAGCCGGACGCTTTCATCCAGAAGCTGATGGACAACGGCTATTACGTCATCTCCATCGACGAGCGCGGCGACGGCCAGTCCAGCGGCACCGTACGCGTCATGGACCCGGACTACGAGGGCCAGGACCTGATTGCGGTGCTCGATTGGGCCGAGCAGCTGGAAGGCCTGCGCCGCCACGGCGACGGCAGCATGGTGGTAGGCAGCTACGGCGGCTCCTACGGCGGCATGTACCAGTTCCTGCTGATGGGCGCGGATCCAAAACACCGCCTGCATGTGCTGGCGCCGGACATCACGCCGCACGACCTGACCTTCGCACTCAACGAGGGCAATGTGGTCAAGTCCGGCTGGGGCCTGGCGCTGGTGGCGGGTGGCGAGGCCGGAGAACTTGCCGGCACGCCGGCGCTGGTGCTGCCGGAGTTGCTGACGCGGCTGGCCTCGGGCGAACTGCCGACGCGGCAGGACCCGACCGTCTATGAAACCCTGATCAGCGCCGGCCTGACCAACGAATTCACCCAGACCGGGCTGAACTACTTCAAGTATCACAGCGCGGCCTACTTCTGCGACGGCGAGCAGCCCGGTCCGCAGAAGTTCCTGCTGCCGATTTCGGTGCCGGATACCTTCCTGGTGCAGCCGGCGCCATTCCCCAAGGCCGACGTGCTGCTGTCGCAGGGCATGCCGGATACGCTGTTCAACTTCAACAACGGCTACGCCAACTGGCAATGCCTGAAAAAGGGCGGCGGCGACGTGCGCCTGATCTCGCACCAGTCCGGCCATATCCTGCCGGTGTCGCTGGCCAGCGTGCCGCTGCCGCCGGGCAGCAACCTGCAGGACGCACTGGATCCGTTCTACGCCGCGATCAATCCGCCCGAGTTCCAGGGCCCCAGCGGCGCTTCCGCCTGCGGCGGCATCAAGGTCAGCGACGCCGATTTCGCCTGGTTCCAGGAAAAGCTGCAGGGTGTCGGCGGCGCGCTCGACAAGGTGCTGACCACCGGCACCGATTTCTGCATGAGCATCGCCGACGGCGATGCCATCCAGGTGCACGACATCAAGCACGGCGGCCGGGAATTCACGCTCAAGGCCACCACGCCGCAGCTCAACAGCCTGCTCGGCGTGGTCGGCTCGCTGCTCGGCGGCGATATCCGCAAGGCCCTGCTGTCGGTACAGCCGCTCTACACCGCGGCGACCGACGACATGCTGGTGGCCGGCATCCCGACCCTGTCGATGAACATGAAGAACGCGGTCGGCTCCAGCCCCACCGACTGCACCAACCCGCTCAACATCGGCGGCTGCGATCCGATCCTGTTCATCGGCGTCGGCTACCTGGCCAAGGGTTCGCAGGACTGGAAGCTGGTCGACGCCCAGCTCACCCCGATCCGCAGCTTCGGCGACCACGCCGCCGACATGAACGGCATCGGCATCCGCCTCAAGCAGGGCGACCAGCTGGGGCTGCTGGTGTACGCCTACCACACGCAGTATCCGATCACCTGGTCGCGCGATGTGTTCGTGCCGGCGGTGGATCTGTCCGGCACCATCCAGCTGCCGATCCTCGATTCATCGGAGATCGTGCGTCAGGGTGTCTGACCACGCTGGTGCGCGTCATGGGCCCTGCACATGCCGCCGCCCACGAAAAAGGGCGGATCGCCTGCGCGATCCGCCCTTCTGGTGAATCCGATCTGCAACGCTCCGGTTTAGTAGCCCGACCCCGAAGAACTGCCCGTCGCGGCGCCGCCCGAGGAACTGGACGAAGACGAGGCGCCGTACGCCGGGGCCGTCGACGGAGCAGCCGGGCTGCTCGCCGCATTCGCCGGCGGAGCTTCATTCTTGTTGCACGCACCCAAGCCGGCGCCAACAGCGACGATGCCCAGGGCGAGCGCGACGTTTTTCAACATGTCCATTGCCTTCCTCCTGAAGTGGAACCTACGCAGATGCTGGGAAATCCAGCCAGACGGAACGGCGACACACGGTCACCAGCTTGCTGCGGATTTCCCCGCCCGTCAGCAGATTGACCACGCCGTCTGCTGACAGTTCCATCAGCTGCGGCGGCCCCGCGCCTCAGCTGGGGATACGCGGCCCCGGATCGGGCATGGCCGGCGCGGCATCCTTGGGATCCTTCGAGTCGACGAAACAATCCTTGGTGTCATCGGGGCCGATGACCGCATAAGGCTTGAACTCCGGTACCGCCTGCGCCGCGGCATCCTGCGCCAGGCGCCAGTCGTCCATGCGCCTGCACAGCGTCTCGGCCTTGGCTTCGATCACCTTGCTGCCCCGCTCCGCTTCCTCACCGACCCGGTCGGTAGCGCCGTCGAAGACGCTCTTGAATACCTGGCCCAGGGTGTGCAGCGCGAAATCCGCGCTCTCCAGGCCCAGGTCCTTCGCCCTGTCGGTGAATACCAGGGCGCTGGCGTTGTACCTGGCCAGGGCCACCTGCTCCTGCGGCGACAACGCCACTTCGTTGCCGCCGATGCTCAGCCTGCCGTCGCCGTCGACCCGCGCCTTCTCATGCCCCTTGACCTTGATCACCACCGTGCCGTTCTTCAGGGAGACCGAACCGTTATCGAAGGTCATGAAACCATGGTAGCTGGAAGCGGCATGGGCGCAGGCGGAAAACGATATGGCCAGCAACAGGATCAGGAATCTGAGGTTGACGTGATTCATTGCAAGCTCCGGGCTCGGGTACAGGGCGGCGCCTCCATGGCGCCGCTTCGATGTCGGTTGTTGGATGCGGCGCACCCGCATTCCGGATTCAACCATGGGGCTGCAATTGTTGCTTCGATATTGTTAAGCACAATTAACAGACGTATAGTGTCGCTCCATGAATACCCTTGCCGGCCGCATCATCGACGCGCGCAAGCAACTCGATATCAGCAAGGCCGAACTGGCGCGCCGCGTCGGCGTCACGCGCGCCACCGTCACCATGTGGGAATCGGGGCAGATCGAGTCCCTCCGCGACGACAATCTGCTGCAACTCGCCGAACTGCTCAACCTCAATCCCCGGTGGCTCAACTCCGGCAAGGGCGAACGCCAGGCCGTGACCGCCGGAATCACAGCGGATGAACCCGCCGCCAGCTACACCTTCGTCACCCGCGTCCACGGCCCCCAGCTTTCCGCCGGCGGCGGGCGGGTCAGCTGGGACCACGAGGAAATCGGCCACTCCCACGCCTTCCGCCGCGACTGGCTGGCGCGCAAGGGACTGGCGGCGAAGGACTGCCGCATCGTCAGCGTGGAGGGAGACTCGATGTCGCCCTTCCTGCGCAGCGGCGACGTGGTACTGGTGCACATCGCCGACCAGGCCATCAGGAACGGCGAAGTCTACGCCCTCACCATCGGCGACGAATTGCGCGTCAAACGCCTGGTGCAAAGAATCGACGGCAGCGTGGAAATGCACAGCGACAATTCCGCGCCGCAGTATGCGATGGAACTCATCACCGCCGACCAGCTGGAACACCTCAAGGTGATCGGCCGGGTGGTGTGGAGAGGCGGATAGGAAATCACCGTCTGCCCCCCCACAACATCCACCGCTCTCCTTCATTGCCTGCAATCCCGTGCCGACCACCTCCGCTCCCACATCTCTCCGCGTCAACGGCTACGACCTGTCCTACGTCGAAGCCGGCAGCGGCAAGCCCCTGCTGCTGGTGCACGGCAGCCTCTGCGACCACCGCTTCTGGCGACCACAGATGGAGCCCCTGGCGGCGCAGCGCCGCGTCATCGCGGTCAGCCTGCGCCATTACTGGCCCGAAAACTGGGACGGCAGCGGCACCGGCTTTTCGCCACAGCAACATGCCGATGATCTCGCCGCCTTCATCGACGGCCTCGGGCTGGGCCCGATGGATCTGGTCGGGCACTCGCGCGGCGGCACCGTGAGCTGGCTGCTGGCGCGGCAACACCCGGAACTGCTGCGCTCCCTGGTCCTTGCCGAACCCGGCCTGGGCGTCGGCATGGTATCGGGCAAGCAAGCGGCGGACCTGGACCGCAACGGCTTCCGGCGGCGCGCGCTGGAACTGCTCCAGGCGGGAAATGCGGATGGCGCGCTCGAGCTGTTCATCGACACGGTCAGCGGCGGCGGCACCTGGGCGCGCATGGTGCCCTGGCTCAAGCGCATGATGCAGGACAATGCCAACACCCTGTTCGGGCAGGTGGCGGAGACCTACGAAATCATCACCGCCGCCAATGCAGCCGCCCTGCGTCTGCCCCTGCTGCTGATCGGCGGCGCGCAAAGTCCCGCGCCCTATCCCGCCGTGCTGGATGCGCTCGCCGCGCTCCTCCCCGCAGCACAGCGCGCCACCATCGCCGGTGCTTCGCATGCGATGAACCTGTGGAATGCGCCGGCCTTCAACCAGGCACTGGAATCTTTCCTGGGCGGTCGCTGACGATTCCACATCTTTTGCACAAATCCCGCACCGGGACGGCACGCGCACTCACTAGCATCGATCCAGGGCCGATTCCGCCCGCCGCATCGAATGCGCCATGTCATCCTCTCCAGCTTCGCAGTCCCTCACCACGCGGCCAACGCTGCCCGCAGCGGCCACCGCCACGCCGATCCACGAGCCGGTGCGGCGCACCAGCGTCTGTCTGCGCTTCCCCGGCGGCGAATGGCTGATCGACGAAACCTGGCGCGAATACACGCACGGCCGACCTGAGTCACGGCATCGGCTGTATTTCCAGCACAACGCGACGGCACCATGCGAGGTCATGGGAGAAATCGCTGCGTGCGAAGCGTCGGCCGCCATGGTCCGCCCGCAACTGCTGCGCAGCGGCGAACGCTGCGTGATCGTCTTCGGGTGCTATGTATTCCAGCGCTGGCCAATGCGGCAAGGTCCCTACTGGTACCGGGTGACGACGCAGCCCTTCGGCGCCGCCCCTTTTTTCCTGCGTGAGTACCTGCGGCGGCGGGACATCGATGCCACAGGCAGTCTCGGCCTGAACCTGCCGGATGTTCCCTATGCTTTCGGCCACGTCGATCTCGAACGCAACGTGCTCGTCACCAGCCGGGAGCACGCCGATCCGCGCTTTCCGCAATTCCTGGTCTACAGCGCTCCGGGTTATGGCCAGCCCTGGCGGTTCGACATCGAGCGCACCCGACGCGCCAATGGCATGGGCTGACATATCGCCATACGGCTTTCCCGGCCGGGTCCGGGCTACACTGCGGCGGTCACCGACTCGGCTCAACCATGCCCGAACTGCCGGACCTGACGGTCTACCTAGAGCGCATCGAGGCCATTGCCCTGGATGCGCCGCTGCTGCGTCTGCGCATCGGCAATCCCTTCGTGCTGCGCACGGTGGAACCGCCCCCCGCGGCATTCGCGATGCGCAAATTGAAGGGCACCTCGCGTCTCGGCAAGCGGCTGGTATTCGAATTCGAGGGCGAATACTTCGCGGTGATCCACCTGATGATCCTGGGCCGGCTGCATTGGAAGAAACCGGATGCGCCTCTACCGAAGGGCACCGGCCTGGCCGCACTCGATTTCGAACACGGCACGCTGCTGCTGGTGGAACATGGCAAGAAGCGCCGTGCGGCGCTGCACCTGCTGAGCGGCCGGGACCGCCTGAAAGACTTCGACCGCGGCGGCCTGGAAGTGGCGCAGGCAAGCCTCGACGCCTTCGTCGCCGCACTGACGCGCGAGAATCACACGCTCAAGCGCGCCCTGACCGATCCCCGGGTGCTCAGCGCCATCGGCAATGCCTACTCCGACGAGATCCTGCATCGCGCACGACTCTCTCCCTTCAAGCAGACGCGCGCGCTCAGCGGCGCCGAACAGCGGAGATTGTTCGATGCAACACGCAACGTGCTTGCGGAATGGACCGAGCGTCTGCGCCGCGAAGCCGGCACCGGCTGGCCGGAGAAAGTCACCGCGTTCCGCCCGGAGATGGCGGTGCATGGCCGCTACAAGCAGCCCTGCCCGGTATGCGGCGCGCCGGTGCAACGCATCGTCTACGCCGACAATGAAGCCAACTACTGCGCCCGCTGCCAGACCGAGGGCCGTCTGCTGGCGGACCGCGCACTGTCGCGGCTGCTGAAGAGCAACTGGCCCAAGACCATCGACGAACTCGAACGCTGAAGCTGCGGGCTCAAGCCGCGGAGAGCGTGCTCCAGAAATTTATTACAACGCACCGCCAGTGATCGACGGGCATTTTTGCAGTGCAGCGAAAAGCGCTTCATCCACAGCCTTCATGGTCTGGTCAGAATTTCGTCACAACCGGTAAAAAGCGCGCAACCGCGGGCGTTCCAGCATCGGCCGGCGGCAGTTGTACAAAAGTTATCGACAGGGGCTGTGGATAGCGTTGCGTGCACCAGGTTGGGCCTGAAGCGGTCACGCAGAGGAAAGATGCCGGATGCGGCGCGGTATCTACCAACCGAACATTGCGCAGATGCGGAATTTTTACAATGTTCGAGCGGAAGTCGTTTGGGACCCCCCATTCAGGCATCGCAACTGGCGAGGGCACCGGATCGCGGTCACCGTCGCAGCGATGCCGCCGGTCAGTCGGCCAGCAGCAACAGGCCGGCGCAGCGAATGTACAGCGCAACAGCCAGAGCGATGCTGGCCAGCAGGTACAAGGGCACCGAAATCGTCAGATAAGCCAGGGTGCGGACAACGTCGACGAGGTCCGCGGTGAAATTCTGGTTCACGGTATCGGGCCAGATCAGGCTCAGCTCAGCGTAATCCTCTCGCGCCAGCGCATCCCCGCAGCGGAGTCTCCGGACGGGCTTTACAATTTTCACAGGCTACCTCCCAGGTATCCCAGAATGGACGGCGGAAAAGTCCGACGTCTTTTTTCTCGATGCCCCATTTCACAACAGACCCGGTTTCTCCACCTTACCGCCCATACGCTACCGAATGCCGCCGGGCGGATACCAGGAATCGAGGCAGACGGACGGCGTAAGCGCAACGATATTCGGCGTCTACAAGCTGATGCGCGAATGTCGCCCTGCCGTCGGTTGCCAGAATCTACTTGGTGGAGGTTTGCGTGATTCCCTTTTTTGTTTTGCTTGCGCGCCCGTTGCGGCGCAGATCGTCCCTGATCATCGGTTGACTTTAGTCGATTGCAGTACTGCTTGTGAAGTGCCTTTGGCCTTGTTTCAATCGAAAGTACCAGGTAGTTGCGCGGATGCAATCGCGCTCGCACTTGCACCGTTTAAGAGCGGTCGCAACAAAAGACTTCAATGTCATAACAAATCGCAATGCAGCATGCCCGCACGCAGGGCATCCGGCGATTTTGCGCTGCATCAATTGCTCATTTTTGCACCGGTTTTGCTCTTCGAGCGAGATCGCGTGCGCGATTCTGGAATGTATCGTACTGATCGGCCTCGTATCGCAATAGCGACCAGGCGTATGCCGGCTGGCCTGCCCGTCCGGCGCCCGCCGCCATTGCGTCTTAACTGGTATGATAAGATGATCATATGTTCACTACCAGTCCGTTCCGGCCGGTCTCCCGGCAATCACTCTCGGAGTCCGTATATCTCCAGCTCAAGGATCGCATCGTCCGGCGTGAACTCACGGCCGGCGCCGCCCTGCCTTCGGAGCGCGAGTTGTCGGAAGCCCTCGGCGTCAATCGCGGCGCCGTACGCGAGGCCATCAAGCGCCTGCAGCAGTCGCAACTGGTCGCGGTGCGCCAGGGCGGCAACCATGTCGTGCTGGATTATCTGGATGAGGCCGGCCTGGAACTGCTGCCGAGCCTGCTGCTCGACAAGCGCGGCCGCGTCAACAACACTGCAGTGCGCTCGATCATGGCGATGCGCTCGGCGCTGGCACCGGACATCGCCGCCGCCGCCGCGGAACACGGCGGCGCCAGGCTGGCCGAGGAACTGCAGGCACTGCTGAAGCAGATGCGCGCAGCGGGCAGCGACATCGGCGCGCTGCAAAACCACTGCTTCGAATTCTGGAAGGCCCTGGTGGCCGCGAGCGACAACATCGCCTTCCGCCTGGCGTTCAACTCGATGCAGAGAACCTATCGCCAGGTTTGGGGGCTGCTGACCCGGGTCATGGAAGCGGAATTCCGCGACCTCGCCGGCCTGGGCCGCATCGCACGAGCGGTGGCGGCCGGAGATGTCGAGGCCGCACGCACGGCCGGCCGCCGCCACGTGGAGATCGGCCGGCGTGCGCTGGAACGCACGCTTGAGGCAAGCGGCAACGAAGGAGGATGAAATGAACCAGGCAGCCAACCGCAGCGACGACCGGATCATGATCGGCGCGGAGGAAACCGCCCGGCGCAATCCGATGCGTCCACCGGAAACCCTGCCGCGCGACCGGCGCAGCGCGCTCAGGCTGTTCTGGGCCCATCCCAGCCCACTGCTGATCGCCGCCTTCGCGCTCGGCTTCGGCGCATGGCGCGGTGCGATGGCCCCGTCAGGATGGAAAGACGCGCTGGTGGCGCTGGCCGTGCTGGCCTACTTCCCCTTCAACGAGTGGCTGATCCACGTCTACCTGCTGCACTACCGGCCACGGCGGCTGTTCGGCCGCACCCTCGACTTCTACCTGCCGGTGACGCATCGCCGTCACCATGCGGATCCCTGGAACCTGAAGTGGGTATTCATCCCGCGCCATGTCCACGTGCTCACCCTGCCCGCGGTGGCATTGCTGCTATGGGCCCTGTGGCCATGGAAGGAACTGGTGCTCACCGGTGAAGTGACTTACCTGCTCCTCGGCCTGCATTACGAATGGGTGCACTACCTCGCGCACATTCCCTGGTGCCCGGACATCGCCCACTACCAGCGGCGGGTGCGCGAGCACCGCTACCATCACTTCCGCAACGAAAACTACTGGTGGGGCGTATCGATGGGCAGCGGCGACCGTTTCTTCGGTACCGCTCCCGCCGTGGAAGACATCGGCCGCTCGGGCACCACCAGCACACTGGGTCTGCGCAAGTAGCGCCGGCAGACTGCGTCTTGCCCAGGCCTGGCGCACCGCGGCCATCGCCGGATCGCGCGGCACCCGCGTACTCCACCACACCACCATGATCAGCAGCACCTGGATCACCAGGCGCACACCCAGCAGCGCGAGTGGAAACCTGGAGCCTGTAACAGAATGAATCGCGCCTGCGACGGCGGTCATTGGCCCGGCCTTGCCATCAAGCCCTACACTGCCCCATCCCGTTGACCTTGTTGCGCATGCCTTGAACAAGTACACATCCCCGCAGAACATCCGCCGCCACCTGACCCTCATCGGCAACTGCGTACTGCTCGGCCTGCTTGCCGCCTGCGGCAGCGGCGCCCGTTCCGTCGAGGCGGGCGTTGTCGTGGCGACATCGTCCGCTGCGCCAATCGCGGCGAAGCCACCGCGCATCGGCCACGTCTTCCTGCTGGTGCTGGAAAACGAGGACTATGAAAATTCCTTCGGCGCGACATCTCCCGCGGCCTATATGGCGAAAGCGCTGCCGGCGCGCGGCGCGCTGCTCTCCAACTACTACGGTACCGCCCACTTCAGCCAGGGCAACTACATCGCCATGATCAGCGGGCAGGGACCGAATCCGGACACCCAGTCGGATTGCCACGACTACGTCGAGTTCAAGGCCACCGCCCCAGCCGATGCCAACGGGCAAGCGGTCGGCCGCGGCTGCGTCTATGCCGCCGACGTGCCCAGCCTGCCGGACCAACTGGAGCAAGCCGGCCTGAGCTGGCGTGGCTACATGGAAGACATGGGCAACAACCCGCAGCGCGAGGCCGCCAGCTGCGGTCGCCCCAGGATCGGTGCGCGGGATCCGGCGCGAAAGGCGGAGCCAGGCGACCAGTACGCCACCAAGCACAACCCCTTCGTCTACTTCCATCGCGTCATCGACGATCCCTCGCGCTGCAACCGGCACGTGGTAAACCTGAAGCAGCTGAGCGCCGATCTGGCCAACGCCGCCGCCACACCGAATTTCGCCTTCATCACCCCGAGCCTGTGCCACGACGGCCACGACTCACCCTGCGTCGACGGCGAACCCGGCGGCCTGGTTTCGGCCGACGCCTTCCTGCGGCAGTGGGTGCCGCTGATCCTCGACTCGGCGGCGTTCAAACAGGATGGCCTGCTGATCGTCACCTTCGATGAGTCCAACGGCCCGCAAACCGACGCCTCGGCCTGCTGCGGTGAAACGCCAGGACCGAATGCGCAGTTTCCCGGGCTCAGCGGTCGCGGCGGCGGCCGCATCGGCGCGGTGTTGCTGTCGCCCTTCATCAAACCGGGCACGATCAGCACCAAGCCATACAACCACTATTCGCTGCTGCGCAGCGTCGAGGATATTTTCGGCCTGCCCTACCTGGGATACGCGGCGAAGACGCCCGCGGGATTCGGCAGTGACGTGTACACGCAATTGCCGGAGCCCTCCGGCAATCCCTGAGCAGCCAGCCGTCCCGCGTCGACCGCGCTCAGCTGCCGCCGAATACGTCGCTGCGCGCCTTATCGACGCGCGCCATCTCGCCGTGAAAGTCGAAATCGATGGTGCCGCCTTCGGCGGCCGGCGCAGCCGCCGCCTGCCGAGCCGCCGCGTTCTGGTCCAGCAACGACAGCAGTTCCGGCGCCGGAGCGATTCCCGCTTGCGGCTGAAAACGGAAATCGGAGGGCAGCAGTTCATGCCCCATGGCGCGCACCCGCTCCCAGGCTTCCGGACTGAGCACGGCTTCGAGCGGCAAGGCCACCTCGGCGAACCCCGCGGCGCGGCGCGCCTCGAACAGGCGCTGCGCCAGCCGCAGGCGGATGTCGGCGCGTCCCGGCTGCTGCGCCAGCAATTCGCGCAGGCGCGAGATTTCCGCCTGCTCGGTTTCCGGCGGGGGCGGCCCCAGCAGTTTCACCGGTTCGCGTGGCGTTGCCGCAACCGGAGCGGCCTGCAACAGGTTGGGGAGCATGGCCGGCGCGCCCCCGGTGGACACGGCACGCCGCGCCGCCATAGTGCGCTTGTGCTTGCCGCCGGCGAACAGCGCGCGCAAACCCCATAGCACCAGCAGCAGCGCCGCGGCGCCGATCAGGTTGCGCGGCTGCTGCCAGGCCGGGGTTTCCCTCGGAGTCTCCTGCACCGGCTCGGCAGCCTTGCGCAGCAGCGTCACCGGAACCTGCCACTCCCCCACCGGCTTGCGCAGATAATCCCTGAACTCGGCGATGCGATAGCCCGGCTCGCTGCCGATCGATGCCGCATCCGGAATGTCCAGTTGCCGGCCGACGATGGGGTGCTGCGGATTGCCGGCGGGA
The DNA here is from genome assembly GCF_000711955.1 of Nevskia soli DSM 19509. Classification (GTDB taxonomy): domain Bacteria; phylum Pseudomonadota; class Gammaproteobacteria; order Nevskiales; family Nevskiaceae; genus Nevskia; species Nevskia soli. The sequence continues at coordinate 102,338 of NZ_KL544000.1, forward strand.
AAATCGTCGATGTTGGCCTCGAATACCGCCAGCATCACCGCGTCGGCATTGCCCGCGCCGGCCCTGGCGAAGTGCGTGGCGATGCTGGCCAGCGTATCGCCCTTCTTCACCTGATAGCTGTTGAAATATTTCGGGCGCGGCGCGATCACCATCTGCGGCGCAGCCGGTGCGGCGGCGGTGGCGGCGGCACCGTTCACCGCCGCACCGCCGGCCGCGGCATCGCCGTAGGCGATGGCCGTCTTCTGATCCTCTTCCTTGCCGATGGAAATCGCATGCGCACCGTCGGGCACCGCGGCAGGCGTCGGCGCAGGAGCCGCCGCGGGCCGCGCGGCATTGTCCGTCCGCATCACAACCTGCCCGACCACCGGCGCCGGAGATTCCAGCGGCGAGGACTTGTTCAGATCCGGGATGTCGAACAGCACCGTCAGGTCGCGGCTGACCACCACCGCCCCAGCGCCGACTTCGAGATGCAAGCGCATCGCCGGTACCGTCACCCGGGTCGACGTGCTCAGCACGATGGCCGGAACGGCGGGATCGTAGGCGGCATGCACCTGGGCGGCGGCCCGCTCTTCCGCTTCGGCCAAGCCGGAAGCCGGGGTCAGGCGGTAGTAGATGCGGGAGACCTCGTCGCCCGCCAGCGTGATCGGCACCGACACCGACAGGGGCTGCCCGACCGCGGCATGCAGCTGCAACTCGCCGTCGATCGACAGGGCCTGCGCGGCCCCGCCGCAGGCAGCGAACACGAACCCAAGAAACAGTCTGGAAAAGCGCATGGCGACAGTCGATCAGAAAACGACGGCGTCTTTCCCTGGCAACCGTCCGAAGGACGCATCATCGCCGATAACCGGTGACGCCTCCATAGTAAAAATGAGGTGAGTGCCTGCAACCGGGGCCAGGCCGGCGCTACAGGCAAGCGTATCGAGCAGCGGCAGCAGCGCCTTTCATATTCCTGACAAGTGCACACCCTAGCCTTGCACGGTTGACACTCAGGGATGAGAAAATCAATGACTTCACACTCGGGGACTGCGACTTCCAACTCCGCGACGCCGAGTTCACCGCCACCAAAAAGGATGGCCGCCTCGGCATCCGCGTGCACTGCTGCATCATCGGTCCGCGCGCCCGGCGCGGCCATGTCGAGTCGCTGCCGTTCGACCCGAACTCGATCCTCGACATGATCGCCTGGCGTTCCGGCTTCGAGCCGCCGGGTGTGCGCGGCGGCTCCACCAACCTGCTCGACCGGCAGCGGTGCGGACGCTGGCGCAGCGCAACGTCCTCCCCATCTAGCCAGGGCCTGTCAACACACTTCCCCCAAGTGGCATTTTGAGCCCCGCCTTGCGGGGCTTTTTTTACATTTGACCCGTCCCGATGGCGCCTCCGGCGAAAAATGGCGCCGGCCTTCCGGAGAGAGCCGCCTTTCGACGGCCCCACCGGCTGAACCACGCCTCATTTGTGGCATACCACTTGCGTTGTTTCCCCGGTCTGCTCTCGCTCCGTATACGCTGTCACGGCGTTTTCAGGTTGTTTTCATGCATAAATTGGCCGCGGCCACATTGTTTTCGCTCTGCGCCTGCTGCGCGGCGCAAGTCCAGGCGCAGGAGGAATTCCGCGCCGGACTGACCCTGCGCGCCGGCTTTGGCGGCAGCGCCGAGCAGAGCTGGACGCCGCACCTGCTGGCCAGCTTCGGCTCCGGCCCACAATTCCTGCAGCAAAGCCGCAGCGCCGAATCGCAATGCCTGATGACCGCCGGCGACCTGCGCATCAGCGGCGCCATGGCCTCCTCTTCTGCCTGCGACGCCGCGCCCCTGGTGCAGGTCGACCTCGGCGACGGCGGCCTCAGTTCGGCCAACCTGCTGGGCCTCAATCTGATGAAGGCGCCGAAGGTGCTGCGCAGCTACCAGCGCGATCTGCTCAGCGGCAATAGCGAATGGGTGCAATGGACGCTGCGGCAACACCTCAGCGGCAACAGCCTCGATCCACGCGGGATCACGGCCGGTTCCCCGGCCGCAGACGTCAAGTAAACCCGGCGACGCCTTAGAGCCTGTAACAGAATGAATCGCACCTGCGTTGCAGTCCAAAATCGCGTCAGGCAAGGCGGAGGGCTGAGCCATGGTGATTCCATGGCTGGGGCTGACAACGATCGCCCGCGACACGGTGCCGCGTCAGCGTGGGTGCGGGAGCGGGCGAAAGCGGCCTCTCCCGCACCCACCTCGTTACGCTCGGGCACCGTGTCGGGGCCGCCCCGGCGCGATTTTGGGCGCAACCCTTCGGGACGGGGCCATTTTTGCGCATTGCTGCGCCGGCCAGAGCGCACCATGGAGTCACCATGCCGCACTCTGTCCGACTTGCACTGCGCAAAAATGACCACCGTCGCAGGCGCGATTCATTCTGTTACAGGCTCTTAGCGCTTATCCGCCGAACTGCACCAGCAGCAAACCCATATCCAGCAGCGCCACACCGGCCGTCAGCGCGGCAGCACCATGGCGCACCGCCGGCGGCAGGCTGAATTCGCGCATCAGCGCGGGCCGCGAAGCCAGCAGCACCAGCGGGACCAGGGCGAAGGGCAGCGCCAGGCTGAGGATCACCTGGCTGAACACCAGCAGGGAATCCGGGGTGGCGACGCCGCCGGCGCCGACGAACAGGCAGGCCAGGATCACCGCGCCCAGCCGGGTGGCGATGCCGCGCACCCAGGTGGAGCTTTCGCGCCCGCGAAAACCGCGGCTGAGCAGACGGCCGGCAAGCACGCCGGTAATGGCCGAACTCTGCCCCGCCGCATACAGGGCCGCGCCGAAGATCAAGGCAGCGGCGGCGCCCAGGCTCAGCCGCAGCGCTGCATGGGCGCCGGCGAGGCTGGTCACCGCCGGCCCGCGGCCACCGAGCGAAGCCGCCGCCACGGCCAGGATGGCGACGTTGACCAGCATGGCAAAGCCCAGCGCCACGGCGGTGTCGCGCGTCGCCAATTGCATGGCCCGGCGGCGTAGCGGCATCGCGATGCCACGGGCGCGCTCGGCCACCAGGCCCGAATGCAGGTACAGGTTGTGCGGCATCACCGTGGCGCCGACGATACCCAGTGCCAGCAGCAGCGCCTCGCGGTTGTGCAGCAGGCCGCCGCTGCGCGCGACATCCCCCGCAGCCTGGGTGAAATCCGGCCGTGACTGCAGCAGCAGGGCGACGAAGCTCAAACCGACCACCGCCAGCAGCCCATTGACGATCTTCTCGTGTACGCCGGGATGGCCCTTGGACAGCACCATCACACCCAGCGTGGCCAGCGCGCTGAAAGCCAGGCCGGCGCCGAAGGGCAGGCCGAACAGCAGTTGCAGGGCGATGGCGCCGCCGACCAGTTCGGCCAACGCCGTGGCGACGATCGCCAGCTCACCGGCCAGCCAGGCCGCCCTGGCCACCGGCACCGGCAGATGCCGCGCGGTCAATTGCGCCAGGTCCTCCCCGGTGGCCACCGCCAGGCGCGCAGCCAGGGTCTGGAACAGCAGGCCGAGCAGGCTGGCGGCGATCACCACGCTGATCAGGGCATAGCGATAGGATGAGCCGCCCGCGATGTCGGTGGCCCAGTTGCCCGGATCCATGTAGCCGACCGCCACCAGCAAGCCCGGACCGACCAGCCGACGCAGCGGCGATGCACCCGTCGTGGGGCCTGCCCCGGCCGGCAGCCCGTGCGTTTCAGTGGCGAGGACAGCACTCATGACGCACCTCTCAAACAAGAATTATTCTCATTAAAGGGGCGTAACGGCCATAAGGCAAGGCAATTTTCCCTATGCCGCGGATGTGCTTTGGCTATCATTCACGGAACTACAAGCAGGGGGCGTGGCCAAACTGGTGCTCAGGCGGTACCGGGCGCTCCCAAGTCGAAGGACCCGGCTCAAGACCATGTCTTTTCTGTACCGTTACCTGCTGATTTTCATCGCCTGTGTCGCCCTGCTGCTCGGCATCCAGATTCCGACCTTCGTCGATCAGTTCGAGAAGCGGCTCGACGCGCACCTTCAGGAAGTGCAGACCAACCTCAAGGGCTACCGCGATATCGCCGATCGCGATTTCAATGGCTCGATGGAAGCGTTGATCCGCAAGCACAAAGACAGCAGCGACATTGTGTTCCGCGACGAAGCGGCGCCGATCGAGACCATGTACCTGCGCTACCTGCATTTCAAGGACCAGCAGACCGGCCTGCAGACCAGCCTGCCCGGCAAGGTGCTGTACCTGGCCCGGCACGGCGACCGCGACCTGATGCGCGAAACCTACGCCAGCTATTCCTTCGCCATCCCGCTCGACAGCGCCGCGATCTACTCGGGCTTCGCCCTGGTCGCCATCACGCTGCTGCTGGTGGAGTTTGTATCCGGGGTGTTCGGCCTTGTCACCGGCCTGGGAACTTCCCGGAAAAGCGCGCGCTTCTGACGATCAGGGAACGATTCCCGCCCGTCGCCGTCAATGCCGCGCGGACTGGCGAAGCCGCGCCGTTTTCACAACCAGCCCTTATTTCCAATGAAACAGGTTGTAGATCAGCCGGGGAACACCCCCGCAGCACGGCAACGATGACGCGCTCCATTTCCATTCCCGGCGTCGACCGCTTCACCCTGGCCCTGGTGGCCACGGTCACCGCGGCCACGTTGCTGCCGGCGCGCGGCGAGATGGCGGCATTCTTCGACGACGCCACGGTGTTCGCGGTGGCGCTGCTGTTCTTCCTGCACGGCGCCAAGCTGTCGCGCCAGGCGATCGTCGCCGGCGCCAGCCACTGGCGCCTGCACCTGACCGTGGTGGCGAGCACCTTTGCGCTGTTCCCGCTGCTCGGCATCGCCCTCAAGCCCTTGCTGTCGCCACTGGTGACGCCGGAACTCTACCTGGGCGTACTGTTCGTCTGCGCCCTGCCGGCGACGGTGCAGTCCGCCATCGCCTTCACCTCGATCGCACGCGGCAACGTCCCGGCGGCGATCTGCAGCGCCTCCGCCTCCAGCTTCATCGGCATTTTCCTGACCCCCCTGCTGGCGGGCATCCTGATCGGCACGCACGCCGCCACCGGCGGCAGCGATACACTGGACGCCATCGGCAAGATCGTGGTGCAGCTGCTGCTGCCCTTCATCGCCGGCCAGGTGGCGCGCAGCTGGATCGGCGCCTGGGTCGATCGCAACCATGGCATGCTCCGCTTCGTCGACCAGGGCTCGATCCTGCTGGTGGTCTACGCCGCATTCAGCGCGGCGGTATTGCAGGGCCTGTGGCACCAGGTGCCGCCGCGCGCGCTGGGCGGCCTGCTGGTGGTGAACGGCATCCTGCTGACCCTGGTCCTGCTCGCCACCCGCTATGCCGCGCGGCTGCAGGGCTTCGACCGCGCCGACGAAATCACCACCGTGTTCTGCGGCTCCAAGAAAAGCCTGGCGAGCGGCGTGCCGATGGCCAAGGTGCTGTTCGCCGGACACGCCGTCGGCGTGATCGTGCTGCCGCTGATGCTGTTCCACCAGATGCAGCTGATGGTCTGCGCCGTACTGGCGCGAAAGTACGCCGAGCGGCGGGAACTTCGCCTTGACGCCGTGCCGGGTTCCGTCGCCCCCGCGACAGACGATTACAGGCGCAGTCCGCCGTCGACTTCCAGCACGCGCCCGTTGAAATAATCGTTCTCGGCGATGAACAAGGCCGCACGCGCGATTTCGTCCGCCTCGCCCAGGCGTCCCGCGGGCACCGGCGCCAGGATCTTCTCCAGCACCTCCGCCTTCATCGCGCCGAGGATGTCGGTACGCACGAAGCCCGGGGCGATGGCGGCGGCGCGGATCGCGTAGCGCGCCAGCTCGCGCGCCCACACCACCGCCATCGCCGCCACACCGGCCTTCGCCGCGGAATAGTTGCTCTGCCCGGCGTTGCCGTGGCGCGAGATGCTGGAGATGTTGATGATCAGGCCGCCGTGGCCGAGCAGCGCCATCCGCTCCGCCGCCTCGCGTCCGCAGAGAAATACGCCGGTGAGATTGACGTCCAGCACCGCCTGCCACTGCTGCAGGGACATCTTGCCCGCCACCTTTCCGTCCTTCACCTTCAGCAACAGCGCGTCGCGGGTGATGCCGGCATTGTTGACCAGCACGTCCAGCCGGCCGGCATCGCGCACCACCGCGTCGAGCGCGGCAATCACCTGCTCTTCCCGCGCGACGTTGCACAGGTAGGTATGCGCCGTCACGCCCTTGGATTCGCACAGGGCCTTGCTATGGATCAGGTCGGCCTCGTCCAGGTCGAGCAGGGCCAGGTCGGCGCCGCGCTCCGCGAACGCCGCCGCGATGGCGCGCCCGATGCCCTTGCCGCCGCCGGTAATGACGACCAGCTTGCCGTTCAGATCCATTGCCTTGTCCTGTCCAGATAAGTTTCGGCACAACATGTAGCACGTGGCCGCAGGCGCCGCCACAATGCGCACATCTTCCTTGCGTGATCCGCCATGAAAAAGCACGTCCTCCTCTACAAGGTGCTACAGCCCGACGTACTGGCCCTGCTCAAGGAACACTTCGAGGTCGCCGCATTCGATGGCCTCGCCGGCGCGGCGCAGCCGGATTTCCTGGCGGCGCTGGAGCAGGCGCAGGGACTGATCGGCATGTACGGCCGCATCGACGCCGCCTTCATCGCCCGCGCGCCGCGACTTCAAGCAGTGGCCACCGTCTCGGTCGGCTACGACGCCATCGATGTCGAAGCGCTGAACGCGCGCCGCATCCTGCTGTGCAATACGCCGGACGTGCTGACCGAGACCACGGCGGATACCGCCTTCATGCTGGTTCTCGGCGCCGCGCGCCGCGTCGCCGAGCTTTCACAATGGCTGCGGAACGGGCAGTGGAAGCGCCCGGTGGGCGCCGAACAATACGGGGTGGACGTGCACGGCAAGACCCTGGGCATCGTCGGCCTCGGCCGCATCGGCAGCGCGGTCGCGCGCCGTGCGGCTCGGGGCTTCGGCATGCGCGTGCTGTACACGGCCCGCTCGCCAAAAGCGGAAGCGGAACGCGAACTGGGCGCGCAGCGGCGTGAACTGGACGCGCTGCTGCGCGAGTCCGATTTCGTCTGCGTGCTGGCGCCGCTCTCGGCGCAGACCCGGCATCTGATCGGCGCGCGCGAGCTGGCGCTGATGAAGCCTTCCGCGTTCCTGGTCAATGCCGCGCGCGGCGCCGTCGTCGACGAGCAGGCGTTGATCGCGGCGCTGCAAGAGCGGCGGATCGCCGGCGCGGGCCTGGATGTATTCGAGCAGGAGCCACTGCCGCAGGAGTCGCCGCTGCTGGCCATGCCCAATGTGCTGGCGCTGCCGCACATCGGCTCCGCCACCTGGGAGACGCGCCACGCCATGGAGCTGTGCGCCGCCAACAACCTGATCGATGCACTGGCCGGACGGCGGCCGCAATACCTGGTCAACCCGCAGGTACTCGGCCAGCCCTAAAACAATACGGAAAGGTCCTGGTACTCCATCGCCGCGCGGAAATTGCCGAGCAGGCGGGCGCGTTCGGCGGGGGTGAGCGGGGCGCTGGACGCCAGCGCATCGAGCTTGACCTTGAAACCCTGGCGACCGCCGACCATGCCCGGAATGCCGTGGATGATCACCGTGAGCGGCCCCTCGCGGTACTGGATCTTGTAAGGATCCAGGATCCGCACTTCGAAGCCTGCGCTGCTCGATACCGCCTGCGCGTCGATGCGGGCAAAGGTGCTGGCGTCGGGCGCGGTGACGCTTTCCTCGGCCTTGTCCTTCTTGCCTCCGGTCGGATCGAGCGCCTTGTCCAGCACCTCGTCCGGCGGGAAATTCCATTCCTTCAGATCCACACCCTCGGACTTCATGGCGTTGCGCAGGCGCGCCAGCGGGATCATGCCGCCAGTGGTGGAAACGACCGTGGTGCCGCGGCGCGTGACCAGCACATCCAGCCGCTGCAGCAGCATGCCGCGGTCGCGCATGCGATTGCCGGAAGGCTGGCGCGCACCGGCCCAGGCCGCCGCCGGCAGCCAGATGGCGTTGGGCACGGCGATGGCGCCTTCACCCTCGAACTGGGCGATGACGAAGTCGCGGAAGCGCTTGGTCGAAGCCCCGCCCTGTGCGGCTTCCAGCACCGATCTTGGAACGAATAACGCCATCGGAGAACAGCCCTGTCACGGATCGTTCATGGATTGGCATGGCACGCGGACGGCAAATCCGGACGCGCAATGCTCCGGCACCGAGTATAGGCCGCGAGGGCATCCCCGCACAGCCGTCGGCCGCCTTTGCGCCGGCAATCAAAAAAATGCAGCAATTCAGGCTCATGCTGCGGCCATGGAATCCAAAGAGCACCGGATCGTGCCGTACGCCAAGAAAATCGTGTTGCGTTCCCGCTGGGGTTACCGCCCCGGCCTCGAAAGCCTGGTCGCCGATTTCAAAAGGGACGGGGTGTTGTTCGTCGGCGTGGTCGGCAAGGACTGCGACATCATCGAGGACATCATCGACGAGCTCTGCATCGATGGCGACAGCGACGAGGAGAGTTACGCCATGCTTACATCCAGCCATGTCGACGGCACCATCGAGGAGGCGGTGTCCTTCGCGCAGGCCCTGAGCGGGAAATATGCCGGGGCGGTGGAGGTGGTGGAGTTCTAAGAGCCAGTAACAGAATGAATCGCGCCTGCGCGACTGTCGATTGCGACTCCGGCGGGATAAACTGCCGGCAAGAAACAACGGCTACCGAGATGGACGTCAACGATTACCTGCTGGAACGTGGCGAGAGCGATTGGGCGGCGCTGCTGGCCGACTGGAACTGGATCCTCCCGCCCCATTTCACCCTCTGGCTGGTCAATCGCTACGGCGACCTGTTCCTGGTGCTTCCCGATGACGGCAGCGTCTGCATGCTCGATGTCGGCGCCGGCACCTTGCGGCGCATCGCCGACAGCCAGGAACACTTCGATACCCTGCTACGCGAGGACAACAACGCCGGCGAGTGGTTGATGATCCCGCTGGTGGACGACTGCGTCGCCGCCGGCATGATCCTGCCCGCCGGGCACTGCTACGGCTTCAGGCAGGCACCGGCCCTTGGCGGAGCCTACGAGGTCGACAACACCGAGATCGTCGACCTCTACACCCACTACAGCGTGCTCGGCCAGCTGCATGCCCAGATCTGGGAAACGCTGCCGCGTACAGCACCGGACGCAGCGCCCGAAGCCGAATAGGCGGACTTCCATAGCCGCCGCTGCGGCACGCGGCAATACCGCCGGGCGATGCGCGCCCGCCGCAAGCGGATCGGTCCAAACCCCCGGCCCGGGCCGAACCTGACCAATGATTCATGCATCCTTTTGCGAAGCTTTGCCGATCAGTGGCACTCTGAGGCCGCCAAACGGTAGAAGAAGCGGCTTTCAGCGAAACAGATGAACGATCAAGCAATACCACGAAAGATACAGAGCACCATGCAGGAACTGGAAAGCCGCGGCTTCCAGCCGCTAGGCACACGCGTGACCCAAGGCTCGGGATTGACCGGCAGGGCGCTTTCCGCGGACGGTTCGACATGGGCAGATATCGGCACGCTGCAGTCGGGCCTGCGCAATAGTTGGCGCCAATTGCTTAAAACAGGGGTACTGCGCGGGGCAGGATGCACCGCGCAGTTCACCACCGAATTCAACAACCAGACCTATCTGGTGACCACGAACTACGACCTCGCTCCATCGCCCGGAACCGGGGTCGAGCGGTTGCCGGCGGATACCGACCCGGCAGCCGTGGCGCATCGCCATATGCAGCGCATCGAACAATACATGCGCGAAAACCAGCCGTTGCGCCCGGTGATCCACGCCTGCGCCGCCGAAATCGAAGCGGCGCTGCTGCGCGCGCAAACCGTACGCAGACCGCAGCCGCTGACCGTGGCTGCCTTGCAAAATCTCGGCATGCCGCCGCATCTGGCGTTGCTGATCGCCGGGGACTGCGCCGAAACCGCGGAACCGCTGCCGCTGTAATCCGCGGCCGGATTTCGCAGCCTCGCGGCTACTGCGCGATCACTACCGGGGTCCCCGCCATATAGTCGACCGTCAGGTTGGCCAGGGTGCGCACGCCCAGCTTGAGCCCGCTCTCGTCCACCTTGAAGCGCGGCGAGTGATTCGGCGCGTATTCGTCGAGTGAGGCGCCCGGCTTGCGTACGCCGACAAAGACGAACAATCCCGGAATCTGCTGCTGATAGAAGGAGAAATCCTCGGCACCCATGATCACCGGCGACTCCACCAGGCCGGCGCCGCCGACGCGCCTGAGCGTGGGCAGCATGCGGGCGGTGAGCTTGGGATCGTTATAGGTGACGGGATAGGCGCTTTCCTGGCCGATATCGACATCGACGGTCGCTCCGGAAGCGGCGGCGATGTTGCTGGCGGTGCGCTGCACGTCGTCGTGCAGCTGTTGCCGCATGCCCTCGTCGAGAGCTCGCAGCGTGCCCTTGAGCGTGGCGCTGTCGGGAATGATGTTGTTGCGCACGCCGCTGTCGAATTTGCCCACGGTCACCACCACCGGTGCCTTGGTCAGATCCATCTGGCGGCTGGTGATGGTCTGCAGGCCGAGCACGATCTGCGAACCGATGACGACGGGATCGATGCCGTTCCAGGGCATGGCGCCGTGGGTCTGCTTGCCGTGCACCACCACGGTGAAATCGTCGGCGCTGGCCATGGTGCCGCCGGCGCGATAAGCCAGCTGGCCGGTCTCGAACTTGGTCATGATGTGCAGGCCGAAGATCGCTTCGGGCTGGGGCGCGCTGGTCAGCACGCCCTCCTTCACCATCAGCTTGGCGCCGCCTTCCTCGCCCTTCGGCGTGCCTTCCTCGGCCGGCTGGAAGATCAGCTTGACCGTACCGGGCAGCTCATCCTTCATCTGCGCGAAGATGTGCGCCACGCCGAGCAGGATGCCCATGTGCGCATCATGGCCGCAGGCATGCATCACGCCGACGTCCTTGCCGTCATAGGTGCTGCGTACGGTGGACTTGAACGGCAGGTCCACTTCCTCCGCCACCGGCAGCGCATCCATGTCCGAGCGCAACGCCACCACCGGCCCCGGCTTGCCGCCACGCAGAACCGCCACCACCCCGGTATGGGCGATGCCGGACTGCACTTCGTACCCCATCGCCTTGAGCTTCTTGACCAGGTACTTCTCCGTCTCGAACTCGCGGTTGGAGAGCTCCGGGTGCTGGTGCAGGTAGCGGCGATTGGCGATGACCTCCGGCTCTACTGTATCGGCCAGCTGATCGATCTTCGCCTGCAGGGCGGCGACATTGGTCTGCGCCTGCGCCGCGGCGGACAACAGCACACCGCCGCATGCGGCCAGCAACGAGAGAGACTTCGAGAGCTTCGGATTCATGGGCGATTCGCTTCCTGGAGTGGGCGGCATCGGGGAAAGCGGTCGCCGCCGCGCGAACATCGTCGCGCCGGACAGGTGCGCCTGCCCTTGCCGGCAACCCGAACTCCCCTCCAGCCAATGCCCGCATCCTAGCAGCGCACCGGCGCCGATGTCCCGGAGCAAACTACGCCTTGGCCAGATCCAGTACCAGGCAGGTGGTGGTGCAATGCGCATACAGCCGCCCCGAAGGATCGGTGATGCGCCCTTCGGCCAGGGCCACGCGGTTGCCGGCCTGGATCACCTTGCCCTCGGCGCGGACCGGCCCGGTGTCCTTGGTCAGGCCACGCACGTAGTTCACTTTCAGTTCCAGCGTGGTGTATCCCTTCCCCGCCGGCATTGCCGTATGCACCGCGCAGCCGACGCAGGAATCGAGCAGGGTAGCGATCCAGCCGCCATGCACGCTGCCGATGGGATTGTAGAAATCGAAGGTCGGCGTGCCCTGGAATACCGCCCGGCCCTGCGACACTTCGACCAGCAGGAAGCCGAGCGAGCGGGCGATCGGCGGCACCGGCAGGGCGCCGTCGATGATCGCCTGCATCAATTCGAGGCCGGGCCGCTGCGCCAGCTGTTCCGGCGGGATGATGTCGGTACCGCTGACGCGCCCGCGCACCGCGGCTTCGCGCTCCATCCACTGGGCGAGGATCTGCTGCGTCGCCGGGTCCGGCTGGCCTTTCATGAACGGGTTCCTGTCGTGTGCGTCTTAATTCGTGCATATACACTATATTGAGCGAATCCAAGGCCCGCAAGACGCCCCATGAGCCAACCCGACGCACCGCCGCCCATCATCCGGGGCTGCACCTGCTTCCGCCTGCGGCGGCTGACCCGGCGCGTGACACAGCACTACGACACCCACCTCGCCCGCGCCGGCCTGCGGGTCACCCAGTACAGCCTGCTCGGCATGCTGTTGCGCGCGGATTCGCTGACCCTGTCCGAACTCGCCGCGCGCATGGAGATGGACCGCACCACGCTGACGCGCAACCTCGGCCCGCTGCAAAACGCCGGCTGGGTGGAAGTGGTGCGCGGCAAGGACGCGCGCAGCCGCGCGGTGCAGCTCACCGACGCCGGCCGCGCCGCCTGGGACAAGGCCAAGCCGCATTGGCGCCAGGCGCAGGACCAGCTGAATACCGCCCTGGGCGAGGAAACCGTCGCCGAATTGCACGGCCTGCTCGACGGCACGCTGGCGCGCTTTCACCTGGCCCTGGATGAAGCGCCGGCTGCCGCTGCCGGGGGCTGAATCCGGTCCGCCGCATTGCAGTCCGGGCCCGCTTGAGCTATCTAAGAGGCGAGGCCGCCAGCATCCCGGGGAGTGCATAGATGAGCGCGTCGTCGAACCAGACCGAAACCGACATGGAACCGCAGCCGTTATTCCGCTCCAACAACGAAATCGCGGTACACGTCGCCAACCTGGAAAAAGCGGAGCACTTCTACGGCGAAGTCCTCGGCTTCCGGCTGCTGGCCAAGACCACGCGCCAGCTCGAATTCGACACCGGCAAGCTGCGCCTTTACGTCAACCTCGACAGCCGGCCGCTGACCAGCTTCGTGCCTTCGTTCGACGTGGCGGACCGCGAGGCGGCGCGCGAATACCTGGAAGGCGCCGGCTGCAAGCCGGTGCATATCGCCACCCATCCGGGCCTGTACTACATGCGCGATCCCTTCGGCCTGCTGTTCGACCTGGTCGAACGCAATCCCGATTCCGCCATTACCCCCTAGGGAGTGCCTGCAGCAGGCGCCGCTCCTGGCGCCGCATGATGCGCCCGAAGGCCGCCTCGTCGTTGGCCGCGCGCGCCAGCACCAGGGCGCCCTGGATCACCGCCACGACATCCTCCGACTGCGCGCGCGCCTCGGCGGCGCCCATGCCCGCGCGACGCAGGACGACGGCAAGGGCATCGACCCACTCGGCGAAATAGTCCTTCACGCAGGCCGCGAAGCGATCCCTCGAATCGGCCAGGGCGAAGGCGCCGATCAGGCAGACGCGGCGCCCCGAATGGAAATACTGGTCCACCACGCGGAACATCTCGCGGATGCCGGCCTGGGGCTCCGCCGCCCGGCGCAGCGGCGTGAACACCTCGTCGCGAAACCAGGCGTCGATATGGTCCAGCACCGCCTGCGCCATCTCTTCCTTGCCGCCAGGGAAGAAGTTGTAGAGGCTGCCTTTGCCCAGGCCGGTGGCCGCGCCGATCAGCGACAGCGATGCACCCTCGAAGCCGTGCGTGCGGAAGACTTCCGCCAGCGCGGGGATCGCATCCTTGCGTTCACCGATCGTGCGCGGCATCGGCGTCCCTTTTTCCTACATACCCAGTTCGGTCAGGCCGGGGAAGTCCGCCGGGCGCGGCCCGAGCGTCGGCCAGGTGAACTTGCGCTCGCTTTCCTTGATCGACACGTCGTTGATGCTGGCCTCGCGGCGCTGCATCAGGCCGTTCGCGTCGAACTCCCACTGCTCGTTGCCGTAGGCGCGGAACCAGTTGCCGGAGTCGTCGCGGTACTCGTACTGGAAACGCACGGCGATGTGGTTGTCGCTGTAGGCCCAGACTTCCTTGATCAGGCGGTATTCCAGTTCGCGCGCCCACTTGCGGGTGAGGAATTCGACGATGGCCGGCCGGCCGACGAGGAATTCGGCGCGATTGCGCCAATGGCTGTCCTCGGTATACGCCAGCGACACGCGCTGGGGATCGCGGGTATTCCACGCATCCTCGGCCATGCGGGCCTTCTGCGCGGCGGTTTCACGGGTGAAGGGGGGAAGCGGGGGACGTGCGCTCACGATCGATGCTCCTGGCTGGTTTGTACCGATAGGTACATATTGTACCTATCGGTACAATATGTCCAGCACCCGGACAGGGACCCGGCATGCGACAGGGAATTTGACCGGCGTGGATCACTCATTTTCCGCATGCACCCCTTCGATCGAGGCCGCCGCGCGGAAGTAGCGGCTCGGCGGCGCGCCCAGTGCGCGCCGGAACATGCTGGTAAAGGCCGCCGGGCTGTCGTAGCCGAGATCCAGCGCCACCGTGGTCACCGCCACCCCGGCCGCCAGCCGCGGCAGGGCCGCGAACAGGCAAGCCTGCTGGCGCCAGGCGCCGAAGCTCATGCCGGTCTCGGCGCGGAAATGGCGGGTGAAGGCGCGGCGGCTCATCTGCAGCGCCTTGCTCCAGTGCTCGATGGTGTCGTGCGGCGTGGGTTGTTCCAGCAGGCGCCGGCAGCGCCGCGCGAGGCGCCGCTCCTGCGGGAACGGCAGGGACAGCGGCAGCACCGGCAGCCGCCGCGCCTCCAGCAGCAGCAGGGCCATGACCAGGCCGTCGCGTCCGTCGAGTTCGTAGTGCAGCGGCACGTCCACCGCCTCGAGCAGCAGGCTGCGCATCAGCGGCGTCATGCCCAGCACCTGGCAGCTCTGCGGCAGGCCGTCGATGGCGTCGGGCCAGACGTAGGCGCTGCGCGTGCTCACCGCGCCGGACAGGACGTGCACATTGTGGACTTCACCCGACGGCAGCCACACCGCGCGCTCCGGCGGCACCACCCAGGCGCCGTGGCGGGTGCTGACGCTCATCACACCCGTGGCGCCGTAAAGCAGTTGCGCGCGGCGGTGGCTGTGCGGATTACTGACGTACCCAGCCGGATATTCGTTGCCGATCGCCACCACGGCGCGCGGCACCGTATCGAATTCGGGGGAATACCAGGTGTTACGCACAGTTCGCTTTCATTCCGGTTCCAGGCGCCGGTCTGGAGGTCATTTGGCCCACTCTCGATGTAAGGTGACCCACCAACGCAAGCAGGCCTGATTCTAGCGCGTATCCTGCCGCGGCGTCCCGCCCCCCGCGGAGACGCTGGCAACAACCAGGAGAAGTCCCCGTGAGCGAAACCGCCGCCGCCCTGTCCGCCGGAGCCCCGGCCGCCAGATCCGCCGAATCGACCGTCCCGACAGCGCACACCACGGTATTCAGCGTCATCGCCGCGATCAGCGTCTGCCACCTGCTCAACGACCTGATGCAGGCCCTGATGCCGGCGATGTACCCGATGCTGAAGGACTCCTACGCGCTCAGCTTCGGCCAGATCGGCCTGCTGACCTTCACCTACCAGATCACCGCCTCGCTGCTGCAGCCGCTGATCGGCGCCTACACCGACCGCAAGCCGCGGCCGTATTCGCTGGTAGCGGGCATGGCCTTCACCCTGGTCGGGCTGCTGCTGCTGGCCAAGGCCGGCGGCTTCGGCTGGCTGCTGCTGGCGGCGTCCCTGGTCGGCACCGGCTCCTCGGTGTTCCACCCGGAATCGTCGCGGGTGGCGCGCATGGCCGCGGGCGGGCGGCACGGCCTGGCCCAGTCGCTGTTCCAGGTGGGCGGCAATCTCGGCTCCGCCATCGGCCCGCTGCTGGCGGCCCTGATCATCCTGCCGCGCGGCCAGGGCAGCGTGGCCTGGTTCTGCCTCGCCGCCATGCTGGGAATGATCATCACCGCCAACCTGGGCCGCTGGTACCGCCATCACGGCCTGGCGCGGCTGAAGCCGAAAGGCGCGGCCGCCGCCCACGTGGAATTGCCGCCGGCCCGGGTGCGCAAAGCCATCGCCGTGCTGCTGGCGCTGATCTTCTCCAAGTTCTTCTATCTGGCCAGCATCACCAGCTACTACACCTTCTATCTGATCGACCATTTCCAGGTATCGGTGCGCAGCGCGCAGCTGTATCTGTTCGTGTTCACCGGCGCGGTGGCGGTGGGCACCATCATCGGCGGCCCGCTGGGCGACCGTTTCGGCCGCAAGCGCATCATCTGGGCCTCGATCCTGGGCGTGTTGCCATTCAGCCTGGCACTGCCCCACGCCAGCCTGCTGTGGACCGGGCTGCTGACCGTGCCGATCGGCGTGATCCTGGCGTCCGCCTTCCCCGCCATCGTGGTGTATGCGCAGGAACTGATGCCCGGCAAGACCGGCACCGTGGCGGGGCTGTTCTTCGGCTTCGCCTTCGGCATGGGCGGCATCGGCGCGGCGGTGCTGGGCGTGCTGGCCGACCGCACCAGCATCGGCTTCGTCTACCAGGTCTGCGCCTTCCTGCCGCTGATCGGCCTGCTGGCCGGGCTGCTGCCGGACGTCGAAAGCGGCTACCAGCAGGGCAAGGCCAAGGCGGCCTGACGCGGAGATTGAGACGATCGGGCAGAAAATCGGGATGGAATGCCATTCATCGGCTTAGCGCAGCGCCGTAAATTGGTCCCATCGACAGGTCGCCCGGAATCGCGGCCGCCATGGGAGCATTCGATGAATACAGCACAAAGCCCGGTACGCAACCCGCAACGAACTCCGGTGCCGGTCGGCTTCTTCGCCATCGCGGTAGGCCTGCTGGCCCTGGCCAAGGCCTGGAGCGTGGCGACGGAGTTGTGGCATCTGCCGCAGATCGTCGCCGACGTGCTGACAGCCGTCGGCACCGCCGCCTGGCTGGCGACCGTCGTCGCCTATGCGCACAAGTGGCTGTTCCATCGCGCAGAGGCGCAGGCGGAGATGCAGCACCCGGTGCAGTCCTCGTTCGGCGCTTTGGGGCCGGTGTCGACCCTGCTGGCGGCGACCGCCCTGCTGCCCTATTCGCGGCCGGTCGCACTCGTATTGTTTGCCGTGGCGATGATCGTCCAGCTGGCATTGGGGCTGTACCTGCACGGGCGCTTCTGGCAGGGCGGCCGCAAGCCGGAACTGGTCACGCCGGCGATCTACCTGCCGGCGGTGGCGCAGAACTTCGTCGCCGGCACCTCGGCCGTGGCATTCGGCTGGACGCAGGTCGGCGCATGGTTCTTCGGGGCCGGCCTGCTGTCCTGGCTGGCGATCGAATCGCTGATCCTGCATCGCGCCGCGGTGCAGGACAGCCTGCCGCCGGCGCTGCGTCCGAGCCTGGGCATCCAGCTGGCGCCGCCGGTGGTGGGCGGCGTGACCTACCTGAGCCTGAGCAGCGGCGTGCCCGACCTGTTCGCGCAAATCCTGCTGGGCTATGGCCTGTACCAGGCGCTGTTGCTGCTGCGCCTGCTGCCCTGGATCCGCCAGCAGCCGTTCAACCCCGCATATTGGGCTTTCAGCTTTGGTGTGGCCGCACTGCCAACGATGGCAATGCGCATGGTCGAGCGCGGCTCCGGCGGCCCGATCGAATGGCTGACGCCGGTACTGTTCGTCACCGCCAACCTGATCATCGGCGCGCTGGCGGTGAAGACACTGGTGCTGTTGCTGCAAGGCAAACTGCTGCCGGCTGCAACGATTGCCACGGCGGCACCGGCGGCGGAGTCGGCGCACTGAGCGCCGCCCGCAAGCATGGAGGGGGCCGGCAACCGCTACACTAAGCGGCCCCGAAAAAAACGAGAGATTCTCCATGCGCCGATGGCTGATAGCGATGCTGATGACAACCGCAGGCATGACGGATGCAGCGGCGCAGTCCTGCACACCTTACCCGGAAACCTTCGCGCAGGGTTTTTATCGTTCGAGCTATTCCTTCTTCAACGAATCACCGGACCAGGTCAGCGCCGTGGTCAGCCCCGCGTTGCTGGGCAAGCTCCAGACCGAGCGCGATTGCGTGGTGAAGCACGGGCATTGCCACCTGCAATACGACCCCTGGCTGGGCGCGCAGGACGGCAGCATCGGCTCACCGTTGCAGTTCCAGCGCGAATCGCAGGACACGCACAGCGCCGTGGTGGTGATGAGCTATCCCGGCGCGGCCGGTGCACCGGCGAAAAGCGTCAAGCTGAAGCTGCGCAAGGCTGCGGACAGCACCTGCTGGCAGCTGGACGACTTCATCACGCCGACCGGCGAATCGCTCGCCGCGATACTCGGCGCCTCCGGGAAGTGATCAGGGAGTGTCCTGCAGCAGATGGAAATGCAGGTAGGCGATCTCCTGCTTGCCGGGACCATTGCTGACGATTTTCCAGTTGCGCATGCCGCGCTGGTCGACAACCTGCCGCATCAGGGCTATGCAGCCCTGGATGTATTTCTCGTCACCCGGCGCCAGGTCCAGCAGGTTGCGGATGTCGTGCGTGGGGAAAAATACGAGATCGAAGTTCGCCTCCGGCTTGGGGCTGCGAATACCGACGCATTCCTTGCTACGCGCGATGATGCCGGGGGTGAATCCCGGCGCCAGGTGCAGCCAGACCGATGTCATCAGCCCCAGCACTTCGGGATCGGTCAGGCATTCGTCGGTGGGCGCGCATTTGTGAATCTCCGGCAGCGGCCTGGCCTGGGTATTCACAAAACTGACCGCTCCTCCGACGAAGCCGATCCCCAAAAGCAACAAACATCCGAGAATTTTCAGAACACTCATGCGCTGGGCGGTTTCCGGAACATGACAGATGATGGATCGGCGGCAGTGTCGGGCACAATGCCGTGGAACAGGGTCGGACCCGGGATCCGCACGCGCTTCGGGCGGCACGAAGCTTGCTGCTTTGGGGAGGACACCACGGCAGCGACGGGCGCTTTTCATGAAAGCCGTACTTTACGGACGCTTCAAGCAGGGACTGACCAGCAGCTCATCCTCGCATGCCGTGATGATCGTGTCGTCGACCCAGATGAAATTCGATGTCGGCCTGTTTTTCAGAAACCGCTTCGAATTCAGCCCGGATGAGGTGCGGCGCTTCCAGAGAACCGACGGCGGCCTGCGCATCTATCACAACCGATCCGATTGCCTGTCGCCGATCGTGTTCAAGGTGGCGCTGTTCAAGAGCCAGAACCTGACTTTGCGCAGCATCAGCCGCGCCGGCTTCGTGCCGCGGGGGCGCATGAAGTTCGGCACAGCCCCGTAAGAGTTGTCCGGATTCGCGGGATGTGGTCTGCTCCCCGGAACACCTGGGCCTGTCGAAGGCTATGAGCTACACATTCCGCATCGGCATCCGCAACCACGTCTTCCGCGACCTGCGGGAGCTGCTGGCCAAGGCCAGCCCCTTGCGGTCAGGCGATCAGCTCGCGGGCATCGCGGCAACCAGCCGCGAGGAGCGCGCGGCGGCGAAGCTGGCGCTGGCCGAATTGCCGCTGACGACTTTTCTCGAGCAGCCGCTGATTCCCTACGAGACGGACGAAGTCACGCGGCTGATTCTCGACGCCCATGACGCCGCTGCCTTCGCAGCGGTGCGCGGACTCAGCGTCGGGGCTTTCAGGGACTGGCTGCTGTCGGATCAGGTCGACGGCGCGATGCTGGCGCGGCTCGCACCCGGCCTGATGCCGGAGATGGCGGCGGCGGTGAGCAAGCTGATGCGCAACCAGGACCTGATCCTGGCGGCGCGCAAGTGCAATGTGGTGACCCGTTTCCGCAACACCATCGGCCTGCCCGGCCGGTTGGCGGTGCGTTTGCAGCCCAATCATCCGACCGACGATCCACGCGGCATCGCCGCCAGCATCCTCGACGGCCTGCTCTACGGTGCCGGCGACGCGGTGATCGGCATCAACCCGGCGACGGACGATCCGGCGAAACTGCTGACGCTGTGGCGGCTGCTGGACGAGCTGATCGCGCGCTTCGACATTCCGACGCAGTCTTGCGTGCTGACCCATGTGACGCGGCAGATCGAAGCCATCGGCCGCGGCGCGCCGGTGGACCTGGTGTTCCAGTCGATCGGCGGCAGCGAGGCGCTGAATCGCAGCTTCGGCATCGACCTCGCGCTGCTGCGGGAGGCGCAGGATGCCGCGCTGAGTCTGAAGCGCGGCATCCTCGGCAATAACGTGATGTATTTCGAGACCGGCCAGGGCAGCGGGCTCTCGGCCGGGGCGCATCACGGCATCGACCAGCAGACGCTGGAGGCGCGTGCCTATGCCGTGGCCCGCGCCTATTCGCCGCTGCTGGTCAACACGGTGGTCGGCTTCATCGGGCCGGAATATCTCTACGACGGCAAGCAGATCATCCGCGCCGCGCTGGAGGATCATTTCTGCGGCAAGCTGCTGGGCCTGCCGATGGGCGTGGACGTGTGCTACACCAATCACGCCGAGGCCGATCAGGACGATATGGACAACCTGCTCCTGTTGCTTGGCGCCGCCGGGGTCAACTACATCATGGGCGTGCCGGGGGCGGACGACATCATGCTCAACTACCAGAGCACCAGCTTCCACGACGCACTGTACCTGCGCGAGGCGCTGGGACTGAAGCACGCACCGGAGTTCGAAAGCTGGCTGCAGCGCATGCGCATCGTCGACGAGGCCGGGCGTTTGCGCGACAGCCGCGGCGGCGAGGCCCTGCCCGCGCTGACCGCGTTTGCCGAGGCCGCGTCGTGAAGGCACAGCCGCCGGCAACACCTGCCGACATCACGCCGGTGATCGAGGACTCCTGGGCGGCGTTGCGCCGGCATACCGATGCGCGCATCGCCCTGGGCCGCAGCGGCGCCAGCCTGCCGACGCGCGCAGTGCTGGCCTTCGAGCTGGCGCATGCGCAGGCGCGCGATGCGGTGCTCACCGCGCTCGACGTGCCGGCCCTGCGCCGGGAACTCGAAGCCGATGGCTGGAAGGTCGCCGAGGTGCGCAGCGGCGCGCCCGACCAGGCGGCCTACCTGGCGCGCCCCGACTGGGGGCGTCGCCTGCATGACGACTCGCTGGCCGCCCTGGACGCGCCCGGCATCGGCAAGGCCGACCTGGTGCTGGTGGTCAGCGACGGGCTTTCCTCCACGGCGGTGCAGCAGAACGCGGCGCCGCTGCTGCGGGCGCTGAGGCCCCTGCTGCCGGAAGGGCTGGCGCTGGCCCCGGTCGTCATCGCCACCCATGCGCGGGTCGCCCTGGCCGATGAAGTGGGAGAGCGGCTGGGCGCGCGCATCGCGGTGAGCCTGATCGGGGAGCGGCCGGGCCTGTCCTCGCCGGACAGCCTGGGGGCCTACCTGACCTATGCGCCGAAAGTCGGCCGCAACGACGCCGAGCGCAACTGCATTTCCAACATCCGGCCACAGGGCCTGGCTTACGGCGAGGCGGCACTGCAATTGGCGGCACTGATCCGGGCCATGCTCCAGGCGCGACTTTCCGGGGTGAAGTTGCAGTTCGACCCCGCCCGGGCGATCGCCGCCGACCCGCATTAGGCGGTACCGGTCCGATCAATCCGACGGTCGAAATCGGGCGTTTTTCACCATGCGTGCCATGCGTGCCAAGGTTTTTTGTTGGCACGCATGCGGCGAGCGAGTGCTCCGGATGGGGTCCGAAATGCATGCCGGCGGATCCTCCGGGGGACTCCGGATAGCCGTCGCCGACCCTGGACATCAGGCTGTCATACCGACCGTGGCGGATTCCGGCCTATCGGGCTTTTTTCGGGCCTTTTGAAGAAAGGTGGGGCCGCGTGCAAAACTAGCGGCCTTCCGGCCCGCGGCCCTGCCGCGCGCCCAAAATCACCAAGGACTCACCGCTCCACATGCCCGCCCCCAAAAAACGGAAGCCTGTGCCGGTCCAGGCACTGGAAGTGCCCCGCTCCGCCGCCAATTTCGGCCTCAACCTGCTGGCCCTCGCGGGCGGCCTCGGTACCATCCTCGGGCTGATCTACTGGGGTCCCGCCCTCGATGCGCTGCTCGGGCCGCTGCCCTGGCAGATGGGCAGCGTGGTCAGCAACCACTTGCTGGTCGGGCTGGCGGGCTGCCTGGTGGTGTTCTTCATCATCGGCGGTGTCGAGCTGCTGGGGGTGCGCACCTACCTGAATCCCGCCACCGGGCTTGCGGGAAAGAACCTGCGCAGCCCGGATTTCAAGCGTGTCGCGGTGCGCCTGCTGGGCCTGCTGCTGACCTTCGGCATCATCGCCGTGGTGTACTGGCTGTTTCCGGAGTATCACGGCAGCTTCTACCAGCCGTTCTGGGATTTCCTGCAGGCGCTGGCGTTCCCGGTGGGCCTGCTGGTCATCCCCTACTTCGTCTGGACCGACATGCGGCTGGCCGATCCGCACGACAGCTACTGGCACCTGGGCATGGTGCCGGTCCTGCTGCTGAGCGGACGCAGCCTGGACGAGATCGACCGGCCGGCGCTGAAGTCGCATTTCATGGGCTGGGCGGTGAAGGCCTTCTTCCTGCCGCTGATGATGAACTACCTCAGCGGCGAAGTGCGCGCGCTGGGTAATTCCCTGACGGGTTTCATGGCCAACCCGAACGGCGGCGGCTACCAGTTCCTCTACGACCTGTCGTACACCGTGGATCTGCTGTTCTGCGTGGTGGGTTACACCATCACGCTGCGCCTGTTCGACTCGCATATCCGCAGCACCGAGCCCACGGCCTTCGGCTGGCTCATCGCCCTGCTCTGCTACCAGCCGTTCTACTCGGTCATCGGCAGCATGTACCTGCACTACGATGACAGCCTGTACTGGGACAACTGGCTCTCCTCCATCCCCGTGCTGAAGAACATGTGGGCCGGGGCCATCATCCTGTTGCTGTTCGTCTATGGCCTGTCGACCGTCGCCTTCGGTCTGCGCTTCTCCAACCTGACCTACCGCGGCGTCATCACCAACGGGCCCTACCGCTTCACCAAACACCCGGCCTACGTGTCGAAGAACCTGAGCTGGTGGCTGATCTCGGTGCCCTGGACCTGGCCGGCCGGAGGCCACTGGCACGAGGCCCTGCGCAACTGCTGCCTGCTCGGGCTGCTCAACCTGATCTATTACCTGCGCGCGCGCACCGAGGAAAACCACCTGAGCCTGCGCGATCCGGACTACGTCGCCTATGGCCTGTGGATGAACGAGCACGGCGCGCTGGCCTGGCTGGGCAAGTTGCTGCCCTTCCTGCGCTACAAGCCGCCGGCGGTCACCGCGGCGGCGAAGAGCCCGGCCGCCGCGCGCGCCTGATGGCGCGGCGCGGCATGAACCCCGGACTGATCCTCTTCGATTGCGACGGCACCCTGGTCGACAGCGAGGAACTGGGCACCAGCGTGCTGCTGGAGATGGCGGCCGGGCTGGGACTGAACCTGCCGCTGCGGGAGACCAACGCCTACTTCCGCGGCTGGAAGCTGGACCAGTGCGTGGCGCAGATCCGCATCTGGCTCGGGCGCGAATTGCCGGACGACTTCGTCGCCCAGGTGCGGACGCGCACCCAGGAAGTATTCAAGGAGAGGCTGCAGCCGGTTCCCGGCGCGGTGGACGTGGTGCGGGCATTGCGTCACCTGCCGATCTGCGTGGCCTCCAGCGGGCCGCGCGAGAAGATCGAGTTGAGCCTGTCGCTGACCGGGCTGCTGCCTTACTTCAGGGAGCACATCTTCAGCGGTTACGAGGTGGGGAGCTGGAAGCCGGATCCGGGATTGTTCCTGCATGCGGCGGAAGCGATGGGGGTGGAGCCCGCGGCCTGCGTGGTGGTGGAGGACAGCCTGGTGGGTGTGCAGGCCGGCATCGCCGCGGGGATGACGGTATATGCCTACCAGCCGGAGGCGGTCGATCCGCAGATTCCGGAGGGTGTGCGCATCCTGCGGCAGCTGGAGGAATTGTTGCCGGCGCTGGGAATAGCATCAGCGGATAGGGAATAGACTGCGGCATCAGCCACCGGAGGGCTCCATGAAAGCGATACTCGGTTCCGTCATCGTCTGCGGCATGATGACTATGGGTTCTCTCACGGCCAGTGCGCAGCCGGCGGATCAGCCGCCCGCTTTCGTGGCGCTGACGCCGGATCAACTCAAGTGGATCGATTTCCCCGGCCGGCCCGGCGTGAAACTGGCGATGATCGAAGGCGACATGAAGAAGGCTGCGCCCTTCACCGCGCGCATCAGCTTCCCCGCGAACTACAAGCTGGCGGCGCACTGGCATCCGGGCATCGAACATGTGACGGTGATCTCCGGCACGCTCCATCTCGGGACCGGCGATGGCAGCGACCCGGCAGCGGCAGTGGCGCTGCCGCCGGGTTCGGCTGCGGTGATCCAACCGAAGACGCTGCACTTCGGATACACCAAGGACGCGGTGGTGATCCAGGCGCATGGCATGGGGCCGTGGGAAACGCATGCGCCGGGGGAGTTGGGGAAGTAGCGTCGTTGGCGGCAGTCACAGCGCCAGTTGGCCGCCCACGATGCGGGGCACTCGCCACGGGTTGGCCTCGCGCAACGTTTCGGACAACAGCGTATCGGGGAAGCCCTGGTAACAGACGGGGCGGAGGAAGCGCTCGATCGAGGTCATGCCGGGGCAGCCGAGATGCTTCCTGAAAATGGCCGTCGGCCACGACCGCTTTTTAGCCGCAAGGACATGGCTGTGTCGGCAACCGCCACAAACCGGAAGTGGACGGGCGACCGGCAGGTTAGTGCCAATAGCGGTCATCCGGCATCTGAGACTCGCTGCCGGAAAGCTGCCAGACAAGCGGCATGCGGGCTGAGCAGCCAGTGCGCACGCGGCGATGGATCAACGTCGCAGGTTAACGGCCATCCTCAGTGATAGCTCGTCCTGAGAAGTACTTCCGCGATGCGCCGGTGAACAATAGAAACACCGCGATGATCTTCAGCGTGAATCCCAACAACGTTGCGAGCGCCGATGTTATTGATTTCGCCACGATAAGACGACCAACAATGAACAAGCCGGGTACAGCTAGGACTAAAAAAACAATGAAGAAGATCCGAGCAATGTTCTTTCCCTTCCCGATAAAGTGAATGACGACTGCCTGAAGGCAAAGCGCGGCAACTCCTATGCCAGTACCGATTCCAGCCCCCCGGCCCTGGAAAAGGAACGAATTCGCTACTAATGCACAGCCACTAATGGCCCAGGAGGTCCAAAGCAGAATCGACGCGACACGGACGCGACTTGGCGCGATGGCCGCATTCGATGGTCTTGAAGCAACGTCTTGCATGTCGAAGTCCAATTGCCACTGTTGATGTGGAACTACCCAAGGCCTAGCCTGACCCAAGAGCTGCCAGTCACGACTGCCTGTTTCGGGCCGACCGCGGCCTGCACCGAATTCAGTACCGATCAACGGGAGCTCTTTGCTTTTGCTTGTTCAAGGGCGTCTTCCTTGGATGAGCCGATGAATACCATGCAAAGCAATCCAACAAGGATGGCAATGCCTTCGGACTTTCGGCCGCTTAGGTTCATGAGTCCCCATCCCAAGAAACTATTGAGCATCGCCACCACAATCAGAGCAAACGCAATAAGTGCAATCACTTGTCGGTATGGCGCCAATCTCGATCTCACTCTTCTGCGCCAACTCGGCATGTCTTCATCGCTTTCGAGATGGCGTATCGAATATTCCAAGGCTTGCCGCTTTACTTCTTCCATGCGTAGCCGGGTTCGCTCAATGTCATCTGGCGTGATTTTCAATCCGCGATTTGTAAGCTCTTCCTCGGCGAGCCGTTTGGCTTCTGACAGGTAATCTTGTTCAAGAAACGCAATTTGAATAAGTTCATCCGTGCTTTTCTCGGCGTAGGCTGGGGCTGCAGACGTCGGGTTGAATTGCATGGCGTTAGCCTAACCCAAAGCAGTCATTGGCGACGGGCCGGACAGGGCCGACAGCAGCCAGGGCCGTGCGATTACTGAGCTAAGCGTCATGTGCCCTTACCTTTTCGAGCGCCTTCCTTGCTGGGACATGAAGATACATCCATGGATGCGCCGCGAGCTTGGTCAAAGCCGCTTCATGTCTTTGAAGCATAGAGGCGGGGAATTCTGAGAGGACATTGGCAGCGGCCCACGGAGCATCCCCGGCATCATCTCCTTCTAGCGCAATGTTAATCAAGGACTGCAGAAGGTCGCCGTCGGCATGGTGAGCGAGAAAATAAGCTTCGGCTGCTTCAGCAGTTGTCTTGGACGTAGTACAGATCAGGAGTTGGCGCAGATTCGCCTCGTCTTCGTGCCCCTTTGCCAGGGACGCCGAAAGGTTGGCGAGTTGCCATTGAAGGTAGCTGTCACGGTCGCTCACTTGGCTCTCGATGCCGTTAGCCGAACTGTTCCACTGGTTCCGGCTTCTCATCTCGCTTCCAGATCCGTATCACCTTCATTTCGTGATCGATTTGAACCCAGATGGGGGTGTTCGGCATCCGCAAATCCAGAGGAAACAGTTCGACCGGAACATCGTGTGGAGCACCACCCTGAGCCAAGCCTTGGCCTGCCGCCACTAGGATTCGCAGTTCCCCTGACTTCAAGCAGGCGAAAACGACCGCGGGTACCTGTTTGTACAGGTCCGGCCAGCCCTTTAGCCTGATGCCCATTGCATTAGCGTACCTGAAAGCCGTCATCCCCGGCCGGCCGGTATGGGCCGACAGCACGCGTTCGGTGCGCCAGCCCGAACCGGCGCTAATCTCGCGCGGCGGTTGTTGATGCCAGCCACTGAAGGATTTGTCGCTCAGCATAACCTTTAGGGATGCCCCTGACCTGGATGGCATGTAGCGAAAAGCTGCCGAGGATCATCGCCAGCAGCGCCGACGCCCGTTCTGCCGGCTCCCCCGAACCGGCCTCCTCAAACAGGGCTGACAACCGGCCGAAGTCACTGGCCAGCCATTTGGCAACACGGCTCCGTATTTCAGGCTGAGCCATCGCATCAGCAATGATGCTCACCCAGGCCTTTACTTGCGTATTGTCCGACTTCGGTCCGAGCCCGACGCGAGAGGCCACAAAGGCGTTCAGGCGCTCCATCGCCGTACTACCTTCTTGAATCGCCTCGGAAAAACGACGTTCCGCCTGCTGAATGAGCTGATCTACGAGTTCGAGCAGGATTTCCTGCTTGTTGTGGAAGTGATAGTGCACCAGTCCGGGGGCTAACCCGGCCCGCGCGGCAATGGATTTGGTGCTGGCACGCTCATAGCCCAACTCAGCCATCTCCAGCAGGAGGGCGTCGATGATCTGTTGGCGGCGCGTCTCGGTGTTCGGCTTGCGTCCCATTGACTCAATAGTTGGTTAGTGACCCAATAAATATTGCACCTGCAGATGCCGTTGTGTAAACTGCATATATTGGTCACACACCCAACTAACATGATGAAATCGAATGCGCTGCTTCAGTCATGGGACGCCCTGTGTGCCCGCGCAGAGATGATAGGCGGGCATGACCTCGGCCTGGACCTGCTGAACTGCTACTCCGAGCCGCATCGGGTCTACCACAATGTCGAACATCTGGCTTCTGTTATCGATTTGCTGACCCAGGCGGAAGCGAACGACCGCCTGATAATGGCGGCGTGGTTTCACGATGCCATCTATCGGCCCGGTGCCACAGACAACGAGGCGCGGAGCGCAGACATGGCCCGCCGACGGCTGCGCGCCTTGGGGTGCTCTCCAGCTTCGATCAAAGCGGTGTGCGACGCAGTCCTGGCCACGGCGTCGCACCGATCGCAAGACAACGATGTCGCTGCTCTGCTGGATGCGGACCTCTCCATTCTAGGAACCTCCGCAGAAGCCTATCGAGCATACGCCGCCGCCATTCGAAAAGAGTTCCATGATGTGCCCGCAGCGGTCTTCCGGGCAGGGCGCCTGGCATTCATCGAAGCGATGCTGAAGCGCCCCAACATCTATGAGACGACGTTCTTCCGGCAGCACTTCGAAGTACCCGCGCGCAAGAACCTTGAAGCAGAGGCCGATCTGCTGAGGACAACCTCCAGTGATTAAGAACACCCTGAGTCGTCGTGCCCCAGCCCTGGCCGTTGCCGTGTTGATTGCATTGGTGATGATCGTCATCGCCGGACGTCATCCAGATCACCAGCAATTTGTGGTCCCGCTCGGCTTTCTTGCGATAGCCGTGTGTCTCGGTCCTTTCGCCACGGCCAATGCTCATGCGCGCAAGATCATCCCTGTGAGCGTGAAGGCATCCGGCAGATCAGTGAGCAGCGACCGAGTGGAATTCGATGGCGAATGGATTAGAAGCCATCGCGGTCGCCTAGAAGAAGCGGTGCGGTGGGATGACTTGTCGGAGATCGCTATCGTCACCACGGATGCGGGGCCTTGGTGTGAGGACGCCTATTGGTTGCTGGTTGGCAAAACGCGGGGCTGCGCTATCGCAAATGGCGCGGAAGGACTTCAGTTGTTGATCCCGCGACTGCAGCAGCTTGCGGGGTTCGACAACGAAGCCGTTGTTCGCGCCATGGGTTGCACTTCAAACAATGCCTTCCGGCTTTGGAAGCGCGGTGAGAATCAGCGGATCTCTGCTGATAGATCGCCCCGGGACCGAATTTGAAGACGCCGATAGCGGACATTCGCGACCGGCAGGTATGGGCCGTAAGCCGCCAGCCACTAGCGTTAATTAGGCGCAGGTTCATGAAGAAGCTCCAAGAGAGCAAGTGCGCTTGGGGCCGCAACGCTTGATGACTTCGAAATTGCAATGACTTCGGGCTCCAGGCTGGCGATGCGCTGGCGAAGCTCACGGGCGAGCTGTTCGCCGGATTCGGACTCAAAGGACCCATATAGGTCGATCATCGCTTCAAGTGCGGCACGCTGCGCCCATGGCGCAGAGGAATTGATGACAGGTTCAAGGCCATCAACAAGCGTCAGCGCCGAAGGTCCGTAAGTACCAGCATGATTGTTCCCGGCAGCCCATAAGAGCGCATCACAGGCGCGCTTACTGGATTCCTCCGTACATGCCTTGGCACACGCGGCGACTGCGGCATCGATGGATTCGGGCATGGGCTCGGGGACGGTGGCCGAAAAACTTAGGCTACCCTAAAACAGTCATTCGCGGCGGTCCGTAACGGGCCGGCTGCTGCCTGACGCCACCTCTATCGGTATCCATATACAACAGCAGTGCCATCTTCGACGATAACCTCAAGTCCCGCTGCCTTCGCTGCGCCGACCACTGGCTCTACGTTGTGCGACCGAACCCACTCAATGTAAATGAACGGGTACGGCGCCATGTGGTTTCCCTCGATGTACCCGGGAACCGGCATCCAGAGCACACCACATTGGACGGGTCTTTCGTCGTCAATAAATTTGAATTCGAGAGCGATTCGCGCATTTTTAAACTCCGAGAAGAACTCGCCCCACTTCGTGTCGTTCGCGAGCCCGCCCAAATTGCGGCGCGCAATGATTTTGCGCGCCTGCTCCTTGAAGTCCTTTCTGTCACTCATGGGGATAGGCTACCTGAAAGCGGTCACTGACGACCGTCCGCAAGGGGCCGACATAAGACATCTGCTCGGCATCACAGCCTACTGACCCGCTTAGGCGGAAGTGCCGGCCATACGCCCGGCACGCCGTAGTGAGCGTCGATTTCCACTTCGTAGTGGGTGCCCAACGCGGAGCTCAGCCAGCCGCGCGCATCTTGCGCGGCTTGGCTGCAGCATTGTGTTGGGCAGACTTGATGACGTCGGGAACGCACTTGCTCAGTGCCTCCCGTAGCGCCGCGCCCACGATCTTCGGGCTCGACTCCAGCGGGATGCTGGACTTGAAGTCCCTGCCAAGACCCTCCCATGCCTCGCCCCTTCGCTTGATAGTGGGAGTGAATATGATGTTGCCATTCCGGGCTGCCACTCCACAGGATGCCATGCGCTGAAATAGGCGTTTGCGATCTTTGATGCCAGTCACTGCCACCATCTTCGAGACCCAAGCGCTCCAGTGCTGTTCGTAGTTGACCCTAAACTCCTTGGCCTCTTCCGAAAGCAAGAAACGACTAGCGGCAAGGGCGCCAAGCAACGTTTCGCCAAGCGTCGCATCGTCCGCATCAGGCTGTAGAAAGCAATGGAAGGCATCGGGATCGACATGCAAGAGACCTCGACCTGATTCGCTTGCCACAATAATTGCTTCGGACACAGCTTGGACTCTGGCTCGCTTGCCCTGCCGCTCTTCATACTCGTCGTCGAGAATTCGCCGATTCACGATGTCTCGCTTTTTGAATAGGCCAAACACTACTGATTCCTGTTTAACGCCCAACGCCAGGTGGACGGATCAACAGCGGCAAATAATTGGTGCATTTGGGCGGTTCTCCTCGGACGAGTGCGCTGCAACGTATTGATTTCGTAAGCCCGTCGGCACTGCCACCGAATTGGACCGCAAGATCCATGTCTTCTAACGACCTACTCTACAACGCCTCAAACCCAGCCTTCCAGTACTGGCGCACAGTCCCATTGTCGCGTCCCTCAAACCGGCCATTGGCCAGTGACTCCTTCGAGCCGGCTGCGGCCAACTGTATTTATCATTCATCGCGGAATCTCCTTGGATGATGGTGGAGACGGCTTCGTCGCCAGTATGCGGTCAATTGCGAGTTGCATCTGGGAAATCGCTTCCTCGCGTTGCGCGCGAGATTTACCGAACCTCGGCATGAGCATCTGAAAAGCACTCCATTCCGATATGCCGTTGACAATCTCATCCATGCTCCCGGCTCCTATATATCCGCCGAAACGGGCACGGAGCTTTTGTTTTAGGAGTGCGCGGAAGATCATTTTCTAAGTGCCAAGCCATCTATTGGACCATTGGCCTACCCATCGTAACTCCCCACAGCGGACGGTCGCTAGCGACGGCATGGGCCGACAGGCGACGCTCTACATGTGGCTTCAGCCACTGGTTGCAGGCCGATCGGGTGGAAGCGACGGCTGAATATATTCATCTTGCCACTCCCATTGATGGAGCTGCAAAACAAGATGCTCTGTAGGAGGAGCAGTCCAGTAAGCCACAATTGACACGCGCCGCTTCTCCTCGTCGGACAGCCTTGTGCTAGCGCAATACTGTCTATACTCATTAAGGAGATTTGATTTCCCAAACTGTACGATCAGGTAAAAGGGAACTTCGTGATTACTGGCATCTAGAGATGACCTGGCGATCTTCTCTAATAACTGGGAGCATGATTCTTGAGGCTTGGGCTCCGTAGCGACCAGTAGCTTCGCGGCGACGCTGCTAGCCGAGCTCCTCGCAATCGCCAGAGGGAAGAGCAGGTTAAACCGGCTCGAATCGTCGAGTTTTTGAAGTTCAACGCACATGTCCTGAAATTGATCGTAGTTCTGAATCTGCGCAATTGTCTCCTCTGAAATATTCACGTTCATTTCACACTCTGCATTTACTGATAAATCCCGAACGCCGTTGGACACGATGCGGACTTCATTGAGTCTTGCCAGCCCATTCCAGTAACGCCCGATTTTTCAGGGCCTCGTCTTCGAGGGAGAGCACCAGGACCTTGCTTTGGCACATTATTGATAGCTGGCGAGTCCCCTGGCTTGTTTCATTAGCTATCCATCCTGGAATCGGGGATTGACGTTTTGCAGTAACGCCCAGTTCTTTCTCCATACGCAAGGTCAGCTTCTCGGCCGTGTGCGCGCAGTCGTCCGCCGATGACAGCGTTACGGACGCTTCCAAGGCGGCAACAAGATTGCTCTTTGGTGTTTTCGAAATCTCCACCTTTTGAAACGGGGCATAGCCCGGCTCCAAGCTCTTCCCGTAGGAGTAGTTCGAGCCATCGGGCGACTTGTGCGGCGTGAGAGAGCTGTCCGATGTATCCAGCGCTATTCCCGGCTCATAGCCGAATGCCGATTTGAATCCGCCCTGGAACAGGTTGCCGCCGCCTTCATCGCCACCGCAGACGCCAACTCCGAGGAGACTCAGGCAGGCGTAAAGGACGGCATGAGCCCCTTTCTTTTGATTTGGCATGAGTTTCACTTCGGTGGTCGGAGCGGCGCATCCGCGGAAGGTAGGTTATGACCAACGGAAATCCCTTTAGGCACGCCGCTTCGCGGCGAACCTGCCCTACGGGATGCGCTTCATTGAGGCCTTTGGAGTCTTGATATTTCACCACAGCTAGCCTACCCGGAAGCT
Organism: Nevskia soli DSM 19509; assembly: GCF_000711955.1. Taxonomy (GTDB): domain Bacteria; phylum Pseudomonadota; class Gammaproteobacteria; order Nevskiales; family Nevskiaceae; genus Nevskia; species Nevskia soli. The sequence continues at coordinate 134,221 of NZ_KL544000.1, forward strand.
GCCGTTCGCGACAGACTGCTTCGGGCCGCCTGCCGCCCATTGTAGCGCCAGGCTTCGACGTGCACGGACCGGTCCTTCGGGTTCCTCAATAGCGAGGCGCATTGCGGTAGCGTTCCCGCTCATGCTGGTAGATCGATGGAATGAAGGGTCCGAGTATTGCGGCGAAGAAGATTAACCAGCCCAGAGGCGATGCCATCAGAAAAGTAATGACCGTCCTGTGAAAAAGGGCGGTATAGACCGCCAAGGCGGCTACGACCAGCCAGATCAGGGCGACGGTGCGCCAACGCTGAGGGTCTTCTTCGACGAGTTCGCCAAGTGGCTTTCCCTGCGTGGGACCCAGGCACATTCGTCCGACCAAGGCGCAGAGTGGCACCAGGGCCATCGCAGTCCGATAGGACAAAAACGGCACGATGCCCATGAATCCGAGGACGACGCACCAGCCGAAGAGGATACGGGACTTCGTGGCGCGGTATGGCATGGCCTAGACCTCCTGAAAGCCGCCAGTCACGACCGGCCGCAATGGGCCGATTGTGACGCGATCACGGCAGACCGTCTTGCTGCAAGCCGCAGTGATGACACTCGCGCCACTTGTTCAGTCGCTCCATGTACCCCTGCCGCCTTAGGTTCCAATAATACAACTGGCCGCAGCGCGGACAGCGGAATCTGTTCAGCCAGATTCCAACGGCCAGGTATCCAAGGAACCAAATTGGGAGAGGGAGCAGGAACAGAGATGATTTCAAACGGGATGCGAAATACGCGCCGGCTAGTATGACTAGCAGGCCAGCGATTTGAATGGTTTTAAAGCATGCAAAGCGGCGGCGGCGGCTTCGCCATGCCTCTGCATAGAGCTTCTTGTCGATCATCTTGGAAATAACTGATCAGCCTGCCAAAAAGGAGTCATTGACGACCGTCTGGATTGGGCCGACTGTCGCCGGACGGGGTTCATAGCTTTTTGTCGTCGCCGATTCCATCGCCACTGAATTCCGGGGGCTTTCTCACACTGAGTCGTCTTGCTTTGTTCATGACGTTACCGAGAGGCATCATGCGAATATGACCTTCCGAGTCAAACTCCGCGATGGCGGGTCCCTCTGCCTGGCCGCACTTGAGGCCGGCAAGTCCAGGAACTGATTCTTGGAGACGCCTGATAGCTTTCAGGCACGTGGCCGCCCGTTGCGGTCCAGACAGTTTAGAGAGAAATACGATGATGAAGTCGGCAGGAGACAGAAACCACCATCCTTCAGCATCTTGCGTATTTAGGAGGTCTCGCAGTGCCAATGCCGCTTCCGTAGAAAACCCATCGGATTCATAGAGTGACAAGACAACAAAAAATCAAGTCGGGCTGCGCGGACCGGAGGAAATCTTGCTCGCTTTGTGTTGAGCCACCCAAGGCGAATCATTTCTGCTCCACGTGATTCCAATTAGCTAGGCTATCGCAAAGCTGCCTGTCGCGACGGGCAGAAATGGGCCGTTATATCGACGTTACGGCGACAGAAGCGGCGTGGCCGAACCACCGATTTCGGGCGGCGGCGTCCGTTCCTTCGGTGGAACCGAGGATAGGCGGCCGCGATTTCCCGTACACCATTGCGCTCATCGTTGTTCTGGAACCGCCAAGGGAACATCCAGCCAACTGTCCCCCCACCATCGCACTCGAAGCGGGGCCTTAGCGTCCTCGATCGTTTCGTCCTCCACCGGACGCCCGCTGCCATAGTTGATCTCCTCACCGGGTTGCTTGAGCACCGCGATGACCACCGCCAAGCGGTCGCCCGCGGCGAGTAGTCGGCTGGTGGTTCGGCGCGCCTGAAACATCAAGTGGGTGCGGCGCCCTGGTTGCAGCAATTGTCGCCGGCCGGGAGCCCTCACCTGACTCGCCCGCTCCCAGTCGTACGACAGTTGAACCCACTTGCCGTCGGAGGTGATGTCGAACAACGTGACTGCGAGATCCAGGTCGTGCTTGTTGATCGTCAAGTCCAGGCGGGCCGTGAACAGCCCGGAAACCTCGAGGCTTTGCGGCAGAACCGGCGTTTCGAACACGATCGCATTCGCCAGATCCAGGTCCTGGGTGACGATCGGCCAGTCGTCCAATGCCTGGTCGATCAGGGGGCCACGCGGCGCGAACTGGTCCACGTCCGAGCGGTCACGCAGGTCGATGGTCTGGCTGCTGGCCCGGGTCGGCTGCGGCCTGAAGCCGAGCTGGTGTCCGTGAGGCGCGGGGTTGCCGGTCAGGTAATAGCGCCGGGCGCGGCCCATGGCCGCAATCGAGGAGCTGTGGCGCCAACGGTTCGCCCCCATCACTTCGAAATTGACCTGATCAGCCAGGATGGCGGGCTTGGGGCCGCGTCCGAAGATCCAGTCGAACCACTGATAGCGAAGATCGGCGATGTCGAATTGTCCCGCATCGTCGATCGGCATCTCCCGCAGCACGCTCTGGCGCGCCCCAAGGGGACTGATGGTTCCGAGCTGGGCTGTGTGATGATCCCAAGGCCCGATCAGCAGGTAGTGTCTTCCCGCCGGACGCGACCGGACCAGGCGCGTCCAGTAGGACAGTGCGCCCGACTGTCCGCTGTCGTAATAGCCGGTGGTGGTCAGAACCGCGATGTCCAACTTGGCCAACTCCGCCATGGTGGGTTTGAGACCGCGCCAGAAGCCGTCGTAGAGAGGGTGCGAAAGCCAGCGCTCCCAGACCGGATTGGCGACTCCCGCCATCGCATTGAGGTCACGGTAGGCGCGGCCCGAAAGGTACCAGTCCCGCTGCAGCCGGTCCCAGCGTTGCGGGTCGAAGTAGACCGCGTCGTCCAGATACTTGTTGCCGGTGGTGTACAACGGCCAGGGCAGGCCGTAGCTCATGAATATCCCGCCATCCATGGGAAAGTCGACGCCCGGGGAGGCCGAAACCGAAGGCATGATGGCCTTGAGCGCTTTCGGCGGATGCATGGCCGCAGCCCATTGCGTGAAGCCCTCGTAGCTTCCTCCGTACATTCCGACCCGGCCGTCGCTCCAGCCCTGGCGGGCAATCCATTCGATCAGCGCATCGGCGTCGGCGCCGTCGTGGATGAACGGTTCTGGCACCTGCGGGCTGCAGCCTTTTCCACGGGTGAAGCCGATCATTGCGACATAGTTGTTGGCGGCGGTGCGGCGCGCGTCGTCCAGGGTGACGGCCGGATCGTCGTAGATGGTGAACTTGAGCAGCGTCGGTAGCGGCCCGGTGCCTTTCGGCCGCACGACCAGGGCGCAGACGGTGGCGCCGTCCGGCGTGCCGACACGCAGATCGGAGTCAATCACATAGCGCCGGGCATCGTCGGCGGCGGCCAGGCCTTCCACCAGCGGCTGAAATTCGCGGTACGCCGCCCACGCCTCGTAGGCACGCACCAGGGCGATCGCCTCCGCAACGTCAAGGGAGGAGACACCCGCGTTGCGCGCCACGACGGAATCGAAGCCGGATTGCAGGATCTGGAGCGGCGTATTGAATGAATAGAAAAGAGCGTAAGCGCTCCGGCCATCGAGTGCCTTCAGCGCCTGGTCCGTGACTTGGGTGAAGGCGTCCGCGAAAGGAGTGCCGTTTTTCAGGGCGGCCGCCTTGGCCCTGGCATAGAGCGACCACCGCAGGTTCACCAGAGAACCGCCCGGCCGGGCGCCATCATCCATGGCGTTCAGCCTGGCGACGGTGTGCTCCGCCTCGACAAAGCGGCCCGCGGCAAGCTCAAGCCGGAAACGGTCGTCGAGCCGCTGCCGCGGCTCGGTCTGCGGGTCGAGCGCCAAAGCGCGCTGCGCCACCTGCGACATTACGTCGGCAAGGTCGGAGGCCTGCGCGCTCAGCGGACGGTCAAGGAGGACGGTGGCCGCATCGCCGGCATGAGCTGGCGGCACGGCCGACAGTGCGGCCGCCAGGAGTGCCGCCACAACCGGCCATTTCCCCCGCGGGATTCGATGCTGCCGTGCTTGCATGGCGAAATCCGCATGATGTAAAAAATATGATAATCTTTTACACCACAAGGCCGCGGAGTGGCAAGTGAGTAAACCTTTCGTGGTTTCAAGCCCGGCACAGCTGGAGGTAATCGCTTCGCCGGGGCGGGAGGAGGTGATCGATGCGGTCGTGCTGATCGGGCCTTGCAGTGTCAGCGAACTCGCGCGGCAGCTCGGCCGTTCCCGCCACGCGTTGTACTATCACGTCAAGGCCCTGCGCGATTGCGGGCTTCTGATAGAAACCAGCCGGCCGGTTGCGGGCGCACGAGACACCTGCTTTTACGAAGTCCCAGGCCGGCCGGTATCGGTGCGCTTTGATCTGTCCACGCCGATGCGCAGGCATGCGGTGACCACGCTGACCCGGGCAAGGCTGCAAACGGCGTTCAAGGGCGTGGCAAGAGCATGCGCCTCGGATGCCACGGTTACCGACGGCCCGCTCCGGGAGTTGTGGGCGACGCACGTGAAAGGCTGGCTCTCCGAGGCCGATCTGGAAGAGGTCAACGAGCTGTTTCTGCGCCTGGTCGATGTCATCTCGCGTGCATCGGCCAGTCAATCGACCGGGCGCCAAGCCTTCGATCTCACCTTTGCGCTGAGTCCGGTGCGGCGGAAAGCGCGCCGCGCGTCCCATAATTGACCCAGGGGCACTCTTGTGCCGTTCCGAACAGCGCTTTGGGCCAGCGAGGCGGACATGGGCTGGGCATCCTGAAAGCCGGCATTCGTCGGCCGCGACGGGCCGGCCCGCGACCGCACCGTTGCAGGCCGGCGATGGCTTCGTCCTTCGGTCCGCTCCTCAGCGAATACCCACCTGCAGATACATCGCCAGCAACCCCAGATCGATTTCACCGAGCGACTTGCGCAAAGCGATCTCGTCTTTGCCGTCGCGGCGGGCCTCTATCAACCCGACCATCAAGGCGGTTTCAGGCCGCTCCAGCGGTGCAACGGTGCCCAGGTAGTGAACCAACCCGGGGCGCCGCAACAGGACAAACCCCGGAAATCCGGATTCAGGCAGTTCGATCCGAAGGCGGTTTTGCACGCTGAGGAAATCACTGAACAACCTGCTCAGGACCGGGTCATCACATTGCTCCAGCGCCGAAGCGGCGTCATGCGGATGCCGGTCGATAGACACCAGCCACCAGAGCAATCCAGTCTCCGGCTTGCCCGTCGCGCGGCAAGCCCGGGCCAGGCGCTGCAGCCATCGCGGCCGCTTCAACAGCCGGGGTTCGCTCTCCAAACATTGGCGCACGGCTTCCCAATCCGGGATTTGCGCGAGGGCATAACTGGTGTGCAGCCGGTCATCCAGGTCTTCCTGTGCGGGAAGCTCCTCGAGCGCCTTGGCCAGGCGTTGCCAGGCCGGGGTGAGGTAGTCGCGCGCGTTGGCCGCCAGCAGCGTCCGGGCCAGCGGCTGGACTTCCTGCTCCAGACCATCCAACTCCGCGCGCAGGCCGTGCGGGTCCGCTGGAGCCGTAGCCTGTGAATGGCGGCCGTAGTTGATCAGATCCTGGTAGTGGCCGAGCGATTTGTTCGCGGGGTCGAGTCGCGACAGGGCATGCAAATCCCGCGTGGCTTCATCGAACCTGCGGCTGCCGAGCGTCCCGCACAGGCGGCTTTCGGCCACCGATGCCGCGTTGTCCATGAACAGGTCGAACTGCGGTGCGTGGCTGGCGCGCCGCCATTGCTGCACCAGCCGGCGATGGACCTCGGCTCGTTTGCTGGCCTTCAGCGGCTGCGGGTTCGATGTGGACCAGACGAAAACGTCCCTGGGCTCTGCGGCGAGGTGCAGGGCATGGCCATGGCGATCGACCTCGGCCAGCAGGCGATCGATATCCGCGGGCGGCAGCGGCAGAGCTTCGTCCAGCGTTTCGCGGTTGCCGTCGCGCCATGCGGCATAGTCGGCGTAGGCCAGCATTCCTTCGGCAAGCAGCCAGTCCAGCACGGTGAAAGAACCGTGCTCGACCAGGAATCGGTCCACCGCGCCGATGTCGATAGAGCCGGCACCGATAGCCGCCCGTTTATTCATCCCGGTTTCCTTCATCGTCAGCTGGACGACACAACGCGATCAATTCCTCGAACTTCACCGCAAAATGCTGGCCGCTGGCCTGGGCGCCCTGATTCACATGCTCGCCGAGCAGCGCCTTGCGCTGCTGCAGTTCGGCAATGCGTTCTTCAACGCTGTCTTCCGTGATGAGCTGATAGACGAAGACGGGTTTATCCTGGCCGATACGATGCGCGCGGTCGGACGCCTGGCGTTCGGCAGCGTCGTTCCACCACGGGTCGTAGTGGATCACGGTGTCCGCGCGGGTCAGGTTCAATCCCACGCCGCCCGCCTTGAGGCTGATGAGGAATACCGCCGCTGCACCGGCCTGAAAGGCGGCCACCCTCCGGCTGCGCTCGTCCGCCGGGGTCTGCCCGGTCAATTCCAGATGCGCGATGCCTTGTTGGCGCAGGTCCTGCGCCAGCAGGGCCAGCATCGCCGTGAACTGCGAAAACAGCAGCACGGCCCGCCCCTCCTCGACCAGCTCCGTGATCATTTCCAGGCAGTGCTGGCGCTTACCGGAAGCTATTTCGGGACGCCCCAGCAATGAGGGATCGCAGCAGGCCTGGCGCAACCGCAGCAAGGCACTGAGCACCAGCACGCGCTGCTCCCCGGAGTGTTCGGTTTCTGCAAGGCGCGCGTCCAGGTCCGACCAGGTGGCTGACCGGAGCTCCTCGTAGAAATGCTCTTGTCCGTCTGCGAAAGGCACCTTGCGCTGGATGACCGTTTTCGGGGGTAGCTCCGTGGCGATCTGATCCTTGGTGCGTCGAAGCATCCAGGGCGAGATGCGCTGCAGCAGCAGCTGCAGTCGCGAGGCATCGCCCTGCTCTTCGATGGGCTCACGGAAGTAACGCCGGAAGTTGCGCTCCGAGCCCAGGCACTGGGGATTCAGGAAATCCATGATCGACCACAGCTCGCCCAGATGGTTTTCCACCGGCGTGCCGGTCAGGGCCAGCCGATGCTCCGCGGCGATCTGCCTGACGGCCTGGCTGGCGCGGGTTCCTGGATTCTTGATCCACTGCGCCTCGTCGAGCACCAGCCAGCTCAAGGGTTGCTGCTGCCACCGCTCGAGGTCATTGACCAGCAGCGTGTAGCTGGTGATGAGCACGTCATGGTCGCCGAGGGTGGTCCACAGGCGATGTCGCGCGGCGCCATGAACGACACAGCACCGCAGCGAGGGGGCAAAGCTGGCCAGCTCCTGACGCCAGTTGTGCAGCAGGCTGGTCGGCGCCACCACCAGCGCCGGCAGCGTGAGTCGACCCTGGCTGCGTTCGAGGCTCAGATGCGCGATGGTTTGCAGGGTCTTGCCCAGGCCCATGTCATCCGCGAGCAAGCCGTTGACGCCAAGCGCCCGCAGGTGTTGCAGCCAGCAGGCGCCATGCCACTGGTAGCCGCGCAAGGTGGCGCGGAGGCCGGTATCCACCTGCGACAAGGTCTGCGCCGGCTGGAGGAGACGACTGGCCCGACCGAGCAAACCCGCCTCATCCAGCCAATGCGTCGTTTCCGGCAGGGCTTGCGCCACCGTCGCCAGCCGGTTGAGCTGGCTGTAGGGCAAGCGGCCGGAGCCGCTCTGGCCCGTCAGGTCGCCGAGTTCCGCGGCAAGGCTCCGGGCCTGTTTGATCGGCAGCAGAAGCAGCCGGCCATCCTGGAGGGGGATGCGCCCCTGCTCCAGGCAGTCCGGGGGGAGTTGCGCGAGCAGCTGCATCAGGTCGACGGTCCGGCCCTGCATGGAGATGCGCATCTGCAGATCCCAGTGGGTATCACCCCGGGGCGAGACGTTGACCTGCCAGCCCTCGGCCCAGGCGAAGTGCTGAGCGAAGGCGGGCGTGAAACGCCATTGATATCCATTCTGTTCCAGCTCGGGCAGCGCCTCGGTCAGCAGCTGTTGCCAGGCAGCGGGCTCGGCGGTCCATCCGCCCTCGGCCGCGGCGGTGAATCCGCGCAAGCGCTCCACCAGCCCGACGGCGGAGGCTGCCTCGGCTTCCGGGTCGCGGACGATTTCGATGAGCTGCATACCGTTCCAGTAGCGGTATCCGGCCGTCTCCTTCCAGTCCGCGAAGCAAACGCAGCATTCATCGCCCAAATATTGAAACAGCAGCCTGAGTCGGGGCGGCATGCCCCCGCTGGGCAGATCGCAATGCAATACGGCAGTGGGGCGCAGGGGCATGCGGCGCAGGCACAGCCGTTGCGGCAACGGCAGTCCCAAGGTCGTCAAGCGCTCGGCGCTTGCGACCAGCGAGTCGACGGCTTCCAGCGTCTGCGGAAAGAAAAAGGGAGCTGCGGATTCCAGTGCCGCGTCACCGAGATCATGTTGCAGCGGTGCCAGACCGTGGTTCGTGGGTTGGTAGACCACGAGATCACGCGACCCGGCGAGCGCGAGCACCTGCCCATCCACCGCCCAATGAAGGCGCTGGCGCCCGTCCGGATCGACGATCCATTGAAGTTCGGCAGGCAGCGGCGCCAGGGCCCGCAGGCGGCAGGGGGCCTGACCCGGCATATCGACAAAGCAGCGCTGCGTAGCGAGCATCGAGCTGAGAAACGTCCAGCCGCCGGGCGCCTGGCCGGCGCTTTGACTCAGCCAGGCCCGATCGGCGTCCACCAGACCGGCCAGCACGCCGACATCGTCCGCTCTCACGAAAGGAGGGGGCGCACGCAGATGCGTTGGCTGGATCACATAAGCTGTGCCGTGACCTTCCATGCAATCGCCGTGAACCTGGGCCAGACGCAGCGACAGGCGCACAAAGGGCGGCTCACCCCCCCGCTGCAGCAGGTAGCAAAGCGAAGCTCCGTCGTATCCGGGATCTGATCGCTGACGTAGCTGCGCAAGGAAGCTCATAGGGGGTTGAACGAATGGGGACGTGCGAGCGCGACTCCAGGCCATGTACGGCGGAGCACTTGCAAGGTCTATTTTGCACCATCTTCCACGATGACTGCTGCCGCGGCGCGGTCGACCTTGACAATACCATCGGCCTGGGTTGGACCAGCGGCGAGAACCGGCCGGCGGCTGCCGGGCCGATCACCGGGGTGCCTCACCTGCCAAGGAGCCAAAACTCGACGCACAGCTCACGGAAGGCACAGCTTGCACACTTCAATGATGCGTTAATTAGACAGTTTATCTAATCAGATGAACTTGTCAGATAAACTTACTATCTGTTACTGTATCGGCATGAAAATTCGGCCGAAGGACCGCCAATCCTCCAGCGCCCCGGCCTTGGCGCAGGATCTTCGCGCCCTGCTCGGCAAGCTGAAACGCCGCCTGCGCGAACAGGGGCATCTGACGGGAGACCTGACGCCATCCCAGGTTTCCGTACTGCTCCGCCTCGAGCAGGACGGCCCGGCGACAGCTGCGGCTCTCGCGCGGGCGGAGGGGATGCGTCCGCAATCCATGGTTCCGGTCATTGCCGCGCTGGAGGGCGCAGGACTGGTGAGCGGCGCACCGGACCCGAACGACGGCCGGCAGACGCTGCTCTCGCTCACCGAGGCCTGCCGCAAGTGGGTTCGCGAGGGACGGGCGGCGCGACAGGACTGGTTGACCCGCACCATCCAGGCGCGGCTGTCCCCGCGGGAACAGGACGAACTCTCCGCTTCCGTCGAATTGCTCAAACGGCTCGTCGAGGACTGACAACGTTTCGTGGGGCTCACGCCCGGCCGAACGCATCGTGACTTTCAAGAGGACACTCCGATGGCGCTGACCACGCTCGACCCCAACACGGCCCTGATCGTTGTTGACCTGCAACAGGGCATCGTCGGCCTGCCCCTCATCCATCCCATAGGCGACATCATCGGGCGGGCCCGCGAGTTGGCCGATGCCTTCCGCGAGCGCGGCTTGCCGGTCGTGCTCGTCAATGTCGCCGGCGGGGCGCCAGGCCGGACAGAACAGCAGTCTCAAGCCGGATCCCGTCCGGACGGGTGGACGGATCTCGTTCCGGAGTTGAATCGGCAACCCGGCGACATCTTGGTCACGAAGCGGACCTGGGGTGCGTTCGCGAGCACCGGTCTGGAAGCGCAACTGAAGGCGCTGGGTGTCACCCAGGTAGTGATCCTGGGCGTGGCCACGGGTACCGGCGTCGAGTCGACCGCGCGCCAGGCCTATGAGCAGGGGTTCAATGTCACTCTCGCCATCGACGCCATGACTGACAGGCGTCCCGAGGCTCACGACTACAGCATCAGGAATGTCTTCCCGCGGCTTGGCGAAACGGGCACCTGCCGGGACATCATCGACCTGCTTGCAGCGAGGGGTGCCTGATATGTCCTGGCACTATCTCTTGCCTTGCTTTTTCGGTGGGGTTTTCCTCGCGAACGCAGTGCCGCATGTCGTCAGCGGCATGATGGGCAGGCCTTTCCAGAGCCCCTTCGCCAAGCCGCCGGGACAGGGGCTCTCCTCATCGACCGTCAACGTGCTATGGGGATTCTTCAATCTGGTTGTCGGCTATTGGCTCGCCTGCCGCGTTGGTGATTTCCATCTGCGGGAGACGGGCGATGTCGCCGCGCTCGGGCTGGGCGGCCTGCTCATCAGCCTCTTCTCGGCGCGGCATTTTGGCCGCTTCCATGGCGGCAATGCGCCGGAGCGTCGATGACGCTACCCGTGGCTGGCGTCTTCCGGTCGCTGCGCGGTTTCAACTATCGGATCTGGATCGCCGGGGCTTTCGTTTCCAACGTCGGTACCTGGGTACAGCGCACGGCCCAGGACTGGCTGGTGCTGACCCAGCTCACGCATCACAGCGCTTCGGCCATCGGTGTCGTCATGGCGCTGCAATTCGCGCCGCAGCTCCTGCTGCTGCCCTGGACGGGCTCCGCCGCCGATCATTTCAACCAGCGCAGGCTCCTGATCTTCACCCAGGCGACGATGGGCGCCCTCGCCCTGGCGCTGGGAATCCTCACCGTCGCGGGCATTGTCCAGCTCTGGCAGGTTTACGTCTTTGCGTTCCTCTTTGGCTGCGCGGCGGCGTTCGATGCGCCTGTACGCCAGACCTTTGTCGCCGAACTGGTCGGGGACGATGACCTGCACAACGCGGTGGCGCTCAACTCGACCTCGTTCAACACCGCACGGATGATCGGGCCGGCGGTCTCGGGTGTGGTCATCGCCGCGATCGGCACCGGTTGGGCCTTCCTGATCAATGGTGTTTCCTTCATCGCGGTGCTGTTCTCGCTCTTGTTGCTCCGCGGGTCCGAACTTCATCCGAGTGCGCGGGCTCACCGGGCCAGGGGAAGCTTCACCGAGGGATTGCGCTATGTTTGGGGACGTCCGGACCTCAAGGCGGTGCTCGCCATGCTGTTCCTGGTCGGCACCTTCGGCTTGAATTTCCCCATCTTCATCTCGACCATGGCAGTCCGCGTCTTCCACGCCGATGCCCGCGGATACGGCCTGCTGTCCTCGATCATGGCGATCGGAACGGTTGCCGGGGCATTGCTCGGCGCAGCCCGGCGCAGGGCGCGGTTCAGCTTGTTGTTGCTGGGCTCCGGGTTCTTCGGACTCGGGTGCACGCTGGCCGCGCTCGCCCCGAGCTATTGGCTGTTCGCCGCTGCGCTCGTGATCATCGGCGTGGCCGCCCTGACGCTGACCAATACGAGCAATAGCCTGATGCAGCTTTCGACCGAGCCCGCCATGCGCGGACGGGTGATGGCGCTGCGCGTCGGTGTCGCACTCGGCGGCACGCCCATCGGTGCGCCGATCGTCGGCTGGGTAGCGGATCAATGCGGGCCGCGCTGGGCGCTTGGGGTCGGCGCGGCTTCGGGCTTTGCAGCGGTGATCGTCGGCGCTTACGCCTTGGCCCGCCTGGAACCACGAGCTTCAGTTTGAATTTTCGCTTTGTTTGCAGGCCCGAAGAAGGCATTCAAGACGGGGGATTTCCATCAGGGGGCGGCGCGCACGGCACTGCGGATTAACCCATATCTCCATCAGATAGAGGCAGGTCTACCGAACGCCGGGCTCGCCCAGCCTCCGCCTGAGTTGACAGGCGGCGCAGGCAGCGGGGTACCGCCATAGATCGCGTTGCCCCGTGCATCTTGATAGGTCTGCCAGGGAATCGTCGGCTGCTGATCCACCCCTGGCTTGCTGAAATCGCAAACCCCACCTGGGAACAAGGTCTGCATCTGCGCCCACTGCGCGTCCGTGAACGGGATCGAACCGTAGTTGTCCCCCCGGTTCAGCGGCTTGAGCTGACACTTGTTGGCATCCGTCGTAATGGCTTCCCCGGCCGCCGTCCGCGCGGTGCCGTAGATCGGCACGATCCGCTCGCCGCAGAGGTTGGCGGAGAGCTGGTTGCCGACGCCGTCAAAACAGGCATCTCCCAGATCGGACGGCTTGTCACTGACGATTCTTTGAGCGAGCGGGGCCGGGCTGTGGTCGTTTTCCACCGCAGCCAGCCAGCGATCCATGGCGATGAGGCCATTCTGATTGCAGGCGGCATCCCCGAAGATGAGAGCCGGCCCTTCCCAAATCAGCTGATTGGCGTGACCGCCGGTTTCACGGTCCAGCCTGGCGCGAATCGCGAAGGCGCGGTAGGCGTCGTGGCCCAAGCCGGGGTCGGGGCCGCGACAATCGATGATTGCCGTCTGGTCCAGGTTGTTGGCTTCGTTGATCATGCCGCTGCGATAGGCGTTGGCGAGCGCGGGCTGGTCTGCGACCAGACGATCCGGGCTCGCTTGAATGTCGATGTTCAGGCCGCCGATCCTGGTATTGAGATCCAGAAACATGTGCGGCGTGATCGAGCCCTGCTGAAGCGCGGACAGGCCGTACTGCACGCCGACGTTGTCCGCCGCAATTCCCGCAAAGCCGTGACCGAGCTTCTTTTCCACGGCGGTCCACACCGCCGGCGCACGCGGAGCGAACACATTGATGCCGAGATCGGTCGGGCCGCAGCGGTCACCGCCGGGATTGGTCTGGGCGTTGTAGACCGTGGCCGCGGTCGTGCCGGGGCAAACGTTGCTTGGCACGAAGGCCGGAAACAGCCCGATGTTATCGAACACGGCGTTCAGCGGCAGATCGCTGCCCTCCACTGCCGCGGCCTGCACCGGCGTCCACGGCACGCCGGATGTCCCGCCGACACCCAGGGCCAAGTCGCCGAAGTAGGTCACGAGGAGGTGGTAATCCGCAACCTGCGTGACCGTGCTCCAGGCGTCCGGAAACGAACAGGTCGGCAGGATGCCCTGGTAGATGCCCGGATAGGCGTTTGCAATCCACTGCAGCGCCAGCGAGCCGCCGGAACAGCCGGAGCCCATCGTGTAGCGCAAGGTGCCGTACTGCTCGATCACGCGTTCCTTGGCCATGATCAGCGACTCGGCCTGGATCGCCACATCGCAGTCGTGGGCGCTGTTGTCGAGCGCCGTCGACATCACCACGAAACCCGCACCGAGTGCATATTGCAGGCTGTTCGGCCCTACCGTGACCGGCAGGCCGGCGAGCAAGCCGAACGGTGCCGCGTAATTGGTCACGCTGGGGGCGGTACCCGGCTCAAACGAGGCGCCGCACAGGGCGCCATGGGAGATCAGCAGCTTGTGGTTGAACTGCGCTTGCGGGGCTACGGCGGTCCAGGGCTTGCCTGGCTGGTAAAGCGCGGCAATCTTGTATTGATCGCGGTCCTGGTAGCCGGTCTCCACGCGAACGATGAAAGGTACTCTGACACCGTTGTCGGTCGTTGTGCCGGCGACGTCGCTTGGCGGGTCGGCGGGATCGTAAGCCTGGAAGCCCTGTTTCAGCGGGTTGGAGGAGATGTACAGAAAGGAGTAGGCCGGCGGCTGGTTGCATTGCGCATCCACCGCGGTCTGCTGGCAGGTCCACGGCATCTGCTGCGGGCCGGCAAGGACCGGGCCGCCGTTGGGATGGTTGATCAAGGCGTAGCTGCTGCTGCCGCCCGGATAGTTGGCGGTAATGGTATTGCGGCCCAGCACCATGCCGCTGACCAGGCCCATGTAGGCGCCGCTGGCGGTGAAGGAGAATTGCGGGCTCACGTCGCTGCCGTTGAGGCTCACCGTGACCGCGGAGGCGGGAGTGCCCGCGGGCAAGACGATCTGCACCAGCGCATCGCCGCCGCTGATCAGGTCCGCACGGTTGGACAGGACCTGGATGGCGCTGCCGTATATGGGGCCGGAGCCGTCCGCACCCGATCCAGTACCGGCTACCGGCGAACTGCTGCCGCAGCTCGCGAGCAAACAAGCCACGGTGAGCAGCAAGACTCTCTTAAAGTGCTGCTTCACGAACAATCTCCATGCCTACGGGTGTTTGCGCCATTATCATTGGGCTGTTCAGCAGCTATATTCGGGCACTGGGAAGTGAGCCCATTGCAGGATCGGTGACATAGAACATGCAGATTTCCCGCAGCATCTACAGCATCGTGCAGATGGTGGACACGGCGGCCGAGCATGGCATGAGCGCGCGAGCCTGCCTGGCGGATTCGGGCCTCGCGCCGGAGCAGCTGCTGCAGCTGGAGCTGCAGGTCTCGCCGCAGCAGGAATTCACGGTGATCGCCAACATCATGCGCGGGTTGCCGCAGGTGCCGGCACTGGGCCTGCGCATGGCCGCCCGCTTCCATATGCCGGTGTATGGTGTTTTGACGTTCGCGATGTGCAGCTGCGCCACGGCCGGCGATGCCATCGATCTTGGCCTCAGCTACCACGAACTGAGCTTCACGCTGGTGGAAAAGCGCCAGGAGGTGATCGGCAACGACCTGGTCTTCACCTTCGACGACCGGCAGATCCCCGCGCCGCTGCGCCAGATCATCGTGGAACGGGACCTGTTTGCCCTGCCGAGGGTGATGGACGAGGTGTTGGGATGCCCGATGCCCAAGCGCAGGGCGCGCTTCGCCTACCCTCCGCCCGCGCATGCAAAGCGGTATGCCGAACTGCTGGGCTTCGAGCCTGAATTCAACGCCCCGGCGCATCAGATCGTCGTGGATGCCGCCTTCCGCAAGATGCCCATGCCCCAGGCCAACGCCGCCACACTGCAGCACTGCCAGGCGCAGCTGGAAGCGATCGTGGCGCGGCACAAGGTCTGGGGCGGCACGGCAGGCAAGGTGCGCCACATGCTGATGCGCCGTCCCGCGATGGGGGCGGACATGGAGGAGGTGGCGGCGGAGCTGCGCATGACCTCGCGCAACCTGCGCCGCGTGCTGGAGGCGGAGAACACATCCTTCCGGAGCCTGGCGGACGAAGTGCGCCAGACCGTCGCGGAGGAATTGCTGGGCCTGGGCAAATCCAGCGTGAGGGATGTGGCCACCCGGCTCGGCTATAGCGAGGTCTCCAGCTTCACCCATGCCTTCAAACGCTGGACCGGCCGGGCGCCGCGCGACTGGCGGTCCGGGCAACCGCAGCCGGCTGCGGCCGGCGAGACTCCAGGCTCCGCGTAAGGGCATCCCGCCGCACCGGCGTGAGGTCAGTGCGGCGGGGACCAACTCACTGCACTTCGTCGAAGCCGCGCGTCGGCGCGGTGGCCGCCGGGACCGCATTGCCGAAGTAGTCCACGCCGCCGTTGTTGACGATCACCACGCCGCTGGCCTTGGCCGGCGAGGTCGCCGCCAGCCCGTAGCCGCCCACCGCAGCCAGGCCCGCCGGCGCCACGGCGGCCGGCGCGATCATCTGCGGGTCCGCCACGATCTTGGCCGCGTCCGCCGGCTCGCCCGCGGTGTGGTTGCCGAAGATCAGGTTGTTGCTGATCACCGTGCCCGTGCCCTTGGGCTGCACCCAGGTGCCGGTGCCGAGGTTCACGATCACGTTGTTGCGGAAGTACCAGCTGTTATTGTTGTCGCCGCTCCAGCCTTCCTGGTAGGTCGGGTGCGCGTGCAGGCCCGGCGCGATGTAGACCGTGTTGTTGTAGATGTTGACGCCGGACATCAGACCGCTGGAGAGCGTGAACACGCCGTTGGCGGCGAAGGCGTCGTTGACGCTGAGGTTGTAGCGCACGATGCCGCCGGTGCCGGAGAAATTCCCGCCCATCAGCAGGAAGGCGCCGCCCTGGTTGTCGTGGCTGTAGTTGTACTGGACGGTCGTGTTGCTGGTCAGCAGGTCGATGTCGTAGGCCTCGCCGTCGACAACGTGGGTTTGCACGCCGGAGACCTCGTTGTACTGCATCACGCTGTTGGTGGTCTTGGCGACGAACATGCCGGCGGCGCCTGGCTCGGTGGAGCCGGAGACGGTGACCAGGCCGGCGGCGTCGATGACGTTGTGGTCGATCATGTTGTTGATCGAGCCGGTGAGGATGATGCCGTCGCTGTCGATGTTCTTGAGATGGTTGCCGGAGATGGTGACGTTCTTGCTGAGCGCGTCCTGGGAGACGGCGTAGAGGAAGCCGGTCGAGTAGTCGGTGAAGACGATGCCGGTTCGGCCGACGTTCTCGACGGTGTTGTTGAGGATCTGGATGCCTTCCCAGCTGCTGGCGCCATTGCTGAAGCCGTTCATGGCGTCGGCCAGCACGGCGATGCCGCCATTGGTCTGCGGGTTGGCGCCGGAGCAGACAAAGCAGCCGTTCACGTCGTGGACGTAGTTGTCGATGATGGTGATGCCGTGCTTGCCGGTGCCGCTGGTGTTGTTGACCAGGATGCCGCTGCGGTTCGCGCCGGGGGAAGTCACGGTGCCGACATTGTTCTTGCCGTTGTCGTTGACCACTTCCAGGCCGCTGATGGTCCAGTACGAGACGTTCAGCAGCATCACTGCCGCGCCGCCGGAGTTGCCGCCGGCCACATTGCGGCCGTCGACGTACGGCCGCGGGCCGTCGCCATAGGCGCCGATGGTGATCGGGTTGCCGCTCACGCCCGAACCCTTCGGGTTGAGCTGCTCGATCCACTGCTGGCCGGCGCGCAGCAGGATGCTGTCGCCTTGCGAGAAGGTGGTCGCGTTGACCTTGGCCAGCGTCTTCCACGGCGCGGCCTGGCTGGTGCCGGTGTTGCTGTCCGAGCCGTTGGTGGCGTCGACGTAGTACGTCGTGTTGGTGGCGAAGGCCGGCGCGGCGAACAGCACGCCAGCGCCTGCGAGGGCAACGACCGTCGCCCGCATCCCGAGATTCCTGCGCATGCAATACTCCTCCGTGATGGTCACGCCGGACGCAGCGGTGCCGTTGACCGTTGTGGGGTAAAAAAGGAAATGCAGAATTTTTCTCTTCCGTAGCTTGTTATCGGGCTCGCCTGGGCACGGCAGTGCGTACGGAGGCCGCGAGCCTTGTTGTTATCGTTCCCCCGAGATTTGCATTGTAATTGGGGGCAAGAGGCGATTCCGGACGATAATTGTGATTTCCGGACCGGCCGATGCGGTGAAGGACCGGCCAGGAAATCACGGTCCTCACGACCGCGACTCCGTGCAGGGAGGCGCGGTATCGGACTTGCGGAAGCGCTTCAAGAAGGCCCAGGACATTTCCGCGCCGCTGGGCGCCTTGGGGTCCGTGAATTTTCTCAGCTTGGGATCGGACGAGCCTCCCGGCCAGAAGTGCTGCATCTGCTCGATGCGCACCTGCTCGAGGATGCGGCAGCCATCCCCGTCCAGGTAGGTATCCACGTGATAGGGGTAGCCCCCGTCCGCCGGCGTCACATCGGTGGTTTGCGCAGGAGAAAGGGGAAACGGCGATGCCCCGTTCCCGGAAACCACCAGATTGTTCGTCATCAGCCATTGCCGGATCGCGTTCGCCCCGCTCGCCGGCGTGGCCGCCGGATCCTGCTCGCCCTGGAAGTCGATCAAGGGGACGACGCGGGCGTAGGACCCCATCGCCGCATGCGCCGCGAGCGCCAGCACCGCGGGCGGCGTCAAGTCCGGACCCAGCGGCTGGCCCACGCCGAGAAGACCGATGCCGTAAGCGCCGCCCTCCGCGATGCCGATGGCCGCGTACAGATCCGGATAGGTCGCGCCCATGATGCTGGTCTCCCAGCCGCCGGCCGACATGCCGACGATATAGACGCGCTCCGGGTCCACGTTCCACGTCGCCATGGCCTTGCGCGTCAGTTCCGCGATGGCCTGCGCGTCTCCGACGCCGCGAACCATCTCCACCGGATCGTAGAAATGCCAGGCCTGCACCAGGTGCGGACCGATGGCGCCGCTGGTCTCGTTGTCCGGATACATCATGATGAACCCTTCGCGCGCCGCCACCGGATCGAACAGGCTCGCGGCGCGCTGCTGCTCCGCCGTGGTATTGGCGCCGTGCAGCAGTACCACCAGGGGCGCCGGCGTATCGGAGCTTACGGAGGCGGGGATGTAGACCAGGCTGCGATAGTTGCCGAAGGCATTGGCGTAGCGGATTTCGGCATTCGTGTCCTGGCCGACAGGCTCCGACCCGGTGCAGCCGGCGAGAAGAAAAAACAGCCCGCACAAGACGAGCGCGGTACCGCGCCGATATTGGTTCATTCCGATGACAATCCCCCAGGCGGCCTGCGTCTTTAAGTGTTTTCGTCGCGCCCATCGGTCAGGCCTGCCGGCTGGATACTAAACAACAGGCGGCGGCGAGCGTGACGCATATTCCGGACGCTGATTTGGGATTTTCGGCAATTTCCGCCGGGCGGTGGCGGTTTTTTCCGCCCCGCTCGCCAAGTGGGGAGCCGCGACGCGAGGAAGGGGCTTGCCGGCAGGCGGCAATCCATCCCTCGTCGGCGGGTCCGGAAATCGCAACTGCGGTCCGGAATCCCGGCTTGCGCCGACGCACAATGCTGGCTTCCTGTTGCTGGCGCCAGAACAAATACAAGCGCCGCGCCGCCTTGCACAACCGGGGAGAATCGAGTGCACAAGAATGTTGTGCGGCTGCTGTTGCTGCTGTCGGCCGGTGCTTTTCTGATCGCATGCGGCCAAAGCAGCCCGGTTTCCGGCGGCGGCTCCAGGCTGATCCGGGTGCTGTCGAATCGGGCCGATCTGATCAGCGGCGGGGATGCGCTCATCGAGGTGGTGCTCTCCGGACACGCACCGTCGGAAGCCAGGGTGTCCTTGAACGGCACCGACGTCACCCAGCGCTTTTCCCTGGATCCGCAAAACAGGTTCGTGGGCCTGGTCCAGGGTATGCGCGTCGGCACCAATACGATCACGGCCACCGTCGGCGACGATAGCGGCGGAGCCACCATCGTGAATCACCCGAGCGGAGGACCGATATTCGCCGGCCCGCAGCTGCAGCCGTGGACGTGCCAGGCCGCGGCGGTGGATGCGCAGTGCAACCAGGCGCCGGTCTACCAGTACTTCTACCTCTCCTCGAACCCGCTCAAGGTCGGGCTGCAGCCGTACGACCCGGCGAACCCCGCCGCGGATGTGGCGCGGACTACAACCGACCAGGGCGCGACTTTGCCGTTCATCGTGCGCGAGGAGATCGGCTACCTGGACCGGGATCAGTACGCCATCGCCGTGCTCTACCAGCCGGGCCAGGACTGGAGCGCCGTCCAGCCGCAAAAGCAGTTCAACCACAAGCTGGTGATCATGCACGGCCACGCCTGCGGCGTGGCCTACCAGGCCGGCACCGCGCCCAGCGTGCTGAGCTATGCCCCGGCCAATGTGCTGGGCCTCGCTGGGATCAGCCTCAGCCTGCCGACGCAGATCATCCCGGACAGCGCGATCCATGCCTTGGGCAGGGGCTACGCCGTAATGTCCACGGCCCTGGACAATAGCGACCACAACTGCAACGTGGCCCTGCAAGCCGAGTCGCTGATGATGGCCAAGGAGCACCTGGTCGAGGCCTACGGCACCCTGCGCTACACCATCGGCACCGGCTGCTCCGGCGGATCACTCGCCCAGCAGCAGATCGCGAATGCCTACCCGGGGATCTACCAGGGCGTCGTCATCACCTGCTCGTTCCCCGACGCCTGGAGCACGGCGACGCAGTTCGCCGACTACCACCTGCTGCTGGGCTACTTCAACGACCGCTCGAAATGGGCGGCAGGGGTCTCCTGGCCGGAGCCGCAGCAGGCGGCGGTGATGGGACACATCTCGACCCTGAATGCCAACGTCAGCGAATCGGCTCAATTCCACGTCGCGGTACCGACCGATCATTGCTCGGGCATCAATGCGCAGGACCGTTACGACGCGAAGTCCAATCCGGGCGGGGTGCGCTGCACCATCACGGACGCGGCGATCAATCTGCTCGGCCCGCGTCCGCCGGAGCTGTGGACGGACAGCGAAAAGGTCGCCGGGCATGGGTTTGCCGGCTTCCCGGTCGACAACGTCGGCGTGCAATACGGTCTGTCCGCCCTGAAGTCGGGCAAGATCAGCGCGGCCCAGTTCGTGGACCTGAACCTCAAGATCGGCGGCCTCGATGTCGATACCAATGCCACCGCATCCAGGACCGCGGCGGTCGAGCCCGCGCTGGCCAATGCCTATCGCGCGGGCATGATCAACGAGACCACGAACTACGACCAGACCGCCATCATCGATTGCCGCGGCCCGGACCCCGGCCTGTTCCATGATGCGTATCGCGCCTTCGCCATCCGCGCCCGCCTGGACGCCGCGCACGGCTCGCATGCCAACCAGGTCATCTGGGAAGGGCCGTTCCTGATCGTCGGCGACACCGCCTGTAACGTCAACGGCCTCGACGCCATGGATCGCTGGCTGTCTGCGGTGGAGATCGATCTGGGCAACACCGCGATTGCGGCCAAGCTCGTCGCCGACAAGCCTGGGGACATCGGCGACGCGTGCTGGAGCGGCATTGGAGTCAAGCTGGGCGACAGCTTATGCGGCGAAGCGGTAGTGCCGATCCTGGCCACGCCGCGCATCGTCGCCGGCGACGCCATCACCACCGACACCAACAAATGCCAACTCAAGCCGCTTGACCGTGCCGGAGACTATGGCGCGGTGACGTTCACCGATGCGCAGTGGGCGCAGCTACAAGGGCTGTTCAAGGACGGCGTGTGCGATTTCAGCAAGCCCGGCGTCGACAAGCAGCCGACCATTGCCTGGCAGACCTACGAGGGCAACGGCGGCGCGGTCCTTTATGGCGGCACGCCGCTGCCAGTGGCACCGCCGAATTCAGGCGGCGGCCTGGCCGGCCCCGCTTTCGCGCCATTTCAATAAAGCCGGTCCGGCGCCGCTCATGGGGTCTGGCCCGCGTGGCGACAGTTTCCAAACCGACTGGTTGGTGGTGGCTATCGAGTCACTGCTGGACGGCAAGCGGACCGAGGTGCCTGCGACTGCCGGCGTGGAGGTCGATGACGCGACATTTATCGGCGCGCCGACGAAACGCCCCCCATGTCGCACCCGAGGTCAATACCCATGGCAGTGTCGGGCTTGGCCTCAGGCATGCTGAAGGTCGAGCAGGCAATCTCCGCGGAGACAAGCAGCAGCTCGCCGCCGTATTCGGCCGAGGCCAACCGTTTCGTTTTGGTACGATCATGGCGCCATCTCAGAGAACAATGTCTTTAGACATCACCCTTCGCCAATAGGGGATATTCATGCCCACTGATACAGGCGCACTGGAGTTATGGCAATTCCGCCTTTCCTTGTACCCGGAAAAGGCTCGCTGGGCGCTGGACTACAAGGGCATCCCGCATGTGCGTCGTTCGCTGTTACCGGGGCCACACATTCCGAAGCTGCTGCCGCGCTTCGGCCAGAAATGCATGCCGATCCTGACCCACGGCGATATCGTGGTGAAGGGATCGGCCGCAGTGATCGACCATCTCGAACGTGCCTTTCCGACACCGGCGCTGTATCCAGCCGATCCGGCGCTGCGCGCTCGCGCGCTAGAGCTGCAAACCTGGTTCGATGATGCCGGAATGCAAATCCGCCGCGCGTTCTTTCACGAGGTGCTGCCCGCGGGCGCTTACTTCGCCGACCTGTTTTCGACCGGCTATCCCGCGTCGGCTCGCACGCTGTACCGCGCAGGCTTTCCCGTTACGCGGCGGGTGATGAAGATGGACATGCGGATCACCAAACGCGGCGTCGAAGAGGGCCTGAGCCGCATGCTGGAAGCACTGGATCTAGTGATCAAGAACCTCGGGCCGCATGGCTATCTGGTCGGTGACCGTTTCAGCGTGGCCGATCTCACCGCTGCGGTCGTGCTGCACCCGGCGGCGCTGCCGGACCAATACCCACTCGCATATCCTCATCCGCGGCCACCGCAACTCGAGCAATGGCTGGCACGCTGGGCCAGGCATCCGGCCACCGATTGGGTGCGAGAGATGTACCAACGCCATCGCGGGCAATCGGCAGCTACCGAAGATTGCAACGGATGAGATTCCGGCGCTGGACGTTATAGGGTTCAACTTGCGGCCTTTAATAGGCCAGGCGCGCCGCCTGATTGATCGCTCACAGTCTTGGGCAACCATCGTGGAGCTATCGGCCAGCCCTTTCTGGTGCAACCTGCGAATTCATCCCCGGCATGGACATGGAGGGAAATAGCGCCAGCCTGCCGATCAGCGACGTCGGCTTCGGGCCTGCGAACCGGACATGCCTCAAAACCCAGAAGCTGACATCCCTCTCACGGATCTGGCAGCTGCGTGGAACCGGGATACAAGGCAGGCGGGTTGTAGTCGATCCATTGGTCCCTGCCCTGGCCGGGGACCGGCACTTCCGCACGGCTGGCTTGCGCCAGCGTGCCCAGCGTCGTTTAGACGGCAGCGCCGGCGCTGGCGGACCCAGGTCCGGCGGAGAACTGCTGCCGCAGCCGGCCAGAAGCACCATTCCGGCAAGGATGGCGCCGACCCGCCAGTCGGCGTCCATCACTCGGGGCTTCTTTGATTCCGCTGCGGCCATGGGTCCGAACAAGTGCCCGCATTCCGCGGGCATCCCCGTTTCGTCCAGTTTTCTCAGTAATTCACGGCTTCGTAAAACCCGCGGGTCGGTGATGCTGTCGGTGATACGGGCCGGCCGAAATAGTCCCGGCCGCCATTGCCGGAAATCACCGCTCCGCTCGCCGCCGCCGGCGACCCGCTCGACACCCGATAGCCCGACACCGATGCGATGCCGTAGGGCGCAGTCGCGGCCGCAGCGATGAACTGCGGATCGGTGACGAGCTTGTGCGCATCGCCGGGCTCGCCTGAAGGGTGGTTGCCGTAATACAGGTTGTTGGAGAAGGCGACGTTCCATCCCGCCGGATTGGTGTAGTTGCCGGTGCCGAAGTTGGCAATGACGTTGTTGTCGAAATTCCAGATATTGAAATTCACATAGGAAGCGTTGCAGCTGTTGCAAAGGATCGGGTTGGAGGGCAATCCCGCGGCAATGTAGATCGTGTTGTTGTAGATGTTGACGGTGCCAAGGGGCCCATATTCCGAGGTGATGACACCTTTAACGCCGCTATAGCCGTCGTTGACGCTGAGGTTATAGCGCACCGTGAGGTTGGTTCCGCTCACGAAGTTTTGGCCCTCCATCAGCAAGAAGCCGCCTTGATTGTCGTGGCTATAGTTGTACTGGATGATGGTGTTGGAGGCGAAAAGGTCGTTGTCGAAGGCCTGTCCATCGACTCCTCCCGCGCTCAGGACACCATAAACCTCGTTGTACTGCATGGTGACGCCGCTCGTCTTCTCGGCCCAGATGCCGCCTGAGGTTGCTTCGCCCCCAGCCACTGTCTTCAAGCCGGCCTTGCCGACGATGTTGTGGTCGATCAGGCCGTTCTGCACCCCCGACAGGGTGATGCCATCGCCGTCGACGCTGTACACCCCATTACCCTGGATCGTGACGCTGTTGCTCATCGCGGCCGGAACGATGGCGAAGTAGCTCAGTCCGACCGAGTTGTCCCAGAAGACGATGCCTTCGCGCCCGGCGCTGCTGACCGTGTTGTTGAGGATCTGCACGTTGTTGTAGCTTTCGTATCCTGCAGCCACTGCGCTGGCCCAGGGAACGTTCGACACATCGGCCGCAATCACAATCCCGCCGTTGACATGCCCGTCGATGCCGCTGGAGCTGCAGACGAAACAGCCGTTGACGTCGTGCACGTAATTGTTCCGGATGGTGATGCCGGATAGCACCCCACCGCTTTCGTTGTCGACGAAAATGCCGCTGCGGTTGATGCCGGTGCCGCTGCCGAGGGCGTTGATGGTGCCGACGTTGTCCACGCCGGAGTCATTGACGACCTCAAGGCCATCGATGGTCCAGCCGCCCTGGTTGAACAGGTAGACCGCGGCGCCGCTGCTCAGCGAACTGCCGTCGATGATCGGCTTGGCGCCGCCGCCGTAGTTCGAAATGACGATGGGTGATGCGACCGTGCCGGATCCCAGCGGATGCAGCTGGCCGGCCCAGCTCTGCCCGGTCTTGAACAGGATCGAATCGCCGGCGCTGAACGTCGTCGCATTCACCTTCGCCAGCGTTTGCCAGGCCGTAGTTGTGCTCGTTCCCGCCGCGCTGTCGGAACCCGCCGCCGCATCGACGTAATACGTTGCGGCCAAGGCAAGGCCCGGCGCCCCCATGACCATCACGGCCGCGATGGCCGCCGCGCAGCGCCGCAGCGCCCGTGCGCGCAGGCGTCGATCCGGCAACCGCGCTTCATTGGACTTCCCAAGCATGGCATTCCTCCTGATGTCGTTGTGGATGCGGCGAGCGCCGAATTCCCGGGCTTGCTCAGGCGCCCAATAATGAACTCGGCAGTCCATGAAAGCATTCGATTAATGAACTGTCAAGTACATTAATATAGTTGGCATGATGCTGACCTTGAAGTCACTGCCCAAAGGGCGCCATAACCTCAGCCGCGCGCAGGTAGAGGCCTCGCAGCGCACCCGCCTGCTGAAGGCTGCGGTTGAGCTGGGGACCGAGCGGGGCTTCGCGCCGCTGACCTTGACGGACATCGTCCGACGCGCAGGCGTCGCGCGCTCGACCTTCTACGAATACTTCGCGGACAAGGAACAGTGCTTCCTGGAGGCGTTCGATTACGCGGCAAGCCGGGTGCTCGAACGCGTGCTTGCGCTCGAGCCGCCTCCCGCTGGCACCTCTCCGGTCCACGCGTACATCGCCAAATTGCTGGAGCTCTGCGTGCAGGAGCCGGGCCTGGTGCGGCTGGTCGCCGCGGACGCCGAAGCGCTCGGCCCGGCGGCCGCGGAGCGCCAGCGCGCGGTGCGGGACCGGATCGCGGACGGGCTAGTCAGGCTCCGTGACTTCCTGCGCCGCGACGAACCCAAATTCGCGCCGATAAGCCACATCCGCGCGCTCGCCATCGTCGGCGCCATCACCGAAGTGCTCCGGCACACCTTCTACGCATCCGGAATTGACGCGCTTCCCAAGCTGCAGGCGGAACTCGCCGCGGTCGTACTCGCTCTGCTCGAGGCCCCGCCAGCCTGATCCATCTCACTCATGCGAAAAGCTCGATTAGAGGCGGAGCGTGTATAGGCCGCTTCGGTTGCGGTCGACGAAGGCGCCACGAACAGCGGATCGGTGATGATCTTGTGGGCATCAGCGGGCTCGCCCGACGGGTGGTTGCCGAACAGCGGGTTGTTTGAGAAGGCGACGTACGGTCCCGCCGGATCGGTGTCGTTGCCGGTGCCGAAATTCGCGATGATGTTGTTAACGAAATTCCAGACATTGGCATTCACGGCATATGGCCAACAACCATCGCAAAGGATCGGGTTGGCGACAAGCACGGCAAGACCATCGGGCAGGTTGTCTTGCGTTGGGTGATCCAACGCGGCGTGGTCGCTCTCGCCAAGTCGGTTCGAAAGGAACGCATGATTGAAAACCTGGCGATCTTCGACTTTGAGCTGGCTAACGATGACATAGCCGGAATATCCAAGCTGGAAACTGGCACGAGCAGCTTCTTCGCGTCGGGACCCGGCCATCGTCAAGTGGATGAGCGAACGTAAGCTCGATATTTGAGCGGCGGCCGCTCGACAAGCTTGCACCTGAGATTTCTGAGAGGGGGCGAATCGGCCGCGGTCTACCCGTACACGTCCGCTTTTTTTCAACCGCCGCGTCGACATTTCCGCTTGCGCAACAAAGCTGCCGTCAACTACAGGCAGGTATGTGCCAGGAACTGCCTGTCGCTCCCCGAATCGCGTTGCCCAATAGCGGACGTTCGAGACGCATCTGGAAATTCAGAGGGCGCTCATCAAGGACATCATGACTGTCCGCCCGAACGCTGAACTAAGCTTGGATAGTCGTGAGACTTTGATGTCGCAGAATCATATTGCGCCAAGAATGCCTCAAGTGAGTTAGCCTGCCTCCATAGCCCCGCTATGTATTCGAACTCCTGGCGAAATGGTTCTCTGAAATCTGGAATATCAGTGGCGTATTCGCAGTTTCGCATCAGCATCATTAGCCACTTTGGCATCCCCAATTTATAGAAGAGCCTCGTAAATATCCGCTCTAGAGCAAGAGCTTGAGCGTGGATGGAATCGGCTCGATGCCTGTCGTGCAGAACAACAATATATTTGCCGGCTACCACTTCGTCCGAGGGCGGCTCTGCCCCCAAATATCTCCGAAGAATTGTTTCCGCTAGCTCTTTGCGTTCAGCCTCGCGCACGCTCGCAGCAAGCAGAACTATCTCAAGATCATCCTTTTCTTCGTCCGCGCTAAGCCTCGCTAAAGCCCATTCTGTGCACTGGGAGTAGTCGGTTACGCCGATGGCCGCCTGAAAATATACGGCCTGGAGATCTTCAATTGCCTTCATTCGCCTAGGCTACCCGAAAGCTGACAGTCACGACCGGCCGCTATGGGCCGCCTGCTGCCGATTCTAACTCTTCGTCGGGATGTCCCAAACGCCCTTTGCAAGAAGGTGCCCATACCCAGCCTCGACCCATTGTGTCATCGGCACTTTGTAGAGCCCGTCCCGCATGAAGAAGTATTTAAATGCTTGTTTGCACTGTGGGCAGGAAAAGGCCGGCGCGTTGGTGTCCGAGTGGTTTACCGTCGTCCCGTGATGGCCTAAGTCGGATAGGTTGTCATACAGCGTTTCGCACTCATAACAAAACACCATTAGCCGACCGCATGCGGGGCAGCCGAGAGGGTATAGATCCTCGTCCCCACAGCAGCGAAAGTGCGCGAATTCGAGGTCGAGTTCCTCCACTACCCGGTCCATATATAGCCCCCTCCGACAAAGCTGAACAAGCTGCCTCAGAGCGGCCAGTCGTGGAGGGCCGCTTCGGGCCGACAGCTGCCTTACCACCATTTCAAGTTCTCTGGGATGTCCCCGCCAGGCGGACCCTTGGTCCGCCACCGCCAAGCTTCCTCAATCGTTAGCTTGCGTATGCCACTTCTGAATAAATCTGTAACTCGCGGGCTACTTCCGTCAACTAGGGAAATTCCCCACACATGATCGCTTTCGGCACCGATGCAAAGGCATGGGTGATAAAAAGCATCTTCGTAAATGTCTCCGGGTTTGATTTCCATCAGTAGATTAACGTAGCAGGTACGAAGCGTGCCGCTCAGCCTACCCGAAAGCGGTCAGTCACGAACGACCGGTATGAGATTCCCCCAGTTTCCCGGACACCGGGTTAAGCGCTTCGCAGTTTCTCATAGGTCGCCGGGCTGATATAGCCAAGCGTCGAATGCCGACGTTGCGGGTTATAGAATCGCTCGATGTAGTCAAAGACGTCCGCCCGGGCTTCATCTCGCCAGCGGTAGTGCTTGTGAGAGGTGCGTTCGGTCTTGAGCGACGAGAAGAAGCTCTCCATCGCCGCGTTGTCCCAGACGTTTCCAGATCGGCTCATGCTGCACTGAATGCCGTTATCCGTCAGCAACCGCTGAAACTGCTCGCTGGTGTACTGGCTGCCCTGGTCCGAGTGATGAAGGAGTGCTGCGTCCGTGGGCCGTCGCCGCCAGATCGCCATCACCATGGCATCCGCCACGAGGTCTGCCGTCATGCGCTTGTGCATGGACCAGCCGACGATCATTCTTGAAAACAGATCCAGGACGACAGCGACGTAGAGCCAGCCCTCGCTTGTCCAGATGTAGGTGAAGTCTGCCACCCACTTCTGATTCGGCGCCCCGGCTTCAAAGTGACGATCAAGCACATTTGGCGCAATAACCGACCGGTGTCCGCTGTCGAAAGGCAATCGCTTGTGCCGTCGTCGCGCCACCAAGCCTGCCTGGCGCATAAGCCGAGCGGCGCGATTCTCGCTGCAGCGCACATTCCAGTCTCGCAGATCTCGCCACACGCGCGGACTGCCATAGGTACGGCCACTGGCTTCAAAGCTCTCGCGGATGTGTGCGAGAACGATTCGATTGGCGTGTGCCCGGTTGCTTTCAGGTCGAGCCATCCATTCGTAGAACCCGCTGGCGGAAACACCCAGGGCCTGAGCCATCCATCGTACCGGCCAGATGCTGCGGTGCTTCGCCATGAAGGCGTACTTCACTGAGGTTCCTTGGCGAAGTAGCCGAGCGCTTTTTTTAGGATGTCGCGCTCCGCAGTGACCTTTGTTAACTCACGCTTCAACCGTGCCAGCTCCGCCTCGGCCGGCCGCATTTTGCCTTGGCCTGGAAATGCTTCGCCCTTGTCCTCTTCGACCTGCTGGCACCAGAGTTTCAACACCGTATTGCTGATCCCCAGATCCCTGGCCACGCGAGCCTTAGGAATCCCGCTTTCCACTAGGCGGACCGCCTCCAGCTTGAACTCCCTTGTGTACCGTCGCCGCTTCTCCATAAAACACCTCCTTCAATGCCATAGTAGCGAATGAAGGTGTCTGGGAAACTAGGGGAATCTCA
>NZ_JONR01000014.1 GCF_000711955.1 Nevskia soli DSM 19509
ACCATGCCGCACTCTGTCCGACTTGCACTGCGCAAAAATGACCGCCGTCGCAGGCGCGATTCATTCTGTTACAGGCTCTAAGGATCGATCCGCTCGATGGCCGGATAGCGGAATTGCCCCTCCAGCAGTTCCCGCCGCGGCTGGTAGGCGCGCATGGTCAGGCGGAACGGGCCGGCCGGTGCCGGCAGCCAGTTGGCCTGACCAGCCTCGTCCGGCGCCTGCCGCTGGATCAGGATGTCGAGGCTGCCGTCGGCGTTCTTCTTCAGGCCGGGGGTGCGGTCGCCGATGGCATACCGATGGATCGGATTGTCGACGAAGTAGCCGTGGCCGTCCGCTTCCATCGAATACAGGCCCAGCGACCAGAAGGCATCCGCCGGCACGCCGCCCGGCGGCAGGCGCAGCCGGTAGCGGTGGGTGCCGTTCAGGGGCTTGCCCTGGCTGTCCTTGAGGCCGTTGGCGTACAGCGCCTCTTCCGGCGGCAGCGCCATCAGGCCGAGCAGGGCTACGGCGGCGCGCACGTCGTAGTCGGTGCCGAAGTTGCCGATGTCGGCCGGCAGGTAACTCCAGCCCTGGACCAGGTGGCGCGGCCGCGCTACCGCATGGGCCAATAATTTCTGCGCCAGGCCGAAATCCTTGTCCCAGTCCGCGATGACGGTTTTGTCGGGGGTCTGCGTGACGGGGGCGATGCCGGCCTTGGCGATGCGTTCCAGCATGGGCGCGTCGTCGCGGGGCGGCGGGTTCTCGGCCAGGGCGCGGTCGACGATCTCGACGAAGTTGCTGCCGCTGTTGGCCACCGGTGCGATGGCGACGGCGGCACTGGCCGGCGCGCCGCGTGGCGGGGTGAGCTTGAAGCCGTCCTGCAGGGCCGTGACCGCGGCGACATCGTCGGGGCCGTCGACCAGGATGCGCACCAGCAGCAGCACGGTGTTGGTCGGCGCATGGATCAGCTGCGGGCCGTCGTCCGGTGTATTGCCCTGCCAGCCCGGCCCGGCGATGAAGAAGCTCGCGGCATGCGTGCCGGTGGTGCGCCGGCCGATGATCGAGAAATTGTTGGTGTACGCGTCCATCAGCGCCGCCGAGTAATAGCGGTCGCCCGTGTCCGGCACCTCGAAACGCACCGGCCCCGACGACAGATCGAGTACGGCCAGCGAATACAGCGTGTCGTTGTTCGGCATCGTCACCAGGCGGTCGCCGGCCTCCGTCAGCCGGCGCCGATGGGCGAAGGTGTTGAGGCCCACACGATGCGGGTTGTGGGTGTCGAACACCGCGGCGTAGCGGACCCGCATCACCTCGTACAGGGGCAGGGCATAGCGGTAGGCCACGCCGATGGTCCAGGCGGTGCGCGCTTCGTGCACCAGCGAAACCGTCGCCACGCCGAGTACCAGCAGCAGGGCGATGATGATGGGGCGGCGGGAGAGGCGGGAGGTGACGGCGGTCCCGGTTGTGGTCTTTTTCATTGGCGGTATTCGGATCCGGCCGCCCGAACGGCGGCCGGATGTTCGCTGGAACGGTTAGCCGATCTGCTGTCTCAGGTAATTCAACAGGTCGATCTTGGTGATCAACCCGACGAAGCGCCCGCCGTCGGCAACCACCGCGACATGGTCGCGCTGGAAGATCGGCAGCAGGTCGGACACCGGCGCATCCGGCGTGATGGTCTCGACGTTGTTGACCATGGCCGTGCTCACCGCGTCCTTGAAGCGCGCCGGGTTGCTGTGCACGTGCAGCAGCAGGTCCGATTCGTCGAGGATGCCG
The DNA here is from genome assembly GCF_000711955.1 of Nevskia soli DSM 19509. Lineage (GTDB taxonomy): Bacteria > Pseudomonadota > Gammaproteobacteria > Nevskiales > Nevskiaceae > Nevskia > Nevskia soli. The sequence continues at coordinate 1,753 of NZ_JONR01000014.1, forward strand.
ATGACCTTTTCGCCCTGCATCACCGGGATCTGCGACACGTCGAACAGCTTCATGCGGCGATAGGCCAGCAGCAGGTTGTCGGTCGGCGCCAGCGTCACCGCGCCGCCTTCCTGGTAGCGGCGCACGATCAGGTCCAGCAGGTTGCCCTGCTTGGGGCGGTCGAGCAGGCCCTGCTCGAACATCCAGTAATCGTTGTACATCTTGGTCAGGTACTTGTTGCCGCTGTCGCAGACGAAAGTGACGACGCGCTTGGGCGCGGTCTGCTCGCGGCAGTAGCGCAGCGCCGCCGCCACCAGGGTGCCGGTGGAAGAGCCGCCCAGGATGCCTTCCTTGCGCAGCACCTCGCGCGCGGTGAAGAAGCTCTCGGCGTCGCTGATCTCGTAGGCCTGTTTGACGCGGGTTAGGTCGCAGTTGGGCGGAATGAAGTCCTCGCCGATGCCCTCGATCAGCCAGCTGCCGGCTTCCTTCTGTATCTTGCCGGTGCGCACCACGTCGGCCAGGATCGAACCCTTGGGGTCGGCCAGCACCATCTCCACGTGCGGCGCGACGCGGGCGAAATAGCGCGACAGGCCGGTGAGGGTGCCGCCGGAGCCGACACCGGCCACCACCGCATCGAGCATGTGGTCACTTTGCGCCCAGATCTCCGGCCCGGTCGTCGCCTCGTGGGCGAGGGGGTTGGCCGGGTTGGAAAACTGGTTGACGTAGAAGCTGTCCGGAATCTCCTTCGACAGCCGCTCGGCGATGTCCTGGTAGTAGTCGGGATGGCCCTTGCCCACGTCGGAGCGGGTCAGGTGGATTTCGGCGCCGAGCGCACGCAGGTGCAGCACCTTCTCCTGCGCCATCTTGTCCGGGATCACCAGGATCAGGCGGTAGCCTTTCTGCGCCGCCACCAGGGCCAGGCCCAGGCCGGTGTTGCCGGCGGTGGCCTCGATCAGGGTGCCGCCGGGCTTGATCTTGCCCTCCCGTTCCGCCGCCTCGACCATCGACAGGCCGATGCGGTCCTTGATCGAGCCGGTGGGGTTCTGGTTTTCCAGCTTGACGAACAGCCGGCACATCCCGGTGTCCAGATTCTTCAATTCAACCAAGGGCGTATTGCCGATGGTATTCAACACGGAGCCATCTCGTGGCATGAATCCTCCTGCTTATTTGGACAGTCCGGTCATGGATGACCGGTTCTTGGACATGGATGTCCACTATTCCACCAGCCTAGCACGGCGGTCTGGGCGACTCCGAGACGTGTTTGCGGAGTCAGGCGCGGTTCAGACCGCCGACGCCCGCTCCCGCACCCACCGTTCCGGGCACCGTGTCGCGGGCGTCCCTGTTAACCTACTGCTTATGAACCCGAACCCCACCAACCTGATCTGGATCGACCTCGAAATGACCGGACTGGTGCCTGAGCGGCACCGCGTCATCGAGATCGCCACCCTGGTCACCGACCAGTACCTCAACGCCCTGGCCGAAGGGCCGGTGATCGCCATCCACCAGTCCGACGCCGAACTGGAAGCCATGGACGAGTGGAACACCACCCAGCATGGCCGCTCCGGCCTGACCCGTCGGGTGCGCGAGAGCCGCATCGACGAGGCCGAGGCGCAGCGCCTCACGGTGGAATTCCTGCGCCAGTGGGTGCCCGCCGGCCGTTCCCCGATGTGCGGCAACTCCATCTGCCAGGACCGCCGCTTCCTGGCGCGCTGGATGCCGGAACTGGAGAAGCATTTCCATTACCGCAACCTCGATGTCAGCACCCTGAAGGAGCTGTGCCACCGCTGGGCGCCGACGATCGCGCGCGGGTTCAACAAGGATTCTCGGCACCTGGCGATGGACGACGTGAAGGACTCGATCGCCGAGTTGCGCTACTACCGCGAGAATTTCCTGCGCATCCAGTCGCCGGGTTGAGGACGGCATGGCATTGGTGGCGGGCTGAAAGCAGCAGGAAGCAGCCCGGCGAGCGGGCAGTGCACAGGGGAAGCCCGTCCGGATCGGCTATCCCGCGTGGCCCCGCTCATCTCCCGGATCAGGTCGGCTACGTGCGCTTGTAGTGCCTGCCCGGGTTTTCCGCAGCGGCCTTGGCCTCCAGATCGACCATCGTCAGATTGGGCGCATCGGCGACGGTAAGCGGCGCGGACAGGCGTATGCGCAGGCCCAGATCGGTGCGCGAATCGGCATTGCGCAGGGCTTCTTCCGCGCTGATGCGGCCTGCCTTGTAGAGCTCGAAAAGAGACTGGTCGAAGGTATACATGCCGCTTTGGCTGCCCTTGCTCATCGCATCCTTGAGTTCGTTGGCGCGGCCCTGGCGGATCATCTCGGAGATCTGCATGGTCGATACCATGACCTCGGTCGCCAGCGCCACCTTGCCGTCGATCGAGGGCACCAGGCGCTGCGAAATCACCGCCTTGAGGTTAAGTGAAAGGTCCATCAGGATCTGCTGTCGCGCGGGCTCGGGAAAGAAATTGACCAGTCGATCGACGGCCTGGTCGGCGCCGCTGGCGTGCAGGGTGGACAGGCACAGGTGGCCGGTTTCCGCGTACGCGATCGCGTGCCGGGCGGTTTCCTGGTCCCTGATTTCGCCGATCATGATGACGTCCGGCGCTTCGCGCATGGCGTTGCGCAGCGCGTCGCCGAAGGTGCGCGTATCCACTGAGACTTCACGCTGGTCTACCAGCGCGCGGCTATGGCGGAACAGGAATTCGATCGGATCTTCGATGGTCAGAATGTGGCCGTCGCCGTTGGCGGCCCGATAGGTGACCATGGCCGCCAGCGAGGTGCTTTTCCCAGACCCGGCCGCGCCCACAAACAGCACCAGTCCGCGCTTGGTCATGGCAAAGTCAGCGCACTGAGCCGGCAAGCCGAGCTGTTTGAACGACGGCACCTGCGACTTGATCTGGCGGATGACCATGCCCATTTCGCCACGCTGCAGGAAGACGTTCATGCGGAATCGACCGGCCTGTCCGAAGGAGTAAGACAGGTTTGCCTCCATCGTCTCGTCGAAAGCCGCTTTCTGGCGCTCGCTCATGATGCTGTAGGCCATGTCCCGCACTTCGCCACGCTTCAGGATCGGGACGTTGAGAGAATGGGTGACCCCTTCGATCTTGATGCGCGGTGTGGCGCCGCAGGTCAGGAACACGTCGGACGCCCCGCGGTCGATCATTAACTGGAGCACTTTTTGCAGGTCGGGCATGAAAGAGATACCAGTGGAACGCGATATACAAGGCATTGCCACGCTTCGCACAGTGGCAGCTGACAGCGGCGCCCGCCGCTGATTTGCCTCATCCTACTCCCGGAGCGCTGTCAGCACATCCGCCCGAATTGACTGGTGCGCCGCCAGCGCCGCCGCAATCCTTGCGATCCGCTCAGACGGACAAGGCTACATCGACCTTGCCGCCGCCCAGCTCCGAGCGCCCCAGTTCGATGCTGCCGTCGTAGGCCCGCACCATCTCCGCCACCGCGCCCAGGCCGATGCCCTGGCCGGGGGTGAGGCTGTCGGCGCGCATGCCGCGTTGCAGGAGATTCCCGGCTTCCTCGGGGAAGCCCTTGCCGTCGTCCTCCACGCACAGGTGCAGCTTGCGCTCGGCGTAGCGGGCGCTGACGCGGATGCGCTTGTGACACCACTTGCCGGCGTTGTCCATCAGGTTGCCGAGCATCTCGTAGAGGTCGCCCTCGTCGGCGCGCGCGCGCAGGCGCTCGTCGATATCGAAGTCGAATTCCGGCTGCTTGTCGGCGTAGACCTTGGCCAGGGCGCCGGCGATCTTCTCCACCAGCGGCCGCAGCCGCACCGGCTCGGCGAAGGCGCGGCGGCCGGCGGTGGCGGCCTTGCGCAGCTGGTGGTCGGTGATCTCGCGGATGCGGCCGACCGGATCGCGCAGGCGTTCGCGCAACGCCGCATCGGCGGTCTTGTCGTCGATCAGGCCGCGCAACACCGCCAGTGGTGTTTTCAGGCTATGGGCCAGGTCGTCCAGTGCGTTGCGGTAGCGCGACTGCTGGTTGCGCTCGCCCTGGATCATGGTGTTGAGGCCGGAGGCCAGCGGCATCAGCTCGTCCGGATAGGTCGACTCGATCTGCGTCTGCTCGCCGCTTTCGACCCGGCGCAGCTCCTTGGCCAGCCGACGCAGCGGCGCCAGGCCCCAGCGCAGCACCAGCAATTGCAGCAGCAGCAGGGCGCTGGCGGCGAAGCCCAGGCCGATCCACAGGGTGCGGCGGAACACGCCGAGCTGGGTGCGGTAGGGCGTCTTGTCTTCCAGCACCGCCACGGTGTAGCGACGCGGCTTGGGTGTGCTGAAGATGTGGGTGCTGCTGTCCGCCGCCCAGCGCACGCCGTAGCTGAGGGCGAACTGGTCGTCGAACTCGGTGAACTGGGTGCCGCCGATTTCCGGCGCCTGCAGGTTCGGCACTTCGCCCTCGAAATTGGACGAGCGCCAGATCACCTTGCCCTTGGCGTCGAAGATCAGTGCCGCCAGGCCGGACTGCACCCGTCCCAGCCGCGGATCGGGCAGGGCGTTGGCGGGGATGGTGAGCATGTCGTTCTCGCCGGCGTCGGCGGCGCCGAGCAGGGCGTAGACCAGGGCCTGCATCTTGTCCCGCTGCACCTGCTGCGCGCTGCTGCGGAAGGCCTGTTCCAGCGCCGCGCCGGACAGCAGCATGAACACCACCAGCACCAGCGTGGCGGCGAGCAGCAGGCGGGCGCGCAGCGATTTCATTGAAGACAGTGATTAGTGGTTAGTGACTAATGGTTAGTGACTAGTGGTTAGTAAAAGCAGTGGCGCGAGTCCCACAGACCCTATCAAAACCAAGACCCCGTCGCTTTTACTGGCCACTGACCACTAATCACTGGCCACTAGTTTCTCGGCAGGTCCCAGCGGTAACCGCTGCCGCGCAGCGTGGTGATGGGATTGAGCTGGCCTTCCGGGTCGAGCTTGGTGCGCAGGCGGCGCACGAACACCTCGATGACGTTGCTGTCGCGCTCCTCTTCCTCGTTGTAGAGGTGCTCGGTCAGCGTGCTCTTCGACACCACTTCACCCGCGTGCAGCACCAGGAACTCCAGTACCCGGTACTCGTAGGCGGTCAGTTCCACCGGCTTGCCGGAGAGACTGACATTGCGCGCGGTGGTATCGAGCACGATGGGGCCGCATTCCAGCAGCGACTGGCTCCAGCCGCCGCTGCGCCGCACCAGGGCGCGGGCGCGGGCCAGCAGTTCCTCGCGGTGGAAGGGTTTGACCAGGTAATCGTCGGCGCCGGCCTCCAGGCCCTCGACCTTGCTCTGCCAGCCGTCGCGGGCGGTGAGGATCAGGATCGGGAATTTGCGCCCGGCCTTGCGCACCGCCTTGATGATGGCGATGCCGGGGGTCTTGGGCAGGCCGAGGTCGACCACGACCAGATCGAGGGGGTACTCGAGCGCCATGAACTGGCCCTCGTCGCCGTCGCCGGCGGAGTCGACCGCATAGCCCTCTTCCTCGAGGTATTGGCTGACCTGCTCCCGCAGTTGCGGATCGTCTTCGATGACCAGTGCGCGCATGGGTGATTGTTCGGGTTATTGAGGGTATAAGAGCCGGGTTATTGGCCCGGTATGTAGACCGAACGGACTTCGCCGTCCTTGAGCACGCGCACACGATAGCCGCTTTCCGCCGGGTCGGCGGCCAGGACGCGGCCGCCGCCGTTCATCTGCTGTGCCCGGCGCATCGCCTCGCCGCGGGAAACACCAGGGCCTTGCGGGCGCTGTTGCGGCGGCGGAAACATCTGCTGCCGCGGCGGCTCGGGCGGGCGGTACTGCTGCTGCTGGGGCGGCATGCGCTGCTGTTGCTGTGGCGGCCGTGGCGGTTCGCGCCGCTGCTCGTGTCCCCAGCCGCCGGCCATGACCGGCTGTAAAGCCAGTCCGGTCAGCAGCAGGAGGGTCGCGAGTCGGGTGCGCATGGTCTTACTTTAGGCTGTCGGCCGCTCCGATTAATAGCCCGCGGGGCCGACGTTTACGTTCACCAGCAGCTGCGGGCCGGGGTCGTAGCCCAGGCGGGTGCGATAGACCTGGCCGCCGTAGCGGTAGGTCACGTCGTAACCCTGCAACTGCTGCTGTACCTGGTAGTCGTTGACCACGGTGCACTGGCGCTGGTAGCCGACGCGCTGCACGTCGTTGGCGCGGCCGATGTTGTTGCCCACGCCGGCACCGACCACGGCGCCGATGCCGGTGGCCCAGGCATTGCCGGAGCCGCGGCCGAAAGCGTGGCCGATCAGGCCGCCGGCGAGGCCGCCGAGAATGGTGCCGCCGACCGAGGGGCGGTTGTCGGTGTAGGCCACCTGCTGGTCGTAGCATTCCTGGCGCGGCATCGCCACGTTGATCTGCTGGTAGATCGGGCTGCTGCTCAGGACCTCGGCATAGGCCTGCCCCGGGGGCGGGTAGCCATAGCCGTCGCCGTAGTAGGGATCGGCGAGGGCCGCCGTGCTCACGCCCACTATGGCCGCCGCAACGAAGAATTTGCCCAAACCCTGCCCAACTTTCAGCCTGCTCATGGTCCTGCTCCGGTCCACGCACGACCTTTCGTGCGTTTCTTACGGCAAATCTACGCTTGCAAGCTGAATTGGGGCTGAACTGGGGCGCTGTTGCGGGGATCTTTACCCTTTGTTTTTCCGGAGCTTGGCGGTGTTTTCCTACTTCCCGGCGGTGGCGAACTTCTGCAGCTGCTGGGGCGTGAAGTAGGAAGGCGGCTGCTCCCAGTCGTATTCCACCTGCTGCGGTTCCTCGTTGAACAGGTTCACCGCGACGTAGCGGCGCGACTGCAGGTCGTAATGCACCTGCACGCCGTTGACCACCACCGGCACGTTGGCGAAGGTGATGGCGTGGGCTTCGGCGAAGCGCCAGAACTGGTCGCGGTTGTCGTAGATGTCCTGGGCCAGCACCAGCCAGCTGTCCTCGTCGAGGTAGAACACGCGCTTCTTGTAGATGTGGCTGAAGCCGGGCTTGAGGTCGGCTTCCATCACCCACACCCGGTGCAGCTCATAGCGGGCCAGGTCCTGGTTGATGTGGCCGCCGCGGATGATGTCCTTGTACTTGAGCTTGTCGCTGTACAGCACGTAGTCGTTGTAGGGGACCAGCATTTCCTTCTTGCCGATCAGCTTGACGGTGTAGCGGTCGAAGGGGCCGTTGAACATGTCGAGCTGGTCGTGGGTCATCAGGCCGTCGAACAGCGGGTTGTCGTAGCCGACTTCGCCGATGCGCCGCACCCGGCCCAGCGCCGGGTTGAATTCCCATACGCCGGTCTGCTCCTTGATGCGGTCCACCGGCACGTGCAGGAGGTCGGCGGTGCCGGCCTTGTTGGGCGGCGCCAGGGTCTTGACCATGGCGTAGAGGTTCTGGTTCTTCAGCGTATCGACGGTGGTCTTGGGATTGTTGTAGATGAAGGTGATCTCGCCGTAGGCGCGTTCCAGCACATAGCTGCCGTCCGGCTGGGTCTCGGCGGCGTTGACGTAGCCGCGGTAACCCTTGGTGTTGTAGCGCAGGATGTGGTTCCACATCAGCTCGGTGCCGTTCTTCGGGATCGGGAACGGGTAGCCTTGTGCCGCGCAGCAGAAGCCATAGCCGTTGTCGTTCAGTTCGACCCCGGTGGCGTTCTTCTTCGTCGCGTCGTAGAACCACTGCGGGTAGGAGGCGCTGCGGTGCGTCGGGTAGACGATCATCTTGTAGTCGGGGAAGGTCTGGAACAGGGCCTTGTAGCCTTCCGTCAACTGCGCCGAATATTGCTTGTAGTTGGCCGCGGTGATCGTATACAGCGGCTTGTCCGCCGCGTAGGGATTGTCACTGCGCTTCATTTCCTTCTGCGGCAGGCCGCCGTCCCAGGCGGGAATGGTGCCGGCGGCATTGCCGGCCTTCTCGGCGCCGATCGGGGTGAGGGTGGTGCCGAGCTGGGCGGCTTCCTCCGGGGTGACCTTGGCCAGCGCCGCCAGCGGCAGCGCCAGCAGCACGCCGAGCAGCAGCGTCATCCTGTTTTTCTTGTGAGCCATCGAACACTCTCCTCCAGCGGTACCGCTATTTGACCAGCAAACCGGACTTTGATTGCAGCGGGCTGACCAGATGGCACAGCCAGCCGAGGGCCGGCATCATCAGGATGGCGCCGAACAGGTTGGTGGTGAACATGAACAGCAGCAGCAGGCCCATGTCGGCCTGGAACTGCAGGCCCGAGAACAGCCAGGTGCCGACGCTGACGATCAGCGCCAGCGAGGTGAAGGTGGTGGCCTTGCCGGCCGCGCGCAGGGCGTGGCGGAAAGCCTCGCGGATGCTGTCGCCCTGGCCGAGGTAGCGGGTCAGGGCGCCCCACAGGTAGATGCCGTCGTCGACGCCGATGCCGACGCCGAAGGCCGCCACCGGCAGGGTGGCGCTCTTCATGCCGATGCCCATCATGGCCATGAAGCCGTAGGTGAGCAGCGAGCAGCTCACCAGGGGCGTGATGATGCACACCACGCTGGCCCAGGAGCGGAACGAGATCCAGACGAACACCAGCAGGGTCAGGTGCACCCACAGGATCACCAGGATCTCGCGCGACTCGATCTCCTCGTTGGTGGCGGCCATCACGCCGACGTTGCCTGAGGCGAGGGCGAAGTTGACGCCGTTGCTGAGGTTGTCGAGGTTGTAGCGCTTGACCGCGTCGACGATGCCGCTGAGCGTTTCGGCGCGGTGGTCGGTGGTGAAGATCAGCACCGGCATGGCCGAGCAGTCGGCGTTCTGCAGGCCGGTGCCGGAAGGGATGCGGCCGGTGAGCTGGGACAGCGCGGCCTGGTTGCGCGGCAGCACCGCCCACTTCGGCGAGCCCTCGCTCCACAGGCTGCGCGCCTGCCGCGCCAGCACCGGCAGCGAGATGGCGGAGAGCACGCCGGGGGTGTTCTGCATGCGCCAGTTGAAGCGGTCCACCGTGTCGATGACGTTGCCGTTGAGGCAGCCGTAGGGCTTGGCCTCGGCGATCACCTTGAGGATGTCGACGCCGATGGCGAAATTGGCGACGATGGCGTTGGAGTCCTGGTTATAGCGGCTGTCCGCCTTCAGCTCCGGCACGCCGGCCTGGGTGTCGCCGATGATCAGCCTGGGATACATCCAGATGGCCCAGGCCAGGGTCGCGGCGACGATGCCCAGGGTCAGGATGGCCCAGCGCGGTTCGGTGATGGCGGCGACACGCCGCCACAGCTGGTCGCCCCAGCGGTCGCGCGTGGCCATGCGCTGCTTGAACTTCTCGATGTCCGGCAGCCGCACCCAGGTCAGCACGATGGGCAGCATCATCTTGTTGGTGACGATCACCGCCGCCATGCCCAGCGCCGCGTTGATCGCCATCTCGCGCACGATGTCGATGTGAATGAAGGTCAGCGTGGCGAAGCCGATGACGTTGGTGACGATGGCCACCGTGCCGGGGAGGAACAGGCGGCGGAAGCTGGACACGGATGCATCGAAAGCGTTGACGCCGTTCTCGCAGACCTCGTTGCCCCAGGCGTTGATGTACTGCACGCCGTGCGATACGCCGATCGACATGATCAGGAACGGCACCAGGATGGCGAAGGGGTCGAGGCCGAAGCCGCAGAGCTGGAGCAGGCCCAACTCCCACACCACCGCCGTCACCGCCGCCGACAGCGGCAGCAGCGACAGCCGGAACGAGCCGCAGAACAGCCACAGCAGCAGGATCACCAGCAGCATGGCGACGAAGAAGAAGCCGATCACTTCGATGCTGGCGTCGGTGACGTCGCCGATGACCTTGGCGAAGCCGATGATGCGCACCGCGTATTCGGGCGAGTAGTCCGGGTTGGGCTGGGCCGATACCGTCACGTCGCGGCCGGAAACCAGGATGGCCTGGCCGTCGTCGTCGCGCTGCGCCGCCTCGAAGGTCTGCCAGCCGAGCTTCCAGCCGTAGTCGGTATAGCCGGTCCAGACCACGTCTCCCGCCTTGTACGGCGGGCGATCGGCCTTGAGCTTGTACTGGTATTCCTGCTGGCTCTGGATGCGCCCGCGCAACTGGTCCTCGAGCTGGCCGGCGAGGCGGTCGTAGTCGAGCCGTTCGCCGGTGACCGGGTGCCGCTCCAGCAGCGAGGCGACCACCATCGCGCCCTGCTGGTTGAGCGAGACGAAGCGGCCGATCACCGCGTCGGCCTTGCCGACGTGCTCACGCACCTTGGAGATCATCTCCGGCGTCGGCGCGTAGTTGGCCGGGATCACCGTGCCGAGGTTGATGCCGTCCTCGACGATCTCCAGGTAGGTCAGGTCCGGGGTGAAGAGGGAGGTGACGTGGGCGCGGTCCACGCCCGGCAGGAAGAAGGTGGCGTCGGTGAGCTTCTTCAGCTTGTCGAGGAAGTCGGCGTCGTAGATGTCCTTGCCGTCCTTGCGCATCAGGGCGACAGAAATCAGGTTGGCGCCGCCGAAGGCCTGTTCGTACTTCTTGAACACCTTCATGTAGGGGTGGTCGAGCGGGATCTGCTTCTCGAAGCCGGCATCCGGCCGCAGCTTCAGCGCGTGGAAGCCGAGGAACAGGGTCAAGGCCATCAGCAGGCCGAAAGTCAGCCAGCGCCGCCCGTAAATCAGCGGAATCACCGCCCGTAGTATCCCGTCCGCGGTAATTCGCACCGCGCTCCTCCGAAAAAAGTGTTGGCTTACCTGTACTTAGTCAGCAGTAAAGACTGTTTTGCCGCATTCGGCAACCTCCACGTAGCGTGCGTGCCGCGGGGGTTCCCGTGCGACGCAGATCACGGATTGCGCAACTGCATTTTGACACCTTAACCGTGTTCCACGATTCCGGAACCTGAACTAGGAGAAATACATGCTTAAGCTGTCCAGCCCTAGTTTGCTCGTCGCTCTGGTCCTTGAGATGTTTGACGTGCGGTGGATGTGTTGAAGTTTTTGCCGGCTTCTAAGAGCCTGTAACAGAATGAATCGCGCCTTCGCCCGCTCCCGCACCCACGCTGACGCGGCACCGTGTCGCGGGCGATCGTTGTCAGCCCCAGCCATGCAATCACCATGGCTGCGGCCTCCGCCTTGCCTGACGCGATTTTGGACTGCAACGCAGGTGCGATTCATTCTGTTACAGGCTCTAAAGGCTTTTGTTCCATTCCGCCACCCGCATCGCGAGCGTCGTGCAGTAGCTCAGGTTTGACTCAGTTCGCGGACCGCACAGCAACGTTTTGATACTCTGAATGCGTTCCTCGGTTCCGGAACGAGAAGGGAGAAAAACGCGCTGATGCGCGGTACCAGGCGCTGGCTGGCGTGACGGCGAAATAGGGCGGGAAGGGAAGAGATCCGCAGGTCCGCTGCAGCAGGTCCGCGGCCGATTCTGGGCCGTTTTTCGCCATGCGTGCCATGCGTGCCATGCGTGCCAAGGGTTTTTGTTGGCACGCATGCGGTGAGCGGGTTGAGCCGGCGGCGGATTTTTCGCGGATTTTGAGGCTTTCCGCGCGGCACCTCCCGGGTAGCGCTGCGCGCTTCCCGGGCTACGGGGGAACCCTGGATTCAGAGCTTGGGAATGCGGATGCGGCTGATCATCAGGGAGCCCGATACCGCGAACATCAGGGCCAGGGGGTGCAGGGTGAAGTGCAGGGCCTTGGTGGCGCCGAACCAGAGGTCTTCGCCGATGGCGCCCTGCCAGGTCGCCACCCACAGCACCACGACCAGCAGCAGCGAGGTGGGGATGGGGGTGCCTTCGAAGTACTTGACCTTGCCGGTGCCCTCGGAGAGCGTTTCGGCGGTGACGTTGTAGCGCGCCAGGCGCGACACGCCGCAGGCGACGAAGTAGCCCAGCACGATGCGGTCGATCAGGCCCTGCATGCCGCAGCCGTAGCCGATGACGGCGGGGACCACGCCGAAGGAGATGACGTCGGCGAGGGAGTCGAGTTCGCGGCCCAGAGCGGAGCTCTTGTTGCGCCAGCGGGCGATGCGGCCGTCGAGCACGTCGAACACCAGGGCGGCGACGACCAGGGCGCAGGCGTAGTAGACGTGGCGCGGCTCGCCGACCTGGAGGTAGGTCATCATCGAGAACAGGGCGCCGACGCCGCAGACGGCGTTGCCCAGGGTGAACCAGTCGGCGAGGTGAAACTCGCGGATCATCGAGAAGGGCTTTTTCTTTTGCTCGTCCATGCGGTGCTCAGAACTGTGGCAGCGGCGCCTTCCTGGCGTAGGCGCGGAACAGGGTACGGGCCAGCACGCCGAGGATCTGGCGCACCTCGGCGGGCGTCTGGTGGCGCAGCGGCAGGATCACGGCCTCGCCCAGGGACATCACGGCGCGGGCGAACTCTTCCAGTTCGCCGCCGAGGTCTTCGAACTGGCCCTGGTCGACGCCGCGGCGCAGGGCGGCCTCGATGATCTTCCAGGAGCGTTGTTCGAAGGCGCGCTGGGCATCGGACAGTCCCGAGGTTTCCGGGCCGGAGGGCACCAGCCAGTAGCCGGCGACGCCGTTGAGCACGCGCGGATCGCCGAGCAGCTTTTCCAGGCCGTGGAACAGGGCCAGCACGGCCTTGGCGCCGTCGGCCTCGGCGGCCATCGGCTCGAAGATGTAGTGGTCGAACAGGGCGTGCAGGCGCTGCAGGCAGTCCAGGTACAGCGCTTCCTTGCCGGTGTAATGCCAGTACAGCGCGCCCTTGCTCAGGCCGGTGGCGCTGGCGATGTCGCCGATGGAGACGCCGTCGAAGCCATAACGGGCGAACAGTTCGAACGCGCTGTCCTGGATGGCTTTGAGGGTGTCGATCTGCTTATGGGCGGGCTTGCGCGGCATTTGCGATAAATTAGGGCAAATCAACGATGTGCTGCGAGAGACTCCGATATGTACGTGCCGTCCCACAACCGCATGGACGACCGCGCTGAACAACTGGCATTCATGCGTCAGTATAGCTTTGCCACGCTGGTGACCGCCGGTTCCGGGGCGGTTCCGCGCGCTACCCATCTGCCGTTCGTGGCGGTGGAGGAGGGGGCCGGGCTGCGCCTGGTGGCGCACCTGGCGCGGGCCAATCCGCAGTGGCGGGATTTCGGCACGGGGGCGGAGGCGCTGGTGATCTTCCAGGGGCCGCATGCCTATATTTCGCCCGGCCTGTACGAGCGGCAGCCGAGCGTGCCGACCTGGAATTACGCGGCGGTGCACGTCTACGGCAAGCCGCGGCTGCTGGAGGGCCGGGAGGACAAGCTGTCGGCCCTGCGCCAACTGGTGACGGCCAACGACGCGCCCTGGCTGGCGGAGATGGAGCGGCTGCCGGCGGACTTCCTCGAACTCAAGCTGGGCGGCATCGTCGCCTTCGACATCGCGGTGACGCGGCTGGAGGCGCGCTGGAAGCTGAGCCAGGACCGCACGCCGCAGGAGCGGCGCAACATCGTCGAGGAGCTGAACGGCAGCGAGGATGGCGCGGCGCGGACCCTGGCCGGGATGACGCCGCTGGAGGAGGCGGGAGCATGACCGACTTCGTGCCCTTGCGGGCGCTGGCCGCGGAGCTGGGACGGGCGCGGCGGGTGCTGGTCATCACCGGGGCCGGCATGTCGGCCGATTCCGGGCTGCCGACCTATCGCGGCGTGGGCGGCCTTTACGACAACGGCCCGACCGCGGATGGCGTGGCGATCGAGGAGGCGCTGTCCGGCGAGATGATGGGGGAGCGGCCGGAGCTGACCTGGAAATACCTGGGCGAGATCGAGCGGGCCTGCCGCGGCCGCCAGCCCAATGCCGGGCATAACGTGCTGGCCGAGCTGGCGCCGCGCTACGAGCAGTTCACGGTGCTGACGCAGAACGTGGACGGCTTCCATCGGCAGGCGGGCAGCCGCGACCTGATCGAGATCCACGGCAACCTGCATCGGCTGCAGTGCGGCTTCTGTCCCTATGAAGTTGAAGTGGAGGATTACAGCGGGTTGGAGATTCCGCCGTCCTGCCCGTATTGCGCCGGGCTGGTGCGGCCGCGCGTGGTGCTGTTCGGCGAAGCGTTGCCGCAGCGTGAATTGGAGCGGCTGTACCAGGTGATCGAGCAGGGTGTGGACCTGGTGATCAGCATCGGCACCACCAGCGTGTTTCCGTATATCGCGCAACCGGTGATCGCGGCGGCGCGGCGCGGGGTGCCGACGGCGGAGATCAACCCGGGGGCGAGCGAGGTGTCGCATCTGGTGCGGTACCGGGTGCGGGAGGGGGCGGCTGCGGCTTTGCAGAAATTGGCGGTGATGCTGGATGAGGTGGCGGGTGCTGCGTGGAGGACAAAGACGGGGTGAATGCGGGTTAGCTACAAAAAGGCGTCATACCGGCGAAAGCCGGTATCCAGGGGTTCGGGGGCACTCCGTTGCTCTGGATACCGGCTTTCGCCGGTATGACGTAATTAATTTTTGTAGTGAGCTTTAATCAGTAGTGAGCTTTGATCAAGCCTTAACCCCGTTTCCCGGATTGCACCGTTTATACCGGTACCGATCCTGCGGAGACCGCGATGCGCAGCCCCACCTGTTCCTCCTTGTTGCTGGCCCTGATCACCGGCGCCGGTGTGATTGCTGCCGCCTGCTCCGTGCCGGAGCAGGCTTCTCCGCCGCAGAAGGTCGAGACGACCGCGTCGGCGGCGGAGCCTCAGGCCTTGCCGCCGCCACCTCCGCCGCTGCCGGTAGCGCAGCCCATGGCTGACATGACGGCACACGCCGGCCCGGCAAAACCGGGCGAGGAAGCCAGGACCTATCAGCGGAAGAGTGCGACTGGCGTGATGACTTCCGCACCTGCACCGTCGCTCGCACTGAACCGGAGCTACGCCGCCGGGGCTGCGTTCCGGGTGATGCCGGCGCAGCCGGAAGAGCGTGAAAACTATGGCCACTACGATTCCAACCCGGTGCAGCGCGTGGCGGAGAACCCGGTTTCCACGTTCAGCATCGACGTCGATACCGGCAGCTATGCCAATGTGCGGCGCTTCCTCAACGCCGGCAGCCTGCCGCCGGCCGATGCGGTGCGGGTGGAGGAGCTGGTCAACTACTTCGACTACGACTATGCGCCGCCGCGCGACCTGGATACGCCGTTCGCGGTGCATACCGAGATGGCGCCCACGCCGTGGAACGCGAAGACCCATCTGCTGCAGGTCGGCATCCAGGGCTGGAAGCCGCAGGGCGAGTTGCCTCCGTCGAACCTGGTGTTCCTGGTCGACGTCTCGGGCTCGATGCTGGAGCCGGACAAGCTGCCGCTGGTCAAGGCCAGCCTCAAGCTGCTGGCGCACCAGATGAGTCACGAGGATCGCATCAGCCTGGTGGTCTACGCCGGCAACACCGGCGTGGTGCTGGAGCCGACGCCGGGCGACGATACGGCGCGGATCGACGCGGCGCTGGACCGCCTGGAAGCCGGCGGCTCGACCAACGGCGGCGCCGGCATCCGCCTGGCCTACCAGGTGGCGCAGCAGGCCTTCATCAAGGGCGGCAACAACCGCGTGCTGCTGGCCACCGATGGGGATTTCAATGTCGGCACCACCAGCTTCGAGGCGCTGCTGGACCTGGTGAAGGAACGGCGCAAGAGCGGCATCGCCCTGACCACGCTGGGCGTGGGTACCGGCAACTACAACGACCGCCTGATGGAGCAGCTGGCGGATGCCGGCGACGGCAACTACGCCTACCTCGATTCCTTGAAGGAGGCGCAGAAGGCGCTGGTGGAGCAGCGTACGGCGACGCTGCTGACCATCGCCCGCGACGTGAAGATCCAGGTCGAGTTCAACCCGGCGCTGGTGTCCGAGTATCGCCTGATCGGCTACGAGGACCGCCTGCTCAAGCGCGAGGACTTCAACAACGACAAGGTCGACGCGGGCGATATCGGCGCCGGGCACCGGGTCACGGCGCTGTACGAAGTGACCCTGGCCGGCAGCGGCGGCGAGCGTATCGATCCCTTGCGCTATGGGCCGTCCGCGGCGACGGCCTCACGCGGCGACGAGCTGGCTTTCCTGCGCCTGCGCTACAAGCGTCCGCAGGACGGCATGGACGCATCGAGCCGGCTGATCGAGCAGCCGATCCTGAAGAGCCGTATCGAGTCCGCCGATGCCGCCACGCCTGCGTTCCGCCTGGCGGCTGCCGTGGCCGGTTACGGGCAGTTGCTGCGCGGCGGCACCTATACCAATGGTTTCGGGTACGCTGAAGTGGTGCGCCTGGCCCGTGCCGCGCGCGGCGACGATGCGCAGGGTTATGCCGGGGAGTTCATCCATCTGGCGCAGATGGCGGACAGTCTAGGCACCAAGCAGGCGCGGGCGGATGCAACCGCGGTGAAGCAGGAGGAGTAGGGCCTGCTAACGCTACTTTGGTCGCTGCGACGGGGTCTATCTTCGCGCAGTGCAAGGAACGAACGACGCGATGTACTTGATGTGCATAAGGAGTGAGTGACGTGGCAATGCGCGAAGATAGACCCCGTCCCGGAGGGTTGCCCCCGGATTTGCGCCCATGCGGCGTTGCTCGTCGCTCGCGTATTGGTAATACGCCACGCTCCTCGCGCCTTGCCTGGACACAAATCCGGGGGCAACGCAGCGATCAAAGTAGCGTTAGCAGGCCCTAGACTGGAAGCAAGCCTCACGGCGGAGCGGCCGACCCTGGTCGCCGCTCCGACCGACGAAGACTTGATGATGCAGTACCGGGGCGGGGAGCTGGCGGCGTTCGAGGCTTTGTATCGGCGCCACAAGGACCCGCTGTACCGGTATCTGCTGCGCGGCTGTGCCCATGCGGATGTGGCGGCCGAGCTGTTCCAGGATGTGTGGGCCAGCCTGGTGCGGGTGCGGGCCAGCTATGAGCCGCGGGCGAAGTTCAGCACCTGGCTGTACCGCATGGCGCACAATCGACTGATCGACCACCTGCGGCTGGCGCCGCGCGCGCCGCTGCCGCTGGAAGAGGAACTGATCCCCGCCGCGGCCGAACACGAACGGCCGGAGGCGCAGGCCCTGGCGGGCGAAAGCGCGAGCCGTTTGCGGCGCGCGCTGGCGGCCTTGCCGGTGGAGCAGCGCGAGGCCTTTCTGCTGCACGAGGAAGCGGGTTTGAGCCTGGAGGAAATCGCCGAAGTGAGCGGAGTGGGACGCGAAACCGTGAAGAGCCGGCTGCGCTACGGCCTGGCCAAGCTGCGTGAGGCGCTGGCCGATGACTGAGCAGAAACAGACGCCGCCCGACGATCACGAGCTGGAGCAGTTCCTGGCCCGGCGCAGCGAGTTGTCGCAGCGCTATCGTGCCGATGTGGGCGCCGATGCGGCGGGCGAGGGCGCGCCGCCGGAACTGGATGCGGCGGTACTGGCGCGGGCACGGGCGGAGTTGCAACGGCCTGCGGCGAGTTCGCGGCGCTTCCTGCGTTGGGGCCGGCCGCTGGCGGTGGCTGCTTCGCTGATGCTGGTGGTGAGCCTGGGCTGGATGGCGCAGCAGAAGCCCTTGCCGCAGGAGATGGCGCAGAATGCTACGCCTGCGGTGGTGCCGAAGGAAGTGGCCGTGTCGGCGATGGATGCCATTCCGGCGCCGCCGGTTGCCAGGAGGGCGGAGGAGGCGGAGCAGAACAAGGCGTTGGCAAAGGCCGCGCCGCCGGCACGATCACGGCAGCCAGGGTCGGCGCCTGCTGCCGGTGCATTGGCGCGGCGACCAGAGGCACAGGCACAAGCGGACATTCCGCCACCGCCACCGCCACCGCCGCCGGCAGCCGAGCCTCCGCCGCCCAAGCCAGTGTCAGTGCCTGCGCCCGCGCAGTTGGCTGAGCCGATCGCCACGACCAAGCCCGCTGTGCCGGAAGGATCGCGTGACCAGGCTTATGCGTACAAGCGGGAGTCACGCTCTGCGCTGGCGGCGTCGAGTGCCGGCGCGGCGGCGGAGTCCGCACCGGTACCGGCTGCGCCCGCTGCCGCGACCGCGTCACCTGCTCCGGCCCCATTTGCGCCTGCGCCGCCTCCGCGGGAAATGGCGGCGCCCGTTTTGGCGGCGCCGGCTGCGAACTCGGCGCCAGCACCGAATCCTTGTGCGTCATCCCCCGTGCATGGTGCGGCTCTGGAGCAGGTGCGGGTGGCGCGTGGTCCGAATGCCGCGGCGTGGTTGCAGCAGATCCGGCAATTGCGGGATGCGTCGGATTTGGATGGGGCGCGGGCGGAGCTGGCTTGTTTCAGCTATCTGCATGCACCCGGTGATGTTCCGGAGGATCTCAGATCCTTGTTGCAACCGGTTCCCTGATGCTTGTCCCGATTATGTTCCGGTTGCCTGCATGACGGAGCGTATCGGCCAGGGTGCAAGATCCCTCGATACACCTTGCTTCGCAAGGCACTCGGGACGAACGGGGGAGTGGCGGGTGCTGGTGAACAGCAACGTCACCTGCACCTGACTTTGAGTTAGTCGTTCTTCATCAGCAGATAGCCTGTCGCGGCTGCCAGTGAACGCGGCGTGAAGCGCACGCTGAAGGCGGCGAACCAGTTGAACAGCCCGATCACGGCGCTGGAGCGGCGGGCCAGCATCCTGCGGATGCCGATGCGGGCGGCGTCGGCACTGCTCATCATGGTGCGGCGCTGGTACCAGGTGAGTTTCTGGCCGGAGACCTGGAGGAATTCGGTGGCGGTGACGCCGGGGGAGACGACGGTGCAGGAGACGCCGCTGCCGCGCAGTTCGTAGTTGAGGGCTTCGCCGTAGCTCAGGACGTAGGCCTTGGTGGCGGCGTAGGCGGCATAGGTGGGGGTGGGCTGGTAGGCGCCGGTGGAGGCGATCTGGAGGATGTGGCCGTTGCCGCGCTTGACCATGTCGCGGGCGAACAGGCGGGTCAGTTCGGTCAGGGCCAGCATGTTGAGCTGGAGCATCTGGCGGGTCTTGGGCCAGGGCAGGTCGAGGTCCTTGCCGAAGAGGCCGAAGCCGGCGTTGTTGACCAGCACGTCCACGGCCAGCCCCTGTAGCCGCACGAGGTCGTAAAGCGCCTGCGGGGCTTCGGGGGTGCCGAGGTCGAGGGTGACGATGGCGACCTTGATGCCGCACTGCAGCAATTCCGCCTGGACCTGCTTGAGCAGCTCTTCGCGGCGGGCCACCAGGACGAGGTTGCAGCCCCGGGCGGCGAGTTCGCGGGCGAAGTCCACGCCCAGGCCGGAGGACGCGCCGGTGACCAAGGCGGTTTTGCCCTTGAGAGCAGCGTTTGCCATGTGTGTTTCCCCATGCCGGGTACGGCGTTTGCGAAAGGAGCCTAGCACGCGTTTCCGGCGCTGATTGTCACACCAGTAATGTAAAGGAATGCACTTACGAAAAAATCCTAAGTGACTGTTTAATGAGGCTGAGCCATAATCGACTTGGGAGTTGAATCACGTCCAAAGGCGCCACTCAAGCGCATACCGATCAGGGTGAGTCATCAATGATTCCGTCGCGCCTGCCGCCGTCGACCAAACGGCTGGCTTTCACTCGTGCCCGTGCCTTGTTTCTGGGTGCCGCGCTGTTCCCCGCGCTGGCCGGCGCCGCCGACACGCAGCCAGCCGACCTGATCGGCATCTACGTCAAGGCGCTGGATGCCAACCCGAAGTATCAGGCGGCGGTGGCCGGGTTCCGCGAAGCGGCGGAAGCCAAGCCGCAGGCCCTGGCCAAGTTGCTGCCGCAGGTGGGCGCGGGCGCCACGGCGGGCGAGTTCGAGCAGGCCGTGAGCGGCAATTACTTCCGCGGCGTGCTGGACAATACCGGCGCCAGCACCGGTAGCGGCGGTGAAGGCATCAACGTCAACCACCGCGACCAGTTCTACAGCGTCGGCTACCAGGTCGGGCTGACCCAGGTGCTGTTCAACTGGGGGCTGTTCAAGACCTACGACCAGTCCGAACTGAAGGTGGGGCAGGCCGGGGTCAAGGTGTACGAGGCGCTGGACGGCCTGCGCCTGCAGATCGCGCAGGCTTATTTCGATGTGCTTTCGGCCCAGGACGGGGTGCGCTTCGCCAAGGCGGAGACGGACGCGGTCAGGCAGCTGCTGGACCAGGCCAACAACAAGCTGGCCAACGGCATCGTCACCGACGTCGAGGCCAAGCAGGCCCAGGCCGAGTACGACCTGTCGGAAGCGGAGCTGATCGACGCGCAGAACACGCTGGATGTGGACCTGACGCAGCTGCAGCTGCTTACCGGCGGCCAGAGCTACACCAAGCTGAAGACGCTGGGCCCGAACTTCCAGCCGGCGCCGCCGGATCCGAACAAGCTGGACGTGTGGCTGGAACGCGCGCAGTCGCAGAACCTGGCGCTGCAGGACAAGCACTACGGCACCGAGATCGCGCAGAAGGAGATCGAGAAGCAGAAGGCGGCGCGCCTGCCGACGCTCGACGCCGGCGCCAAGCGCAGCTATGCCTACGCCGACGGCGGCATCAGCAACGGCATCGCGGCGGGCAACAACCACGGCCTGGACGAGAGCATCTATCTCAATCTCAAGGTGCCGATCTATACCGGCGGCGCCATCAGCTCCGCGGTGCGCGGCGCCGAGGCCGGCCTGGAGATGGCGCAGTACGAGGAAGCGGCGGCGCGCAACGACGCCAAGCACGGCACCCAGGTGGCCTTCCTCAACGCCACCGCCGGCCTGTCGCACATCAGCGCGCTGAACCAGGCGGTGCAGTCCGCCGCCGCCGCCGAGGACGCGGCGCATGTCGGCTATAACGTCGGCACCAAGACCTATTCCGACGTGCTGCTGGCGGTGCGCAGCCGCTACAAGGCGGAGCGTGACTACGCCCAGTCGCGCTACGCCTATATCGTCAACTTCCTCAAGCTGAAGCAGTCGGCCGGGGCGCTGAGCCACGCCGACCTGCTCACCATCAACCGCTGGCTGCAGCAGTAAACAACAGAACAACTTAGGGAATCGACCCCAGATGGAAACGCCGCGCCACCCCTATCGCAAGTTCGTCTTCGCCGCCGCCACGCGCACCGCGGCCGGCTACTACTCGGTCACCAGCCCGCGCCACGGCCGCTCGTTCCGGCTGGAGCCGGCGGAGTTCGAGCTGGCGCGCCTGTTCGATGGCGACCGCAGCGGCAGCGAGATCCGCGGCAGCTCGGCGCGCCTGACCGGCCGCGAGTTCAGCGCGCCGGAGCTGGAACAGTTCGCCAACGAGCTGGCCCTGGCCGGCCTGCTGGCGCCGGGTACGCAGGAGCCGCTGCCGGTGCCGCCGCAGAGCGACGAGGAAGCCACCGCCGCCGGTTGGCTCGGCCAGCGTGCTGCGCCGGGGCCGGATGTGGCCGCGCCTTCCACAGTGCCGGGTTCGCTCAGCGGCGGCGGCCGCATGGGCACGCTGACCTCGCTGTGGGGCGCCTTCCGCGGCCAGTCCGATCCGCTGGCCTGGTCGTTCCCGGTCAAGCCTTTCCTGTGGCTGGGCGCGCTGCTCGACTGGGCTCTGTATTCCAGCGTGCTGGTCTATGCCCTGATCGCGATTTCCTTCGGCGCGGTGTTCGCGCTGTGGGCCAACAAGGTCGGGGTGGCCGCCGACGTGGTGCGGCTGGCGCATCCGCTGACCTTCTTCCTGATGGCGGTCGGCTGCCTGTTCCTGCTCGAATTCCTTGGTGAAGTGGCCCGCGCGGCCGCGGTGCGCCGCGCCACCGGCGTGGTGCCGCGCTTCGGCATCCAGCTCGGCGTCGGCCTGGTCCCGTTCTTCAAGACCGACACTTCCGGCCCGATCGAAGCGGCCGACCGCGCCACGCGCATGCGCGTGGTCGGCGCCGCCATGGTGTCGACGCTGACGGTGGAAGTGCTGGCCATCGGCGCCTGGTTCGTGTTCCACCACACGCCGGGCTTCCTGCCGGTGTTCTGCATCGGCCTGGCCGTTGCCGCGATGGTGTGGATGTTCATCCTGGTCAACCCGCTGGCCAAGCGCGACGGCTACCATGTGCTGGCCAACTGGATGCAGGCGCCGGACCTGCGCGAGCAGGCGCTGATCGCCCTGTTCGGCTACCGCAAGCCCTGGCTCGATACGCGCCGCCTGCCGGCCACCACGCTGGTGGTCTACGGCGCGCTGTGCTTCGCCTACCTGGCGTGGATCCTGATCTGGCTGGTCGTCTTCCCCGGCGAATGGCTGGCCGGCGGCTGGGGCCCGGCGGGCGTGGTGGTGTTCCTGGCGGTGCTGGGGTACTACATCTACCTCCAGGTCAGTCGCATGCTGTCGCAGCGCGCGAACATCGGCGGCGAGATCGTCATTCCGCCGCCGAACCGGCTGGACTGGATCATCATCGGCGCCATCGTCGCCGTGGCGCTGTTCCCCTGGCCGTACGAGCCGAGCGGCGACTTCACCGTGCTGCCGCATGCGCGCGCCGACGTGCGGGCGCTGATCTCCGGCGACGTGCGCAAGGTGCTGGTCAAGGAGGGCGACCTGGTCAAGGCCGGCGACGTCATCGCCGAACAGGCCGACGACGAGGAGCAGGCGGCGGTCGCCACCAGCAAGGCCGACATCGCGCGGCTGTTCGCGCAGCTGCAGTTGCTGAAGAGCGGCGCGCGTCCGGAAGAGGTCGACCTGGCCAAGCAGGAAGTGGCCACGGCGCAGAAGAAATACGACTACGCGCAGTCCGAGGCGCAGCGCCAGGAAAGGGCCTACACGCAGAAGGCGGTCAGCGAGCAGCAGTACCAGCATTTCCTGTCGGAAGCGCAGGTCGGCCAGCAGCAGTTGCTGGAAGCCAAGCGCCACCTCGACCTGGTGAGCGGCGCGGCGCGGCCGGAGAAGCTGGACGAGATCAAGGCCGAGCTGGCCAGCGCGCAGGCGCAGTTGCAGTACCACACGCAGCAGCTCGAATACACCAGGATCCGCGCCCCGGTGGCCGGCCGCGTGGTGTCCAGCACGCTGCTCTTCGCGGTGGGCGATTACCTGGAGCGCGGCGCCCTGCTGGCGCGGGTGGAGGACAGCGACAAGCTGCAGGTGGAGATCCGCCTGCCGGAAACCTCCATCGGCGAGATCGCCGTCGGCAACCGCGCCTGCGCCAAGGCCTGGGGCGTGCCGTTCGATTGCTACGGCGGCACGGTGACGCAGATCGCGCCGAGCGCCGACAACACGCCGGACGGCCGCGTCGTCCGCGTGCTGATGCAGGTGGACAAGGTGGACGGCCAGCTGCGGCCGGAGATGACCGGCTACGCCAAGGTGCATGCCGCGACCTATCCGCTGATCGTCGCCTTCACCCGCCCGGTGATCCGCTTCTTCCTGGTCGAGATCTGGTCTTGGCTCCCCTAGGAGAACTGCCCGGAGGATTGCGGGGCGAGTTGCCCCGCACCGGCCCGCTGGCGCCGCAGACCGGCGGCAGCGGGTTGCGCGAGTCCGACTTCCGCCTGATCAACCAGAGCGGCTTCGGCGACGGCCTCAACAACTACGCCCACAGCATGGCGTGGTTCGAGGGGCGGCTGTACGTCGGCACCACGCGCGGCACCTGGGCGATGACCAAGATCAACACGCCGGTGCCGGACCTCAAGCCCTGGCCGACCGAGTGCCCGGACGACGTGTATGAGGTCGACCGTCGCGCCGAGATCTGGGCCTACACGCCCGAAACCGATACCTGGATCCGCGTGTTCCAGGCGCCCTATGTGAAGGGCCGCACCAAGGCGGTGGTGCCGCGCTATATCGGCCTGCGTGGCATGACCGTGTTCCAGGGCCCGAGCGACGCCAAGCCCTGCCTGTATGTGTCCACCTGGGCGCCGCAGCAGGCGGAGCCGCCGGACATCCTGCGCTCCGAGGACGGCGTCGCTTTCGGCAATGTGCCGCGCCCACCCTGGGACGTGACGGTGCGCTCGTTCCGCACCCTGCAGGTGTTCAAGGGGCGCGTGCATACCAGCCCCACCGGCTCCAGCGGCGCGCCGGGGAAGTCGCAGGAATGCGTGGCCTCCGAGTCGGCGATCTACTGCACCGACGACATGCAGGGCGCGCGCTGGGTGGCGGCGAGCCCGGACGGCTTCGGCGATCCGACCAACCTCACCGTGTTCGAGATGGCGCAGTTCAACGGCCATCTCTACGCCGGTACCGTCAACGCCGAGCAGGGCTTCCAGCTGTGGAAGACCGAGGGCGAGGGCGGCCCGCCGTACAAGTGGAAACGGGTGCTGCAGCACGGCGCCTGGCGCGGCCCGCTCAACGAGGTCTGCGGCAGCCTGTGCGTGTTCAAGGGCGCGCTCTATGTCGGCACCGGCATCGTCAACGGCGGCTACCACCGCACGCTGCGCATCGGCCCGGCGGCGCCGGAGCTGATCCGCGTCTACCCGGACGATTCCTGGGAGCTGCTGATGGGTTATTCGCGCCTGACGCCCGACGGGCTGAAGGTGCCGCTGTCCGGCTACTCCGGCGGCTTCGACAATTTCTTCAACGGCTATGTCTGGCGCATGGCGGTGCATGGCGACTGGCTGTATGCCGGCACCATGTCCTGGGCCAACGTGATTCCCTACCTGCATGTCGAGGTATGGCCGGAAGAGATGCTGGTGCTGATGCAGCGCTGGGGCAAGGAAGAGATGGTGCGGCGTTACGGCGGCTGCTCGCTGTGGCGTTCGCGCGACGGCATCCGCTGGGAGCCGGTGACGCGCTCCGGCTTCGGCAACAAGTACAACTGGGGCATCCGCAATATCGTATCGACCGAGCACGGCTTGTTCGTCGGCACCGCCAATCCCTTCGGCCCCACCGTGGCGATCCGCCGCGACAACCGCTGGGTCTATGTCGACAACCCGCGCGGCGGTTGCGAGGTATTCCTCGGCAAAGATCCGAATCCATGATCGCTTCCGCGCCCTTGCTGGTGTTGTCCGCGCCCGGCGCCGAGGCGGCGCGCCTTGCCGCCATGGTGGGGCGCCATCCGGATGCCTATGGCCTGCCGGAACTGAACCTGCACCTGGCGCCGACGGTGGAAGGCCTGCTGTCGGTGTTCCGCATCACCCAGGGCAATGTGCAGGACGGCCTGTTGCGCGCGGTGGCGCAGCTGTATTGCGGCGGCCAGGATGCGGCGGGCGTCGCCGATGCCGGCCACTGGCTGAAGCGCCGCGCCGACTGGAGCAGCATGGAATTGCTGGACGAGCTGGGCGGGCGCATCGCGCCGAAGCTGCCGGTGCTGGCCGAGAGCGGCCTGGCCTGGCGGCCGCACGACGTCGAGGGCTGGCTGGCGCAGGTGCCGGACGTGCGGGTGCTGCACGTGGTGCGCCATCCGCGCGCGCAGTGCGCCGAGGTGGCGGTGCGCCTCAACGGGCCGCTGTTCGTGCCGCCGGATTACAAGGACTACGGCACCGATCCGGCGGTGATCGATCCGCAGCTGGCCTGGTACCGCATCAACCGCAACATCGAGCAGGCCACGGCGATGCTGCCGGCGGCGCAGTGCCGGCGGGTGCAGGCGGAAGACCTGTTCGCGGCGCCGGAGGATACGTTGCGCGTGATCTGCCGGTGGCTCGGCCTGCCGTTCGGCGATGCGGCCCTGCAGCGCATGTCGCATCCGGAGGACGGCCCTTATGCCCGTGTCGGCACCGCCGAGGCGCCGTACGGGATGGAGCCGGAGTTCCACGCGGCCCCGGCGTTCAGCGGGCGGCTGCGGCCGCGGCAGATGCTGGAAGGGGCGGCGGAGTGGCGCGGCGATGGCAAGCCGCTGGCGGCGGAAGTGGTGTCGCTGGCGCGGAGTTATGGGTATCGCTGAGGCGGGCCACTGTTTTGTGCGGGGCCTGCTCCGACGTCGTCGTTACCGTGGAAGCGGAAATCCAGGCGGGATGCGCCGAAGCAAAACCGGATTCCCGCCTTCGCGGGAATGACGATGAATTGAAAATGTATCGCAGATTCCGGGATGGAATTTTCCAATGACCGTTGCCAAGAAAGCCAAAGCGAAGCCCAAGTCCGCCAAGAAATCCGGCGCCATCGACTGGAGCAGCAAGACTGCGCTCGTCACCGGCGGCAATCGCGGCATCGGCCTCGAAGTCGCGCGCCAGCTTGGCGTGGCCGGCTGCAGGATCATCCTGGCGGCGCGCGATGTGAAGCTGGGCGAGGAGGCGGCGCAGCCGCTGATCGACGCCGGTCTGCGCGTGCGGGTGGAGCAGCTCGACGTGTCGGACGAGCAGTCGGTGAAGGACTGCGCCAAACGCCTGAAGAAGGCGCGGGTGACGGTCGACATCCTGGTCAACAATGCCGGGATCTACGACCGCACGCCGATCATGGAGCTGGACACGGAGACGTTCATGAACGTGTTCCGCACCAATACCCTGGGCGCGCTGTGGTGCAGCCAGGCCTTCATTCCCGGCATGGTGGAGCGGCAATGGGGCCGGGTGGTGATGGTCAGTTCCGGACTGGGCACCTTCAGCCGCGGCATGCTGGGGCATCCCTGCTATGCCATTTCCAAGGCGGCGCTGAATGCGCTCACCATCAAGCTGGCGCAGGCCACGCCGGACGTGGTGAAGATCAACGCGGTGCGGCCGGGCTGGGTAAAGACGCGGCTGGCCGGGGCGATGGGCAAGGATTCGGTGGAGACCGGCGCAGGGCGCGTGGTGCATCTGGCCATGCTGCCGGATGACGGCCCTACCGGCGGCTACTTCCGGGGCAAGGTATCCAGCCGCTGGTAGCGGCGGCTGGACCCGGGATCAATCAGGGCACTAGATCGACGACAGTTCGGGGCGGCGCTTGCGCGGGCTGCTGTGCCGTGCCGCCACGCGGGGCTTGCGCGGCGCTCCGGATTGCCGCCGCGCGGTGGGGTGGAGCACCAGCGCGGCCAGCTCTTCGAAGGCGTCTCCGGTGTAATCGGCCAGATGTTGTACATGTGGAATCGCCTTGGCGCATGCGGTGAAGCCGATGTGCAGCTGGCCGGCGTAGGACAGCACCGTGATGTTCAGCGACTGGCCGTGCGTCAGGATCGACATGGGGAAGATCGCTTCCAGGCGCGCGCCGTTGAAATACAGCGGCTCGGCCGGCCCGGGGACATTGGATACCACCACGTTGAACACCGGATGGCCGTGGCCCCCCAGGCCCGTCAGCAGCTCGATGGCATAGGGGGTCATCAGCAGCAGGGTGTAGTCGGTCAGGGCTTCGCGCCGAAGCCCGTGCAGATGCTCCTTGGCGGCATGGGTCGACCGGTGGACTTCACGCAGCCGCCGCAGCGGGTCTTCCTCCTCGGTACCCATCGAAGCCAGCATGAAGGTGACTGCGGTGCATGCCGAGGTGTCTCCCTTGGCTCGTACCGAAACCGGAATGCCGGCGATCAGGGCCTGCTCCGGCAGGGCATTCAAGTCGGCCAGGTAGCGCCGCAGGGCCCCGCCGCACACCGCTAGGAAGACGTCGTTGACGGTCACTCCGGCACGGCTGGCGACGGCATGCAGCCGCTCGAGGGGCAGTTGCCGCGAGGCGAAGCGCCGCTGTGTCGAGGTGCGCCCATTGAACGGGGTCTTGGGCGCGAGATAGGGTACCGACAGATCGCTGCCGGCCTTGACCCGTGCCGAATGCAGGAACGCGCCGAAGGCGTGGTACAGGTCGGGAGCGCTCTTGACCTGCCCGAAGACGAAATCCAG
This sequence comes from Nevskia soli DSM 19509, assembly GCF_000711955.1. GTDB lineage: Bacteria > Pseudomonadota > Gammaproteobacteria > Nevskiales > Nevskiaceae > Nevskia > Nevskia soli. Next base: position 29,094 of record NZ_JONR01000014.1, read on the forward strand.
AACGTGCTTGAGGCCGCTGTGGGGATGTTCGCCGGGGCCGGCCGGCGGTGCCGCGTGTTTCCTGTGCAAGGACCAAGGCGCCGGCATGTGACGGCTTTTCCGGTCCGTGCTCAGGCCCTGCTGCAGCAGGTGCATGCCGGAGACTCCGTCCATCAGCGAATGATGGATCTTCATGAACAGCGCGAAGCGCCGATGCGCCAGGCCTTCGATGACGTGGCATTCCCACAGCGGCAACGTCATGTCCAGCGACCGGCTCTGCAGTTCGGCGACCAGCGCGGACAGCTCGGCGTCTCCGCCCGGCGCCGGCAGGGCAATGTGCTGGATGTGGTATTCCAGGTCGACCTTTTCGGCCTCGACCCAGGCCGGCACCAAGCCGCTCAGGGCCCAGTCCTTGAGTTTCTGCGAATACGGCGGCGCCAGGGGTTCCGGTTTGCGCAGTTCCGCCACCACGCGTGACACATAGTCCTGCCCGGCGCCGGCGGGCAAGGAATAGATTTGCAGGGAGCCGAAATGCATCGGGCTTTCGGCCGATTCGATCAGCACCCAGGCGGCATCGATGGGGGGGACGATTTTCATGTTGCTCCGGGGCTATTGGTGGCTGCACCCATAGGGCAGTGAACCGGAGCGCGGGCCCGCGGGCTATGACCCAGGTCATTGCGCCCGGAAGCAGGGTGTCGTTGCCGCCGCTCAGTTGCGCCAGAATCGCTGCATCTCGAGATAGGTGAACGAGGCTGACCAGGTGATCAGCACGAAGCCGGTCAGCGCCTCGCTGCCCATGATCAGTCGCAGGGGACCGTGTGGTTCGAGGTCGCCGTAGCCGACCGTGGTGTAGGTGGTGGTTGAGAGATAGACCGCGTCGAGCAGCTTGAAGCTGGGAGATCCGGTCACGAAGCCCAGATCTGGGAACTGCACGGCCTGGTAGATGCCGATGCCGAAGATCCAGATCTCCGCAGTGTGCAGGCTGATGATGCCGATGATGAGGATCAGGACGCGCATGCGCGGCGGCATGGTCCAGTGCGGCATCCACCGGTTCAGCCGCTCCAGCGCTTCGTAGTGGAGGCCGACGCAGGCGCCGATCAGGCCGAAGGTGAGCACCACCACCACCCAGTAGGTCGGGATACGGATGGCAAGCAGGAAGTCCGGGGTCATGTCGGTGCGGGCGGGGTGCTTGTGGAACTGCCCCGTTACTGTGCCCCCGCTGCCCGCAACCGGCCTTGATCTGCGTCAAACGGGGCTGTGCGCGATCCGGCGCCGGGCCCCGTCGCGTCCCATCGATCTTGATGCGGCGGTTGTCGGGCACATTGGCCTGGATCCGGGCGGCTTCGACGTCGGCTGGGGCGGAGCATTCGACTCCGCTTGCTGCGGTGGGAGTTCAGTGGCTGCTGTAGCCGCCGTCCACCGGCATCATGTGGCCATGGATGAAGGAAGCCTCGTCCGAGCATAGCCAGAGTACGGCGTTGACCACTTCCATGGCGGTGCCGGCGCGGCCGATCGGGTGCAGGGACAGGAATTTGCGCAGGGCGTCTTCACCGCGCCTGATGACGTTGAGGCCGAGGCCGGCTTCGATCAGGCCGGGACAGACGGCGTTGACGCGGATGCCCTTGGCGGCGTAACTCACGGCCGCGGATTTGGTCAGGCCGGCGATGCCGTGCTTGGTGGCGGTGTAGGAGGCGTTGGCGCCGCCGTTGATGCCGAGGATGGAGCAGTTGTTGACGATGGCGCCGCCGCCCTCTTGATTCAGCATCATCCTGATTTCGTGCTTCATGCAGCGCCAGGTGCCGCTGAGGTTGATGCGCAGGTTGCGCTCCCAGTCTTCCTCGCTGATGTCGGCCAGGGGGATGCCGCCGCCGCCGATGCCGGCGTTGTTGAAGGCGGCGTCGAGGCGGCCGTAGTCGGCGGCGATGCGTTCGAACAGGGCGGCGACCTGGGCGGCGTCGCCGATGTCCGCGCCGTAGGCGTCCGCCTGGCCGCCGGCGCCGCGCACGGCGTCGACGGTGAGCTGGGCGGCGTCGAGGCGGATGTCGCAGACCGCGACGCGGTAGCCGCGCGCGGCGAAGGCACCCGCGGCGACGCTGCCGATGCCGCCGCCGCCGCCGGTGATCAAGATGGTGGGCTTGTTCGTCTGGCTCATACCGTGCAGGTCCGGGTTGGGTAAAGCAGTGGGGCTTTCGTCGATTTGTTCACATTATCCGATTTGCCGGCTCCGATGGCGCTTTCTGTGCCGGTACAGGGCCTGCTATCATTTTGGCGGGGATTCATTACAAACATGGGGAAAATCCGATGCTTTATCTGCGAGCCGCCGCAGCGGCCATTGCTGCTGCCTGCCTGCTGTCCGGCTGCGCCGGTCAACCGGAGGTACCGTTCGACCATAGTGCCAATACCAATCTCAAGACCATTGCGGTGCTGACGCCGAGTTATCCCAGCGGCCCCGGAGTGGTATTGGCGAGTACCGTGGGACAGAGCTTCGGTTTGGTCGGCGCCTTGGTCGATGGCGCCATGCAGTCCAACCGCGAGAGCAAGTTCTCGGAGCTGCTGAGCGCGCAGAAAATCTCGGTGCAGGACACCTTCATGCAGGACATCGGCCAGGTTCTGCAGGCGCAGGGGTACCAGGTGGTGTTGCAGCCAGTGACCCGTGACAAGGCGGACTTCCTGTCGCAATATCCGCCGGCGGCGAGCACGCATGCCGATCTGTATCTGGACATGGTGGTCACGGGCTATGGTTACATCGCCGCGGGAGTCCGCTCCTCGACGCCCTATCGCCCGGCGTTTTCGGTACGTTGCAAGCTGGTTCGCGCCAGTGACGGGGCGGTGTTGATGGAGGATACGATCGCCTACAACCCGCTCGGCCAGCCCAAGAACATGGTGACCATCGCTCCGGATGCCGACTACGTGTTCAAGGATTTCGACACCCTGATGGCCGATCCGGACAAGGCTGGGCAGGGGCTGAAGGTGGCGATGCAGAAGTCCACTGACAGCATCGGCCTGTTGCTGCGCTGACATGAAGCCTCCGTTCGCGCGCCAGGCGGCGACTGCGATCTGCGCGGCACTCCTGGCCGCCTGCGCCAGCCACCCGGCGGAACCGCCGATGCTCAGCCTGGTGGATCGGCAATGTGCGCGGCAGCCCGATCTGTCCGCTCCGAAGGTGCTGACGCTGGAGGGCGATGCCAGTTCGGTCAGGCAGCCGATCGACAATACGGTGTCCTGCGTCGAAGCCGCAGATGGCAGCAGGAGCCTTTATCGCGTATTCCTGTTGCCGCAAAGCGCCAGGCCCTACATGGTTGCGATCGCCAGTGAACCGTCCGGTCACGGGCTGTTTTCACCGCGCCTGATCCTGCTCGACGCGTCGGGTGCGAAAGTGCGGGAAGTGTCGCGCGACATGTTCCTGTTTCATGGCGCCTCGCTTTACGTGGCGCTGCGGATCCATCCTGGGGAGCATTTCCTGGTGGTGGCCTCCGATCCACAGAGCACCGGTCAGACCGTGTCGCAGATCGTCGGCTCGACCCAGGCGACGACCATCAGTAACGGTGTCGGGGGGATGTTCATGATGTACAGCGGCAAGGAAGCGAACAACATCTATACCTATGCACACAACGGGATCGTGACAGTGAGTGCGAAAGTGATTCCAGGCGAGGAAGGCACGAAATAGCCGCCGGGTGTCCAGCACACGCGCGGCACTACCGATGCCGTCGGTGCCGGGTTTGAGCCGAACGACGGTACAGGGATTCCGGACTTATCCGGGAGCAGGCGTAGTGGCGGCAGCGTCCGCGGCATCGCTGTTCGGCGCCGGCAGCTCGATGCCGAGGAATTGCGCCAGGCGGCGCCGCACGATGGCGGCGTGGCTGATGGGGAAGAAGTGGCCGCCCTGCGGGATCAGTTCCACTTCGGCTTGCGGCAGCAGTGTTTGCAGGGCGCGGCAGGTGGGCATGCAGCGTGAGTGCTCGCCGTAGACCAGCAGCAGGGGCATCGGCAGCGCGGCGATGGCCGCGGCTTCGAGGCCGGGCATGATGAATTCCGGCGCGGCGCCGGTGTTGTCGAGCAGGCTGATCCACTGCTTGGCGGCGCGCTGGGCGCCGCGGCCTTCGCCGAATGGAGTGAAGGCATCGCGAGCGGTGGATTCGCCGCCCTGGAGACGCCAGCGCGCCAGCACTTCGAGGAACAGCAGGCCGACCTGCTTCTCGTTGTCCCAGTCGTGGCCGGACTTGGCGGCGACTTCGATCTCGAAGGGTGACAGGTGCGGGCAGTCGGACAGCTTCTGCTCGGGCTGGAGGCGGTTGACCTTGGTGTCCATGATCACCAGCCGCGAGACGCGCGCCGGGTGGCGGCCGGCGTATTCCAGGGCGATGCCGCCGCCGTAGCTGTGGCCGATCAGCACGCAGCTGGTGATATCGAGGTGATCGAGCAGGGCGGCCAGGTCTTTCGACATGGTCACGGCGTCGTAGCCGGAGGCCGGCACGTCGCTGTAGCCGTGGCCGCGCAGGTCGTAGAGGGTGACGCGGAAGTGGCGCGACAGCGGCACGGCGTAATGCAGGAACCAGAAGGCGCGGCTGGCGGCCAGGCCGTGCACCAGCACCAGGTCGGGGCCTTCGCCCATCTGCTGGTAGGCGAGGTTTACGCCGTTGAGGGTGGCTTCAGCCATGGGAGTTATGCGCCGGGGTCAAATGACGGCGTCGATCCCGCGGAGGCGGGAATCCAGTTTTACGCGGGTGGCGGCGGGCGCGCTGGTTGGATGTTGCATTGCTGCCGTCCCTGGATTCCGGCTTTCGCCGGAATGACGATGGTTGAGAGAGTGGCGCCGGTTCAAAACCGGATCCCCGCCTGCGCGGGGATGACGTTGATTGATTGACGGGGGCGCTTTTCTCCGGGCTGCAACTGCCTGGTCAGCGCCACCCGCAACTTCGCAACCTCAGAGCTGCGTGGCCAGGAAGTCGGCGATCTGGCCGATGGAGAGGTCGTCGACATAACGGCCGTCCTTCATCAGCAGCTTGTCGAAGGCCACTTTCTTGTGGGTGATGTCTTCTTCGATGGCGACCACCAGCTGGATGATGTCGATCGATTCGAAGCCCAGGTCGGCCAGCAGCGTGGTGCCGCGGTCCATCTGGCCTTCGAACTCGCTGTCCCAGTCCTGGGTGAAGTCCTTGAGCAGGGCGGCGAGCTTGGGCACCAGCTGTTCGCTGGTGAGTTTGCCGTTGGAAAGGTCGTTGGCCATGTTCTCTCGCATCATTCCATGTAACCGAGCATCTGCAGCTGCTCGATGATCTGCTTCTTTTCGTTGTCGTCCATTTCCTCGGACTTCTCGCGCTCGCCGCCGCGCACGGTCGGCGCGCCGATCTTGACCGGGTTTTCCGACAGCCAGGCGCCGCTGAAGAAGGTTTCAGCCACCTTGCCTTCGAAGTCCGAAGGGGTGGGCAGGCCCAGGCTGTGCAGCAGGGTCGGGGCGACGTCGACGATCTTGCGCTTGCCGACCATGCCTTCGGCGCTGATGCCTGCGCCGTAGGCCATGAAGATGCCGTCCGGGTGGTGAGTGCCGATCGGGTTGGGGCGCTTGACCACGGGCGGCTTGACGTTGCGGATGGAGACGAAGCCGTTGTCGCGCAGGACCAAAGTCAGATCACAGGCGTCCTTCATGTGGGCGCCCTGGAACCAGTCTTCGCGCTTGAGCACGTCGACGATGACTGGCTCGCCGTCGTCGTTGCGCAGCTTCTTCAGGTCCTCGATCAGCTTGTCGCGGACGCGGTTGTAGTCCTTCTTCGGGATGCCCGGGTCGCCCGGCTTCTCGGCGACGCGGATGTAGATGCCGTTGGAGGAGGGGGTGCGGCAGTAGGCGACGGTCTTGCTCCAGTCCAGGTTGGCGAAGTCCGAGGCTTCGCGGCGCAGGGCCTGCTCGCTGCCGTCGCTCTCGGCCCACTTGAGGTAGCCGAGGTCTTCCAGGTAGCTGTTGATGCGCAGCACTTCGACGGTGGCGGTGAAGCCGTGGTCGGAGGCGAAGAACACCTGCGCGTCCGGGCCGACCAGTTCGACCAGGCGCTTGATGTAGCGGTCGACGTTGCCGAAGTATTCGCGGCAGACGCCGCGCACGCGGTTGTAGAGTTCGCTGCGCTCGGCCGGCATCAGGCTGGGGTCGAGGAACTGCCAGGCCTGGTGCTGGATCTTGTCGGTGCCGTCGAACATCACCGCCATCAGGTCGGGCTTGTCGTTGGCCAGGATGTATTCGGCGATGTGGAACCACTGTTCTTCGCGCGGCAGGTGGTAGCGCACCCAGTTTTCCATATCGGCGTCGGACAGGCTTTCCATGGCCTGCTTTTCCTTGTCGAAATCCCAGGCCAGTTCCTTCGGGTCGAAGCCGGGGATGGCCTGCTTGATGCGCTCGAACAGGCCGGCGGGATGGGAGTTGCGGCGCAGGTGCTTGGCCGGGATGAAACCCGGCACGATGGCGCCGTTGGTTTCCTTCGGCGGCGGCGCGGTCAGCGGGAAGTTGAGCGCGGCGATGGTCTTGCCGGCGCGCGAGGCGATGGACCAGATCATTTCGGCGTCGACGTCGCGGCTGTCGTAGAGGGTCCAGTAGACTTCGCCGCCCTTGTCCTCGGCGCGGATGAAGTCGAACACGCCGTGCTCGCCGGGGCCCTTGCCGGTCATGATGCTGGTCCAGGCCGGCGGGGTCAGGGGGTTCGGGGTGGAGCGCAGCTTGGCGCGCACGCCCTTGGCCATCAGGCTGGCCAGGAACGGCATGGCCACGCCTTCGCCGGGCAGGTCCTTGGTCATCTCGTTGAGGACGGTGTAGGTGCAGCCGTCCATGCCGATGAAAAGCGTCTTGGTCGTCATCTCGTGCTTCCGTTCGATCCCTTAACTATATTGATGTAATGACACTCAGGCCCGCGCCTGCAGCGGCGCGGCGCCCGTCTCCCCTTCGGCGCGGCACAGGGCGAAGATTTCCGCCGCCGCGTTGTGCAGTTCCACCCGGTACTCGACGCCGCCATGGCGCACCCGCGCCAGCAGCTGCCCCGCTCCGCCGCCGGCTTCGACGGCGGTGATGGTCCAGTCCAGCGGCCGGCCTTCGAGTCCGCCGCCGGAGGCCTTGGCCGCCGCTTCCTTGGCGCACCACAGCGCCACCGCGGCCTGCTTCTGCGCGGGGGCGGGCAGGCTGCGCAGGAACTGCTGCGCCTCGGCGGCGCTGAAGGCGCCGGCGATGAGGTCTTCGGCCTCGATGCGTTCGATGCGCTGGTAGTCTACGCCAAGCCGTGCGCCGGCCGGCGCGCAGGCGGCGAGGGCGCCGCGGCTGCTGTGGCTGATGGAGACCGCCGGAGCGGTGATGCCGGCCGGCAGGCCCCAGACGCGCGAGACGTAGGGCTGGCCGTTGGGGGCGTTGGCGATCTCGATGTCGGCGCTGGCCAGGTGCAGGCCGTGCTGCTGCGCCAGCCATTCGCGCACCGCTTCCTTGGCGGCGATGCGGCCGACCAGCCATTCCTCGCGGCGCGGGCCATTGGGCGGCAGCTCGCGGTAGAAGATGCGGCGCTCGTCGGTGTTCAGCACCAGGTTGGCGATCATGCGCTGCCACAGGCCGCCGCCCTGGTCGAGGTAGCCTTCGGCGAAGGGCTGCAGCAGGCGCGCGGCCATGCCGCGCTGGGCCAGGGCCTGGGTCATCCACGGATCCGACATGAAGCGCGTCACCGGATCGATGCGGAAGTGGTGCAGGTTCTTGGCGATGGTGAAGGTGCGGCTGCCCCAGTTGGCGGCGCGCACGATCAGGCGGCCCTGTTCGTCGAACACGTCGAAGTGGGCTTCGATGCGCACGCCGTCCTTGTGGGCGACGTCGCCGCGGCAGATCAGGCGCGTGCCGGCGGGAGGCGGATCGGCGTACTGCGTGTAGTGCCCGACCTGGAACGGGAAGCAGGTCCAGTCCCAGGAGAATTTCTCGGTGAGCCAGTAGGCGGCGAGCTGGCCCACGGCGTCGAGCAGGGCGCCGTCCATGCGCATGGTCGGCTGGGTGGTGAAGCTGAAGTAGTCGGCGGTGGAGATGGCCGTCATGTCGGCTTCGATGGCCGTCTCCGACCAGCGCCGCAGATGCGTCACGCCTTGCAGGCGCGGGCCGTGGAACATGCCGTGGCTGTACAGCTCGCCGGCCGGGTTGTTGATGGCGCCGCGTTCCTTCTGGCTGGTCCAGGCGCGCACGGCGGGCGCCGCCGGGAAGGCGGCGGCCAGCACCACCAGGCCTTCGAAGACGGCGACGCCGAGGGCCGGGCCGCGGCCTTCTTCCTGGAGGAACAGGCGCACCATCACGCGCGCTTCACCGGCCGCGCCGGCGGCCTGCTTCTCGGCGACGATGCGCAGGCGCAGCGGGCCGTCTTCGGCGCCGAGCCAGCGGCTGCCGCGGGCGTTCTCGATGCCGACGACTTTCAGATGGCTGCCCGCGAGACTGGAGCCGGCCTCGGCCAGGATCTCCATGCTCAGGGTGAAGGGCATGACGATGAGCGAGCGCAGGCCCGGCTGTTGCGCCGAGGGCGCGGGGCCGATGGCGTGGTCGCGCAGGAACAGGTGCGTGTCCGGGTCGTAGCTGCATTCCATCACCAGCCGCTCGGCGCTGCGTTCGACCACGCGGCCGAGCAGGGGATAGGCGGGATCGCCATTGCCACCGGCTGGGGCGGCGACGGCTTGCGGCTGGCCGGCGAAGGCACCAGCTTGCAGGCCGAGGACGCGCGACTGGCTGTCGAGGAAGTCCTGCATCAGGCTGAAGTGCGTTTGCAGGGCTTGCAGGCGCGGATCGGCGGGAGCGGAAGGCTTGGCCGGCGCGGGCGCGACGATGGCGGCGGGCTGCGCCGCCGGCACCGCGGGCACGGCGGCGGGCGTTGGGCGCTCCAGGTAGACCACCTTGGGCTTGGCCTCGGCGGCCTGCTGGGCCGGGAAGGGCTTGCTCCAGCCTTCGGGCACATGGATGCCGGGCATCTGCAGCTTGAGGCGGTACTTGGCGCGGGTCGGCAGGCGCGGCACGGCGGCGAGGTCGACGTCGTCGATGTCGCGGTGCGTGTACAGCGCTTCCGGGCGCAGGGTCACGCCGGCGGCGTAGACCTGGGCCAGGGTGTGGTGCAGCTGGGCCACGCCGGAGCGGCGGCGGCTGTTGCTGGCCACGGCGACGACATCGTCCTTGTCGCGCAGGGTGTCGGAGACGAAGGAGGTGAGGTTGCCGCTGGGGCCGACTTCGATGAACACGCGCACGCCGTCGGCGTAGAGGCGTTCGATGGTTTCGACGAAGCGTACCGGGTGATCCCACTGCGCGGTGGCCAGCTCGCGGATGGCGGCGGCGTCGTGCGGGAACGGCGCGGTGCTGCAGGCGCTGTAGAGCTGGGCGCGGCCGGGGCCGAAGTCGAGGCTGTCGTAGTAGGCACGGTAGGCGTCGGCCACCGGCTTGAACTGGGCGGTGTGGTAGGGCCGGCCGAAGGGCAGCTCGGCGCAGACGGCGCCCTCGGCGGCGAGCTGTTCGCGCAGCGTGTGAACGTCGGCGGCGCTGCCGTAGAGCACCAGCTGGTTGGGGCAGTTGTCCATCGCCAGCAGCATCGGCGTGGTGCCGTCGGCGATGCGCGCCAGCAGTTGTCTGCGCGCGTCGGGGCGCAGCGCGCCGATGGTCAGCAGGGTGCCCTGGCCGATCTGGCCGGACTGGTCGAGCTTGCGGAAGATGCGGTTGAGCTCGCCCACCGCTTCGGCGATTTCCTCGCGCCGCTCGAAACGGCGCACGCCGCTGACGGTGATGGCGGTGTTCTCGCCGGTGCTGTGGCCGAGCATGGCGTCGGCGCGCAGGCCGAGGTCGTCGAAGATGGTCTGCAGGCCCATGCTGGCGGCGAACACCAGCTCGGCCGCGACGTCCATGTCGTACAGCTGCTGGTCGAGCTCTTTCAGCGTGGCTTCGTCCACCGCGGTCGGCGGCGGGTTGAGGATCGGGGCGCGCGAGAGCGAGCCGCGCTTGTGCGCGGCTTCCTCGATGAAGTCGAACCAGTCGCGCACCTGCGGGAAGTTCATGCACAGGTCGCCCAGCATGTTGGGGTACTGCGAGCCTTCGCCGGGGAACAGGAAGCAGACGCGGCCGGGCGCGGTGCCGTGGCCGTAATACATGCCGGAGCGGGTCTTGAACGGCGCCGCGTCGGGGCGGCGCAGCTTGGCCACGCACTGTTCGAGCTTGGTGACGAGATCGTCGAAGCCGGTGCAGACCAGGGCCAGGCGGTATTCGCCCTTGGCCTGGGCGGCGGCGGCCTTGGCCACTTCGGCCAGGCTCGGCGGCGCGTTGCCGCGCAGGCGGGTGAGGATGCGCTCGGCGGAATCGGCCAGGGCGGCGGCGGAGTCGGCGGCGAACACCACCAGCTCGGAGACGCCGGGTGCGTGCAGCACCGATACCTGGGCGCGATGCTGCGGGCGGTATTCCTCGAGAATGATGTGGGCGTTGATGCCGCCGAAGCCGAAGGCGTTGACGCCGGCGCGGCGCGGATGCTCGGCGCCGTGGATCCAGGGACGCGCTTCGTTGTTGATGTAGAACGGCGTGCGCTCCAGCTCCAGGCCGGGATCGGGCTCGTCGCACAGCGTCGGCGGCAGGATCTTGTGGTGCAGGGCCAGCGCCGTCTTGAGCATCGCCGCCGAGCCGGCCGCGGGCAGGCAGTGGCTGATCATCGACTTGACGGTGCCGATGGCGATGTCCGGCAGCTTGCCGCTGCGCGGTCCGAACAGGGTGCTGAGCGACTGGATCTCGGTGCGGTCGCCGACGGCGGTGCCGGTGCCGTGGGCTTCGATCAGGCCGATGCTGGCGGGATCGATGCCGCTGCTCTCGTAGGCGCGCTTGAGCGCGAGCACTTCGCCTTCCAGGCGCGGCGTCAGCAGGCCCTTGGCCTTGCCGTCGGAGGCGATGCCGATGCCCTTGATGACGGCATAGACGCGGTCGCCGTCGCGTTCGGCGTCGGCCAGGCGCTTGAGCACCATGACGCCGACGCCTTCGCCCAGCAGGGTGCCGTTGGCGCCCTTCTGGAACGGGCGGATCTTGCCGTGCGACAAGGCCTGGATCTGGCAGAACTGGATGTAGAGCTGCGGCGGGGTCTGTGCGTGCACGCCGCCGGTGAGCATCAGGTCGCAGCGGCCGGAGACCAGCTCCTGCACCGCCTGGTTGACGGCGATCAGCGAGGAGGCGCAAGCGGCGTCGACGATGTAGTTGGGCCCCATCAGGTCGAGGCGGTTGGCGATCATGCCGGTGATGACGTTGGGCGTCAGCGGCCCGACCATCTCGCCGCTGTACGGCGGCAGCTGCTTCTTGAAGCCGGCGCGCAACTCTTCCAGCTCGGCCTCGCTCATGTCCGGGCGGACCTTGCGCACGATGTCCATGGCCTGGTCCATGAACATGCCGTGGAACAGCACGTTGGCCTGGCCGCGGTTGGAGTAGGTGCCGCGGCCGAGCACGATGCCGGCGCGCTCGCGGTTGAACGGTGCGTGCAGGTAGCCGGCGTCGGCCAGGGCGTCGCGCGCGTGCTTGAGGGCCAGCAGGTGATCGGGATCGCCGCCGTCGGCCATGCTCGGCATCACGCCGAACTCGGCCGGATCGACTTCCGCCAGGTCGCGCAGGAAGCCGCCCATGGTGGTGTAGATGCGGTCGTTGCGCCGGGAGCAGTTGGCCACGTCGAGGTAGGGGCCGGCCCATTCGGCGTCGGCCTCGCCCACCGAATCGACCTTGTCGAGGATGTTCTGCCAGTAGGCGCGCAGGTTGCGCGCCCCGGCATAGCTGCCGGCGAGACCGACGATGGCGATGTCGAGCGTCTTGCTCATCAGGCGATCAGTCCGGCCGCCAGGGCGTTGCCGCCGGGAGACAGGCGGTTGAGGGCCTGGCTCATGGTGCTCTCGCCGTCGACGATCTGGATCCGCACGTTGCCGGAGGCGTCGACGATCTGGGCGTCGTAGATCAGGGTGTAGTCGTTGGGCGAGGGCTTGAGGCGCATGGCCAGCGACAGCGGGCCGTGCAGCGGCGCCACGCCGAAGCGGGTGACGCGGCCGAAGCGCGAGGGCAGGGCGCCCATGTCGCGGTGCACGCGGGCCCAGACCCAGGCGAGCTGCGGCGGGATGTCGAGCAGGCCCGGATCGAACAGCCAGCGGGTGTTGCGGAACGGCTCGCCGAGGAAGCTGCGCGGGCTGGACGGCATCACGTCGGCGTCGATGCCGCTGGCGCCGATGCCGCTGATGCGCTGCACCAGGCGGAAGCGCGGGCCGTGGAACAACAGTTCGTTGTAGGCGCGGCTGGCTTCCATCGGCACGGCATCGGCCAGTGTTTCGATGCGCGCGGTCGGCATTTCCGGCAGCTGCGCCATCAGCACGGCGGTGGCGCGGTAGCAGGCCGCCTTGCGGTGCGGGTCGAGCAATTCGATGGTCACGGCCTGCTGGCCGGGCTCGGAATGGGTCGAGGCGCGGGCGCGGAACACCAGTTCGCGGCCCTGCTCGCTGTCCAGCACGATGCCATTGAGGGCGCGCACGTCGCGCAGCTCGGCCACCTGCCATTCCGGCCAGCCGGCGGCGACGAACTGCGCCATGTATTCCAGCGCGGCGGCGGCGGGCAGCACCGGCTTGCTGTCCATCACGTGATCGCCGAGGTAGTGGTCCTCGTCGACGCTGAGCAGGTGCTCCAGGGTGACCGCGCCGCCGACGCCGATGCGCAGCGGACGGCGGATCAGCGGCAGGCTGCGGGCGTCCGTATCCGGGCCCCCGCTTTCAGGCGCGGCGGCAACCGGCTCGCTGGCGGGCGCCTGGTGCTGCCAGGGACCGATGCCGGCGACGAGCTCGACGTCGTTGCGCGAGCCGTAGGCCAGCTCGTCGAGGAAGAAGCGGCGGCCGGACATCACCGGGATCGGTTCGACGCCGCGCGAGCGGAAGCCGGCGATGATCGCATCGGTGGCCATGCCCGCGGCCCAGGGGCCCCAGTTGATCGAGACCACGCGCACGCCGGGCCATTCGCGGTGCAGCTGCCAGGCGAGGCGGTTGAGGGTTTCGTTGGCGGCGCCGTAGTCGCCCTGGCCGACGTTGCCGAAGCGGCCGGCGACGCTGGTGAAGAACGACAGCACCTTGAGGCTGTCCGGACGCAGGCGGCGGCTCAGCACGTAGGCGCTGTCCACCTTGGTGTCGTAGACGCGGTCGAAGGATTCGGCGGTCTTGTCGGCGATACGCTTGTCCTCGATCACGCCGGCGCCGTGCAGCACGGCGTCGATGCGGCCGTACTGCTCGTAGAGCGAGTCGATCATGGCGGCGAAGGCGGCGGCGTCGCGCACGTCGCAGGCGCGGTAGTCGACCTGCGCGCCGGTGGCGGCGAGGCGGGTGATGTTGCCGCGGATCTCGCGATCGGCAAGTACCGCGCGGTATTCACGCTCCAGTTCGGCCGGGGTGGGCTTGCGGCCGGCGGCGAAGGCCGCGTCGAGCAGCACCTTCTTCAGCGCCGGGCCTTCGCCGTGGGCGGCGGTGGCGGAAGCTTCGGCGCCGGGCAGCGGGGTGCGGCCGAGCAGCACCAGGCGCATGCCGGGACGCGCCAGTTCCTCGGCGATCTCGGCGGTGATGCCGCGGGCGCCGCCGGTGATCAGTGCCACCCATTCGCCGTTCGGCTGCAGGTGCGAGGCGAAGGGATGGTCGCCGATGCTCTCCGCCGCATGGACGAAGCCGATGCGGCTGGCTTCGGCGGTGCCGGCGTTGATGTAGCCGACTTCGCTGCGCTGGTCGGCGACGGCCAGTTCGTCGAGCAGGGCGTCGGCGATCTGGTCGGCCTGCGCCGCGTCCTCGAAGTCGACCATGCGCGCGCGCAAGGAAGGCCACTCGGCCATGGCGCAGTTGAACAGGCCCACCGCCGCACCGGCCGCGGCTGCGCCGCGGCCGGAGGCATCGCGGCCGAAGCTGCCGCCGAGGCGGCCGACCGCGAGGGCGACGGAATCGCGCGTGGACAGGTCGGGCCCGCACAGCTGCAACAGCTTGAACAGGGTCTTGGCCTGCGCCGTGGTCTGCTGCTTCCAGCCGGCGAGATCGCCGGCGGTTTCCTGCAGGCCGGCCAGGTGCACGATGCCGTGGATGGCGCCGTTGGCGCGGATGCGTTCGATGGTGGCTGCCAGGGCCGGCGCATCGGCGCAGGTTTCGGCGGAGAGGATCACCGCCTGGCCGCCGACGCCGACGATGCGATCGGCCAGCCGCTCGGCCACGCCTTCATGGTCGGCGGTCAGCAGGTAGCTGCCGCTGATGGGATGACGCTGCTGCGACAGCGGCGCCGGACGCGCGCGCGGTGCGAAGCGCGGCGTCTTGGCGGGCGCGGCCGCGACGGCGGGCTGTACCGTCGCGGCAACCGGCTGCGGTGCGGCGGGCGCGGCGGCGGGGAGTGCCGACGCCAGCGCCATGGCCGCATCGAGGATGGCATTGAGGCTGCGGGCCTTGGTGAACTGCTCCATGCCGGCCTGCATCGCTTCGGAAGCCGAGGCGGGCAAGCCTTTCTGCAGGGCGCCGAGGATTTCCACGCGCTTGATCGAGTCGATGCCGAGTTCGGCTTCGAGATCCTGGTCCATGCCGAGCATGTCGGTCGGGTAGCCGGTGCGCTCGGCGACGATGTTGAGCAACTGCGTCTGCAGGCCGGTGCGGTCCATGACGGGTATGGCCGCGGTGGCTGCCGGCGCTGCTGTGGGCGCTGCGTGCGCGGCTACGGCCGGTGCTGCGGCAACGGTCACTGCCGGAGCCAGGGCCATGGCGGCGTCGAGGATGGCGTTGAGGCTGCGGGCCTTGGTGAACTGCTCCATCCTGGCCTGCATCGCTTCGGAGGCCGAGGCGGGCAAGCCTTTCTGCAAGGCGCCGAGGATTTCCACGCGCTTGATCGAGTCGATGCCGAGTTCGGCTTCGAGGTCCTGGTCCATGCCGAGCATGTCGGTCGGGTAGCCGGTGCGCTCGGCCACCACGTTCAACAACTGCATTTGCAGGGCGGCGCGGTCCATCGCGGGAGCGGCCGGAGCGGCGATTGCCGAGGGAGCGGCATGCGAGGTCGCCGCCGCAGCGTTCGCCGCTGCCGGCGCCGCGACGCTGGCCGCCGGTGCCAGCGCGAGGGCGGCGTCGAGGATGGCGTTGAGGCTGCGGGCCTTGGTGAACTGCTCCATGCCGGCCTGCATCGCTTCGGCGGCCGGGGCGGGCAGCTTCTTCTGGAGGGCGCCGAGGATTTCCACGCGCTTGATCGAATCGATGCCGAGTTCGGCTTCGAGGTCCTGGTCCATGCCGAGCATGTCGGTGGGATAGCCGGTGCGCTCGGCGACGATGTTGAGCAACTGCGTCTGCATCGCCGCGCGGTCCATTGCCGGGGCTGCGGCGGCCGGGATCGGTGCGGTGTAGACGGTATTCGCCGCTGCCGGCGCCGCGATGCTGGCCGCCGGTGCCAGTGCGAGGGCGGCGTCGAGGATGGCGTTGAGGCTGCGGGCCTTGGTGAACTGCTCCATGCCGGCCTGCATCGCTTCGGAAGCCGGGGCGGGCAGCTTCTTCTGGAGGGCGCCGAGGATTTCCACGCGCTTGATCGAGTCGATGCCGAGTTCGGCTTCGAGGTCCTGGTCCATGCCGAGCATGTCGGTCGGGTAACCGGTGCGTTCGGCGACGATGTGGAGCAACTGCGCCTGCATCGCCGCGCGATCCATTGCGGGGGCGACTGCGACGGGCGCTGCCGCGACGACGGCGGGCGGAGCGGCGGATGCTGCTTCTGTCTTCGCCGCCGGTGCCAGGCTGGCCAGGTCGAGCTTTGCCTGTTCGAGGATGGCGTTGAGTGTCTTGGCGCGGGTGTAGCGCTCCATGCCGCCCTGCATCGCTTCAGCGCCGGCGCCGGGCATGCGCTTCTGGAAGGCGCCGAGGATTTCCACGCGCTTGATCGAGTCGATGCCGAGTTCGGCTTCGAGATCCTGGTCCAGGCCCAGCATGTCGCTGGGATAGCCGGTGCGCTCGGCCACGATCTCAAGCAAGGTTGCCTGCGCGTTGAACGCGGGCGTGACGTTGGCCACGCGGGCAACGGCGACCGGCTGCGGCGCCACGGCCACAGCAGCGACCGGAGCGGGCGCGGGAGTGGCGACGGGTGCCGGGGCGGCGATGACGGTCGGCGCCGGCATGGCGACGGGCGCCACTGCGGGTGCCGGCATGGACGGCAGCGAAGCGGCGACGGGTGCCGCACCTCCACCGAGGTATTGCTGGATCACGCGCTCCTGCAGATTCAGGAACTGGCGCATGGTTTGCTGGTAGGCGATCAGGGCATCGGCGTTCATGGCGGGCGCCATGCCGCCGGCGATGGCCGGTGCCGCCAGCGGAGCCGGCTGCGCGATCGGTGCAGGCGATGCAACGGCGGGCTGCGCCGCGATCGGCGCGGCAACAGGCATCGGAGCGGGCAAGGGTTTCGCAGCCTGCTTCGCCTTCTCGCGCGCTTCGGTGGACGTGCGCAAGTCCAGCGCCGGCAGTTTGCCGGTGCGCATCATCGGATCGTCCAGCGGACGGGCACAGCCGCCGCTGACCCACCAGGCGTGCTTGGGCAGGGCCACCGGCTTGATCAGTTCGGCCAGGCGGTTGAGGTCCAGGGCCGTGGCTTCACGAGTGTCGAACAGCTTGGTGATCTGCACGTCGACGCCGGCGGCCGTCAGTTCGGCCAGGCCGAGCAGCAGGCCGCGCAGGCCGCCGCCCTGGCCGTCGAGCGAGACGGCGATGGCATCGCGGCCGGCCAGCGTCTGCCTGGCCATGTTGGAGCAGGTGCCCTTGGGGCCCAGTTCGACGAAGACGCGGGCGCCGGCGGCGTACATGGCCTCGATCTCGGCGACGAACTCGACGCTGTTGAGCAGGTGCCCGTCCAGCGTGCTGCGGATGCCGCCGATGTCGGCGGGGTAAGGCATGCCGGTGGTGTTGGAATAGACCGGGAAGCGCGGCTCGCTCAGCGGCGCAGCCTGGATGGCGGCGGAGAGGCCGATCTGCGCGCCGGCCACCAGTTCGGTGTGGAACGCGCCGGAAACCGGCAGGCGCGACACGCGCACGCCGGACGCTTCGAGGTTCTTCGTTGCCTGTTCGACTTCGGCGGCGGCACCGGAGATGACCGACTGATCCGGCGAATTGTGGTTGGCGATCTTGACGCCGCTGAAACCGGCAATGGCCTGCTGCACCACCTCGCGCTTCGCCTGCACCGCGACCATGGCACCGGGTGCGCTGCTGCGCGCGGCCTCGCCCATGCAGCGGCCGCGCACGGCGGACAGGCGCAGGAAGTCCTGCGGCGACAGCACGCCGGCGGAGAGCAGCGCGGCGTATTCGCCGTAGCTGTGGCCGGCGGCGGCCATGGGCGAGAGACCCAGGCGTTCGGCCAGGCGCAGGTAGCCCAGGGCGAGCGCGCCGATGGAGGGCTGCGCCACGCGGGTGTCGGTGAGCGCGGCGGCCTGCTGCTTGTCGGTCTCCACGTCGAAGGCGGCGTGCGGCAGGATGGTGCGGGACAGCTGCTGCGGGAAGTCGCTGTGCAGGGTGCTGTCGGCCAGCTCCAGAGCGGCGCGCAGCTCTTCGATGTAGACCGCGGCCTCGCGGCCCATGTTGACGTACTGCGAGCCCTGGCCGGGGAACAGGAAGGCCACCTTGGGCGCTTCGCCCTTGAGGTTGCGGCCGAGGCGGACGCTGGCGGGAACCGGCTTGCCGTTGCCGCCCAGACTGGCCAGTACCGCTTCGATGTCGGCCAGCAGGCCGGCGAAATCCTTGGCGACGATGGCGAGGCTGACCGCGCTGCCGCGGCGGCTCTCGGCCTGGCGCGCCAGGCTGTAGGCGAGGTCACGCAGCTTGAGGTTGGTGCCCTGGCGCAGGGCCGTGGCCATGCGGCCGAGATCGGCGCTCAGCGCCGCTTCGTCCCTGGCCTTGAACAGGAACAGTTCCAGCGGCCAGCGCGCCGCGCCCGGCGCGGCAGAAGCGGCGAAGTTGCCGCGGTACTCTTCCAGCACGGCATGGAAATTGGTGCCGCCGAAGCCGAAGGCGGAGACGCCGCCACGGCGCGGGTAGTCCGGATTGGCCAGCCAGGGACGGGTGTCCTTGAGCAGGTACACCGGCGAGTTGGCGTCGGCGATGGTGTCGATCGGCTTGCTCACGCCGTAGTGCGCGGGCAGGGTGCGGTGGTGCAGCGACAGCGCCACCTTGATCAGGCCGGAGACGCCGGCGCTGGCCTTGGTGTGGCCGAGCAGGGTCTTGACCGAGCCGATGGCGCAGCTCTTGGGCAGGGCGCCTTCGGCCTGGAGGGATTCGGTGATGGTCTTGGCTTCGGCGCGGTCGCCGACCGGCGTGCCGGTGCCGTGAGCTTCGGCCAGGCCCAGGGTGGCGGGCGAGAAGCCGGCGCGGGCGTAGGCGCGGCGCAGGGCGCGCTTCTGGCCTTCGGGGCGCGGCGCGGTCATGCCCAGCGCCTTGCCGTCGGAGGAGCCTGAGACGGCTTTGATCACGGCGTAGATCTTGTCGCCGTCGCGCTCGGCGTCGGCCAGGCGCTTCATGGCGATGACGGCCAGGCCTTCGCTGATGGCGATGCCGTCGGCGGCGGTGTCGAAGGTCTTGGGCCTGCCGGTGGGCGACAGGGCCTGGGTCTTGGAGAAGCAGAGGAAGCCGAACGGGCTCTGCACCGTGTCCACGCCGCCGGCGATGGCGAAGTTGCTGCGGCCGGTTTCCAGCTCGTTCACGGCCATGCCGATGGCGGCGAGGGACGAGGCGCAGGCCGCGTCCACGGTGAAGTTGAGGCCGCCGAAGTCCATGCGGTTGGCGACACGCCCCGCGGCGACGTTGAGCAGCGCGCCGGCGAAGGACTCCTCGGTCCACTCGGGCAGGCGCTCCCAGACGCTCTCGTCCGGGTTCTCGATGAAGCGCGGGATTTCCGAGCGCACGGCGTATTGCGTGCCCAGATCGCCCAGGCCGCCGCCGGCGCCGAGGATGATGGAGGTGTTCTCGCGGTCGAAGTCGCCGTTGGAGTAACCGGCGTCGGCCAGCGCGCGCTTGGTCACTTCCAGGGTGAGCAGCTGCATCGGGTCGATGACCTTCATCGACTTCGGCGGGATGCCGTAGGCGATCGGGTCGAACGCCACTTCGTCGAGGAAGCCGCCCCAGCGCGAGTAGACCTTGTCGCGGGCGCGGCGGTCGGCGTCGAAGTAGAGCTTCCAGTCCCAGCGCGACTCGGGCACTTCGCCGAGCACGCAGACCTGTTCCAGGATGTTGTGCCAGTACTGGTCGGCGTCGTGCGCCTTGGGCAGCAGGGTGCCGAGGCCGACGATGGCGATGTCGCAGGGCTTGGCCGCTTCGACGCGGATCTCGCGCCGCTCCAGGTGCTGATTCAGGATCGCGGTGCCGCCGACGCAGACGTCGCTGTGCAGCTCGTCGATGGTTTGGGTCTTGTCGCGCAGGGTGGCGACCTGGCCGATCATGTACATGCCGTCGCTGAGCTGCTGCGCGGCTTCGACGGCGACGATGGCGCCGCTGCTGTCGCGGTTGACGCCCTTGGAGGCGATGCGCAGGCGGCCCATGTTGAGGTCTTCGAGGACGTCGCGGATCTCGTCGGCGGAACGGCCCTCGCGCAGCAGGGTGCGGCGGGTCTGGTAGAAGTCGCGGGCGAAGGTGGTGTCGGCGCAGCGGGTGGAATGGCCGGGGCCGGATTCCAGGTTGACGGTGCGGGCGCATTCCAGCGCCTGCGCCTGGAAGCCTTCGACGATGGCGCCGGAGTGCACGATTTCCTTGGTGAACAGGTAGGCCGTGCCCATCAGGCCGCCGACCTTCATGCCGCGCGCCGCCAGCGGCGCGGTGAGCGCGGCGAGCATGGCGCCCGAGCGGGCGTCGTGCAGGCCACCGGCGAACAGCAGGTGGTACTCGCCCTCGGTGCCGGGCTTGACGTCGGCCAGCAGCGCCTCGGTCATCTGCTCCCACAGCGGGAAGCTGGCGAGCGGGCCGATGTGGCCGCCGCACTCGCGGCCTTCGAAGACGAAACGCTTAGCGCCCTGCTCGATGTACATCTTGAGCAGCGCCGGCGCCGGGGCGTGGATGTAGGTAGGGATGCCGCGCTTCTCGAACTCCGCCGCCTGGTCCGGACGGCCGCCGGCAATGAGGGCGTAGGTGGGCTTGCACTGCCAGATGGCCGCGCACTGCTCCTCGCGCAGCGAGTGCGGCACGAAGCCGAGCATGCCCACGCCCCAGGGCAGGTTACCCATCTTGGCTTTGGTCTGCTGCAGCATCTCCAGCACCTGCGGACCGCGCATCAGGGCCAGGGCCAGGAACGGCAGGCCGCCTTGCAGCGACACTTGATACGCGAATTCGGGGCTGTCCGAGACGCGGGTCATCGGACCCTGGGCCAGCGGGTAGCGGGTGCCGTGCGACTGGGCCAGCGGGCCGCCTGGGGCCATGAAGCCCTGCTGCGCGGCGCTTTCGATCTGGCGCAGGCTGGACTTGCCCAGGGCCTGCACGAAGCGGCCGACGGTGCGGTACTGCGCGCGGTAGATGGCGGCGACGCCGATGCCCTGGCCCAGCGGCATCAGGTTGTCCGCGCTGCCGCTCCAGGACAGGCGGGCGTCGAGGCGGCTGCGCCACTCGGCCAGGTCCAGCGCGCCGGATTCGGCGGCGCGATTGTCCTCGTCGGACGCCTTCAGCGCCGCGGTGCCCGGGCGCGAGTAGACGCGGCAGGGTGCGTCGATCAGTTCG
Organism: Nevskia soli DSM 19509; assembly: GCF_000711955.1. Lineage (GTDB taxonomy): Bacteria > Pseudomonadota > Gammaproteobacteria > Nevskiales > Nevskiaceae > Nevskia > Nevskia soli. Next base: position 49,767 of record NZ_JONR01000014.1, read on the forward strand.
CCGAACAGCTTGGTCTCGGCGCCGTTGAGGCGGGCGAGTTCGTTCTGCTGCGCTTCCGGCAGGGGCGATTCGGCCAGCAGAAGCAGTTGGTCGTCCACCACCACGCCGGCCACGCCGAGGATGCGGCAGGCGGCGGCGCTGTGGATGCCGATGCCGCCGTGGACGTAGATCGGCTGCGAGATCTTGCCGGCCAGTTTCTGCAACAGGATGTAGCTGGTATCGACGCCGACCCAGCCGCCGGCCTCGTGGCCCTTGGCGACGATGCCATGATGCGGATAGGCGAGGGTGGCGGGAACGGCGGCGTCGGTGATTTCGGCCAGGACCTGGTGGGAAGCGGCGGGCTGCAGGGCGGCGTGCATCTGCGCCTGCGCCTCGGCGCTGCCGGCGAAGACCAGGGTGAGGGCTCGGCCCGGCGCAAGCAGGGCCAGCATCCGCCCGGCCAGCTCCGTGCTACCGGCTGTCAGACGCAGCCCGACGCGGGCCTCAGTGGCATCCAGCAGACGCCGGAAGTTGGCCAGGGCCCGGCTGCCGTCGCGGCAGAACTCCAGGTCCAGCAGGCCGATGCCGCCGGAACGCGCTACCGCCACGGCGATGCCGGGGTGGGCCGAATCGGCCGGTGTCAGGCCGAGGACGTCGAAGTTTTCCATGGTGCTCATCCCGCTTCTCCCCTACAACTCATTCCCTTGCTCTTGACCATCTGTCGTGGTCGCAGCCTGTAACCCGCCGTGGAGCGGGTCTTAGCGTTTCTTGCCTTCCAGGAAGGGTACTTCCAGCACTTTTTCGTGCACGATCGGTCCGTGGCCAAAGTAACCACTTTCGCCGAAGCACTCTCCGTGGTCGGCGGTGACGATGAAATGGGTGTTCTTCGGCGCCTTGTCGATCAGGGCGCCGAGCACTTCGTCGACGTATTCCACGCACTTCACCTGCTGATCGTGCAGGGAGCGCATCTGCTCGTCGTCGAAGAACTTGTCCTCGGTGGTCTTGCCCAGCTCATCATCCAGGCGTTTGAACACGCCGTGTACACCCGAGATGTGGGGCAGGCCCTTGGGATCCAGCATGTAGGGGTAGTGCGTTTCGCCCAGGTTGAGGAAGTAGAACTGGGGCTCGGACTCGTCGAACTCGATCTCCTTCACCATGCCGGCGAAGTCGTTGTGGTTCGCCATCAGCTTGTAGTCGTCGAAGTGGCGGTTCAGGTGCGACAGCGGGTTGAGCACCGGCAGCGACACCTTGGCGCTGGTGCGGTAGCCGTTTTCCTGCAGCACGTGGGGCAGGGACAGTTGCGGCACGAAGCTCTTGAACGAGAGATCGGGGACGTTGAGGCGATCCACCCACAAGGCGAAGTCCTTCTTGTAGACCTCGGAGGCGAATACCCCCTGTGGGCTCTGGTGGGGGATCATGCCCATCAGGTAGGTGTAATGCGAAGGGCTGGTCCAGGAGGCGAAGGAATAGCGCTTCTCGCCCAGGCCGATGCGGTCCATGTTGGGACGCTTGGCACGGAGGTAGCTGTCATAGCGGCAGCTGTCCATGACGATGAAGATCAGATTGTTCTCGCTCATGCGCGGGCCACCCCATGACGCCGCATTGCACCGTTTTCGGACAAGACTTCGCGCTGATGCGCGATAGTCAGCGCAAGTGTTTGATGCTGCATGGTATTGCTATCCCTGAACTCAATTGAATGTTGTGGTAGGTCCAATTCTGGTTATTCCAGATACCGGCCCGGAAAATACGACGCTTTCGTCAGGTCGTTGCACTTAGCGTAAGCCTCGTACTTTCCGAAAATTCATATGCTTAGAAGTCTAGTCTAAGGTGCCGAAGATGTCTGCAAGAATCAAACCAGAGGCTGCTTTCGCACCCTGGGCCCGAGGCTGGTCAAACAGTAAGTAATTTCAGTCATTTGTACTGTGTTGCAGGTATCACGTTGCGCCGAAAACGGCACCGGACGCACGGATGTGACAATTCATGTCCAGGCTGGCCGCGATAGGGCGGCGGATATGTCCCAGACTAGGCATGAAACCCGCTCCGCGGCCTCATCACACCGGACGAGCACAAGGGCAAAGAAACCATGTCGCATATCGTGACGGATTGTTCAGGTTTCCAGGACGGCGATCCATTGTGGTGCATCAGTCGATAGCTGCCTGTGACCGTAGCGACACTGTCACAAATGACTTTCCAGGATGTCTTGAACGATTCCCGCGAACCCGCTTTTGCCGCTTGTGGCCAGGTCATTGCGTTTCCTGTCCCACATGGTGAGCCTCTTGGGTGTGAGTTTTTTGACAGGCTTTGGATGCCGAGGGCTCACGCCTGATCTTTTGCACCGGTGAGGTCCACTGTTTGCCGAAGGCTGTTTTACCTTGGGCACGCGACAGCGTGCAGTATGTTTAAAACTTACGTCAAAAACCGCCTTTAAAAGAAAGGCATTGAACGGATTGAGAGAGATTGAAAAGCGAAAAACATTGAAGGGTAGAAATCGGGAATGAAAGCGGACGCTCGGCTGCTTCGCGAATGGTGGCCCGGGACACGACGATCCGCCTACTGCGAATGCCCCTCGACCAGCTTGCCGAAGCGCGCATCCTGCCGCAGTCCATCCCATTCGGGATTCAGGCGCAGACTGGCGGGTGTCAGCAGGGGATCGAACTCGCTGTCGCTGAGGGTGGGGCCCGACAGCAGGCCGCCCAAGGTCTTGAAGGCGCCGTCGCGGTCGCCGGCGGCGGCCTGCAGGCGCGCCAGGGTGTACTGCGTTGTGGCCAGGGTCAGGGCGTCGCCGCCGGGCGGCACCGTCTGCATGGCTCGCCTGGAATCGTCCATCGCCGCAGCCATGTCGCCGAGCCGGGCGTGGATCAGCGCCTGGCGATTGAGCAGGGCCGCATTGCGGGGCTGCTCGGCCAGGACCTCGGCGGCGTCGGCGCCGGCCTGCCGGTAGCTGGCCCGCGCGGCATCCGTGTCGCCGGACATGCGCTGGAACTCGCCGAGCTGGAACACCAGGAACGCATGCTCGCGATGCTGCGCGGGTTGCAGGCGCTCGAGGTATTTGCGCATCAGCGCGGCGCCTTCCGCGTAGTGCCGCTGAAACAGCTGCTGGAAGCCCAGCACGAGGATTGTGCGCAGGTCGCTGGGATCGGCGGCGACGCCGTTCAACAAGGATTCCGCCAGGTCGGGCCGGCCTTGCGCCAGGTGTAGCCAACCCCCCAGGCCCTGGACCGAGGGCTCGCCGGGGGCCACGTCGCGGCAGCGCTGGTAATAGCGCCAGGCCAGGTCGAAGTTTCCCGTCCCCGCCGCGGTGGTTACCGCCTGATCCAGGTATTCGAGGTTGCGCGGGTCCAGCGCCAGGGCCTGGTCGAAGTAGTCCAGGCTTCGCGGCCAGCGCCCCTGGCGCCGGCTGAGAAAGGCCAGCGCCGAAATGGTGTCGGCGTTGCCCGGAGCCTGCCGCAGCGCCAGCTCGAAGCTGCGGCCGGCGGCTTCGTAGTCGCGCCCCACGTAGAACTGATAGTAGGCCTGCGCGGCCAGGGTCTCGGCAGCCGACGGCCGCAGCCGCTGCGCCTGCTGCACGGCGTGCAGCGCCTCGGCGCGGCCGACGTCGGAGGTATCCCAGTCCTCGATGCTCTCGGCCGCCTTGATCTCGGCGAGCAGCGCCCACGCGGTGGAGAAATCCGGATCGAGGCTCACGGCCTCCCGCAACAGGCCTTCCGCCTGGCTGGCGGCCGCGGCGGATTCCGCGTGCATGTTGTACAGGACCAGGGCGCGCAGGTAGTTGTCCCAGGCGGCGGGATTGTGGGTGGCGCGCGTGGCGAGCTCCTGCTTCTCCGCGCCGCTGAGCCGCGCATTGAGCGCCTGGGTGATCGCTTCCGCCACCTCGCTTTCCACGCCGAAGATGTTGTCGAGGGTGCGGTCGTAGGTTTCCGCCCAGCGATGCTCTTGTCCCGCGGCGCGGATCAGCTGGACATTGATGCGGACCGAGTTGCCGGCCTTCTGCACGCTGCCCTCGAGCACGTAGGCGACGCCGAGCTGGTGGGCGATGTCCGCCACGCTGCCCGGTTTGGAGGCGTACTGCCGGGTGGAGCTGCGGGAGATCACGCGCAGGTCGCCGATCTTGGCGAGCTGGGTCAGCAGCTGGTCCTGGATGCCTGCTGCGAAGTAGGCATTGGACTTGTCGTCGGAAAGGTTCTCGAACGGCAGCACGGCGATGGACTTGTCGCCATCCGTGGCCACTGCTGGCTTCGGCCCGATCCAGCCCAGCCGCTCCGCGACCGGATACAGGCAGGCGCATAGCAGCAGGATGCCGAGCAGGTAGTTGAGCTTGCGGTCCATGCCGCTGCGCTGGCGCGCCGTCGCCTCGTTTTCGCCCTCGCCGGAAACGTCCGGCGTGCGCACGATGCCCTTGGGCGTGATGTCGAACAGCCAGGCCAGCACCAGCGCCACGGGAAAGCCGGCGACGACGATCAGCACCAGGATGCGCTGGCCCAGCGTCGAGATGTCGAATACCGGCAGCACCTGGGTGACGATCTGCACCAGCAGCCAGCCGGCGACGCAATACATCGCCCCCACCTTGTAGACGCGGCGGCGCTGCAGCTCGGCGAAGAAAGAAGGCTTGGCGCTCATGCCAAAGACGGACCGCCCGCGAACCCGCCTGGAACGCTGCGGCGCAGAAATCCCGAAACGAAAGACGGCATCCCCGATCCCTTCTCGTATGGCGCTACTCTACAGCGCTTTGCAAGCGCCGGCAGCAGGGTGCGTGCCGCGCATGCGTCACTCTCCGAAGTCACCGGAGACACCTGCAATGCCGCCCCAGTCTTCGGCGTAAACGCCCGAACGAACATGGCGATGAAACGTCGGGTACGGCCACTCGGCGGCCTGACGAACGTGGCCGTGCTTGACCGGGTTCAGTGAATAGTCGACAGGACGCGCGAAGTCGGCTGCGTCGCGGATATGGTATCCGCGTGCGCCGCGGCAGGAATGGTTATGGTTTCAGCTGCCGATCGAGAAAAGCCAGGGCAGGATCCATGGCGCCTTCGGTCGAGCCCGCATGCTCGGCGCCGTGCACCATGTACAGCTCCACTGGCGCTCCCGCGTCGGCCAAGGCCTTGCGCAGTACTTCCGCCTGCTCTGGCAACACGGTCGTGTCCGCGGTGCCGTGGTAGAGGAAGATCGGCGGCGCTTTCGCCGAGGCGTGATACAGCGGTGAGGCATGGCGGTACAGGGCAAGGTCCTGCGCGGCGGTGACGCCGAACAGCGCCATGCCGTCGTCGGGATTGAAGTGCTCCAGATCGGTGGGCGCGCCACCGGCGACCACGGCGCGCAGCGGCGGCTTCGGCGCACCCAGGGGATCGGCGGGATCGAGGGTCGCCATCAGCGCGGCCAGGTGTCCACCGGCGGAAAACCCCCAGGCGCCGATGCGCGTGGAGTCGACGTGCAGCCGCGTGGCGTTCTGATCGAGCCAGTGTATCGCCTGCTCGGAGTCCTGCAGCTGCGCCGGAAAGCGCGCCATCGGCGCCAGGCGGTAGGTGACGGTGATGGCGACGTAGCCGCGGCGCGCCAGGGCGACGGCGATCGGCCCCATCTCCTGCCGGGTGCCGAGGCGCCAGTGCCCGCCGTGCAGCAACACCACCGCCGGCCTGGGGCCGTCGAGCTGCGGCGTGTACAGGTCCAGTTGCAGGGGGCGCGGCCAGTCGGGTGGGGTGTAGACGATGTTGCGGTCCACGCAATAACCGTATTCCTGCGACCAATTCAGCGGGTTCCAATCCGATAGGGGACCGGTACAGGCGTGCATTGCCAGCATCGAATCATGTTCCGCCCCGGGATTCATGACGTCCTGCATGGCCTGCCAGTTGGTCAGGCTGTAGTCGCAGACCAGGCCAACAAAGATTGCGGCGCCGAAGCGCTGGTTGTTGAGGAAGGCCTTGATGTAGGACTTGCGCTCGCCATCGCGAGTCAGGCGTTGCTGGTGCAGGGCGTAGCCGGCGGCGGCCAGCAACCCCGCGTTGTACAGAATGCCGCGCCCGGCACGAAAGCCGACGACCACCAGCAGCAGCAAGGCCAGCGCTTGCAGCACGCCGGCTATGGCCCGCGCCTTCGGATCCGGCGCTCCCGACACCTCTCCGCCGGCACCAAACACCGGGTTGATCGGGGCGCCGGCGACGCTGTAAGTGTTGTAAGCGAGGATCCAGCACAGGGATGCACTCATCAACAGGCCGACCTGAATCCAGGGCACGTCGTCGGTCACCGCGGCGTATGCCATCGGGATGCCGAAGCTGAACACCAGGCCTAGGTGGGAGCGCGAAAAGCCGTAGAAGCGGCCAGTAGCAGCATTGCCGGCGGCCAGCGTCACGGCGAGCAGGAAAGGCCACAGCACCAGATTATTGAGCTTGCCGAGCAGGACCAGGCTGCTGGCGCACAAGGAGGCAAACAGCAGCAGCGCATCCCAGGTTCTCACCTGGCCGAGCCGGCGCAGCGCGGAGCCGTCCGGCGCGTTGCGGGCGAGCGGGGTGGCCACATAGTTGGCCGAGCGCATCAGCAGGGTGCCGAGCAGGAATGCGGCAAGCACGCCCAGTGGAGGAATCCCGCCAGCCGCCAGCCACAGTGCCCACAGGATCGGCCAGAGCAGTAGCAGTATTCCGGCCGGTTGATGCAGGCGCAGCAGCTTCAAATAGTCGCGTATTCGCCTCATGCGTTGATCCTGAGCAAAATCTTCCCAAAGGCCCTCGTGATCCCTCATCCCGCCGATAGGATACCTGCAGCGGCAAATCCGGGAGCCGGGAATCTGAAACCTGGTTGATTCTTGCTTTTGCAAGACTTCGAGTCGAGCGGTGGAGCTTGAGGATGACGCCGAGCGCGAAGCCCGCTCCGATCGGCGCCGCTGTTTCAGGGTATGACAGCTCCGGAGTCCCGCACCGCGGGCCGCAGCAGGCCGAAGTCTTGCGGTTCATCCGGCCGGAAGCTCGCGGATGACTTCAGATTCAGCATCGGGCGCTCGATCAGGAACCACGAGGCGACCGCGCAGAGCGATGTGGCCACGAAGGCCAGCGCCAGGTGTGGCCAGAAGGAGGCGATGCCGGCGAAGCGCACCACGCAGTGCTGGCAGAGCATGCCCCAGATATAGAATCCGTAGGAGTAGTCGTTCTTCTTGATGTGATTGAGCAGCGCGGGAGTTCTGCGCAGCCCCAGCCAGATGGCGGCGTACGGCAGACACAGGGTCCAAAGCATCCCGCTGAGCCCCAGGAGCCACTGCGCCGCCAACGCCGCCAGTGCCAGCGCCATCAGGCCGGGGTTGAATGGCAGGGAATTGCGGAATTGCCAGATCAGGGCGCCGCCCAGGAAGTAGCCGGCCAGATCGGCCGCCACTTCCGAACCGGTATGTACGGCCTGCATCCCGAGCAGAAGCAGCCAAGCGGCGAGCAGCAACCAGCGAAGGTGCGGGCCCAGCAGAAGACCCAGGGTGGCCAGCCCGACGTAGAACAAGGCCTCATGCATCAGCGTCCACAACGGCATATTGACGGGGGCGTACGACTGGCCGGTGAAAACTCCGGGCAGTTGCAGCTGCAGATCGAAGACGGCGTTGAGCAGATAGCGCCAGGTTTCCGGTTCGGCGAAATAGCGGCCCGGCGCCAGATGCGTGGCGAGGGGGCCGATAACGAAGGTGGTCGCCAGCACCGCCACCCATAGTGCCGGCAGGATACGCAGGCAGCGATTTTGAAGATACTGCAGCACGCTGCTGCGCCGATCCCAGGAGCGGGCGATGAGAAAGCCGCTGATGGAAAAGAATACAAAGACGCCCAGCTCGCCGTTGGGCGCCCAGGCGGCGCCCGTCATCAAGTGTTCGTGACTGAGGAAAACCCAGAATGCAGCGGCAAGGCGCAAAAGATTGAAGGCGTTGTCTCTGCCTCGATCGGACACGGCTTCCATACAACTCCCACCAAAAAGCAAAAGCATTCAGACTTTCTCGGGCCGGAACTTGTCGGTGCTTGCTTCCGGTGCGACATCGTCCAAGTTTGCCATTTTCCAGCCTGTCGTGAAAAGAATCCATCAGGTCGGGCGCCTTTCCTGTTTTGCTGTTTGGCAGCCTATCTGCAAGCAGCTCCGGCGGCACTCCTGATTCGGTTCTCCATTCCAGTCATTCGCGACAGTCGGCTCCCGGCCGAACCCAGTCGGTCAGCGTGATCAACAAGCATTGTCAATGCTGGCAAGATTGTGCGGCAGGTCGATCCGCCCGCAGTCCAGGACATTTTTCGCAGGAGGTCCGCATGTGCCGCAACATCAAGACGCTGTTCAACTTCGAGCCGCCGGCGACGGATGAGGAGATCCGCGCGTCCGCGCTTCAATTCGTGCGCAAGCTCAGCGGCTTCAATGCGCCGTCGAAGGTGAACGAGGCGGCATTCAACCGTGCGGTGGAGGAGGTCAACGACGCCGCGCGGCTGTTGATCCAGTCCCTGGTGACGCTGGCGCCGCCGAAAGACCGTGCAGTGGAAAAGGCGCGGGCGATGGCGGAGTCGGCGAAGCGGTTCGGCCGCTAGTGCGGCTGGGGAAAGCTACCGACCTTCAATGCAGGCGGTCATCGGCGGAGTCGTCTTCCAGGTCGGCGGCGCTCCATTCGTCGGCCTCGATCTCGATGGTCTGCCCGGGGCCTGTGAACAGTTCGGGGTCGAGCACCTCGCTGATCCAGCGGAGTTGATCCTCGTCGAGTTCCCCGCCTTCGGATGCGTCCTCATCGAACTCGTCGGTGCTGCGTTCGAAGCTGGTGCCGTCTTCCGCCAGGAGGTCGTCGGCGCTCTCGGGGAATTGCTCGTAGAGGCTGCCGATTTCCAGGCCGCGCTGGAGGTTGCCGTCTTCGTCGGTCGAGACCGTCAGGCAGACCAGCCAGCAGTAGCGCATGCCGTCGGGGCAGGCGGGCTCCAGTCCCTGGTGCCCGCCGGCCTGCCAGGTGAGCAGGGCGGCTTCCCAGTCGACCAGTTCGTCGTCGACGACGTCGACCGCGAAGTCGCGCGAGATGGTCCAGTCCGCCACCGGCAGCCGCCGCAGGGCGGCCTGTACCGCACGGATGGTCTTGCGGTGCGCCGCGGTGGTGATCGACATCGCCGCCAGGCGGTCCCCGAGCGCGATCGCCGCGTCAATGAGGGGCTGTTCTTCAGGGGAAATGTGGATCTGCTGGGTTTGCATGACCGGGCGCCGTTTGAATTGGCCGTAAGCATAAGTCCTTCCCGTGCGGGCCGGGGCATATGGCGGTCGTGGACGGCCTGACGACAGAAAGACACCAACAAAAAGGGCGCCGCGAGGGCGCCCGTTTCGTTGTTGGTGGGGTGGCGGCAATTGCACAGTGCGGCCAGGGTTTTGATTTTGCTGAATTAACCGCGTTCGATTTTCGCCACATGCCCCAGCATGTGCCCCAGGAACGGGGCACTAAAAATCGCAACTGAACCGGTGTCCGTCAGAGATTGGAGCTAGCGGTTTGTGGGGAGGAGGCGGGGCGATCTTGGATCGCCCCGGATCTCGGCGGTTACCAAAATACTCCACTCGCGCGTGTCCCTTTTAGGGTGTGCGGAAAAGTGAAGGCGACCTGAAGCGCCACTGTGCGGTCCTCGGGCGTGCCCCCAAGGATAATGCCGCCGACGCAAGTGTGGTCAAGAAAGCAATTCCTGCTGTTATGATTCTGGTTCGCAAGAGCCTCCACGAGCGCCGCCAGGGTGAGCTTCGGGGGCGCGGCATGGATTCAGGTCTTCACGTCGGGCGATGGGGAGCGCGGTGGGAATACTCAGGCTTACGACTATCCCGGCTTTTGAGCGGGCGGGGACGGGCATGGAATCGTGCCCATGAATGAAGCCGTGGCGCGGGCGCTGGAGCCGCTGCCCTACCATGTCGCGGTGGTGCGCCACCTGCGCGAGGTAGAGCCGGAGGTGTGGCAGTGGGCCTCCTCGGTGCGAGCGCAGCAGGATCATGCGGACCACGTGCGCGAGCAGTTGCTGCGGCACACCTATCGCCTGGGCGAGCAATCCCATGGCGCGGCCCATGCTGCCGTTACGCTGGCGGCGCAGCGCCTAGGTCTAACCGTGCCGATCACCCTATACCAGGGCAGCGACGGCGCCATGAACGCCTCTCTATACTTCCTCGCCGACGAGGCCCACATTGTGTTGACCGGCCCGGTGCTGGAAAAGCTATCCGAACCGGAGTTGCTGGCGCTGTTCGGGCATGAGCTGGCGCACCATGTGCTGTGGACCTGCGAGAACGGCGCCTACCATGCGGCGGACCGCATTTTGCAGCAGTGTGCGCACGAACCGAGCGCTTCCACCGCGCACATCCAAACGGCGCGACTCTTTGCGCTGTATACCGAGATCTACGCAGACCGCGGCGCGGCGCTAGCGGCGCAATCCGCCGATCCGGCTATCTCGACGCTGGTCAAGACCCACACCGGCCTCGCTTCGGTCGATCCGCAGGCCTATCTTCAGCAGGCCCTGGAACTAGACGCGCGCAACAAACAGCCCTCGCCGCAACAGACCCATCCGGAGTCGTTCCTGCGCGCACAAGCGGTGCACCTCTGGTGGCAGCAGGATGAGTCGGTGCACATCTGGGCCTTCAACCGGATCGAGGGCGGGTTGACTATGCAGCGCCTCGACATGCTTGGTCAGCAGCGGCTGCGGGCGCTGAGTCGGGGTCTGATTGCGCATCTACTGCGCACTCCGGGGTTGGACAGCGAGCGGGCGCGAACCCAGGTGCGCGCCTACTTTCCGGATTGGAGCGAACAGGAGCGGCCGCTGGATGGAGCTGAGCTGAGGCCGGAGGCGCTGGATGACAGCGTGCGCGACTACCTCTGCGCCGTGCTGCTCGACTTCGCTCTCGTCGATCCGGACATCCGAGACGATGCGCTGCCTCATGCTGGGCGCGTCGCCGGCGCTCTCGGTCTGGAACGGCAGTTGGCAGCCGCGCTGCGCAAGCACCTGGGCATGACGAAGCGCGCCGTCGACAAGCTGGCGAAGCAGTGGCCAACGCAACCGGGCTGAGCGCGACCATGGCCAATCTCGCCACGCTGCGTGAGCTACTGTCTTCGGAGGCCCTGTCGAAGCTGCAAACGGATGACGTGTTGTTCCTGCTGCTGCCGTTGATGCGCAGGGTCGCCGAGCTTCATGCCCTAGGCCTCGTCGCCGACCTCGCCTCCGGCAACATCTTGCGCGGCGAGGACGGGGCGCTGCAGCTGCGGGCGTCGCACGGCGAGACGCCGGTCCATGAAAACGACGCGATCCGCCGCATCCAGCCTCCGCCAGCGACAGCGCTCAACATCGTAGGCGAGACTCGCGTCACCCGGGAGTTGGGAGCGGGTCCGGACGCGCACAACGCTCTGGTGCTACGCGAACCGTGCGAGGAGCCTCTTCGCAAGCCGGTGTATCTGCCGGGCCTCGGCGCCTGGGAGCTCGCCGTAGGTCATCACGATGAGATCACCGATATCTTCGTGTTGGGCCAATTACTAGCTTGCCTCGCCTGCGGCCTGGACTTCCACGACGCCGATGACCTGGAGATTTTCGCCTCGCACCGCCGTGATCTGTTCCGGTTGAACCCACGCCTTTCACCAGTGGTCGCGAGCGTCATTGTCGAAATGACGGCGCTCAACCGTCACGATCGCGCGAAGGACCTGCGCGAGCTGATCCGCCGACTCGAAACCTGGCGCGACCAGCCGGTGGAGCTTGATGTGGAGCGCGTGCTGGCTCGGGCGCAGGGGGCCGTTTCGCGCCGTTCGGCACTGATGTCGCACCTGCGCGACCGCCTGTTCGACCTGTCGCGGCGCAACCGCCTGCTGCATTTTCGCCCGACGCAGTCGAGCGTGAACCTCACCGTAGCCAGCGTGCCGGTGGTGCTGCAGCTGGAGACGATCAAGGCGGAGGAGCTTTGCACCTGGGATAGCGCGTTCAGCGCTGAGGTGTTGAGTGGTGGCGATGTGCCCTTGCGCAAATGGCTGCGCTTCGAGGACCAGACCTACCTGACGACGACACTCGATCACGTGCTGCACGAGACGCGACGCGACCGCGCAGAATACGGCTTCTCGCACCTGCGCCTGGTCGTCGCCTTTTTGCGCTGGCACAACCTCAAGGAAGACCCGGAGGAGCGTATCCAGTCGCCGCTGCTGTGGCTGCCGGTGGAGCTGCATAAGAAGAAGGGCGTGCGCGACCAGTTTGTGCTGAGCTGCCCGGAGACGGAAGCCGAGATCAATCCCGCCCTGCGTCATTACCTGCGCCAGCTCTACGACATCGAGCTGCCCGAGGTGATCGACTTGTCGCAGGTCTCGCTGGAATCGATCCACGCCGACTTGCAGGCGCAGATTCGTCGTTCGGAGCCCGGCGTAGAGCTGCGCTTGCAGCGTAAGCCCTCGATCCAGCTCATCCATCAGAAGGCAGTGCAGCGCATCGAGCAGTTCAACCGGCGCCGCCGCCCGCTACGGCCGACGGCGGCCGGTGCGGCGGGGCTTCCCGATTTCTCCTACGCGGCGGACGATTTCCGGCCGCTGGGCCTGGCTTGGTTCCGGCGCGATGTGGAGCACGCGCCGCTACCCCTGCGGGGTGCCGTTGGCGGCGCCGTGCCACGGCACCCGTCGATGGCGCCCGTTGGCGTGGCGCAATCCACTACTTACGCTCTGCACGAGGACCCCGGCCACCGCTACGCCTGGGACTTCGACCTGACGCAGGTGACGCTGGCCAACCTGAACTACAAGAAGATGTCGCTGGTGCGGGACTATAACCAGCTGATCGAGGAGCAGGTACAGAACCATGCCTTCGACCGCGTCTTCTCGATCGAGCCGCGGCCGGTGGAGACTGAGCCGCCGCCGCCCCTGCCGCTGGCCGAGCAGTGGGGCGTGGTCGCCGCCGATCGCACGCAGAATGCCGCCGTGGGCCTGGCGCGCACGCGGCGCAGCTTCATCATCCAAGGTCCGCCGGGCACCGGAAAGTCGCAGACGATCACTAACCTGATCGCCGACTACGTGGCGCGCAACGAGCGCGTGCTGTTCGTGTGCGAGAAGCGCGCAGCCCTGGACGTGGTGTTCCACCGCCTCAAGCAGAGCGGGCTCGACGAGCTGTGCTGCCTGATTCACGACTCGCAGACCGACAAAAAGTCCTTCGTCACCAACCTGCGCGAGAGCTATGAGCGGTGGATCGGGCAGCCCGACCGTTCCGGGCAGCTGGCGACTGGCCGCGCCGGCACGCTGGAGGCGCTAGGCCGGTCGCTGGCGCAAATTGAGGACTTCGAGAACCTGATGGCGTCGATTCCGGCGCCGCTGGCGGTAACCGTGCGCGAGTTGACGCGCCGCCTGGTCGAGCTTGGCTCGGCCGGCGTCGAACTGCCGGCGGTTGAGCGCGAGGCGTTGCCGGACCATGGCGCCTTTACAAGACAACGGGAGCTGGTCGATCGCATCCACGCCTTCGTGCGTGAGCGCTTTGGCATGCAGGGGTTGGCCGAGCATCCGTTCCGCTTCCTCTCTGCTGCGCTAATCGGCCAGCCCGCGCCGGTGCGCGCGGTGGAAGCCGCGCTCGACGAGACCGAGGCGCTGCTCGACAGCCTGGATTCCGTCCTCGGCGATGGCAGCCGGCTGCTCTCGGCCGACATGCCGTTAAGCGATGCCGTGGCCCTCACCCAGACTTTGCAGACTTTGATTGAGGCGCGGGTCGCGAACCATCCGCAACTGTTGGACGAGCACTCCGGGGAGGCGGTGGCATTTACCCAAGAGCAGGCGCGGATCGGCGTACTGGCCGGCGCGGCCGGCACCGCACTGAGCGCCAATCCCCACTGGCGTGAAAAGCTTTCCGCGGATGACACGGAGGCCGCGCTGGCCTTCGTCAAGCTGCGCGAGGCCTCCCTCTTGCGATGGTTCATGCCGGCCTGGTGGCGCTTGCGCGGCCGGCTGAGACTAGCCTTCGACTTCAGCGGCTACGCGGTGCGGCCCACTTTCCGCAAGATCCTGGAGGCGCTCTCCGCCGAGCATTCGGCGACGGCGGCGCTGACTCACGCACAGCAGGAAGTGCTCCAGCGCTACGGCGTCGCCGACGTCGACAGCTTCGCCAAGGCGGTGGAAGCGATCCGGCAAAGGGTCATGGCGCTGCCGATCCTGCGCAAGCTGCGGCAAAAGCTAGCCGCTGCCGCCGATCCCGCAGTGGAAGCACAACGCGAGTCCACCAGCGGGGCTGCGGTAATCCGGCTGCAGGCGTTGGCATCCACGCACTTCCTGTTCTCCGACGGGACGACACTCGAGCAAATCGGCGAGCACGTTCGCGATCTGCGCGAACGGCTGGAGGAACTGCCCGACATGCTGCCGCTGCTGCAGGCGTTGCATCAAGCCGAGCCGGCCTGCGTTTCGCTCTTGCTGCGCCACGCGCTTGCGCCGGCACGCCTGGAGGCCCTGGTGGCCTGGGAGTCGCTGGCGCGCATCCAACGCGCGCGGCCGGAGCTGGCGCGCTTCGACGAGGGCTCTCTGACACGGCTGGCGGCGAACGCCGCCGCCGGCCAGAAGGCCCTGCTGACACAGAACGCGGCGTTGATTCAGGCGCGCCGCCACCGCCTGTTCCTCGACCACGTGCGCCACTCACAGCTGTCGACGACGCAGCTCGATGCCGATGGCAAGCTGTTCAAGAAGCAGTATGCCAACGGTCGCCGCGAACTGGAGCATGAGTTCGGCAAGAGCATGCGCTTCCGCTCCATCCGCGAGCTGGCCGGCGGCGATCCCGGCGTGGTGGTGAACGACCTCAAGCCGGTTTGGCTGATGAGTCCGCTGTCGGTGTCGGACACGCTGCCGCTGCTGCCGGATCTGTTCGACGTGGTGATCTTCGACGAGGCCAGCCAAATCCCGATGGAGGAGGCGGTGCCGGCGTTGTGCCGGGCTGGCCAGGTGGTGATCGTGGGCGACGAGATGCAGCTGCCGCCGACCAGCTTTTTCGCCGTGTCCGGCGTCGAGCAGGAAGTTGTCGAGGTGGGCGACGGCGAGCAGGGCATCGGTGTGACGCTCGACGCAGACAGCCTGCTCAACCAGGCGGCGCGCAATCTCCCGGCCACGCTGCTGGCCTGGCACTATCGCAGCCGTTATGAGGCGCTGATCAGCTTCTCCAACGCGGCGTTCTACGACGGCCGCCTTATCACCATCCCCGACCGCTCGGTCGAGCAAGCCGGGGGCGGCGAGCTGCTGCTGCGCTCCACCGCCGAGGACGCGGCCCGACTCGGCGCCGACGCAGTGATGGAGCGGGCGATCAGCTTCCACATACTGGGCGATGGTGTCTACGTTGCTCGCAGCAACGTGCCGGAAGCCGAGTACATCGCCCGCCTGGTGCGCGAGCTGCTGAACCGGGGCTCCGGGCTGAGCCTGGGCGTGGTCGCCTTCTCCGAGGCGCAGCAGGGCGAGATCGAGGCCGCACTGGACCGACTGGGGGGGGAGGACTCCGCCTTCGGCGCGAAGCTGGACGCCGAGTATGCGCGTGAGGACGAGGGTCAGTTCAACGGTCTGTTCGTGAAGAACCTGGAAAACGTCCAGGGCGACGAGCGCGACATCATCCTGCTGTCGATCTGCTACGGCCCCGGGCCCGACGGCCGCATGCTGATGAACTTCGGCCCGATCAACCAGCGCGGCGGCGAGAAGCGGCTAAACGTGATCTTCAGCCGCGCGCGACACCGCATGGCGGTGGTCTCGACGATCCGCGCCGATGCCATCACAAACACCCACAACGACGGCGCTGCGGCGCTGCGCTCGTTTCTGCAGTTCGCTCAGTTCAGTGCCCAGGGCCAGGTGCAGCGCGCGCAAGCGACCCTGGCCTCGCTCAATCCCGGTGCGCGGCAGTCGTTCTCCCAAGAGGCGCCGCGGGAAGCCTTGCGCCAGACCTTGGCAAGGGCCCTACGCTTGCGCGGGTACGAGGTGGACGAGTGCGTGGGCCGCTCCAGCTTCCGCTGCGACCTCGCGATCCGTGACCCGCTTGGCGACGGCTACGCGCTTGGCCTGCTACTCGACGGCGGTGCCGGCAACGATGCGCGCGAGCGCTACGTATTCCGGCCCGGCATCCTGCGCACTTTTGGCTGGCGCGTGCTGGAAGTGCTGGCGACGGACTGGCTGCGCGAGCCGATGCAGGTGGTGGAGCGCATCGAGGCGGTGCTGACCGGTCGCGTCGAAGCCGAAGTGCCGGCGGAGGAGGCGCCGCTACCGCCGGAACTGGTTGAGGAAGCAATTGTAACGGCGCCACTCGCAGTAGCGGTGACACCGGACTTCGCCAGCCGCGAGTTTCGCGTGCAGGAAGGCAACTCGAACAAGTTCTGGCGTATCGGCGTGCGCGACAGGGACGTTGTTGTCACCTATGGTCGCGTCGGCTCCAGGGGCCAGACTCTCACAAAATCATTCGACACGCCCGAGCGCGCGGCGCTGGAGATGCGCAAGCTGATCGCCGAGAAGCAGAGGAAGGGCTACTTGGAGCAGGTCTCGACCTGAGCCAGGGCTGGCCATGGAGTAGCCAAGTGCCCCCAAACATGCCCCTATGTGCCCCTGGATTGCAACGGATTTTGCCGAACCTGCCCGGACCACCGACAACAAAAAACCCCGCGATTTCGCGGGGTTCTGTACTTCTCCGGATTGCTCCGGACTCTCAATTGGTGGAGGTGGCGGGAATCGAACCCGCGTCCGACAACCTTCCATCCTTCGATCTACATGCGTAGCCCGTTCTTTGATTTTCATCGAACACTCCCGGATGGGCACGGAACGTGTTCGCCTATCTACTTTAGGGTTTTAGCGGGTCGGCCAGTAGCCTGCTTTCACCGCGAGTTGATGAGAGTCGACGACTGAGTCAGGGGCATCAACACCGTCTGGTCAATCGCTCGCCGGGATTAAGCGGCGAGGGCGTAGTTAGCGTCGTTCGCAACTAGCTTGTTTGCGGAAGAGTTTAACGAGGGTCTACCGCACCTCGGCATGCACGTTGGATTTCCTGTCATCGTCGAGCCCAGGTCACCCCCGTTACAGATCACAGTGTAGCACCCTGAACATCACTCGATGTCTGGAGTGCTGTTGCGAACATTACTGAATTTAGGGTGTGTAGCCTGGAAATCAAGTGGTCAGGCCAGCCGCGGCAGGCAGCGCGGTCAATCCGCGCTGCCTGCCCGTGCCTTACTCGGCCGGCGGCACGAAGCCGGCGTCGAAGGCGGCCTGGATCAGGCCCTGCCATTCGTCCAGGTGCTCGGCATGGCGGCGTTCGACTTCGGCGTACACCTCCGGGCTCATCGTCGCCTGGGCCGCCTGCATCTGGGAGGAGCAGGACTGGCCGAAGGAGGAATCGTCCGGCACGGTGAAGGCGGGCGCCGGGCTGGTGTTCGGCGGCGAGCTGAAGTCGAGCGCCTGGGCGAAATTGAGCGAGGTGGCGCCGCGGGCGCCGAGCGGGGCGAAGCCGAAGCGCCAGGCGATCATGTTGAGAATGGAGTTCGGGTCGTACTGGTTCTTTTCGACATGGTTGCGGCGCGCGCGCGGGCCGATGGCCATGCAGGGCACGCGGAAACCGAGGCGGCCGTCGTTGCCGGTGGCCTGGAATTCCTCGAAGGTGACCGGGGCGATCGGCGGGGGCACGTGGTCGTAGAAGCCGCCCCACTCGTCGTAATTGATGATCAGCAGGGTCTTGTCCCACTGCGGGCTCTGGCGCACGGCGTCGTAGACCGAGTTGAGGAAGGCCTGGCCCTTGCGGATGTCGGCCAGCGGATGGTCGTCGTTGGAGGTGCCGGCGCCTTCGCCGAGCATCGACGGATCGATGTAGCTGACGTCGGCGAGCTTGCCGTTCTTGGCATCGGTGAGGAATTGCGAGAAGGGCAGGATGTTGCCCACGCCGGGGTTGTGCCCGGAGAACTCCACCGAGACCAGGGCCCAGCCGGCGAGGTCGCCGTAGTAATAGCGCCCGGTGCGGCCCACGCTCTTCAGCGCGTCCCACACGGTCGGCAGGTCGAAGTGGTTGGTGGTGTTGTCCTTCTTGTTGGTCTGGCCCGCGTGCATGTAGTAGCGGTTGGGCTGGGTGGGGCCGAGGATGCCGCAGAAGTATCGGTCGCACAGGGTCCAGTTTTCGACCACGCCCTTGTAGAAGGGCAGGCTGTCGGCGGTGTAGTAGCCGATGGGGAAGGTGTCGCCGGCGGGCTGCGTCTGCAGGAAGCCGTCCATCTTGCCGTTGTTGAACTGGGTGCGGCCACCCTCGTAGCTGTGGTCCGGGTCGGCCAGGGTGCAGTTCTGGAAATTGGGGGCGAGGTCGTGGGTGGTCTGCACCTTGCCGGCGGTGTCGGTGAAGCTCAGGCCCGGCTGCTTGCCGTCGGCGCCGGGGACCCAGCCGAAGTAATGGTCGAAGGAGCGGTTTTCCATCATCACCACGATGATATGGTCGATGCCGGACTGGTCGGGGGGTGGCAGGGTCTGCAGCTGCGGCGCGCCGCTGCTGCCGCCGTCGCTGCCCGTGCCGTCCGAGCTGCCGCAGGCGGCCGTGAGTCCTGCCGCGCCGGCGGAGGCGGCAATGCCGGCCAGGAATTTGCGCCGGGTGAGGTCGACCGGCTTGCCGGAATCGTTGTTGTTCAAGGTGATCCCCATTGAATGATTGTTCAAACGGGGGAGCTTATCGGGCCTGCTTTACATGTTCTTGACAATGGACGCCGGAAACGGCCCGTCGGAGGCGGGTTCGATTCCCGCCACCCCATCCACGAGCGAAAGGCACCGCGGCTGGCCGCCTGATGCCGGCCCCTCGATCGGTGCGGCGCCGCTATTGCTGCGGATGATCCCTGAAATATTGCAGGTACTGGTCGTTCCAGCCGAGCGGCCAGATGCCGTGGATATAACCGCCGAAAGCCTGCCGGGCAGGATTGCCGGTGATGTCGTCGCAGCTGGCGTCGCACTGGTACACCCGGGCGGTGCCGTAGTCGTTGAGGATGGTCTCGTCGAGCATGGAGACGGGGAGCACGCCATTGGCCAGCTCCTCGACGAACTGGGTGCCGTACTTGCAGGCGGCGCCGGTGTCGCAGGCGCGCAGGATCAGGTTGTAGGGGCGCTGGTTGGTGGCGAAGGGCTTCACCGTGCAAGGGTCGCTGCGGGTATCGTCGAAGGGGCTGGTGGTGGAGTAGGGTTCGGTGGCGGCGACGCCGGGCGTGTTGAGGCCGTAGAGGGTGGCCATGTCGGCGCCTTCGGACCAGCCGGAGACGAATACGCGGTTGGTGTCGACGATGCCGCGCTGCTTGACCACTGCGATGAAGTGGTCGATGGCCGCCACGTCGACGTTGAGGTAGGGACTGTTGCGGTCCATGTTGCGGTACCAGTGGTCCCAGCTGATGCCGGTGTTGAGCGGAAACGGCAGGAACTGGTCGATGACCCGGCCCATCGGCAGCAGCAGGATGTAGCCGGGGCGCTGCGGATCGGCGCTGAGATCGGCCGTGGGAATGGTCTTGAGCAGGCTTGTGGTGAAGAAGCCGGTGGAGGAGGCCAGCGTGGCGTGCAGCCACACCAGCATCGGCAGCTTGTGCTGCGGCGTGGCGCCGCCGGTATTGATCATGCAGGCCTTGCGCGGCGTGCCGTCGGCGTCGCTCCAGCCTTCCAGTACCTCGCCGTTGTAGGCGGCGCAGCTGAATACGGTCTGCAGGATATCGTCCAGCGTCCCATCCAGGGAGACCTGGGCCAGCGGCCGCGGTGGATCGCCATAGATGGTGCAGCCCTTGTTGTCGACCACCGGCGGCCCCGCGTCGGCAAGGCTGACGGGATCGGAACCACCGCCGCCGCCGCAGCCGACGAGCAAGGCCAGCAGCAGCACCGGCAACGCAAGGATGCCGCGTGCTTCGCCGCTCCGCGCGCCGGCAGTGCGACTTTTCGGCATGTATATGCCCTCTGGCCTGCTGATTTTTTAGTGCGCGACTGTACCGTACCCCTGTTGCCGAAATGCTATCAAGAGCACAGGCGCGCCGCCGCATGTTTTTGGGGCAAGATCAGGGCCAATGTGCGGTGCATCATCAATTGCGCGGGCATAGGCAGCGAGCTCCCCCCAACCAGCGGGCCAGGCGAGTCGGCGTGGACTGGAAGCAGGCGGAAACCGGATCGAAGCGCCGGGATCTCAGTGCCGCAGGATCCGGCCCTGTTCGCGGTTCCAGTACCGACGCGAGCTACCCCGCCGGCGGAGCCAGCGGGCAAAGCGAGTCGGCGTGGATTGGAATCAGGCGGAAACCGGATCGAGGCGCCGGGATCTCAGTGCCGCAGGATCCGGCCCTGTTCGCGGTTCCAGTACCGACGCGAGCCACCCCGCCGGCGGAGCCAGCGGGCCACGCGAGTCGGCGTGGATTGGAATCAGGCGGAAACCGGATCGAGGCGCCGGGATCTCAGTGCCGCAGGATCCGGCCCTGTTCGCGCTTCCAATCCTTGTCCTTGTCCGCCGCCCGCTTGTCGTGCTGCTTCTTGCCCTTGGCCAGGCCGATCTGGACCTTGGCCAGGCCGCGGGTCCAGTGCAGATCCAGGGGGACGATGGTGTAGCCGGCGCGCTCGACCTTGCCGATCAGCTCGGCGATCTGGCGGGTCTGGAGCAGGAGCTTGCGGGTGCGGATGGCGTCGGGCCGCACATGGGTGGAGGCCTGGCCCAGGGGGATGATGTGGGCGCCCAGCAGCCAGGCTTCCTCGTTCTTGATGATGACGTAGGCTTCGGCGACATTGGCCTTGCCGGCGCGCATGGCCTTCACTTCCCAGCCTTCCAGGACGATACCGGCCTCGAAGGTCTGTTCGATGAAATAATCGAAGCGGGCGCGCCGGTTGACGGCGATCTGGCGGGGTTCGTCGCCCTTCTTGTCGTTCTTGCTCATGGTTAATTATATGAATATGGATGGGACTGGCGCCGTACAAGGCATCGGCACGGGCATCGAAGTGGCTTATGCCACCCCGGAACGGCAGGCCCTGATCCGCATCGAGGCGGTGCCCGGCTGCACGGTGCGGCAGGCGATCGAGCGCTCCGGCATCCTGGCGCGGTTCCCGGAAATCAGCCTGGAGCGGAGCCGGGTGGGCGTGTTCGGGCGGCTGCGTGAACTGGATGACCCCGTGGAGGCCGGGGACCGGGTGGAGATCTACCGGCCGCTGACGGCGGACCCGAAGCAGGCGCGGCGCTTGCGCGCGCGGAAGAAGGCGAAGGCCGGGGTCTAGCTAGTAAAGTCCGCTTGTTTCAACAGCTGACGCCCTAGCGCGCCCCACTTGTTTCAACAGTCCGGGCCACGGATGGCCCGGTGCTTGTACAGGGACGTACCTACGGCGTGGGAATCGGCATGCCTACGCCGGTTTCCGTGCGTCCCGTGCCGTTGCTCTTGGCGCCGCTGTTCCCGTGGCGGGAATTCTCGTTCTCGTCCTTCTTCACCTGGTTGGCGAGGGTGTCGACGTCGGGGTTGCCGATGTTCTTGGTTTCGTTGGAGGCGATCTGCACGCCGTCCATCTTGGACAGCTTGTTGTCGTCGAAATACAGGGTCACGGTGCGGGTGCTGACCTGGCCGCGCGGGCTCTTGTAGTAGCCGAAGTAGTCCCAGCGCTCGCCGCGGAAGGGGTCGGTGGCGATCGGCGTACCCATCAGGAACTTGACCTGGTCGCGGGTCATGCCGAGCTGGAGCTGGTCGAGCTGCTTCTGCTCGATGACGTTGCCCTGGCGGGTGGGGAGCTTGTAGATGATGGAGCAACCGGACAGGCCGAGCACCAGCAGGGAAATCAGGATCGAGCGCATGAATCTCAATGAGTCTCAGTTGACGCGGCGGTAATCGCCGGCGGTTGTCGCGGGTAATACACTATGGGTGCGATAATAACCCAACATTCTTCACGGCGGACCCCCCAGTGGAATCTCAGGACCTCAGAAACGCCGGCCTCAAGGTCACGCTGCCCAGGCTCAAGATTCTGGAAATGCTGGAGCATAGCGATACCCGCCATCTCTCCGCCGAAGAAATCTACCGGCAGCTGATGGATACCGGGGAAGACATCGGCCTGGCCACGGTGTACCGCGTGCTGACCCAGTTCGAGGCGGCCGGCCTGGTCACCCGCCATCATTTCGAGGGCGGCCACGCGGTGTTCGAGCTGGAACGCGGCCACCACCACGACCACATGGTCTGCATCAAGTGCGGCCATGTGGACGAGTTCGAGGACGAAACCATCGAAAAGCGCCAGCGCGAGAAGGCCGAATCGCTGGGCTACCGGCTGATCGAGCACAGCCTGATCATGTACGGCGAATGCGTGCGCAAGAACTGCCCGCACCTCAAGGCGGGGCAGCAGGTACGCAAGATCTGAGGGCGGTCGCGCCCGGCGCCGGGCGCGGAACTGGCCCGGTATGGATGATTAGGGGGTCCTAGCCATGATCAAACAGTTCGCCATTGCGGTACTGGCCCTGGCTGCTTCGGCCGCCCAGGCGGACGAGGCCCAGCCGAGCATCGGGCAGGACATCAAATCCGGTGCCACGGCGATCGGGCACGGCTTCAGGGACGGCGCCAAGGCAGTGGGCCACGCCGGCCGTGACTTCGGCCATGCGGTCGGCAAGGGCGCGAAAACCGTGGGCCATGGCATCCGCGATACCTCCAAGGACGTGGGGCACAAGGTGGGGCATGCGGCCAAGTCCACCGGTCATGCCATCGGCAACGGGGCGCACAAGGCCGGGACGGCGATCGGCGATGCCGCGCACAAGGCGACAGGCGAAGAAAAGTAAAGTTATCGGGCCGGCTCAGGCTGGCTGATGGCCCGGCGGTCAGCGGGCGGCCCGTTTCAGCAGATCCTTGGCCAGCGCCTGCGTCGCCCCGGTCATTTCCTTTCCACCCAGCATGCGGGCCACTTCGCCGACGCGGCCGGCGCTGTCCAGGCCGTTGACCCGGGTGAAGGTGGCGCCGCCGCGCACTTCCTTGTGGATGCCGAAATGCTGCTGTCCCTGCGCCGCCACCTGGGCCAGGTGGGTGACGCAGAGTACCTGGCGGTGCGTGCCCAGGGCGCGCAGCTCGCGGCCCACCACCTCGGCGGTGGCGCCGCCGATGCCGGCGTCGACCTCGTCGAAGATCATGGTGGCGGCGCCTTCGCCCTGGCGCAGACTGACCTGGATGGCCAGGCTGACGCGGGACAGTTCGCCACCGGAGGCCACCTTGGCCAGGGCGCGCGGCGGCTGGCCGGGGTTGGCGGAGAAATCGAAGCGCACCAGGTCCTCGCCCTGGGGGCTGGGCCGCTCGCGGCCGGCCGGCTCGACGGCGGGGATGAAGCTGGCGTTGGGCATGCCCAGTTCGCGCACGCGGGCGGTGACGTCCTTGGCCAGACCCAGGGCGGCCTTGCTGCGTGCCTGGGTCAATACCTTGGCCGCTTTCCTGTAGATGTCGAGGGCGGCCTGACGCTCGCGTTCCAGCGCATCCAGCCGTTCGGCAGCGCCTTCCAGTCCGCCCAGTTCCTCGCGTAGCTGGGCCTGCCGGGCGGTCAGCTCGTCGGCGCGGACGCGGTGCTTGCGCGCCAGGTCGTGCACGGCGGCGAGTCGGCGTTCCACCTCGGTCAGGCGCTGCGGATCCAGGTCGAGCTTTTCCAGCAGGCGGCGCAGGGTCTCGGCGGCTTCCTGCGCCTGGGTCTGGGCACTGATCGCCAGGGTTTCGATCTCGGCGAAGTCCGGGTGCAGCGGCACCAGGCCGTGCAGGGCGGCGAGGGCGGCGGAGATCTGGTCGTAGGCGCACTGGTCGCCGCCATAGAGGAGCTGTTGGGCGTTGCCGCCGTCCTCGATCAGGCGGCCGGCATTGGCCAGGGTCTTGTGCTCGGCGTCGAGCGCTTTCAGCTCATCTTCCTGCAGGCCGAGGGCGTCCAGTTCCTGCAACTGGAAACGCAGGTAGTCGAGCTGGGCCGGGTCGCGGGTCTGCGCGGCGCGCACGGCATCGATCTGGGCCTCGATGCGCTGCACGCCGGCAGCGGCAGCGGCCACCGCGGCGAGGGCGTCGGCATGCTGGCCGTAGTCGTCGAGCACGCTGCGCTGGGTATCGGCGCGCAGCAGGGTCTGGCTCTCGCCCTGGCCGAACACTTCCACCAGGGATTCGCCCAGGGCGCGCAGGTCGGCGGCGGTGACCAGGCTGCCGTTGACGAAGGCGCGGGTGCGGCCTTCGGCCTGGACCACGCGGCGGATGGTGCAGAGGTCGCCGTCGCTCAGCTCGCGCTCGGCCAGCCAGGTGGCGGCGTAGGGAGAGTCTTCCAGCGAGAACTCGGCCGAGACTTCGGCCTTGTCGCTGCCGCTGCGCACCAGGGCGCTGTCGGCGCGGGTGCCGATGACCAGGCCCAGGGCGTCGATCAGGATCGACTTGCCGGCGCCGGTCTCGCCGGTCAGCACGCTGAAGCCGGCGGCGAAATCGAGGCTCAGCTCGTCGATGATGGCGAGGTTGCGGATGTGCAGGTGGCGCAGCATGGATTCTTTGTGGTCTTCAGAGTCGTTCGGCGCCGCCGGGGCCGCGGCCCCAGTGCAGCTTGTTGCGCAGCAGCTCGAAGAAGCTGTAGTTGCGCGGGTGGATCAGGCGCAGCCGGTGCGGCGAGCTGGTCACTTCCACCGAGTCGCCGGCGTCCAGGGTGACGCTGACCTGGCCGTCGCAGGTGACGCTGACGCCGCTGACCTCGCCGCGCAGCACGATGCGGATGGTGCCGCCGGCCGGTACCACGATGGGCCGGTCGGACAGGGTGTGCGGGCAGATCGGCACCAGGGCCACGGCGTGCAGGGAGGGGTGCAGTACCGGACCGCCGCCGGACAGGGCGTAGGCGGTGGAGCCGGTGGGGGTGGCGACGACGATGCCGTCGGCGCGGTGCTGGCTGATGAACTCGCCGTCCAGCCAGGTTTCGAACTCGAGCATGCGGATCGAGGCCTGGTTGCGCACCACCACGTCGTTGACGGCGTGCAGCAGGGGCAGGTTGCTGGTGTCGGCGCGGCGCAGGGTCGCTTCGAGCAGCAGCCGCTCCTCCACCGGCAAGTCGCCGCCGAGCACCGCGTCGAGGGTTTCGTTGAGATCTTCCGGCAGCACGTCGACCATGAAGCCGAGGCGGCCCTGGTTGACGCCGAGGATGGGCACGCCGTGCGGCGCCAGGGCGCGGCCGGCGCCGAGCAGGGTGCCGTCGCCGCCGACCACGATGGCCAGGTCGCTGCGCGAGGCCAGGGCGCCCATCGGCAGGAATTCCACGTCCAGGCCCGGCATTTCGGGACGGTTTGCGTCCGGCGCCAGCACCGCCGCGATCTGGCCGGCCTGGCGTCGCGCCAGCAGCGCGGTGGCGACCGAACGCAGGGTCTCCGCGGCGCGCGCGTCGTCGCGCTTGCCGATGATGGCGATCGTCGAGTACCTGGCCTTTGCGGCCTTTGCTTGGCTCATTTGCTTGAAATTCTGGCCCCGGCGCAAATTATCATGAACAGATGTCGGAAAGTGGGCGATGTGGAGCCGTGTTAAGGGTATTCTTGACACGCTTTTTGCTGCATTGCCAGCATTGTCAGAACGTGGGGTCGTGGAGAACATGCCGCAACAGTTGGATGCCAGAGCCGCTGAGCTGCTGAAGTTGCTGATCGAGCGTTACGTGCACGACGGTCTGCCGGTCGGTTCGCGCACCCTGGCGCGCGCTTTCAGCGTCGAGCTGAGCCCCGCAACCATTCGCAACGTGATGGCGGACCTGGAGGAATTCGGCTTCGTCTCTTCGCCGCACACTTCCGCCGGCCGCGTGCCGACCACCCGCGGCTACCGCTATTTCGTCGATTCCCTGCTGGCGCCGGAGCAGCTCTCGGATTCCGAGCAGTCGCGCATCGCCGAGGACCTGGTGCCGGGCAGCAAGTCGCCGGCCGACCTGCTGCACGCCGCCTCCAACCTGCTGTCGCGCCTGTCGGCCATGGCCGGGGTGGTGACGGTGCCGCGGCGCAACCTGGCGGTGCTGCGGCGCATCGAGTTCATGCCGCTGTCCGGCGGACGGGTGCTGGCGATCCTGGTGGTGAACCAGCGCGAAGTGCAGAACCGCGTGCTGGACATGGGGCGCGACTATTCCGCCTCGGAGCTGGAACGCTACTCCAACATCATCAACGAGAATTTCGCCGGCCGCGAGCTGACCAGCCTGCGCCGCACCCTGGTGGAAGACCTCAGCGAGGCGCAGAAGCGCGTCAACCAGATCCTGGGCGAGGCCGGTGTGCTGGCCGAGCGGGCGCTGGGCGCGCAGCAGGACGCGGAAGATTACGTGCTGGCCGGCGGCACCAACCTGCTGGCTTTCCAGGAGCTGGGCGACATCAACCGCCTGCGCAACCTGTTCGAGGTGCTGGACCGCAAGCGCGACCTGCTGGAGCTGTTCGACCAGTGCCTGACCGCCTCCGGGGTGCAGATCTTCATCGGCGGCGAGTCCGGCTACCAGGTGCTGGACGAGTGCAGCGTGGTCACCTCTCCTTACTATGTGGACGGGCAGGTGGCGGGGGTCCTGGGGGTCATCGGCCCCACCCGGATGGCATATCCGCGTATCATTCCGCTCGTTGCCGAGACCGCCCGCGCGCTCAGCGCGGGGTTGAAAGCCGAAAGCTGAGTCCCCAAGAAGTTGTTGTCTGACAGTCCGCCTAGGGGGTGGGCTGAAGTCGTTTTGCCTCCCAAAAACCAGGACCGCAGTAACCAATGACGGAAAACATCGATCCGAACGCGACCGCGCCTGCGGTCGATCCCGCGACTGACCTGGCCGCGCTCCAGGCCCGGCTCGCCGCGGCCGAGCAGCAGGTTTCCGCCCTGCGCGACCAGAACCTGCGCACCGTGGCGGAAATGGACAACGTGCGCAAGCGCGCCGAGCGCGAGATCGCCACCGGCCTCAAGTACGGCGCCGACCGCGTGCTGGGCGACCTGCTGGCGGTGATCGACAGCCTGGAACTGGGCCTGAAGGCCGCCGCCTCCCCGGAAGCCACGGCCAAATCCATCGGCGAAGGCCTGGGCCTGACCCACAAGCAGCTGCTGAGCTTCTTCGAGAAGCATGGCGTGAAGGTGGTGGACCCGGCCGGCCAGCCGTTCAACCCCGAGCTGCACGAGGCGGTGTCGGCGGTGGAATCCGCCGATGTGGCGCCGAACCACGTGGTGGCGGTGATGCAGAAGGGCTATCGCCTGCACGAACGCCTGCTGCGCCCCGCCATGGTGATGGTGGCGCGCGCGCCGGCCGGCGCGGCGTCTTGAACCCTGTCAATTGAGCCATAGATAAAGGCTCGTAGCAAACAACACTTTCTTATTCGATTCAGTACCAACCCGAACCAGAGCGGAACAGAACATGGCGAAGATTATCGGCATCGACCTCGGCACCACCAACTCCTGCGTGGCGATCATGGAAGGCGGCAACGCCAAAGTCATCGAGAACAGCGAGGGCGAGCGCACTACGCCGTCCATCGTGGCTTACGCCGATGACGGCCAGGTCATCACCGGCCGTCCGGCCAAGCGCCAGGCGGTGACCAACCCCGCCAACACCATCTACGCGGTGAAGCGCCTGATCGGCCGCCGCTTCGAAGATGGCGTGGTGCAGAAGGACATCGCCATGGTGCCCTACAAGATCTCCAAGGCGCCGAATGGCGACGCCTGGGTCGAGGTCAAGGGCAAGAAGATGGCGCCGCCGGAAGTCTCCGCGCAGATCCTGGCCAAGATGAAGAAGACCGCCGAGGACTACCTGGGCGAGAAGGTCACCGAGGCCGTCATCACCGTGCCCGCCTACTTCAACGACGCGCAGCGCCAGGCCACCAAGGACGCCGGCAAGATCGCCGGCCTCGACGTCAAGCGCATCATCAACGAGCCGACTGCGGCCGCGCTGGCGTTCGGCATGGACAAGGTCAAGGGCGACCGCAAGATCGCCGTGTACGACCTGGGCGGCGGCACCTTCGACGTCTCCATCATCGAGATCGCTGAAGTCGACGGCGAGCACCAGTTCGAAGTGCTCTCCACCAACGGCGACACCTTCCTCGGCGGCGAAGACTTCGACATGCGGGTCATCGACTACATCGCCACCGAATTCCAGAAGGAACAGGGCATCGACCTCAAGCGCGATCCCCTGGCCCTGCAGCGCCTGAAGGAAGCGGCGGAGAAGGCCAAGATCGAGCTGTCCTCCACCACCCAGACCGAAATCAACCTGCCGTACATCACGGCGGATGCTTCCGGCCCGAAGCACCTGAACATCAAGCTGAGCCGCGCCAAGCTGGAATCCCTGGTCGATGAGCTGATCGACAAGACCATCGGGCCGTGCCAGACCGCGCTGAAGGATGCGGGCCTCAAGGCCGGCGAAATCCAGGAAGTGATCCTGGTCGGCGGCCAGACGCGCATGCCCAAGGTGCAGGACGTGGTGAAGACCCTGTTCGGCCGCGAGCCGCGCCGCGACGTCAACCCGGATGAAGCCGTCGCCGTGGGCGCCGCCATCCAGGGCGCGGTGCTGACCGGCGAGGTCAAGGACGTGCTGCTGCTCGACGTCACCCCGCTGTCCCTGGGCATCGAGACCATGGGCGGCAAGATGACCAAGCTGATCGAGAAGAACACCACCATCCCGACCCGCAAGGCCGAGACTTTCACCACCGCCGACGACAACCAGACCGCGGTCACCGTACACGTCCTCCAGGGCGAGCGCGAGATCGCCAGCGCCAACAAGTCGCTGGGCAAGTTCGACCTGTCGGACATCCCGCCGGCCCCGCGCAGCGTGCCGCAGATCGAGGTGACCTTCGACATCGACGCCAACGGCATCCTCAACGTCAGCGCCAAGGACAAGGCCACCGGCAAGTCGCAGTCGATCGTGGTCAAGGCCAACTCCGGCCTGACCGAAGATGAGATCAAGCGCATGGTCAAGGACGCCGAGGCCCATGCCGACGAGGACCGCAAGTTCAACGAGCTGATCACCGCGCGCAACCAGGGCGAGCAGATGGTGCACGCCGTGGAGAAGTCGCTGAAGGATCTGGCGGCGGAAGTGCAGGAAGACGAGAAGAAGCAGATCGAGGAAGCCATCGCCGAGTTGCGCGGCGTGCTCAAGGGCGAGGACAAGGACGCCATCACCGCCAAGACCGAGGCGCTGGCCCAGTCCTCCGCCAAGCTGGCCGAGCGCGCCTACGCCAAGGCTTCGCCGCAGGGCGACGCCGGCGCGGGAGCCGGTCCGGCCGGCGGTGCCTCCGCTCCGAAGGATGATGTGGTGGATGCCGAGTTCACCGAGGTGAAGGACAAGAAGTAAAGCGGTATCACCAAAAGGCGGGCGCGAAACTTGCGCCCGCTTTTTGCGTTTCTGACGTAGCCAGGGGAGCGGTACGGCGTGTCCAAGCGTGATTACTACGAAGTCCTCAGTGTTTCCAAGGAAGCCGGCGACGACGAGCTGAAGAAGGCTTATCGCAAGCTCGCCATGAAATACCACCCGGACCGCAACCCGGGCGACCACACGGCCGAGGAGCGCTTCAAGGAGGCCAACGAGGCCTATGAGGTGCTGTGCGATCCGCAGAAGCGCGAGGTCTATGACCGCTACGGTCACGAGGGTCTGCAGCGCGGCGGCGGTGGAGCCGGCGGCGCCGGTTTCGGCGCCGGCTTCGCCGACATCTTCGGCGATGTGTTCTCGGACATCTTCGGCGGCGCCGGTGGGCGCGGCGGCCCGCGGCGCGGCTCCGACCTGCGCTACACCATGGAACTCACGCTGGAGCAGGCGGTATTCGGCACCGCCGAGACCATCCGCATTCCCACCGTCGAGGACTGCGAGCCCTGCCACGGCAACGGCACCGCCGACGGCAAGCCGGCGCGCGAGTGCACCACTTGCCGCGGCGCGGGCCAGGTGCGGGTCCAGCAGGGTTTCTTCGTATTGCAGCAGACCTGCCCGGCCTGTCGCGGTCGCGGCACCGCCGTCACCGATCCCTGCAAGAGCTGCCGCGGCGCCGGCAAGGTGCGCGGCGAGAAGACCCTGGAAGTGAAGATTCCGGCCGGTGTCGATACCGGCGACCGCATCCGCCTTACCGGCGAGGGCGAGCGCGGCGAGCGCAATGCGCCCGCGGGCGATCTCTACGTGCAGGTACAGGTCAAGCCGCACGACATGTTCGAGCGCGACGGCAGCGATCTCTACTGCACCGTGCCGGTGAGCATGGTCACCGCCGCCCTCGGCGGCGAACTCGAAGTGCCAACCCTGTCCGGCAAGGCCACCCTGAAGATCGGCGAGTCCACCCAGAGCGGCAAGCAGTTCCGCCTGCGCGGCCTGGGCGTCAAGCCGGTGCGCGGCGGCGCCACCGGCGACCTGCTGTGCAACGTGGTGGTCGAGACGCCGGTGCACCTGACCAAGAAGCAGAAGGAATTGCTGCGCGAGCTGGGTGAATCGCTGGGCGAGAAGAAGCACAGCCCGCAGACCAGTTCATGGCTGGACAAGGCCAAGCATTTCTTCGACGAGCATCTTAAGGCGCCGTAGGGCTGGATAAAGCGTGCCCGCAAGGCCATGCCTTGCGGGCGCTGAAGAGATGAATCATCCGTAGGTCGGCTCAAGCGTAGCGGAGCCGACGTTGCGTCAAGGCCTGTCGGCTCCGCTACGCTTGAGCCGACCTACCTCAGGGCAGCACTGCGACCAGCGCCCGCATTACCCGCTCCACATTCTCATGCGTCGTGCGCCAGTTGCTGAAGGCGGTGCGCAGGCACCAGCTCCCTTCGTGGACGCTGGGGATCATGAACACCTCTCCCGCATCGCGCAGCGCCCGCACCAGGGCCTGCAAGCGGGCTCTTGCGGATCCGATGCCCGGCCTGCTCAATGCGCGGTTCCGGTCCGATCCGGGTAACGCCGCCTTTTTCACGCAGGGCCTTGCGGCAGGCAGCGGTGCGGTGGAACGCGCAATACAGTTCGATGGTCAGCTACTTATAATGGCGGCGACTACACTCACAACCATTCCAATGACCCGAGTAGCCATCCTGGGCGCCGCCGGCCGCATGGGCCGCGCCCTGATCCAGACCCTGGCCGCCGAACCGCAGGCGAGCCTCGCCGCCGCGTTGGATCGCGCCGGTGCCGCCGACCTCGGGCGCGACGCCTCCGCGCTCGCCGGCCTGCCGGAGAGCGGCGTGCTGCTCGGCGCGGACCTTCCGGCGGCGCTGCCGGGTGTGGACGTGGTGATCGACTTCACCCGGCCCGACGGCACCATGGCCGCGCTGCAAGCCTGCCTGCGCCAGCGCAAGGCGCTGGTGATCGGCACCACCGGCCTCGACGCGGAGCAGAAGGCGGCCATCGCCGAGGCGGCGAAGACCATCCCGGTGTGCTTCTCCGCCAACTACAGCGTCGGCGTCAACGTCTGCCTGCGCCTGCTGCGCATCGCCGCGCAGACACTTGGCGAGGGCTACGACGTGGAGATCGTCGAGGCGCACCACCGGCACAAGGTGGACGCGCCGTCCGGTACCGCGCTGCGCATGGGCGAAGCGGTAGCCGATGCCTTGGGCCGCAAGCTGGAGGACTGCGCCATCTACGGCCGTGAAGGTCACACCGGCGCGCGCGACGGCAACACCATCGGCTTCGCCACGGTGCGCGGCGGCGACGTGGTGGGCGATCACACCGTGATGTTCCTCGGCGAGGGCGAGCGCGTGGAGATCAGTCACAAGGCCAGTAGCCGGACCAATTTCGCCCGCGGCGCCCTGCGCGCGGCGGTGTGGCTGGCCGGGCGTCCGGCCGGCTTGTACGACATGCAGGACGTGCTGGGTCTGAAGTAGTCGGCTGGAGCGGGCATCGTGGCGGGGCGATTCCCGCGGATGGAAGCGGCGGGCATGGAACAGAACTCGAAGAAAGAGACGCTGCGGCTCAGCATCGGCGCGCTCGGCGTGGTCTACGGCGACATCGGCACCAGTCCGATCTATGCACTGCGCGAGTGCTTCTTCGGCGACGGCCACGTCACGCCCGATCCGGCCAATGTGCTGGGCGTGCTGTCGCTGATCGTGTGGTCGCTGATCCTGGTGATCTCGGTCAAATACCTGGTGTTCGTGATGCGCGCCGACAACCACGGCGAAGGCGGCATCATCGCCCTGGTGGCGCTGCTCAATCCCTGGAAGGCCAAACCCGGCACCAGTCGCTACCTGCTGATGATGCTCGGCCTGTTCGGCGGCGCGCTGCTCTACGGCGACGGCACCATCACCCCGGCCATCTCCGTGCTGAGCGCGGTGGAGGGACTGAATGTCGCCACGCCGGAATTCCAGCCCTACGTCATCCCCATCACCCTGGTGCTGCTGATCGGCCTGTTCGTGCTGCAGGCGCGCGGCACCGGCGGCATCGGCGCCGTGTTCGGGCCGGTGCTGATCGTCTGGTTCCTGGCCATCGGCGCGCTCGGCGTCGGCGGCATCCTGCGTCACCCGGAAGTGTTGCGCGCGGCCAATCCCTGGCATGCGGTGGATTACTTCCTGCGCCATGGCTTCGCCGGATTCGCCGTGCTCGGCTCGGTGTTCCTGGCGGTGACCGGCGGCGAGGCGCTGTATGCCGACATGGGCCATTTCGGCCGCAGTCCGATCCGCTACGCCTGGTTCTGCCTGGTGCTGCCGGCGCTGCTGCTCAACTACTTCGGCCAGGGTGCGCTGGTGCTGGGCGATCCGCAGGAAGCGCACCAGCCGTTCTACCACCTGGCGCCGTCCTGGGCGATCTACCCCTTGGTGATCCTGGCCGGCGCCGCGACGGTGATCGCCTCGCAGGCGGTGATCTCGGGTACCTTCTCGCTGACGCGGCAACTGGTGCAGCTGCGCCAGTTGCCGCCGCTGGATATCGTGCAGACCTCGTCCGACGAGCAGGGACAGATCTACATCCCCTTCGTCAACTGGCTGCTGATGCTGGCCACGCTGGGACTGGTGCTGGGCTTCAAGTCTTCCGACGCGCTGTCCTCGGCCTATGGCATCGCCGTGTCCGCGACCATGGTCATTACCACCGTGCTGGCGTTCTTCGTGGCACGCCGCTACGACTGGCATCCCATGCTGGTCGGCTTCCTGGCCGCCTTCCTGCTGATCTTCGACGTCTCCTTCTTCGCCTCGAACCTGGTCAAGATCGCGGACGGCGGCTGGTATCCGATCGTCACCGCCATCCTCGCCTTCTCCATCATGTTCGCCTGGGCCAGCGGTCGCCGCGTGCTGGGACTGAAGTGGGGCCAGCAGGCGCGGCCGGCGTCCGAGCTGGCGCAGGAGATCGAACGCGATCCGCCGTACCGCATTCCCGGTACCGCGGTGTTCTTCTCGGCGCAGGGCCTGGTGTCGCCCAACGTGTTCCGCCACCTGAAGCGGCATCGCGTGCTGCAGCACGAAGTTTTGCTGCTCACCGTGCTGACCAGCGACCAGCCGCGCGTGCCGGGTACCGAACGGCTGCAGCTGATCGGTGTGTCGCCGGGCATCACCCGCGTGCTGGTCCGCTATGGTTTCATGCAGACCCCCAATATCCCGGTGGCGCTGCGCCTGTGCGAGAAACTGGGCCTGCGCATCGACGAGGACAACATCACCTATTACGTCGGCCGCGAAACCCTGATTCCGTCGCATAAGGTCAGTGTCTGGTGGCCCTGGCGCCGGCACCTGTTCGTGTTCCTGTCGCGCAACGCCATGCGCAACACCGCTTTCTATCACCTGCCGCCGGAAGACATCGTTGAACTCGGGTTCCAGGTTGAAATCTAAGCGTCCATGTCATTAGTAATCCGCAGCGCCATCATCGAAGACGTGCCGGAAATCCTGCGCCTGATCCGCGGCCTGGCCGAGTACGAAAAGCTCGAACACGAAGTGGTCGCCAGCGAGGACAAGCTGCGCCGCTCGCTGTTCGGCGAACGCCCTGCGGCGGAAGCGGTGCTGGGCTGCCTGGAGGGCAGGGCGGTGGGCTTCGCCGTGTTCTTCCACAACTACTCCACCTTCCGCGCCTGCCCCGGCTTGTACCTGGAAGACCTGTTCGTCGAACCGGCGCATCGCGGCAGCGGTTACGGCAAGGCGCTGC
Organism: Nevskia soli DSM 19509; assembly: GCF_000711955.1. Taxonomy (GTDB): domain Bacteria; phylum Pseudomonadota; class Gammaproteobacteria; order Nevskiales; family Nevskiaceae; genus Nevskia; species Nevskia soli. The sequence goes on from NZ_JONR01000014.1 coordinate 83,617, forward strand.
TGCTGCACCTGGCGCGGCTGGCGGTGGAGCGCGGCTGCGAACGCATGGAATGGTCGGTACTGGACTGGAACCAGCCCGCCATCGGCTTTTACCGGAGCCTGGGTGCGAACGTGATGGACGACTGGCGTATCTGCCGCCTCACCGGTGATGCGCTGAAGGACGCGGCACGGACGTGAACCTGCCGGTCCCGGCGGTGCGCGACGAAGCCGGGCTGCGGCAGGTCAACGAACGCTTCTACGGTGCGCTCTGGAGTACCGCGCGGCTGGTGCAGCCGCAGCGCTTCAATACCTGGCCGCTGGTCAGCGCCTTGATCGAGAGCGCCCGGCGCCGGCTGGAAGTGGCGCCTGGGCTGCGGCCGCGCCTGCCGCTGGAGGAAACACAGTTCGTCGATCTCAGCCCGGAGGCGTTGCGGGTCCTGCGCGGCAGCGGCGCCAGCGTGGCGCAGGGGCTGATCGGCGCGATCCCGTTTCCCGACAAGGCCTTCGATCTGGTCTGCGCCCTGGACGTGGTGGAGCATGTCGAGGACGACGAGCGCGCCCTGGCGGAGCTGGTGCGGGTGGCGGCGCCGGGCGCGGTGCTCCTGCTGTCGGTGCCGCTGCACCCCGAGGCCTGGACCGCCTTCGACGACCTGGTCGGGCATCGTCGCCGCTACGAGCCCGCCGCGCTGCTGGCTCAGCTGGAAGCACACGGGCTGACGCTGGAGCGGAGTGCCGTCTACGGCATGCAGCCGCGTCCCTCGCGCATGCTCGACCTGGGCATGTGGTTCCTGGTGAACCGGCGCGAGCGGGCCATGTGGTGGTACAACCGGGTGGGGATGCCGCTGGCCCTGTACTTCCAGAAACCGCTGGAACTGGTGCCCGGCATGGTGGTAACCGAAGGCGTCGACGAAGTGCTGCTGGTGTGCCGCAAGAAGGCTTGAACGAGGGCTGGGCGTTGCCAGGATAACTGTACGTTTGTATAGTAGTCCCTGCCATGGTTCAGCCCATCAAAGGACGCGGTACCGCTCTCCGGCCACCGGGCCGCTTCGAGTCCCGGGATACGGCGCGGGTGGACGATGGCTGGGGCACCATCGAGGAGGAGTTGCCGCCCTTCAAAACCACGGTGACGCCCGAGCGGGCCAAGTCCATCATCAGCCGCAACGATTCGCCGGACATCGGCTTCGACCAGTCGATCAACCCCTACAAGGGCTGCGAGCATGGCTGTATTTATTGCTACGCCCGCCCCAGCCACGCGTACCTCAATCTCTCGCCCGGCCTGGATTTCGAGAGCAAGCTGTTCTACAAGCCCAACGCGGCGGAATTGCTCGACCGGGAATTGCGCAAGCCGGGCTACCAGGTGCGGAACATCTCCCTGGGCGCCAATACAGATCCCTACCAGCCGATCGAGCGCAGGCTGGAGGTGACGCGGAGCATCCTGCAGGTGCTGGCGCGCTTCCGCCATCCGGTGGGCATCATTACCAAGGGTTCCATGATCGAGCGCGATCTCGACCTGCTGATGGACCTGGCGCGCGACCGGCTGGTCAGCGTCGGCATCACCTTGACCACGCTGGACCCGGAGTTGAAGCGCACCCTGGAGCCGCGCGCCAGTTCGCCGCAGGCGCGGCTGCGGGTGATGCGCAAGCTCAGCGCCGCAGGCATCCCGGTGCGGGTGATGTTTTCGCCGGTGATTCCCTGCGTCAACGACGCCGAACTGGAACGGGTGTTGGAAGCCGCGGCGGAGGCGGGTGCCGGTACCGCCAGCTACGTGCTGTTGCGCCTGCCTTACGAGCTGAAGGAGTTGTTCCGCGAATGGCTGGATGCGCACATGCCCTTGCGGGCGGCGCACGTCATGAGCCTGATCAACCAGTCGCGCGGCGGCAAGGATTATCAGGCCGAGTTCGGCAGCCGCATGCGCGGCAGCGGACAGTTCGCCGAGCTGATCGCCAGGCGCTTCGCCCTGGCGCGGCGGCGCTACGGCCTGGACCGGTCCGGAGAGGCTTCCAATACCGCCGCGTTCCGGGTGCCCCCGGCGGCGGGGGACCAGATGGGCTTGTTCTGAGCGACTCACCCGCCGGCGGGTGCGCCTACTTGTGGAAGATCGCCTTCGGAATCTCCGCCTTCACTTCCTTGGTGCCGTCCACCGCCTCGGCGACGATCAGCTTCATCGCGGCGCTGCACAGCAGGTAGGCGTCGTCGCGCGGGATGCCCTTCACGGTGGCGAGGAAATCCACCATGTCGCTGGTGGCGAGGCGCGCGGCCTCGTTGAGGTCCGGGCTGAGGCCGATGCTCATGTAGTCGGTGGGCGTTTCCGCCCGCGGGGTCTTGAGGTGCATGCCCTTGTGCAGGATCACCTGGACTTCGCCCTTGAGCGAGGTTTCCACCGCCGACAGGGCCACTTCGCCTTCACCCTGCACGGCGTGCCCGTCGCCGATCGAAAGCAGGCCCCCATGGGCCTGCACCGGCAGGAACAGGGTGCTGCCGGCGCCCAGTTCCTGGTTGTCGAGATTGCCGCCGAAGACATCGGGCGGCCCGCTGGGAACCCGGCCGCGGCTGGCTTCCGGGGCCACGCCGATCACGCCCCAGAACGGCTTGATCGGCACTTCCACGCCCGGTGCATATTCGATGCTCCGCTTCTTCAGGTCGATCCACACCACCTTGTCCTTCTGGTAGTTGAACTCGTCCGGCAGTACGCCCTTGCCCGGGCGGAAGCCTTGCCCGGCGATGGGGAAGCGCACGTCCACCTTGATGATGCGGATTTCCAGGGTGTCGCCCGGTTCGGCGCCGCGTATGGCGATGGGGCCGTCCAGGGTATGGTCGCCGCGGCCGTCGTTGTCGACGTCGGCGAAGGCCGCGTACAGTTCCGGCGGGATCTTGTCCTTCGGCACGCCCAGCTTCTCGAAGTAGTGGGGATTGCCGGTGGCCGTTTCCAGGCGGATGGTATCGCCGGAGTCCACTGTCAGGATCGGCTTGAGCGAGGCGTCGAAGAAACCGCGGTGCACCGTGGCGGGCGTCGCCTTCACTTCATAGATGGTGGCGTGGGCGGCGGTCTGGACGCCCAGGGTCAGCAGCAGTGCGAGCGGCGCGATTCTCAAGTTCGGGTTCCTGTTGTGCGCACCACGGCGGCGCGGCCTCTGTGGAAGGAGACGCGGGCCGGCGGGTTTACCCCACCCGGACAGGGCAGGCGGCGGGCGAGGTCGCCAATCCGGTCATTTCCCGGCCGTTTCCGGCCGAGGCTGGCCAGATAGCCCTTTTTGATGTTTTTTTGAGCAAATTGACCGGAATAGACCGCCGCTCGGCAAATATATCGGTCCTGCGCGATTTCAAGCGTGGACGCTCCAAGGGGCCTGTTCACAATTAATTGATCGATCTAATTAATTGTGAACAGGCCCCAGGGCAGGTAAAATGCCGACTTAATCCTGCAAAGGGGGCGCAAGCCCCCTTTCTTGTGTGCACCGCCCCATTTCTCAGGAAGACCACGGACCGATGACGCCTACAACCCCGGCCCTGCTTGCACTCGCTGACGGCAGTGTTTTTCGGGGTGTTTCCATTGGCATCGACGGCAGCACCGTCGGTGAAGTGGTGTTCAACACCGCCATGACCGGTTACCAGGAGATCCTCACCGATCCCTCCTACCGCGAGCAGATCGTCACGCTGACCTATCCGCATATCGGTAACGTCGGCACCAACGACGAGGACGCCGAGTCCGAAAAAGTACAGCTGGCCGGCCTGGTGCTGCGTGAAGTGCCGCGCCCGGCCAGTTCCTGGCGCTCGCGCAAGGACTTCCGCCAGTACCTGCACGACCAGAACGTGGTCGCCATCGCCGGCATCGACACGCGCCGCCTGACCCGCATCCTGCGCGACAAGGGCGCCCAGAACGGTTGCATCCTGGCCGGCCCGGACGCCACCGAGAAAGAGGCGCTGAAGCGCGCCCGCGCCTTCCCCGGCCTCAAGGGCATGGACCTGGCCAAGGTGGTCAGCGTCACCGAGCCGTACGCCTGGACGCGCGGCTCCTGGAAGCTGGAAACCAATGTCGAGACCGAGCACGCCGGCGGCCAGCGCCACGTCGTGGTCTACGACTTCGGCATCAAGCGCAACATCCTGCGCATGCTCACCGACCGCGGCTGCCGCATCACCGTGGTGCCGGCGCAGACCCGCGCCGCCGATGTGCTGGCGCTCAAGCCGGACGGCGTGATGCTGTCCAACGGCCCCGGCGATCCCGAGCCCTGCACCTACGCCATCGACGCCACCCGCGAGTTCCTGGAGCGCAAGACGCCGCTGTTCGGTATCTGCCTGGGTCACCAGATTCTCGGCATCGCCGCCGGCGGCAAAACGCTGAAGATGAAGTTCGGCCATCACGGCGCCAACCACCCGGTGCAGGACCTCGAGTCCGGCCATGTGCTGATCACCAGCCAGAACCACGGCTTCGCGGTGGACGAGGCGACGCTGCCGGCCAACGCGGTGATCACCCATCGTTCGCTGTTCGACGGCTCCAACCAGGGTATCCGCCTACTCGACGCGCCGGCTTTCAGCTTCCAGGGCCACCCGGAGGCCAGCCCCGGCCCGCACGACGTGGGCTACCTGTTCGACAAGTTCGTACAGCTGATCGAGGCGCATCGCGCATGAGCGAGAGCTTCTTCGGCGTCATCCACCTGCCGACCTACCTGCTCGGCACGCTGATCATCGTGCTGCTGCCGGGGCCGAACTCGCTGTTCGTGCTCAGCACCGCGGCCCGCCGCGGCATGCGCGCCGGTTATCGTGCCGCCTGCGGTGTGTTCATCGGCGACACGGTGCTGATGGTGCTCGCCTCCGCCGGCGTGTCCTCGTTGCTCAAGGCTTATCCGGCGCTGTTCCTGGCGCTGAAGTATGCCGGCGGCGCCTACCTGGCCTACCTCGGCGTGAAGCTGCTGCTGGCCGCCTGGAAGGGCAGGCTGGCCACTTCCGCCGCTCCCGCCGGGGCGGCGGCGGAACTGCCCGCCGCCGAAGGCGACCCGCTGCATCGCGCACTGGGCATCAGCCTGATCAATCCCAAGGCGATCCTGTTCTTCATCGCCTTCTTCATCCAGTTCGTCGATCCGGCCTACGGCCACAAGGCCCTGTCCTTCGCCCTCCTGGGCCTGATCGCGCAGTGCTTCAGCTTCCTTTACCTGAGCGCGCTGATCTTCAGCGGCGCCCGCCTGGCCGCGGCTTTCCGTCGCTGGCGCCGCACCCGCACCGCCCTGACCGGCGGCGCCGGCGCCGCCTTCGTCGGCTTCGGCGTGAAGCTGGCTACCGCCAGCGTGAATTGATCGACTTGAGACCCAGATGCCGAAACGCACAGACCTAAAAAGCATCCTGATCATCGGCGCCGGGCCGATCGTCATCGGCCAGGCCTGCGAGTTCGACTACTCCGGCGCGCAGGCCTGCAAGGCGCTGCGCGAGGAAGGCTACCGGGTGATCCTGGTCAACTCCAATCCGGCCACCATCATGACCGACCCGGAGATGGCCGACGCCACCTACATCGAGCCGATCCGCTGGCAGACGGTGGCGCGCATCATCGAGAAGGAGCGCCCGGACGCGGTGCTGCCGACCATGGGCGGCCAGACCGCGCTGAACTGCGCGCTGGACCTGGCCCACAACGGCGTGCTGGAGAAATACAAGGTCGAGCTGATCGGCGCCAACGAGCACGCCATCGACCTGGCAGAAGACCGTCTCAAGTTCCGCGACGCCATGACCGAGATCGGCCTCGGCTCGGCCCGCTCCGGCGTGGCCCACAGCATCGAGGAAGCGCGCGCCATCCAGGCGCAGATCGGCTACCCGGTGATCATCCGCCCCAGCTTCACCATGGGCGGCTCCGGCGGCGGCGTGGCCTACAACGTCGAGGAGTTCGAGGAGATCGTCAACCGCGGCCTCGACCTGTCGCCGACCACCGAGGTGCTGATCGAGGAATCGCTGCTCGGCTGGAAAGAGTTCGAGATGGAGGTGGTGCGCGACCGCAAGGACAACTGCATCATCATCTGCTCGATCGAGAATTTCGATCCGATGGGCGTGCATACCGGCGACTCCATCACCGTGGCCCCGGCGCAGACGCTGACGGACAAGGAATACCAGATCATGCGCAACGCGTCCGTCGCGGTGCTGCGCAAGATCGGGGTGGATACCGGCGGCTCCAACGTGCAGTTCGCGATCAACCCCGACGACGGGCGCATGATCGTGATCGAGATGAACCCGCGCGTGTCGCGCTCCTCGGCGCTGGCTTCCAAGGCCACCGGCTTCCCCATCGCCAAGGTCGCCGCCAAGCTGGCGGTGGGCTACACCCTGGACGAGCTGCGCAACGAGATCACCGGCGGCGTCACCCCGGCCTCGTTCGAGCCCTCGATCGACTACGTCGTCACCAAGATTCCGCGCTTCACCTTCGAGAAATTCCCGCAGGCCGACTCGCGCCTGACCACCCAGATGAAGTCGGTGGGCGAGGTGATGGCCATCGGCCGCAATTTCCAGGAGTCGCTGCAGAAGGCCATGCGCGGCCTGGAAACCGGCTCCGACGGCTTCGAGCCGCAGGTCGCCTCCGAGCATGGCGTGTATTCCGAAGCCAGCCTGACCAGCATCCGCCAGGAACTGGCGATCCCGCGGGCCAAGCGCCTGTGGTTCGTCGGCGACGCCTTCCGCGCCGGCATGAGCCTGGAAGAGGTGTACCGCACCTCGAAGATCGACTGGTGGTTCCTGGAGCAGATCCAGGAACTGATCGCCACCGAGGCCGAGATCCGGCAGCAGAAGATCAGCACGCTGGGCAAGGCCGACCTGCGCCGCTACAAGCAGCTGGGCTTCGCCGACCGCCGCCTGGCGGCGCTGCTCAACATCAAGGAAAGCTCGGTGCGCGCGCGCCGGCACAAGCTGGGCATCCGCCCCGTGTACAAGCGCGTCGATACCTGCGCCGCCGAGTTTCCGTCCTCCACCGCCTACCTGTATTCCAGCTACGACGAGGAATGCGAGGCGCAGACCACCCAGCGCGACAAGATCATCGTGCTCGGCGGCGGCCCCAACCGCATCGGCCAGGGCATCGAGTTCGACTACTGCTGCGTGCACGCGGCGATGGCGCTGCGCGAGGATGGTTACGAGACCATCATGATCAACTGCAATCCGGAGACCGTGTCGACCGACTACGACACCTCGGATCGCCTGTATTTCGAGCCGCTGACCTTCGAGGACGTGATGGAAATCATCGACCTCGAGAAGCCCAAGGGCGTCATCGTGCAGTTCGGCGGCCAGACGCCGCTGAAGCTGGCGCAGGCTCTGGAAGCGGCCGGCGCGCCGATCATCGGCACCAGCCCGGATTCGATCGACCTGGCGGAAGACCGCGAGCGCTTCCAGCAGCTGGTGCAGAAGCTGGACCTGCGCCAGCCGCCCAACGCCACCGCCCGTTCGCAGAAGCAGGCCCTGGCCGCGGCGCAGGAAGTGGGCTACCCGCTGGTGGTGCGCCCGTCCTACGTGCTGGGCGGCCGCGCCATGGAAATCGTGCATGACGACGACGACCTCAAGCGCTACATGACCGAGGCGGTGAAGGTCTCCAACGATTCGCCGGTGCTGCTCGACCGCTTCCTCGGCAATGCCATCGAGATCGACGTCGACGCCCTGGCCGACGGCACCGACGTGGTCATCGGCGGCATCATGGAGCACATCGAGCAGGCCGGCGTGCACTCAGGCGATTCCGCCTGCTCGCTGCCGGCCTACAGCCTGCAGCCGCATGTGCTCGACGAAATCCGCCTGTGGATCGACAAGCTGGCGCGGGCGCTGAACGTGGTGGGCCTGATGAACGCCCAGCTGGCGCTGCAGGGCGACACCCTGTACCTGCTGGAAGTGAATCCCCGCGCCTCGCGCACCAGTCCCTTCGTTTCCAAGGCCACCGGCCGGCCGCTGGCCAAGATCGCCGCGCGCTGCATGGCCGGCAAGAGCCTGGCGGAGCAGGGGGTGCGCACCGAGATCACGCCGCCGTACTTCTCGGTCAAGGAATCGGTCTTCCCCTTCGCCAAGTTCCCCAGCGTCGATCCGCTGCTGGGCCCGGAAATGCGCTCCACCGGCGAGGTGATGGGCGTGGGCAAGCACTTCGGCGAGGCCTTCAACAAGGCCCTGCTGGCGGCCGGTATGATCGTGCCGAGCGGCGGCAGCGCCTTCCTCAGCGTGCGTGACGGCGACAAGCCCAAGGCCATCGACCTGGCGCGCCTGCTGGCGGCCAAGGGCTTCCGCATCTTCGCCACCCACGGCACCGCCGCCGCCATCCAGGCCGCGGGCGTGGCCTGCGAGGGCGTCAACAAGGTCAAGGAAGGCCGTCCGCACTGCGTCGACATGATCAAGAACGGCGAGATCCAGTTCATCGCCAACACCACCGAGGGCAAGAAGTCGATCGAGGAATCGCACTCGATCCGCGCCGCGGCGATCCAGCAGAAGCTATGCTATTTCACGACGATCGCCGGGGCCTATGCCGCGGCCATCGCCATGGATCACCTGGATCGGGTCGAGGTCAACCGCCTGCAAGACCTGCACCAACAAGTCACCTAATCAAAACGCTTAACCAGTCGCATGAAAACTCCAATGACCCTGCGCGGCGCCGATGCCCTGCGCGAAGAGCTACGCTACCGCAAGGGCGAACTGCGCCCGAAGATCATCGCCGCCATCGACGAGGCCCGTTCGCACGGCGACCTGCGGGAAAATGCCGAGTACCATGCCTCGCGCGAGCAGCACGGGTTCAACGAGGGCCGCATCGCCGATATCGAGGCCAAGCTGTCGGACGCCCAGGTCGTCGACGTCACCCAGCTGCCGAAAAGCGGCCGCATCGTTTTCGGCACCACCATTGACCTCGCGGACACCGACAGCGGCGACGAGCTGTGCTACCAGATCGTCGGCGAGGACGAGGCCGACATCAAGAAGGGCTTGATCTCGGTCAATTCACCCATCGCCCGCGCCCTCATCGGCAAGAATGCCGGCGACGTGGTGCAGGTGAAGACCCCGGGCGGGACGCGCGAATTCGAAATCATGAAGGTTCAGTACATTTGAGTTCCATTCAGGAACTCTGAGGCGATTTGGGCAAGAAAAGAACACCGAGCAGCAAGCGCTGGATCGCCGAGCACGAGGCGGACCACTATGTGCAGGAGGCACGCCGGCTGGGCTACCGCTCGCGCGCCATCTTCAAGCTGAAGGAAATCCAGGAGCGCGACCACATCCTCAAACACGGGATGACGGTGGTCGACCTTGGCGCCGCCCCGGGCGGCTGGAGCCAGTTCGCCCGCCCCCTGCTGGGGCCGAAAGGGCGGCTGGTGGCCCTGGACATCCTGCCGATGGAGCCGCTGCCGAACGTGGAGTTCATCTGCGGCGACTTCCGCGAGGACAGCGTCCTCAAGCTGCTGGAGGGCGCCGCCGGCGAGCGCACGGTGGATCTTGTGATCTCCGATATGTCCCCCAACATCACTGGTATCGAGGTCGCCGACCAGGCTTCCGGGGTGTATTTGTCGGAGTTGGCACTGGATTTTGCATGCAAACACCTGAAACCGGGTGGCGACCTGCTGGTGAAGATGTTCCAGGGTCTGGGATTCGAGGGCTATCTGAAGGACTTGAGAGGGCGTTTCGACGTCGTTCATATCCGCAAGCCCAAGGCCTCCCGGCCCCGTAGTCCAGAGGTCTATTTACTGGCGCGAAACTATGCTGTGCTGTAGTGTCTAAACTGAGCCGGAATGCGCCACCGATGACGGTGGGCATACTTGAGGCGGTCTTGAGGGTCCTGCATTGAACGATTTGGCTAAAAATCTGCTGCTCTGGGGCGTCATTTTCGTGGCGCTGATGCTGGCTTTCCAGAGCTTTTCCGGGCGCAACAGCGTGCAGCCGCCGCTGAAGTATTCCGAGTTCTACGATCAGATCAAGCAGGGCAACGTCGAGGAAGTGACGATTGCCGGCCAGAACATCTCCGGCCAGCTCAAGAACGGCAGCAAGTTCACCACCATCAGCCCGGAAACCGACAACCGCGCGATGGTCGGCACCCTGATCGACAACCATGTGCGTTTCGAGGGCGAACTGCCCAAGGAAACGCCGCTGATCGTGCAGTTGCTGATCAACGCCTTCCCGATCCTGCTGCTGATCGGCGTCTGGGTCTACTTCATGCGCCAGATGCAGGGCGGGGCGGGCGGCCGCGGCGCCATGAGCTTCGGCAAGTCGCGCGCGCGCATGCTCAGCGCCGACCAGGTCAAGATCACCTTCAATGACGTCGCCGGCGTCGAGGAAGCAAAGCAGGAAGTGTCCGAACTGGTCGACTTCCTCAAGGACCCGGGCAAGTTCCAGAAGCTGGGCGGCAAGATTCCCCGCGGCGTGCTGATGGTCGGTTCGCCCGGCACCGGCAAGACCCTGCTGGCCAAGGCCATCGCGGGCGAGGCCGGGGTGCCGTTCTTCACCATTTCCGGTTCCGACTTCGTCGAGATGTTCGTCGGCGTCGGCGCCTCGCGCGTGCGCGACATGTTCGAGCAGGCCAAGAAGCACGCGCCCTGCATCATCTTCATCGACGAAATCGACGCGGTCGGCCGCCATCGCGGTGCCGGCCTGGGCGGCGGTCATGACGAGCGCGAGCAGACCCTGAACCAGCTGCTGGTCGAGATGGACGGCTTCGAGGGCAACGAGGGTGTCATCATCATCGCCGCCACCAACCGTCCCGACGTGCTCGATCCGGCGCTGCTGCGCCCGGGCCGCTTCGACCGCCAGGTGGTGGTGCCGCTGCCGGACGTGCGCGGCCGCGAGCAGATCGTGCGCGTGCACATGCGCGCCGTGCCGCTGGCCGACGACGTCAAGCCGGAAGTCATCGCCCGCGCCACCCCCGGGTTCTCCGGCGCCGACCTGGCCAACCTGGTCAACGAGGCGGCCCTGTTCGCCGCGCGCTCCAACAAGCGCCTGGTCGACCAGAACGATTTCGAGAAGGCCCGCGACAAGATCCTGATGGGCGCCGAGCGGCGCTCCATGGTGATGAGCGAGAACGAGAAGAAGAACACCGCCTACCACGAGGCCGGCCACGCCATCGTCGGCCTGAACGTGCCCGAGCACGACCCGGTGTACAAGGTCACCATCATCCCGCGCGGCCGCGCCCTGGGCCTGACCCAGTTCCTGCCCGAGGACGACCGTCTCAGCTACAGCAAGCAGCGCCTCAACAGCATGATCTGCTCGCTGTTCGGCGGGCGCCTGGCCGAGGAACTGATCTTCGGGCCGGACAGCGTCACCACCGGCGCCTCCAACGACATCGAGCGGGCCACCGACATGGCGCGCAAGATGGTCACCAAGTGGGGCCTGTCGGAAAAGCTCGGCCCACTGTCCTACAGCCAGGACGAGGACGAAGTGTTCCTCGGCCGCAGCGTGACCCAGCACAAGAACGTGTCGGACAGCACTGCGACCACCATCGACAGCGAAATCCGCCACGTCATCGACACCAACTACCAGCGCGCCAAGGAAATCCTCGAGTCGCACCTGGACAAGCTGCACGCCATGGCGGCGGCACTGATCAAGTACGAAACGCTGGATTCCGACCAGATCCACCGCATCATGCAGGGCAAGGAACCGGGCGCTCCGGGCAGCTGGACCGACAACGGCGGCCGTCCGCCGGCGTCCACCTACAAGCCGCCGGCGGCGGGTGGCGTGGCGCCTCCGGTGGCGCCCAAGCCCGCCAACCAGAGCTGATCCCGGCTCCGGCCGCATCCGCCACGGGGTCGACGCCCAGCCGTCGACCCCGTATTCGTTTTGTGATCCTGCAACTCCCGAACCGCACCCTGGACCTGGGCGAGCCCCTGGTCATGGGCGTGCTCAACGTCACGCCGGACTCGTTTTCCGACGGCGGGCGCTATGCCGGGGTCGAGGCCGCCTTCGGGCGTGCCCGCGCCATGCTGGCGGAAGGCGCCGTCATCATCGACGTCGGTGGCGAGTCGACCCGGCCGGGCGCGGCGCCGGTGAGCGAGCAGGAAGAGCTGGAGCGGGTAGCGCCGGTGATCGAGCGCATCCGGCGCGAACTGGACTGCGTGGTGTCGGTCGACACCATGAAGCCGGCGGTGATGGATGCGGCCTGCGCCGCCGGGGCGGAGCTGATCAACGATGTGTACGCCCTGCGCGCTCCCGGCGCCATCGAGGTCGCCAGCCGTCATCGCGCCGCGGTCTGCCTGATGCACATGCTGGGACAGCCACGCGACATGCAGCAGGATCCGCAGTACCGCGACGTGGTGGGCGAGGTGAGCGATTTCCTGGCGCAGCGGGCGCGGGCTTGCGAGGCGGGCGGCATCGCCCCGGACAGCATCCTGCTCGACCCGGGCATCGGTTTCGGCAAGACGGACGCGCATAATCTGCGCCTGATCGCCCGGCTCGATGCTTTCGCCGCGCTGGGCAAGCCCCTGCTGATCGGGGTGTCGCGCAAGTCGATGTTCGGGCGGTTGCTGGGCTTGCCGGTGGACGCCAGGCTGCACCCGGCGCTGGCGACGGCGGCGGTGGCGGTGTGGCAGGGCGCCAGGATCGTGCGGGCGCATGACGTGGCGGCGACGGCCGAGGCCGTGAAAATGACTAATAAAATACTGATGGCCAGGGCGGAGCAGGACTGATGAGCCGGAAATATTTCGGTACCGACGGCATAAGGGGGCGGGTCGGCCAGCCGCCGATGACCCCCGAATTCGCCCTCAAGCTGGGCTGGGCCGCCGGCCGCGTGCTGGGCGGAGCCGCCGGTACGCACGTACTGGTGGGCAAGGATACGCGCCGTTCCGGCTACCTGTTCGAATCGGCGCTGGAAGCCGGCTTCGCCGCGGCCGGGGTGGAGACACACCTGCTGGGTCCGCTGCCGACACCGGCGGTGGCTTACCTGACCCGCGCTCTGCGGGCCAAGGCCGGTGTGGTGATTTCGGCCTCGCACAACCCGCACTACGACAACGGCGTGAAGTTCTTCTCCGCCGAGGGCGACAAGCTCAGCGACGAGCTGGAAGCGCAGATCGAGGCGCAGCTGGAGCACGAGCTGGTCTGCGTGGCGCCGGAGCAGCTCGGCCGCGCCCGCCGCATCGACGACGCGCCGGGCCGTTACATCGAGTTCTGCAAGGGCAGCTTCAGTGGCCGCTCCCTGCAAGGCCTCAAGCTGGTGGTGGATTGCGCCAACGGTGCCGCCTACCGCGTGGCGCCGGCCGTGTTCGAGGAGCTGGGCGCCACGGTGTCCGTCATCGGCAATCACCCGGACGGCCTCAACATCAATCGCGGCTACGGCTCCACCCACCTGCAGGCGCTGAAGACCGCGGTGGTGGAGCGCGGCGCCGACCTGGGCATCGCCCTGGACGGCGACGCCGACCGCTGCCTGCTGGTGACGGCGGAAGGGAAGGAGGTCGATGGCGACGAGATCCTCTTCGTCATCGCCCGGCAGCGCCTCAAGTCCGGCACCCTGCGCGGGCCGGTGGTCGGCACGGCCATGAGCAATCTTGGGCTGGAGCGGGCCTTCGCCGCCCTGGGCGTGCCGTTCGAGCGCGCCGCGGTGGGCGACCGCTATGTGCTGGAGCGGCTCAAGGCCAGCGGCGGCGTCATCGGCGGCGAGACCTCCGGCCATACCCTGTGCCTGGACCGCACCACCACCGGCGACGGCATCATCGGCGCCCTGCAGGTGCTGGAAGCGATGCTGGCCGAGCAGGTCACGCTGGCGCAGCTGGTGTCCGGCATGAGCAAGTTTCCGCAGGTGCTGATCAATGTGCCGATCCAGGGCAACGCCCGGGCGGTGATGGAATTGCCGCAGGTCGCCGCCGCCCTGCAACACTGCGAGGCTGCCCTGGGCAGCCGCGGTCGCATCCTGCTGCGCCCTTCCGGCACCGAGCCGCTGATCCGCGTCATGGTGGAAGCGCAGGACGCCGCCGAGACGCGGCAGACCGCCGAACGCCTGGCCGAGGCGGTGAAGCAGGCGGCGGAGTGAAGCAGTGGTCAGTGACTAGTGATTAGCGGTTAGTAAAAGCACATTTGCCGTTGTGTGCCTGTTTCGGCTTTTACTAAGCACTAATCACTGACCACTAACCACTGATCCCTTCCCGGCAGGGAACCCCTTAAACTCCAACACGAAATATCCAAGGAGCACCCATGTCGCGTCGTTACCTGATTGCCGGCAACTGGAAAATGAATGGCTCGCTGAGCGCCAATGCCGTGCTGCTGAGCGAGCTGTCGCTGAAGCAGGACCAGTATTCCGGTATCGACATGCTGGTGTGCCCGCCGGCGCCGTACCTGGAATCGGTGGGGCGGCAACTCGGCGGCGGCATCCTGCTGGGCGCGCAGAACCTCAGCGACCAGACCAAGGCCGGCGCCTATACCGGCGAAGTCCTCGGCGAGATGCTGGCGGAACTGGGCTGCCGCTATGTCATCGTCGGCCATTCCGAGCGGCGCGCCCTGTATGGCGAGGACGATGCCACGGTGGCGCGCAAGTTCATCGCCGCCCAGGCCTCCGGCCTGATTCCCATCCTCTGCGTCGGCGAAACCCTGGAAGAGCGCGAGAGCGACGCCACCGAGGCGGTACTGGGGCGCCAGCTGGGCGCGGTAGTGGCCGCCGCCGGCGTTGGCGCCTTCGCCAAAGCCGTCATTGCCTATGAGCCGGTATGGGCCATCGGCACCGGCCGCACCGCCACGGCGGAGCAGGCCCAGGCCGCCCACGCCTTCCTGCGTGGCCAATTGGCCGCGCAGGATGCTAAAATCGCAAATTCGACGCAGCTTCTTTACGGAGGCAGCGTCAAGGCCGACAACGCGGCGTCGCTGCTGTCCTGCGACGATGTCGATGGCGGCCTGATTGGCGGGGCTTCGCTGAAGGCCGCCGATTTCCTGGCGATCTGTGCCGCGGCACAGGCGCTGAGCAAAAACTGAGTTTCAATCAATTAAAGCGGGCCGCCCTGAAGTGGCCCCCCATCGAGCGATATGTATACGTTCCTGATCGTGGTTTATGTGCTGGTCTCCGCCGCGCTGATCGGCCTGGTACTGATCCAGCACGGCAAGGGCGCTGACGCCGGCGCTGCCTTCGGCAGCGGCGCGTCCGGCACCGTGTTCGGTTCGCGTGGTTCGGCCAACTTCCTGAGCCGTACCACCGCCTGGCTGGCGGCGGTGTTTTTCGCCCTGAGCCTGGTACTTGCATACTTCATGCATGGCCGTGCCGCGCCGCACAGCGTGGTCGATGCCATCCCGGCCCAGCCTGCCGCCGCGGTGGAAGTCCCCGCACCGGTACCGGTTGCCCCGACGGCGAAGACCGACGTGGTGCCGGCCGCTCCGGCCGCCCAGCAGCAGGCGGCTCCGGTGACCGACGCCAAGCCCGCGCCGGCCACCGCCGCGCCCGCGCCGACGGATGCTGCCAAGCCGGCCGCCCAGCCCGCCACGCCCAAGGTTCCGCAGTAAGCGACAAATAATCCCGCCAGCCGCAGAGACAAGCGGCCTCGGCGGGATTAGAATTCACCCCCCATTTGCCGACGTGGCGGAATTGGTAGACGCACTACCTTGAGGTGGTAGCGGGGAAACCCGTTCGAGTTCGAGTCTCGACGCCGGCACCAGTTACGAAAAACCCCGCTCCATGCGGGGTTTTTTGTTTTCATGGCCGGGCGGTTTTTCCGAACTGCTTTTCCGGGTACCCGGCAGCTTCCTGGATCATTCGCCGGGATGTCTCGATTCATCGGCCGGGACAGACGAAGTGCGACGTCGAGCCATGCGATCCGGTTTCCGGGGCGCATCGGTTGCGGTGTTTGAAGGGGCAGGGTGGTGACACGCGGCGAGCTTGTTGCGGCCTGACCGCAGAAGGCGGAAACCCATATCCCCAATGCCCTGCTGATCAAACGTTAAATAGTTGATTCATCGGGCATCTTGAATATTCGCGGAGCGCCTCAATTCAGTGCTCTGATGCAATGATTTGGAGCGGAATTTTCCTTGCCTGTGCATGGCCGGTCCATTACAATAGCGGACTCAGTGGTGCGGGGTGGAGCAGTCTGGCAGCTCGTCGGGCTCATAACCCGAAGGTCGTAGGTTCGAATCCTACCCCCGCTACCAATTCTGGTGATTTGGTGCGTGTGCCAGGCCCCTTGAGGGCCTTTTTTGTTTGTTTTGGTTCGTCATAAACATTTATCTGGTTCGAGTAATCAAACAGGAGGTTATCGGTGCTGCGTGAGCGCTTGACCGCCCTGCTGGAGCCCGTCATAGCCGACCTAGGCTATGAGCTGGTGTTGCTCGAATTCAGTCCCAACAAAAGCTCCGCCATGCTGCGCCTGTTCATCGACAGCGCGGACGGCATCAATCTGGACGATTGCGCCAAGGTCAGCCGCGAAGTCGCGGCGACGCTGGATGTCGAGGATCCGATCCGGCAGAGCTATCAGCTGGAAGTGTCTTCGCCGGGCATGGATCGTCCGCTGGTGAAGCCTGAGCATTTCCTGCGTTTCCGCGGCGAGTTGGTGCGCATCGAGACCCTGGCTCCGATGGCGGGCAACCGTCGCCGCTTCCGCGGCACCCTGCTGGAAGCGACCGATCGCGATGTGACGCTGCAGATGCCGGAAGGTCCGGTGACGCTGGCGTACGCCGATATCGAAAAGGCGCGGCTGGTGCCGAATTTCGAAAACACGAGTTCCGAGAAAGAATAAGGGCCGATTGATGAACAAGAATGTATTGCTCATGGTTGACGTCGTCTCCAACGAGAAGGGCGTCGAGCAGGAGATCATCTTCGAAGCACTGGAAGCGGCCCTGGCCTCGGCCAGCAAGGAACACTACGGCGCCGACTGGGACATCCGCGTCTCCATCGACCGCGAGACCGGCGACTACGAGACCTATCGCCGCTGGACCGTGGTGGACGACGAGGACGAGAACTTCGAAACTCCGGCCCGTCAGATCCTGCTGGCGCGCGCCCTGGAAACCATGCCCGACGCCAAGCCCGGCGATGTGCGCGAGGAACCGCTGCCGTCGATCGAGTTCGGCCGCATCGGCGCGCAGAAGGCCAAGCAGGTCATCTTCCAGCGCGTGCGCGATGCCGAGCGCTCCCGCGTGGTGGACGCCTACAAGGAACGCGTCGGCGAATTGATGACCGGCCTGGTCAAGCGCATCGAGCGCGGTGCCGTCATCGTCGATCTGGGCGGCACCACCGAGGCCATCATCCCGCGCGAGCACGTGATTCCGCGCGAGCCGGTGCGCCCGGGCGACCGCGTGCGCGGCTATCTGTATGAAGTGAGCCCGCAGACGCGCGGTCCGCAGTTGTTCCTGTCGCGCACCAGCCCCAAGTTCCTGATGGAGCTGTTCAAGCTGGAAGTGCCGGAAATCGCCCAGGGCCTGATCGAGATCAAGGGCGGCGCCCGCGATCCCGGGCTGCGCGCCAAGATCGCGGTGCAGGCCAAGGACAAGCGCATCGATCCGGTCGGCGCCTGCGTCGGCATGCGCGGTTCGCGCGTGCAGAGCGTGTCCAACGAGCTCGCCGGCGAGCGCATCGACATCGTGCCCTGGGACGACAACATCGCCCAGTTCGTCATCAACGCGATGGCGCCGGCGGAAGTCGAATCCATCATCGTCGACGAAGAGGCGCATGCCATGTCGATCGCAGTGGCCGAGGACAAGCTGGCCCAGGCCATCGGGCGCGGCGGCCAGAACGTGCGCCTCGCTTCCGAGCTGACCGGCTGGGTGCTCAACGTGATGACCGCGGCCGAGGCCGAGTCGAAGAAGGAGCAGGAGAACCAGTCCCTGCAGCAGATGTTCATGGACAACCTCGACGTCGACGTCGACATCGCCAACATCCTGGTGCAGGAAGGCTTCGAGTCGATCGAAGCCATCGCCTACGTGCCGGACGAGGAGCTGCTCGGCATCGCCGAGTTCGACGAGGGCGTGGTGCAGGAGCTGCGTACCCGCGCCCGCGACGTGCTGCTGAACAAGGAGCTGGCCAAGGCCGAGGCCGCGGCGTCGGTGAAGCCCGCCGACGACCTGCTGACCGTGCCGGGGCTGGATGAGGATCTGGCGTACAAGCTGGCCGGCGCCGGCATCGTCACCCTCAACGACCTGGCCGACCTGGCTACCGATGAATTGCTGGAAAAAGTGCCGATGGATGAAGCTCGTGCCGCTGAGCTGATCATGAACGCGCGCAGTGTGAACGAGCAGGCCTAAAGGCCCGGAGACAGAATGAGCACCCTCACCGTATCCGACCTCGCCACCGAGCTGCACAAGCCGGTGCCCGAGATGTTGGCCCAGCTGAAAGAAGCTGGCGTAGCCGTGGACAACGAAAAGTCGCCGATCAGTCCGGCGGACAAGCTGGCGCTGCTGAGCCATCTGCAGAAGACCACCCGTGGCACCACCCTGGGTGCCGGCGGCGCCGGGCGCATCATGCTCAAGCGCAAGGAAACCACCGAGCTCAAGCTCGGCGGCGCCCGCGGCGCGGCCGCCAAGACGGTCAGCATCGAAGTGCGCAAGCGCCGTACCTATGTCAAGAACGACATGGTGCAGGAGCCTTCCGCCCCGGCGCCGACCGACGCGGTTTCCGAAGCGGCCGCAGCCGCAGCGGCTGAAGCCGCCGAGGCCCAGGCCCAATTGCAGCGCGAGGCCGAGGCCCGCGCGGCCGCCGAATTGGAAGCCAAGCGCCACCGCGAGTTGCAGGAACACCAGCTGCTGGCCGAGGAACAGGCCCGCGCCGCCGCCGCCGCCGAGGAAGTGGCGCGCAAGGCCGCCGAGGATGCGGAGCGTTTCAAGAGCGATCCGATCTACCGTGCCCGCATGGAAGCCGAGTCGGCGCGCCGCCGCGCCGCCGAGAACCTGCGCCGCGCCACCGAAGTGCCGATCATCGTGACGCCGCCGCCCGCCGCGTCGACGCCGTCGCAGCCGCCGGCGCTCAAGCCGGAGCGTGACCGCGGCGGTTCGCATCACCGCAACGAGCTGCACCTTGCCGCCGGCAAGGGCGGCAACCGTCGCGAAAAGAAATCGAAGAAGCCGACCGGGCAGATCCGCGTCGACAACCTGCACATGTTCGAGAAGCCGACCGCACCGGTGGTGCGCGAGGTGGAAGTGCCGGAAGCGATCACCGTGGGCGAGCTGGCCAACCGCATGGCGGTGAAGGCCACCGACCTGATCAAGGCGATGATGAAGAGCGGCGTGTTCGCCACCATCAACCAGATCATCGACCAGGACACGGCGGCGATCATGGTGGAAGAGCTGGGCCACAAGGCCAAGATGGTCAAGGCCACCGACGCCGAAGAGGCGCTGGAGCAGGCCGCCACCGCCGGCGACAAGAGCCTGGCGACGGAAGCGCGTCCGCCGGTGGTCACCATCATGGGCCACGTCGATCATGGCAAGACCTCGCTGCTCGATTACATCCGCAAGACCCGCGTTGCCGCGGGCGAGGCGGGCGGCATCACGCAGCACATCGGCGCCTACCACGTCACCACCGACAAGGGCGTCATCACCTTCCTCGACACCCCGGGCCATGCCGCGTTCACGCGCATGCGCGCCCGCGGCGCGCAGATCACCGACATCGTGGTGCTGGTGGTGGCCGCCGATGACGGCGTGATGCCGCAGACCAAGGAAGCGATCCAGCATGCGCGCGCCGCCAAGGCGCCGATGGTGGTCGCCATCACCAAGATCGACAAGCACGAAGCCGATCTCGACCGCGTCCGCACCGAACTGTCTGCCGAACAGGTGATTTCCGAGGAATGGGGCGGCGACACCCAGTTCATCGGCGTCTCCTCGGTCACCGGCGAAGGCATCGACAAGCTGCTCGACGCCATCCTGCTGCAGGCCGAAGTGCTGGAACTGAAGGCCCCGCTGGACGGACCCGCGCGCGGCACCGTGGTCGAGTCCTCGCTGGAGAAGGGACGCGGTCCGGTGGCGACGGTGCTGGTCCGCTCCGGCACCCTGCGCCAGGGCGACGTCATCCTGACCGGCCCGTATTTCGGCCGTGTCCGCGCAATGTTCGACGAAGCCGGCCAGCCGGTGAAGGAAGTCGGTCCCTCGATCCCGGTGGCGGTGCTCGGCTTGTCCGGCGCGCCGGATGCCGGCGACGATGTGGTGGTCGTCTCCGACGAACGCAAGGCCCGTGAACTGGCCCTGCTGCGCGAGGTCAAGCAGCGTGAAGCCAAGCTGGCGCAGACCCAGGCCGTGCGCATGGACCAGGTGTTCGCCCGCATGGGCGAGGCCGGCGAGCAGAAGTCGCTCAACCTGATGGTCAAGGCGGACGTGCAGGGCAGCGCCGAGGCGCTGACCGAATCGCTGCGCAAGCTGCCCAGCGC
This sequence comes from Nevskia soli DSM 19509, assembly GCF_000711955.1. Taxonomy (GTDB): domain Bacteria; phylum Pseudomonadota; class Gammaproteobacteria; order Nevskiales; family Nevskiaceae; genus Nevskia; species Nevskia soli. The sequence continues at coordinate 103,808 of NZ_JONR01000014.1, forward strand.
CGAGGTCAAGGTCAATGTCGTGTCCAGCGGCGTCGGCGGCATCAGCGAGTCCGACATCGAGCTGGCGCTGGCTTCGCGCGCCATCATCATCGGCTTCAACGTCCGTGCCGACAGCGTGGCGCGCCGCCGCATCCAGGACACCGGTGTGGACGTGCGCTACTACAGCATCATCTACGACGTCATCAACGACGTCTCGGATGCCATCGGCGGCCTGCTCGGCACCGAGACGCGCGAGCAGATCGTCGGCACCGCCCAGGTGCGCGACGTGTTCCGCTCCTCCAAGTTCGGCGCCATCGCCGGCTGCCTGGTCATGGAAGGCGAAGTCCGCCGCGGCCTGCCGATCCGCGTATTGCGCAGCAATACGGTGATCTACGAAGGCGAGCTGGAATCGCTGCGCCGCCACAAGGACGACGTGTCCAAGGTCGTGGTCGGCACCGAGTGCGGCATCGGCGTGAAGAACTACAACGACGTCAAGCCGGGCGACCAGATCGAGTGCTACGAGCGTATTGAAGTGCGTCGCACGGTTGGCGCGGAAGCCTGATGCCGAGGGAGTTTTCGCGAACGCTGCGGATCAACGCGCAATTGCAGCGCGAGTTGAGTTCGCTGATTCGCGAACAGCTCACCGACCCGCGGGTGGCGCTGGTCACGGTCACCCAGGTCAGCGTCTCGCCGGACATGCGCAATGCGCGCATCTCGATCAGCCAGCTCGGCAGCGATGCCGAGCTCAAGGCTGCGGCCAAGGCCCTCAACGGCGCGGCTTCGCTGCTGCGCCGGGCCATCGGCAAGTCGCTGAAGCTGCGTTACGTGCCGATGCTGCGTTTCTTCGCCGACGAGGCGCTGCGCGAGGGCGACCGCATCGGCAGCATGATCCGTGAAGCCACCGCGCGCGACCTCGCGCACCCGGTCGCGCCGAGTGCGGCGGTGGTTCCAAAGAAGAAAATCGCACCCCCTGAAGATGGCGAAGGGTAGGAGCTTGTCCGTGAGTAAATCGCGCCTGCGTTGCCGCCCGAAATCGCGGCAGGCAAGGCGGAGGGCCTGGACCATGGTCAATCCATGGTCCAGGCCTGACAACGCAGCATGGCGCGATTTCGGGCGCAACCCGGAGGGACGGGGCCATTTTTGCGCATCGCTACGTCGGCCGGTGCTTGCATGGAATCACCATGCTGCGCCCCATCCGACTAGCGCTGCGCAAAAATGACCTCCGTCGCAGGCACGATTTACTCACGGACAAGCTCCAGGTCGCGGCGCCGCAGCGTCGACGGCATCCTCCTGCTCGACAAGCCCCTGGGCTTGACGTCCAACGCGGCGCTGCAGAACGCCAAGCACCTGTACAACGCCGAGAAGGCCGGCCACACCGGCAGCCTCGACCCGCTGGCCACCGGCCTGCTGCCGATCTGCCTGGGCGAGGCGACCAAGCTCAGCGCCTACCTGCTCGATGCCGACAAGCGCTACCAGGCGCGGGTGCGCCTGGGCGTGCGCACCAGCACCGGCGACGGCGAAGGCCAGCAGGTCGCGACTTCCGACCCCTCCAGCCTGAGCCGCGAGCAGCTGGAAGCGGCGATCCCGCAATTCCTCGGCACCATCGACCAGGTGCCGCCGATGTATTCCGCCATCAAGCGCGACGGCCTGCCGCTCTATACACTGGCCCGCGCCGGCATCGAGATCGAGCGCGCGCCGCGCCAGGTGCGGATCCACGAGCTGCGCGTGCTGGCCTTCGACGGCCTGCATTTCGAATTCGAGGTGTCTTGTTCCAAGGGTACCTATATCCGCACCCTGGCCGAGGACTGGGCCGCGGCGGTGGGGCAGCAGGCCCACCTGGCCGCCCTGCGCCGCACCGGCCTCGCGCCGTTCGACGCCGGCGCCATGGTCAGCCTGGAACAGGTGGAGCGGACCGAACCGGGCGAGGCGCGCGACAGCCTGCTGCTGCCCCCGGGCACGGCGCTGCGGGACTGGCCGCAACTGACGGTGGACGATACCCTGGCGCACCGCCTGAGCCGCGGGCAGACCTTGCTGATGGCGGACGCGGGAGCTGCCGGCCTGACCGCGGTTTTCGACCAGCGGCAGCGCCTGCTGGGGATCGCCGAAAGCGACGGCGCCGGCCACCTGGTACCCCGCCGCTGGATGAATCGGCCGGAAAACAGGGCAAATTCAGGCTAAAGCCCTGAAACAGCGCCCATAAATAGAGCGAATGTGTTGTGGGGCGGGGCAATCCCCGCTAAAATGTCAAATTCATCAGACGAATTCAAGTCCAAATTTCGGAGCATGTGATGCCGTTGTCCATTGATCAAAAGAGTGCGGTGGTTGCCAAATACCAGCGTGCCAAGGGTGATACGGGTTCGCCGGAAGTCCAGGTGGCCCTGCTGTCCGAGCGCATCACCAGCCTCGGCGGTCATTTCGAAGCGAACAAGAAGGATCACCATTCGCGCCGCGGTCTGCTGAAGATGGTCAACCAGCGCCGCAAGCTGCTCGATTACCTGAAGCAGGAAGACCAGAGCCGTTATGCCAAGCTGATCGCCGACCTCGGTCTGCGCCGCTAAGCCACGCCAAGCCGCGTTCCCCTCGGGCGCGGCTTCTTCCGTTTCACCGCCTGCAAAATTAATCGAGCCAGCCATGGTCTATCCCGTCACGCCCATCAAAAAAACCTTCCAGTACGGCGCCCATAGCGTCACCCTGGAAACCGGCGCCATCGCGCGCCAGGCCACCGCCGCCGTTATCGTCACCGTCGCCCAGACCGTGGTCATGGTCACCGTGGTGGCCAAGAAGGAAGCGAAGGAAGGCCAGGATTTCTTCCCGCTGACCGTCGATTACATGGAGCGCACCTATGCCGGCGGCCGCATCCCCGGCGGCTTCTTCAAGCGTGAAGGGCGTCCGACCGAGAAGGAAACGCTGACCTCGCGCCTGATCGACCGTCCGCTGCGCCCGCTGTTCCCGGAAGGCTTCTTCAACGAAATCCAGGTGGTGGCGACGGTGCTGTCGCTCAACCCGGAAGTCAACGGCGACATCCCCGCCATGATCGGCGCCTCCGCCGCCATGGCCCTGGCCGGCGTGCCCTTCGCCGGCCCGATCGGCGCCGCCCGCGTCGGTTACCAGGATGGCCAGTACATCCTCAACCCCAGCGCCACCCAGCTGACCACCTCCGAGCTGGACCTGGTCGTCGCCGGCACCAAGGATGCGGTGCTGATGGTGGAGTCCGAAGCCAAGCAGCTGTCCGAGGCCGTGATGCTCGGCGCCGTGCTGTTCGGCCACGAGCAGATGCAGGCCGCCATCAACTCCATCAACGAACTGGTCGCCGAAGCCGGCAAGGCCAAGTGGGACTGGCAGCCGTCCGCCGCCGCGCAGGAGCTGACCAGCGCCATCAATGCGCATGAAGGCGCCGTCACCGAAGCCTACGCCATCGCCGACAAGCAGCAGCGTTACGAGAAGCTGGCCGCCATCCGCACCACGATCAACGCCGCCCTGTGCTCCGGCGACGCGCCGAAGTTCTCCGCCGGCAAGGTCAAGGACGCGTTCGGCGAGCTGGAATCCCGCGTCGTCCGCAACCGCATCCTCGACGGCAAGCCCCGCATCGACGGCCGCGACCTGAAGACCGTGCGTCCGCTGACCATGGGCGTCGGCATCCTGCCGCGCACCCACGGTTCCGCCCTGTTCACCCGCGGCGAGACCCAGGTGCTGGCCGTGACCACCCTGGGCACCGGCAAGGACGCGCAGCTGATCGACAGCGTCGAGGGCGAGTGGCGCGACATGTTCATGCTGCACTACAACTTCCCCCCGTACTGCGTCGGTGAAACCGGCCGCCTCAACGCGCCGAAGCGCCGCGAAATCGGCCACGGCCGCCTGGCCAAGCGCGGCGTCGCCGCCGTGATGCCGGATCTGGACAAGGAATTCCCCTACGTCGTGCGCGTCGTCGCCGAAGTCACCGAGTCCAACGGCTCCAGCTCGATGGCCAGCACCTGCGCCGCCAGCCTGGCGCTGATGGACGCGGGCGTGCCGATCAAGGCGCCGGTTGCCGGCGTGGCGATGGGCCTGATCAAGGAAGGCGACCGCTGGGCGGTGCTGACCGACATCCTGGGCGACGAGGATCACCTCGGCGACATGGATTTCAAGGTCACCGGCACCACCAACGGCGTTACCGCGCTGCAGATGGACATCAAGATCACCGGCATCACCGGCGAGATCATGAAGGTGGCGCTGGACCAGGCCCTGGCCGGCCGCCTGCACATCCTCGAGGCGATGGTGAAGACCATCGACAAGCCGCGCGCCGAGATGTCCGAGTTTGCGCCGCGCATCACCACCATCAAGATCCACCCGGACAAGATCCGTGACGTCATCGGCAAGGGCGGCGTCACCATCCGCTCCATCACCGAAGAGACCGGCACCAGCATCGACATCGACGACGACGGCACCATCAAGATCGCCGCTGTCGACGGCGACGCCGCCAAGGCCGCCATCGCCCGCATCGAAGCGCTGACGCGCGACGTGCAGGTCGGCGAGGTCTACGAGGGCAAGGTTGCCAAGCTGATGGATTTCGGCGCCTTCGTCACCATCCTGCCCGGCAAGGACGGCCTGGTGCACATCTCGCAACTCTCCGACAAGCGCGTCGAAAACGTGGCCGACGTGGTGAAGGAAGGCGAGACGGTGCGCGTGAAGGTGCTGGAAATCGACAAGCAGGGCCGCATCCGCCTGTCGATGAAGGCCATCGACGTCGTCGAGTAAAAACAGCAATTGAGTAAAGGCCTGACGCGGACTTGATCTGCGTCAAGGTTTTGGTCACAATCCGGGGCGGCTGAAGAAGCCGCCCCGATTTCCGCAGCCCTCGGCGCGGGATCGACAGTCAAAAAAAACCCCCTGGTCTCAGGGGGCAAGGTGCGAGAAAGGCGCAAGGCCTTTCTGGAGGAGACTTCCGCGGTGTCAACTAAAAATTATTCTAGACACCGCATCTTGCATTCATTTTGTTGCAGTGCAGTATAAGCAGGCTCCGGTTTGCCTGTCAAGAAATTGGAAATTATAAAAGTATAATTAATTCAACTACTTGAAGTTGATTGGCTGCAATATTTGACGTTCTCGTCACCGTTTTTGTGGCGCCGCACAAACCAAATTTGATTAATTGATCAAACGATCATTCAAGATCAGATGGCTGTGAGCCAAGCCGGTGTGGGCGTTGAAAGCAGGCGAGCCAGCTGGTCGGAAGGCATGGTGCTTCCGGATCATGACTTCGCACTCGAATCACATCCGTCTCAGGGCATTGCACCCTGCGTTCACATCCGTGCGCATAAAGCTCTGGCCCGCCTGTAGCGGGCGCGCGAGCTGAAATCCCTAGACTTCCTCGTCGCTGCGTTCCAGCAAGGGTTTGATCACCTTGGAGCGCGACAGCCCCTTGAGGAATTCGCGGCGCACCGAGCGCCAGATCGGCGCCTGCCGGTCGGCGATGTCCTTCAGGCGCTGCACCGGGTGCTGCGCCTGGCCCAGCAGGCCGCGCAGCTGTTCGGCGAAGTTGTGGTTCTGGTCCATGAACAGCTGCATCGACAGTTCCAGGTAGCGGCTGATGCTGGTTTGCATCGGATCGCCGTAGAACCGGATGATATGGGTCAGCAACTCCGAGCTGAAGATCGGGTTGCCGCCTTCCTCCTGCTCCGAGATCACCTGCAGCAGGATGCTGCGCGTGATGTCATCGCGGGTGCGCTTGTCCTCGACACGGAACTTCACGTTGCTCAATACCAGCTGGCGCACTTCTTCCAGCGTGATATAGCGGCTGACGTTGGTGTCGTAGAGCCGGCGGTTCGGGTATTTCTTGATGACGCGGATGTCGTTCATGCGTTTCGCTGTGCTGCAACACCCTAAGCATGCCAGATGCTGAAGCGCAGTGCAGCAAAGCACCCGTTCAGGCAGCGCTGACCCTATGTTGCAGTCCCATGGGTACCGCTGCCGCATTCCAGTGTTCCAGCCCCCAGCGCAGCATTTCGCCGGTCCTGGCGCCGCGCAGCGCAGCAGGCGGCGCCTGTCCGAGCAGTTCCAGGCAGTAATGCAGATTCTCCGATGCATGTAGTGCGTCGATCGGGCGCGCATGGTTCTGCTTGCTCAGCTTGCGCCCGTCCGCGCCCGTCAGCACCGGCAGATGGCGGTAGTCCGGCGTGGGCAGTCCCAGAAGGCCTTGCAGATGACGCTGGCGGAAACTCGAACCGATCAGGTCGGCGCCGCGCACCACTTCGGTGATGCCCTGCGCCGCCTCGTCCACCACACACGCGAGCTGATAGCCGATCTGGCCATCGGCGCGGCGCAGCACGAAGTCGCCGATATCGCGTTCCAGATTGCGCTGCAATGGGCCTTGCCAGGCGTCGTCCATGCGCAAATCGCCGGCTGAGACGCGCAGGCGCCAGGCCAGCCGCTCCGCCAGCGGCGCGCTGTCCCGACAGGTGCCGGCATAGACCGGACCGTCGATGCCGGCGAGCGAGTCCTGCACCAGTTGCGCCCGTGTGCAGGCGCAAGGGTAGAGCAGGCCGAGGTCGTGCAGTTGTTCGCAGGCTGCTTCGTACGCATCCACATGCCGCGATTGCAGCCGCGGCGGTTCGTCCCAATGCAACTGGTGCGCTTCGAGCTGCCGCAGGATCGTCTCGATGTGTTCGGGGCGGCTGCGCCCCTCGTCGAGATCGTCGATGCGCAGCAGCCAGCGCCCGCCGGCGCTGCGTGCCTGCAGGTAGCTGGCCAGGGCCGTGAGCAGCGAACCGAGGTGCAGAGGCCCGGATGGCGTCGGCGCGAAACGACCGCGGTATGAGGTGGAAACAGTCATGGCGATACTGTAACTGCGCCGTGCCAGGATGGGCGGGTTGCAGCGCTCTTGCGGCGCCGCGCGGCGGCGATTCCGCGCCTCACCCGCTGCCGTCTTGAGCATGCTAACTTTCACCCCGCCTGCATGGGCTGGTACGACGGACAAACATCGAATGCGGTCTTGGAACGGCTGGGGTGAGGAAGGACGCGACGATACGTTGACGGAGAGCGCGCAGGCCTTCCTGTTGCAGACGGTGGGTGCCGCCACGCCGACCCGTGACGCCACGCTGGCCGATGCGCTGGCCGCCGCACCGGCGTCGCGCCTGCCGGCCAACACCCCGTTCGAGACCGCGCCCGAGTTGCGGCTGCGCCGCGCGCGCGGGCAGAGCTTTCCGGACTGGATCGCATTGCGCTACGGCAGGCTCGGCCCCCTGGCCGACGGCGTCGCGCTGCCCGGCAGCCACGAGGAAGCGGCGCAGGCCCTGGCCAGCGCACAGAAGCTGGGGGCGATCGTCATCCCCTACGGCGGCGGCACCAGCGTGGTCGGGCACCTGCAGGTGCCCGCCTCGGACCGCCCGGTGGTCAACATCTCGCTGGAGCGCATGAACCGCCTGCTCGATCTCGACGAGACCTCCTTGCTGGCCCGCTTCGGCGCCGGCACGCCGGGGCCGCAGGTGGAAGCGCAGCTGGCGCAGCGCGGTTACCTGCTCGGTCATTTCCCGCAGTCCTACGAATACTCCACCGTCGGCGGCTGGGTGGTGACCCGCTCCAGCGGCCAGCAGTCGTTGCGCTACGGCCGCATCGAACAGCTGTTCGCCGCAGGCCGCCTGGCGACGCCGCGCGGCGAGTTGCGCGTCGGCGGCCATCCGGCTTCCAGCGCCGGCCCCGACCTGCGCGAATGCGTGCTCGGCAGCGAGGGCCGTCTCGGCCTGCTCAGCGAGGCCACCCTGCGCGTGCGCAAGCTGCCCGAGCGCGAGGACTTCCACGCCGTGTTCTTTCCCACCTGGGATACCGGCCTGGAAGCCGTGCGCCTGATGGTGCAGGCCGACATCCCCTTGTCGATGCTGCGCATGAGCAACCCGGTCGAGACCGAAACGCAGCTGACCCTCGCCGGCCACGAAAAGACCATCGCCTGGCTCAAGCGCTACCTGCGCCTGCGCGGCTCCGGCCTCAAGCCGGTGATGCTGATGATCGGCTTCACCGGCCTCAATCGCGACGTGCTGCGCAGCCGCCGCGAGGCCCTGGCCATCGCCAAGCAGTGCCGCGGCGTGCACGCCGGCAAGATCATGGGCAAGGCCTGGGCGGCGAAGCGCTTCTACGGTCCTTACCTGCGCAATGCGTTGTGGCGCGCCGGCTACGCCGCCGACACCGCCGAGACCGCCATCAACTGGCCGCAGGCGACCAACACCATGGAAGCGATCGAGGAAGCCGCGCGCCAGTCGCTGAAGGGCGAGGGCGAGCGGGTGCATGCCTTCACCCACCTGTCCCATGTCTACCGGCAGGGTTGCAGCATCTACTCGACTTTCGTCTTCCGCGCCGCGCCGACCTACGAGGAAAACCATGCGCGCTGGGTCAAGCTCAAGCGCGCCGTGTCCGAGGCCATCGTCGCCAACGGCGGCACCATCAGCCACCAGCACGGCGTCGGCATCGACCACGCGCCTTACCTGGAAGCGGAGAAAGGCCCGCTCGGCATGGACCTGATCCGCGCCATGGCGCGCGAGTTCGATACGCAGGGCATGATGAATCCGGGCAAGCTGTTTCTCTGAATGTTCACCATCCCGCAACGGCGGCTGCCGCGATGAGCCCGCGCCCGGCACTGGCGGATCTGCCCGCGCGCTTCGACCTGGTGGTGATCGGCGGCGGCATCACCGGCGCCGGTATCCTGCACGAGGCGGTGCGCGCCGGCGCCAGCGTGCTGCTGGTGGAGCAGAACGATTTTGCTTCCGGCACCTCCAGCGCCTCGTCCAAGCTGGTTCACGGCGGCCTGCGCTATCTCAAGGACGGCCAGTGGCGCCTGACCATGGAGTCGGTGCGCGAGCGCAATCGCCTGCTGCGCAGCCGCGGCGGCCTGGTCGAGCTGCAGCCCTTCCTGATGCCGATCTACCAGGGCATGAAGCCCGGCCGCGCGGTGATGCGCATCGGCCTGGCGATCTACGATCTCATGGGTGGGCAGTGGCGTTCGCGCTCGTTGTCCGCCGCGCAGGCGCTGCAACTGGAGCCGCAGCTGCGCCGCGAGGGCCTGATGGGTGCGGTGGCCTACGAGGATGCCCGCACCGACGATGCGCGCCTGGTGCTGCGCCTGATCTTCGAAGCACAGGAAGCGGGCGGGCGGACGCTGAACTACGTGCGCGTCAGCGAGGTGCTCAAAGCCGACGGCCGCGTGCGCGGCGTGGCCCTGCATGACCTGATCGGCGGCGAGCGGCGCGAGATCGAGGCCGGCATGGTGATCAACGCCGCCGGGGTCTGGTCCACCGGTCTGCCGGGCGATCCGGGCGGTGCGCCGACCTTGCGGCCCTTGCGCGGCAGCCACCTGATCTTCCCGCTGGCGAAGCTGCCGGTGAAGCGTGCGGTGTCCTGGCTGCACGTGCGCGACCGCCGGCCGATCTTCGTTTATCCCTGGGAAGGCGTGGCCCTGTTCGGCACCACCGATCTCGATCACGGCGACGGCGATCCGGCGCGGCCGGAGATGACGGCGGACGAAGCACAGTATCTGATGGAGGGCCTCAACCACCAGTTCCCCGATCTCGGATTGACCCTGGCCGATGCCACTTCCAGCTACTGCGGCGTCCGCCCCATCGTCGCCAGCGGCAAGGACGATCCTTCCGCAGAGTCGCGCGAATCCGCCAGCTGGTCCAGCCCCGGCTGGATCGGCATCACCGGCGGCAAGCTCACCACCTTCCGCGTCACCGCCGTGCAGGTACTGACGCTTGCGGCGAAGCAACTACCGGTGCTGACGCCGCTGGCCGAGGCGCCGCCGGCGCCCACCATTCCCGGTCGCCTGCAGGCCCGCCATGGTCCCGAGTGCGTCGCCTGGCTGGCGCGCTCGGCCTGGGCCGGCGACCGCGAGGATGTCCCCGGCACGCCCTACGTCTGGGGCGAGCTGCGCTGGGCCGCGCGCCATGAGGCGGTGATGCACCTCGACGACCTGCTGCTGCGCCGTACCCGCATCGGCCTGCTGCTGCCGCAAGGCGGGGTGACCGTGCTCGAAGGCGTGGCAGCGATCTGCCGCGAAGAACTGGGCTGGGACGAGGTGCGCTGGGCGCAGGAGCGCAGCCGCTATCTGGATCTGTGGCGGCGTCGCCACGCGATCGACTTCCCCGGATCGGTATGACTGCCGCACGCCTGCTGGCGATCGACGTCGGCACGCAAAGCGTGCGCGCCATCGTCTTCGACGAACAGGGGCGCTTGCTGGCCAAGGCGCAGGTGCAGCTGGATCCGCCCTACGTCTCGCCGCATCCCGGCTGGGCCGAGCAGGATGCGGAAACCTACTGGAACGCCATTGCCGCGGCCTGCGGCGAGCTGTGGCAACAGGGCGAGCTGCGCCCCGAATCGATCAGCGGCCTGTCGCTGACCACCTTGCGCAGCACCGTGGTCTGCGCCGACGAAGCGGGGCGCCCGTTGCGGCCGGTGATCGTCTGGCTCGACCAGCGCAAGGCGACGCGGCTGCCGCCGCTGGGCGCGTTCTGGAATGCCGCCTTTGCCGTGGCCGGCGCAGGCAGCCTGATGCGGCATTTCCAGACCGAGGCCGAGGCCAACTGGCTGGCGCAGAACGAGCCGGAGCTGTGGCGCGCCACCGACAGGTTCGTCTTCCTCTCCGGCTGGCTGCTGCGGCGCATGGTGGGGGAATGGGTCGACTCCAGCGGCGCCCAGGTGGGCTTCGTGCCCTTCGACTACAAGCGCCTGGACTGGGCCGCGCCTTCCGACTTCAAATGGCGTGCGCTGTCGGTGCGCAGGGAACAGTTGCCGCGCCTGGTGGCGCCGGGCGGCAAGCTCGGCACGCTGCTGCCGGAAGCGGCCGCGGCCCTGGGCCTGCCCGCCGGCGTGCCGGTGATCGCCGCCGCCGCCGACAAGGCTTGCGAGGTGCTGGGCAGCGGCGCGCTCGGTGCCGATGTGGCGCAGCTGTCCTTCGGCACCACCGCCACCATCAACACCACCCAAGCGCGCTACGTCGAAGTGCAGCGCCTGCTGCCGGCGTATCCGGCGGCGATTCCCGGCGCCTACAACACCGAGATCCAGATCTACCGCGGCTTCTGGATGGTGAGCTGGTTCAAGCGCGAGTTTGCCCACCGCGAGCAGGCCAAGGCGCAGGAACTGGGCGTGCCGGTGGAGTCCCTGTTCGACGAACTGCTCAAGCGGGCGCCGCCGGGTTCGATGGGCCTGACCCTGCAACCCTACTGGTCGCCCGGTGTGACCGATCCGGGTCCGGAAGCCAAGGGCGCCATCATCGGCTTCGGCGACGTGCACACGCGCGCCCACCTGTACCGTGCCATCATCGAAGGCCTGGCCTACAGCCTGCGCGGCGGCCGCCAACAGATCGAGCGCAAGCTCGGTCATCCCTTGCGCCGCATCATCGCCGCCGGCGGCGGTTCGCAAAGCGACATGGCGATGCAGATCACCGCCGACATTTTCGGCAGCGCCATCGAACGGCCTGACCTCTACGAGACTTCCGCCCTGGGCGCGGCGATCAACCTGGCGGTGGGCCTGGGCCTGTACCCGGATTACGCGCGGGCGGTGGCGGCGATGACCCGCAGCGGCCGCGTCTTCGTGCCCGATCCCGTGGCGCATAAGGTCTACGACCAGCTCTACCGCGAGGTCTACAGCAAGCTGTATCCGCGGCTGCGTTCGCTGTATCGGCGCATCCGTGTCATCACCGGCTATCCGGCCTGAAGCCGCGGCGAGTCTGATAGCCTAGGCCTCACTTCGACAGCAGTGGGGAAGCGGTGGAAAATTACTGGCACCTGGGCAGATGGTTCCGCATTCCGGTTTCGATGCACTGGACCGTGCTGCTGGTCTTTCCCTGGCTGTGGCTGATGATGCAAAGCGTGGTCGGGGCCCTGGTCGGCTCGGTGGCTTATGCACTGCTGCTGGTGACGCACGAGTTCGGCCATGCCGCGATGGCGCGCTGGCGCGGTCTGTCGGTCGAGGACATCACGCTCAGCGGGCTGCACGGCCAGACCTCGCATTCGTACCCGCGTAGTGAGCTGGACGACATCCTCATCGCCTGGTCCGGCGTCGGCGCGCAACTGCTGGTGCTGCTGCTGGCCTTGGTGGCGCGCTACCTGCTGCAGGGCGCCGAAAATCCGGTCGTCGCCCTCATCGCCGGTCCGGCACTGATGGTATTCACGCTGTGGAATCTGTTCCTGATGATGGTGGCCTTGCTGCCCATCGGCCCGATGGATGGCCACCGCGCCTGGCGGGTGATTCCCTATGTGCGCAAGCTCATGCAGCGCCGCAGGCGCAGTCGCAAGGTGGTGAAGCTCGATCCGGAACGGCGACGGGCCCTGGAAAGGAAGTCCGAGCAGATCGCTTCCGAAGTGATCCAGAAGCTGGGCAAGAAGAAGTAAGGATGCTCCCGACTACCCGGGCAAGGCCGTCCCTCGCCCGGGTTTTCAAGCCATCGCTACCAGCGCAGGCCGGCCAGCACGCCGGCATGCATGCCGCCGGCATTGGTGTCGATGCCTTCCACCGTGGCCTTGGCATAGGAGTACTTGGCGTCGATACCGATGTCGAAATGGCGGCCAAGCTCGAAGATGTAGCCGCCGCCGATCCACCCGCCGACCCCGTTGTCCTTCGAGGAAATGCCCTGCAGCTCGCCCTTTGCGCTGGCGAAGGTGATGCCGCCGCTGGCGAAGGCGCGACCCACGCGGCCGGTCTGCCAGAACTTCTTCACGCCGGCCTGGATCTCGGTGGTGGTGCTCTTGAAGTCGCCGTCGTTGAAGCCGGGATCACCGCTGGCGTGGCCGGTGTAGTAACCGGCGGTGAGCGCGATCGGCCAGGAGCCCGGCTGGAAATCCATTTCGCCGCCGTATTCGAACTGCTGGTCGGCCGGGGCCCAGTCATCCTTGTTGAGGATCTTGCCGCCGGCGAAAGCGTGGATGGCGAACACCGGCAGTTCTGGCTTGTCGGCGTGGGCGCTGAAGGCGAGGCCCATGCAGCAGGCGGCGATGCACCCGGACTGCAGCGGGGTGAGTCTGATTTTCATTTGATTCCCTATGGATGATGAAGCGTGGGCGTAATTTTGAGTACGCCTCCCCACGGGGATTGTTGTGGTCCGGCACTGGCCGGTCAACGGGTTATTTGATCCTATGGGGGCGCTTGATGAGAGCCACGTCACAGTTCCGCATTTCCGACCGGCTCTTTCCGCCGATGCGTTAAACTAGCCCGGCGCGCGTTTTCCCGGAGTCGCCATGCTTGGTCTATGGAGTGCCTACAGCCAGATCTTCCTGGTCGTGCTGGCCTGCGTCACCAGCCTGGTCTTTGCCCTGCCGATCTTTCTGGTGCCGCTGACCTGGGCCCGCTGGTTCGGCTGGCGCATTCCGCAGGAGCGGGATCTTGCGATCTACTTCGGCCGTTGCCTTGGCGCTTTCATCCTGGTGATCGAGGCCTTGATGTTGCGCGCCGGCCTCAGCGGGGTGGGGTTGTTGTTCACCTATCAAGCGCTGCTGGCCGTCGCTTGCATGATGGTGGTGGTGCACATCTGGGGTGCGCTACTGCGCATCCAGCCGCTCAGCGAAACGCTGGAGATCGGCATGTACGGCGGCATGTTCCTGCTCAGTGTGCTGTTCTATCCCCTGCACGCCGCGTCTTGATCAATCCGCCGCGTTGAAATTGCGCCACCAGCCGCCGCTGATGACGAAGCGCGGAAAGGTGACGAACTGCTCCGCGAGCACCCGCCGCACATAGTCGCGCGCATCGGCGAACGGCTGCGGCGGCGTGCCTTCCATCTCCTGGCCCTTGGCCTGCAGGAATAGCGAAGCAGCCATCAGGATGGCGCCGCCGAGCGCGTGTACCAGCCCGGCGAAGACCAGCGGCACCACGAAGTTCACCGCCCCGATCCAGAACAGCGGCACCGCCACGATCTTGATCAGCAGGTGGTTGCGGTTGCGGTGCGTGCCGTCGTAACGGCTCCACTGCCATTCCAGCAATTCGGAAAAGGTCATGTGGTGACTCAGACGCCGGGCGTCTGGCCGGCGCCGGTGGGGTCGACATGCCAGGCGGACGGCGGCAGCACCGTGCCGGTCTTCCAGCCGCGCCCGGCATGCTCGGCCACCACGTGGGTGTAGATGCCGCCGCGCACGTTCCACACCGCGGTGAGGCGCATGAAGCGCGGCTTGGTGGCGGCGACGAGGTCGTCGAGGATCTTGTTGGTCACCGCCTCGTGGAAGGCGCCCTCGTTGCGGAAGCTCCAGATGTAGAGCTTGAGCGACTTCAACTCGACGCAGGTCTTCTCCGCCACGTACTCCAGGTACAGGGTGGCGAAATCCGGCTGGCCGGTCATCGGGCACAGGCAGGTGAATTCCGGCATGCGCATGCGGATGACGAAATCGCGGCCGGGGTTCGGATTGGGGAAGGTATCGAGTTTTTTGCTGGGTTTTGTTGCCATAACGGGGTCTGGTAGCGCTTATTTGGTCGCTGCGACGGCTTCTGTTTTCGTGCAGCGCAAGGAGAGAGGAGCGTAGTGTACTTAACGTACATAAGCGACGATCGACGCGGCGATGTGCGAAAACAGAAGCCGTCCCGAAGGGTTGCGCCCCAAATTGCGCCATGCTGCGTTGTCGGCCTTGCCCATAGAGTCTATGGGCAAGCGGCCTCCGCCTTGCCTGGCGCAATTTGGGACTGCAACGCAGCGATCAAATAAGCGCCACCAGACCCCATTTTGCCAATTTTGCCAGGGGGGCGGGGGCCGGCTGTTCACATGCCTGCAATCCTTTACACTAAGCCCTTTCCAGAACTCATGACCTGGGCGGGCTTTTGCACCGCACAGGCCCCAACAATTCAAAGCCGTAAATGCGCTTATCCGGAATCAAGCTCGCCGGGTTCAAATCCTTTGTTGACCCGAGCAGCCTGCCATTGCCCAGCAGGCTCACGTCCGTCGTCGGCCCCAATGGCTGCGGCAAGTCCAACATCATCGACGCGGTGCGCTGGGTGCTGGGCGAAACCAGTATCAAGAACCTGCGCGGCACCGAGACCGAGGACGTCATCTTCAACGGCTCGCGCACGCGCAAGCCGGCCGGTCGCGCCAGCGTCGAGCTGCAGTTCGACAACAGCGACTTCCAGATCACCGGCCCCTATGCAGCCTACGCCGAAATCGCCGTCAAACGCGAGCTGACCCGCGACGGTGGTTCGCAGTACTACCTCAACGGCCAGAAGTGCCTGAAGCGTGACGTCACCGACCTGTTCCTCGGCACCGGCCTCGGCGGCAAGAACCAGTACGCCATCATCGAGCAGGGCATGGTCTCGCGCATGGTCGAGGCCAAGCCGGAAGAGCTGCGGCAATGGCTGGAGGAGGCGGCCGGCATCTCCAAGTACCGTGAGCGCCGCCGCGAAACCGAATCCCGCATCCGCCAGACCCGCGAAAACCTCTCGCGCCTCCAGGATTTGCAGGGCGAACTTACGGCAAGACTCGAAGTCTTGGCCAAGCAGGCCTCCAACGCCGAAAAGTACAAGCAATTCAAGGAAGAAGAGCGCAGGCTTAAAGCGGAAGTGCTGTTGCTGCGCCTGCGCGCCCTGGATGCCCAGGCGGTGGTGCAGGAAACCGCCATCACCGAGCACGAGCAGCAGCTCGAAGCCGCCCGTGCCGCCGTGGTCGCCGCCGAAGAAGCCCGCGGCGCCAATGAGGGCTCCGTGCGCGAGGCCGGCACCGCGCTGAATGCGGAGCAGGCGCAGGTCTACGAGGCCGAAGCCGCCCTGGCGCGCCAGGAACAGAACCTGGCCCATGCCCGCGAGATGAAGAACCTGCGGGTGCGCGAGCTGGAGCAGCTGGAAACGGCCCTGGCCGAATTGCAGCGCCGGCGCCAGCAGGAATTGCAGCGCCAGCAGGGCCTGACCGAGGCGGTCGGCGCGGCGCAGACCCGCGTTGCCGCCGCCGAGGAGCAGGAGCAGGAAGCCCAGTACCGCCTCGCCACGGCCGAGCAGACCCTGGTCGACGAGCAGGGATTGTGGGAGGAATTTTCACAGCGTTCGCAGGCGCCCTTGCTGGAAGCCGAAGGCGAACGCGTGCACGTGCAGGGCCTGGACCGCGCCCGCCAGCAGATCGAGGAGCGCCTGCGCCGCCTGCAGGGCGAGCGCGGCGGCCTCGATGCCAGCCCGATCCAGGCTTCGCTGGCCGACGCGGAAGCCGAACTGGCCACGCTCGACCAGGAACTGGGCGAAGCCCAGGCCAAGCTGCAGAACGCCGATCGTGAGCTGCAGGCCCTCCGCGACCAGCGCGCCGCGGTGGAAACCGCCCTGCACGAATCGCGGCAGGCGTTGCAGAGCGCCCGCGGCCGTTTCGCCTCGCTGGAGACCCTGCAGCAGGCCGCCCTGCGCGAGGACGATGCCGAACTGACCGGCTGGCTGCGCACCCATGACTGGGCGGAGCTGCCGCGCCTGGCCTCGGCGCTGCAGGTCGAAACCGGCTGGGAAGCCGCCGTCGAACACGTGCTCAGCGGCCTGTTGCAGGCGCCGCTGCTGCCGGACTGGAGCGAGATGCAGCGCGCCCAGCCGGTCGGCCCCAAGGCCGGCGCCCTGCTGCTCCACGGCGAAGCCGGATTCGCCGAGGAAGCCGGCACCCTGGCGGCCAAGGTCACCGGCCCCGCCGCCGTGCTGGACTGGCTGTCCCATATCCGCATCGCCGACAACGCCGAAGAGGCGATGCGCTTTGCCGCCAACCTCACTCCCGGCGGCTCGGTCATCACGCCGGACGGCGTCTGGCGCGGCCGTTCCTGGCTGCGCTACCCGCGCCTGGATCCGGCCCATTCCGGCGTCATCGCGCGCGGCCTGCTGCTGAAGCAGCTCAAGACCCAGGTCGAGGAACACACCCAGTCGGTGCAGACGCGCGAACAGGAGCTGAACGAACTGCGCGCGCGCCAGACGCAGATGGAGAACGAACGCCGCAGCCTGGTGGTGCGCACCGACCAGTCGCGCATGCGCCAGGCCCAGCGCATGGCCGAGCGCCAGGCCCAGGCCGTGCGCCTGGAGCAGACCGAATCGCGCCTGCGCGCCCTGACCCAGGAAATCGACGCCCTGGCGGCCCAGGCCAGCCAGCAGACGCAGGAGCTGGAAACCTCCCGCGCCCGCCTAGTCGGCCTGGAGGAAACCGCGCAGCGCCTGAACATCGAGCGCGGCGACCGCAATCGCGCCCTGGTGACGGCGCGCGAGGCCCTGCAGCAGGCCCGCGGCGCGGCCCAGACCGCCGCGCAGCAGCGCGGCCAGACCCAGGTGCAGCTCGCCGGCCACAACAGCGCCCTGGCGGCGGTGGAGCAGGCCCTGCGCTCCCTGGCCGAGCAGGTCGAAGTGGCGGAAACGCAGCGCAGCGCGCGCCGCGCGGCCGGCGAGGAGCTGGATACCCCCATCGCCGAGCAGACCGCCCAGGTCGAAGCGGCGCGCGACGCGGTGCAGACCGTGCGCGAGCGCCTGCGCCTGGCGCGCGACCGGCAGGTGGCGGCCGAAGCCGCCCTCGGCAACGCGGTACGTGCCGTGCATGCCGCCGAAGCCGCCAAGGAGGCCGCGCAGGAAGCCTTGCAGCGCCTGCGTCTGGAATTCGAGAACCTGCGCGCCCGCCGCGACGGTGTGGAAGCGCAGTTCGCCGAAACCGGCTATGGCCGCGCCGAGCTGGCGCCGGAACTGGACGAAAACGCCACGGCGACGGTGTGGGAAGAGAAGGTGGCGCAGATCGGCCGCCGCATCGACCGTCTCGGCGCCATCAACCTGGCGGCGATCCAGGAACTGGACGAGGGGCGCGAGCGCGAGGCCTACCTGATCGCGCAGCACGCCGACGTCAGCCAGGCCCTGACCACGCTGGAAGACGCGATGCGCAAGCTCGACAACGAGACGCAGGATCGCTTCAAGACCACCTTCGACAAGGTCAACGAGATCTTCAAGGCGCGCTTCCCGCAGCTGTTCGGCGGCGGCGAGGCCTATCTGGAGCTGACCGGCGACGACCTGCTGGAAACCGGCGTGCGTGTCATGGCCCGCCCGCCCGGCAAGCGCAACAGCTCGATCCAGATGCTGTCCGGCGGCGAGAAGGCGATGGTGGCCGTGGCCCTGCTGCTGGGCCTGTTCCAGCTCAACCCGGCACCGTTCTGCCTGATGGACGAAGTGGACGCGCCGATGGATGATGCGAATGTGGGCCGTTTCTGCGAAGTGGTACGCGAAATGGCGCAAAACGTTCAATTCATTATCATTACGCATAACAAGATCACCATGGAGCTGGCCGAGCACCTGCACGGCGTCACCATGCAGGAGCCGGGCGTGTCGCGCCTGGTAAGCGTGGACGTGCAGCAGGCCGTCCAGCTGGCGGGCCAGAACGAGGCTAGGGCTGAGGCGTGACAAGGGCTGAGGCGTAAACAAATGAGTCCATTGCAGTGGGCGTTGCTGATTTTCGGGGTGGTGGCGGTCGTCGCCGTCTATCTCTATTCGCGCCGCGATCGCCGCGCCATGGAGGGCTCCAGCGAGCCGGATGAGCCCTTGCTGCCGCCGGCCAGGGCCAAGGATCGCCAGCTCGACATCTTCAACAGCGAGAACCAGCAGTTCGACGAATTCGGCGTGGGCAAGCCGCGCCGGGTGGCGCCGAGCTTCGACGCCGCCGGCAACGAGATGCCCGCCCCGGCCGCCGAAGGCGGCGCTGCGGCGCCGATCGGCGCCGCTTCGGCCAGGAAGACCCCGACGGTGGCGCCCCGCGCGCCGGTCAGCGAGAAGATCGTGTCGCTGCTCATCGCCGAGCGCGAGGGCACCCACATCCTCGGCGGCCAGATCCACGATGCCCTGCGCGCCCAGCGGCTGGAATTCGGCGCGCGCCAGATCTATCACCGCATGCTCGGCACCGAGCCGGTATTCAGCGTCGCCAGCCTGCTCAAGCCGGGGCACCTGGATCCGGCCCAGGCCGACAGCTTCTCCACGCCCGGCCTGACCCTGTTCATGGTGCTGCCCGGCCCGCAGAAGCCGGCGGAGGCGATCAAGGACATGCTGACCACGGCCGAGCGTCTGGCCCGCGCGCTCAACGCCGAGGTCTATGACTCCAAGCGCAAGCCGCTGTCGCCCGGCGCCGCGCGCAACCTGCAGCTCGAAGTGGAAGCCTGGGCCGCGAACGGTTAGGTCTGTTCAGCGCTGGATGAATCACGCCCAGGGGGTAATGACGTGACCGCTCCCGCCAAGCGCGCCGCCGAGCTGCGCCAGCAGCTGGACGAGGCGAACCACCGCTATTACGTTCTCGACGATCCGAGCCTGCCGGACGCCGAGTACGACCGGCTGTTCCGCGAACTGCAGGAACTGGAAAGCCGGCACCCCGAGTTGCGCACCGCGGATTCGCCGACGCAGCGCGTCGGCGGCGCGGCGCTGAAGGAATTCGCGCCGGTCACGCACCGGCAGCCGATGCAGTCGCTCAACAACTGTTTCAGCGAGGAGGAACTGGGCGAGTTCGATCGCCGCGTGCGCGAGGGCCTGGGTCTGGAAACGGTCGAGTACGTGGCCGAGCCCAAGCTCGACGGGCTGGCGGTGTCGCTGATCTACGAGGACGGCGTGTTCGTGCAGGGCGCCACCCGCGGCGACGGCGAAACCGGCGAGGACATCACCGCCAACCTGCGCACCATCCGCCGGCTGCCGCTGTCCCTGCGGCAGGGCAAGAAGCATCCCGCACCGAAGATCATCGAGGTGCGCGGCGAGGTGTATCTGCCCCGCGCCGGCTTCGACCGGATGAACGCCGAGGCCGCGGCGAAAGGGGAGAAGCTGTACGTCAATCCGCGCAATGCCGCCGCCGGCTCGCTGCGCCAGCTCGATCCGAAGAATACCGCCGCGCGGCCCCTGGCCCTGTATGCCTATGCGGTCGGATTCCAGCAGGGCTGGACGCAGCCCAAGACCCATCATGAAGTGCTGGCCCTGCTGCGCGAGTGGGGCTTCCCGGTTTCCGACCTGATCCAGGTGGTGCAGGGGCCCGCCGGCTGCCTGGCGTACTACCGGGACATGCAGGCGAAGCGTGCCGGCCTGGGTTTCGATATCGACGGCGTGGTCTACAAGCTAAATGACCTGGCCGGGCGCGATGAGCTGGGTTCGGTGTCGCGCGCGCCGCGCTGGGCCATCGCGCACAAGTTTCCCGCGGAAGAAGCGGTGACGCTGCTGGAGAACGTCGAATTCCAGGTCGGTCGCACCGGCACCCTGACGCCGGTGGCGCGGCTCAAGCCGGTATTCGTCGGCGGCGCCAACGTTTCCAACGCCACGCTGCACAACATGGACGAGGTCGAGCGCAAGGATGTGCGCATCGGCGATACGGTGATCGTGCGCCGCGCCGGCGACGTCATTCCCGAGGTCAAGGGTGTGGTGCTGGAGCGGCGTCCCCACCACGCGCGCAAGGTCGAGTTGCCGCTGACCTGTCCGGTGTGCGGCGGCCATGTCGAACGCGCCGAAGGCGAGGTGGCGGCGCGCTGCACCAACGGACTGTCCTGCCGCGCGCAGCTGCACGGCGCGCTGCAGCACTACGTCTCGCGCAAGGCGATGGACATCGAGGGTCTCGGCGAGAAACTGCTGGCGCAGTTGATCGATATCGGCCTGGTGCGGGCGCCGGCGGATATCTACAGCCTCGATGCGGAACAACTCGCTGCCCTGGAACGGATGGGCGAGAAGTCCGCCGAGAACGTGGTCGCGGCCGTCGAGAAGAGCAAGGACAGCCGCTTCGACCGCTTCCTCTACGCCCTCGGCATTCCGGATGTCGGCGAGACCACGGCGCGCGACCTGGCGCGGCATTTCGGCACGCTCGACGCGCTGATCGAGGCGACGCAGCGCGATCTCCTCACCGAGGGCGACGAGGCGGTCAAGCCCAAGGACCGCTACCCCGAACTGCGCAAGGTTCCGGACGTGGGGCCGATCGTCGCCGCGCACCTGTGCCATTTCTTCGCCGAGCCGCGCAACCGCAAGGCGATCAAGGCATTGCTCGACGCCGGCATCCACTGGCCGCCACCCAAGGCCGCCGCCAGCGGCCCGCTCAGCGGCAAGACCCTGGTCATCACCGGCACCTTGCCGGGCATCAGCCGCGACGAGGCCGGCGCGCTGATCGAAGCCAATGGCGGCAAGGTTTCAGGGAGCATCTCCGCCAAGACCGATTACCTGCTGGCCGGCGAGGCCGCCGGCTCGAAGCTGGCCAAGGCCGAGAAGCTGGGGGTGCCGGTGATCGACCTGGCCGGCCTGCGCGCCCTGATCGAGGGCTGATGCGCTTTCGCGGGTCGGGTTGAACGCAGTGAAACCCGGCGCTTCATGCCCCCGCCGGGATTCGTTGCGCTCATCCCGGACCACGGAAAATACGGAAGCTGCGGTACCTAACCGTTGTCCGTGACTTCCTCGGGCGCCCGCGCCACGATCGACAGCGCATGGATCTCCTCGCGCATCTGCTCGCTCAACGCTTCGTACACCATGCGGTGGCGGGCGATCAGCGGCTTGCCGGCGAACGCCGGGCAGACGATGAACACGCGGAAGTGGCCGCCGTCGGCGTGGGCATGGCCGACATGCTTGTGCCCCTCGTCCTCGATCTCCAGCCGCAGCGGCTTGAGTTCGTCCTGCAGCTTCTGGCGGATGCGTTCAACGCGCATGGTCTTTTTCCGGATCGGACTCCAGGTAGCGCGCCAGGAACGGCGCCTGCATCAACATGAATACCACCGGCAGGAATACCGAGGCAAGCTTGAACTTGACCCAGAACGCCTCGCTGAAATTCTGCGCGATGTACAGGTTCACCGCGGCCAGCAGCAGGAAGTAGATCACCCAGGCGAGGTTGAGGCGGCGCCAGACCGCGTCCGGCAACTTGAGGGCCTCCTGCGGGATGCGCGCCAGCAGCACCTTGTCGCCGATGAAATGGCTGGCCAGCAGGGCCGCGGCGAAGAATACGTAGACCAGGCTGAACTTGAGCTTGATGAATTCCGGATTGTGCAGGTAGATGGTCATCCCGCCGAATACCGCCGCCATGATTGCCGTGACCAGTTGCATCTTCTGCACCTTGCCGGTGCGCAGCCAGGAGATCGCTACCACGGCAAAGCAGGTGACGATCAGCACGCCTGTAGCGACATAGATGCCGCGCAGGAAATAGGCGGCGCCGAACAGGACGATGGGCAGCAGGTCGATCAATGCATTCATGGGGCGATTATATCTACCGTCAATGGAAAATCAGGCAAGTGCCGCTGGTCAGATGACGCTTGCGATCACCTGGATTCAATAATCTGCGAAAATTACCGGATGTCCGCTGAATGGCTGGAACTTCATCCGATCGATCCGCAGAAGCGCTGGCTGCAGCGCGCGGCGGACCGCGTTCGCGCGGGTGACGTGATCGCCTATCCCACCGATTCCTGTTACGCCCTGGGCTGTCATCTGGGCGACAAGGATGCGGCGGAGCGCATCCGCAGGATCCGCCAGTTCGACAAGCACCACATGTTCACCCTGGTGTGCCGCGACCTGTCGGAGATCGCCACCTACGCGCGGGTCGACAACTGGCAATACCGCCTGCTCAAGGCGCTGACACCGGGGCCGTACACCTTCATCCTGGAAGGCTCGCGCGAATTGCCCCGCCGCTTGGTCCACGAGAAGCGCAAGACCATCGGCATCCGCGTGCCGGAGCACAAGGTGACCCAGGCCCTGCTGGAGCTGCTGAACGAGCCCCTGATGAGCTGCACCCTGCAATTCCCGGACGCCGAGGAGCCGGTGAGCGACCCGAACGACTACCGCGCCGAGCTGGAACACCAGGTCGACCTGGTGCTGGACGGCGGCCCCTGCGGCCTGCAGCCGACCACGGTGATCGACCTGACCGGGGACGCCCCGGTGCTGGTGCGGCAGGGTCGGGGGGATGTATCGGGCCTGGGGCTGGCCGAAGCCTGAAACCCGGCTTGGCCGCGGCGCCCTTTGTGCCGGATTTATGACCGCCCGGACGGTATAATCGATCGATGGATGCTTCGCTGAATATTGTCCAGACCCTTGCAGTCTGGGCGCTCCCCGTCATTTTCGCCATTACCTTGCACGAGGTCGCGCACGGCTGGGTGGCGCGCTCGCTGGGCGATGCCACGGCCTACAAGCTGGGGCGGCTGAGCCTGAACCCGCTGCGGCATGTCGATCCGGTGGGGACGGTGCTGGTGCCGGGCGTCCTGCTGGCCATGGGCGGGGGCTTCCTGTTCGGCTGGGCCAAGCCGGTGCCGGTGGACTGGCGCAATTTCCGCAAGCCGCGGACGGACATGGCGGTGGTGGCCGCGGCGGGGCCCTTGTCGAACCTGGCAATGGCCATCTGCTGGGGCCTGGTATTCAAGCTCGCCGCCGATACCGGCGCCCAGGAGGGCGTATGGTACGGCGTCCGCCTGATGGGACGGGCCGGCATGGTCATCAATGTCTCGTTGATGGTGCTGAACCTGCTGCCGCTGCCGCCGCTGGATGGCGGGCGCGTCCTGATGGGCGTGCTGCCGCCGCGCGCCGCCTTCCGCTTCGCCAGGATCGAGCCCTACGGCATGTTGATCCTGGTCCTCCTGGCGGTCAGCTCTTTGCTGGGCAAGATCCTGTACTGGCCGTTCGTGCTGTCCCTGGTGGGCATTTCCCGGATGCTCGGCATCAATCCGTTTTAGGCCGTACTTTTTCCGATCCGCATGAACGCGACCCCCCCTCCACGCCCCGTCGTCCTTTCCGGCATCCAGCCCTCGGGCCGCCTGACCATCGGCAACTACCTGGGCGCGATCAAGAACTGGCTGCCGCTGCACGCGCAGTACGACTGCTACTACATGCTGGTGGACCTGCACGCCATCACCGTGCGCCAGGACCCGAAGGTGTTGCGCGAGCGCTGCTACGAATTCATGGCGCTGTATATCGCCTGCGGCCTGGACCCGGCGCAGAACGTGCTGTTCGTGCAGAGCCACGTGGCGGCGCACGCGCGCCTGAGCTGGGTGCTCAACTGCTACACGCAGATGGGCGAGCTGAACCGCATGACGCAGTTCAAGGACAAGTCGGCCAAGCACGTCGACAACATCAACGCCGGCCTGTTCGACTACCCGGTGCTGATGGTGGCGGACATCCTGCTCTACGACACCGCGCAGGTGCCGGTGGGCGACGACCAGAAGCAGCACCTGGAACTGACCCGCGACGTGGCGATCCGCTTCAACAACATCTACCTGGAACAGAACGGCGGCCAGCCGGTGTTCCGGGTGCCGGAGCCGATGATCCCGCCGGTGGGCGCGCGCATCATGGGCTTGCAGGAACCGACGGCGAAGATGAGCAAGTCGGACGATGCCGAGACCAACGCGGTCTACCTGCTGGATCCGCCCGACGTCATCGCCCGCAAGATCAAGCGCGCCGTCACCGACATGGACGGCAGCATCCGCTACGCCCCGGTCGAGAAGCCGGGCGTGTCCAACCTGTTGTCGATCCTCTCCGCCACCGGCGGCGAGTCCATCGCCGCGCTGGAGGCGCGCTTCGCCGGGCAGGGCTACGGCGCGCTGAAGGGCGCCACGGCCGAGGCGGTGGTGGAATGCCTGAAGCCGGTACAGGCGCGCTACAACGAGCTGCGCGAGGATCGCGCCGGCCTGCAGCGCGTGCTCAAGGATGGCGCCGAGCGCGCCGCCCTGCGCGCCGACGCCACGCTGAAGCGCGTGCATGACGTGCTCGGATTCATCCCGCAATGAGCGAGAACGAGATCGAAGCCATCGACAGCGAGGCTCCGGCTCCAGCCCCGGCTCCGGCCGATGGCGCGCCGCCGCCGCACGCCGTGGCGCGCTGGCATGGCGAAGACCTGCTCAAGATGCCGGAGGATCTGTACATCCCGCCGGATGCGCTGGAAGTCTTCCTCGAAGCCTTCGAAGGGCCGCTGGACCTGCTGCTGTACCTGATCCGCAAGCAGAACCTGGACATCCTCGACATCCCGGTGCTGAAGATCACCCAGCAGTACATGGATTACATCGCGCTGATGCGCGAGCTGCGCCTGGAGCTGGCGGCGGAATACCTGGTGATGGCGGCCTGGCTGGCGGAAATCAAATCCCGCATCCTGCTGCCGCGTCCGCCGGCGGTGGAAGAGGAACTGGGCGATCCGCGCATGGAGCTGGTGCGCCGCCTGCAGCAGTACGAGCGCTTCAAGACCGCCGCCGAAAACCTGGATGCGATGCCGCGCGTCAGCCGCGAGATCTTCCTGGCGCAGGCGCGGCCGGACAAGATCCAGAGCGATGCGCCGTTGCCGGTGCCGGGCATGCGCGAACTGATGCTGGCGTTCCGCGAAGTGCTGCTGCGTGCCGATATGTTCAAGCACCACACGGTGGAAGCCGAGCCGCTGTCGGTGCGCGAGCGCATGAGCCGCATCCTCGACCGCCTCCAGGCGGGCCCAGCGCGCTTCGACGAGCTGGTGGACCTGACGGAAGGCCGCGCCGGCGTGGTGGTGTGCCTGCTGGCGATCCTGGAACTGGTCAAGGCCGGACTGCTCGAAATCGGGCAGCCGGCGCCGTTCGCCCCGCTGACGGTGGAAAACGCGCGGGCGCGTGAAACTGCGATTGAGGAATCATGAACGATACACCCGAAAAGGACCTCGACGAGGCCACCGCCGAACCGGCCGCCGAGACGACGCAAGCCTCGCCCGGGAAGCCGGCTGAGCATGGGTCAGAGGCGCCGGAGCAGGCAGCGGATCAGGTGCACGAGCACACCGATGAAGGCACGGCGGAACCTGTCGCGGAGCAGGCGGAAGCCGAACATCAGGATCAACTTCCCGAGCACGTTGCGGACCAGTTGCCCGAAGAGCCGGTGGCCGAACAAGGCTACGGCCGCCGTCTGGAACTGATTCTGGAAGCGCTGCTGCTCGCAGCCGATGCGCCGCTGCCGCTGGAACAGATGCAGAAGCTGGTGGCCTCGGAATTCAACCTCGGCCGCAAGGACCTGCGCGCCGCGCTGGAGCGCATGAGCGCCCGCTATGCCGACACCGCCTGCGAGCTGCAGGAAGTGGCCAGCGGCTGGCGCCTGCAAGTACGGGCGGAATTCGGCGAGTGGGTCGGCCGCCTGTGGCAGGAGAAGCCGCCAAAGTACTCGCGCGCCCTGCTGGAGACGCTGGCGCTGATCGTCTACCGCCAGCCCATCACCCGCGGCGAGATCGAGGATGTGCGCGGCGTGGCGGTGTCCACCAACATCCTGCGCACCCTGCTGGAACGCGGCTGGGTGCGTGAAGTGGGCCACAAGGAAGTACCGGGCCGCCCGGCGCTGTACGGCACCGCGCCGCAGTTCCTCGACGACTTCAATCTCAAGTCCCTGGACCAGTTGCCGACGCTGCCGGAGATCAAGGACCTCGACCAGCTGGAAGCGGCGATGAAGCGCCTCGGCCAGAATGCCGATGCGGTGGCCGAGCTGCGCGCCGAGCGCGAGGCAGCCGAAGATCCGATGAATGCCGGCGCCGCGCTGCCCGAGTCGCACGATGACGGTTCCGTCGTTCATGAAGCGCTCGATGAGGAGGCGCCCGAAGAAGGGACGATCGACGAAGGAATGGTTGACGACGACATGCCGCTGGACGAAGTGCCGCATGACGAAGGCGTGCACGATGAAGGCGTGCACGACCATGATGTGCATGATGAAGGCGCGCACGAAGCGGACGTTGCGGATGACGGGACAGAAGATCCCCCGCGGTCCGACGGCGCGGTCTCCCATTGAGCGAGCGCATCCAGAAAGTTCTGGCGGAAGCCGGCGTGGCCTCGCGCCGCGCCATCGAGACCCTTATCGAAGAGGGGCGCATCAGCGTCAACGGCGAGCCGGCCACCCTGGGCCAGAAGATCGACGCCAAGGACCGGGTCAAGGTCGACGGCAAGGCGGTGCGCCTGGGCGCCAGGCAGGCCGCGACCCGGGTGCTGCTGTACAAGAAGCGGGTCGGCGAACTGGTGACGCGCGACGATCCCGAAGGGCGCAAGACCATCTTCAAGAAGCTGCCGGACCTCGAAACCGGCCGCTGGATCGCGGTCGGCCGCCTCGACATCAACACCTCCGGCCTGCTGCTGCTGACCAACGACGGTGAACTGGCGCGGCGCCTGACCCATCCGAGTTTCGAGATGGAGCGCGAGTACGCGGTGCGCGTGCTCGGCGAGATGACCGATGAGGTGCTGCGCAACCTGCGCAAGGGCGTGATGCTGGAAGACGGCATGGCGCACTTCGACAGCTTCGTGCGGGGCGACAACGAGGACGGCGAGGGCGCCAACCAGTGGTGGCGCGCCACCCTGAAGGAAGGTCGCAACCGCGAGGTGCGGCGCCTGCTCGAATCGCAGGGCCTGCAGGTGAGCCGCCTGATCCGCGTGCGCTACGGCCCCATCGAACTGGGCCGCGGCGTCAAGTCCGGCGGCTATCGCGAGCTGACCCCGGACGAAATGAACCGTCTGCTGACCCAGGTCGGCATGGAACGGGACCGCAAGAAGTCCGAGCGGAAAACTTCAAAGCCGAAGCCGCGGGGTTGAGAAGCCGCGCGGCTGAGAAGCTCAACCCAACGGCGTCATACCGGCGAAAGCCGGTATCCAGGGGTTCGGAGTGCATCCTTTCGCTGCTCTGGATACCGGCTTTCGCCGGTATGACGGCTTTATTCGGATTCGGAAGTTGAAACGGATCAGC
This sequence comes from Nevskia soli DSM 19509, assembly GCF_000711955.1. Taxonomy (GTDB): domain Bacteria; phylum Pseudomonadota; class Gammaproteobacteria; order Nevskiales; family Nevskiaceae; genus Nevskia; species Nevskia soli. The sequence goes on from NZ_JONR01000014.1 coordinate 131,336, forward strand.
GAGCCGCGCTGAAGCGCTGGCCGCTGCGGCCGGCGCTGTCCGGCCCGAGCAGGTAAAGCAGCCCCGGCATCGCACTCTCCGGCAGCGGCACCGTCTGCGCGTCCTCGCCCGGGTAACCCTTCAGGCGCAGGAATGTGCGTAGCGGGCCCGGATCGTAGGCATTGAGGCGCAGCTGGGTTTTCTTTTCCAGCTCGGAGGCCCAGCTCTTCACCATGCCTTCGACCGCGTACTTGGCGATGCCGAAGGCGCCGCGGTAGGCCTTGTTGTCTTGGCCCGACGGATCGGTGAGGAATACCACGCTGGCATCGGCGCTCTTTTCCAGCAACGGCAGGCTCAGGCGGGTGAGGGTATAGGCGGCGGTGAGGTTGACCTGCAGGCCTTCCATCCAGTCGCGCGGCGCCACGTCGGACAGCGGGGTGAACACGGTGAAATGCGCGGCGGCGTGGACCACGCCGTCGAGCCGCCCGAATTCGCGTTCGATGGTGGCGATCACGTCGCCCATTTCGACCCAGGTGGCGCCGGCCAGGTTCATCGGGTAGATGGCCGGCTTGATGCCCGTCCCGGCCTCGATGGCGTCGTAGACCTTTTCCAGCTTCCTGACGTTGCGGCCGAGCAGCACCGGGGTGGCGCCGTGACGGGCGCAGGCCATTGCCGCGGCGGAACCTACGCCGCCGCCGGCACCGGTGATGAGGATGACGCGTTCACGCAGCAAGCCATCCGCCGGCGCGTAGCCGGCGGGAACCGCGACCTCAGGCAGCACGGCGCAATTCGAGCAGCTGCGCCAGTTCGGCTGGTATATCGAGGATGACGTCGGCCGACCAGCTGCGCGGGTCGGGCTTGTCGCCCATGTAGCCCCAGCCGGCGGCGGCGGTGCGCATGTGCGCGGCACGGCCGGAGAGGATGTCGCGCTCGTCGTCGCCGACGTAGAGGCAGTCGCGGGCGGCGACGCCGACCAGCTTGCTGGCCAGCAGCAGCGGCTCGGGCGCGGGCTTGGGTTTGGGGGTGCTGTCGCCGCTGACCAGGCAGGCGCTGCGCGGAGTCAGGCCGAGGTCGCGCATCAGCGGTTCGCTCAGCTCGGACACCTTATTGGTGACCACGCCCCAGCGTACGCCGGCATGCTCCAGCGCCGTCAGCATCTCGTCGATGCCCGGAAACAGGCAGGAGTTGCGGCTCAGGTTGGCGCGGTAATGCACCAGGAAGCGCTCCTTGCGCTGCGGGTAGGCCGGATCGTCCATGCTGATTCCCAGCGCCACCTTGAGCAGGCCCCGCGCGCCGCAGGAGGCGTACGGGCGGTAGTCGGAGAGGGGGAGTGGCGCCAGATCCTGTTCTTCGCGGACCAGGTTGGCGGCCAGGCCGAGATCGGGAGCCGTGTCGACCAGCGTACCGTCCAGGTCGAACAGTACGCACTTTGGAGTCATCTTCAAAATCATTTCACCGTAGCTTCGCGGCTTCCCGCCTCATGTGGCCATTATCAGCGCAGGCCATGAACCTTAACTGAATGGTTTGTCACAATGCATTAGATAATTCACATCCACGTCGCGTGCCTGGAGGGAGGCCGCGCGCAGTAAAGGGTTGTAACGCAAGCCTATTACCTCCCGCGGCACCAGTCCGGCGGCGCGCGCCCAGCGGTCCAGTTCCGAGGGACGGATGAACTTGGCGTAGTCGTGGGTACCGCGCGGAACCAGCCCCAGGGTGTACTCCGCCGCCACGATCATCAGGGCGTAGGCCTTGGGGTTGCGGTTGATGGTGGAGAACACCACGGTGCCGCCCGGCTTGGCCAGGCGGGCGCAGGCGGCGACCACGGCGGCCGGCTCGGGCACGTGCTCCAGCATTTCCAGGCAGCACACCAGGTCGAAGCTCTCCGGCCGCTCGGCGGCGAGGTCTTCGGCGGCGACCAGGCGGTACTGGGCTTTGACCCCCTGATCCTGGGCGTGCTGCTGCGCCACCTTGATCGAGGCGGCTGCGAGATCGATACCCAGCGCTTCTGCGCCGCCGCGGGCCAGGGCCTCGGTCAGCAGGCCGCCGCCGCAGCCGACATCGAGGGCGGTCTTGCCCTTGAGGCCGCCCGCGACCTGTTCGATATAGCGGGTACGTACCGGGTTGATGACGTGCAGCGCGCCCATCTCGCCGCGCGGATCCCACCAGCGCGTGGCCAGGCTTTCGAAGTGGGCGATCTCGTCGCTGTCGACGTTGGTGTTCATGTACTGGTTAAGGAGTGTAGCGCAAAGTGCTGTTTGAGCACAGTATTTACTCGATAGGCTGGAGGGGAGAGGCGAGCGGCGCAACAGTCGCTGCTTTTCCTGCTTTTTCGCCTCACGCCTCTCGCTTCTCCCCTCCCGCTATTTTGGTGCGCCATTCCGCGGCCTTGGCCAGCGTCCCGGCTTCGTTGAGGGTGAGTAGTTTACAGTCCCGCAGCAGGGGGCGGCCGGCGACATAGACGTCGCTGACCTGGTCGCGGCCGGCGGCATAGACCAGCTGGGACAGCACGTTGTAGACCGGCTGGGTGGCGGGGCGATTGAGGTTCACGGCGATGAAGTCCGCCGCCTTGCCCTTTTCCAGCGAGCCGATCCGGTCTTCCAGGCCCAGTGCCCGTGCGCCGGCCAGGGTGGCCATGTGGAGGGCCGATGCGGCGGGCAGGGCGCTGGCGTCGCCGGCGACGCCCTTGGCCAGCAGGGCGGCGGTGCGCAACTCGCCGAACATGTCGAGATCGTTGTTGCTGGCGGCGCCATCGGTGCCGAGAGCCACGTTGACGCCGGCGGCGAGCAGCTTCGCCACCGGGCAGAAGCCGCTGGCCAGCTTGAGATTGGACTCCGGGCAATGCGCCACGCTGACGCCGAGCCTGGCGGCCTCGGCGATTTCCGCGTCGGTGAGCTGGGTCATGTGCACGGCGATGAAGCCCTGGCCCGGCAGGTCCAGCTCGCGCAGGCGCTGCCAGGGGCGCTTGCCGGCGGCTTGCAGGCCGCCTTCGACTTCCGCCGCGGTTTCGTGCACGTGCATGTGGATGCCGATGCCGAGTTCGGTGGCCAGTTCGCGGATCCGCTTCAGCGGTGCGTCGGAGACGGTATAGGGCGCGTGCGGCGCGAATACCGCGCGCACCAGCGGATCGCCGCGCAGGCGGTCGTGTACCTCCAGGCCGCGATGGATGTATTCCTCCCAGTTCTGCGCCCAGGCGGTGGGGAAGTCGAGCACGATCAGACCGACGTTGGCGCGCAGTCCCACTTCCGCTGCCACGGCGGCGGTGGCGTCGGCGAAGAAATACATGTCGTTGAAGCAGGTGGTGCCGCCGCGGATCATCTCGGCGGCGGCCAGGCGCACGCCGTCGGCGCAGAAGGCGTAGCTGACGTTGGCGCCTTCCGCCGGCCAGATATGGTTCTGCAACCAGTCCATCAGCGGCAGGTCGTCGGCCAGCCCGCGCAGCAGGGCCATGGCGGAGTGGGTGTGGATGTTGACCAGGCCGGGCATCAGGGCATGGTCCGGCAGCTCGAGCGTTTCACGCGGCTGGAAGGCCTGGCGGGCGAAGGCCGCCGGCAGCACGTCGACGATGCGGCCGCCGTCCACGGCGAGGGCATGTTCCTCCAGCACCACACCGGAGGGCTGGATGGGGACCAGCCAGCGCGGCAGGACCAGCAGATCAATGGGCTGCATTCACAAACCCTGCGATTGAGGAAGGTAGAATGCGCGACATTAGACCCGTCGGAATCCCCTGTGACAAGCGCGCCTGAAATCAACGCGGTACAGCCCATCGCCTGGCTCGGCGACCGCCTGCGGTTGCTGGATCAACGCCTGCTGCCGTTGCAGGAAAGTTACATCGACTGCCGCAACGCCGCCGAGGTGGCGGAAGCCATTCACGGCATGGCGGTGCGCGGCGCGCCGGCGATCGGCATTGCCGCCGCCTACGGCCTGGTGCTGGCGGTGCGGCAGGACCGCAATGCCTTCGAAGAGGCCGAGCGCGTGCTGGCCGCCTCGCGGCCCACGGCGGTGAACCTGCGCTGGGCGCTGGCCCGCCTGCGCGGCCTGTGGCAGCGCGGCGCCGATGCGGCCGCGCTGGAGGTGGAAGCACGCCGCATCCACGAAGAGGATCTGGCGCAGAACCTGCTCATGGGCGAGCTGGGCGCGGCGCTGCTGCCGCAGCATGCGCGCGTCATCACCCATTGCAACACCGGCGCGCTGGCCACCGGCGGCCACGGCACCGCGCTGGGCGTAATCCGCACCGCCTATGCGCAGGGCAAGATCGCGCAGGTCTACAACACCGAGACGCGGCCCTGGCTGCAAGGCGCGCGCCTCACCGCCTGGGAGCTGATGCGCGAGGGCATTCCCACGAAGCTGATCGCCGACGGCGCCGCGGCGCACCTGATGCGTATCGAGCGCATCGACTGGGTCATCGTCGGTGCCGACCGCATCGCCGCCAACGGCGACACCGCCAACAAGATCGGCACCTACATGTTGGCGGTTGCCGCGCGGCGCCACGGCGCGAAGTTCATGGTGGTGGCGCCGTCCGGCACCTTCGACCTGGATTGCGCCGATGGCGAGTCGATCCCGATCGAGGAGCGCAGCGCAGAGGAGCTGACCGAGTTCCGCGGGCAGCAGATCGCGCCCAGCGGCATGCAGGCGTTCAACCCGGTATTCGATGTCACGCCGGCGGAATTGATCGACGCGATCGTGTGCGAGCGCGGCGTGATCGAGCATCCCACGGCGGGCAGGGTGACGGCGCTGCTGCGCTGACGTATCGACAGGATAGACAGGACTATGCTCTACGCACTTGAAGACCGCGTGCCCCGGGTTGCCGCCGATGCCTGGGTGGCGGACAGTGCCAGCGTCATCGGCTCGGTGCAGCTCGCCGCCGGCAGCAGCGTCTGGTTCGGCTGCGTGCTGCGCGGCGACAACGACGACATCAGCGTCGGCGAGAACAGCAATGTGCAGGACGGCTCGGTGCTGCACACCGATCCCGGCATCAAGCTGAGCATCGGCCGCGACTGCACCATCGGCCACCAGGTGATGCTGCACGGCTGCACCATCGGCGACGGCAGCCTGGTCGGGATACAGAGCGTGGTGCTGAACCGCGCGGTGATCGGCAGGAATTCTCTGGTCGGCGCCGGCAGCCTGGTGCCGGAGGGGAAGCAGTTTCCGGACGGGGTGCTGCTGATGGGCAGCCCGGCGAAGGTGGTACGCGAATTGTCGCCGGCGGAAATCCAGATGCTGCAGCAGATTCCGAAGATCTACGTGCGCAATGCGCAGCGTTACCGCGACAAGCTGCGCCCGCTGAGCCAGGGCTGAGCGCTGCCGTGACGCGTGCGCTTCGCTGCGGATTGCTGATTCTGCTGGTGCTTGCCGGGTGCGCCGCTGCTCCACCTTCGACAGATGGGGAAGTGACGAGCATACGTACCGTGCTGGCCGAGCAGGCCGCGGCCTGGAATCGCGGCGATATCGACGGCTTCATGCAGGGTTACTGGAACAGCGAGCAGCTGCGCTTCGCTTCCGGCGACAGCGTCACCTACGGCTGGGCGGCGGCGAACCAGCGTTACCACGCCCATTATCCCGACCGCGCCGCCATGGGTACGCTGGAATTCTCCGGCCTCGATGTGGAACTGCTGGCGCCGGATGCGGCCGTCGTTTTCGGCCATTGGGCGTTGCAGCGGGAGCATGACCGGCCGCATGGGCTGTTCACCCTGGTGCTGCGCAAGACCGCTGACGGCTGGAGGATCAGCCGCGACCATACTTCGGCCGCAGACTGAGCGAATAGCGCTCAGGAAGTCCGGGTTGAGCCAGGAGGCCCGGTAAGGTCCGGGAACGCCTGATTGGTGCCCGACCTCACCATGCGTGCCATGTGTGCCATCGTTTTTTGTTGGCACGCATGCGGCGACCGCTTCCGGGAATGTACGCGTGCGCATGTCGGCAATCCCTGAGCATTTGAGCATTACTTGACATGCAAGACGTGACTTGCCTATTCTTTTGGCAAGTAAATACTTGCATATAGTTCATGACGGAGCACCACGACACCGACGTGCTGTTCAAGGCGCTTGCGGATGCCAGCCGGCGCAAGCTGCTGGATCTGTTGCATGCGCACGATGGCCGCACGCTCAACGAGTTGTGCGAGCACCTGGACATGACGCGGCAGGGTGTGACGCAGCACCTGGACCTGCTGGAGGCGGCGAACCTGGTCGCCACCGTGCGGCGCGGCCGCGAAAAACTGCACTTCCTCAATCCGGTACCGCTGCAGGAAATCTACGAGCGCTGGATTGCCAAGTTTGAAAAGCCGCGCCTGAAGGCGCTTGCCGATCTGAAACGACGAATGGAGAAACCCAATGGCTAAATCGACCTTTGTCTACGTGACCTACATCCGCACCACGCCGGAGAAGCTGTGGTCGGCACTGACCGACGACGTGGAATTCATGAAGCAGTACTGGTTCGGCGTGCACTGCGAGAGCCGGTGGACGGCGGGATCCTCGTGGAAGATGGTGCAGGGCGACGGTCAGGTCAGCGATGCCGGCGAGATCGTCGAGGCCGAACCGCCGCGGCGCCTGGTGATCCGCTGGCGGCACCAGAGCAAGCCCGAGCTCAAGGCCGAAGGCGAGTCGCTCTGCACGATGGAACTGGAGCCCAGTGGAACGGCGGTCAAGCTGTCCATCACCCACACCATCGAGCGCGACCCCTCGAAACTCATCGCGGCGGTGTCCGGTGGCTGGCCGAAGATCGTCTCCAACCTGAAGTCCCTGCTGGAGACCGGCTCCATCGCTTTGCAGGAGCCCTATCCCAATCAGAGCGCGCACTCCGGAAAGGAGTGAACGCAATCCGGATCAAAGGAATCGGCAGATCGTTCCGGAGATCAACCCACGCTCGCCTTCATTGGGCAACCGTTTTTCCAGCACGCCGCCGACGCGGGGCCGGATTTCGACGGTATTCACCGCCTCGGTCTGGGCGACGTAGTCCTCGGTCACGGTGGCCGCCCGCGGCGTCACGGTGACGATGGCGACATCCACGGATGGGGGTGGAGGTGGGGGCTTCTTGCCGCAGCCCGTCAACAGCAGGGAGGCAGCGCCGAAACACAAGGCCAGCCGCACCGTTTTCAAGCCAAACTCTACGCCATGTTGAGACATGAGCGGATCCCTGTCGTTTGCCGTCGCGGGCGCGAGCGGACCGGCCGTGCTTTCCCCTGCACCCGGCCGGGCATGGAGGACAAACTAGCCTAGTGTGCGGTATGGCGCCAACCGCGCATGGCGCGACTTGCAAGGGAAAAGGCACTCCGCCTGATACATTTCTTAACTGCTACTCTAGCGAACCAGCTGCGATTTTCATGCATCCAAGCCGCATAATTCCGCGTCCACATCCCCCTGCGGTGAAAGACCGCCGCCTCTGGAGTCAAGCACTATGCGCAAGGCGACCCTGATCGTCGTCGCGTCCGTTGTGGCAGCCGGTTTGCTCGCCGCCTGTTCGCATTCCTCCTCATCGCAGGACTCCAGCGCCAAGAAAGGCAGCGGCAAGCGGGGCAAGATGGCCGAAACCGGTCCCATCCCGGTCACCGTCGCCACGGTCGCCAAGCAGGACATGCCGGTCTATCTCAACGGCCTCGGCTCGGTGGTCGCGTTCAACACGGCCACCATCCTGGCCCAGGTCTCGGGCCAGCTGGTCGCCGTGCCATTCAAGGAAGGCGACGAGGTGGCGAAAGGCGCCTTGCTGGCGCAGGTCGATCCGCGTCCGTTCCAGGCCACGCTGGACCAGGCTATCGCCAAGAAGGCGCAGGATGCGGCGGCCCTGGTCAGCGCCAGGCTCGATCTCAAGCGCTACCAGGACCTGCTGCCCGACGGGTACGTCACCGGCCAGCAGGTGGATCAGCAGAAAGCCACGGTGGACTCCGACGCGGCGCTGGTGCAGGCCGACGAGGCTGCGATCGAAAGCGCCCGCGTGCAGGTCTCCTTCACCCGCATCACCGCGCCGTTTGACGGCGTGGTGGGCATCCGCCAGGTCGACGTCGGCAATCTGGTCTCCGCCTCCGGCGCCACCGGCATCGTGGTGCTGACGCAGATTAAACCGATCACGCTCACTTTCACGCTGCCGGAGCAGTCCCTGCCGCAGATCCGCTCCGCCGAAGACCAGCCGCTGACCGTGCTGGCGGTGACCCGCGACAACCAGACCGAACTGGCGCGCGGCAAGCTGACCGCTTTCGACAGCCAGATCGATACCTCGACCGGCACCATCAAGATCAAGGCCACCTTCGACAATCAGGACAAGAAGCTGTGGCCGGGCCAGTTCGTCAATGCGCGCCTGCTGGTGCGCACCGCGCACGACGCGCTGACGGTGCCGGCGCCGGCGGTGCAGCTCGGCCCCAACGGCAGCTATGTCTACAAGGTCCAGCCCGACGAGACGGTGCAGATGCAGCCGGTCACGGTGGGACAGACCGAGGGCAACCTGGCACTGGTCACCGAGGGCCTGGCGGAAGGCGACACGGTGGTGGTGGATGGGCAGTCGCGCCTGCAGCCGGGCTCCAAGGTGCAGGTCACCACGGCGGGCGACGATGCGGGCAGTTCCTCCTCTTCCGGAGGCGGTTCCTCCGGCGGTGTTTCTTCCTCGGGCGGTCAGCATCACCGCCACAAGAAGGATCAGGACGGAAGCGGCGGCGGCAGCAGCAGCGGTGGCGGAGCTTCCGGCGGCCTGCAATGAGCGTCAGCGAACCCTTCATCGAGCGCCCCATCGCCACATCGCTGCTGATGGTGGCGGTGCTGTTGCTGGGCATCCTCGGTTATCGCTTCCTGGCCATTTCCGCCTTGCCGGCGGTGGATTTCCCCACCATCCAGGTTACTACCCAGTATCCCGGGGCCAGTCCCTCGGTGATGAGTTCGCTGGTGACGACGCCGCTGGAGCGGCAGTTCGGCGAGATCGCCGGCCTGTCGTCGATGAATTCGGTCAGCTCCTTCGGCGTTTCCACCATCACCCTGCAGTTCGGCCTCGACCGCAACATCGACGATGCGGCGCAGGACGTGCAGTCGGCGATCAACGCCACCAAGGGCGTGCTGCCGAGCAACCTGCCGTACCCGCCGTCCTACAGCAAGGTCAATCCTGCCGATGCGCCGATCCTGTCGCTGGCGGTGACCTCGGACACCCTGACCATCGACAAGGTCAACGATTTCGCCGACACCATCCTGGGACAGAAGCTGTCGCAGGTTTCCGGCGTCGGCCTGGTCAGCATCGAGGGCAACCAGAAGCCGGCGGTGCGCATCCAGGTCAACCCGGCGGCGCTGGCCGGCATCGGCCTCGGCCTCGAGGATGTGCGCTCGACGCTGACGGTGGCCAATGTCAATGCGCCCAAGGGCAGCTTCAACGGCGCCTCGCAGTCCTACACCATCGGCTCCAACGACCAGATCACTGCGGCGGCCGATTACCGGCCGATCATCGTCACCTACAAGAACGGCGCGCCGGTGCGCCTGTCCGACATCGCCAATGTCGTCGACGGCGCCGAGAACGAGATGCTGTCGGCCTGGGTCGGCACGCCCCAGGGAACCAAGCCGGCGGTGCTGCTGGATATCCGGCGCCAGCCCGGCGCCAACATCATCCAGACGGTGGACGCCATCAAGGCCCTGCTGCCGAAGCTGGAGGCGAGCATTCCGGCGACGGTCAAGGTCAGCATCCTGTCGGACCGCACCCAGACCATCCGCGCTTCCGTCGCCGATGTGCAGTTCACCCTGCTGCTGACGGTGGCGCTGGTGGTGATGGTGATCTTCGTATTCCTGCGCAAGCTGTGGGCCACGGTGATTCCCAGCGTGGCGCTGCCGTTGTCGCTGGTCGGCACTTTCGGCGTGATGGCGCTGTGCAATTTCTCGCTCGACAACCTGTCGCTGATGGCGCTGACCATCGCCACCGGCTTCGTGGTGGACGATGCCATCGTCATGATCGAGAACATCGTCCGCTACATCGAGCAGGGCATGGAGCCGGAAGAGGCGGCGCGGGTCGGCGCCAGCCAGATCGGCTTCACCGTGATCTCGCTGACGGTGTCGCTGATTGCGGTGTTCATTCCATTGCTGCTGATGTCCGGCATCGTCGGCCGCCTGTTCCGTGAATTTGCCCTGGTGCTGTCGATCGCGGTGGTGCTGTCGGCGGTGGTCTCGCTGACGCTGACGCCGATGATGTGCGCCAAGCTGCTCAAGGCCGAGGATGCGCACCAGCCCGGCACCGAAGGACGCGGCCTGCTGGCTTGGAGCGAGCGCATGTTCCAGCGCGGCATCGACGCTTACGGGCGCAGTCTGCGCTGGGTGATGAAGCGGCAGTTCATCACCCTGATGGTGGCGATCGGCACGCTGGTGTTCACCGTGCTGCTGTACATCCTGATCCCCAAGGGATTGATCCCGATCCAGGATACGGGCGTCATCACCGGCATCACCGAGGCGGGGCAGAGCATTTCTTTTCCCGCCATGGAAGCGCGGCAGCACGCCATCTCGGACATCGTGCGGCAGGATCCGGCGGTACAGAACGTGTCTTCCTTCGTCGGCGCCGGCACGGTCAACCCCACGCTCAACTCGGGACGGCTGACCATCGTGCTCAAGCCGCACGGCCAGCGTCCGGACATCGACACGGTGATGCGGCGCCTGAAGGATGCCGTCGCCAATGTCGAGGGGATCGCGCTGTTCATGCAGCCGGTGCAGGATCTGCAGATCGACAGCCAGGTCAGCCGCACGCAATACCAGTACGTGCTGCAGGACACCGACAACGAGGAGCTGCGCCAGTGGGCGCCCAAGCTCACCGCCGCGATCCAGCAGCGTCCGGAGTTCGCCGACGTCACCAGCGACCTGCAGGCGCAGGGGCAGCAGCTGCTGCTCAACATCGACCGCGACCGCGCCAGCCAGTTCGGCGTGCCGATCCAGTCCATCGACGATACGCTGTACGACGCGTTCGGTCAGCGCCAGGTCAGCACCATCTACACCGAGCTGAACCAGTACCGCGTGGTGCTGGAAGTGGCGCCGGAGTTCCGCGACCGGCCGGAGACCATGCAGAAGCTGTACGTGCGCGCGAACGCCAACTACACCACGCTGTCCAGCGCCAGCGCCTCCAACGCCAATGCTTCGAAGGCGATCAATACGGCTTCGACCAGCGGGTCTTCCAGCGTCGACATGGTGCCGCTGTCGGCGGTGGCCAGCATGAGCATCACCACCGCGCCGCTGGTGGTGACCCACGAAGACCAGCTGTCGGCGGTGACGATCTCCTTCAACCTGGCGCCGGGTTCTTCGCTGGGCGATGCCCTGGCCGGCATTACCGAGGTGGAGAAGGAAATCGGCATGCCGAACACCATCCAGTCCAGCTATTCCGGCACGGCGGCGGAGTTCAAGTCCTCGCTGGCGAGCGAGCCGATGCTGATCCTGGCGGCGGTGGTGGTGATCTACATCGTGCTGGGTGTGCTGTACGAGAGCTATATCCATCCCATCACCATCCTGTCGACGCTGCCGTCCGCGGGTGTGGGCGCGCTGCTGGCGCTGATGATCACCGGGCAGGAGCTGTCGATCGTGGCCCTGATCGGCATCATCCTGCTGATCGGCATCGTCAAGAAAAACGCCATCATGATGATCGACTTCGCGCTCGAGGCGGAGCGGGAGCACGGCATGGCGCCGGAAGAGTCGATCTACCAGGCGGCGCTGCTGCGCTTCCGTCCGATCATGATGACCACCATGGCGGCCCTGCTGGGCGCCCTGCCGCTGGCCCTGGCGCACGGCAACGGTTCGGAGCTGCGGCTGCCGCTGGGCATTTCCATCGTCGGCGGCCTGCTGCTGTCGCAGGTGCTGACGCTGTACACGACGCCGGTGATCTACCTGTACATGGATCGGCTGGCGGCTTGGGTGGGTGAGTTGCGCGGCTCGTCCGCGCGGCACGAACCGGCGGCGAACCATTAATACGCCAGCGCCATGAGCACGGAACAGGAGCAGGCGCCGGTCGGCGACAGCCGGCAGGAAAAGGCCAATGTTGCACTGTTCAACATCAGCGCGCCGTTCATCCGCCGTCCCATCGGCACCACGTTGCTGGCGGCGGGCATCTTCCTGATCGGCATGCTGGCGCGCCATGCCTTGCCGGTGGCGCCGCTGCCGAATGTGGACATGCCGATCGTCTTCGTCTCCGCCAGCCAGCCCGGCGCGGCGCCGGGCACCATGGCGACCACCGTGTCGGCGCCGCTGGAGCGGCATTTCGGGCAGATCGGCGGCATCAACGAGATCACCTCGACCAGCGCGCTGGGCAGCACCACGGTGATCATGCAGTTCGACCTGAGCAAGAACGTCGACGGCGCCGCGCGCGATGTCTCGGAGGCGATCAGCGCCGCTTCCGCCGATCTTCCCGCGGGCATGCCGTCGCCGCCCACCTACCGCAAGGCCAATCCGAGCAATGCGCCGGTGATGATCCTGGCGCTGACCTCGAAGACGCATACGCTGGCCGACCTGTACAACTATTCCGACTCGCTGCTGGCGCAGCGCATCAGCCAGGTCAAGGGCGTCAGCCAGGTCGACGTGGTCGGCGGCGCGCAGCCGGCGGTCCACATCCAGGTCAATACCAGTGCGCTGGCCGCCATGGGCCTGAACCTGGTGGACGTGCAGAACGCGCTGGCGGGCCTCAGCGCGCTGTCGCCGAAGGGTTCGCTGGGCGACGGCGCCCAGACCTTCGTCATCGACGCCAACGACCAGCTCAACGGCGCCAAGGACTTCAAGTCCCTGATCGTGGGCATGCACAACGGCGTGCCGGTGCCGATGTCGGCGGTGGCCACCATCATCGATGGCCAGCTCAACCCGTTCCAGGCCGGCTGGTTCAACAAGGACCGCTCGGTGCTGCTGATGATCCGCAAGCAGTCCGATGCCAACGTCATCGAGACCGTCGACGGCGTGACGGCCCTGATGCCGCTGCTGAGCAGCTGGCTGCCGCCGGGCGTGAACCTGGACGTGCAGACCGACCGTACGGTGACCATCCGCGCCTCGGTCAACGACGTGCAGTTCTCGTTGCTGCTGTCGGTGACCCTGGTGGTGCTGGTGATGCTGCTGTTCCTGCGCCGTGGCGTGCCCACCGCCATCGCCGGCGTCACCGTGCCGCTGTCGCTGGCCGCCACCTTCGCCGTGATGTGGCTGTTCGGCTTCAGCGTCGACAATTTCTCGCTGATGGCCCTGACCATCGCTGTGGGCTTCGTGGTGGACGACGCCATCGTCGTCATCGAGAACATCACGCGGCATATCGAAGCCGGCATGAAGCCGTTCCCCGCCGCTCTGCAGGGCGGCCGCGAGATCGGCTTCACCGTGCTGTCGATGAGCCTGTCGCTGATCGCGGTATTCATCCCGATCCTGTTCATGGGCGGGGTGGTGGGCAAGCTGTTCCATGAGTTCGCGGTGACGCTGGCGGCGGCGATCGCCGTGTCCGGCGTGGTCTCGCTGACGCTGACGCCCTCGCTGTGCGGGCGCTACCTGCGCGCGGAACGCAAGGACAAGCCGCCCGGACGTTTCTCGCGCGCCGCCGAGCGCGGCTTCGAGTGGCTGCTCGACGGCTACCGCAGGGGCCTGGAATTCACCCTGCGGCACAGCTGGCTGATGCTGCTGGTCACCCTGGCCGCGGTGGTCGGCACCGTGTACCTGTATATCGCGGTGCCCAAGGGCTTCTTCCCGCAGCAGGACACCGGGATGATCCAGGGCTCGACCCAGGCGGCGCAGAACATCTCCTACGACGCCATGGTGGCGAAGCAGCAGCTGGCCGCGGACATCGTGTTGAAGGACCCGGACGTGGAGTCGATGGGCTCCTTCCTTGGCGGCCGCAACACCGCCAACAACGGCAGCATGTTCATCACGCTCAAGACCAAGGCCAATGGCCGCAAGGCGACGGTGGACCAGATCATCGCCCGCATGCGGCCCAAGTTTTCCTCGATCCCCGGCCTCAGCGTGTTCCTGCAGCCGGTGCAGGATGTGAGGGTGGGGGGACGCACCGGCAGCTCGCAGTACATCTACGCCCTGCAATCCTCGGACATCCAGGAGTTGTACACCTGGGTGCCCAGGCTGGTGGACAAGCTCAGCACCCTGCCGCAGCTCAAGGACGTGAGCAGCGACATGCAGAAGACCGGCCTGCAGATGAACGTGGTGGTGGACCGCGATACCGCTTCGCGCCTGGGCCTGACGCCGGCCGATATCGATCGCGCGCTGGGCAACGCCTTCGGCCAGGCGCAGGTGCTGATCACCTACACCGAGCTGAACCAGTACCACGTGATCCTGGAGGCGCTGCCCAGCGACCAGCGCGATCCGGACACCTTGAACCGCATCCATCTCGTCTCGGCGGGCGGCGCGATCATTCCGCTGTCGGCGGTGGCGCACTTCGAAAGCGGCATCGCGCCGCTGTCGATCAGCCACCAGGGGCAGTTCCCGGTGGTCAACGTCAGCTTCAACCTGGCGCCGGACGTGTCGCTGGGCGATGCCACGCTGCTGATCCAGAAGGCGCTGCTCGACCTGCATGTGCCGGGTGACATGCGCGGCGATTTCGCCGGCAATGCACAGCTGTTCCAGCAGTCGCTGAGTACGCTGCCGATCCTGATCCTCACCGCCCTGCTGGCGGTGTACATCGTGCTGGGCATGCTCTACGAGAGCCTGATCCACCCGCTGACCATCCTGTCGACCCTGCCGACGGCGGGTATCGGCGCGCTGCTGGCGCTGCTGGTGACCGGCACCGACCTGTCGATCGTCGCCATCATCGGCATCATCCTGCTGATCGGCATCGTCAAGAAGAACGCGATCATGATGATCGACTTCGCCCTGGATGCGGAGCGCACCCGCGGCATATCGCCGCGCGACGCCATTTACGAGGCCTGCCTGGTCCGCTTCCGGCCGATCATGATGACCACCATGGCGGCGCTGTTCGGCGCGGTGCCGCTGGCGGCGGGCATGGGTACCGGTTCGGAACTGCGCCAGCCGCTGGGCATCGCGGTGATCGGCGGCCTGCTGCTGTCGCAGATGCTGACCCTGTTCACCACACCGGTGGTGTACCTGGCGCTGGAGCGCCTGGCGGTGCGCAAGCACAAACGGAAGATAATCCCTCCCGCCGGCCCGCTACCCGCGAATTGACATCAAAAATCACCGGCTTGCGTGCAATTCGCGCTAAAATCCCGGAACACGGGGTGTAGCGCAGTCTGGTAGCGCACCTGCCTTGGGCGCAGGTGGTCGCAGGTTCGAATCCTGTCACCCCGACCAAATAGCTTCTACAACCATCAACTTACGCTCAACCGGGCGCCTCTGACTACTGAATGGACCTGAAATCCGTCCTTGCCCCCGTTATGGGCGACATGGACCGCGTCGACACCTTGATTCGCGCGCGTCTGTCCTCCGAAGTGGTCCTGATCAACGAGATCGGCGGCTACATCATCAACGCCGGGGGCAAGCGTCTGCGTCCGGCGCTGGTGCTGCTCAGCGCGCGCGCCTGCGGCGCGCGGGGCGAGTTGCCCTGCCTGCTGGCCGCAGTGATCGAGTTCATCCATACCGCGACCCTGCTGCACGATGATGTGGTGGACCATTCCGACCGCCGCCGCGGCCTCAAGACCGCCAACGCAGTGTGGGGCAACTCCGGCGCGGTGCTGTCGGGCGATTTCCTCTATTCGCGCAGCTTCCAGCTGATGGTCGAAGCCAACCGCATGCCGGTCATGCGCGTCATGGCCGACGCCACCAACGCCATTTCCGAAGGCGAAGTGCTGCAGCTGATGAACTGCAACGATCCTGAGGTCACCGAGGAGCGCTACCTGCGGGTGATCGAGCTGAAGACCTCGCGCCTGTTCCAGGCCGCTTCCGAGGTCGGCGCCATCGCCGCCGATGCCACGCCGCAGCAGCAGGCGCAGATGGCCGCCTACGGCCACGCCCTGGGCATGGCGTATCAGTTGGTGGACGATCTGCTGGACTACACCGCCGACCCCGAAGTCAGCGGCAAGAACCTCGGCATCGACCTGGCCGAAGGCAAGCCGACGCTGCCGCTGATCTACACCATGCGCAAGGGCACTGCGGAGCAGGGTGCCTTGATCCGCGACGCCATCGTGCAGGGGCGTGCGGAAAAACTGACCGAAGTGCTCGCGGCCGTTGAAGCAGCCGGCGCAATCCCGTACACTCGCGCCCTCGCTGAACGCTATAGCGATTCGGCGATCGCGGCACTGGGGGGATTTCCCGATTCTCCGTTCAAACAGGCGCTGCAAGATCTGGCCCGTTTTACCATCCAGCGGATGAGTTGAGAGGGGCCTGGCGGGGCGTAGCTCAGCTTGGTAGAGCGCTTGCTTCGGGAGCAAGAGGTCGCAGGTTCGAATCCTGTCGCCCCGACCACTTTTTTATATCCATATCAACAGCTTGTTTTCCGGCCTTGATGGCTGAAGCTGACACCCTCTGCCTCGTTCGCCATGCGATCCCGGGCAGATTCCCCGGACTGGGTGATCCTTCGGCGCGTCTGACGCGCCACCGTTGAACCGGGCGGAGCGGCATCCCCGGCAAAGAGAAATGAGCGATGGAACAGCGGGCCATAATTCCTTGGTGTGATCGCCGCCGGGCGTACTGTGCTTCGGGTTGTTCGACTGACCCCCGCACGCATTCCGGTGTGTGCGACTGGGAGGCGAAGTTCGCGGCCACCGCGCCGGCGCCCCTGGTCGTCGCTCCCCAGGCTTCCGCCGCGCCCGAGCGGCGGCCCGCTCCGCAGCAGCAACAGCCCAATTCCCAGCAGCAGCCCAATCCGCAGCATCAGCCGCGACAGCAGCAGGCACGCCATCCGTCGCAACTGCGCTCCAGGCCCGGCAAGGGACAGGGACAGCCTGGTGGACAGGGCCGGCCGGAACGCCCCCACCGTCAGCCGCGCGTTGCGCCGGCTGTGGACGGCGCCGCGGCGCCGACTGCTGCCGCACCCGCAGCAAGCCCCGACACGGGCGTGGAAGCTGTCGTGGCGCAGGTGGAATTGTTCGCGGCCCCGGCTCCCGCTCCGGTGGAAGTCAAGGCGCCGGTCGTTGTCGCGCCGGTGGCCGAGGTCGTTGCTCCGGCTCCGGCTCCGGCTCCGGCTCCGGCCGAGCCGGTCAGCAACGACTAGACCTGGTTGAAGCGCCCGGCCGCCGTTGCTGCGGCGCCCGGGCCGGATACATGGACCCGGATTTGTTGCGGGCGCGGTCATACCGGCAAGCATCCGCCCGGGACCACAGCACAAAGGCGGTTCGATGATCGAGCGGAACCCCGCGCCGCATAAAGCCGGCCCGGTCCTGTTTGCACTCGCGGTCGGCGGCTTCGCCATCGGCACCACCGAGTTCGCGACGATGAGCCTGCTGCCGGACTTCGCCCGCGGCCTGGATATCGACGCTCCCACTGCCGGCCACGTCATCAGTGCTTATGCGCTGGGCGTGGTGGTGGGCGCGCCGGTGATCGCGGTGCTGGCGGCGCGGCTGGCGCGGCGCACCCTGCTGATCCTGCTGATGGCGCTCTTCGCACTGGGCAATGGCCTCAGTGCGTTGGCGCCGGACTATGGCTGGATGATGGCCTTCCGTTTCCTCAGCGGGCTGCCGCACGGCGCCTATTTCGGCACGGCCGCGCTGGTGGCCGCTTCGCTGGTGCCGGTTAACCGCCGCACGCAGGCGGTGGGACGCATCTTCCTCGGTCTGACCTGCGCCACGGTGGTCGGCGTGCCGGCGGCCAATGCGTTGGGCCGCGCGGTCGGCTGGCGCTGGAGCTTCGGCGTGGTGGCCATGCTCGGGCTGCTGACCATGGCGCTGGTGGCGTGGCTGGCGCCGCGCACGGCGGCGGACCCGCAGTCGAGTCCGCTGCGCGAACTGGGCGCGCTGAAGCGCATGCAGGTGTGGCTGACGCTCGGCACCGGGGCGATCGGTTTCGGCGGCCTCTTTGCCGTCTATACCTACCTGGCCGATATCCTGACGCGGGTGACGCTGGTCTCCGCCAACACGGTGCCGGTGGTGCTGGCGATCTTCGGCATGGGCATGACCCTCGGCAACATCGCCGTGCCCTGGGCGGCGGACCGCCGCATCATGACCACCGCCGCCGGGCTGCTGCTGTGGAGCGCGCTGGTGCTGGCGCTGTTTCCTTTCGTTGCGGGCAATCTCTGGCTGGTTTCCATCGACGTGTTCCTGATCGGCATCGGCGGCGCGCTCGGCACGGTGTTACAAACGCGGCTGATGGACGTGGCCGAGGATGCGCAGGGACTGGCGGCCTCGCTGAATCATTCGGCCTTCAATACGGCCAATGCACTCGGGCCGTTTCTCGGCGGCCTGGCCATCGCCGGCGGCTACGGCTGGACTTCGCCGGGCTGGGTGGGCTGCCTGCTGGCCCTTGGCGGTTTGGCGTTATGCCTGCTTTCCGCCTTTCTAGGCAGAAGGCAGTTGCAACTGGCGCAGCAGCAAGTCCAGACGGCGGCGCGGTAGCTCAGGGGTTGGGCGCCAGCGCCTGTCCCCGGCTTGCCAGCCCGGTCAGCAGGGTGTGATTCAGGGCGCTGACGGCCTGCAGGCGTTGCCGCGCGTCTCCCGCCAGCCTGACGTGCAGTTCCATGATGTGGCCGGCGTGGTCGGCGCCGATGATGAAGACCTCCGGGTCGGGCGATCGCAGCACGTCGGGGTTGGCCTTGGCGATGTCCAGCAGCAGGCGCTCGTCTTCCTCCACCTTGCCCATCATGCGCCACTGCCGCACGGTGGCGCTGATACCCCTCATGTCCCAGTTGATCGCGGTACCGGTGATGAAGCTCTGGCTGGGGACGATGGCGGGGCTGCATTCGACGGCTTGCCGGCGTGAAGGGTTCGGTGATGTCGCGCATCCGCGCGGCGGTTCGCCGGGTCTTTGGCATGGCGGGGGAACTTCCGGCGCGGTGCGCCCACTAAAAATCACGGCCGGCGCGGTTCCCTCGCGCCGGCCAGGAAATCTGAGGAGGTTCAGGACATGGAACAGTCCCGCATTCGGGAGGCCGATGATGGACAGGCCCTGGTGCATCTACGCAGGATGGTCGACAAGGCCGGGGTGGCGATGCTCACCACGGTGAGCGGCGACGGCCGCTTGCGCAGCCGTCCGCTGCATACCGAGCGGATGGATGAGGACGGTGCGCTGTGGTTCATCGTCAACGCGGCGGCGCCCAAGGTCGGTGAAATCCAGGATCACGAGGGTGAGGTCGGCGTTTCGTATGTCGATCTGGAAAATCAGAATTTCGTGTCCCTCACCGGCACCGCGCGCCTGGTGCACGACGCGGCGAAGAAAGCCGCTCTGTGGGGACGGATCAGCGAAGCCTGGTTCCCGCATGGCAAGGAGGATCCATCCATTGCCCTGCTCAAGGTTGTTCCCGAACGCGGTGAATACTGGGATGGGCCGGCCGGCAAGGCCGGCCGGTTCCTGGCGTTCATGAAGGCTGCGGTGGCGGGCGACGTCAGCGGTTTCGGCACGCAACGCAAGTTCAAGGTGCCATAGCTTCCGCGCTATTGGCGCAAGCCGGCGCGACGGTCGCCGGCATCAGGAGCACGTTCCATGGGAGCACGATCCATGTCGGCAAGAAAGCAGCGGGCCGGTGTGCGGCAGGAACAGATCCGCGGCTGGAATCTGAGCGCGGCCCTGATTCTTGAAGTCGTGCAGGCCGACGTCGCGCCGCTGTTCATGCTTAGAGCCTGTAACAGAATGAATCGCACCTGCGTTGCAGTCCAAAATCGCGTCAGGCAAGGCGGAGGCCCCAGCCATGGTGATTCCATGGCTGGGGCTGACAACG
>NZ_JONR01000015.1 GCF_000711955.1 Nevskia soli DSM 19509
CAGAATGAATCGCGCCTGCGACGGCGGTCATTTTTGCGCAGTGCAAGTCGGACAGAGTGCGGCATGGTGATTCCATGGTGCGCTCTGGCCGGCGCAGCACTGCGCAAAAATGGCCCCGTCCCGGAGGGTTGCGCCCAAAATCGCGCCAGACTGCGTTGTCAGCCCCAGCCATGGAATCACCATGGCTGGGGCCTCCGCCTTGCCTGACGCGATTTTGGACTGCAACGCAGGTGCGATTCATTCTGTTACAGGCTCTTAGCGCTTCTCGCCTGCCGCCTCCCGCCTCCCGAAAATGGCGCTACCCACCCGCACCAGGGTGGCGCCCTCCTCGATGGCGATCTCGAAGTCGCCCGACATTCCCATCGAAAGGGTATCGAAGTCCGCCAGGTTGACGGCGCCGTCAGCCCGGATGCGCTCGAACAGGGTGCGCAGCCGGCGGAAAGCGAGCCGGGTGTCGTCCGCATCCGCCACAGCCTGCGGAATGGCCATCAGGCCGCGCAGGCGCAGGCGGGGCAGGGCGGCGATGGCGGCGCAAAGTTCCGGCGCCTGCGCGACGGAGCAGCCGGACTTGCTGGCCTCGCCCGAGATGTTCACCTGCACGCACACGTTCAGCGCCGGCAAGCCCTGCGGCCGCTGCGCCGACAGGCGCTCGATGATGCGCAGCCGCTCCACCCCGTGCACCCAGGCGAAGTGGGCGGCGATCTCGCGGGTCTTGTTGCTCTGGATCGGGCCGATGAAATGCCATTCCAGCCCGGCTCCGGCCAGGGCTTCCACCTTGCCCAGGGCCTCCTGCAGGTAATTTTCGCCGAAGCGCCGCTGGCCCGCCGCAGCAGCGGCGGCGATGGCCCCGGCCGGAAAGGTCTTGGAGACGGCAATCAGGCCGACCGCGTCGGGCGCGCGGCCGGCGCGCGCGCAGGCACTTTGCATGCGCTGAAGTACCGTCCGCAGATTGTCGGCTATCTCGTTCATTTGCTTAGTTTATGGACGAACGCTTGCCGTCCGGCGGGTTTGCCGATAAGTTCACTGCATAGGGGATATTGCATCAATTCTACGGGCCTGTCCCAACGGCCCAAACCGGGAGTTCTGGCGTCGTGGATATTGCACAACTGCTGACATTCAGCGTGAAACAGGGCGCGTCCGATTTGCACCTGTCGGCCGGGGTGGAGCCGATGATCCGTGTCGACGGCGACCTCAAGCGCATCAACCTGCCGCCACTGGAGCACAAGCAGGTGCACGACATGATCTACGACATCATGAACGACCGGCAGCGCAAGGCCTACGACGAGTTCTTCGAGACCGACTTCTCGTTCGAAATCCCGGGCCTGGCGCGCTTCCGCGTCAATGCCTTCACCCACGCCCGCGGCTCCGGCGGCGTGTTCCGCACCATTCCGAGCAAGGTGCTGTCGCTGGAAGACCTGAAGGCCCCTTCGATCTTCAAGGACATCGCCGAAACCCCGCGCGGCCTGGTGCTGGTCACCGGCCCCACCGGCTCGGGCAAGTCCACCACCCTGGCGGCGATCATCAACTACATCAACGAAAACGACTTTGGCCATATCCTCACCATCGAGGATCCGATCGAGTTCGTGCACACCTCCAAGAAGTGCCTGATCAACCAGCGCGAGGTGCACCGCGACACTCTTGGCTTCTCCGAGGCCCTGCGCTCGGCCTTGCGCGAGGACCCGGACACCATCCTGGTCGGCGAAATGCGCGATCTGGAAACCATCCGCCTGGCGCTGACCGCCGCGGAGACCGGGCATCTGGTGTTCGGCACCCTGCATACCACCTCGGCTTCCAAGACCATCGACCGCGTGGTCGACGTATTCCCGGCGGCGGAAAAGGACATGGTGCGCGCCATGCTCTCCACCGGCCTGCGCGCGGTCATCGCCCAGACCCTGATGAAGCGCCGCGGCGGCGGCCGTATCGCCGCCCACGAAATCCTCATCGGCACCCCGGCGGTGCGCGCCCTGATCAAGGAAAACAAGATTGCGCAGATGTACTCGACCATCCAGACCAGTGCCAAGGACGGCATGCAGACCCTCGACCAGTGCCTCAAGGACCTGGTCAAGCGCGGCCTGGTGGATGTGAACGAGGCGCGCGGCAAGGCCGAGAACAAGAACGACTTCGCCGCCTACGCTTCAAGCGCCGGCTGAGCCGTTGCGCCCGGCGGGTATAGGCACCAACAAGTACAAGTAGTGGGGAGTGGGGCATGGAACGCGACCAGGCTATAAAGCTGATCCAGCAGCTGCTGACGGTGATGAAGCAGAAAGGCGGATCGGATCTGTTCATCACTGCGGGCTTTCCGCCGGCGATGAAGCTGGATGGGCAGGTGACGCCGGTGATGGACAAGCCGCTCACCGGCGAGAACTCGGCCCTGCTGGTGCGCGCGCTGATGAGCGACCGCCAGATCAAGGAGTTCGAGGCCACCAACGAGTGCAACTTCGCCATCGCCCCGCCGGGCATCGGCCGCTTCCGCGTCAGCGTGTTCGTGCAGATGGCGCAGGTGGGCGCGGTGCTCCGTACCATCACCACCGAAATCCCCACCTTCGAGCAGTTGCAGCTGCCGGAGCAGCTCAAGCAGATCGTCATGTCCAAGCGCGGCCTGGTGCTGCTGGTCGGCGCCACCGGTTCGGGCAAGAGCACCTCGCTGGCGGCCATGCTGGGCTACCGCAACGCCAACTCGCGCGGCCATATCATCACCATCGAGGACCCGGTCGAATACGTGCACCCGCACCTGGGCTGCCTGGTGACGCAGCGCGAAGTCGGGGCCGACACCCTGTCCTGGGAAAACGCCCTGAAGAACACCCTGCGCCAGGCGCCGGACGTGATCCAGATCGGCGAAATCCGTACCCGTGAAACCATGGAATACGCGGTGCAGTTCTCCGAAACCGGCCACCTGGTGCTGTCCACCCTGCACGCCAACAGCGCCAACCAGGCGCTGGACCGCATCATCAACTTCTTCCCCGACGAGAAGCGCGAGCAGGTGCTGATGGACCTGTCGCTGAACCTGCGCGCCATCATCTCGCAGCGCCTGGTGCGCCGCGAGAACGGCGGCCGCGCTGCGGCGATGGAGATCATGATCAACTCGCCGCTGATCTCCGACCTGATCTTCAAGGGCGAAGTGGCCGGCATCAAGGAAGTGATGGGCCGCTCCAACGAGCAGGGCATGTTCACCTTCGACCAGTTCCTGTTCGAGCTGTTCGAGAAGGGCGTCATCGGCTACGAGGAGGCGATCCGCAACGCCGATTCGCAGAACGAGCTGCGCCTGCGCATCAAGCTGGAATCCCGCCGCGCCGCGCAGAACCTGCACGACGACGAGCTGGTGAAGAAGATGCAGATGAAGCCCGAAGAAAAGGAAAGCACGGCGTTCGTCCGCCGTTAAACCGCCATGTTAAAGATCCTGCCGTACCTCAAGCTGGCGGTCGAAAAGAACGCCTCGGACCTTTACTTCACCAGCAACTCCCCGGCGATGCTGCGCATCGAGGGCGAGATGATGGCGGTGGGCAAGAGCGTGCTCACCAGCGAATTCATCAAGGAGCTGGCCTACAGCATCCTCACTCCCGAGCAGCAGGAGTACCTGACCAGGCACCTGGAAATCGACCTGGCCACCCAGGCCGGCGGCCTCGGCCGCTTCCGCGTCAACGTCTTCCACCAGCGCAATACCGTGGCCATGTGCCTGCGCCTGGTGCGCTCGGACATCCCCAAGCTCGAAGACCTGGGCATGCCGGCGACGCTGAAGGACCTGGTCATGCTCAGGCGCGGCATGATCCTGATGGTGGGCGCCACCGGCTCCGGCAAGACCACCACCCTGGCGGCGATGATCGGCCACCGCAACGAGAACGCGGCCGGCCACATCCTCACCATCGAGGATCCGATCGAGTTCGTCCACCCCAACAAGCGCTCCATCATCAACCAGCGCGAAGTGGGCGTGGACACCGAGAGCTACGACCGCGCCCTGGTCTCCTCCCTGCGCGAGGCGCCGGACGTGATCCAGGTGGGCGAGGTGCGCAAGCGCGACACCATGGACGCCGTGATCCAGCTCGCCAACACCGGCCACCTGGCCATCTCCACCCTGCACGCCAACAACGCCTACCAGGCCCTGCAGCGCATCGTGAACCTGTACCCGGACACCCTGCGCGACCAGCTCTACCTGGACCTGTCCCTGACCCTGCGCGCCATCATTTCCCAGCGCCTGGTACGCGGCAAGGACGGGCGCCGGATCGCCGCGGTGGAAGTCATGGTCAATACCCCCTTCATGCAGGATCTGATCCTGAGCCGGCGCATCGACGAGATCCGCCACGCCATGGACCAGTCCTCCGACAAGGGCATGCAGACCTTCGACCAGTCCCTGCTGTCGCTCTACAAGCAGGGGAAAATCGATATGGAAGAAGCGCTTACAAACGCCGATTCGCGCACCAACCTGGAAGCGAAGATCAATTTCGGCGTCTGAGGGCAGGGCTCCCAGGGGCCGGAACAGGCGCCGCTGCGTCCGCTCCACCGCGCCGGTGCCGTCCCGGCTGCGGACAGCCCCAGCGCTCGCCTTGCATCGGCAGCCCAAACTCCTTAAAATCCGCCCTCTTTTTCCCGAAGTCCGACGGCCGCAAGCCCAGGACCGAACAATAACCAGCCCGCGAAGTCGATGTCAGGGCCTACGAGTAGATAATGAAGACCTTTTTTGCCACCAACGAAACCGCCAAGCGCGATTGGGTGGTGCTGGATGCCGAGGGCAAAGTGCTCGGCCGTCTCGCCACCGAAGTCGCCCGTCGCCTGCGCGGCAAGCACAAACCCGAATTCACCCCGCACGCCGATGCCGGTGACTACGTCATCGTCATCAATGCCGCCAAGGTTCGCACCACCGGCAACAAGCTCGAGGGCAAGGTGTACTGGCGCCATACCGGTCACCCGGGCGGCCTCAAGTCCACCACCCTGGGCAAGATGCAGACGGAACATCCCGAGCGCGTCATCGAGAAAGCTGTGAAGGGCATGCTGCCCAAGGGTCCGCTGGGCTATGCGCAGTACCGCAAGCTCAAGGTCTACGCCGGTGCGGAACATCCGCATGAAGCGCAGCAGCCCAAGACCATCTCTCTCTAAGGTTCGAACATGGCTACGCTCAAGCAACCCGCTAACCAGCAATACGGCACCGGCCGCCGCAAGACCGCCGCTGCCCGCGTCTTCATTCGCCCCGGCAAGGGCGCCATCAGCATCAACGGCAAGACCGTTGAAGCCTACTTCGGTCGCGAGACCTCCCGCATGCTGGTCCGCCAGCCGCTGGAAATCGCCGACTCGCTGGAGCGCTTCGACATCAAGATCACCGTCTCCGGCGGCGGTCCGAACGGTCAGGCCGGCGCCATCCGCCACGGCATCACCCGCGCCCTGCTGAAGTACGACGAAGCCCTGCGTCCGCAACTGCGCGCCGCCGGTCTCGTCACCCGCGACGCCCGTGAGGTCGAGCGTAAGAAGGTCGGTCTGCACAAGGCCCGCCGCGCTCCGCAGTACTCGAAGCGTTAAGAAGTTTTCCCGGTCGCGCCCGCTTCACGGCGGGCGCGGTCCGAACTTCACCGAAGTACCGCAGGTCTCAAGTCGCACGGTCTCTACTGGGAGATCGTCTAATGGTAGGACAACAGATTCTGACTCTGTTTATCTAGGTTCGAGTCCTAGTCTCCCAGCCAATAAAAACAAGGACTTATCCGCAAGGGTAAGTCCTTTTTTTTTATTCCCGCTGATTTTTTCCACACTGGCGGCACAATCCAGTGTGGAAAAATCGTCGTGGTTCAAGCCCTGCTGCAAGCAATCAGTCGCGACTATCGTGGGCCAACCCCCTCCCGGCCCGCACCCTGGGGCATTCAATTCCGGGAGCTCTTGTGCGAATGTCTGGCTATACACGCTCAGGTGTTCGCTCAACCGAAGCCGACGCGGTAGAGTAGATGTGCGCACGGAGGTCATTCGGCATTCAAGCGCGGCCTGCTCGAATGGGAGGTAGTGGGTCAGTTTGAAAAAGTATGTCGCCATGCCTGTTAGACTGCCCAGTAGGGAGAATCACAGCCGCCAGCGCGCCGGAATTACGGGGCATCATATGGCCGATTACATCGACCGCAATATTCTATGCCAAGCCTACATTCATATTGACCCGGTCCGCTTGGATGACGATCAAGCGATTCAGCTAAAGAGGCACCTTGAGGCATTCATATCGTCAAGAGGACAATTTTTTCTTTACGAGCAGGTTGCCACCGATGTTGAGTTCAAAGAGGGCTCTTTAAAGGTATATGCCACAATTGCCGGTGCTTTATATATTGCTATTGGTCAGTATGGAAGTTTTCGAGACGGTGTGAATTTTCTTGCGCAAGATACAAAGCGATTGGCCGAATGCGTGGTTTCTGAAAGTTTGTTTTTAAGCAGAAGCAGACACGACAACACCGTAAGAGCCGAAGCCAGGACCGGAGTTGTTGGATCACTCAAGGGTGCTGTAGATAAGCTGGGGCAGATTCGCAGCGAATTGGGCGACGTTCCTTTAAGGAGTTCGATCAATCAAATTGCCGATATTCAGGTAACAATAGAAAAAATTATCGGTAATTTACGAGACAGTAATGATCCGCCATTTGTGGCGGATGGCCTATGTGCAATCGTAGAGGAGATGTTACCGCATAGGCCCCCGCATCGACCTAGCTCAGTAGATAGAGAAGATGTGATCGTTTCTTATAGAAAACAGCGGGCAGAATTGGTTTCTTTCTTGAAAAAGACATCAAACAGAAAGCGCAGCACCTAAGCCACAGCCCCAACCTTCTTTTTGTATGGACCGCGCTTTGTCGGAGCCGGTTTGGCTGCGTCGATGATCCCCACCATATCTTCAAAACTCATAGGCGACTTGGCAATTCCCGCTTCCATCGCCGGGGTGACGCGCAAGGTCTGGCGGATGCGCCCGAAGTTGTAGTGCATGAAGTAGATCGAGATAGCGGCCGCGTGGTTCTCGACTTTCTTGCTGAACGCATTGGTTAGTCGGGTAAACCGGCGCATCCCCATCCGCATGCCGAGGTTGGCCCGCTCCACGTAGCTGGTGCTGATGTGCGCCTCGTCCGGGCATCCGCTGACGGTTCCTTTGATAGTCCCCGTGCATTCGCCGGGACTGTAGCGCCGCGAGGGGTCTTTGGCGTTGAAGGATGAGCCGTAAATCTTTTGGAGCATCGCATAGTCGATATCCCCGAAGAACGCATCATCTACGGCCCGCAGATAAGCCTTATAGCCGTCCGTGGTCAACTGGACCCGGTTGGACAGGCGCTCGCAAACGTCCCTCATAAACACGCGCGCAGTGTCCTTTGAGCGGTCCCCGACCATCCACGACACCATGAGCTTGGTATCAGCATCAATCGCGGTCCACGTCCACACGTCGCCAGCTTCGCCAAGCTCTTTCATTTCGGCCGGGGCGTTCTTGTCCTTGGCGTAGACGAACGCCCAAATTTCATCGCACTGGATGCGTTTGCAGGGAAGGCTGCGGAGCGTACGGTTCTGATAGTCCGAAAAGGCATCGCCAGCCTCAACTAGCAGCTTAACGATGGTGTTCTTGCTAGCGCCGGTCATGCGGCTGATGGAGCGAATGCTCATGCCCTCAACCATCATGCCGATGATCTGCGCACGTTCTTTGGTGCTGAGCTTGTTCATGGCCGCCCCAAAAATTCAACATGATCATTATGCTTGAGTAAAATACTCACGTCAAGCATAATGGTCAATATGAAATTATATACAAGTATCCCTGGTTTACCTCATAATTAGAACATCCAACCGGGGATTATCAAGGTATGGCAAACGACCTTTTACGTTCTTTGCTACCCGCTGATTTCAAGCCTCAGTCTGACGATGATTGGCGTCTTTTAGACGCTGTGGCTCAGGAGATATTTCGTCCTGCTAGGCCCATCGATGAGGACAAATTGTTTTCTGGGCGCATCAATCAGATACGCGACTTGCTCGACGTGATCTATCGGGCCGGCGCTCATGCCATAGTTTTCGGTGAGCGTGGTGTGGGCAAAACTTCTTTGGCAAGAATCATCGACCAAAAGGTGATCGGCTCTAGCACTTTTATCAAGGTACTTCCGTATCAGTGTGGGCGTACGGATGATTTCGTATCAATTTGGGGCAATATCTTTTTCGACTACAAATACGACGGCAAAGATGTGGTCGATATTTTGCGGGAACGCCCGCAGCCGTTCACTGTTTACAAAGTTGCGCAATCCCTTGCTGAAAACACACGACTGTTAATCGTCATAGATGAGTTTGATCAGATCCGTGACGAACAAACAAAAGCCCTCATAGCCGACACAATTAAATACCTGTCGGATCATCCAATAGGCGTCACGGTTGTTGTAGTTGGTGTGGGCAGCTCGATTGAGACTTTATTCGGCAGCCACCCTTCAATAAAAAGATGCTGCCAACAAATACGAATGCAGCGCATGTCTCCTGCCGAACTAAGGCAGATCGTTCAAGGCAGCGTAGCCCAGTTGCATATGACTATCGATGGCAACGCGCTTGAGCAGATGGTGACTTTTTCACATGGCCTGCCCGGTTATATGCACTTGCTCGGTCTGGAAGCTACGCGCGTAGCTTTGCGGGCGCGCACTCAACATATAACCTTCGACCACTTTACCAATGCAGTTCAAGAAGCAGTGGAGCATGCTGATGAATCAACGCAGCGTGACTATCAAAAAGCGATTCAAAGCACAAAACCAGATAATCGCTACCGTCAAGTTTTGCTTGCTTGCGCGCTCGCTAAAAAGAACCGCTTAGGCCAATTTTCGGCTTCTGATGTAAGCGTGAAATATTCCGAAATTATGGAAAAGGAAATGGGCATTGAAAGTTTTGCCCGGCATCTGAATGCGTTTTGCACGGAAGATCGCGGGCCTGTGCTAATTCAGACCGGCAAGCCTAAACGGTATCTGTACCATTTTTGCGATCCGCTGCTTGAACCGCTTGTTTTAATGATCGGAAGGCATAAGAACTAGCTTGGTTCTTTGGCGGCGGACTTTTTTGCCCATCTGGCAGTCGCCGCCTTCTTTGCAATTTCAATCCGGCGCTTAGAGGGTAGCGTCTCTGCCCGCTTCTTGCCCCCTAAAAGACCACCGGCGCGCCCTTTGGCTATGGCGCTAGGGTCCTTGCCATCTTCAGCGCCGTCCTTAACCTGTCCGGTCGCAATATCCCCAATCAGTTTGGCTAGGGAGATAGGATCACGCGGACGCTTGAGACGTTTTTCGGCCATGGATATAGGATGGCACGGCTTGCCGTCTCAAGCTATGGGTTTGAAATTCAAACTGACCCACTACCCGAATGGGAAGTAGCCTCCGAGGTGCTGGCTGCAGGCCGGGCCATGACCCTGCGGGAGCGCTTCAACGCTACTTGGCCGGGATCGGGCAAAAAGGACTCCGAGCGCGATCGCGACGAGCTGGAGAAAAATGCGGCCTGCACCCTCACTGATTTGGAGGCACCGAAGGAGTTTGCGTAGCTACTACGGGAGGATCGTCGGCCGGCCTACAGGAAACACCTGCTTCATCCTGCCGCTGAGGTATAGCGCGAGCGTAGCACCCGCAGTTCCTCGGTCAGTTTGGTATAACGCTGCTCGATAACGGCAACCTTCTCCGCACCTCCCTCAACCGACAATGCCTGCCCCAGGTTTTCGAGGATTTGGCACAGATCGGCGAGATCACGGGCGCCCACCAGCGTAGCGGTCGACTTGATGCTATGCGCATAGATGCCCATCGACTTGGCATTGCCACCGTCCACGGCCTCGCGCAGCTTGTGTAGCACGCGCGGCGCGTCGTCGATGACCGAGCCAATGATTTCGACCATGTCAGCGGTAGTCATGCCCGCCTCGAGATTGTCGATCACGCGCTGATCGAACTCAACGGGCGCTGCGGTTTCCTGCGTTTTAGTCGGGACTTCCGCATTTGCGTCCGGCGAACTCAGGTTGCCAAATGGCACGCAGCGGAGGAGCGCGTCCATCAGCTTTTCGGCTGTTACAGGCTTGCTCAGGTAGTCGTCTACGCCCGCCGCCAAGCAGGTCTGCCGGTCTTCCTCGCTGGCATTCGCGGTTAGCGCGACGATGCGCGGCCGGCGCTCCGGGGGAATCCGCGACTTGATCACGCGCGTCGCCTCCAGACCATCCATATCCGGCATCTGCACGTCCATCAGCACAACGTCGTAAAGCTGGCGCTCGACCGCTGCGACAGCCTCGAGTCCATCGCCGACAAAATCCGGGCTATAGCCGAGTCGCTCCATGATCGCTCTGGCGACCTTCTGGTTTGTAGGATTGTCCTCGGCCACCAGGATGCGAAGGGGATGCTTGCGGCCCATGTCAGGATCGAAATTCGCGGCGGGGCGCGGCGCTATATGTATGCGCGAGTCAGAAAAGAGGTCGACGATTGCATTGTATAAGGCCGATGGCTTGATCGGCTTCATCAGATAACCGGCAATCTTGATGCCCTCGCGCTCGGCCTCCTTCTTTGCGTCCGGGACCGAACTCAGGATGATGATCGGCAACGATCCGTTGCTGAGTTTACTCAGTTCTCGTGCCAGATGAACGCCATTCATTCCTGGCATTTGGTAGTCGAGAACTGCGAGCGCATAAGGGCCGCTTTCGCGAAATCGTGAGAGTGCATCTCCGGGACTGTCGGCGAGCGTCACCTCCATGCCCCAGGATCGCGCATAACCGTCCATGATTCTGCGATTGGTCGCATTGTCGTCCACGACAAAGATACATTTGCCCCGCAGCAGGCCCGGTGCATGCGTGATGCGCGAACGCGGCGGAAGTGTGGCTGGTTCGACAGCGATGCGGAATTCGAACACCGATCCTTTTCCAACTTCGCTACGCACTTCAATGCGGCCACCCATCAATTGCACCAATCTCTGAGAGATCGCAAGCCCGAGGCCGGTGCCGCCGTAGAGGCGGGTGGTGGAGGCGTCGACCTGGCTGAATGCCTGGAACAGACGGTCAATGCCAGCGGCGGGAATGCCGATGCCGGTATCACGCACAGCGAAATGCAGTTCCATGCGGCCAATGTCGAGCGGACGTGCGCCGACCGTGAGTACGACTTCACCCTGGGCGGTGAACTTGATCGCGTTGCTGACCAGGTTCAGCAGCACCTGGCGCAGCCGTACAACATCACCAACGATAGCCTGCGGAACGCCGTCGTCGAGCGAATAAGCCAGATCGATACCTTTCTCTCCGGCCTTGTGCGCGATCAGGTCCAGGGCTTCCTCGATGCAGTCACGCAGATTCAATGGCTGGTGCTCAAGTTCGAGTTTGCTGCTCTCGATCTTGGAGTAGTCCAGAATGTCGTTGATCAGTGTCAGCAGGTGATCGCCACTGTTGCGAATGGTCTCGACGAAATCCCGCTGACGGTCGTCGAGATTGGTGTCGAGCAGCAGGCTGGTCATGCCAATGACGGCATTCATCGGGGTGCGGATCTCGTGGCTCATGTTGGCGAGAAATTCGCTTTTGATGCGATCGGCCTGCGCTGCCAGCCGGGCCGTGCGCTCGGCCAGCCGCGCGTCGAAGATCGAGATAACCAGCGTCGTCACCAGGAACAGGAAGGTCACCAGGCCGATCAGTCCCGCAAGCCAGTTGCTGTGCAGGGCCTGTGGATTGCCGTAGCAGATCGTGTTGGGTGCGAAATTCGCAGCCGCCATGCCAGTGAAGTGCATGCCGACGATCGCGGCGCCCATGATCAGCGCTGCGCC
This sequence comes from Nevskia soli DSM 19509, assembly GCF_000711955.1. Classification (GTDB taxonomy): domain Bacteria; phylum Pseudomonadota; class Gammaproteobacteria; order Nevskiales; family Nevskiaceae; genus Nevskia; species Nevskia soli. Next base: position 11,716 of record NZ_JONR01000015.1, read on the forward strand.
GCCGCGCCGCCAGAATGCGGTCAGCATCGTTTCGCCGCGCAGCTGGAAGCAGATCCACAATGCGGCCAGTGAAGCGCCGATTGCTACCACCAGAGAGGCGGCAAACAGCAGTGGATCGTAGGACGGCCCCGGCCGGACCTGCATCGCGGCCATGCCGACGTAGTGCATGGCCGCGATGCCGGCACCCATCAGGATGGCGGCAAGGCCGAGCCGGCGCCAGCTCAGCTGCGCACGGCTGATGGTGTATAACGCGAACGCCGAAGCGCCAACAGCGATGGCCAGCGATAGCAGGGTGACACCAACCGCGTAGGAAACTCCGATCGGCAGGCTGAATGCAAGCATGCCGATGAAGTGCATGGCCCATATGCCGGCGCCCATCGATACGGCGCCCCCGGCGAGCCAGTACTTGGCGGCCGGACGTCCTCGCGAGGCCGATACCCGTGAAGCAAGGTCCAGAGCGACGTAAGACGCAATGACCGCAACGATGTAAGACAAGGCCACCAGCCAGACATCATAGTTTTTGGGCATGGCGGCGTCTCCGGAAACGTGTGGGGATACTACACCGTGCAGTCTACAATCAGATATGCGGCTCCGGATTTCATGGTCGGGCCTCCGGTAGGGGAAGAGCAGGGAGTCTCCCGCCGGCGTCGCTCGCCACAACCCCACTTTTCAGCTCAGAAACCCTGTTCAGCGGGCCGGAATCTCATTTGTCGTTGTCGCCAATGCGGTGCCGCTGTGGAGGCATGCGCTGACGCAGGATGCGGGAAGCCAGGATGCTGGCGGACGCACGGTCCCGACGTCATTCTGGACCAGCGTGGCGTTGCGGCCGACTAACTTCAACGAACGCGACACGACCCACTATCCCGATACCTGCCACTCGGGCGCCCCTCTGGAAAGCTGACGCGAGGAGGCGGTAGTCCGGGGGCCATAACCTACGACACCTTGCGGCTCGCGGGTCGTGCCGAACAGAGCGAAAAGCAGCGGCTACCCCGGCCGTGTAAGAGCTTCCCTGCCGGATTGACCCAGATCAATCGTCTGCCGGACCAGCACTGGCATCATCGCAACACCTTTGCCGCAGTGTCCGCAGTGGATCTGATGGGCTCCCAAACCGGTTCCGAATCTCCAAGCGAAATGTCGCAGCCGCGCTGGCGGACAGGGAGGCGCCTGTGGGCCGTGGGGCTGTTCGCCGCGGTTGCATTGGTCGCCGCATATGGCTCCTGGTGGGCTGCACGCCGTGAGCCTTCCGGCGCAGAACTGACCCTGCACGGCAATGTCGACCTGCGCCAAGTCGAGCTCCCCTTCAACAACAGCGAGCGTGTCGCCGAGGTGCTGGTCGAGGAAGGTACCCGGGTGACGCGCGGGCAGATACTGGCGCGGCTGGATACCAGCCGCTTGCGGCCACAACTATCGCAGGCCGAGGCGCAGCTGGCGGCGCAACGCGCTGCAGTGCAGCGTCTGCACAATGGCAGCCGGCCGGAGGAAATCGCGCAAGCGCGCGCCAACGTAGTGCTGGCGCACGCGGATGCCGGCAACGCGCAGCAACAGTATCTGCGCCTGCAGAATCTCAGCGACACTTCCGCCGGCCGCGGTATAAGCCGACAGGATTTGGACAACGCCAAGACGGCGCTGGAGGCGGCCCAGGCCCGTCTGGCGATAAACCAGAATGCCCTCAAGCTGCAAGTGATCGGCCCGCGGCAAGAGGACATCGCCCAGGCTGAGGCAGAATTGGGTGCCGACGAGGCGCGGCTGGAGTTGCTGCGCCAGCAGCTGGCCGACGCCAATCTGGTAGCCCCGGTGGACGGCGTGGTGCGCTCGCGCCTCCTCGAAGCCGGCGAAATGGCCAGCCCGCAGCATGCGGCGTTCGCCCTTACCGTCACCGATCCCAAGTGGGTGCGTGCCTACGTCGATGAGGCTGAACTCGGCAAGGTGCGCATGGGCATGCCGGCATCGGTAAACGTCGACGCCTTCCCCGGCCAGAGCTTCGTTGGCTGGGTCGGCTTCGTCTCGCCGGTTTCTGAGTTCACGCCAAAATCGGTGCAGACTGAGGAGTTGCGCACCAGCCTGGTCTACGAAGTGCGCGTTTTCGTCAGGGACCCGCTGGACAAGTTGCCGTTGGGCACTCCGGCCACGGTAACTCTGCCGCTCCCGGTGCCGGCCGCCGCTGCCGCCGCTGGCGCAGTGCGATGAACGGCCAGGCGGCCGCGCCGGCTCTTTGCGCTCGCGGCGTGCACAAGAGCTTCCGCCGCGAGACCGGCGAGACGGTGCAGGCCCTCGACGGCGTGTCGGTGGAAGTTGCCGCGGGTTCGCTTGCCGCCCTGGTCGGACCGGACGGCGCCGGCAAGACCACATTGATCCGCCTCGCGACCGGCTTGCTTAGAGCCGATGCCGGCGAACTGAGCGTGCTGGGCATCGACGCGGCTGCGCGGCCACAGGAGGTACAGAATCGCGTCGGTTACATGCCGCAGCGTTTCGGCCTGTATGAAGACCTGAGCGTAGGCGAAAACCTCGATCTGTACGCGGAACTGCACGGCGTCGGCGCCGAAGGGCATGCGCAGCGCTACCCGCAGCTGATGCAGATGACCGGTTTGGGCCCGTTCACGCGGCGCCTGGCCGGGCAGCTGTCGGGCGGCATGCGGCAGAAGCTAGGTCTGGCCTGCACGCTGGTGTGCTCGCCGCAGCTGCTGCTTCTGGATGAGCCCACTGTCGGTGTTGACCCGCTGTCGCGGCGCGAGCTTTGGGAGATCATCGACCACCTGGTCGAGCGCGAGGGCCTGACCGTTCTGTTGAGTACGTCCTACCTGCATGAGGCCGAGCGCTGCCATCAGGCCATCGTCCTGAACCAGGGCCGGGTGCTGGTGCAGGGAGCGCCGCGGCTGGTCACCGACCGGGCCGCCGGCCGCAGCTTCCTGGCGGTGCCTCCTTCCGGTCAGAACCCGCGCGACTTTCAGGCCAAGCTGCTGGACGGGCCGGGCATCGTCGATGCCGTGCCGCAGGGCAGCCGCGTGCGCGTCGTATGCGATGCGAGCGAAGACGCGGCATCGCCGCTGGACGGCGCAGCCCTCATACCTGTGCCGCCGCGTTTCGAGGATGGCTTCATGACGTTGCTGCGCCAGGTCGCGGGCGGCGGTGGCGCGGCGCCGATTTCGCTGGGTCGCCCGCTGCAGCGCCACGGAGGCGACGCAGTGGTGCGGGTGCGCGACCTGGTGCGCACTTTCGGCCGTTTCACCGCGGTGGATCATGTCAGCTTCGAGGTGCGACGTGGCGAGATATTCGGCCTGCTCGGCCCCAACGGCGCCGGCAAGACCACCACCTTCCGCATGCTGTGCGGCCTGCTGCCGGCCAGCGGCGGCTCGCTCGAAGTGGCGGGCAGCGACTTGCGCTCCGCCCGCGCCGCCGGGCGGCAGCATATCGGCTACGTGGCGCAGAAGTTCTCGCTGTATGGGCAACTGTCGGTCAGGGAAAACCTGTCGTTCTTCGCCAGCGCGTACGGTCTGCATGGCGCGCTGCGCCGCGAGCGCATCGCCTGGGCCATGGAGCAGTTCGGACTGCAGCCGATGGAGCGGTTGCCCAGCTGCCAGCTTCCGGGCGGTTACAAGCAGCGTCTGGCGATGGCGGCGGCCCTGCTGCACGAGCCGGAACTGTTGTTTCTCGACGAGCCGACCAGCGGCGCCGATCCGCTGGCGCGGCGCGGCTTCTGGCGGCGCATCAACGCCCTGGCCGGACAGGGGGTGACGGTGATCGTCACCACCCACTTCATGGAAGAAGCCGAGTACTGCGACCGCATCGTTATCCTCGACTCCGGCTTGCTGCTGGCACAGGGCACGCCGGACGAAGTGCGCGGCCATGCCATCGGGGCGGGCAGGGAGCCGACCATGGAAGAGGCGTTCATCGCCGTGGTCGAGCGCACCCGTGGCCGGGACGGCGCCGGGCCGCAGGCGTGAAACGCTCGATCGCATTCAGCCTCCGGTTTACCGCCAAGCTGCGCCGCGTGCGCGCGCTAGTATGGAAGGAGGTCCACCAGATCGTGCGCGATCCGAGCACCATCGCCATCGGTGTGGTGCTGCCGGTGATCCTGATCGTCCTGTTCGGCTACGCCCTGTCGCTGGACGTCAAGCACGCGCCGCTGGCGGTGGTACTGGAGGACCGCTCGCCGGCCGCCACCGCGCTGGCCTCGGGATTCGAGCTTTCGCCGTACTTCCGGGTGCGCATCATGCGCTCGATGGCGCAGGCGCAGGAATTGATGCTGCAGCGCGAAGTGGACGGCGTGGTGCGCGTCCGCGAGGACTTCGCCCGCCGCCTCGGCCAGGGCGGGGCCGAAGTGCAGATCCTGGTGCACGGCGGTGATGCCAATCGCGCCCGCATCATCATCGGCTACGTCCGCGGCGCGGTGGCGCAGTGGGCGGTGCGCCGTGGCGCCGAGGGCCGCAGCGCCGAAGCCGGCCCGGTGGTGGTGGTCGACCGCCTGTGGTTCAACGAAGCCAACGATAGCCATTACTTCCTTGTCCCGGGGCTGATTGTGCTGATCATGACGCTGATCGGCGCCTTCCTCACCAGCCTGGTCATAGCGCGCGAATGGGAACGCGGCACACTGGAGGCACTGTTCGTCACACCGGTGCGGGTGGACGAGATTTTGCTGGGCAAAACCATTCCGTACTTCGTGCTGGGACTGATCGGCCTGGCACTGTGCATCGTCTCGGCCAAGTATGTGTTCCTGGTGCCGTTGCGCGGATCGGCCTGGGTGCTGGCCGCCGTCTCGATGCTGTACCTGCTGGTGGCCCTGGCCTTGGGCTTGTACATCTCGTCGGCGGTGAAGAGCCAGTTCGTCGCCAGCCAGATCACCCTGCTGGTCACCTTCATGCCGGCGATGCTGCTGTCGGGCTTCCTATTCGACCTGCGCAGCATGCCGGCCCCGGTGCGGTTGATCAGCTACATGCTGCCGGCGCGCTACTACGTCGCGCTGCTGCAGACCATCTTCCTGGCGGGTGACGTATGGAGCGTGATCCTGCCCAACGCGGCGATCCTCGCCGGCATGGCGGCGCTGCTGTCGCTGCTCGGCTGGCGCGTCACGCACAAGCAACTGGCCTGAGGCGATCATGCTCGAATCGCTCCGCCGCATTCTGGCGCTTATCCGCAAGGAGCTATTGGCCACGCTCAAGGACCCGCGCGGCCGCTTCGTTCTGTTCGCCCCGCCGGTGATCCAGTGCGTGATCTTCGGCTACGTCGCCAGCTACGACCTCAACGACGTGCCCTACGCCGTGATCGACCGCGACCGCGGCGGCGCCTCGCACGAGATCCTCGCTCGGCTTGACGGCACCGGCGTGTTCCATCGCGTCGCCAACCTGACGGACGAGGGCGAACTCAAGGCATACATCGACGACCGGCGCGCCTTGCTGGTGCTGGTGATCGGCCCCGATTTCGAGCGCGAGATCCAGTCCGGCCGTAGCGCCGCGCTGCAGGTGGTGGCTGACGGCCGCAACTCCAATACCGCCGGCACCGCGCTGGGCTACGTCGGAGCGGTGGTGGAGGACTTCAACGCCGACTGGCGCACCGCCCACGGAGCTGCGCAGGCACCGTTGAGCCTTATCGACCGCGTCTGGTACAACCCGAACCTGGAGACGCGCTGGAACTTCATTCCCTCGCTGGTCGGCACGTTGACCATGCTGCAAACCTTGCTGCTCACCACCCTGTCGATAGCGCGTGAACGCGAGCAGGGCACCTTCGACCAGCTGCTGGTGACGCCGTTCCGGCCCGGCGAGATCATGGTCGGCATGGCGGTGCCCTCGGTGCTGATCGGCGCCGGCCAGGCCACCACCATCCTGCTGGTGGCGCAGCTGTGGTTCCGCATCCCCTTTGCCGGGAGCTACCTTACGCTTTACTCCGGTCTGCTCCTGTTCCTGTTGGCCGCTGTGGGCATCGGCCTGCTGCTGTCCTCGATCGCCGCCACCATGCAGCAGGCGACGCTGTACACCTTCGTGCTGATGATGCCATTCATGCTGCTGTCCGGCCTGACCACGCCCATCGCCAATATGCCCGTGGCGGTGCAATACTTCACCCGCATCAATCCGCTGCGCTACGCCATCGACATCGCCCAGCGCGTCTACCTGGAAGGCGTGGGCTTTGGCCGGCTCGGCGCGGATCTGTGGCCGCTGGCGGCGCTGGCGCTGGTCACGCTGCCGCTCGCCGCCTGGACCTTTCGCCGGAGGCTGACGTGAGGGCGCAGCGCCTGTCGCCGCTGCTGGTGCTGGCCTTCGTCGGCGCCTGCACGGTGGGCCCCGACTATCGGCCGCCGCAGCCTCAGGTGCCGGCACAGTGGACGCAGCGAGGCAGCACGCTCACCAGCGAGCCGGCCGACCTGGGCGCCTGGTGGAAGACGTTCCACGACCCGCAATTGAACTCGCTGGTAAGCCGCGCGGCGGCTTCCAACCTGGAGCTGCGCGCCGCCGCGCTGCGCATCGCGCAGGCGCGCGCGCAGCGCGACATCGCGGCGTCAGGCGCCTGGCCCAGCCTGAACGCGAGCGGCGCCTACGCGCGCACGCGGATCAGCGAGCGCACCGCGACCACTTCATTGCTGGGTCTCGGTCAGTCCACCGGCGCTTCGCCTTCCGGCGGCGTCAGCGGGTCCATCCCCGGTCTGACCAATCCATTCGATCAGTTCCAGTATGGCTTCGACGCCGCCTGGGAAGCGGACCTGTTCGGTCGCGTAAGCCGCTCGGTCGAGGCCGCCGATGCTGGTGTGCAGGCGAGCGTCGAGGAACGTCACGACGCCTTCGTGTCGCTCGCCGGCGAAGTGGCGCGGGCCTACATCGAATTGCGCAGCGCGCAGCGGGAGCAGGTCATCGCCCGCGACAGCCTGCAGACGCAGCGCGGCATCCTGGAGTTGGCGCAGCAGCGGCGCAACTCTGGTGTGGGCGACGATCTGGACGTAGCCAACGCCGCGGCGGTGGTGGCCGGTACCCAGGCGCAGCTGCCGTTGTACCAGCGCCGAATCACCCAGGCGGTCAACCAGCTCAGCCTGCTGCTGGCGCAGCAGCCGGGTGCGCTAAGCGAGGAACTGGAAGCCGCGCAGGCGGTGCCGCCGGTGCCCCCCCGGATGCCGGCGGGTCTGCCTGCGGATCTGGTGCGGCGCCGCCCGGATATCCGCGCCGCCGAAGCGAGGCTGCATGCCGCCACCGCCCAGGTGGGGGTCGCCACCGCGGACTTCTTCCCCGATCTCACCCTGCACCTGGGACTGGGCCTGCAGGCCGAGCGGCTCAAGGACCTCACCGACTGGGCCAGCCATTTCATGAGCCTCGGCCCCAGCCTCGAGTTGCCGGTATTCGATGGCGGGCGGCGGCGCGCCACAGTGCGGCTGCAGGGCCTGCGCGCGCAAGAGGCCGCCGTCGGCTATGCCGGTGCCGTGCTTGACGCCCTGCACGAAGTGGACAACGCCGCCGCGGCGTGCAATGCCGAACAGGAGCGGCAGGCCGCGCTGGCCGCCGCCGTATCGCAGGAGCAAACCGCCCTTCAGCTGGCACAGCAGCGCTACCGAAGCGGCATTGCCGGCTTCATCGAAGTGCTCGACGCGGAGCGCAGCCAGCAGCAGGCACAGCTGGAACAGGCCGACAGCGCGGCGGCTACCGCCGCCAGCTTTGTCGCGTTGTACAAAGCTTTGGGGGGAGGCTGGGAAGAGACGGACATGGAGGCCCGACGGGACCTGGAGTAGGGCGGCGCAGCATAACGGAACACCGCTGTTGCCATTCGTGCTGGATTGATCGGGCTGCTCACGCACACACTTTGCCTGTTGGACTCCGGAGCCCGGCGATTCAAGGCATCCGTCGGCTCTTCTGTATGTTTGTGACCTCCTGTCCGAGAGCATTGCGGTTGCCTCGTGGTGGCAGGGAGATCACTGCAATGGTTCGCACAATGCGGACCGCGACGCCCAATCCCGGCATCGAGCGGACGTCCCAAAGGCCGCTTCGCGCCCTTTGCCCGCCCTACAGCTGCTGATGCCGGCCCGGATTCCTCAGTACTCGAACACGTCGCTGGAGAGCTTCGGCGTGTACTTCGGCAGCACCCGCGCGTGCGTCGCCTGTTCGAAGTCGTAGCCGTAGCCCAGCAGCTTCGGTTCGCTCCAGGCCGGCCCGAAGAAAGAGATCGTCACGGGCAGGCCGTCGCTGGTCATGCCGGCGGGCACGATCAGATCCGGAAAGCCGGTGAGATTGGCAATGCCGGTGGCGGAGCCGCCCGTGGGTGGGGGCGTACCCGGTGCGGGGCGCTCGATCGGTGTCGCCGGGCGCGGCGAGGTGGGATAGACCAGGGCGTCGAGCTGGTACTTCTTGAACAGGTCCAGCACGTTCTCGCGCACCAGGGCCAGGCCTTTGTCGCGTGCGGTGAGGAACAGCGGGTCGTTGACGTCCAGCGCGGTCTGGTCGAGCTGGCGCATGCCGTCGCGCTTCTCCGGGCTGCGGTAGCCGGTGGCGGGATCGGTGGCCTTGGCCACCAGCTCGGACAGGGTGCGCGGGAAGCCCGGCTTGAGGGTGGCGAGGTAGTCGGCGATCTGCGCCTTGAACTCGGAATTCATCATCGTCATCAGCAGCGGCTGCCGCGCCTGCAGCACGTCCTCCAGCTTTTCGTGCGGCTTGATACGGTCGGCAGCGGCGGCTTGCGTACCCGGGATCATTCCCCGATCTTCTCTCCGGCCAGCGCCGGTGTATTGACCGGCAGCCGATGCGCCTTGGTGGCCTGTTCGAACGAGTAGCCCAGCGCCAGCAGCTTCGGCTCGCTGAAGGCGGGGCCGAAGAAGGAAATGCCCACGGGCAGGCCGCCGGTGGTGAAGCCGGCGGGAACGATCAGGTCGGGGAAGCCGGTGAGGTTGGCGAAGTTGGTGGCGGATTCGCCGCCGGCCGCGCCCGGTGCCGGGTCGGCATCGATCTTCGCGGGACGCCGCGGCGAGGTGGGGTAGACGATGGCGTCGAGCTGGTTGGAGGAGAGGATGCCCTCGATCTCCTCGCGCACCAGCGGCAGGCCGTGATCGCGCACGGCGAGATACTGCTTGCTGTTCATGTCGGGGGCATCCGCCTCCTGCTTGAACAGGGCCCAGCGGCTGGGATTGGGGATGAAGCCGTCACGCGGCGAGGTGAGGGCCTGCGACTGCTCCATCAGTTCCTTGTGCGTGCGCGGGAAGCCGGGCTTGAGGGTGCCGAGGTAGTCGGTGATCTGCGCCACGAACTCCGGCCGGCGGATGACGTTGTAGAACTCGGTCTTCACGCCGAGCAGCCACTTCGGATACTTCACGTCGATCACCGTGGCGCCCTGCTTGCGCATCGCGGCGATCGAGGCATCGACGATCCAGTCGACTTCCTCGTCCTGTCCCATGAAGTCGCGCGCCACGCCGATGCGGGCGCCTTTCAGCGCATCGGCCTTCAGGTACCTGGTGTAGTCCTTCTGGAATTTGCCTTCGCTCTTCAGGGTGGCGGCGTCCTCGGGGTCGACGCCGGTCATCGCCCCGAGCGCAGCGGCGACATCGGCCACGTTCGCGGCCAGCGGGCCGCCGGTATCGAAACTGAGCGACAGCGGCACGATGCCGCTGCGGCTGAGCAGGCCATGGGTGGGTTTGAGGCCGACCACGCCGTTGGAAGTGGACGGGCCGCGGATCGAGCCGCCGGTATCGGTGCCCATGCCCAGCGTGGCGAACACCGCGGCAATGCCGGCGCCGGTGCCGCCCGAGGAGCCGGATGGCGTGCGCGTCAGGTCATGCGGGTTCAACGTCTGGCCGCCGAGCGAACTGTGCGCGCCGCCGGAGGCGAACTCCGACAGGTTGACCTTGGCCAGGATCACCGCGCCGGCGTCGCGCAGCTTCTTCACCAGGAAGGCATCCTTTGGCGGGATCGAGCCCTTCAGCAGGAAGGAGCCGGCCGTGGTCGGCAGGTCGGCGGTGTTGTAGTTGTCCTTGAGGATCACCGGGATGCCGTGCAGCGGCCCGCGCGCGCCCTTGGACTTGCGCTCGGCGTCGAGCGCGCGGGCGGTTTCCAGTGCGTGCGGGTTGAGGGTGATGACGGCGTTGATCTTCGGCCCCTGCTTGTCGTAGGCCTCGATGCGCTTGAGGTACAACTTGACCAGCTGCTCCGAAGTCAGGCTGCCGTCGGCCATCGCCTTCTGCAGCTCGGGGATGCTGGCCTGGGTCAGTTCGAACGAGGCGGCGTGTGCCGGCGCGGCCGTCGCCGCCAGTGCCAACATCAGCGCCGGCAACAGCCGCAGGAGGAGAGGGTTCAGCAAGCGCATGATGGATCTTCCGTGTAAATGGTGGCCGCCCGGCGGGTGCGGCTCAGTATTCGAAACGCTCGCCCGGCAGCGCCGGCGTGGTGGCAGGCGAGACGCGATGGTGCGTGGCCTGTTCGTAGGCATAGGCATAGCCGATCAGCTTGGGTTCGCTGTAGGCGGGTCCGAAGAAGGAAATCGTCACCGGCATATGGTCGGAGGTGACGCCGGCCGGGACGATCACGTCGGGGAACTGCGTGACGTTGGCGATGCTGCTCAGCGACGGCACCTGTGGGCGGTCGACGATGTTCGGCGTATTGGGGTCGATCATCGCGGGACGGGTCGGGCGTGTCGGGTACACCAGGGCATCGAGCTGCTTGTCGTCGATCAGCCCCAGCACCGCGCCCTGCACCGCGGCCATGCCGTGCAGCTTGGCCGAGGTATAGGTGAGCGAAGTGGTCGGCGTGGCCTCGCTCAGGGTCTTGAAGCGCTTGAACACGCTCGGATGCGGCAGGAAGCCGTTGCCCGGCTGGGTCAGCTTGATGCCGAGGTCGGCGATCTCGGCGATCGACCTGGGAAAGCCGGGGCGCAGGGTGGCGAGGTAGTCGCGGTAGTTGTCCTTCACCTCGGCGCGGATCGGCTCCATCACCGTGGTGCGGCTCTGCATCGCGGCGGCGGGCAGGTTGACCGGATCGATCAGGATCGCGCCCTGCTGCTTCAGCTCCTCCAGGCTGGCTTCGAACACGCGGTCGACTTCCGCATCGCTGCCCTTGAAGTCGCGGATCACGCCCAGGCGCACGCCCTTGAGCGCATCCTTCTTCAGGTACTGGGTGTAGTCCTTGTAGAACAGGCCGGCGCTGTTGCGCGTCAGCGGGTCCCTGGGATCGACGCCGGTGAGGAAGCCCAGTTCCAGCGCGGCGTCATAGACGGTGCGCGCCATCGGGCCGCCGGTGTCGAAGGTCAACACACAGGGCATGATGCCGGTGCGGGTGACCAGGCCGTTGGTCGGCTTGATGCCGACGATGCCGTTGGCGGAGGAGGGGCCGCGGATCGATCCGCCGGTGTCCGAGCCCAGGCCGAGCGGTGCATACCAGGCGGCGAGGCCGGCGCCGGTGCCGGCGGATGAGCCGTTGGGAATGCGGCGCGGGTCGTGGGGATTGTGCGTCTGGCCGCCGCGGGAACTGAAGCCGACGCCGCCATGCGCGAACTCGTCCATGTTCACCTTGGCGAGGATGATCGCGCCGGCATCGCGCAGTTGCTTGATGGTCGGCGCATCCGCGTAAGGCACCGAGTTGGCGAGCAGGAAGTCACCACCGCTGGTCGGCATGTCGGCGGTGTCGTAGTTGTCCTTGGCCAGGATCGGGATGCCCATCAAGGGCGAACGGCGGCCCTTGGCTTTGAACTCGGCGTCGAGCGCCCGCGCGGTCTCGATCGCCTTCGGGTTGATGGTGATCACCGCGTTGAGTCCGGGGCCCTGGTGGTCGTAGGCCGCGATGCGGGCGAGATACAGTTTCACCAGCTTTTCGTAGGTGAGCGCGCCGGCATCGACCGCCGCCTGGATCTCCGGCACGTCGGCGGTCTCCAGGTCGAAGGTGGCCGCGCGCGACGGCGCGGCGAAGCACAGGGCGATCGAGGCGACCAGGGGCAGCAGCTTGAGCTTGAGCGGTTTCATGGGGCCTTGGATGAGTTCAGGAGCCGGAAGCGCCGGCATTCAGGTCTGGAAGATTTCCGCGCAGTACCTCAGGGCTCGCCCGCGATCGGCCCGAACTCAGGCGGCGGGTGGCGGTGGTGCGTCGCCGTGGTATAGGCCGAGGCGACCTTCAGCAGCAGCGGTTCGTCGAAGGGCCGGCCGACGATGTCCATGCCCACCGGCAGCTGCGCCGGGATGGGGCCGGTGAGGCGGATGTGGTCGTCGCCTTCCAGGATCTCGACGCCCGGGCCGTTATCCGATTTCGGGTATTCCACCTTGGGCGCCGACGGATCGCGGATCATGTCGTACACCTCGGTGGTGTAGCCCGCCGGCACCGTGATGACCGGGAAGCCCTGCGCCCCGAGGAAGCTCCACACGCCGTCGCCGCCGCGGCGGCCGTTGACCGTCGGCCCCGCCGGCGCGCCGAGCTTGGTCGGCGGCAGGCTGGCGGTGGGATAGACCAGCACGTCGAGCTTCTGCTCGGCCATGCACTGCAGGATCACCTGCTGCACCGCGAAGCGCGTCAGCATGCGCTGCGACATGTCGAATTCCTGCGCCTTCTCCACGTTCTCCCGGCCCTTCTTGCGGTCCGGGAAATGCGGGTCGTTGTGGAAGTTGGACTTGGCGATGAGGTCGGCGTTGCTCTTGATGTTGGCGTCGCCGCGGTCGCGCAGGTACATGTTGAGCATGTAGCGCGCCTGTCCCAGGTCGGTGCCCTGGCCGAAGTCGCGCAGGGTGAAGCTGTCCGGCACCTTGGACTGGTCGTACTTCATGTCGAGCAGGCGGGTGAGGTTGTCGGACGCCGGTTTGCCGTCCTTGTCCACCGGGAACTGGTCGGGGAAGCGCTTGGTGAAGACCTTGTTGCTGTCTTGCGGACCGTACTTGTGGATGCAGGCGGTGAACAGGTCGCCCTCGGGGCCCGGATCGACGATGGTCGCGCCGAGCTTGCGCAGGTCGTTCACGCCCTGGCTGACGATGTCGATGGTCTGCTCGTCCTGCTTGGTGAACAGCTTCTTGTTCATGTACTCGCGCACCACGCCGACGCGCACGCCGTCCAGGCTCTTGCCGTGGGCGAAGCTTTCGTAGGATTCCTTCGGCATGCGCCCGATGGCGAACGCGGTCAACTCGTCTTTCGGGTCGTAGCCGGCGATCACATCCAGTATTCGCGCCGCATCCTCCACGTTGCGGCAGATCGGTCCGACACGGGTGTTGATGCCGATCTGGATCATGCCCTTGCGGCTGACCAGTTCCTCGGTACCGGCGATGCCCACCGCGCTCGAGGCGCTGGCCGGGCCGCGGACCGAGGAACCGGATTCCTCGGCGATGGCGCAGGTGACGAGATTGGCGCCGACCGAGGAACCGGAGCCCGCGCTGGAGCCGCGCGGATTGCGCTCGGTGTCGTAGGGATTGCAGAAGGTGCCGCCGAAGGAACTGCGCGTCACCGCCGAGGCGTATTCGCCCAGGTTGGCCTTGGCCAGGATGATCGCCCCGGCGGCGCGCAGGCGCACGACGAAGGTCGAATCTTCCGGCGGCCGGTCGTTGGCGTAGAAGGCATCGGCGCCGGCGGTGGTGCGCATGTCGAAGGTGTCGTACTGGTCCTTGATCGCCATCACCACACCCTGCAGCGGGCCGACCAGCTTGCCGGTCCTGGCGAACTCGCGGTCCTGGGCGGCGGCGACTTCCAGCGCGTCCGGCATGTTCGCGGCGTTGTCCACGGAGTCCGTCATGCTGCGCGCCTTGCGGTCGTCGAAGCCCATGGCCTTGCGCGTTGCGGGGCGCAGGTTGAGCGTGGACAGGGCATTGATCTGGCCGGCGTGCGGAATGGTCTCGATCGGGCCGAGGATGCCCTGCGGTTCCTTCACGCAGGTGCCGTTGTAGGCCTTGATGCGGGCCAGGTAGAGGCGCACCAGTTGTTCGGTGGTGATCTGCTTGCTCAGGATCGCGCCCTGGATGCTGCTGATGGTGGCCTCTTCCAGGTGGAATTTCGGCGCCGCCGCCACGGCCTGGGTCGGGGTGCCAAGGCTGGTGCCGATGACGAGGGCCATGGCGCACAGCAGCGTGCACAGTCGATACATCTTGAGCATGATTGGTTCCGGTCGGTGACTTGTCGTAGTACTTGTTCCAACCGCGGACGACGGGCAGGCTCTGCTGATCGCCAGCGCCTTGCCTGCTGTGTACGCGATAGTCCCACTAGCACAGACGGTTGGCCGGCAAGGCCCCCTACCTGAACCCGGCGTAAAGGCGTGGGGCCTGATCACCTGGAGGTCATCAAGCCGCCGCGTGGCGGCCTCGAATGCAGCGCAAGAATCCGGAAGTCAGGGAAAGTTCGAGTGCCTAGACTGGCGCCAACCTGAAATGCAGCGAACCGCTGCCGGAGACAAAGCCATGAAAGAGATCATTCGATACGCCTGGGGCGACAGTTCGCTGGGCGCCTTCCTGGTCGCCTCATCCGAACGCGGCCTGGTGTTCCTCGGCTTCGGCAAGCAGGACGGCGCGCTGCTCCGGGGCCTGGAGAGCCGCTTTGCGGAAGCGGATGTGGTCGAGGATGCCGCCGCACTGCGGGAGACGGTGCGGGCAGTTGCCGCGCTGGCCGATCACCCGGAACGAGAGGCGAACATGCCGGTGGACCTGCGCGGATCGGAATTCGAACGCCGCGTCTGGCAGGCCCTCCAGCAGATCCCGCCCGGCGAGACCGTCAGCTACGGTGAACTGGCCTCGAGAATCGGCGAGCCGGGGCGCGCCCGTGATGTCGGCGCCGCCTGCGGCGCAAACCCGGTCTCCCTGATCGTGCCCTGTCACCGGGTGGTGAAGAAGGACGGTTCCATCTCCGGTTACCGCTGGGGCGTGCGGCGCAAGCGCGAACTGATCGCGCGCGAATCCCGGGCGGAGTTTCACCTCAGTTGACGCGGGCTCACTCCGGCTCCGCCGCAAGGCGGAGCTGGCGATAGGCGAGGACCAGTTGGTCCAGCGTGAAGGCGCGGTTCAAGCCGCTCGGGTTCGGCAGCACCCAGACCGCCGCGTCCCCGAACGTCGCCTGCTGCGGCCCCCACGGAATGGTGCGGGAGCCGGATAGCGCCGAGTAGGCCATCTTGCCCAGGAAGGCGAGATGGCGCGGCGCATACCGCCTGATCTTGCGTTCCAGCGCCACCGAGGCATCCCTGAATTCATGCCTTGCCAGCTCGCTGGCGCTGGTAGTCGGCCGGTCGACCACGGTTGTCAGTCCGCAGCCGTAGTCCAGGATCTCACGATCGTTCTGGGGAAGGATGCGATGCGGCGTGAAGCCGGCCAGGTGGAGTGTGCGCCAGAAGCGGTTGCTCCCCGAAACGAAGTGATGACCCGCGGTCGCGGCCGTGCTGCCGGGGTTGATGCCGCAGAAGATCACCGACAGGTTTTTCCCCAGGATGTCGGGAAGCGGTTGCGGAAGATCCGGATGCATTTCAGGCGCGGCCCATGGTGGAAGGACATGCGGCCCGTAGCAACCGCTTGTCTCGATCCACATATTATTCGGATCAGTCCAGAAGTTCTCACGCCTGGACCGGATCCGCCGTGCGCTGTTGGAACCCGCGGCGGCTTCGTATCGCTCAAACCGCGAACAAGGGCGGCTGCCTGCTGTTGAAGCCTGTCGCATCCTGGTAGGCCTTGGCCAGGACCAGCA
Source organism: Nevskia soli DSM 19509 (assembly GCF_000711955.1). Lineage (GTDB taxonomy): Bacteria > Pseudomonadota > Gammaproteobacteria > Nevskiales > Nevskiaceae > Nevskia > Nevskia soli. The sequence continues at coordinate 27,297 of NZ_JONR01000015.1, forward strand.
ACTCGGGCTCGCCGAAGGGGCGCGCCATGAAGTTGATGCTGGTCGGCGTGCCGTTGGCGGCGAAGCCGTTGGGCAGGGCCAGCCCGGGATAGCAGGCGAGGTTGGCCATCTGCGAATGCTGCTGCGTCCGGTTCGGCGGCGGCTGCGGGGTGTTGGCGGGACCGCTGGGGCCATCGGCACCGCCGGATCGCGGGTTGCCGTTGGTATGCGGCGCCAGGTACACGTCCACGCCCGCGGTAGCCTCCGCCAGCTTCTGCATCATCATCGTGCGCAGGCGCTGCGATTGCAGGTATTCCACGGCCGGCACCACCCGCGAGACGCGGAAGCGCTCCGCCTTGTTCTTCGCGGTGAGCAGCTCGTCGCGCCCGGAGCGCAGCAGCCCGTCGAAGAAGACCGCCGCCTCGACGCTGATGGCCAGGATGTCGATGGGGAAATCCGGCACCTTGAGCGGGATCAGTTCCACGCCCATCGTGCGCAGTTGCGCCAGGGTGGCGGCGTCGTTGTGCCGCCATTCCGGATTGCGGTCGGCATCGTCGAAGGCATCGGCGAAATAGCCGACGCGCAGCTTGCGATAGTCGCGCCGCGCGTCCCAGTTGAAGGGGATTTCGGAAACGCTCAGGTCCAGGTCGTCCGGACGCGCGATCACGCTCATCACCAGGGCGCAGTCCTCGACGTGGCGGCAGATCGGGCCGAGACGGTCCTGGGTCCAGGCCAGCGCCATCACGCCGTGCCGGCTGACGCGGCCGAAGGTCGGGCGCAGGCCGGTGGCGCCGCAGCGTCCCGACGGGCTCAGGATGGAGCCGCCGGTTTCGGTGCCGATGGCGAAGGGCACCAGTCCGGCGGCGGTGGAGGAGGCCGGGCCGGCCGAGGAGCCGCTGGAGCCTTCGTCCAGGTTCCAGGGGTTGTTGGTGCGCCCGCCGAACCATTGATCGCCGCCGGCCAGCTCACCGGTGCTGAGCTTGGCCAGCAGCACCGCCCCGGCTTCGCGCAGCATGACGACGACGCTGGCGTCCTCGTCGATGTACTGGTCCTTGTAGGCGCCCGAGCCCCAGGTGGTCTTGTAGCCCTTTACCGCGATGATGTCCTTGGCGCCCCAGGGCATGCCGTGCATGGGGCCCTTGTAGTGGCCGGCGGCGATCTCGGCATCGGCCTGTGTCGCCTGCTTCAGGGCGAGGTCGTCGAGGAAGGTCACCACGCAGTTGATCTTGTCGTTGTACTTGTGCAGCCGGGCCAGGTACATGCGGGTCAGCTCGACCGAGCTGACCTGGCGCGTCCTGAGCAGTTGCGCCAGGTCGCTCAGCGGCCAGAACGCGACCTCTTCCAGGTTCTTCGGCCGCATCGGCGTCGGCCGCGTGCTGAAGTGGATGGCTTCACGCGTCTTGTTCACCTTCATGCCCGGCACGATGGGGCTGAAATAAAACGGCGGCGCCACGTCGTTCGGAATGTCGATGCCGTGCAGCGCGGTGTAGCGCGCCAGGTTCTGGTTCACCCCGGCGAGCATGGCCTGTTGCTCCGCATCGCCGATCTCCACTCCGGCGACCGCCAGGGCGTCCTTCAACGCCGGCGCCGTGACCTGTTTCCCAACCGGTGCCTGGGCGCGGAGCGCGGCGGGCAGCAGTGCGGAACCCAGCCCGAAGCTGGTGAGGCCGGCGATGAAGCGCCTGCGGGACTTGATGAAGTTGTTCACGGCTTGCTCCGCTGACCGATGAAGTTCCACACGCCGGTGCGGCCGTTGATCGGCGCGGGGTCGGTGAGTTCTTGCGCGTGCATGGTGTCGGACCTTCTTGGTCGTTCGCAGCAGAAGGAAATCTCCCGCCAGGCAGGCGCAGGGTCGTGCGGACCGGCTGCGCCTGCTTGATAGGATATGAAACGGATAGGAGCGCCGGCAGCCATCGGCTGCCGGCGTTCATCAGGGGCAGGCCGAGTTGTTCAGCAGTTCGGGCCGGGCGTTGGGCGGCAGCTTGGTCGACATGATCGCCTCGATGGAGCCGGGCCTGCATTCGGAAGCGACCTGCTCGCTGTAGGCGCTGATCAGGGCATGGATTCCCACGTGCTGCGGATCCTTGGTCGACATCAGGCCTTCGATGGAACCGGTGGGATAGGAGTGATAGTCCGAACGGGCATTCATGTGCTCGACGGAATAGTGCGAGCCGAAGTTCTGCTGATCCTTCACCGACATGATGCCCGCCGTGGAACCCGGCGCACTGGAACCGCCTTTCAGGAACACGCCGATATCGCCATCCGAGCGGGTGGTGGAGCTCGCCGCCGTGTTGTAGGCCAGGACGGTGTCCTGCGGATGCACGGGCTGGCTGCCGCATCCGCCCAGGCAGGCCAGCACGCCGGTGAAGGCGAGCGCCAGCATCCTGTTCCTGTGCATCGTCCGGATATTTCCTGGTAACTGTCTGCTGCTGGTCTTTGAAGTAGTCACGAAGCCTCCGTCCTGCGCTGTCGAAGAATGGCCGCGACCGTCGCCGATAGGGTGGGGCGACAGTCATCGGGAGCCGGTCAAAATCGAAGCCATCGGGCTCGCCTCCTTGCGGGGCGGCGCATCTGCTGTGCGCCTCCTGTGCCTGGCGTCGTCGCGCATCGATCAAATAACGGTGCTCTGCAGGAAGAGACGCCGGAACTGCCGAGGCCCCTACCTCCGTCCGGCCGGGGGCTAGCCCCTGTATGCCGCGTCGCGTCCGGTGTGATGGCGCGTTGGTCTAGTAATGCCTGCTTTCCGAAGGCGGGTCGCCGGCGTCGGCTTCCATTTCGGATTCGACCGACGAGACCTTGGCGCCCTCGCGCAGCTGGTAGGTTCCGCTGGTGATGACCCGATCGCCGGGTTCCACTCCCGCGCTGATCGCCTGCCGGTCGCCTTCCAGGGGGCCGAGCGATACCGGTTGCAGCGTGACCGTTTCTCCGGCCTTGATCAGGTAGACATAGGCGCCGTGCGTATCGCGCCGCACGGCGGAGGCGGGCACCACCACCACGTTGTGCAGGGATTCGACTTGCAGATGGGCATTGACCATCTGGTTCGGGAAAAGCCCGAAGTCCTTGTTGTCGAACAGGGCGCGCAGCTTGACCGTGCCGGTATCGGCATCGACCTGGCTATCGATCGTCTGCAGCCTGCCGGCGGCCAGGCGCGTAGCGCCGCTGCGGTCGAAGGCGACGACTTGCAAGGGCGCTTTGGCACGCATGCGCCGCACGATGTCCTGCACCTGGTCCCCGGGCACGGTGAAGATCACCGAGATCGGGTCGATCTGCGTCACGGTCGCCAGGCCCTTGTCGTCGCCGACCTGGACGTAGTTGCCGGGATCGACCTGGCGCAGTCCGACGCGTCCGGCAAGCGGCGAGGTGATGCGGCTGGAGGCGAGGTCGAACTTCGCGGTATCTACAGCGGCCTGGTCGGCGGCGACGGCACCCTGGTACTGGCGCACCCTCGCCTGCTGCGCGACACTCTGCTGCTGTGGGTCGTAGTCCTGTTCCGCCGGCGATGCGCGGTGCGGCAATCCGAGCTGCGCCTGTTCCAGCAAAGCCTGGTCGCGGGCCAGTCGTCCCTGCGCCTGCTTCAGCGCGGCCTGATAGGGGCGCGGATCGATCTGCGCCAGAAAGTCGTTCTGGCGCACCAACTGTCCTTCCTCGACGGCAAGCTGCGTCAATTCTCCATTGACCCGGGCCTTGATCATGACGGAGGCCAGGGGGGTGACGGTGCCCGGCGCATCGATCGACAGGTCGACATCGCCGCGCGCGGCCACCACCGAGTCCACGATCACGGTGCCGGGTTCACCGGCGCTTTGTGACGATTGAGCCGGCATGCGGATCATCCAGGGCACCGCCGCGATTGCCAGCACGATCGAAGTCAGCCAGAAGGCGGCGCTTCCCCGTGACGGCCAGGCCCGCTCGTCGACACGCGAAAGAGAACCCTGCGTATCCGCGCTACCCACGCCCATGTGCCCTCGCTGATGAAGTTGCCGCACGGACTGTGCGAACCAACCGTCCCTGAAAAATCAGACGGACGCCGCGCGCCGTCCCCTACCTGCGCGAAGATGGGGGACGGAACGGCCGGGTGGGGCTTAGGCGTATCGGGGCGCGTGCGGCAGGAACTGCGAGGCCAGCCGGGACAACAGGGCGGTATCGGGATCGGCGGCGGCCCGGTGGCCGCCGCCGACGGTGTGCATGAATTCGGCGACGTGCGCCGGGTTGGAGATCGCCGTCTTGACCGCCTGCAGCGCGGCCTCGATCTGCGCCAGCGTATCGGCCGTGCCGATCAGCCCGCGGCGCACCTCCGCGCTCTGCGGCAGGTAGTGGCTGCAGCTCCACAGCACATAGTCCAGGATGGTGGGGACGAACGTCGCCACCGACAGGTGGAAGCTCGGTTCGTCCAGCGGGGTGGCCTGGTGCCACCAGCCGCGCGGAATGTAGAGCAGGTCCCCGGGCTCCAGCACGCAATCCAGCACCGGTGCGGGTGGGCAGCGGCTCTGTGCCTGGTCGCTGCCCTGGGTGCTCAGCGGGTAGGCGAAGGTGGGTTCGTACACGCGCCAGCGCTTGCGGCCGATGAGCTGGACGGCGAAGACGTCATGCACATCCCAGTGTTGTCCGAAGGTGCCCTTGCCGCCGAAGGTGATATAGCCGTTCCCCGTCGTCGGGAAGCCGGTGTAGCGCTCCACGTCCCGGCACAGCGCCTGCGCCGCGGTGGAGAAGCCTTCCAGCCGATTGAGCACCAGGGTCGCGCCGCCCGCCATGAAACGGCTGAAGCGATCCAGCACCAGTCTGCGCCGGCGCACGCCCAGCTCCATCACTTCCTCGGTATAGGCAAGCGGGGGAACCGGGCCGTCGGCATACAGCTTGAACAGCGGGTCCTTCGGCTCGACCTGGTTGAGCAGCGTATCGAGATCCCGCCATTCGAACGGCGGCACGCGCACCGCGCGCTTGCGCAGGTGACAGTTCTTCTCCAGCAGCGTGTCGTGGAATTCCTGCGGCAGGATCCCGAAGTCGATCATCGGCGCGCCCTCTGCGACCGCTCCCGACCGTGCCGGAAGGGCGGATGATCCAATACGCTTGCACCGCTTTTACGGCACCTCAAAAGACGGCCGGACTCTTCTCCGCCATGGAGAAGAGCCGACCGAACCCTCGTTCCCATCACCTGGGTCGATGCGGTTCCGACGATCAGCTGCGGCATCCCATATCCACGGCGAAATGCGCTACCGGACTTGGCGTGGCCGCTCCCGCGTGCGCCTTGGCGCGGCGTGGGAGCGGACCGCTGGAATAAGAATCCCTTGCTTCCGCCGCACCGGTGCAGTGGAAGCAAGGTAGAGTCGTGCGTCTGCAGGCCAGGGGGGAATGGACAAGTTCGTTCAGACTGCACGACACCTCTCCGCGACCCGCAAGGGTGGCGCGGATGAGAGTACGGTGGCAAGGGCTTCCACCGCAGTGACGCTCGATGCCGTATCCATGTAGCGGCCGGGATACGCTGAAACACAACCGGGCCGCGGTCCGATGCAGGGGGCGGCTGGGCGTGGCCGGATGTAATTGCCATATGCGTACAGACGCGATCTGGATAGCCCCCCCTACGTCAGCGGCCGGCGCGTGCCGCGTCTTTACAAAATTTCACACTTGGTGCGTGTCGAACAGATCGGCGGCTTCCGGCAGCACACGCGACAGGGCGGAGCGTTTGGGCAAGGCGATGAAGCGCGGTTGACGCAGGTTCGTGGGCCCGGCTGGCTCCCGCGCCTGGGTACGTTGTGGCGCGAGCCGCTCGAGCTTCAGCCCCAGGTCCAGGTACAGCGGCAGCCACGCATCGCCGATCCGGTAGAACACGGGTTGCGTCAGATTGCGATCGCACAGTTCGCGGAAACTCCATAGCAGATCCTCGAAGCGTTCCTGCTTGCCGACCGGATCGCCCAGCGCGATGACGCAGCGTCCGGACTGCCGGTACATGATGAAGGCGTCACCCGTGCCGGCGAAAAACAGCTGCATATTGCCCAGCGCCGCCTGGCGCACGAGCGGGTCGCTGCTGCCTGCCGCGATGCTGCACGCGCGCTGCACGGTGGCGGCATCGGGCATCACCGGCCGTGGCCGGTGCGGGCTGAGCGAGCGCCACAGCGCGATCGAGGCTGCCAGCAAGGCAAACGGAATTGCCGCGCGCAGGAATCGCGGCGCATCGTGGTCCAGCGCAAAGCGCCACCAGGCTTCCTGCGCGTACTGCATGTCGCCGCGGGCGACCGCGATGAAGCCGGCGACCGTGGCGGCGATGACCGCCACCCCGGCCAGCGATACGCGCTGGCCGAGCAGCACCGAGCGGCGGAAGTAGTGTCGCCGTACGGCCCACAGCAGGGCCGCAATGCCGGCGCACACGGCTATCGGATCGAACGCCAGATCCTGCGCCAGCAATACGAGTGAACCGCACAGCAATGCCGTCGCCACCCACCAGGCCCCATCCAGTCGCAGGTAGAGGCCGCGCGCCAGGATCAGCAGGCCGATGCCGGCAGCGCTGCCGCACAAGCCGTTCAGGTGTTGCGTTGCAGCGTCGTGGGGGATGCTCGCTTCGGACAGGCGCCGCCCATGCTCACGGCCGAGCGTGGACAAAATCAGGAAGACGCCGCTCAACAGCGCGGCCGCGGTCAGGAGGTGCGGCGCGATGTTCCGGATCGAGGCGGCGGCCAGGCCGGCGAAGCGCCGCATGAGGTCGCGGACCTGCTCCGGCATATCCCGGAGACGGGGCGACGCGGAATCAATGATTTTCCGCGCCGCCACGCTCACGGGCATGACCGCCTGGCCATCAATCCTGCAATGCAGTTCTAGGGCTCGCCCGCGACCGGGCCGAAGTCCGGCGGTGCCACACGGTGCCGCGTCGCCGCTTCATAGGCCGCGGCGATGTGCAGCAGCTTGGGTTCATCGAACGGGCGGCCGAGGAAGTCGATGCCCACCGGCAGCTTCGCCGCCACCGGGCCGACCAGGCGGGTCGGCTCGCGCGCGCCTTCCGCGTAGAACTCGCTGCTGCCTTCCGCCGGCGGCGGTGGCGGCGGCGCGCCGGGATCGCGCACGCGATCATAGACCTCGGTGGTGAAGCCGGCCGGCACGGTGATGACCGGGAAACCCTGCTGGCCGAGGAAGCTCCACACCACGCCGCGGCCGTTGACCTGCGGTTCGACCGGCGCACCCAGCTTGGACGGCGGCAGGTTGCTGGTCGGGTAGACCACGGCATCCACGTTCTGCTCCTGCATGCATTGCAGCAGGATCTGCTGCACCGCGAAGCGCATCTGCATGCGCCCGGCGGTATCCAGCTCCATCGACTTCTCCGCGGTCTCGCGGGTCTTCTTGCGGTCGGGGAAGTGCGGGTCGTTGTAGAAATTCGCCTTGGCGATCAGGTCCGCGTTGGTCTTGATGTTGGCGTCGCCGCGCTGGCGCAGGTACAGGTCCATCATGTACTTGCCTTCACCCTCGGCGCGCGACTGGAAGTAGGTGCGGATGGTGACGCTGTCGGGGAACTTGGAGGAATCCGAGGCCATGTCGAGCAGGGTCAGGACCTGGTCGGTAGCCGGCTTGCCCTGCGCGTCCACCGGGAACAGCTTGGGGAACTGTTTCGCCAGGGCGGCATTGCGCAGTCCTGGCGTGAAGCGCGTGACGCAGCTCTGGAACAGCGCGCCCTCGGGACCTGGGTCGACGATGGTGGCGCCGAGCTTGTGCAGATCCTCGATCGCATGGTCGACGATGTCGATGCTCTGCTCGTCGGCCACGCTGAACAGCTTCTTGTTCATGTATTCGCGCAGCACGCCGATGCGCACGCCGTCCAGGCGCCCGCCGTTGGCGAAGCTCGCATAGGCCTTGGCCGGCGTACGGCCGACGCTGAACACGGTCAACTCGTCCTTTGGATCGTAGCCGGCGATGACGTCGAGGATGCGCGCGGCATCCTGTACCGTGCGGCAGATCGGGCCGACGCGGGTGTTGATGCCGGCGCCCATCATGCCGCGGCGGCTGACCAGCTCTTGCGTCGCCGCAATGCCGACTTCGTTGTCGGCCTCGGCCGGGCCGCGGATCGAGGAGCTGGTCTCCTCGGCGATGGCGCAGGTGACGAGATTGGCCGCCACCGAAGTGCCGGAGCCGGAGCTGGACGCGTTGGGCGTGCGCTCGGTGTCGTAGGGATTGCAGAAGGTGCCACCGAAGGCGCTGCGGGCGCCGCCGGAGGCGTACTCGGCGAGGTTGGACTTGGCCAGGATGATGGCGCCCGCGGCGCGCAGGCGCCGTACGAATTCGGCGTCCTGCGGCGGACGGTCGTTGGCCCAGAAGGCGTCGGCGCCGTCGGTGGTGCGCAGGTCGAAGGTGTCGTACTGGTCCTTCACCGCCATGATCACGCCCTGCAGCGGGCCGACCAGCTTGCCGGTGCGGGCGAACTCGCGGTCCTGCCGCGCCGCGGTTTCCAGCGCATCGGGCATGTCCGGATTGCTGTCGGCGGCGTCGGTCATGCTGCGCGCCTTGCGCTCGTCGAAGCCCAGGGCCTGGCGTGTCGCGGGGCGCAGGTTCAGCGTGGACAGGGCGTTGAGCTGCCCGGCGTGGGGAATGGTCTCGATGGGGCCGAGCAGGCCCTGCGGCTGCTTCACGCAGGTGCCGTTGTAGGCTTTGATGCGGGCCAGGTAGAGCCTGACCAGTTGTTCGGTGGTGAGTTGCTTGCTGGTGATGGCGTACTGGATCTGGCTGATGGTGGCCTCTTCCAGGTGGAACCTGGCGGGTTTGGCCGCCGCTTCAGCGCCGCCGCCGAGGCCGCAGCCCAGAACCAGGGTGAAGGCGGCCATGGAGCCGCAGATCCAGCTGCGGAACCTTGGCAGGCTGCGCGGACCGTTGAACGGAATGTTGGGCACGACGAACTCCCCTGATGTTATGTCCGGAAGCCGTGCCGCGGGAGGAGCGGCATGATGCTGGCCATGCCCCTCCTCCCGCCTTGCCTGTGGACCAGTAGCGGTCCGATATCCGGAATGATTGTGCTGCTGTGGTCGCTGCGTGCTCAGTAGCTGATGGTGTCGCTGGGCAGCGCCGGCGTGGTCTTCGGGATGCGGATCGCCTTGGTGGCCTGCTCGAAGTCATAGCCGTAGCCGAGCAGCTTCGGTTCGCTCCACTGCGGGCCGAAGAAGGAGATGGTCACCGGCAGTCCGTCCGGCGTCATGCCGGCCGGCACGATCAGGTCGGGGCAACCGGTCTCGTTGGCGATGTTGGTCGGCGAGTCGCTGCCGGCACCGGGCTTGGGCGCTTCCTTCGGCGTGATCAGTGTGGCCGGGCGCGGCGAGGTCGGGTAGACCACGGCATCGAGCTTGTACTTGGTGAAGATCGCGGCCATGGCGGAGCGCATCGCGGCCAGCTGCTCGTTCTTCAGCGCCAGGTACTGCGGATCGTTCAGGTCCAGCGCCAGGGAAGCGGTGTACTTGAGGCCATAGGCCTTGCCCGGGCTGTTGTAGTGGGTGGCCGGATCGTTGGCCTTGGCCACGATCTCGTCGAAGTCCTTGGGGAAGCCGGGCTTGAGCGTGTGCAGGTACTGGGTCAGCTGCGCCTTGAACTCGGAAGCCACCAGCAGGTTGTAGATGCCGCCCTTGGCCTGGATCATGTAATCCGGGTACTTGATCGGATCGACCACCACCGCGCCCAGCTTCTTCAGCGTGGCGATGGCGTCTTCCACCACCTTGTCGGTGCCGGCGTCCTTGCCCATGAAGTCGCGGGCGATGCCGATGCGCGCACCCTTGAGCGAGCCGGTCTTGAGGTACTTGGTGTAGTCCTTCTGGAAGTGGCCGGCGCTCTTGACGCTGGCCGGATCGGCGGGGTCGACGCCGGTCATCACGCCCAGCGCGGTGGCCACGTCGGCAACGCTGCGTCCCATCGGGCCGCCGGTGTCGAAGCTCAGCGCCAGCGGCACGATGCCATTGCGGCTCATCAGGCCGACGGTGGGCTTGAGGCCGACGATGCCGTTGACCGAGGAGGGGCCGCGCACCGAGCCGCCGGTGTCGGTGCCCAGGCCGAACTGCGCGAAGATGGCGGCGATGGATGCGCCGGTGCCGCCGCTGGAGCCGGAAGGGCCGCGCGTCAGGTCGTGCGGATTGTGCGTCTGCAGGCCCATCGAGCTGTAGCCGTTGGGCACCTGGCCTTCCTTGAGCACTTCCGGATCGGTGGCGCCGCTGACGCTGCCGCCGCTGCCGGCGAACTCGCTCAGGTTGACCTTCGCCACCACGATGGCGCCGGCGTCGCGCAGCTTCTTCACCACGAAGGCGTCGCTGGGCGGCAATGAGCCGGCCAGCAGCTGCGAGCCGGCGGTGGTCTGGATGTCGTGGGTGTTGTAGTTGTCCTTCAGGACGATCGGCACGCCGTGCAGCGGACCGCGGATCTTGCCGGCCTTGCGCTCGGCATCCAATGCCTTGGCTTCCGCCAAGGCATTGGGGTTGAGCGTGATCACCGCGTTGATCGCCGGGCCCTGCTTGTCGTAGGCCGCGACGCGCGCGAGATAGGCCTGCGTCACCTGCTCGGATGAGACCTTGCCGGTCTTGTAGGCGGCCTGCAGGTCGGCAATGCTGGCGGTGTCGATGTTCAGCGTCTCGGCATGCGCGGCGGGCGACAGGGCGAGGCTGAGGGCGAGGAGAAACGCGGAGGGACGGAAGATCTTTTCCGCGTTCCTGATCGTGGTCGTGCTCTTCATGTGGGTTCCTGGCTGTATGGACCGTTGCGGCTGAACGGTCCTTATCCAGTAGACGCCGGCTTTCCGGTGCCCCCTACCTGTGCACGCGCTTAACAAAAATTCACTGTTCGCCCGGAACCGGCCCGAATTCCGGCGGCGCCATGCGGTGATGCGTCGCGCCTTCATAGGCGGCGGCGATGCGCAGCAGCACCGGTTCGGAGAACGGACGGCCGAGGAAGTCGATGTTCACCGGCAGCTTCGCCGCGATCGGCCCGACCATATGGCTGCTGTTCTTGCCGTCAGCGCCCTTGGGGTCGCGCACACGGTCGTAGACCTGCGTGGTGAAGCCGGCCGGTACCGAGATGGCGGGGAAGCCGTTGGCGCCGAGCAGGGTCCAGGCCAGCGGCGAGCGGCCGTTCACCGCCGGCTCGGTCGGCGCGCCCAGCTTCGGCGCGGGGATGTTGCCGGTGGGGTAGGTGACGGCGTCGAGCTTCAGCATCGCCATGCATTGCAGCCCGATCTGCTGCAGGGCGAAGCGTGTCTGCAGGCGGCTGGCCAGGGCCAGGGTCTTGTCGTCGGCCTTCTTCTGCAGCGACTTCTTCTTGTCGCTGAAGCCGGAGTCCTCGTGGATGTCGCTGTAGAAGCTGGACTTGGCGATCAGGTCGTCGGTGGACTTGATGTTGGCGTCGCCGCGGCGCTTCAGATACAGGTCCAGGGTATAGCGGCCTTCGCCGACGCTGCCGTCCGGGCCGATGTCGCGGATGCTCGGGCCGTCGGGGAACTGCGCCGGGTTGGCGGACATCGCCACCAGCAGCGGGATGTGGTCGGCGCCGGCGGGGAACAGCTTGGGATACTGTTTCACCAATTGATCGCTGTCGGCGGAAGGCATGTACTTGCGCACGCAATCCTGGAACAGCGCGCCGCCGGGGCCGGGATCGACGATGGTGGCGCCAAGCTTGCGCAGGTCCTCGATGCCGCGCTCGACGATGTCGATGCTCTCGGCGTCTGCCTGGGTGAACAGCTCCTTGTTCATGAATTCGCGCACCACGCCGATGCGCAGGCCGTCGAGCCGCTTGTTGTCCTCGGCATAGCCGGCATAGGGGCCGGCCGGCAGGCGGCCGACGCCGAAGGCGGTGAGTTCGTCGGCCGGGTCGTAGCCGGCGATGACGTCGAGCACTTTCGCCACGTCCTCGACGTTGCGGCATAGCGGTCCGACACGGTCGTTCATGAACGAGGCGGGGATGATGCCGGCGCGGCTGACCAGTTCCTGCGTCGGCGCCAGGCCCACCACGTTGTTGTTCTTCGCCGGGTTGCGCACCGACGGGCCCGATTCCTCGCCGACGGAGCACATCACCAGGTTGGCCGCCACGGAAGAGCCGGAGCCGCCGCTGGAGCGGCCCGGGCTGCGCTCGGTGTCGTAGGGATTGCACAGCGGGCCACCGAAGGAACTGCGGTCGCCGCTGGCGTACTCGCCCATATTGGCCTTGGCCAGGATGATGGCGCCGGCCGCGCGCAGGCGCTTGACGAAGGTTGCATCCTGCGGCGGACGGTCGTTGGCGTAAGGCGCATCCGCTCCGGAGGTGGAGCGCATATCGTAGGTGTCGTACTGGTCCTTGATCGAGAACACCACGCCGTGCAGCGCCCCCGCGAGGCGATGGGTGCGCGCGAATTCACGGTCCTGCGCGGCGGCGGCTTCCAGTGCGTCCGGGATGGCGGCGTCGTTGTCGGCGGCATCGGTCATGCTGCGCGCCTTGCGCGGATCGAAGCCCAGCGCCTGGCGCGCGGCCGGGCGCAGGTTGAGCGTGGTCAGGGCGTTGAGCTGGCCCGCGTGCGGAATGGTCTCAGCCGGGCCGAGGACGCCCTGCGGCTGACGCGTGCACTGGCCGTTGTAGGCCTTGATGCGGGCCAGGTACATCTTGACGATCTGGGTGGTGGTGAGATGTCCGGCCGTGATCTCGCGCTGCACCTCGGCGATGGTGGCTTCCTCCAGGTGGAAGTCGTTGTGCTTCGGCACCGGCGCCTTGGCCGCGGCGCTGAGGGACATTCCGGCCAGCAGCGCCGAGCAGGTGAAGGCGGCGAGGCAGCCGCGTATTCCGCGTGAGGTCATGGAAGGCTGATCGTTGGAAGAGGGGTGGTAATGAAATGGAACGGATTCAGCTGCTGACCACCGGCGGCACCGGCGTCGCGGCGTTCACCGGGGGGACGCGCTTGTGCCAGTCGGTGGCCTGTTCATAGGCCTGGGCCAGGGCCAGCACGCGGCCTTCGGAGAAGCGCGGGCCGGCGATCATCAGACCGATCGGCAGGCCGCTCTTGCTGAAGCCGCAGGGGATGGATACCGCGGGCAGTCCGTAGACGTCGAACGGCGCGCAGTTGGAGGTGACCGAGGGATCGATCGGCTTGGGATCGTGGGCGCGCTTGATCAGGTCGTCGAGCAGCGGCGGCAGGATGCGCTGCGTCGGCATCACCACCAGGTCGAAGTCGGTGAAGGCGTCGTCGATGGTCCGCCGCAGCAGATCCAGCTTCCAGCGGGCGCGGATGTAGTCGGTCGCCTTGGCGTTGCCGGAGAACAGCGTCTGCAGGCGCATGCGCTCCGGCAGCATGTACTTGGCGGCGGCGTTCTGGAAGTATTCCTCGTGGTAGGCGTAGACCTCGCCCAATGCGCCCAGATTGCCCATGTCGGTGATGCCGGGCAGGCTCACATCCTTCACGCTGGCGGTGAGCCGGGCCAGCACGGCGATAGCGGCGGCGCTTGCCTTGGTCACCTCGGGATCGACATGGTCGAAGTATCCCGCCGGCAGGCCCAGGCGCAGGCCGGACAGCGGCTGCTTCAGCGCCGCCACGTAATCCTCGCGCGCATGCTCGACGCTGGTGATGTCCAGCTTGTCGTAGCCGGCCATGACGTTGAGCATCAGCGCGGTGTCTTCCACCGTGCGCGTCAGCGGCCCGCAGTGGTCCAGCGACAGGATCAGCGGGATGATGCCGCGGATCGGCACCAGGCCGTAGGTCGGCTTGAGGCCCACCACGCCGCAGTACGAGGCCGGCATGCGTACCGAGCCGGCGGTATCGGTGCCCAGCGCGCCGTAGGCCAGGCGCGCCGAGATGGCGGCGCCGGAGCCGGAGGAGGAGCCGCCGGTGTTGTGGTCCAGCGCCCAGGGATTGCGCGCCGGGCCGAAGAACGAGGTCTCGCCGCCGCCCATGGCGAATTCCTGCAGGTTGGTCTTGCCCACGATCACCGCGCCGGCGGCCTTGAGGCGCGCCACCACCGGTGCATCCTCTTTCGGCACGCGGTCTTCGAACACCGCGCTGGCGCCGGTGGTGCGGATGCCGGCGGTGTCGATGTTGTCCTTGATGGCGATGGGCACGCCGTGGAGCGGCCCACGCAGTTTGCCGGCCTTCTGCTCTGCGTCGAGCTGCTGCGCCTGGGCCAGCGCCTGCTGGGCCGCCACGGTGATGAAGGCGTCCAGCTTGGGGCCGAGCACGCCGATGCGTTCAAGGCTGGCCTGGGTCAGCTGTACCGAGGTCGCGCCGCCGGAGCGCACCTTGGCCGCGGCTTCGGTGAGGCTCAAGCCGCTCAGTTCTTCCGGGTCCGCCGCTTCGGCGCGCCCGGCAAAGCCGAGGCTGGAGACGGCTTGCGCGGCGGCCGCCGCGGCGACCATGGTGGTGAACTGGCGTCGGGTGAGTTTCATGGGATGGAGGTTTGGGATTGAGGTCGGTACCGCCGGCATGCCGGCGGTTTCAAATGGGAGGTTTCCGCCAGCCGCCGGTCTTGCCTTCGATGTAGGCCATGGCGGCCAGCACCACATCGTCGCGCCAGGGCTGGCCGACCACATGGATGCCTAGCGGCAGGCCCGGCTCGTCGACGGAGGTGCCTGCGCGCACCACGCCGGCCGGCCAGCCGGTGGTGTTGTATTCGCTGGTCATGCCGCCGTAGCCGGCGCCGGTGCTGGCGGGCAGCAGGAATTCCACCGGCACCTTCTGCGGCGCGCGCACCGTCACCGGGCACAGGATCAGGTCGTACTGTTCCAGCCACGTGAGCTGTTCGCTCTTGATCGCGTCCATTTCCTCGCACAGGCGCGTGAACTCCGCGCTCGGCACGCCGACGCCGTCGCCCAGGTTGAGGCCGGGCGAGGCCTGGGTGGTTCCGTGCTGCTTGAGCATGCGCCGCATGTGGTCGCCGCCGTCGGCATTGCCGAAGCGGGTGCGCACGTCGACCAGTTCCTTGAACCTGGGCGGACGGTCGGCGCTGACCTTGCAGCCGAGGTCGGTGAAGTAGCCGACGCAACGCTTGACCAGCGCCTGCACTTCCTGCGAGGACTGCACCGTGCCGTTGTCGGTGTACCAGGCCACGCGCAGCTTCTTCAGGTCCACCTTGGCCGGATCGCCCAGCGGCACCGGCGCCATCGCCGCGTCGGAACCGTCCGGGCCGCCGATGATCGACAGCAGCAGGTGCAGGTCGGCGACGCTGCGAGCGAGGGGACCGGTCTCCTGGAACGTGTCGAACGGCCCACCATAGCCGACGATGTGGCCGGTGCGCGGCGAGCGGCCGTAGGTCGGCTTGATGCCGGCGATGCCGTTGGCGAAAGCCGGCCCGCGAATCGAGCCGCCGTAGTCGGAGCCGATGTCGAAGAACGCGCCATAGGCCGCGACGATGGCACCGGCGCCGCCGGAAGAGCCCGAGCAAAGATAGGCGGTGTTGTAGGGGTTATAGGTCTGGCCGAACAGCAGGTTGTAGGTTTCCCGCGCCGCGCCGCCCAGGGTGAATTCCGGCGTATTGGTCTTGCCCAGCAGGATGCCGCCGGCCGCGCGCACCCGCGCTACCACCGTTGCATCCTTGCCGGGCAGATAGTCCTTGCGCCCGAGCGTGCCGCCGGTGGAGACCACGCCGGCGGTGTCGAAGGAGTCCTTGATGGTGAACGGCACACCATGCAGCGGCCCCAGCGGCTTGCCCGCGGCGATCGCCGCGTCGGCCAGCTGCGCTTCCGCCAGCGCGCGCTCGCGGCAGGTGGCGACGACGGCATTGATCTTCGGATTGACCAGGTCGATGCGTGCGTAACAGCGCTGCACCAGTTCCACGGCACTGATCTGCCGCTGCCGCAGTGCCTGTGCGATCCGCGTCACCGTCAAGGTCAGCGGGTCCTCGCCGGCGGCCAGGGACGGCGCCGCCGCCCGCGCCGGCAGCGCGCTCGTCGCGAGCAAAGCCGCCGAGCCGGCGCCGGCCTTGACCAGGAAATCGCGCCGTGAAGCCGAGTGTCCGCTGTTGCTGGTGGTCATGGTCTGTCGGGTGTCTTCAGATCGGCGGGCGCTTCCAGCCGCCGCCCTTGCTCTCCAGATAGCTGGCCACGGCCAGGCAGATGTCCTCGCGCCAGGGCGCGGCCACCACCTGCACGCCGATCGGCAGCTTGCCGTCGGCCGAGCTGCCGCAGCGCACCACCACCACCGGCCAACCGGTGCAGTTGAACACCCCGGTGTAGGGCCAACCGCCGCCGGCGCCCGGCGCCTCGTCGGTATGCGGCTGGTCGATCGGCTGTGCCGGCTTGTTGGCGACCGGACAGAGGAACACGTCGTAGCCCTTCATCCAGTCCAGCATGCGGCTCTTGCAGGCATCCTGCTGCTCCCAGGCCTGCACCAGTTCCGGTGTGCTCAGCGGCTTGGCGGTGGACATGCTGGCCTTGCGCTGCGGCGAGATGTTCTTGGTGCCCCATTTGTCGGCGAGGCGCTGGTAGAAAGCGCCGCCGTCGCCGCGCGACAACTTGCCGCGCGCGTCGGCCAGGTCGTCGAGCACCGATTTCGGCGCATCCTCGTTGACGCTGGCGACGATCTCCTGCAGCCACTGCGCCGCGCGGCGCACGGTCTGCTTGGTGTCGTCGTCGGTGGCATTGCGGCCGACCGCGCCGTTGTCGGTGATGAAGGCTACCTTCAACTTCTTCAGGTCGACCCGGGCCGGGTCGGCCCAGGGCACCGGTGCGCAGGAGGCGTCATGGAAATCGGGACCGGCGATGATCGGCGTGATCAGCGTCAGGTCTTCCACGCGGCGGGCCAGGGGCCCGATCTGCTGCCACAGGTCGAAGATGCCGCCGTAGTCGACGATGTGGCCGGTGCGCGGCACGCGCACGCTGGTCGGCTTGATGCCGGCGATGCCGTTGTTGTGCGCCGGGCCGCGGATCGAGCCGCCCCAGTCCGAGCCGATGTCGAAGGCCGCGCCGCCGGCGGCGACGATGGCGCCCGCGCCGCCGGAAGAACCCGAAGTACTGCGCGTCAGGTCGTAAGGGTTATGCGAGGAACCGTAGAGCAGGTTGCTGGCCGTACTGATGCCGCTGAGACCGCCCAGGGTGAACTCCGGCGTATTGGTCTTGCCCAGCAGGACGGCGCCCGCCTTGCGGACGCGCCCGACCACGGTGGCATCCTTCTTCGGCACGTACTGCTCGCGGCCGTAGGTGGCGCCGGTGGTGATCACACCCTCGGTATCGAGTGAATCCTTCAAGGTGATCGGCACGCCATGCAGCGGGCCGACCCATTCACCGCGCGCGGCCTTCTCGTCCAGCGCCCTGGCTTCCTTGCGGGCGCGGGCATAACAGTTCATCACCACGGCCCGCATCTCGTCGTTGACCTCGAGCTGGCGCGCGATGAAGGCTTCCACCGCCTCGGCCGCGGAAACCTTGCGGGCGCGGATCAGCTGCGCCAGCTTGGTCGCCGACATGAAGATCAGCTCGTCGCTGCTGTCGGCCGAGGCCGTCATGGCGGAGACGGCGCTGACCGCGGTCGCGGCGACGGCGGCGTTCAGGGTGGAACGGCCGCGCAGGAAATCGCGGCGGCCGCTGTCGTAGGCCAGTTGCTGCAGCAACTTGTTGCTCATTGGAATTCCCCGGTTGGGTTCGCGTTCAGATCGGCGGGCGCTTCCAGCCGCCGCTCTTGCTCTCCAGATAGCTGGCCACCGCCAGGCACACGTCTTCGCGCCAGGGCGGCGCCACCACCTGCACGCCGATCGGCAGCTTGCCGTCGGCCGAGCTGCCGCAGCGCACCACCACGACCGGCCAGCCGGTGCTGTTGAAAGCGCCGGTGTAGCTCCAGGCGTTGTAGGGCGGCGGGGCATTGGGCGGGCGGTCGATCGCCTCCGCCGGCTTGCCGGCGACCGGGCACAGCAGCACGTCGTAGGCTGACATCCAGCGCAGCATGCGCGACTTGGCGTCGTCGGCCTTTTCCCAGGTCTCGACCAGTTCGGCGGTGGACAGCGGCGTCATATTCTTCATCCGCTCGGTCACCTGCGGCGAGAAGTTCTTGGTGCCCCACTTGTCGGCCATGCGCTTGTAGAAAGCCCAGCCGTCGCCGCTGGTCAGCTTGGTGCGGGCGTCATAGAGGTCGCTGAGGATCTCCCTGGGCAGGTCTTCCTTGACGCTGGCGGTCACGCCTTCCAGCCACTTCGCCGCCTGGATGATGGTGTTCTTGGTGTCCTCGTCGGTATCGGCGACGCCGTTGGTGGGGAAGAAGCCGACGCGCAGCTTCTTCAGATCGACGCGGGCCGGATCCGCCCATGGCACCGGCGCGCAGGAGGCATCGTGAAAATCCGGACCGGCGATGATCGGTGTGATCAGCGTCAGGTCTTCCACGCGGCGGGCCAGGGGCCCGATCTGCTGCCACAGGTCGAACAGGCCGCCGTAATCGACGATGTGCCCGGTACGCGGCACGCGCACGCTGGTCGGCTTGATGCCGGCGATGCCGTTGTTGTGCGCCGGACCGCGGATCGAGCCGCCCCAGTCGGAGCCGATGTCGAAGGCTGCGCCGCCGGCGGCGACGATGGCGCCCGCGCCGCCGGACGAGCCGGAGGTGCTGCGCGTCAGGTCATACGGATTGTGCGAGGAGCCATAGAGCAGGTTGCTCGCCGCGTTGATGCCGGCCAGGCCGCCGAGGGTGAATTCCGGTGTATTGGTCTTGCCCAGCAGGATGGCGCCGGCCTTGCGGACGCGCCCGACCACGGTGGCATCCTTCTTCGGCACGTACTGCTCCCGGCCGTAGGTGGCGCCGGTGGTGATTACGCCCTCGGTGTCGAGTGAATCCTTCAAGGTGATCGGCACGCCGTGCAGCGGGCCGACCCATTCGCCGCGCGCGGCCTTCTCGTCCAGCGCCTTGGCTTCCTTGCGGGCGCGGGCGTAACAGTTCATCACCACCGCGTTCATCTCGTCGTTCACCGCCAGTTGCCGGGCGATGAACGCTTCCACCGCCTCGCTGGCGGAGACCTTGCCGGCGCGGATCTGCTGTGCCAGCTTGGTTGCCGACATGAAGATCAGCTCGTCGCTGCTGTCGTTGGAGGCGGCCTGGACCGCGGAGACGGCGGCAGCGGCGGTGGCGGCCACCGCGGCCTTGAGCCCGGCGCGGCCGCGCAGGAAGTCGCGGCGGCTGCTGTCGTAGGCCAGTTGTTGTAGAAGCTTGTTCATTGTTTATCCTTTTTTATCCGGCTTCAGAGCGGCGGCATCTGCCAGCCGCCACCCTTGCTCTCGAGATAGGCCATGGCGGCCAGCACCACGTCGTCGCGCCAGGGCTGGCCGACCACCTGCACGCCCAGCGGCATGCCGGAGTCCTCGCTGGAAGTCCCGACCCGCACCACGCCCGCTGGCCAGCCGGTGGTGTTGTACTGGCTGGTGTAGTTGCCGCCGGAAGGCGGGGCGTCGGGCGGATTGACGAACTGCACCGGCACCGGACGTGCCGGTTCGGCCGAGGCGGGGCAGAGGATCAGGTCGTACTGCTCCAGCCAGGTAAGCTGCTCGCTCTTGATCGCATCCATCTCTTCCAGCAGGCGGGTGAAGTCCGCGCTCGGCAGCTCGTGGCCGTCGAGGCGCAGGCCGGGCGAAGCCTGGGTGGTGCCGTGCTTCTTCAGCATGCGGCGCATGTGGTCGCCGCCGTCGGCGCTGCTGTACTTCTGGCGGATATCGGACAGCTCCTTCATCTTAGGCGGCTGGTCCTGGGTGACCTTGCAACCCAGGCTGGAGAAGTAGTCGGCGCTCTTCTTCACCAGCGATTGGATCTCGGACGAGGGATCCTTGATGCCGTTGGTGGTGTAGTAGGCGACGCGCAGCTTCTTCAGGTCGACCTTCGCCGGATCGCCCAGCGGCACCGGCGCCATCATCGGGTCAATGCCGTCGGGACCGGCGATGATCGACAGGATCAGGTACAGGTCGCTCACGCGTCGCGCCAGCGGGCCGGTCTCCTGGAAGTTGTCGAAGGCGCCGCCGTAGTCGACGATGTGGCCGGTGCGCGGCGAACGGCCGTAGGTCGGCTTGATGCCGGCGATGCCGTTGGCGTAGGCCGGGCCGCGGATCGAGCCGCCGTAGTCGGAGCCGATGTCGAAGAACGAGCCCGCCGCGGCGACGATGGAGCCGGCGCCGCCGGAGGAACCGGACGGGTTGTAGTTGGGCTTGTACGGGTTGTAGGTCTGGCCGTAGACCAGGTTGTAGGTGCCGCGCGCGCCGCCGCCAAGGGTGAATTCCGGCGTGTTGGTCTTGCCCAGCAGGATGCCGCCGGCCGCGCGCACCCGCGCCACCACGGTAGCGTCCTTGCCCGGCACATAGCTCTTTCGGCCGAGCGTGCCGCCGGTGCTGACCACGCCGTTGGTGTCGAACGAATCCTTGATGGTGAAGGGCACGCCGTGCAGCGGCCCCAGCGACTTGCCGGCGGCCAGCGCTTCATCGGCCTGCCTGGCCTCGGCCATGGCGCGCTCACGGCAGGTGGCGACCACGGCGTTGAGCTTGGGGTTGACCTCGTCGATGCGGGCGTAGCAGCGGGTGACCAGTTCGACCGAGGTGATCTTCCTGTCGCGGATCATCTGCGCCACTTCGACCACGGACTTGGACAGCACGTCGCCGGGCGGCAGCGCGGCGAAGGCGTTGGGCGAGAAGCGGGAGAACGCCAGCGCCGTGCCGGCCACCGCGGTGGTGCCGAGGAAGCGGCGGCGCGTCAGGCGCATCGCCGCGGGATTGCCGGTATTGGAACGTTGAGTCATGGCCTTTGATCCTGTTCGGAAATTGGGGTGTGGCGCGCTCAGCCGCCGGAAGCGGTAGGGTGGTACCAGTAGGGGAAGGTCTGGTCCTTGAACAGTTTCTTCGGGACCATGGCGTGGATTCCCTTGGTGCCGTCGACCACCTGGGTGACGTGGAAATCGACGCCGATGCTGGACAGGGCGAAGGCGTGGGCGAAATCCAGGCCCATGCGTTCCTCGAGGAAGGTGTTGTTCTCGCGGATCGCCTTCTTCATCGCCTCTTCCAGGTTCGGATCCAGGCCGAAGTTGATGAAGTGCGTCGGCGTCTCGGCGCGCGGCGCGTCGATCTTCACGCCCTTGTGCAGGATGAATTGCAGGATCGCCGTGTTGGCGGTCTCGATGGCGGTGACGGTGACTTCGCCGTCGCCCTGGCCGCCGTGCGCGTCGCCGGTGAAGAAGCGCGCGCCCGGAGCGAAGACCGGCAGGTACAGCGTGGTGCCGGTGACCAGCTCCTTGCAGTCCAGGTTGCCGCCGTAGGGACCGGGCGGACTGCTGCGCGGGTTGGCGCCGAAGGAGGCGTCGGGCTGCACGCCCATCACGCC
This sequence comes from Nevskia soli DSM 19509, assembly GCF_000711955.1. Classification (GTDB taxonomy): domain Bacteria; phylum Pseudomonadota; class Gammaproteobacteria; order Nevskiales; family Nevskiaceae; genus Nevskia; species Nevskia soli. The sequence goes on from NZ_JONR01000015.1 coordinate 48,502, forward strand.
CATGAACGGACCGAGCGGCACTTCGATGCCCTTGTCGAACACGCCGACGTGGCGCTTCTGGTCGATCATCACCACCTTGTAGAACGGTGCCGGCACTTCGTCGGGAATGCCGCCGGAGCCGCCGCGCTCCGACACCACGCCATACGGAATGCGCGGCTTCACCGAGAGCATGCGGATTTCCAGCATGTCGCCGGGCTCTGCGCCCTCGACGTTGATCGGACCGACCAGGATGTGGCCGGTCTTGATATCGCCGTTGCGCGGCGTCTCCTTCAGCACCTTGGCGGTTTCCGCCAGGCCCGGAGCGGTGGCCAGCGTGTAGGGAATCTTCTCCTCCGCCAGCCACTGGTCGGGGTCCTTGTCGCCCCAGCGGTTGCCGCCGCCGGTGTCGATCTTCACCGTCTCGCCCGACTTGATGGTCAGGATCGGCGCCTTGTCCGCCGGGAAGTTGCCGATGACGGCGTTCTCCGGCGTCAGCTTGACGTAGTGGTCGTAGTGCGGCTCCGCCTGCGCGGCGAGGGGGCCGCCCAGCAGGCAGAGCAATGCCGCGCCGATGCCGATGCGGCGGAAAGTACTACGCGCTGTCTGGTTCGTGTTCTTGTTCTGGATATTCATCGAAGGTCCGTTTGATCTGGTTATGGCCTGGTTGTGTCGATGCGGTTGCGTGATCAGCTCTGCGGCGTCGGCGCGCCCTGCAGCCGGGTCAGTTCCGCCTGCCACTTCTCCAGCGCGCGGCGGCCCTCTTCGGCGGTGAGCTTTTCGGCTCCCGGGTGGGCAAGAGGGCCGCCTCGGGCGATGGCACTGGACAGTTCGCCGATGGCCTCGCCGAGGTCGGCCCGGTACCTGGCCAGACGCTCCTGGTCGAGGCGGTCGCCGGCCAGCGTCGGCAGCAGCAGGTTGTGGTAGCGCGAATGGTTGTAGACGAGGTAGGCGAGGGCGGCCTGGTGCGCGGCGTTCGGCTGCAACTCGGCGAAGCGCCGCGCCAGCGGCAGCTGCTGTTCCATCGAGTCCAGCGCCAGCTGTGCTTCGCCGCGTGCCTGCTCTTCCTGACCCTGCTGGTAGAGCTGCTGCGCACGCGCCATGCGGCCCACATAGTTGCTGCCCGGTCCCTGCCATAGCGCCACGGCGCCGGCGGTGAGCAGCGCCATCGGCGCGACGAAATACAGGGTATGCCGCAGCAGCACCGGGCCGGCGCCCAGGCCGCCGCCGGAGCTCCACCAGGACAGCGCGTTCTGCGCCGTCGCGCCGGACGGCTCGGGCGGCGCCAGGTTCTCGCGGTTCTGCTGATGGCGCAGCTTCCAGATGAAGCCGTCGAAGTAGTAGTGCAGCAGGGTCGAGGTGAAGCCCAGCGCCATCACGATCGACATCAGCCAGCGGCCGCCGTGGGTGCCGGTGAGCGTTTCGCCGTAGGCCAGGCACAGCGCGACGTAGCCGGCCGCCGCCAGCAGTCCGCCGCGCAGGTGCAGCCGCTTGAACAGGCCGGCCCGTGCGCGGCCCGGACGTGCGGCGATGCTGCGGTTATAGCGCCATACGATGGCCAGGTACTGCGTCATGTGCACGATGCCGATGGCGGCGAAGCCGGCCTTGAAGGTCCAGCCCGGCGCCAGGCCCTGCATCAGCGTGTTCGGCACATAGCTCAGGTACATCACGCAGAAGGTGATGGCGAACAGCGCCAGCTTGGCGGCGCTGATGAAGTAGCCCTGGCGGCGGCACCACAGCAGGTAGGCGGTATAGGCCAGCGTTGCCGCGCCCGCCAGCAAGCCGCTGCAAATGGTGAGGGCGTGAATGGCGCCCGGCGGCACCGCCAGTGCCAGCGATGCGCCGACAGTGCGGTAGAGGTCTTCCAGGATGCCGGGCAGCCATTCGCTGCTGGAGGCCATGATGAAGATGAACCAGGCGGCGCAGAGTAGCAGGTCCATGCGCGCCGCCAGGCGCCGCGGCGCTGCGTTGTGGCGGTCGTAGATGCGCATGAAGCCGTAGTGCTGCATCAGGAAGTGGTACGGATCCCACAGCGCCAGCAGGATGAACAGGTAGAGGAAGTTCTCCACCGGCACATCCTTCGCCGCCATGTAGCCGAGCACCCCGGCGGAGAAGGCCAGCGGCAGCAGCGGTCCGAGCAGGAAGGTCCACTTGAAGCGGTGGAACAGGTCGACGTCGCCGTAGATGCGGATGAAGGTCGGCAGGTGGTGCGCCACCGTCATCACCATGTGCACCAGGATGATTGCGGCCACGGCGCTTTCCGCGCCCAGCATGCCGAAGCCGAGCAGCGCCACCGCCAGCACCAGCAGCGGCGCGGCGATGATGAACAGCGCGTCCTGCACCGGATCGAGAATCCAGTTCTGCGCCGGCCGCATGGCGCGGGTCACGTCAGCGGCTGGCGTCATGACCAGGGCCGGTCCGGGAAAGGCATCCTGCATCGCTGCGGCGAAGAGGCTTTCCGGGTTGCCCTGTTCGGCCATGGCGCGTTCAGCGACCGAAACTGCCGCCGGCCGCTGCCGGGTACGCCCGGGCGGCGAGGGTAAAGCCGGCACGCCGTGGCCCGGCGGCCGCTTTACCAAAGGCCCCTTGCATAGCCCTGATCATCAGCTCTTGCCGTTGGCCTGAGCCGGGGCTGCGGCGGTCGGGGCGCCGGACGCCTGCTGCGGTTGCAGCACACGCATCCATTCGCTGGCCTGCTGCCTGGTCTCGTCGTAGGTCGCCGCCTTCTGCAGCATGGTCATCGCGCCCTTGAGGTCCTCCGAGCGGTAGTCCGCCACGGCGATGCGGAAGTAGGCCTCGCCGGGCCGCTTCAGGCCGCCCTTCTCCAGTGCATGCTCGAGCATGCTCTTGGAATCATTCCAGCGTTCCTGGTCGCCGTACATGGCGCCGAGGCGGAAGTAGTACTCGCCGCGGTCGGACATGGCCGCCAGCTTCTTCAGCGTATCCTCGGCCTTCTCGCTTTCGCGGGCATTGATCCAGGCATTGGAGACCAGTTCCAGCGTCGCCTCGTTGCTCGGCATCTTGTTGCTGGCGATGGAGGTGTCGATCAGCTGCGCCGCCTTGAGCGGCTCGCCCAGCATCATGTAGGTGCTGTACAGGTTCTGGATGTCCTCCGGCTTGTCCAGCATGCCCTGCCGGTCGGCCAGGGCCAGCACCGCGGTGGCCTTGCCCTCGTCGTTGAGCTGCAACAGCACGCCGGAGAGCTGCTTCCAGTAGTCCGGCTTGTTGGGCGCCATGGCGATGAGCTGGATCAGCGTGTCGGTGCAGGCCTGGAAGTCCTTCATCTCGTACTGGATGCCGAGCTTGAACTGGACCCAGGACTCCTTCGGCTCCTTGGCCTGCGCCAGCGCCAGGTTGGCCTGCTCCAGCGCTTCCGGGTAACGCTTGCGTTCCGCCATGGCGCTGGCCAGGAACATGCGCGAATCCGGCGTGATCACATTGCAGGTGGTGGCGAAGTAGGTCTGCAGCGCCGCGATGCCCTGGTCATACTGGTTGTTGGCGATGTAGATCTGGCCGAGCATGTACTGCGTCTGGTCGGCCGTCTCCTTGGGCAGGGCGTTGTAGGACAGCGACTTGGTGAAGTACTCCGTGGCATTGCCGTAGTCGTTCTTGCCGGCGTAGATCGCGCCCAGGTTGTAGTAGATGAAAGCCTTGTCGTAGTCGGTGCCGCGGGTGGTCAGCTCCTTCAGCTTGTCGATCGCCTCGTCGGTCTTCTTCTGCGACATCAGCGCGGTGGCTTTCTGCAAGCCGGCGAAAGTCAGCTCGCTGATGTTGTCGCTCGAAGGAGCCGACGAATGCGGCGCGGCCGCGCCGGCGGTGGCCCCGGCTCCCTTGGCGCCCTTGACCGGCGCGACGGGAGCCGCCGGCGCGCATTCCGCGGCCAGTGCTGCATGCAGGGGCGTCAGGCTTGCGCCCATGGCGCAGGCGGCGGCCAGCCAACGGCCCAGGCGAAGGCCGGGGCGTGTGATCTGAGCGGAAGTCGGGCGGGGCGTCATGTCGTGGTGGGGCATTAGCTGTTGTTGAGGTTGAACTCGATCTTCTGCACGGCGTGGAACTCCACGGCCTTGCCGTCGACGACTTTCGGCTTGAAGCGCCATTTCTGGATGGCGGTAACGGCCGCGGCTTCGAACACGCCCTTGGGCTTGGCGCCGACCACGCGCGCACCGTGCACACTGCCGTCCGCCGCGACGGTGACGTCGATGTCGACCCAGCCGCTGACGCCGGCGCGGCGCGCTTCCACCGGGAAGGCCGGCGGGATGCGCTGCAGCGGGATCAGGTCGCTGTCCATCTGGCCGATGCCTGGGCCGGAGGCGGGGCCGCCGACGCCGGTGTTGAGGCCGAGGTTGGTGGGCATGGAGATCGCCGGGCCGGTGGCGCTGGCGGAGACGTCGACCTGGATCTTCGACGGCGGCGGCGGCTGTTGCGGAGGCGGCGGGGGCGTGGGCTTGTGCCGCTCGACCGTCGGCGGCTCGACGTCGTGCTTGAGGCGCACGAAATCGACCGTCGGCAGGTTCTCGATCTTGTTGACGCCATGCCCGGTGTAATGGATCACCGAGTACATCAGCCAGAACAGGGCCAGCGAGGCACAGGCGGACAGCGCCAGCGCGCTGAACCAGCGCACCTGGAAGCGGGCGGAACCGAGGTCCAGCGCCGCTGTGTGGGCGCTGTGGCCTTCTTCATAGGATCGGACGGCGACTTGCATGTGCTCAACTCCCCACGGGCGGTGCGGCTGCGATGGAAACTTCACCGATGCCGCCGAGCTTGACTTCGTCCATCACCTTGGTGAGGGCGCCGGTCTGCGAGGCCTTGTCGGCGATGACGACGACGGTGTCGTCCGGGCGTTCGATGTGCAGGCTTTCGATCAGTCCGCGCACTTCGCGGATGTCGACGCGGCGCTTGTCCATCCAGATTTCGCCATTGGGACGGATGGCGATGAGGATGTTGCCGGACTCCTTGTGTTCCGCGGTGAGCGCCTGCGGGCGCGTCACGTTGATGCCGGATTCCTTGACGAAGGAGGTGGTGATGATGAAGAAGATGAGCAGGTTGAGGACGAAGTCGAGCATCGGCGCGAGGTCGATGCCGGTCTCCTCCGATTCAACCGTGGCGTGGCGTCTGGATAGCATGGCTGGCGGTTTCCGTTGGACCCGTTAACTCTTCGAAGCGGCGATGGAGACGTTCTGCACGCCGCCCTGCCGCGCTTGGTCGATGACGTCGACCAGGATGCCGGTCGGCGCCGCCTGGTCGGCCGCCACCACCACCGGATCGTCGGGGCGCTGCGAGTGCAGGCGCTCGATGTTGGCGCGCACCGAACGCTGGTCGATGATCTTGTGGTCGACGATGATCTGGCCGTCGCCGGAGATGGCGATGACGATGCTGCTCGATTCCTTCTGTTCCGCCTTGGAGGCGTTCGGCCGGCTGACGGTGATGCCCAGCTCCTTCATGAACACCGCGGTGATGATGAAAAAGATCAGCAGGTTGAGGACGAAGTCCAGCATCGGCGCGAGGTCGATGCCGGTCGTCTCTTCCATGTGGTGTGTTGCGTGGTTGGTGCGCAGGCGCATGTCAGTACTGGAATTTGTCGGCGAGCCGCTCGGTCTCACGGCTGACGCGGCGGCGGAAGTAGAAGTTGGGATAGAGGCCGGTGATGCTCACCGCCAGTCCCGAGAGGGTGCAGATCATCGCTTCGGAGACGCCGTTGGCCATCGAGCGGGCGTCGGCCGAACCGCGGGCCGCCATCGCGTCGAACACGTTGAGCATGCCGGTCACGGTGCCGAGCAGTCCCAGCAGGGGACACAGCGGCACCAGTACGCGCAGCAGGGGCAGGTTGGCCGACATCCCGGCGTTGAGCCGGGAGATCATCGCCTTGCGCACCTGGTGCGCGGTCCAGCTCATGTGCTCGGTGCGGGCCTCCCAGGCCGCGAGCAGGCGTTCGGCCTGCCGCGGCAACACGCTGCTGAAGTACCACCAGCGCTCGATCACGATCGACCACATGATCAGGCAGGCCGCGAAGATCAGGGTCACCACGAAGCCGCCGAGCTCGACCATGTCGCGGAACGCCAGCAGTGGGGCCAGCAGTGCGTCATGCATGCTGCGCGCCCTCCAGGCGGCCGGCCAGCAGGCCGGTGCTCTGCTCGTCGATGATCTGCATGATCGAGCGGGACATCGAGGTGAGCCAGGCATTGGCGAACAGCAGCGGGATGGCGATGCCCAGGCCCAGCACGGTGGCGATCATCGCCTGCGAGATACCCGCCGCCATCAGCTTGGGATCGCTGGAGCCGGATTCGGTGATGCTCTGGAAGGTGATGATCATGCCCACCACCGTTCCGATCAGGCCGAGCAGCGGGCCGGCGGCGATGGCCAGGCGCAGGAAGGACTGGAACCGCTCCAGGTTCGGCGCTTCCTTCAGCACCGCTTCGGAGATGCGCAGTTCCACCACCTCGGCGTTCTCCTCCAGGCGGCGGGCGTCGCCCTGGAAGGTGGCCAGCACGCGGCCCAGCGGGTTGTCGGTCCTGGGGCTCGCCAGGTTGTGCAGCTGGCTCTTCACCTTGGTGCGGACCAGCACCAGGTAGACCAGCTGGTAGATGGCCAGGGCGGCGCCGATGATGCCGACGGTGAGAATGATGTAGCCCACTTCATGGCCGCGCTGGATGCGCTCCAGCAGGTTCGGGCGCAGCGAGTAGATGGTCAGCAGGGTGCCGCGGGTCGGATCGACCACCGACTTGACGTAACCCGTATGCGCCTGCTCCAGGTTTTTCGCGGCGCTCTCGAAGCGCGCACCGGGCTGGCGCGCCATGATCGACAGCTGCTTCTCGTTGGGCATGTAGGCCAGGTACTTGCCGCCGGTGGTGGCGCTGAACGATCCGACGCGCACCACGGTGGCATCGACCGGTGCGCCGCCGGGGCTGACCACCTTGGTCTTGAAGCGCTCGACCTTGCCGCTCTCGGTCATCTCGCGCTGCAGCTCGAACCAGAAGCGCTCGAGGTCCAGCGTCGACGGCAGCTCCTTGGACTGCGACAGCTTGGTGACGAAGTCCTCGCGGTCGGGGTACTGCGCGCTGATGATCGAGGTGCGCACCACGGTGGAGAAATCGTTGGAGACCTGGCGCACCACGCCAAACAGCTCGCCCAGGTTGCCGCTGTGCGCTTCGAGCTGTCCCTGCAGTTCGCCGATCTTCTTCTCGTTGCCGTCGAAGGCGGCGGACATCTCGGCGCCGCGCTTCTTCTCGGCGGCCAGCTGTGCCTGGGCTTCCGCCATCAGGGCCTTCTGCTTGTCGTGCTGGGCCTGGAAGATGGCTTCGCGCTCGGCGTTGGCCTGGTCTTCGTGCTGGTGCACGGCCTTGGTCTGTTCCAGCAGGTCGTCGAGGCTGGCTGGGCCGGCCGCGAAGGCGCTGGAAGCGAGGGAGATGACTGCCGTGGCGAACACGGTTGCGATGAGGGCGCGGGACATTACTTGGCCTCCGTGGGCGCGTGAAGGGGAACGGTGAGGAAATCGGGTGCGGCCTGCTTCTTGGCGACCTTGAGCGCCGCCTTGATGTCTTCGCCGTAGCTGTTGTCACCCTTGAAGCTCTTGGAGTCGGCATCCCAGTAGCCGGTCTCCTTGCCATCGAGCGTCTGGTACTGCAGGGCGACGCGGCCGACGCGCAGGAAGTCGACCGTCTTGTCGCCGACCTTGCCCTGGTAGGATTCCAGGGTGCGGCCGTATTCCATTTCGATCTGGTAGGCCTCGACGATGCGGCGGAATTTCTCGGACAGCGAGACGTCGGCGCGGCCCATCATCTCCTTCAGCGTGGCGATGCGCTTGGCGCGCTCGTCGGCCAGGAAGGGCGTGTCGAGCTGCACGAACTGCTCGAGTGTCGACAGCATGTTGTCCATCAGCGGCAGCACGTCGCGGGCCGTGCCGTCGACCTGTCCGAGTTGGCGATTCAGGTCGGCCATCTCGTCGTTCTGCGACTTGACCTGCACCGCCATCTGATCGTTGTAGGTCTTCAGGCTGGTGGTTTCGGCCAGGGCCTGGCGGTACTCGGCCACCATGCTGGTGGCCTCGTCGTCCATCGCGTCGATGTGCTTCTGCGAAGCCTTGCCGGCCTGTTCGGTGCCGGCCTGCTCCTTGACGGTAGCCTCGACCTTGGCGGGGGCGTCGGCGGGAGGAGCTGCCGCCGGTGCCTGTGCACCGGCGGAGCCGCATTGCACCGCGATGGCGCAAACCGCGGCGCGGATGATCCAGAGGGATGACTTTTTGAAGTCGTGCATGGTGGCTTGTCTGTTCGTGGGTTCTTGCTTCATGGCTCGGTGCCGTGTCGTATCGGGAAGTCGGGAAGGGCGATCAGAAATCGATCTTTGCCTTGAATTCGAAGTTGCGGGTCGGCATGGCCGAAACCAGCGTGCCGTTGGTATCGCCGATGCCGGCGCGGAAGTACTGGCGGTTGAGCAGGTTGAAGCCGCTGAGCGAGAAGTGGTAACGCGCCTTGTCGTACGCGAAGCCGGCATCGACGTTGGTCGTCGACGGCAGGCGCACGGTATTGATGCGGTCCGCCCAGACGGCCTGGAAGTACTGGCCATCGGCGTGGAAGCTGAAGCCGCTGCCGATGATGTAGTTCATGTTGACGCCGTACTGGTGATCCGGAACGCCCACCACCTTGGTGTAGAGGCTGGCCAGCGGAGCCGGGATGTTGATGTTGGCCTTGCCGCCGTAGTCGAAGGCTTCCGCCGGGTAGAGCACGTTGCCGTTGGCGTCGGTCACGTCCTGGAATCCCAGCAGGCGCGCGCTGACGGTGATCGACGACACGCTGTTGTAGATGTAGTGCGAGGACTCCCAGAACGAGTAGGCGCCGACGTTGAGCTTGCGCGTGACCTGCCAGTGGATCTGGTTCTCCCAGCCCTTGGTGTTGGTGCTGGAGACGTTGGCGCTGGCGGTCGGGTCGGTCGGTGCGGAAATGTCCGTACGGGCCTGGATGAAGTACGAATCGGTGAAGGTCAGGGTGCCGTCGAGCCAACTGCCCTTGATGCCGGCCTCGCGCAGCTTGGAGGCGCCGATGTGGCCCGCCGTGCTGGTGATGACGCTGGTGGCCATGATGTTGTTGGAGTCTTCCAGCGCGATCGCCGACTTGGCGAGGGTCGCGTAGGGGCGCAGGCCGAACGGCAGCTGCTGCGACAGGCTGATGCTCCAGGAAGTGCCGTGGCTCCAGCCCATTGCCGCGCCCGAATTCAGGAACTGCGCGGAAATGGGCTGATCGCTGGAGGCGATGGTCGACGAAGTGACCAGCGGATTGTTGGGCGTTTCGTTAAAGCGGCGGGCGTCGCCGCCGTGCGCCGAAGAACCGTCCCAACGACCACCGAGAACCACGTTGGTGTTCTTGAAGATGTCCACATCGAACAGCAGGCCGGCGCCGAAGTCGTTGTACCAGCTGGTGCGGTCGACGGTATTCAGCGCGCCGGTGGCGTAGCTCGGGTTGTTCAGCGGATTGGCGAAGTTGTTGTTGGCCAGCTGCACATCGTTGCCCTGCGTGGCCAGCATGTCCTGGCGCCAGTCGAAGTCGCCGCCGGCGTCCTTGATCACCGCGTGGGTGACGCGATAGTTCAGGGAGCCCAGGGTGTTGACCGCGAGCCAGCTCGGCAGGTATTCCTCCGGCAGTGTGTGCGTGGCGGTGAATTTGTCCTCCAGCGAGTGCTGGGTCAGGTATTCACCGTAGGGCAGGTAGGAGTCCTTGGTCGCCTCGACGTTATCCGACAGCATCTGATTCTTCATCGTGAAGTTCGGATCCTTGTCGTCGATCATGTCGTAGTAGCCGAGGTACAGCACGGCGTTCTGCAAGCGCTCGAACGAGCCATCCTTGTGGTAGTTCGGATGGGCGTAGCCGGTGGTGCGCGGATCGAGCACGTTGCCAACCGGCAGCCAGCCTGACACGGGCTCCGGGCCGCCGACGCCCTGCGCGCGCAGCCGGCCGGTGGGATCGGCCTCCGGGTGGGCGACCAGGTAGTTGTACATCGACTGCGGAATACCCTGGACCTTGGGGAAGTGGCCGGGCCGCAAGAACTTGCCGGTGACCGGATCGATCGGCCACTGGAAAGTCTGGTTGAGCGGTTGGTTGTTGACTGTCGCCGTACCCGCGGCAACGCTTCCGTCCAGCAGCTTCAGGCTGGTGACCGAGTAGGGCTGGGCGCAGCCGCCTTGCTGCATGCCGCCGGGAATAGGCGTCATTGCCTGGGAGGAGACGGTGGCGGCGGAAGCGCAGGTTCCCGCGGTGGTGCCGCTGTCGCTGCCCAGCGGCGAGTTGATGTGGATCTGGCGGAAGCCGACGGTGTTGTAGTTGCTCGGGTTGTAGATCTGGCCGGTGTAGTTGGGGTTGGTCGCCGGATTGTTGAATACGCGCAGATCGACCAGCGGACTACCGGTGATGTACTTGTTGCTGCTGATCAGATCCTGGGTGACGCGGTTGACGAAGGCGCCGGAGGTCTGCGAATTCTGGTACTGCACCCCGCTCTCGATACGGAACGGGCCGATGGCATTGTCGACGGAGTTGGTCGCCTGCAGGATCTTCTGCTTGGCCTTCACTTGGTCGACGAAAGTGTTGGAATCCTCCAGCAGGCCGAACACGTAGTAGCCGCCCTGCTTGCCGAGCACATCCAGCGGACCGCCGACGCCGATCTGCGCTTCCGCCTTCTGATAGGAGCCGACAGTGCCCTGGGTGAAGCCGGTGACGTCGGACAGATACGCCCCGTTGACGGCGCGCCCCGACTTCGGCGTCTCGTTGGCGTAACCGCCCATTTCCCCCATGCCGTAGATCGGCGAGGGCGGCCCTTCCACGACTTCGAGCGATTCGAGACCGTTCAGGTCGGTGCGCTCGTGGCCCTGCATGGTCAGGCGCTTCATGCCGCGCCAGTACACGTCGGCCTGGATGCCGCGGATATTGATGCCGCCCTGCAAGCCGTAACGCGTGGTGGTGTAGGTGCCGGGCACCGCGCGTGTCAGGTCTTCCACCTTGGAAATGCCCAGCGTATTGAGCTGATCCTGGTCGAGGAAGGACACCGAGCGCGGGGTTTCCAGGATCGGCTTGGAAAAGCCGATCGAGGAGCCGCTGCTTGGATTCGAGATCGCCGTCAGCGCATCGGCGTTGACGCTCAGCGTCGACAGTTCCGACGCATTCTTCGGCGTCGCCGCCTTTTGATCACCTCCGGGCGTGGGAACCAGCATCGCCGGCGCCTGCGGGGCGGACCCTCCCGCGTCCGTGCCCTGCGCCATCGCGAGTGCCGGTATGCCGAGCGCGACAAGGGTTGCCGCCAGCGGCATCGCCAGCACGCTGCTGACGATCTGCGGAAGCGTTCCAACATCGATACCTGTTCTGCTGCTGCGCACGTTGTCTCCCAATGTTGATGAGGCTGCTCAAGCCGAGGTTGTGAGCAAGCCTTCCTTACATTGAGACGGCAGATCGCCGACACCCCCTACCTTGCAAAGTTCAGCAATTGAATGTTTCGGCGATCAAGGCGCGAATAGGTTGATGCAGGCGCTGACGAACGCCGTCAGAAGTCGGGGTGCGCGGTGGAAAGCCCTTCGGCGGCGGTTCAGAAATCGACCTTGGCGGAGAAATCGATCCGACGTCCCGGAAGGACGGTGGCCATGTTGTCGCTGGCGTCGGTGCTGCGCGCCCGGAAGTACAGCTCGTTGTTGAGGTTGTAGCCGTTCAGCTTGAAGTGCCAGCGGTCCGCATCCCAGCTGACGCCGGCGTTGACCACGATGGACCGCGGCAACACGGTGGTCTGGGTGCGATCGAGGAAGGCGGACGACAGGAAATTGCTTCCCGCGTGAATGCCGAAGCCCGAAGCGAAGCTGTAGCTCAGGTTCAGGCCGAACTGCTTTTCCGGATCCCCGGTCCTCTTGGCGAACTGGGCGAGCAGTGCGGCAGGAATGTTCATCTGCGTGCGGCCGCCGTAGAGAAAGGCTTCGGCCGGATAGATCACGCGGCCGCTGGCGGGATCGACCACGTCCTTGAAGCCCAGCTGGCGGGCATTGAGCTCCACCACTTCCTGGCTGTTCTGCAGATATTTGGAGGACTGGAACAGCGCATAGCCGGATATATCGAATCTCGATAGCGGCACCCATTTGAACTGGGTTTCCCAGCCGCGTGCGAGCGAACTGGTGCGATAGGCCGATCCGGTGGGATCGCTGGGCGGCGAGATATCGGCCCGGGTTTGCTGATACACAGCGCTGGAAACAAACAGATTGCCGCCGAACAGGCTGGCCTTGATGCCGGCCTCCTTCAGCTTGGAGCCGCCGATATAGCCCCCCGGCGCCCTGACGATGGGGACGCTGACGATATTGTTGATGTCCTCCAGCACATTCGATGAATGCGCCAGCGTCATATACGGGCGCACGCCGTAAGGCAGGCGCTGCGACAGGCTGATGCTCCAGGATGTGCCGCTGTCGTGGCCGTTGGCCCGGTCCTCGGGGATGGTCCCTCCGGCATTTCCCAGGGTGCCGGTCGATTGGTTGAAGCGTTGGTAATTGACGCTGTCGACCGTCGAGCCGTCCCAGCGCCCGCCCAACAGGAGATTGGTGTTTTGCAATACATCCACATCCAGCATGCCGCCGACGCCGAACTGATCGTAGGCGCTCTTGCGGTTGATGGTGGCCGGTGCCCCGGTGTCATAGGATGGATTGGTGACCCAGTTCCAGAAGCTGGTGTTGGGAACCAGCGTGCCGGAATTCGCTCCCATTACATCCTGGCGGTAGTCGAAGTCGTCGCCAGAGCTGAGGATGGCGGCGCGGGTCAGGCGATAGTCGAGCGAACCGATGGCATTGACGCGCAGCCAGGCCGGCAGCAGTTCGGCCGGCAGGCGGCGCGTCACGATGAACTTGTCCTCGATCGCGTGCATGTCGAGGAATTCCCCGTATGGCAGGTACGAGTCCTTGGTCTGCCCCAGGTTGTCCAGGAAGATCTGGTTCTTCATGGTGAAATTCGGATCCGCGTCGTCGACCAGATCGAAGTAGCACAGCCACAGGTCCGCGTCCTGCATCCGTTCGAAGGCGCCGTTGCGGTGCCAGTCCACCCTGGTATACCCGGTGGTGCGCGGATCCAGCACGAAGCCGATCGGTAACTGTCCCGAAGTCGGCAGGGGGCCGCCCACGCCCTGAGCGCGCAGCAAGCCGGTCGGATCGGCCTCCGGGTGTGCGTTGAGGTAGTCCATCATCGTCTGCGGAATGCCCGCGATCACGGGAAACCGTCCGACCTGATAAGGCTTGCCGGTGGCGTCGGTGGGCCAGGGGTAATTCTGCAGCAGCGGCTGGTTGCCCGGGGTGATGGTCCCCTTCACCGGTGAATTCTGCTGCATCTCCAGAAAACCGATGCGTCCGTCGCCGTTGGAGTCCAACTGTGCCAGCGGCATGCCCTGCACATAACGTCCGCCGTTGATCAGGCTCTGCGTGACCCGGTTCATATAGGAACCGGAGGTCACCGAATTCTGATATTGCATGCCCGTTTCCATGCGGAACGGTCCCACGAAGTTGTTCAGGCTCGAGCTCGCCTGCAGCAACTTCTGCCGCACCCGGACCTGCTCGACGAAGTCGCCGGAGTCCTCGAGCAGGGCGAAGATGTAATAGCCACCTTGCCGGCCGCCGATGGAGTAGGGCGCGCCGACGCCGGCCTCGAATTGTGTTTTCTGGTACGAGCCGATGGTGACCGCGCCGGACCCCTTCAAATCCGTCAGGTAGGCACCGGACAGGGCGCGCGCCGACTTCGGCATCAGATTGGTGTAGCCGCCCATATTGCCCATGCCGTAGATCGGTGAAGGTGGCCCTTCGACGATCTCGATCGAATCCATGGCGTTCAGATCGGTGCGCGCATGGCCCTGCATGGTCAGCCGCTTCATGCCGCGGAAGTACACATCGGAGGCCACGCTGCGCACATTGATCCCGCCTTGAAGATCGTAGCGCGTGGTGGTGAAGGTGCCCGGCACCACGCGCAGGATGTCCTCGATGGTCGCGATGCCCTGGCTGGTCATCTGATCGCTGCGGATCGAAGACACGGACCGCGGTGTTTCGAGCAGGGGTTTGCTGAAACCCAGCGCGAAGTTGCTCGGCTGCGTCGCGGTGGGCGGCAGACTCTCCACCACCGTGATGTCGTTGAGAACCACGACATCCCCATGCTTTTTCGAGGCTGTGGCGGCATGCGGGCTTTCGGGGGGCGGCACCGGCCGGGTGCTTGCCGTGTCGGTGGCGGGAGCGTTCAGGATGACTGTCTTGCTGTTGACGTACTTCCAGGACAGCCCCGAATTGGCCAGCAGGTGGTTGAGCGCTTCGGCAGTCGGCATCGGGCCGGTCACACGAACCACCCGCTTTCCCTCCACGGTTGCCTGGTCGTAGGCGACCTGCAAGCCGCTCTGTTCGCCGAAGCGGTCCAGCGCGTCCGCCAGCTTTCCAGCCGGGATATCGAATTCCATGACCGTTGTGGCCGATTCCGCCCGTGATGGACTTACAAAAACCAGCGCGGCCGAAGTCGCAACGAGGCAGGCCGCCATGAATCTTCCGGAGACCGTCATGCAGTTGAAGGCGGTCACCGCATCCGCGTTCGCTCGCGCAATGATCTTGTGCAAGGCGGGCAGCGAGTTGCAACGCGCCAATTCCGGAAGCGGCTGCGGATGTTCCCGCTCCGCGCGTTCCGCTTGACTCTCGTGCGATGCCGTCGTCGGCCGGTACGACCGGCTTGATGAAAGCTGTAGGTACGGACTATTCGCCGGCCAATCGATTGTGCCGCCCGCTGCATGCATCGTGCGGACTTTGGGAATCTTGAACGGATGCTGAAATGTCATCGCGGCGGCGTTGTGAAGGTCGTCGATGCGCCTGTCGGCGTCCTTCTGAGAAATCCCCGGTAATCCAGTCAAACAGGCGCAGGGCTATCCCCCATTGATCGGCAAGCTGTATAAAGTCCCCGGTCACACAATGAATCATTGCAATATTGAAAAGTCGCCAGCGGAGCTGGATGGATTTCATCCCCGGCTGCGGATGCGGGTTTCAAAGCCCACATAGGCAGCTATGCAATATTCAGACCTCTACCGTCTTGAAGGCTCATTGCTTCAGGCGTCCCCCGGTCGCACGGGCAAGCCTGCGGCCGTGGTGCCTACTCAAGGACGGGTGACGCGGTGCACGTGCCATCAATGCCCCTGCTGCCGGTGTTCGTTGATATTGTTCCCAAGGCCGGCGGCAAAATCCGCCCCTGCGCTTGCGCGCATGGACACCCTATAAGACGGAGATTTCGCGCAATACCCTACCCGGAGATACGGAACGACATCCGTCGGCAGGGCGCTTCTCGGAAGGGGAAACGACTGCGCCCGGTTGCCGGGCGCTCATGCGGATGCGAATGACGCCGGGGTGTCGAAGCTCAACCGCCCTGGCGCGGAAACAACATGATTTCCTGCCCCGCGTCGACGGCGCGGACCGGCAGCACGGCGACCAGCGCCGAGACCGTAAGCGCGCTGTCGCCCATGATGAAGCTGCCGCTGACCGGCAGCTGGGCGAGGGCGGGATCGGCGATGCGTACCTTCCGGGTGGCATAGCGGTTGACTTCATCCAGCGCGCTGGCCAGGGGAGTGGCGCGGAAAACCAGTCGGCCATGCGACCAGCTCGTTGCCGATTCGGCATCCACCGTTTGCTTGTTGCGGACATTGTCGGCCCAGGCAATCTTGAGCTGCTCGCCGGGGACCAGCACATCACGATGCGCGGCGGCGCCGGATGCATCGTCGGTGACGGCAATCGAGCCTTCGGCCAGGGTCACCAGCAGATACTGGTCGTCGCGCTCCACCTGGAAGCGGGTGCCGAGCGCCGTCACGTGTTCGCCGTACACCGAGACCGTGAACGGCCGCGTGGCGTCATGCGCCACTTCGAAAAAGGCGCGGCCGCTGGTCAGTTCGATCTGCCGCTGATGCGCCTTGAGGCGCACCCTGATGCTGCTGGCCACGTCGAGATGCACCACCGAGCCATCCTGCAGGGTGATGTCGCGGTGTTCAGCCGCCGCCGTGGTGTAGGTGGTTTCCGGCGTGGCGGACAGGTTGCCATTCATGAAGCTGATGCCCAGCACCGCGACCAGTGCGCTGGCGGCGAGCGCCATCGAGACGGAAACGCGGCGCCAGTTGCGCTTGCTGCGGAAGGGGGTATCGGCGGCGCCCATGGCGAAGGCCCGGTCGGCCATGGCCTTCAGCCGGGGATCGGTGGCGCCCAGATAAGACACCGCGCGCGAAGACTGCTCGGCTGCGGCGTAGGCTTCTGCGTGCGAAGGATCCTGCTGCTTCCAGCTCTGGAAGCGGGCGCGCTCGACGTCGGTGCAATCGGGCGCGTTAAGCCGTGCGTACCATCGGGCCGCTGACTCCAGAACTGCACTCTTGCTATCCGTGAACATACTTGATGGTGTCTTTCTTTATGTTTGTTATGCCCCCCCTACTTTTTTTAGGCAGGCGGACAATGCGCGACCTATGTGCTTTTCAACCATTTTAACTGAAATTCCGCAATGCCGCGCAATTTCCGGATAAGTCATCTCCCGGACTCGGCTTAACAGAAAGACCTGCTGGCACTTCGGCGGCAGGTGCGCGATCGCGTCGTAGAGCAGGGACAGGTCCTGCATCGAGGACACCACGCGCTCAGGCGGCGGCTGGTCCGACACCAGTTCCATCTCGTCGATCGGCATCTGGTCGGAAACCCTGCGTACCTGCTCCGAGCGCCCGAGATCGTTGGCCACGTTGATGGCGATCCGGTACAGCATCGAAGAGGGCGACTGCACTTCCCTGGAGCCGTTGTATTGCATCATGCGGATGTAGGTTTCCTGGGCCACGTCGGAGGCGTCGTCCGGTGTGCGCAGACGCTTGCGCAGAAACCGGATGAGCGAGCTGTGATGGCTGCGGATGACGTCTTCGACCGATAACGCCGCATGCGTATGGGCAGACATTGAAGCATCAAGCGGAATGTCAATCACGTATGCGTGCTCGGATAAATCGTTCATATACAAGTGAGATCGAATCAGTCCCAAGGCCTGAATGACTTCGCTCGGCAAAGGATGCGCCCCAAACCGGTGCGCCATGCATCCCCGAGTTGAATCTCCCAATCAGCAACACCGTAATGCGAAGTCAGCAAGAGTCGTGCCGGACAAATCGTAATAATGAACGCAGCGTCAAAATAGCCGCAAAACCCTTGCCGGACCGGTGATTTGTCCGCCCTTCCTGGAAGATTTTCCTCCAAAAAACTTCCATGCGAATCCGGGTGTTTAACGAATTGATAAATATTTCGGATGCCAGGTAGGGTGAGCAGATTTTGAGCCGTCTAAATCAGGTTTACCTGCACGAAAACTCATGATTCCAGAGTGGTTCATGACAGTGCACGCGGAGTGGCATGGAGTGCTATCGGAGGATGAGCGATCGGGCATTCTTGAGAAAGGCCGCTCTCATTCCGCGCCATATTTCGGTGCGCGGCCGTGTCCTGCCGCCGCTTTGCCCCACACTCGGGCCGCAATAGATGGCTGTCCTGGGATCCCTCGTGCTCTCCGAACGGCGCAGCTGAACCCGGGCGACGATCGCTCTCGGCGGATCTGCGCCACCCATGCGGCGAAAAAAACAAGCACCGCCAATTACTTCAAAGCCTGCGCCACCCGCGCCCGCAACACCGGCAACAGATCGGTCTCGAACCAGGGATTGCGCTTCAGCCACAGATTGTTGCGCGGGCTGGGATGCGGCAAGGGAACCAGGGCGGGGAGATAGCCGCGCCAGGCCGCTACCGCCCCGGTCAGGGACGGGTGCCGCCCCGCCAGGTGCCAGGCCTGGGCGTAGCTGCCGATGACCAACGTCAGCTCGATGCTGCCGAGTTGCGCCAGCAGCCTTGCCCGCCATTTGGGTGCGCACTCCGGTCGCGGCGGAAAGTCGCCGCCCGGCCCGGTTCCCGGGTAGCAGAACCCCATCGGCACGAGCGCAACTCGCGCGGGATCATAGAACACCTCCGGCGACAAACCCGTCCACGCCCGCAGCCGCTCGCCGCTGGCGTCGTCGAACGGCACACCCGAGGCATGCACCTTCCGCCCGGGTGCCTGCGCCGCGATCAGGATGCGCGCGGAAGGCAGCGCTTGCAGCACCGGCCTAGGCTCGACCGGCAGCTGCTCCGCGCAGATCCGGCACGCCCGAACCTCGGCCAGCAGCGATGTGAAATTGGACATGATCGAGCGTTTGATGGATCAACGAAGCCTGGGCGTCTATCTGCCCTGTAGCTTGCCTGAACCGGCAGGCCTCCGCGCTTGTCCGCGAGTGTCGTATTGGCGGACACTGGCGCCGTTCGGGCCGGCCCGGGCGGTGCTGTGCTCCGCCCGGGAATGCGAGCGTTCAATAGCGCACGCCTATCCTAAAAGGAGTCAGGTATGAAAAGCCACACCACTCACGACGTTGGTGTCTCCAGCCGGATTGGCGCACACGGCATCGCCGGAGCCAGAACATGAGCAAGGGCTCCGATCTGCTGGTTGCGGCACTCGAGAATGAAGGCGTCGACCGGATCTTCGGCATCCCGGGCGAAGAGAACCTCGATGTGGTCGAATCCCTGCGCAATTCGAAAATCGAGTTGGTGCTGACGCGCCACGAGCAGGCAGCGGCCTTCATGGCCGCAACGCAAGGGCGCCTGACCGGCCGCCCCGGCGTCTGCCTCTCCACCCTGGGGCCGGGCGCCCTCAATTTCACCACCGGCGCCGCCTATGCGCACCTGGGCGCCATGCCCATGCTGATGATCACCGGCCAGAAGCCGATCAAGAGCGCCCGGCAGGCGCGATTCCAGATCGTCGACATCGTCCGCACCATGGGCCCCCTGACGAAAATGAGCCGCCAGATCGTCTCCGCCGCCTCGATCCCCGCCACGGTGCGCGACGCCTTTCGCATCGCCACCGAGGAGCGCCCCGGCCCGGTCCACCTCGAACTGCCTGAGGACATCGCCGCCGAAGAAGCCGATGTGCCCCTGGTGCCGGCACACCTGATCAACTGGCCCGTGGCCTCCGCCGCCGCGGTAGAGCGGGTGGCCGAGATGATCCTGCGGGCGAAGTGCCCGCTGATCATGATCGGCGCCGCCGGCAACCGCCCGCGCCTGGTCGAGTCCCTGTCCGATTTCGTGCGCCGGGCGCGGATTCCGTTCTTCAATACCCAGATGGGCAAGGGCGCGGTCACCGGCAACTCCGACCTCTACATCGGCACCGCCGCCCTGACCGAGCGCGACTACGTCCACGATGCCATCGACCGGGCCGACCTGATCGTCGCCATCGGCCACGACACCGTCGAAAAGCCGCCGTTCCTGATGGGCCATGCCGCGCCGGGCCGCAAGGTCGTCTATGTCGGCTTCGTGCCCGCCAACGTCGAACAGGTCTTCTACCCCGATGCCGAATTGATCGGCGACATCGGCGCCAGCGTCGCCGCGCTGGCGCAGCGGCTCGACGGCCGCATCCAGACCGATCCTGCAATGCAGGCCTTGCGCAAGACCATCCTGTCGCACATCAACGAAAGGGTCGGGGAAGATCGCTTCCCTGTCACGCCGCAGCGCCTGGTGCGCGATGTCCGCGCCGTCGTCCCCGAAAACGGCATCGTCAGCCTCGACAACGGCATGTACAAGATCTGGTTCGCGCGCAACTACCGCACGCACATGGCCAATACCCTGCTGCTCGACAACGCGCTGGCCACCATGGGAGCCGGCCTGCCCGCCGCCATCATGGCCAAGCTGCTGCACCCCGACCGCAAGGTGCTGGCCGTATGCGGCGACGGCGGCTTCATGATGAACAGCCAGGAACTGGAGACCGCCATCCGCCTGAAGCTGGATCTGGTCGTACTGATCATCGTCGATTCCGCCTACGGCATGATCCGCTGGAAGCAGGCCGTCGACCGCTTCCCCGATTTCGGCATGACCTTCAACAATCCGGACTTCGTCAAATACGCCGAAGCCTATGGCGCCCGCGGCCACAATGTCACCACCGTCGAAGGCGTGGCGTCGACGCTGCAGGCCGCCTTCGACGCCGGCGGCGTACACCTCGTTGCGGTGCCCATCGACTACAGCGAAAACATCCGCGTGCTGGTGGATGAGCTCGGCGCGCGAACCCTGGAAGGGGAGTCCGCGCGCCGCAACTGATCAAGCCGGCGGCGGCTTTTCCTCCATCTCCCGGATCCCGGCGCGCCTTGCTCGCCGGGATCCGTTTCACTCTCCACCTTTTCGTGCCTGCGCCAACGCCCTGCGATGCAGCAGCAGGTACGCCACCGGCAGCACGATCATCGACAGCAGTGGCGCCGTGATCATCCCGCCCACCATCGGCGCGGCGATCCGCCGCATCACCTCTGAGCCGGTGCCGCCGCCGAACATGATCGGCAGCAGGCCGGCCACGATCACCGCCACGGTCATTGCCTTGGGCCGCACCCGTAATACCGCGCCTTCCTCGATCGCCGCAATCAGGTCGCGCTCGGAATCGAAGCGCTGTTGTTCCTTGCGCTTGCGGATGGCATTGTCGAGATAGAGCAGCATCACCACGCCGAACTCCGCCGCCACGCCGGCCAGCGCGATGAAGCCCACGGCGGAGGCGATCGACAGGTTGTAGCCCAGCAGGTACAGCAGCCACAGGCCGCCCACCAGGGCGAAGGGCAGGGTGCCCATGATCAGCGCCGCCGTGCCGAAATTGCGGAAGGTCAGGTACAGCAGCACGAAGATGATGGCCAGGGTGAAGGGAATCACCAGTTGCAGCTTCTTCGCCGCGCGTTCCAGGTATTCGAATTGTCCCGACCAGGCGATGGAATAGCCCGCCGGCAACTCCACCTGTTCCTGCACCGCCTTCTGCGCGTCCCGGACATAGCCGCCGAGGTCTCGGCCGGAGATGTCCACATAGACCCAGCCGTTGAGGCGGGCATTCTCGCTGCGCAGCTGCGGCGGCCCGTCGGTGACGACGATGTCGGAGACCGCGCCCAGCGTCGTGGTGGCGCCGCGGTCGGTGACGATGGGCAGGGTACGCAGCTTGTCCACCGAGTCGCGCAGTTCGCGCGGATAGCGCACGTTGATCGGAAAGCGTTGCAGGCCCTCCACCGTCTCGCCCACGTTTTCGCCGCCGATGGCCAGCGCCACCACCTGCTGCACTTCCGCGAGGCTCAAGCCAAAGCGCGCCGCGCGCAGCCGGTCGATATGCACCTCGACATAGCGCCCGCCCCGCACCCGTTCCGCATAGGCCGAGCGGGTGCCGGGAACGCTTTTCAGCACCGTCTCCACCTGCTCGCCGATGCGCTCGATCACCTTCAGGTCCGGCCCGGCGATCTTCACTCCCACCGGGCTCTTGATACCGGTGGAGAGCATGTCGATGCGGTTGCGGATCGGCTGCACCCACAGGTTGGCGAGGCCGGGGATGTTGAGCGCCGCATTCATCTTGTCGATCAGCTCGTCCTGGCTCATGTGGCTGGGCCATTCCGACTGCGGCTTGAACTCGATGGTGGTCTCGAACATCTCCAGCCCCGCCGGATCGGTGGCGGTCTCCGCCCGTCCCACCTTGCCGAACACCCGCTTCACCTCCGGAAACTGCATCAGTACCTTGTCGGTCTGCTGCAGCAGCTGCGTCGCCTTGTCGGCCGACAGGCCGGGCAGGGCCGAGGGCATGTACAGCAGGTCGCCCTCGATCAGCGGCGGCATGAACTCGCTGCCCAGCCGGGTCAGCGGGATCGCCGTGAACAACAGCACCATGCCGGCGAATCCCAGGGTCAGCCACGGCGCGCGCAGCGCCGCGTCGAGCAGCGGCTGGTACAGCGCGATCAGCAGCCGGTTGAGCGGATTGCCGCGCTCGTCCGGGATGCGCCCGCGGATGAAATAGAACATCAGCACCGGGATCAGCGTCACCGACAGCCCCGCCGCCGCCGCCATCGAATAGGTCTTGGTGAACGCCAGCGGACCGAACAGCTTGCCTTCCTGCGCCTCCAGCGTGAACACCGGCAGGAAACTCAGGGTGATGATCAGCAGGCTGAAGAACAGCGCCGGGCCGACTTCCGCCGCCGCGCCGGCGATGATGGCCAACTGCTCGCCGGAACCGGGCTTGCGCCCCGGATTGGCATGATTCCAGGCCTCCACATGCTTGTGCGCGTTCTCGATCATCACCACCGCCGCATCGACCATCGCGCCGATGGCGATGGCGATGCCGCCCAGCGACATGATGTTGGCGTTGACGCCCTGCCAGTTCATTACGCTGAACGCGGCCAGGATCCCCAGCGGCAGGCTGACGATGGCGACGAAGGCCGAACGCAGGTGGAACAGGAACAGCGCGCAGACCAGCGTGACGACGACGAATTCCTCGATCAGTCGATCGCGCAGGGTCTTGACCGACTTGTGGATCAACTCCGAGCGATCATAGGTCGGCACGATCTCCACGCCTTTCGGCAGTCCCTGCTGCAAGGAGGCGATCTTCGCCTTCACCGCGTCGATGGTCCGCAAGGCGTTCTTGCCGGCGCGCATCACGATGACACCGCCCACCGCCTCGCCCTTGCCGTCCAGTTCCGAAATGCCGCGGCGGATCTCCGGGCCGATCTGGATGCGCGCCACATCGCCCAGCAGCACCGGCGTGCCGCCGTCGCCCAGGCCCACCGGCACCGAGCGGAAATCGTCCAGGCTCTTCAGGTAGCCGGTGGCGCGCACCGCATACTCGGCCTCGCCCAGCTCCAGCACCGAGCCGCCGGTCTCGTTGTTGGAGTCCTTCAGCGCCTGCACCACGCGCGCGATCGGCACGCCCAGCGCACGCATCCGGTCCGGATCGAGCACCACCTGGTATTGCCGCACCAGGCCGCCGACGCTGGCCACCTCGGCGACGTCGGGTACGCTCTTCAGCTCGTACTTGAGGAACCAGTCCTGCAAGGCGCGCAGCTGCGCGATATCGTAATGGCCGCCGTGGTCGACCAGCGCGTACTCGTAGATCCAGCCGACGCCGGTGCCGTCCGGCCCCAGGGTCGGCTTCGCCGTCGCCGGCAGCCGGCCGGTGACCTGGCTGAGATACTCCAGCACGCGCGAGCGCGCCCAGTAGAGATCGGTCTTGTCGTCGAAGATGATGTAGACGTAGGAGTCGCCGAAGAACGAATAGCCGCGCACCGTGCGCGCGCCGGGCACCGACAGCATGGTGGTGGTGAGCGGGTAGGTGACCTGGTCCTCCACCACCTGCGGCGCCTGGCCGGGGAATTCGGTGCGGATGATCACCTGCGTATCGGACAGGTCGGGAATCGCGTCGAGCGGCGTGTTCAGCGCGGCGTGCGCGCCCCAGATGCCGAGCAGCGCCGTGGCCATCAACACCAGGAAGCGGTTGTGGATCGACCAGTGGATCAGTCGCGCGATCATCTCAGCGCTCCCCGGCCGCGGGCGCCGGCATCAGCTGCGGATCGACATTGCCGCCCTGGCCCGCGCCGGCGCCGGTGAGGTTGTCGAAGGCGCCGCGCAGGCTGGCCTCGGAGTCAATCAGGAACTGCCCGGAAGCGACCACCTGCTGTCCAGCCGTCAATCCCTCGATGATCTCGGACCTGCCGGCATACTCGGCACCCACCTGCACCAGGGCCGGGTGGAAGTGGCTGCCATCGTCCGCCACGATCACCACGCTGCGCGCGCCGGTCTTGATCACCGCCTCGGTCGGCACCATCAGCACGGCTTCCTTCGGCGCGCCAAGCAGATGCACCGAGGCGAACATGCCGGGGCGCAGCCGCTGGCCCGGATTGCCGACCACCAGCCGCAGCTTCAGCGTGCGGGTCGCCGCGCTCAGTTCGGGATACAGATAATCCACCTGTCCGTCGAAGCGCACGCCCGGCAAGGCCGGCACCTCCGCCTGCACGCGGTCACCCGCCTTGATCCAGGCGGCTTGCGTCTCCGCCGCTTCGGCGTTGATCCAGACCGTGCCGAGGTCGGCAAGCTGGAACAGCGTCGTGCCCGGCTGCACCGCCGCACCCTGGCGCACGCCGAGTTCCATCACATAACCGTCCGCCGGGGCGTAGTAGCCGACACGCCGCTCCGCCTGCCGGGTTTTCGCAATATGGCTGACCTGGCCCTCCGTCAGGCCGAACAGGCCCAGGCGCGCGCGCGCCGCCTGCGCCAGGCCCGCGTCGCCCGAACCCAGGGCGATGAGGAATTCCTGCTGCGCCGCCAGCAGCTCGGGTGAATAGACGCCGGCGAGGAACTGGCCCCGCCGCACCGGATCGCCCACCGCCCGCACTGCCAGTTGCTCGACCCAGCCGGGCGCGCGTACCTGCACCGCCTGGATGCGGTGCTCGTCGACGGCCACCAGGCCGACCGTGTCCACCACGCGCGCGAACTGCCCCTGTTCCACCGCCGCGAGGCGCACGCCGAGGTTCTGCACCACGCGCGGATCAATCGACACGCTGCCGGCGCCGGATGCGGCTCCCACTGTCCCCTGGTCCGCCGTTCTCGGCACCAGCTGCATGTCCATGAAGGGCGACTTGCCCGGATGATCGAAGTGCTGGTTGGGAAACATCGGGTCATACCAGTACAGGGGCTTGCCGCCTTCAGCCGCCGCCGGGGCAGCCGCGGCCCCGGCCATCCGGCCGCCATCTTCGTGATGGCGAAAGTGCGCCGCCAGCAGGTAGATCAGGACCGCGAGGCCGCCCAGGAAACACAGCAACAGCATTCTTGATTCACGCATGGCTCAGTTCCCCGGAGCGAAATATTGAAGGCGGACTTGCGCGCGCGCGGCATCGACCGCGAGGGACAAGCGCTGGAGTTGTGTATCGAGCAGGCTGCGCCGCGCCGTCAGCACGGCATCGAAGGCGCCACCGCCGGCGGCGTAGGCGGCCTGCGCGGCATCCACGCGCCGCTGCGCATCGGGAATGATGTCCCGGTCGAAGCTGGCGCTACGTTCGCGCGCGTGATGCCAGTCGATGTAATCCTCGGTGGCCTCGGCATGCAGCTCACGCAAGGCATCCGCCTTGCGATCCTGCGCGGCATCGGACTGCCGCAAGGCCGCGGCGAGATCGCGGTCCTGGCGCCTGGCGGTGAAGAACGGCAGGTCCAGCGAGACCTGGACGCCTGCGAAGTCGGCGTAGTCGGGCCGGTAGCCGAAGTAGCCTTCGACCGAGAAGTCGGACTTGTACGCCTGCCGCGCCAGCTTTACATCCGTGTCGGATGTCTCGATCTGCTTCTGCAGGCCGGCCACGACCGGGTGATGCTCCACCTCCGCGGCGAGCCGGGGAAAATCGGCAGGCGGCGGCAGCGAAGAAAGATCGGCAAGCAGGGGCCGTTGCGCTGCCTCGCCGATCCAGCGCGACAGGCCGGCGCGCATGCGTTCGACGTGATGCTGCCAGTCGTGTGCCTTGTCGTTGACCAGGCTGGCTTCGACTCTCGCGGCCAGCCAGTCGGCTTGCGCGGCGCGGCCGTTGCGATAGTCGTTTTCCAGCGCCTGGACCTGCAAGGCCGATTCGGCCGAAAGCTGGCGGGCGAGGGCCAGCGCCTGCTCGCTTTCATAGACGTCGAGCCAGGCCAGCGCGGCATCGCGGCCGATGGAGCGGCGGTCGTTGTCCAGCCCGAGACGGTCCATCGCCGCTTCCAGGCGCTTGCGCTCGCCCTTGAGCCGGCGCTTGTCGCCGCGCGGAAAGTCCTGGCTGATGCCGACGGAAAACATGGTGAAGTTGTCGTCGCGGACGCTGAAGGCTTCACCGCGGTCCACCGGCAAATCCTTGATTCCGGCCGTGAGCCTGGGGTCCGGCAGTTGCGCCGCCGATACCGCGAGCTGCTCCTCGGCGTCGATAGAAGCTTCGCGTCCGCTCAGGATCGGCTGGTCGGTCAGCGCCAGCCTTGCCGCATCCGCAATCGACAACGGTTCGCCGGCACCAATCGCGCTGCCGTCGAACGGATGCTCATGGGCGAGGGGAACAGCGCCGGAAGCCGGCTCTTCCGCACGAGCAATGAAACTGAGGCCGATAGCCGCGGCGAACAACGCGCGCCGCGTGGCATGATGCTGGAACATGGGAAACACCCCCGGGGGTTCGATGGTCTGGAGCGGCCCGGTGGGCCGTTCGGAGAAACCGCGGTTCAGGCGACTCCGCGTGGGAGCCGCGAGACCATCGAGCTACAGGCGCAGGCGCGCCGTCTGGAGGTATAGCGGACGAACCCGGTGCCGGCTGGCATCGAGTTGTGGGGATAGATAGCGTTTGCCGCCGGCATCGAATGACACCGGCAGCAAATGGGATTCCACCGCGGCAACCGGCGGCGGATCAATCGGGTCGAGCGGCGAATGCTGGTGACCGTAAGCGCTGATTGCCGCGTGGCTCAACGGGGCATCGGCCGGCGCCACCGGATCGCAGCAGTGCTGACCGCTCGCGCCCGGCGGGCATTGGTCCTTGCCTTCCCCAGGGCAGCAGCAGTGGGTCAGCGCGGCACCCGGCATCATGCCGCAGGCGAACGCGCTCCTGGCCTGGGCCGACAGGCTCAGCAGGATCATGATCGCCGCGATGAATTGCCGGATACGCATGGGTGACGGGTTAACTCGCCTCGTTGTTACGTTGCCAGGGTCCGCGCCGGGTCGGGCATGGGACATATCTTGAACCGTCCCGGCCCGGTTGTCCCTTCCAGGTCGTTCGGCGACTATGCCTGAACGTCCAGTCGGACAAAGCCGGTCCGGTTCAGTCGGGATGCACTCTAATCCCTGGAGCGGGGTCCAGGGTCAAGCGTTATCGAAAATACGACCGCTGCGCGCCATGGTTCAAATTGGAGGTTCGGTACGCCCGGGAGCGTGCGCCAGCCGGTATAGGGCCGGCAACACCAGCAGGGTCAGCAGCGTAGCCGAGATGATGCCGCCAATCACCACCGTCGCCAGCGGCCGCTGCACCTCCGCGCCGGTTCCCGTGTTCAGGGCCATCGGCAGGAACCCCAGCGACGCCACCAGGCCGATCATCAGGATCGGCCGCAAGCGCAGCAGCGCGCCATCGACAATGGCCTGCTCCAGCGGCGTGCCATCCCGCATCAGGTCGCGGATGGCCGAGACCATCACCACGCCGGTCAGCACCGCCACCCCGGACAGGGTGATGAAGCCGACGCCGGCGGTGATGGACAGCGGGATTCCGCGCAGCAGCAGCGCGAGCACGCCGCCGGTCAGGGCCAGCGGCACCCCGGAAAACACCAGCACGGCGTCCTTGACCGAACCGAAGGTCATGAACAGCAATCCGAAAATCAGCGCCAGCGCGAGCGGCACCAGCACGGTCAGGCGTTTGGAAGCCGAGGCGAGCTGCTCGAAGGTGCCGCCATACTCGATGTAGTAGCCCGGCGGCAGCTTGACCTCGCGTTCGATCTTGTTCCGCGCCTCGGCGACGAAGCCGGCCAGGTCGCGTCCACGCACATTGGTCATGACCACGATGCGGCGCTTGCCGTTGTCGCGAGAAATCTGATTCGGTCCCTCGGTCGATTTGATGTCGGCGACTTCCGCCAGCGGGACATAGCCGCCCGCTTCGCGCGCCAGCGGCAGCCGCGCCAGCACCTCCGGATCCGTGCGCAGCCGCTCCGCCAGCCGCACCTCCAGCGGGTAGCGGGCATCGCCCTCGTAGATCAAACCGGTCTCCTTGCCCCCCAGCGTCACGGACACGGCATCCTGCACATCGGCCACGGTCAGTCCGTAGCGGGCCAGCGCGGTGCGCCGGGACTCGACCGTCACCAGCGGCAATCCGGACACCTGCTCGACCTTCGGCGCTTCCGCGCCTGGCACGCGGGCCAGAACCCGCCGCACCTCCTCGGACACCCGCAGCAACTCGCCGAAGTCGTCGCCGAAGACCTTCACCGCGACGTCGCTGCGGACACCGGAGATCAGCTCGTTCATGCGCATCTGGATCGGCTGCGAAAACTCGAAAGCGGTGCCGGGAACGCTTTGGGCGGCGGTCTCGACTTCCTCGATCAGCGTCGCCTTGGCTTTCCCGGGATCCGGCCACTGTGCGCGCGGCTTGAACCGCACGAACACATCGGACCGCCCGGGCGACATGGGATCGGTTGCCACGTCCGCCGTGCCGTTGCGCGCGAAGATGAAGTCGACCTCCGGCAATGCCTTGATGGCTAGGTTGAGGTGTTTCTGCATGCTGACGGCCTGTTCGATGCCGGTTCCGGGCGGTCGTGTAGCCCCTATCGCGATGTCGCCTTCGTCGAGCTGGGGAATGAATTCCGCGCCCATGCGCGAAGCGGACCAGCCGCACAGCACGACGAACGCCACGGCGCCCGCCACGACCGGCCAGCGCGCGCGCAACGCGCCG
Source organism: Nevskia soli DSM 19509 (assembly GCF_000711955.1). Lineage (GTDB taxonomy): Bacteria > Pseudomonadota > Gammaproteobacteria > Nevskiales > Nevskiaceae > Nevskia > Nevskia soli. Next base: position 76,708 of record NZ_JONR01000015.1, read on the forward strand.
CGCAGCAGCGGTGCGTAGCCGCGTTTGGCGGCGCGCACCAGCCCGTTGTCCTTCTCGGCGATATTGCCGGTCAGCAACAGCGCACAGGCGGCCGGGACGAAGGTCAGCGAGAACACCAGCGCGCCGATCAGCGCCGCGATGACGGCGAAGGCCATCGGATGGAACATCTTCCCCTCGACACCGCCGAGGGCGAAGATCGGCAGGTTGACCAGCACGATCACCGCGACGCTGACCAGGCTGGGTTTGAACACCTCCCGCGTGGCCTGGCCGACGACTTCGAAGCGCTCATTTCGTTCCAGCGTGCGTCCCTTCCGGTGCTGCGCTTGCGCCAGGCGCAGGACGCAGTTCTCGACGATGATCAAGGCACCGTCCACGATCAGGCCGAAATCCAGCGCGCCCAGGCTCATCAGGTTGCCGCTGACCCGGTTCTCCACCATGCCGGTGAAGGTGGCCAGCAGCGCCAGCGGGATCACCATCGCCGTCAGCAGCGCCGCGCGCAGGTTGCCCAGAAATAGGAACAGCACCACGATCACCAGCAACGCCCCCTCGGCCAGGTTCTTCTGCACGGTGGCGATGGTCTGGTTGACCAGCACGGTGCGGTCGTAGACGGCTTCGACCTTGATGCCCGGCGGCAGGCGCCTGGCCACTTGCGCCAGCTTGTCGGCCACGCGCAGGGATACGGTGCGGCTGTTTTCGCCGATCAGCATCATGGCGGTGCCCAGGACGGTCTCCGCGCCGTCCAGGGTGGCCGCGCCGGTGCGCAGATCCTTGCCGATCCCCACCTCGGCCACGTCGCCGACCCGCACCGGGATGCCGTTGCGGGTGGTGATGACGACTTCGCCGATCGCCTTGAGATCGCTCAACTGGCCCGGCACCCGCACCAGCGATTGCTCGCCGTTGCGCTCGATATAGCCGGCGCCGACGTTGACGTTGTTGGCTTGCAGAGCCTGGATCAGGTCGCGCAGCGTCACGCCATAGGCCAGCAGGCGTGCGGGATCGGGCGCCACCTGGTACTGCTTGTCGAAGCCGCCGATGGAGTTGACCTCGGACACGCCCGGAACCTGCCGCAATTGCGGCTTGATGATCCAGTCCTGTGCCGCGTGCAGGTCGATCGGCGTATACGGAGAGCCATCCGGCTTGCGCGCACCGGGTTCGGCGCTGATGGTGTAGAGGAAGATTTCACCCAGGCCGGTGGCCACCGGGCCCATTTCCGGCAGCGTGCCATCCGGCAGCTCACTCTTCACATCCTGCAGCCGCTCGTTGACGAGCTGGCGTGCGAAGTAGATGTCGGTGCCGTCCTTGAACACCACGGTCACCTGCGACAGTCCGTAGACCGAGATCGAACGGGTGCTTTCCAGCTTCGGGATTCCGGCCATCGCGGTCTCGACCAGGAAGGTCACGCGCTGCTCCACTTCCAGCGGTGAATAACCCGGCGCGCGGGTGTTGATCTGCACCTGTACGTTGGTGATGTCCGGCACCGCGTCGATCGGCAGGCGCTTGTATTCGAATACGCCGAAGACGACGAAGCCGGCCACCAGTGCCATCACCAGCCAGCGCTGGCGGATGGCGAAGTCTATGAGTCGGTCGATCATGTCAGTCCTCGTCTCCCTCGCCCTTGGTCAACTCCGCCTTGATGAGGTAGCTGTTTTTCGCCGCGTAGCGCTCGCCGGCGGCCAGGCCCTGCCTGATCTCCATGGCCTCGGCACCGCGCTTGCCGATTTCGACCTTGCGCGGTTCGAAACCCTTGTCGGTCTGCACGAACACCACGGCGTTGTCGCCCAGCTTCTGCAATGCGGCCGGGACCACGGATACCGGCACCCGGAGATCGGCAATCACCACGTCGCCGGTCACGAACTGCCCCGCAATCCAGCGGCCGCCCTTGTTGTCCACTACGGCGCGGGCGACCACGCTCTGCGTATCGCCGCTGCCGGACGGCGCCACATAGGCGATCTTCGCTGTGCCGCCGGTTTCACCGTCGCTGGTCTTGAGCTGTACCGGCATGCCGGCGCGAATGCGTCCCAGATCGCGTGCAAAGACGGCGAACTCGGCCCAGACGCTGGACAGATCGGCGACCACCATCAGCGTGGTGCTGCCGTCGACCGCTTCGCCCGGGTTGACCCGGCGCTCCAGCAGGGTGCCGGCAATCGGTGAACGGATGGCGTACGGCTCCAGGCTGTCGTTGGACTCGATGCTCAGCAAAAGCTCGCCTTTGCCGACGGCATCGCCGGGACGCCTGGCGACGGTGCGCACCACGCCGGGATAGCGGGCGCGCACTTCCTGCTGGCGCTCGGCGTTGGGACGGATCGAGCCGTAGAGCGTCAGGGTCTCGCGGATTTCCGCGGGCCCGGCGACAGCGGTCTCGATGCCGGCGGCTGTGGCGTGCTCGGGGGTGATGGCGGCCGCCTGCGGGGCTTCTGCACTCGCCGCGACCTCTTGTTTTTCGTTTCGGCCTTCGGCTTGAGGCTCCGGCTTGCCGGAACAGGCGGCGAAGCCCAGGCACAGGGCGAGGATCAGGCTGCGTGTTTGGGGGCTCATGGGGCGGCTCCGGCAGAGGCGGCGGCAGCGACGATGGGCTGCGCGGTAAGGCGTTCGATTTCAGCGTCGATGCGTTGCGCGTCGGCACTGGCGCTGATGGCCTGGCTGCGCAGCTCCAACACCTGGCGCTGGGCGTCGGCGAGTTCGAGGAAGGAGAAGCGGCCGTTGACGAAGCCGCGCTGGGTCAGGGTCAGGGCCTGCTCGGCCTGGGTCATTGCTTCGCCACGGAGCGCCTCGGACTGGCGGCGGGCTTGCGCTGCTGCCTGGTACAGACCGTAAAGCACCGCTCGGGTGCGCAGCAGGGCGGCGTCACGCTCGGCATCGCTTTGCCCGGCGCGCTCCTGGGCGGCGGCGATCTTGCCCTGGTTGCGATTGAACAGCGGCAGCGGCAGGTTGAGGGAGGCAACCAGGCCGTAGTCCGCTCCCGTACCGCCGACTTCGGCGCCGGAGTTGAGACGGCGCACGCCGGCACCGAGGGTCAAATCCGGCACCGCTTCGGCTTGCGCCAGCCTGACCTCGGCTTCGCGCAGGCGGCGCTCCGACGCAAACCGCGCCAAATCCGGACTGGTCTGCAGCCGGTCGGCGAACGTGGCGAAATCGGCCAACGGCGGGATGGCGTAGAGATCGCCGGAGACGCTGCTGAAGTCCGGTGCGCCCTGGCCCCACATGGCGCCGAGCGCTACGCGATGGGCGTCGAGTTCGCCTTCGGCGCGCTGTACGTCGAGCCCGGCGCGGAGGAGCGCGATATTGGCGCGGTTGCGCTCGGCGGTGGAAGCGGCCCCGGCATGGATGCGGCGTTCCACGGCCTCGCCGGTCTGCTTGGCCAGATCAACCGCACGCCGGGCCGCTTCCAATCCGGCCTGGGCTTCGGCCACATCCACGTAGCGGCGCGTGGTCTCGGACAGCACGTCGAGCCGGGCCACGTCGTAGTCGGCGGCAACACTGCCCAGCGCCGCTTCGGCAGCTTCGACCCGCCGCCCGCGTTTGCCGCCCAGCTCGATGAGTTGGGACAGGGTCAGCGTCGTCTCCAGCGACTTGGCGCCGCGCACGGCGCCGGTGCCGGCGAAGTTTTCCAGCACAGCACCGAGTTCCGGATTGGGCCGCAGGCCGGCTTGCAGCCGGTCGGCTTCCGCAGCGCGGCGTTGGTAGGGATAGATCCGCAGTTCCGGGCTGTCGCGCAATGCGCGCGCCAGCGCTGCGGACAGGCTCAGGCCATCGGCGGCCCGGGCAACAGGGACGGCTAAGGCCGCGAAAACGGCGAGCAGACACGCGAACAGGCGCGTGGGAACGAGAAACATCGAGAAACCTCCCAAATCGGGCAAGCGCGGGGAAGCGCCAGGGAAACACCGGGGCGTGCGGCCATCAGGCCGCGGGGAGGTTCAGCGGGGAGGTGCGCGCAACGGTGGCCGGATGCGTGGCCACGAATTGGGTACGAAGGATGCGGCAATGGCCCGACCGTACGAAGGCAACGGCCGGGGAGACAGCAAGAACAGCGCGACCGCGATGATCAATACCGGGAAGTCAGGGCTGATCTTGGCGAGCTTGGTCAACAGCTCGCCAACCAGATCGATATCGATATCCTGCCTGGGGACTTCGCTGGAAGTCGTATTGTGGATATAACCATCGCCCAGATCGTACATCTGCGACTGGACCGAGGTGGGAGGTTCCAGGCCATCGAAGCACAGATGCAAATGCGTACCCGCCATCCGCGCGAACAAAAGCGCGACAACGACGAAGACGACGATGCTGGGCCGAACCGAAATCATGCCCCAGTGTAGCCGAATCCAGAGTTCCCCCGGCTCGGCTGGATGTTCGCCGGATATGTCCAATCATCCCGCCGGCGTGCATTCCAGGGGACACTTTGACGCTACTTCAATTCCTGGAGCGGGGTCCAGAGTCAAACGCGCGCAATCCCCACCGGATACTGCCTTCCCGCCGCGGGCGGATCGTCCCGGACCCGCCGCCCTGGCGCCTTGCGCGCGGCTTCCGGCCTGGCCGCGCAGCGCACGCTCCCCCGGAAAGCACTACAGTGGAGCATTGAGGCACCCGGCGGCTGCCATACAGATCAGGCGCCGCGGGACCTTTCGCCTTCCTCAGCCAGGACGCCATCCATGAATAAGAAACAGTCCGCCCCGGTCAAGCCGCCGCCCTCCACCGACCGCATCCTCGAGAAAGTCCGCGGCGCCGGCCTGCCGGAAAAAGAGCTGGTCGCCCTCCATCACAATGCCCTCAGGCTGCAGGCCCTGGACGTGGTCGAGGCGGTCGAGATCCGCTTGCGCGCCGATTTTCCGCGCGCGGCGAAGAAACTGTATGGCGACAAGAAGCCGGCCGTATCCGCGCCGCCCGTCATCGCGTCAGCGGATGCGGTGCTTGCCGCACCCGTCGCGGAAGCCGGGCACTAGGCGCGGCTTCAAGGTGCTCCGGGCCCTCCCGGCACCTGCAGCCTGAAAAAGGCCGCTCACCGCGGCCTTTTTCAATTCAGCGTTGGAGCGGTGGTGCCGCGCCTCAACCCATTACGTCCGGCAGCGGCTCCGACGTCGTCGGCTCCGGTTCGGGAGTCAGGCGCTGCAGCTCCTCCAGCTCGCTGCGGAACGCTTCCAGCAGCCCGCGCGGGTTGGGCAGGCGCGCCAGGTCGGTGGAGACGCCGAAGCTGAGCTGGCCGGCGTAGCTGAAGAAACTCAGGCCGATGCCGATGCCGCCCGACTGTGGCGGCCAGAACACCAGGTTGCGCATGCGCGCGCCGCCGATATGCACGTGGCGGCGCGGCCCGGGCAGGCTGGACACCACGGCCACCGACTTGGCGCCGATGCGGTCCACCAGCTTGCGCTCCAGCGGCACCGGCAGATGGCCGGCCGCCGCCAGGCCCAGCATGGTGGCGCGTGCCTGCGGCGATTCCTTCAGCGCGGTCATGCGCTGCGCCACCAGGTGCAGGCGCGTGCGCGGGCTGCGCACCCCCACCGGCAGGTCCAGCAGCACCAGGCCGAAATGGTTGCCGAGCGAGCGGCCCTTGCCGCTGCGCAGGTTTACCGGTACCGAGATGCGCAGGTTCTGCTCCTCGGCCAGTTCCGCGCTGGTGTGCTGCAACTGGCGGTTGAAGGCGCCGGCCAGCGCCGTCATCAGCAGGTCGTTGACGCGCACGCCCAGCGCCTTGGCCTGGCGGCGGATCGGCTCCAGCGGAATCTCGTCGGCCCAGGCCACGCCGCGATGGCCGGACAGCGGCTTGTGCAGGAACGGCGGATTGTTTTCCGGCAGTGTCAGCACGCGTCGCACCGCCGCCACCGCATCGCGCCCCTCATGGAACTGGGTGAGCAGTCTTGAGCGCCCGGCGCGGCTGCGCGCCAGCGAACCGAGCTTGATCAGCCCGTGGTTGAGCAGCTCCAGCGTATCGATCAGGCCGCCCAGCGGCCCGGGCCGGATCATCGGCACGGCCGCGGTCTGCGGCTCCGGCGCGCGCTGGAAGCCGCGGTCGGTGCTGTCGATCAGCAGCGTCACCAGGGCGATGCCATCGGCCAGGGCATGGTGGGCGCGGAACAGCACCGTCACCGGGCCGCTGGGGCAGGGGTAGAGCAGCAGCCGCCACAGCGGCCGATTGTGGTCCAGTTCGCGCGACACTTCGGCCGAGATGGCCTTGCGCAGCTCGCGCTGGTTGGCGCCATGCGGCAAGCGCCGCACATGCACGTGGTGGCGGAAATCGAGGTTCTTGTCGGTGACCCAGCGCGGTGCGCCCTGGCTGCGGTCGACGCGCTGGTGGAAGCGCGGATAGCGCAGCAGGCGCTCGACCATCACCTTCTGCAGGTTGGCCGCGTCCACCGGCCCCTCCAGCTGGAAGATGGCGCTGATCACCATCGGGTTGCACGGGTCGTCCATATCGAGCCAGGCGCGATCCACAGCGCTCATCGGCTCGCTCATCGCAGGTTCGGTCATGGCAGTCTTCCGTATGGCCGTATGAGGTCTTGCAAGGATCGGGCCGTCCATGGTCTGCGCCGTCGCGGCCGTCATGCCGTGCTGCTTCTGCGCAGTCCCCGCAAGGGATACCGATTCACTATACAGGCCTGGTCTCTGGCGACTGTGAAGCGGCCGTGAAAGTTCCATGAATAGAACACCGCCGTGACAGTTTGTCCCGGGCCCGCAACGGCTGTCGCGCTACTCCGTTTGTGTGAGATGCAGCGGGCGCGCTTGCCGCAAGATGGGCCGTGGACCTTGCCGCCCGCGGACGCCCCAGGCGTCCGGATGCTTGCGGGCCGTTCCGCGACCAATAAACCGATGAGGGGGAATGATGGTTTCCGAAACTTGGGATGTCACCACCGACGTGCTGGTGGTGGGATCGGGCGCCGGCGGGCAGACCGCGGCGATCGCGGCGGCCGACCAGGGCGCCCAGGTGGTGGTGGTCGAGAAGAGCGGGCTCTATGGCGGCACCTCGGCCATGTCCGGCGGCGCCATCTGGATTCCGGTCAGCAGCCAGGCCCGCGAAGCCGGCGCCCAGGACAGCCCCGAGGAAGCCTTCCAGTACATCCGCGCCCTGGCCGCGCCGAACGTACCGGACAGTCTGATCCGCGCCTACGTACACCAGGCGCCGGCGATGCTCGACTGGGTCCAGGCCAACACCGAAGTGCGCTTCTTCAGCGTGCCCTATACCGATTATCACGCCGAACTGCCGGGCGGCAAGCCGGGCTGGCGCACCCACATGCCGCTGGAGATCGACGGCCGCGTGCTGGGCGGGGACGTGCAGATCCTGCGGCCCTCGTCCAAGGCCGCCAACCTGTTCGGGCGCATCAACTGGACCCTGATGGAAGCGCACATGCTGCTCAACCGGCCGGCCGGCTGGATCAAGGTCTTCCTCAAGATCATGTGGCGCTACTACGGTGACGTGGCGCAGCGCCTGCGCTCGCCGCGCGACCGCTTCCTGACCTTGGGCAACGCCCTGGTCGGCCGCCTGCGCATCTCGCTGAACCAGCGCGGCGTGCCGATCTGGCTCAATACCCGCCTGGTGTCGCTGGTGAAGGAAGACGGCCGCGTCGTCGGCGCCGTGGTCGAGCGCGACGGCAAGACCCAGCGCATCCGCACCCGCAAGGGCGTGGTGCTGGCGGCTGGCGGCTACGAGCGCAACGCGCAGATGCGCAAGCAATATCTGCCGGGCAGCGGCGAGCCGGGCAACAGCGGCGCCCATCCCTACAACACCGGCGACGCCATCCGCATCGGCCAGGAAGCCGGCGCCGCGGTGCGCAACATGGGGTCGGCCTGGTACGCGCCGGTATTCAAGATCCCCGGCGAGGAATCGGCGCGGCTGTGCACCTACGAGCGCGCACTGCCCGGCAACATCATCGTCAACCAGTCCGGTCGGCGCTTCCACAACGAGGCCGCCTCGTACCACATCTCGGCGCAGGAAATGATCAAGGCCGACAGCGCCAGCGCCTGGGCGGTGTTCGACGCGCGCTACCGCTGGAACTACCCCATGGGCCCGGTGATTCCCAAGTTCCCGGACTGGATCCTGCCCAGGGCGGTGCGCTCGATCCTGCTCAAGGCCGGCAGCCTGGATGAACTGGCGCGGAAGATGGGCGTGCCGGCGGACACGCTCAAGCGCACCGTCGAAACCTTCAACGCCGGCGCCGCCGAGGGCAAGGATCCGCAGTTCGGCCGCGGCGAGGCCGCCTACGACCGCTACTACGGCGATCCCAAGGTCACCCCAAACCCCAACCTCGCGGTGATCGACAAGGCGCCGTTCTACGCCTTCCCCATCTACTCGGGCGACATCGGCACCAACGGCGGCCTGGTCATCGACGAGAACGCCCGCGTGCTCGACGCCGAGGGCAAGGTCATCGCCGGCCTCTACGCCTCCGGCAACTGCACCGCCTCGGTGATGGGCGGCTCCTATCCGGGCGCCGGCTCCACCCTGGGGCCCGCCATGACCTTCGGCTGGCTCGCCGGCCGCCACGTCGGCGCCGCAGGCTGAGCGCGGCGGCAGCGTTCGCATGCCCATCCCGCAGGCCCTGAGGGGCAAGTTGGCGGCGCCGGTGATCGGGGCGCCGATGTTCCTGGTGTCGTTCCCGCCGCTGGTGGCGGCGCTGTGCAAGGCCGGCGTGGTCGGTACCTTCCCCCACGTCAACGCCCGTCCGGCCGAGCAGTTCGAGCAGTGGCTGACCCAGCTGGAAACGGAGCTGGAACAGCATCGCCGTGAACATCCGGACCGGCCTGCCGCGCCGTTCGGCGTCAATCTCGTGGTCCACCGCACCAACCCGCGCTTCCAGCAGGACCTGGAGACCGTGGTGCGCCACCGCGTGCCCCTGGTGCTGACCTCGCTGGGCCATCCGGGCGAGGTGGTGGGGCGGGTGCACGCCTACGGTGGCCTGGTGTTCAGCGACGTCACCAACGCCGCCCACGCGCGCAAGGCGGCGCAGGCGGGTGTGGACGGGCTGATCTGCGTCGGCGGCGGTGCCGGCGGCCACGCACCCACCCAGAGCGCCTTCTCCCTGGTGCGCGAGATCCGTGAATTCTGGGACGGCTGCCTGGTCCTGGGCGGCTCCATCAACGACGGCTGGCAGGTGCGTGCCGCCGAAATGCTCGGCGCCGACTTCGCCTACATGGGCACGCGCTTCATCGCCAGCCGCGAGTCCGCCGCCAGCGAGGACTACAAGCGCATGCTGGTCGAGTCCGGCGTCGAAGACCTGGTCTACACCGACCGCCTCTCCGGCATCGGCTGCAACTTCCTCAAGCCCTCGCTGGCGCGGCACGGCGTCGATCCCGCAACGCTGCCGCCGAAGACGCCCGACCTGAGTGTGCTCACCGACACCACCGCCAAGGTGTGGCGCGACCTGTGGACCGCCGGCCACGGCATCGCCACCATCCACGACGTTCCCTCCGTCGCCGGGATCGTCGCGCGCCTGGCGGCGGAATACCGCGCGGCCTGCGGCCGCGGCCCCTCCGCCGCGCTGGCGGGTTGAGATGAGCGACGCGCCGCTCGAGTCCGCACCGGCCGAGGCCGCCACGGTCGACTTCTATTTCGACTTCGCCTCGCCCTATGCCTACTTCGCCCACGGCACCCTCGTCGCGCTGACCCGTCGCCACGGACTGCGCCTGCGTTACCGCCCGGTGCTGCTATGGGCCATCCTGAAGGAGCTGGGCATGCCGCCGCCGATGGAGCAGCCGGCCAAGCGGCGCTACATGGAACACGACATGCGGCGCTCCGCCGTCTATTTCGGCCTGCCGTTCCAGTTGCCGCCGGGCTTCCCGGTATCCAGTCACGCCGCCGCCCGCCTGTTCCACACGCTGGACGCGCAGGCGCCGCGGGGCTGGTCCGCACAGGCGGGCGATCTGGTCGCGGCCCTGTTCAAGGCCTACTTCGTCGACGGCCGCGATATCGCCGATCCCGCGGTGCTGGGCGAAGCCGCCACCGTCATCGGCCTGGCGCCGCAGCAGGTGCAGCAGGCGGCGCAGGCGGAAGCGGGCAAGGCCGCCCTGCGCCAGGCCAACGCCGAGGCGGTACAGCGCGGCGTATGGGGCTCGCCCTTCTGGTTCCACGGCGGCGAAGGCTACTTCGGCGCCGATCGCCTGGCACAGTTCGAACGCAGCCTGGATCTGGCGCGCTTCGATGGCGGGGCAGGCAAGGTCTAGTTGCTGCTGTTCTGATTTCGACTGCAAGCGTTCCGGCAACGGAGAAAAGGTCTTACGCGAACCTTACCGCCGCAAGCGGGCGTTCACCGGCATCGCGGCTTTTTCCCGAGGCTTAACACCAGCTTTACACTCGCTGGCCGCGCCGCGTTGCCGGAATGGGCGCCGATGCGTGATGATCGTTGCGCAGACGCCGTCTGCGCAACGATCGCGGCCACATCCCCTGGCTCCCTTCGTTGCCCGCTACCGCAATAGCCTGGAGTGAGACTGGATGAAGCGTACCGTGGTCGTGCTGGCGTTGGCCGCGCTCCTGCTCGGCTGTTCCACCGAACCCGAGGTGCGGCGCGTGGATGTCGGCCCGACTCCCGAAAAAGTGGTGCTCGCCGCATTGACCAAGGTCGCCGCCACCGACACCCAGCGCATCGCCGTCCTCAATGCCTACGACAGCCGCAACAGCCAGCTGGTGGCGCTGGACAAGACCGCCAAGCAGGTCATCGCGCAGTGGAACGGGCTCGACCGCACCGCGCCGGACTATGTGCAGCAGGTCGATGCGCTGGCGGCGCAATGGGCGCAGGTCAACGGCGACGAGATGAAGACGCGAGCGGCCTACGAGCACGATCTCGCCACCACCCTCAGTTCCTCGCAATGGCATCAGTGGCAGGATTTCCTGCGCAGCGTCGGCGAGGCACGGCGTCGCGCCGAGCTGTTCGGCGAAGAAAACAGCCGTTATCCGCGTTATTGAAACGGTGGCGCCATCGCGCGCCCCGGGCTTTTGCAAAACCCGCCGCCCGTCAAAAGCCTGCCCGTGACCCCGCCTGTGTCCCGCATGTAAAAACCTTGTAAATCCCGGCGCCTCCGCGGCGCCGCAGCCCTAGTGTGAGCGCGTGTCCGGCAAGCGCCGGCGGCTGCCTGCATCCGCTTTCGCGGCCGCAGCCTGCGTCGATCCCCGCCTACCGAAAGGCCGCATGCATGAATCACCTGTTTCAAAAAGCGCTGCACGCGCTCCGGCGCGCAGCGCCGTATTTCCTGTGCCTGCCGCTGGCCGCCTGCAGCGGCGCGGTGGGGCAGGGCAATGCGCCGAAGCTGCTGGTGATCTCCAGGTCCGGCGTCAGCGCCAGCGAGACGGCCAGCCTGGCCAGCCTGCGCATGTACGAATGCCTGCCTTCCGTCCTGGCCGCCACCATGTACTTCCAGGACGGCAGCAGCGGCGACTTCACCGCGCGCGTGCACTGGAGCAGCTCCGATCCGGGCACCCTGAAAATCAGCAACGGCGACATCGCCGTGGCGAACGGCAGCGGTTCCTACTATGCCGCCGGCACCCTGGTGCCGGTGACCTCGGGCAACGTCATCGCCACCGCCGACTACGACGGCATCAGCGCGCAGATCGCCATCAGCATCGGCACGCCGCAGTCGATCACCGTCAAGACCCTGCACGACGGCAACTACATCGTGCCGGACGGTCAGTATTTCAGCCTCGGCGCCGGCACCACCCAGTCGCTCCAGGTCACCGCCTGGCTGGATGGGGTGGAGACCGATGTGAGCGGCTATGCCGGCTGGAGCCTGCTCCAGCCCAACGACAGCGAAGCCACCATCAATGCCGGCAGCGGCCTGATCACCGCCGTCGGTGCCGGCAGCCAGTTGCTGACGCCGGTGGCGGGTTTCGCCCCCTGCACCTTGAACAACCTCAGCGATCCGTCCAACGCCCTCGACTTCACCGTGCAGCACATCCAGGGCATCGCCATCGAGCCGGAATTCAGCGGCAATCCGCAGCTCATCGTCGGCAACACCGAGAAGATGAACGTCGTCGCCACCCTCGACGACGGCTACGCGCAGAACCTCAATGGCCTGGCCACCCTGAGTTCTTCGGATACCGGCATCGTCGCCGTTTCCAGCAGCCAGCTCAGCGCGGTGGCGGCCGGCGGCCCCGCCATTATCGGCGCCAGCTTCACCGGCGCCGGCGTCACCTACACCGCGCCCTCGATCACCGTCAGCACCGCCACCGCCACGCTGCAGACGGTCAGCATCTGCTGGACCGCCGTACTCGCGGCCTTCAGCACCTGCCCGGCCACCCAGGGCGGCGCCACGGTCGTCGCCGGCAGCCTCACCCCGGTACAGTTCCATGCCATCGGCACCTACGACGCCGGTACCCTCACCCAGGACATTACCCGGCAGGTAACCTGGGCCTCCAGCGACGCCACGGCCGCCACCATCGGCAGCAGCGGCAACAGCATCGGCCAGGCCCTGGGCATCACCGCGCAGAGCTCGGTGACCATCACCGGCAGCGACAGCGCCGCGCAGAACGTGACCTCGGCGAAGCAACAACTGGTGGTCCAGTAGGGGTTCGCCGACTCCTGTTGTCCCGGTTGGAGCTTGTCCGCGGACAAACCCTTGCAGCGACAGGGGTGTTATAACAGGCGCCCGGTCGTCATTCCGCGCAGCGGACTGCCGTCCGCCCGAACCGACAATCCCGTCGCACGCACGCATACCCTACGGTGAAAAAGCTTCTCGGCATCCTCCTCACCCCGCTGTTCCTGCTGGTGTGGGGCCTGCTGCTGAACCTGTTCCATGTGGCGCAGGTCATCGCCTTCCGCGGCTTCGGGCCGAATGCCCACCGGCGCTGCGTCGACCTGCTCAACTTCTGCCTGATCCACGCCTTGTGGATTCTCGGTACCCGCATCAGCGTGCGCTACACCCAGGCCCTGCCGTCCGACCGCCCGATCATCTTCGTCGCCAACCACCAGAACAAGCTGGATATCCCCGGCATCAGCTGGTACCTGCGCCGCCACGCGCCGAAGTTCGTCTCCAAGATCGAACTGGGCAAGGGCATTCCCAGCATCTCCTACAATCTGCGCCACAGCGGCGCCGCCCTGATCGACCGCAGCGACACCCGCCAGTCGCTGCGCGAAATCGGCCGTCTGGCCCAGCTGATCGAGCAGACCCGCTCCTCCGCCGTGATCTTTCCCGAGGGCACCCGCTCCACCAGCGGCGAGATGCAGCCCTTCGCCACCGGCGGCATCAAGATCCTGCTGAAGAAAGCGCCCAGCGCCCTGGTGGTGCCGGTCTACATCCACGGCACCTGGAAGCTCAACCGCTACGGCAGATTCCCCATGTCCCCAGGAGAACGCATCGGCTGGACCGTGCTGCCGGCGATCGAGCCGGCCGGAAAAACGCCGGACGAAGTGGCCGCCCTGGCCGAGCAAAGCATTCGCGGCGAGTTCGCCGCGAGGTTCCGTCAGGGAGCGGAGTAGGGGGACCCAAACGCCCCTTGGTGCCCTGCGTCGCAACCGTATATCCATTGAGTTGTCATGGCCTGTTCACAATCTTGCGCCAGTTCCGTTAGCATACCCATGCCCAAATGGGTCCATTGTTCGAGGGAGACGACACCATGGCGAAAGCCAGCAAGAAGAAGCCGGCGGCAGCCGCAAAGAAGCCCGCCGCGAAGAAAGCAGTTGCGAAGAAGGTTGTAGCGAAGAAGGCAGCGCCGAAAAAGGCCGTTGCCAAGAAGGCCAAGCGCAAGCCCAGCGCCGCGCTGATGAAGGCTGTTACCCCGAGTGCCCTGCTGGCGGAGATTGTCGGCTCCAAGCCCATTCCCCGCGGCCAGATCACCAAGAACCTCTGGGCCTACATCAAGAAGTTCGGCCTGCAGGACAAGATCAACAAGCGCATGATCAATGCCGACGAGAAGCTGAAGAAGATCTTCGGCGGCAAGTCGGTGGTCAACATGTTTGAGATGACCAAGCTGGTCAGCAAGCACATCAGCTGAAGCTGCGCATTGGGCGGCCCGGGTGCACAGCCCGGGCCGCTGTTCAGCAACACCACGGGTCTGCCAGCAGGTCCGGATTCCTCCCAGCAGACACCGGCCGTGCGCCTCGCCGCGCGGTAGCGTCGCTGCGCGCCACCCCCGATTCTCCGGCTTGTTCCCCAGGGAACAGCCTCCAGGCGGCGGCCTGGACCATCCCCTGAACCACCCCATACCAGGCGCGCTGGCGCCCAAGCGGAGCAAGCAATGAACGAGCGCGACTGGGACCGCGTGGCCGGCGCCTGGGACGATCACATCATGAGTTCCCTGGAGGAGAACGTGAACGGCAGCATTGCCGCCCTCATCGCCTCCGTTGCCGCCAGTCACCGCAGCATCCTCGATTACGGCTGCGGCGTCGGCCGCTATCTGCCCTTGCTGTCGCGCAGCTTCGAGCAGGTGGTGGGCGTGGACTACTCCCGCCTGTGCGTGGAGCAGGCCGGCGCCCTCACGCGCACCCTGCCCAACGTGCGGACGCACACCACCACCCAATTCGCCCGCAGCGCCCCCGGGGCGCGCTTCGACGTGGTGCTGATGGCCAACGTCCTGCTGCATGCCGACGCGAAGATCCGCAACCGGATTCTCGACCTGGCCCTGGCGCGCCTGCGCCCGGGTGGTACCCTGCTGCTGCTGGTGCCGGCGATCGAATCGGTGCATCTGGCCGAGGCCGTGCGCCTCGCCTACACCCGCAAGCGCGTCTCCGCCTACGCGCGGCCGGCCGGCGGCGTGTTCGATCCCGGCGTCATCGCCATCAACGGCCAGCCCACCAAGCACTATTCCGCCGACGAAATCCCGCTGCTGTTGCAGGCGCGGCGCCTCAAGCTCGACAGCCTCGCCCGGGCGGAATACTCCTGGGATTCCGAGTCCTTCGAAGGACTCGACCGACGCCTGCCGCAGCGTCCCTGGGACTGGCTGCTCAGCGCTACGCGCTGAGGGGTGCCTACGGCGGCGTCGGCGGCGCATCCTCCGGCGCAGCACTTTCCGGCGCGCCCGCCTGGGGCAGGTTGTTGCGCTGCATGTATTCATCGTAGTGGTACAGCACCGGCGGCCGCCCGCCGAGTACCGGCGCCGGGCCGTTGGCGGCTTCGGTCTGCGCCTGCCGCGTACTTTCATACTTGCGCCGGGTGAAATAGTCGCTCTCCTGGCGTTCGCGCAGGATCACCGGGTGCAGGAAGATCATCAGATTGCGCTTGGTGCGGCTGACCGAGCGCGACTTGAACAGCGCGCCCAGCCAGGGAATATCGCTGAGCAGCGGGATGCGCGTCACCGCATCGTCGACCTGGTCGTCGATCAGGCCGCCGATGACCAGGATCT
Source organism: Nevskia soli DSM 19509 (assembly GCF_000711955.1). Taxonomy (GTDB): domain Bacteria; phylum Pseudomonadota; class Gammaproteobacteria; order Nevskiales; family Nevskiaceae; genus Nevskia; species Nevskia soli. Next base: position 91,958 of record NZ_JONR01000015.1, read on the forward strand.
GGCCACCCTCGATGCTCACCGTATTGCTCACCGTGCGCTTGTTGGTAACCAGGCTGGAAGTGCCGGCGGTGCCGCTGGCGATGGTCGAATTCTCGAATTCCAGCTTCATGCGGATGGTATTGCCCTCGCCGATGGTCGGGGTGATGCCGAGCTTGAGGCCGACGTCCGTGCGGTCGACGGTCTGGAACGGGTTGACCGAGCCGTTGCTGGAAGTGCCGGTATTGGAATACGAGCCGGTCACCTCCGGCACCGACTGGCCAACCTCGATCTTCGCTTCCTGGTTGTCCAGCGTGACCAGCGATGGCATCGACAGGATGTTGGTATCGGAATCGCTGAGCAGGGCCTTGATCAGCGCCCCGTAGATCGAGCCGTTGGAGGTGCTGATGCCGACCAGCGCCGTGCCGCCGGTGCCCAGTGCGCTGGCCGCCGCCGATGCCAGCGTGCTGGTGCTGATGGTCGAGCTGCTGGAGCTGCTCAGCGACGAGGCGGCGCTGGATAGCGCACTGGAAGTGCTGGAATTGAGGATTCCGGCCGCGGCGATGGCATTGGGGTTGTAGGCCAGCCAATCCACCCCGATATCGCTGGACTTGTCGGCGCTCACCTCGGCAATCACCGCTTCCACCAGCACCTGCGCGCGGCGGATATCGAGCTGGGCGATGACGTTGCGGATCTGCTGCATGGTCTTCGGCGGCGCGGTGATCACCAGGGCATTGGTATCCCGGTCGGCGATGACGCGCAGGTCGGCATTGGCGCCGCTGCCGTTGTAGACCGTCGCGTTCGAGCCCGAAGCGCCGCCGGAAGCAGCAGCACCGCTGCCCGAGGACTTGGACGCGGCGCCGAACGAGGACGCGGCGGAGGACGGGCCGCCGCTGCTGCCGCCGAACATCGACGAACCGCCCGATGTGGATGCGGTGCTCCTGGCCGCCGGCTGCGCATTGCCGGTGAGGATCGGCGCCAGGCTCTCGGCGTCGGCGTACTTCAGGTACACCACCTGTGTGTCGCCGCCGTCGCGGCCGGGCTGGTCCAGCTGCCGGATCAGCGCCAGCAGCTTGCCGCGCTCGGCGCCGTCGCCGCCGACCAGCACGCTGTTGCTGCGCGTGTCCGCGATCACCACCGGCTGCGCCGCGCCGGGATCGGCCTGCCGCGCCTGCTGCGTCAGGGCGGTCAGCACCCGCACCACCTCATCGGCGCCGGCATTCTGCAGCGCCACCAGCTCGGTGCCGCGGTCGCCGTCGCGATCCATCTGCCCGATCAGCAGCCGCAGCCGCTCGACGTTGGCGGCGCGGTCGGAGACGATCAGGCTGTTGCCCGAGGCATAGGCGGCGATCTGGCCCGACTGCGCCACCAGCGGCCGCAGGATCGCCACCAGCTGCGTCGCCGAGCCGTTGTGGATGTCGAACACGCGGGTCACCAGTTCGTCGCCGCCCGCGCCGCCGCCGGAGCCGGCCCCGCCCTCGCTGCGCGCATTGGCGTCCGGCACGATCTTGACGGTCGCGCCAGCGGGCACCGCGGCGTAGCCGTTCACCGCCAGCACCGAGAGGAAGGTGGCATACACCGCATCCGCATCCATCGGGCTGGAGGAGACCACCGTCACCTTGCCTTTGACGCGCGGATCGACCACGAAATTCCTGCCGGTCACCTCGCTCACCGTGGCGATCAGCGTGGCGATGTCCGCTTCTTTCAGATTGAGCGTGACTTCCGCGCCGTTCTTTTCGGCGGAGGTGTTGGCGGCCGGCAGGCAGCACAACAGCAGGACCAGGAAGGAGCGCGTGGACACGGAACGGTAACGCATCGGCGGAGATCGGAAGGATTGGGGGAAGGATCGGGCAGGACCGAAGGGCGGATGCCCCGCACGGACGGGCGCGGATCGCCGCGGGCTGCCGTCGCGTACCCGCCGGGTGCCGCTTTCGCCCGGCCCTGTTGCAGGTTGTTGTCACGGAACGAACAACCCACGTCGGCGGGGCACAGGGCCGGGGCGAAAGCGGCGTGACATTGATAACACCGGTCTTCCACGCCGCCCCGCGTTTTAACAAGGCCTTTACGTCCGCGGTCATCGCTGCCGCCGGCATCACGGCGGCGTGTAAACCCTTCGTAAAGAGCGCCGGCACTGCGCGGCTTCTGCGCCAGAGTACCGCCCATCCGCGGCTTGCCGTCACGGCCGGCCTGCTCATGGCGACGGTGCCACGCGGCACTTGCTTTCCCCAATCCTCAAGGAAACGATTTGATGAAACACGCTGCCGAGAAGACGTCTCCTCCCGGTCGTGCGCGCCGCATCGCGCCGCTGCTGCTCGTCGCAGGGCTGGTCGGATTGGCCGATTGCGGCAGCGATTCCACTACCTGCTGGAACCTGTCCCTCGCCACCGGCCTGATCGGGCAAACCCTCTATACCACCGCCACCGCCAATCCCGACGGCGTCGACAGCCGGCACATCAGCGGGCCGCGCGGCTCGGTGGCGATCAGCGGTACCACCCTGTACGTGGTGGACACGCTCAACAGCCGCATCCTCGGCTACAATGCCGTGCCCAGCGGCATCGCCGGTGCCGCCTCGTTCGAGTTGGGGCAGGGCGACGCCACCGGCACCGACTTCAGCGACAACAGCACCAACGGCGGCGAGAACGGCCTGGCCAATCCGAGCAAGGTCTCCATCGCCACCAGCGGCGGCACGACCTATTTCGTCGTGACCGACACCGCCAACAACCGCGTGCTGATCTGGAATTCCCTGCCTACCGCCAATACCGCGGCCGACGTCGTCATCGGCCAGACCGGCTACGACGGCGACTCGCCCAACCAGGGCGCCTCCGCGCCCACCGCCAGCACGCTCAGCAACCCCACTTCGGCGATGATCGCCAACGGCAAGCTGTTCGTGGTCGACCAGAACAACAACCGCGTGCTGATCTGGAACAGCATCCCCACCGCCAACGACACCGCCGCCGATCTGGTCCTGGGGCAGACCGGCTTCACCACCGCCACCTCCGGCATCGACACCTATTCCTCGACCCTGCTCACCTACAGCATGTCGATGAACCAGCCGTCCGACCTGTGGACCGACGGCCGCGGCAACCTGTTCATCGCCGACACCGGCAATAACCGCGTGCTGTACTACTCGGTGGTGCCCACCGGCAACAATCCGCAGGCCACCTACGTCATCGGCCAGACCGCCTTCGGCCAGAACAGCGCCTCCTCCGGCGCGCAGCATCTCGACTCGCCCTGGGGTGTCTACTCGGACGGCTCCAACCTCTTCGTCGGCGACACCGGCAACAACCGCGTCCTGCAGTTCTCCCTCAGTTCCCTCGCCTCGGGCGCGGACGCCGAGTACGTCTTCGGCCAGCAGGACTTCACCCACACCGCCTACAACGACGACGACCAAAACGGCGAGAACGGCGACCAGCAGAACAGCCAGACCAACACCGACCCCACCGCCAACACCCTGCACAGCCCCAAGGGCGTCTACGCCACTTCCGGCGGCGTGCTGTACGTCGCCGATTCCGGCAACAACCGCATCCTGCAGTACGCCAGCGACGGCGGCGTCAACGGCACCGACACCTCCCTGTGCGTCGCCACCACCCCCTGACCGGGCCGGGCATGACACAGGCGCTGAATCTCCGCCTCGGTTTGTGAAGCAATCGTAAAAGCCGGCGGGGCGGGGTGCCGCGCTGCCTATGCTGCGCCCACCGGGTCAGGCATGGGTGCGGCGGGCGCCCGCACACCGCAGAGCAGGGAGAGCATCGAATGAAATCCTCGTCGCATGGCAAGCACGCTGCGCCCCGTCACGGCGGCTATCGCGGCGCGGCGCTGGCCTGCCTGGCGTGCGTCGCCGTCATCGCGGCGGGCGGGCCGGCGTCCGCCGCCGGCTCGGCCACCCGCCTGGCCCAAGCACTCGACCATGCCACCCTCTCGGCCTTGCCCGGCAACGTCTCCCCCCTGGCGCGGGCGGCGTACGACCGCGGCCGCGCCGATGCCGACCAGGTGATCCACGGCGTTTCCCTGCATTTCAAATTGTCCGACACGCAGCAACAGGATCTGGACCAGTTGCTGCGCCAGCAGCAAGACCCCGCCTCGTCCAGCTACCACGCCTGGCTGAGCCCGGCGCAATACCGCAGCCGCTTCGGCATGAGCCAGGAAGACCTGACCACCGTGCAGAACTGGCTGCGCACCCAGGGCTTCTCGATCGAGGACATCGCCCCCAACGCCAACCGCATCAGCTTCAGCGGCAGCGTGGCGCAGATCGAGGCGGCCTTCCATACCGAGATGCATCGCTACCGGGTGGCCGGCGCCAGCCGCATCGCCAACGCCGGCGCGCCGGCCCTGCCGGCGGCGCTCTCCGCCGTCACCCTGGGCCTGCGCAACCTCAGCGAGTTCCGTCCGCGCGCGCGGGCCCTGCGCCTCGCCGAAAAAGCGCGTGCGGCCACGGCGCATTTCACTTCCAGCATCTCCGGCAACCATTACCTCGCGCCGGACGACTTCGCCACCATTTACGATCTGCAATCCCTGTACAGCGCCGGCATCACCGGCGCCGGCCAGAAGATCGCCATACTGGGGCAGAGCGCGGTGCAGAGCGCGGATCTCAGCGCCTTCCGCAGTGCCGCCGGCCTGGGCGCCAATCTGCCGACGATGGTGCTGGTGCCGCACAGCGGCAGCGCTACCGTGCAAGCCGCTTCCGGCGACGAAGCGGAATCCGACCTCGACCTGCAATGGTCCGGCGCCATCGCGCGTGACGCTTCGATCAGCTTCGTCTACACCGGCAGCAGCACCAACTACGGCGTGTTCGACTCCCTGGTCTACGCCGTCGAGAACGACACCGCCCCCATCATCAGCCTCAGCTACGGCGACTGCGAGCCGGACTACAGCAGCGCCGACATCGCCACCCTGGAAAGCACCCTGAAGCAGGCCAGCGCCCAGGGGCAAACGGTGATCGTCGCCTCCGGCGACAGCGGCGCGGCGGATTGCGACTACAGCACCGACAGCGAAACGGTGACCGCGGCCAGTCACGGCCTGGCGGTGGACTATCCCGCCTCCTCGGCCTATGCCACCGCGGTCGGCGGCACCACCCTGAGCGAGGGCAGCGGCAGCTACTGGAGCGGCAGCAACGACCGCTACAACGGTTCGGCCCAGTCCTACATTCCGGAAACCGCCTGGAACGACACCTCCGACAGCGTCGGCCTCGAAGCCAGCGGCGGCGGCAAGAGCGTGCTGTTCGCCAAGCCCTCCTGGCAGAGCGGCAGCGGCGTGCCGGCGGACGGTGTCCGCGACCTGCCGGACATCGCGCTCGCCGCCAGCCCCAACCACGACGGCTACCTCTACTGCTCCGAAGGCAGTTGCAGCAACGGCTTCCGCGACAGCGGCAACTACCTGACGGTGGCCGGCGGCACTTCCTTCGGCGCACCCGCCTTCGCCGCCATCCTCGCCCTGCTCAGCCAGAAGAACGGCGGTGGCGCGCTCGGCAACATCAACAGCCGACTCTATGCCCTGGCGGCGTCGTCCACCAGCGTGTTCCACGACATCACCAGCGGCGACAACAAGGTGCCATGCAGCAGCGGCAGCACCGGTTGCGGCAGCGCCGGCACTATCGGTTACAACGCCGCCGCCGGCTACGACCTCGTCACCGGTCTCGGCAGCATCGACGGCTTCAACCTCGCCGACCAGTGGGTCGCGAGTTCTCCCAGCTCCAGCAGTAGCAGCAGTTCCGGTAGCAGCAGTAGCAGCTCGAGTAGTTCCTCCGGCAGCAGCAGCTCGTCGTCCAGCGGAAGCTCCGGCAGTTCCAGCAGTTCCTCCTCCAGCGGCGCCGCTTCGAACGGCGGCTCCGGCGGCGCATTCGATCCGCTGCTGCTCGCGGCGTTCGCGTTGCTGCTGCACCGTCGCCGCAACCACCCCGGGAAATGACCGCGATGCACACCGCATACGTCCGCTGCGCCACCCTGCTGGCCACAGCCCTGCTCTGCGCCTGCCAGGACAACTACACCGCCTACGCCCTCACCAGCACCGGTTCGATCATCACCTTCAAAACCGACTCGCCTTCCAGCATCACCGCCACCAAGACGGTGAGCGGCCTCGCCTCGGGCGAGACCCTGGTGCAGATCGTCTATCGCCCGGCCGACGGCAAGATCTATGGCATCACCAGCGACCAGTTGCTGTGCAGCGTGGATCCAGGCAGCGGCGTGGCCACCCTGGTCAGCAGCAGCGCCTTCACCGGCGACACCATCTCCAGCCCGGCGATCGGCTTCGACCCGGTGCACGACCAGTTGCGCGTCGTCACCGCCGAATACAACCTGCGCGTCACCGCCGCCGGCGCCCACGTGCAATCCGCTACCAAGGTGGCCTTCGACAGCGGCGATACCTACAGCGGCAAGACGCCGCAGCTCGCCGCCATCACCTACGGCAATCCCGCCGCGGGCGCCGCCTCCACCACGCTCTACGCGCTGGACGTGACCACGCAAAGCCTGCTGCGCGTCGGCGATGCCGACGCCGGCGCCACCACCAGCGTGGACAGTGGCGACCTTCACACCATCGGCAGCGTTGGCGTCAGCTTCACCGCCAATGCCGGTCTCTCCATCCAGTCCGGCAACGACACGGCGTACGCGGTGTTGCAACAGAGCGGCAGCGGCGCCGCGCTGTATACCATCGACCTGGGCAGCGGCGCCGCGTCCAAGGTAGGCAGTATCGGCGACGGCGAGCAGACGCTGATCTCGCTGGCATTGGCGGGCAGTTGAGCGACGCTGTCGGATGCCTCTGCGAAGCGTTTGTAAAGCTGGAGTAAAGATGCCGCAGTGCGTCACACGATGGACTTAGCATGGCTGCACCGGTGGCGCTCGCAGCGACGAAACGGAAAACGTCCACGACAGCACCGGTGCCGTATCAAGCTTTCTGGATTGCTTGCAGGATTTCAGGAATTTGCGCAGCGGCCCGCAGGCCCGCTCGCATGCAGGACTCACCATGCGGTATTCCCTGCCCATGGTGTGTGGCCCGGTTGGCGTCTTCCCCATTCGCCAACCAGCGGGGAGGTGTCAGCGAAACGTAGTCCCCCTGCCTCGCTGGCGCCTCCCATTTTTCGGGTTGTCTCCCAGGGCCAAAGCCGACTCCGCGCAGCGCGCCACTCCCCGGTTTTCGCCCGCCCTGTGGGCCTCCGTCACCCGTCGTGGCGGCTCCACCTTTGCAATCCGGCGCTTTCCCCTATCAAATGAATACTTCCAACCCCTTCACCTCCAGACCGATGAAGCTCGAGGAGAAATCCACCCTGGTGCGGATCCTGCTGATCGACGACGATCGCAAGCTGGTGCGCATGCTGGCGGAGTACCTGGAAGCGCAGGGCTACCAGGTCGCGGCCGCGCACGACGGCGCCGAAGGCGCTGCGCGCGCACGGGCCGAGGCCTGGGACCTGATCGTGCTCGACGTGATGATGCCCAAGGTCAACGGCTTCGAAGTGCTGCGCGTGCTGCGCCAGGTCTCGCAGGTGCCGGTGCTGATGCTCACCGCCCGCGGCGGCGACGAGGACCGCATCCACGGCCTGGAGGGCGGGGCGGACGACTACGTGCCGAAGACCGCCTCCTCGCGCGAACTGCTGGCGCGCATTCGCGCCGTGTTGCGCCGTTCCGCCGCCGCCGCGCCGGCGGCGGAGCGCTCGCGCGAGATCGTCGCCGGCGCACTGCGTATCGACAGCGCGGCGCGCAGCGCCAGCCTCGGCGGCGTGCCGCTGAGCCTGACCCCGGTGGAATTCGACCTGCTGCTCGCCATGGCCCGCTACCGCGGCAGCGTGCGTTCGCGCGAGCAATTGCTGGAGCAGGTGCGCGACCGCGAATTCGAAGCCTTCGACCGTTCCATCGACGTGCACGTCGCCAGCCTGCGCCGCAAGCTGGGCGACGACCCGCGCACGCCGCGCTATATCCGCACCGTGCGCACTGTCGGCTACATGCTGGTCGACGCGGACAGCGCCGCCTCGTGAGGCCGCAGCCATGAGCCGGCGCCGATGAAGCTGCGCAGTTCGCTCTATGCCAAGCTGCTGCTGTGGCTGCTGCTCGACCTGCTGCTGATCGGCGCCCTGTTCTTCGCCTTCCCCGGACGCTCCGGCATGGGCTGGAACATGCTGCTGTCGGAGCCGGTGCGCGACCGCCTGCTGACCATCGGCGAACGCATCGGCAAGGACCTGTCGCTGACGCCGGAGGCCGGCTGGGAACAGGTGCTCGAAGCCTACAGCGCCGAGTACGGCGTGACCCTGTCCATTGATCGGCGCGACAGCCTGCCGCTACCGCCGCCGTTCCTGCAGCCACCGGATGGCCTCGACCCGCGTGAGGCCCCTGGCTTCGATGGCGGCGCCATGGGCGTGCAGGATGGCGTTCCCTTCTTCCTCTACCGTAACGGCCCGGCCCCGCCGACGGATCGCCCTGCGCCGTCCGCCACTGCCCCGGAGTCACCGTCCGGGCCGCCTCCATCCTCTCGCGACGAGCGCGGCATTCACGGCGGCCCCGGTCCGGCTATCGGCTTCGCCACGGCCGGCATGCTCGGCCACGGCGGCCTGCCGCCGTTCGCCAACCGCAGGATGCGCGGCAACCTCATCGCCATCAACCACCCGCATTCCTTCGATCCCTACGACGTGCGCATCCCCGCCACGGTGGAGCGCAGCGCCGAGCCTTCGCGGCCCATCATCCTGGACGCGCGCGCCGCCGGCCTGGGCCAGCTGCTGCGCTTTCTCGGCGTCACCGAGTGGCTGCTGTTCGCGGCCCTGGTGATCGGCCTGTCGGCGTTGCTGTGGTGGCCCTTCGTCTGGGGCATCACCCGCACCGTGGTGCGCGTCACCGACGCCACCGAGCATATCGCCGCCGGCCGTTTCGAAACGCGCATCGGCACCCGCCGCAGCGACGAACTGGGCCGCCTGGCCGACTCGGTCAACCGCATGGCCGAGCGCCTGCAGAGCTACGTTACCGGACAGAAGCAGTTCCTCGCCGACGTCGCCCATGAAGTCACCTCGCCCCTGGCGCGGATGCAGATGGGCCTGGGCATCCTTGAGTCGCGCGTCGGCGACGACGCCCAGCGCACCCTGCGGGACGTGCAGGAAGAGGCCGAGCAGATGTCGCGCCTGCTCAACGAGCTGCTGCTGTTCTCCCGCGCCGGCATGGAAGCCGAGCGCGCGCCGGCCCTGGCCCTGGACCTGTACCCGCTGCTGCGCCAGGTCCTCCAGCGCGAGGATCCGCAGCAGCGCGTCCGCGTGGACGGCGCCGATGGCCTGCGCGCCGTGGCGCGTCCGGCCCTGCTGGAGCGCGCCATCGCCAACCTGGTGCGCAACGCCCTGCGCTACGCCGGCGACAGCGACATCGCGGTGGAGCTGACGGCGGCGCGCGACAAGGGCCTGGTCCATATCCTGGTGCGCGACCGCGGCCCCGGCGTGCCGCCGGAAGCGCTGGCCCGGCTGGGCGAGCCCTTCTACCGGCCCGAAGTCTCGCGCGACCGCGACAGCGGCGGCACCGGCCTGGGCCTGGCCATCGTCATGCGCTGCATCGAAGCCTGCGGCGGCAGCGTGGTCCTGCGCAACCGCGAAGGCGGCGGTTTCGAGGCCGAAGTCAGGCTCGCCGCCGCCGGCTGAGCTTGTGCGCCGTCGCGGCGCGGCGCTTCAGCAACGCCGCCAGGGCGCCTTCGTTCAGCCCCGGATCGCCGCCGAACACCTCGGCGATGAAATCCATATACACGCTGGCGCGCCGCGGCAGCAGGCGCTTGGCCGGGTAGACGATGTGGATCGGAACCGGCGGCCCCATGTGTTCCAGCAGAAGCGGCTGCACCCGCCCGTCGAGCAGCGGCTCCTCGAACAGCCACACCGGCGTATAGGCGATGCCCAGCCCGTCGAGCGCGGCGCGGTAGATCCCGTCCGGCGTATTCACCCGCACACGGCCGCCCACCGTCACCTCGCCGTCGCGGAACATCCAGCGGTTGCCCGCACTCGCCAGCGTGTAGGCGATGCAGTCATGCCGCGCCAGGTCTTCCGGCACGCGCGGCGTCGGATGCCCGGCCAGGTAGCCCGGCGTGGCGACGCAGACCCGCTCGGCGGTGCCGATGCGGCGTGCCTTCAGCGCGCTGTCCCTGAGCGTGCCGATGCGGATCGCCAGGTCCACGCCTTCCTCCACCAGGTCGATGAAGCGGTCGCTGATCTGCACGTCGAGCTCCAGCTGCGGATAACGCTGCAACACCGTCCGCATCAGCGGCAGCAGGTGCGTGCGTCCCAGCACGGTAGGGCAGGCGATGCGCAGCAGCCCGGCCAGCTGGTCCTCGCCGCGCGCGTTCGACTCCGCCTCCGTCACCGCATCCAGCACCCGCCGCGCCTCGGTGTAGTAGCGCTCGCCTTCGGGCGTCAGCGTCAGCTTGCGCGTCGAGCGGTGCAACAGCCGGGTACCCAGGTGCTCCTCCAGCGCCGCGATATGCCGGCTCACGTTGGGCTGGCCGGTACCCAGCTCCCGCGCCACCGCCGAGAAGCTGCCGGTTTCCACCGCGCGGGCAAAGCTGTGCATCAGCAGGAAGCGGTCCATGGCGCAGCCTCGTCGGGGAAGTGATTCATGCAGTACAAGCATGGATATTATGCCTTTCCCATGGACTTATCAGACACCGGCAATCGGCGGAGACTGCGTTCCAGGGTGAACCGGGACCGGCCCAGACCGCCGCGAAGGCTCACCAGCACTTCGAATCAAAGGAGATACAACATGGGCAAGCTGCAAGGCAAAGTCGCAGTCATCACCGGCGGCAGTTCCGGCATGGGCCTGGCCACCGCCAAGCGCTACGTCGCGGAAGGCGCCTACGTCTACATCACCGGCCGCCGCCAGGCCGAGCTCGACGCCGCGGTCAAGGCGATCGGCTCCAACGTCACCGGCGTGCGCGGCGACATTTCCAACCTCGCCGATCTCGACCGTCTCTATGAAACGGTCAAGGCGGGCAAGGGCCACATCGACATCCTCTTCGCCAATGCCGGCATCGGTGAATTCCTGCCGATCGGCGCCATCACCCCGGAGCATTTCGACCAGACCTTCGGCGTCAACGTACGCGGCACCCTGTTCACCGTGCAGAAGGCCCTGCCGCTGTTCCGTGACGGCGGCTCCATCATCCTCACCGGCTCCATTGCCAGCGTCAAAGGCATTCCCGCCTTCGGCGTCTACAGCGCCACCAAGGCCGCCATCCGCTCCTTCGTCCGCACCTGGACCCTGGAGCTGAAGGACCGGAAGATCCGCTCCAACGTCATCAGCCCCGGCACCATCGACACGCCGATCCTGGCGCCGCTGCCCAAGGAAGCCATCGCCCAGATCGTCGCCGGTGTGCCGATGGCGCGCATGGGCGAGTCGGACGAGATCGCCACCGTCGCCGTGTTCCTCGCCTCGGACGATTCCAGCTTCATCACCGGCATCGAGCTGTTCGTCGACGGTGGGGTCGCGCAGGTCTGACGTACGCTGTATCGCGTTTGGTCGCAAGGCCCCGGCCGCCCAGGTCCGGGCCTTGCGACTGCTGGATGCGGGGGCGGCCGGGGACCTCGCCGCCGATTGGTAAACCTCATGTAAATTCCGCCGGCCGCGGCCTCCGCCGCGCGTAACGTGGCGACCTCGGCTCAACACGCGAGAGACCCATGCACCAGAAAACATTGGGCAGCCTGCTGCTGGCATCGGCCATCGGCCTGTCTGGCTGGGCTGCCATCGCCAGTGCCGATGAGCCCGGCGAGGGGCATCCGCCGCCCATCGCTGGCCCCGGCCAGCCATTCGCACCGGACGCGCCACCCCACGGCCCGCGGCTGCAGCTTGGGTTCGGGAATCCCGGGTTCGGCCCCGGCGCGGGTCCCGGCCCTGGCATGGGTGGCCCAGGCTTCGACGGCCCCGCGGATGCAGTCATCCACACCCTGATCGAGATCGAGCGCCTGTACCGCGAGGAAGGCCGTTCGAAAGAAGTCGTGTCCCTGTACCAGGGCGTGCTGGGCAAGACCAAGGACCCCCTGGTACGCCACTTCGCCTACGAGGCCATCGCCCACGCGCAATTGCGGCCGGCGGATACCGACAAGGCCGTCGCCACGCTCAAGCAGAGCCTGGACGAAAGCCTGCAGCATCTCAACGAACTCCCTCCCCCGGGCGGCCCTGGCCGTGATCGCGCTCCCGGCCAGGGCAACAATTCAGGCGAAAAGGCGCCCTGAAGCGTGACGGCGGTCCGCAGGGGGACTGCGGACCGCCGTCCTTTTTTTGTCGGTTGCTAGGCCTCCTGTCGCACCTTGCCGGGTGCGAAACCCTGCACCCGCTTGAAGGCGCGGCGGAACGCCGCCTCGGTCTGATAGCCCAGGCGTTCGGCGATGCGCGCCACGCTCTGGTTCGGATCGCGCAGCAGGCGCACCGCCTCGGCCATGCGCCACTCCGTCAGGTACTGCATCGGCGCCACGCCCAGCACCTCGGAGAAATGCTCACAGAACGCGGTGCGCGACAGCAGCGCGATCTCCGCCAGCTCGGCGATGCTCCAGTTGCGCCCCGCATCGTCATGCATCGCCGCCAGGGCCCGCGACAGCCGCGGATCGTTCAGCGCCGCCAGCAACCCCTGCCGCGGCAGATCCTTCACCACATGGCTGCGGATCGCCAGCACCAGCAGCGAATCCGCCAGCTTGTTCAGCACCAGCTGGTTGCCGAACAGCGACTGGCTCGACTGTGCCGCCATCATCTGCCCCAGCGCGCGGAAATGCCCGGCCTCGTCCGGTTCGTGCACCACGAAGAACTCCGGCAGCGAATCCAGCACCGCGTTGCGCTTGCCGCCCTGCGAGGTGAATTCACCGCAGAGCATCGCCGTATCCGCCGGCTGCTCGGCTCCCGTGCGCATCACCTGGCACAGCGTATGCGGCCCGCCGCGCGGAAACACGATCAGGTCGCCGGCGCCGAGGGTCAGCGGAGCGGGCAGGTAACTCGCCTCCACGCGGCAACTGCCCGAACTGATCAGGTGGAAGATGCCGCGATCCATCTGCGGCTCGCGTTCGATCCACTCGCCGCAGTAGGTGACGTTATCGGTGATACGGGCGGAGATCTGGTGCGCGCCCATGATCGAGGCGAACACTCTTTCCGCGGACTGTTCGAGCATGTCCCTAATTTAGCACGCGGCTCATTACAGTCCGCTGCTATCCACACCCTTCCTGCCAGGCCAGCAAAACCCCGCCCCAAAACCCCGCCCATTGTCATCCTGAGCGGAGCGAAGGATCTGGCCGCACACCATCAAAAAGCCACGCGCTCAGCGGTAGGGCGGCCACGGGCCACCCTACGAATATTCCACCACACCTTCTCCCGCGACCGGGAAAAGACGTGGCTCCCGGCCCCTCAAGCCACCTTCGGAAAATCCAGCGGCGTGTCATTGACCCGGTTCACCATGTTGGTAAAGAAGATGTGGCTGATGGTGTAGATCGCCTCGACAATCTGGCGGTCGTCGTAACCGGCGGCATGCAGGCGCTCCACCGCCTCGGCCGGCACCGGGCCGGAGGTTTTCACCAGGTTCGCGGCGAAATGGACCAGGGCGTCGATGTTGGCATCCTCGTCGTAAGCGCCGCTGCGCAGTTTGCGCGCCTGCTCGGCCGTGAAGCCGGCGGCCCTGGCCGCCATGGTGTGCGCCGCCACGCAATAGTCGCAACGGGTGGCCTCGCTCACGGCCAGGTTGATGGCTTCAATCCGCCGCGCGCCCAGCGTGCCCTGCTTCAGCACGGCGGCGCCTTGCAGCGCCAGGCCCAGCACCGCCGGGGCGTTGCTGCCCACGGTGACATAGGCATTAGGCACCTTGCCCATGGCCTGCCGGATGGCGGAAAACAACGGGGCGGCTTCCTCGCCGGCCTCGGCGACGTTGACGGTATGCAGACGATTCATGATGACGGCTCCTTTCGTGGGCGCTGCTGACGATGCAGCGATGCGCCATCCTAGGGCGGCAGGGTGCTACCATCCGCACATAAAAGTCTCGATTTGACACTGGATCGTCTCGCGTCTTGCCATGGATAGTCTCAGCCACCTGGTCCGCATGCTCGCGCCCACCGGCTCGGTGGACCTGCGCTGCCGCTTTGCCGGCGACTGGTTCGTCGCCCACGACCCGGCGCCGCCCGGGCAGGTGCCGTATCACGTCATCCTCGAAGGGCGCGGCCGCGCCCGTATCGGCCGGGACTCCCTGGAACTGGAGGCTGGCGACGTGCTGCTGTTCCCGCGCGGCGCCGCCCACATCCTGCGCAGCGTCGGCGGTGGCGACGGCGACGGCGAGGACCCGGCGTACAACAGCCTGGCGGCGCGGCATTTCAACGGCGTGCTGACCGAGGTGACGCTGCAAGGCGAGGGGCAGCCGCTGGACATGCTGTGCGGCAACTTCGCCGTCGGCGGCTCGGGTGGGGCGCTGCTGCGCACCCTGCCCGAAGTCCTGCTGATCCGCACCGCGCAGCGCGCCGACTGCGCCTGGCTGGCCGCGCTGATCGGCATGATGCGCTACGAGAGCGAGGCCGCGAACGCCGGAGGCGCCGCCGTCATCGGCGAACTCTCCACCGCCCTGTTCACCGTGCTGCTGCGCGCCCTGATGGCCGAGCGCGGCGCCAGCCACGGCCTGCTGGCCCTGCTCGGCGACGCGCGCCTGTCGCGCGCCGTGGAAGCCGTGCTGCGCGAACCGGCCCAGCCCTGGACCATCGCCGGCATGGCCGCCGTGTGCAACCTGTCGCGCGCCACCTTCGCCCGCCAGTTCGCCCAGCTCAGCGGCCTGACTCCGCTGGAGCTGGTCACCAGCCTGCGCATGGAACTCGCCGCCCGCCTGCTGACCCAGGAAAGCCTCTCCGCCGAGCGCGTCAGCGAGCAATGCGGCTACGCTTCGCAGGCCGCCTTCGGCCGCGTCTTCAAGCAGCACTACGGCGTCGGGCCTGGGGCTTACCGTCGCCAGGCCCGCGATGCGCGCGCCGCGCCGCAGCCGGCGGGCTAGGGAAGCTCCGAACAATTTCAAGAATCGTCATTCCGGCGAAAGCCGGAATCCAGGGGTCGTAAGCACCGAACCCCGGACCTCCGTCTAGGCGCCGATTTGATCAAGATTTCATCAAGGCACTTCACCGCCAACACACAGTGCTACGCTGGTGCCGTCCCTCGCGGGGACCGGCTTGCACCCCTTTCAACCTGCTTCAACTGCCAGGATGCCGCTCATGAGCGAAACCGACATCAAGGGCGTCGAGCCCTACCACGAACCCGCCGGCGGCTGGGGCGCGCTGCGCGCCACCGCCGCGGCGCTGGCCCACTCCCGCAACTCGGTGACCGGCGCCGGTTTGCTGCTCAAGCAGAACCAGCCCGACGGCTTCGACTGCCCCGGCTGCGCCTGGCCCGATCCCAAGCACACCTCCTCCTTCGAATTCTGCGAGAACGGCGCCAAGGCCGTGTCCTGGGAAGCGACCAGCAAGCGCGTCACGCCGGAGTTCTTCGCCAAATACACCGTCAGCGAGTTGTGGCTGAAAAGCGACCACTGGCTCGAAGACCAGGGCCGCTTGACGCATCCCATGGCCTACGACCGCGCCAGCGACCGTTTCGTCGCCGTCTCCTGGGAGGTAGCCTTCAGCCGCATCGGCCAGATCCTCAACAGCCTGCCGTCGCCCGACCTCGCGGACTTCTACACCTCCGGCCGCGCCTCCAACGAAGCCGCCTTCCTCTACCAGCTGTTCGTGCGCCTCTACGGCACCAACAACTTCCCCGACTGCTCCAATATGTGCCACGAGGCCAGCAGCGTGGGCCTGCCGCGCGTCATCGGCATCGGCAAGGGTACCGTGACCATCGAGGACTTCGACCACGCCGACATGATCTTCTGCATCGGCCACAATCCCGGCACCAACCACCCGCGCATGATGACGCCGCTGCGCGAGGCCTCCCGCCGCGGCGCGCCGATCATCGTCATCAACCCCTTCCGCGAGCGCGCCCTGGAGCGTTTCGAAGCGCCGCAGGAGCCGATCGAGATGCTGACGCGTTCGTCCACACCGATCAGCACGCAATACCATCAGGTCAAGGTCGGCGGCGACGCCGCGGCGCTCAAGGGCATCATGAAGGCCCTGCTCGCCATCGACGACGCTGCGCTGCAGGCCGGCCGCCCCAGCGTGCTCGACACCGCCTTCATCGCCGAGCATACCCACGGCTTCGAAACCTTCGCTCAGGATCTGCGCACCACGGAGTGGAGCGCCATCGCCTGCGCCAGCGGCCTTACGCGTGAGGCGCTGGAAGGCATCGCCGAGGTCTACGCCAAGGCCGAGCGTCCCATCATCTGCTACGGCATGGGCCTGACCCAGCACCGTACCGGCACTTCCAACGTCGAGCAGATCGTCGCCCTGCTGCTGATGCGCGGCGCCATCGGCCGCGAGGGCGCGGGCATCTGCCCCCTGCGCGGCCACTCCAACGTGCAGGGCGACCGCACCGTCGGCATCACCGAGAAGCCGTCGAAAGCTTTCCTCGACAAGCTCGGCGAAGCCTTCGGCTTCGAGCCGCCGCGCCAGCCCGGCCGTTCCGTGGTCGACACCATCGCCGCCATGCGCGACGGCCAGTGCAAGGCCCTCATCTCCCTCGGCGGCAACCTCGCCGTGGCGGCGCCGGATACCGCCGTGTCCTTCGACGCCTTCCGCCAGCTTTCGCTCAACGTCACCATCGCCACCAAGCTCAACCGCACCCACCTGCTCACCGGCGGCGAGGCCTTCATCCTGCCCTGCCTGGGGCGCACCGAGATGGACAAGCAGGCCGGCGGCCAGCAGTCGGTCACGGTGGAGGATTCCATGTCCATGGTCCACGCCTCGCGCGGCTTCATCAAACCCGCCAGCGAACACCTGCGCTCCGAGCCGGCCATCATCGCCGGCATCGCCAAGGCCACGCTCAAGCCTTCGGCGGCGGTGGACTGGGATGGCATGATCGGCAACTACGACCTGATCCGCGACAAGATCGAGGTGGTGATCCCGGAACTGTTCCGCGCCTACAACGAACAGATCCGCCAGCCAGGCGGCTTCCGCCTCTACAACTCCGCCTCCGAGCGCGTCTGGAAGACGCCCACCGGCAAGGCCAACTTCGTCCCCTTCCGCGGCGTCGAGGAAGACGAGCACTACAACGACCCCCTGGTCCTGCGCCTCACCACCATGCGCTCCCACGACCAGTACAACACCACCATCTACGGCCTGGATGACCGCTACCGCAGCCTGTTCGGCCGCCGCGACGTGGTCTTCATGAACACCCAGGACATCCAGCGCGCCGGCCTCACCCCCGGCGCCCGCGTCGACCTCTGGGCCTTCCACCAGCCCAAGGCAGGCGCACGCCCGCGCGTCCTGCGCGGCCTCACCGTCGTCAACTACCCGCTGCCCGAAGGCAGCTGCGGCGCCTACTACCCGGAAGCCAACAGCCTGGTCCCGCTGGAACACTGCGACCCGGACAGCCTCACGCCCTCCTACAAATCGGTCCCGATCCGCGTCCTGCCGGCCGGGAACACCGACGACGGCGGCGACACCACCATCGCCACCGAGGGCCTGACCGGAAAGGCGCGAGTAGCCCAGGCCTGAAGCCCTGCGGGATCGAACGCGAACTCCAGCATAAGCACCAAACTCCCCTCTCCACACCTCCGTTGTTCCCCCTCTCCCCATGTACATGGGGAGAGGGCCGGGGTGAGGGGCGTATCTCAATCCAAGAACAATCCGGAATCGATGCGCCAAGGCATCCAGAGCGCCAACCCATGAAGCCCCCCTTCAAGCGCCTCCTCATCGCCAACCGCGGCGAAATCGCCATCCGCATCGCCCGCGCCGCCGCCAGCCTCGGCCTGCCCAGCCTCGCCGTCCATGCCGAAGACGATGCAGGCTCGCTGCACGTACGCCAGGCCGATCACGCCATTCCCCTGCGCGGCCGTGGCGTCCCCGCCTACCTCGACGCCGAGCAGCTCATCGCAATAGCGCGCGCAGAAGGCTGCGACGCCCTCCACCCCGGCTACGGCTTCCTCGCCGAGAACGCCGCCTTCGCCCGCCAATGCGAGGCCGCCGGCATCCGCTTCATCGGTCCCGGCGCCGAAGCGCTGGAACTGTTCGGCGACAAGACCCAGGCCCGCGCCCTGGCCGAAAGCTGCGCGGTTCCCCTGCTCAAAGGCATCAACGGCGCAGTCACGCTCGACGAAGCCCGCGACTTCCTCGCCAGCCTCGGCCCCGGCGGCGCGCTGATGCTCAAGGCCCTGCACGGCGGCGGTGGCCGCGGCATGCGCGAAGTGTTCGCGGCAAGCGAACTGGCCGAGGCCTACACCCGCTGCCAGTCCGAAGCCCGCGCCGCCTTCGGCCGCGGCGAGGTCTATGTCGAGCAACTGATGCGCAGCGCCCGACACATCGAAGTGCAGGTGCTGGGCGACGGCAGCGGCGCCGTTAGCCACCTGTGGGAGCGCGAGTGCACCTTGCAGCGCCGCCACCAGAAGCTGGTCGAGATCGCCCCCAGTCCGGGCCTGCTTCCCGCAACACGCGAGCGCATCATCGCCGCCGCCCTGAAGCTGGCGGGTGCGGTGAAGTACAGCGGCCTCGGCACCTTCGAATTCCTGCTCGACAACGAGCAGCCCGGTGTCTTCTGCTTCATGGAAGCCAACCCGCGCATCCAGGTCGAGCACACCGTCACCGAGCAGATCACCGGTGTCGATCTCGTCCAGACCCAGATCCTGCTCGCCGCCGGGCACACGCTGGCGGACCTGAAGCTGTCGCAAGCCCCGCCGCCAAAAGGCTGCGCCGTGCAACTGCGCATCAATCTGGAAAGCATGAACCCGGACGGCACTACGCGCCCGGCCGCGGGCACCCTCAGCGCCTACGAGCCGCCCAGCGGCCCCGGCCTGCGCGTGGACGGCTACGGCTACGCCGGCTACACCGTCAGCCCCAGCTACGACTCCCTGCTGGCCAAGCTCATCGTCCACGCCGACGACTATCCCGCGGCGCTGCGCCGCGCCTACCGCGCCCTCTGCGAATTCCGTCTCGAAGGCGTGGCCAGCAATCTGCACCTGCTGCAAAACCTGCTGCGCCTGCCCGAAGTGGCGAGCAACACCGTCAGCACGGCCTTCGTCGGGCAGCACCTCGAACAACTCCTGGCGCCGCAAACGCAAGCCCACCCACACCTGTACTTCGCCCAGGCGGCTGCATCGATCTCAACCACTGCGCCAGTCGCGGACGCTCCGCCCGGCACGGTGGCGCTGAACGCCCCCAACACCGGTGTGCTGGTCAGCCTGGCGGTAGGCGAGGGTGACGCCGTCGCCGCCGGCCAGGGCGTTGCCGTGCTCGAAGCGATGAAAATGGAATTCGTGGTCAAGGCCGCCAGTAGCGGCATCGTGCGCGTGGTCGCCGCCGCACCCGGCGCCACCATCGTCGAAGGCCAGCCGCTGCTCCACATCGAGCCGGCGGAGGTTGCCGGCGAAGCCGCACTCAGCGAGCAGGAGCAAGACCTCGACCACATCCGCGCCGACCTCGCCGAAGTGTTGCAACGCACCGCCGGCCTGATGGACGCCGCGCGTCCGGACGCGGTGGAGAAACGCCGCAAGCGCCAACAGCGCACCGCCCGCGAAAACATCGACGACCTCTGCGACCCCGGCAGCTTCAGCGAATACGGCGGCTTCGCCCTCGCGGCGCAGCGCCGCACCCAGACCGTCTCCACCCTGATCAAGACCAGCCCCGCCGACGGCCTCGTCTGCGGCACCGCCACCGTCAACGCCGCCCACTTCGGCGCCGATCAGGCCCGCGCCCTGGTCATGGCCTACGACTTCACCGTCTTCGCCGGCACCCAGGGCCTCACCAACCACCGCAAGCTCGACCGCATGCTCGGCCTCGCCGCGCAATGGCGCCTGCCGGTGGTGCTGTTCGCCGAGGGCGGCGGCGGCCGTCCCAACGACACCGACCTCAACGTCGTCGGCGGCCTCGACACCCCCAGCTTCAAGAACTACGCCGCCCTCAGCGGCGTGGCGCCCCTCGTCGGCATCGTCTCCGGCCGCTGCTTCGCCGGCAACGCGGCCTTGCTTGGTTGCAGCGACGTCATCATCGCCACCGAGGATTCCAACATCGGCATGGGCGGCCCCGCCATGATCGAAGGCGGCGGTCTCGGCAGCTTCAGGCCGGAAGAGGTCGGCCCCATCGCCGTGCAGAGCGCCAACGGCGTGGTCGACATCCGCGTCGCCGACGAATCAGCCGCAGTCGCCGCCGCGAAGCAGTACCTCGGCTACTTCCAGGGCCCGCTCAAGGAATGGAGCGCCGCCGACCAGCGCCTGCTGCGCCAGTGCATCCCCGAGAACCGCCGCCAGGCCTACGAAGTGCGCGGCGTCATCGAAACCCTGGCCGACACCGGCTCGGTGCTGGAGCTGCGCCGCGAGTTCGGGCCGGGCGTCGTCACCGCCCTGATCCGCATCGAAGGCCGCCCCATGGGCCTCGTCGCCAGCAACCCCAGGCACCTCGGCGGCGCCATCGACGCCCCCGCCTCCGACAAGATGGCCCGCTTCCTCCAGCTCTGCGAAACCTACCGCCTGCCCATTGTTTCTCTCTGCGACACCCCCGGCTTCATGGTCGGCCCGGACTCGGAAAAGACCGCCATGGTCCGCCACGCCTCGCGCCTCTTCGTCGTCGGCGCCAGCCTCACGGTCCCCTTCATGACCGTGGTCCTGCGCAAGGGCTACGGCCTCGGCGCCCAGGCCATGACCGGCGGCCACTTCCATTCCCCCTTGTTCACCGTGGCGTGGCCCACCGGAGAATTCGGCGCCATGGGCCTCGAAGGGGCGGTGCGCCTGGGCCTGGCCAAACAACTCGAAGCCATCCAGGACCCCGAAGCAAGGGAGAAAATGTTCAAACAAGCCGTCGCCGCCCTCTACGAACGCGGCAAGGCCCTCAGCACCGCCTCCTACCTGGAAATCGACAACGTCATCGACCCGGCGGATACGCGCAAATGGTTGCTACGCGGCCTGTCATCGGTGCCTGCCGCGGATGTGCGGGAAGGTAGGAAGCGGTCTTACATCGATCCCTGGTAAAGAGACGGTCGAATCCAGAATGGGTTTTAGCCGTCCAAACTAGATATGAAGTCCACAAGGCAGAATTCACAACTCGGAGAGGTATAGGACAATCTGCCCTCTTCAAAATACTTTCCGGGAAGAACAGTTTCGTCAGTCAACTCATAGTCCTTGGCGCAATTCGAGCAGACGACGAAATCCAAAAGAGACGTTCCGTCGTCTAGGATATCCACATCGAATCGAATCAAGGTCAAGCGGTGTAACGATTGAGTGCGCAATGCAACACAAGCTTCTCTCACATGTTTGCACCACATCGGGCCTTGCTGTTTTCCATGCTTGGAGCACAACACTATTCCCATGGATCCGATTGTTTCCCTAGTTCCGTATTAATGCTGGACTTTCGTAAGGCGGGATGTCCTCGCCCATGTCGCATGGTCTCGAGGTCAGATGTGGGCGCCAATCCATTTGCCTGAGAACCATTGTTGAAGGTGTTCAGCAAACTCATGTGGCCTGGAATAAGTAATTCCTGATTGCCCCATGCCCATGTGCTCCCCTACGATATGCGAGAGGTATTGGGTAATTTCTTCGGTGTTTGCCCTTCGCTCCAGCTGTCGCAGCGATGCGGGGAATGCTGTTACAAGTTGATTTCGGCACAACCTCACGTTCAAGTCAATCGACATCATTGAATCGCGTGGTGATCACTTTGGAGCCATCGTTATCGACGAAACACACATATCGACCGAATGACAGAGTGGTATATACAAGGAAGGACATCTTGCCTTGATGCTCCGAGTTTGGAGTGGCGCCAAATTCGAATCGATCCAGGGCACGCTGTCGGGCACTAATTGCCGATTCACCTGCTTTCGTCGTTGCGCAGTAGTTGCTAACTCTTGCGTGGTCGATCGGGTAGGCCGCAATGCAGCCGCCGATCAAACTCAGGAAGGCACAGCCGGCTACAGTGGATATTTTCATTGGCGCCTTGGCGCGGCCGGATCGACAGCCGGGAGTTTCGCGCCGCTAATAGTAATGAACCACTTCGGCTTGATGCGCCCGAAGTCGGTACGGGTATTGGTACGCAGCGCCGCTTTGGAATCCAGCACCAGCGGCCCCTCCGGGCTGCGCCAGAAAACCACCCAATGCCAAAATGGAATGCTGCGTTCGAGATGCCACTTGATGGCAAGCAAGGCGGTGTCCGGCAAAGCCTCCCAAGAGGTAAACGGCTTTTCCTTCGCTGAACACTGAATCCTATGCTGCTTGAGCAAGGTGCGAACGTGCCGTGTATCCGACCACAAACGAGTATCCTCGGCATGGATGCCGAGTCTGTTGGCGATACGCTGCGATTGTTTGTAGCTGATGCCGGCAAGAACGGCTACGCTGGCTATACCACAACCCGAAAGCTCTTCCTGGACTAGGGCTTTCATCTTAAATACCTAGTTTTGCATGACCAAAGATCGCCCCGAGACGGCGACAATTGAAGAGCTACCTCTCAAAGAACCACTCCATGAATTCCGTCGCGACATCTGGAGTCAATTCCATGGTTGCTTCCGCAACTGAAACATAACCCTTTGCTGCGGCAATGGCGGCCAGGGCGCACACAAGAAGGTCTTCACTCCATTCCCGTGTGGCGGCAGTCGCTACAAGAGCAGGGATTTTTCGCAGAGCCTCCGTATAGGCGGATTCTAGATCGTCTGGAATGGCGATACCCTTGCGGTGCCTGCACACTTCAACCCATGCCGGAAAATGGAAATAAGCAGAGCCCGCTCGTTCCGGTGCCTTTGAGAGAACTTCGATCACATGTGGAACTGCGGCAAACGAGGCTGAGTAGACGTCGCCTTGATGCGCCAAGGCGCTCCACAGAGAGAACCAGGGCTCTTCCTGCCCATCTCCGTCCGGGAACTTCTCAAGCTGTTGCAACAACGCCGGGATATCGGACGCCGAGCCGTAAGCGTGCTGAAGCTCGGACCAACGGGGGCTGTCGAGCGCTAGCATGTTATAGAGGCATCAGGCGTTAAAATTCAATGGTTGCCCGGAGCCGTGGACTGATGGTTCCAGGTAGAAGGATGAGATGGTGATCATTGTCGGCCCAGTCCCTTCTTGATATCTTGGATAGTAGGAACGGCATCTTGTTTCAGTCTCGTCGGCACTAACCATTCAAGCCTTACAGGGATGCTGTTGAATAAATATTCGCGGCCAAGTTCTTCTTGGTACATGAACAATGTCCCTGTTACCAGCCCTTCTCCGCTGGCCATCCGCCATCCTGCCAATACCAGCCTGAAGGGAGAGCCTCCTGGGCGGTTTAGGCGAATCACCACAAGACCGTCCTCGTGCATCACATCGCCGGGGCTAAATCGCAATGTGATGGGCTCTTCGCCAAATGAGTAGGAAAAAACCCCACTGAAATCGTCGTTCACCTTAAGGTACTGATACCAATCACTCTTGAGCCAGTGAGACTCGACGGCTCCCCACTCCGCGCATAACACGCCATTATCGAATGCAGGTGTTGCCCTTGTAGGAGTACTGATCGCTATAAACACGATAACAAGTAGCCTGACAACTCTAGTTCTAATCACGAGCTTCATAACAACTTAATGGCTGTCAAGATTGGTTAAGACGTCCGCGGGGAGTGTCGAGTTGCGGTTTAGCTGAGCCGAGTCAAAAGATCTTTTGTGATGGCTTGCCATTGTGGATAGTGTTCCGACTCCGCCCAAAGTTCCTGCAATTCCGAAGATTGAAGGATTGCGCTTATGGCTTTTTTTGCTTTTGAGATAAGTGCGTCGTCAGGTCTGGGCTTGCCTTTCATCCACACGGTGACTTCTTCAGGTAGTGACTTAACTGGCTTGCCAAGCATCGCGGCGACAACTTCCGCCGCAGCAAGTGCAGCCGAACATTGAGGGACTTCCAAGTATTCGTCTGCTTCGTCCGTAACTGCGCTTAGTGCACTTCCGATCGCTGAGAGGTCCTTGGAACGCTCAAGGTCATAAACCCAGTCCCCAGCGTCATCGTTTCCAAACGGCTCATGGCTCCACGCACCCATTCCCGCATCTCCTTCAATTGCTGGCACAGCAATATCGCCGTCACCCCAAACCTTTTTTGGATCGAAAATTCGGGACGGGGGCCTTCAGTTGATCGATTTTGGTTTAACTATATGAAAACAAACGGGGCGGCGCGAGAGCCAGGTCGTCTTTGTCTGGAACTATTTGATTTTAAGGCGTTAGGAGTCCGTTTCGCCGTACCGCCCCGTATCCCCTGGTCGAGAGGAAAGTTTGCACCCGGCCGGGTGAATTTGCACGAAATTGAATACCCGAACCCCATTAACAGCCATCTTTCGCATCCCTGCATTTCCCGCTCACCGCATGCGTGCCAACAAAAACCCTTGGCACGCATGGCACGCATGGGCTTTTTTGAGCGAATTTTCCGCGTCCGGCCGTTCCGCGCCGGGGGCTCGTCACCGATATATTCCGCCGCTGACGGAATCCCGGAATTCGCCACGAAAACTAGCCCACCTTCCGAAACGTCAAATTCACCCGCCGCATCCCCAGCCCCGGATGACTCGCCGCCTTGAGCGGCATCACCCCATGAAAGCGCAGCCGGGCAGGGCCGCCCCAGACCACCACGTCGCCGTGCCCCAGTGGCACCCGCAGGCAACGGTCCTCCCGCTTCAACCCGCCGAACAGGAACACCGCCGGTATGCCCAGCGATACGGACACGATCGGCTGGCTGTAATCCCGCTCGTCCTTGTCCTGGTGCAGCGACAGCCGCGTCCCCGGCTCGTAGTGGTTGATCAGGCAGGCATCCGGCGCGAACCCCTCGAAGCCGGCCTCTGAGGCCGCATTCGCCGCCAGTTCCAGGAACACTTCCGGTATTGGCGGCCAGGGGCGCCCGCTTTCCGGGTCCAGCGCATCGTATCGGTAACCCCGCCGGTCGCTGACCCAGCCGCGCGCGCCGCAATTGGTCATCGCCACCGACATGCGGAAGCCGCCCGGTGTGGTGAGATGCCGCAGCGGCGCCCTGGACGTGATGTCGTCCACTGCCGCGAGAATCTCCGCCTGCTGCGGCAGCGCCAGCCCGCGCAGCACCACCGCGCCCGGCGCCAGCTCCTCGCGCCGCCCGGCGCCGTCGTCGTGATCCGGAAACAGGTCCAGGGTCATGCCGTACTCATCCGGTCTTCACTGCGCGTCGTGGAAGATGACGCCCAGTGTATGCCGCTGCCCGGAGCGCAGCCGGCTCACGCCGTGGCGCAGGTTCACCCGGTACACGCCGCGCGTGCCCTGCACCGGCCGGTGATGCACGGCGAACACCACCGCATCGCCCTGCCGCAGCGGCACCACCTCCGGCCGCGACTGCATGCGCGGCCGCTGCTCGGTCAGCACGAACTCGCCGCCGCTGAAATCGCGCCCCGGCTCCGACAGCAGGATCGCCAGCTGGAGCGGAAACACATGCTCGCCATACAGATCCTGGTGCAGGCAGTTGTAGTCGTCCACGCCGTATTGCAGCAGCAGCGGCGTGGGCCGCGTCTGTCCCGCGGTATGGCAGCGCGCGATGAACTCAGGATGCCGCTCCGGGTAGCGCGTCTCGATCCCCATCGCCGCGTTCCACCGATTGGCGATCGGCGTTAGCCGCGGATAGAAGGCCTCGCGCAGCCCGGCGACGATCTCCGGTAGTGGATAACTGAAATAGCGGTACTCACCGCGGCCGAAGCCATGCCGCCCCATCACCACCCGGCTGCGGAAGATTTCATCCCGTGGATACAAGCCGGCCAGTGACTCGCACCGAGCCCGATCCAGCAAGCCTGGAATCACCGCGCAGCCCTGCGCATCAAGCTCCGCGCCGATCCGCTCCCAGTCGAGCGCGGCGACATCAGCCAACCCGGCGACGGGCGCTACTTCCTCCGCGGTTTGCGAATCTGCCGGAATGATCATTTGCACGATAAGCCTCCACCTGTCGGGCAGCCTCGGCTGCGCCATGGAGTGAAGCTTAGTGGTCAGGCTTGCCGGCGGCTTCCGGATTCTTGCGCGCCTGTGCTTTCCACGCGGCGTACTCGGCCGGCATGCAGACACCGCAAGGCTGGTAGCCGGCCGCCCGCGCATGCTCTTCATCGAGGAAGAACACCCGCTGCGCCACATAGCCGCCCCGGGCGATCGCCCTCAGGGCGCTGGGGCAGTCGAGCCGGCCATAGATGGGGCCGCGCCGATGGCCGCCGAGGGTGCCGGGACGTTGGCTCTCACACGGCTTGCCGTCGCCGCCGATCAAGGTCCAGCTGGTTTTCGTCGAATCGCTCCGCGGTGCACGCAGATGCCGCGATCTACCAGATCAAATCGTCCGGCACCACGTAATCCTTGTACGGATCGTTTTCGTCCGGCTTGGTCTCTTCCGCCACCACGCGCGGGATCACCGCGCGCTCCTCGCGCTCGGCGATGCGTTCGGCGATGGCGGCGGGCACCACCTCGTAGCGGCCCTCGCAGCGCACGATGCGCAGCTGGCCGTTGCCCAGCTTGACGCGGCTGTCGGGATTCACCGGGATGCGGCGGATCTTGGTGCCGTCGAGGAAATTGTAGAAATCGTCGCCGTCGACCTTGGGCAGCCGGTTCTGTTCCACCAGCTGCTTGATCTGGGCGTGGCGCGCCTTGCGGTCGGCCTTCTCCTGCTGCTGGCGGCTGCGCGCCTGGTCCTGCGCCAGCTTCTCCGCCTGCGCCTTCTGCACCGCCAATTGCGCATTGCGCCGCTGGATCTCGGCGGGGGTCGGCGGCTTCTTCGGCGCGCGGTCTTTCCGCTGGTGGTGCGGCTGCTTCTCGGCCTGTTCCGCCTGCTTCTTGCTGATCAGACCGGCCTGCAACAGCTGGTCGCGCAAAGACATGCTCATAACGTTCTCGTATCGTCAATAGGCTGCATGGCGGCGGTGCCGCATCCAGTCCTGCCAATCCTCCCGGTTCCGGCGCGGGGGCGCAAGCGTGGCGACGCAAATATTTACGACCGGCCTCCCCCTCATTTTCACATCCGCCATGCTAGGCTGCGCGCTTCCATGCGCATCCTCACCATTTCCGGCAGCCTGCGGGCTGTTTCCTCCAACAGCGCTGCCCTCCGCGCGGTGGAGCTGCTGGCGCCGCCCGGTGTCGAAGTGCTGGCCTGGCGCGGGCTGGATACGCTGCCGCATTTCAATCCGGATCTGGATGGCGAGCTGGCCCCGGCCACGCCGCCCGCGGTGCTCGAATTGCGCCGCGAGGTGGGCGAGTGCGCCGCCATCTTCATCTCCAGCCCGGAATACGCCCACGGCGTGCCCGGCTCGCTGAAGAACGCGCTGGACTGGCTGGTCAGCTGTGCCGAATTCCCGGACAAGCCGGTGGCCCTGATCAACACAGCCCCGCATGCCTCCCACGCCCAGGCCGCACTGGCCGAGACCCTGGTCACCATGTCCGCGCGGCTGGTGCGCGAGGCCTGCGTCACCTTGCCTCTGGCGGGCCGCAAGCTCGACGGCGCCGGCATCGCCGCCGACGCGGAACTCGCCGCCACCCTGCGTGGCGCCATCGCCGGGCTGCTGAGCGTGGCCGCGAAACGGGAAGCCGGCGCCGCGGGCTGAATCCGGCGGCGTTCTACTCCGACGTCGATGCGAAGTAGTTTGGCTATCCGCGGCTTTCTATCGCGCCCAGCAAGGCTTCGAATTCGCCGGCCGGAACGGCCTGGCTGTAGTGAAATCCCTGGGCCTGGTCGCAGCCGCGTTGCTGGAGGTAGTGTTGCTGCTGCTCGGTTTCGACGCCTTCCGCCACCACGCGGATATTGAGGCTGTGGGCCATCGCGATAATGGCATTGATGATGGCGGCATCCGCTGCATCGGTGGCCAGATCGCGCACGAAGGAACGGTCGATCTTGATTTTATCGATCGGAAAGCGCGTCAGGTAGGACAGGCTGGAGTAGCCGGTGCCGAAATCGTCCACCACCACGGTCACGCCCAGGCGGCGCAAAGCGCGCAGCATTTCGGCGCTCTCCTCCGGGTTCTGCATCAGCATGCTCTCGGTGATTTCGATCTCCAGGCTGTCGGCGCCCAGTCCGCTTTCCTCCAGGGCGCTGCGCACGATGTGCGGCCACTCTTTTTGCTGGAACTGCCGGGTCGAGACGTTGACGGCCAGCATGATCCTGCGGCCCATGCGCTGCTCGATGGCGGCGCATTCATGGCAGGCCGTGCGCAGAACCCATTCGCCGAGCTGCAGGATCAGCCCGGTTTCCTCGGCCACCGGGATGAAGCGGTCGGGTGAGACCGAACCCTGCCTGGCATTGGTCCAGCGTGCCAGCGCCTCCATGCCGGTGACGCGTCCGTTGCTCAGCGATACCTCCGGCTGATAGTGGATGCTCAGCTCTCCGCTTTCCACGGCGCGGCGCAGGGCCGTGCCCAGCGCCAGCTTTTCCTCGGTTTGCTTCAGCATGTGCTGGGTGAACCACTGGAAGTTGTTGCGCCCCGCTGATTTCGCGTGATACATAGCGGTATCGGCGTTTTTCAGCAAGGTCGTGGCATCGCTGCCATCCACCGGGAACATGCAGCCGCCGACGCTGGGCGTAACCAGCAGCTCATGGCCATCGATGAGCATCGGGGCGGAGATCCGCTTGATGATTTCGGTCGCCACCGGCAGCAGATCGCCGCGCCGCTTGACGTCGGTCAGCACGAGTACGAACTCGTCCCCGCCGAGTCGTGCCACGGTGTCGATATCCCGCACACAATGTTTCAGGCGATTGGAGATATTGAGCAGTAATTGATCGCCTATGGGGTGGCCCAGCAGATCGTTGACCCGTTTGAAGTGGTCGAGGTCCATCATCAACACCGCCAGCTGGCCGCTGTGGCGCTGGGCCTGGCGGATCGCCATTTCCAGGCGGTCCAGCAACAACGCGCGGTTGGGCAGGCCGGTGAGGGCGTCATGGTGTGCCATGTGGCGGATGAAGGCCTCGGCGTGCTTGCGCTGGGTGATGTCGTAGGCGACCTTGAGGAAGCCGCTCACCCTCCCTGCGTCGTCGCGCATGGCCGTAATCGCCACGTTGACGGGCAGGCGCCTGCCGTCCTTGCACATGTAGGTCCATTCGCGCTCGTCCGCAACGTCCCGGCTGCCGGAGGCGACGATGACCTGGAAGTTGGCCGGAATGACGATGCCCACCTGCTGCGAGAGTTCAGTGGCGCGGCGCATCAGTTCCTGCTCATCATGAATCATCAGCGCCGACTGTCCGACCAACTCCTGCCGTGCATATCCGAGCAGGCGCTCGCCGGCCGGATTGACGGTGAGGATGACGCCGTCGGTGCTGATGGCGATGATGCAGAAAGGCAGGCTGTCCAGAATCGACTGGCGCAGCGTGTTCATCTGTGTTGCCCGCTGCAGCTTTTCGGCCTGGAGACGCTCGGTGATGTCGATCACCGACGCCAGCACGAAATGCCCGTCGCCGGTATGCAAGGGATTCAGCCCGATCTCGATCGGTACTTCCGATCCATCCTTCTTCAGGCCGTAGAGGTCGCGCCCGGCCCCCATGGCACGAGTGTCCGGATGGTCGAAAAAATTGTCGCGGTAGCGCGCGTGATGTCCGCGGAAGCGTTCGGGAATCAGCGTTTCGATGCGCTGCCCCAGCAAATCCGCGCGGGTGTAGCCGAACAGCTTCTCCACCTGGGAGTTGACCAGGATGATTTCGCCTTCCGAGTTGATCATCAGCATCGCGTTGGGCGCCGCTTCCACCACCAGGCGCAGGCGCTCCTCGGCGCGCTTGCGCTCGGTGATGTCGATGATCGAGGCCAGCACGGACAGGCCTTCGGGCATGTCGAGCGGATTGAGGCCGATTTCGATCGGTACTTCCGATCCATCCTTCTTCAGGCCGTAGAGGTCGCGCCCGGCCCCCATGGCACGAGTGTCCGGATGCCTGAAATAACCGGTGCGGAAGCTTTCGTGATGCCCGCGGAAACGCTGCGGCACCAGCATTTCCAGCGATTGCCCCAACAGTTCTTCACGGCGGTAGCCGAACAGCCGCTCCGTTTGCGAGTTGACCAGCAGGATCACGCCGCGCTGGTTGACCATCACCATGGCGTTGGGCGCGGCTTCGATCACCCGGCGGAAATGCTGTTCGTCCTGGGCCGGAGCCGGCGTAGGTCTGAAGGGTGCGGCGACCGGGCAAGCCGCACCCCCGGCCGCCCGGGCTTCAATGTTCGACGCTCCTTTCTGCTGCTTGGACATCGCGCACCCAACATGTTTTTCTTGTGCGGATGCGCGATGCGGTTAGATGCAGCGCGCCTCCAGATGCACGATGCTATTGCCGGTTTCAATTGGACGTAGGTGGTAAAAATCTCCCAATCGGCCGGTTCTGCGCCGAACGGTAGTCTTCGGCCGATGAGTGCAGGCTGCTTGTGCTGCGCCGCACCGTTCCTCAAAAGTTTGGAAGATAACGGCCACTCTATGGGCAGTCCGCCGGCGTGCCCGTCACCTGGAACGCGCTGCTGACCCCCTCGTAAGGCTGCGCCGGCTTGCTGGCGGAGAGCCGCGACACACCTTCGTGGCGGATGCGGTAGGTGCCGGCCGGCGTATCCAGCGGAATCTTCCACAGCGCTTCCGCCGTCGAGGCGCCGCTGATGCCCAGCTCCGTGTTGAGCAGGCTGGCATTGGAATGCCAGATGAAGTTCAGGTCCGGCCGGCCATCGCTGCCCACCACGTCCCAGCCGCCCTGCGCGTTCTGCCGCTCGACGTAAAGATAGGACGACATGGTCTTCAGGTCGTTGCCGGGATAGCCGGCGACGAACGTCACGTCCACCGTATCGCCCTGCGCATAACTCTTGGCGGCGTCCGTCACCAGCTTGCCGAAAGAACCCGGCGCATCCACCGTCACCGGCGAAGCCGGCCCGGTGCTGAAGCTCATCGCCGCAACGCCTGCGGGCGCGGGCTGTCCCTCGGCCATGGCCAGCGCCAGCTTGCGCGCTTCCTGCTGCGTGGCCGCGAGCTGCCAGGGACCGGCATAGGTCGAGTTGCCTTCATACATCTGCGCCGAGTATTCCTCGCGCGTCGTCATGTAGTGCAGGTAATCATTGGACAGGCCGGAGATCACCACCGTGTCCACGCCCACCGGGCTCAGCGCATCCAGCACCGTCTTGCGCAGGCGCCGCCCGGCCATGGTGGTTACCTCGAACGGCACCGCGAGTATGGCCAGGTTGCCGAGGCGGAAGATCTGGAACGGCACCGGATTCTTCTCCGAGCCGAGCAGTACCGGCTTCTCGTTCTGGCAGGCGTATTGCGGCTCCACTGTCTTGAGCGTGCACAGCAGCGGCGCCACCACGCCGGTGGCGAGCACGCCGGGGAAGGGCACCGTCAGCGGCTGGTCGTTCTGCTCCAGCACCAGATAACCGGTGCCGTTGAACAGGCCGTTGTAGCCGGTGCGGATTTCCTGCTTGTACGGCGAGGGCGCATCGGCGACGCAGACATTGCCGGCCGCCAGCGGTCCCGGTCCGTTGACGCCGCCGGCGCCGAAGCCCACACCCATGCCGGTGCCGCAGGTGGTCTTGGCCGGCGTGTACAGCGCCGCCGGCAGGTCGGGATAGGTCAGTCCGGCCAGCACCACCGGATCGGTGATGGCATCGTTGCTGAAGTCGGCGTAGAAGAAGCGGTAATCCACCGGCCCGGTCAGCGCATTGCCCTGGGTGAACTGGGTCAGCGCCTGCGCCAGCTGCTTGGTGCCGGAGATCGCGGTCGCTTCCTGCTGGCCGCGCTGGTAGCCGGCCTCGTTGAAGTTGTAGGGATCGTCGCTGCCGCCGCGATAGCGGTAGGGCACGCCCTGTCCCGGCCCGTTGCCGCCGTTCACATCCTTGTCGAACACATACAGGTCCGGCACCGTGTCGCCCTCATCGGTCTGGGCGAAGGCGGCGACGAAGTTGTCCGCGCCGTCGGGCGTGGTGCCCGCATCCGGCAGATAGCGCGTGCCCATCAGCTTCTCGAAGCCGAGCGAGGCATAGCCCTTGTTGTCGCTGGAGAGCAGCAGGTCGTGGTTGCTCATCGAGGTGGGATGCACCGCGAACCAGTTGAGCACGCCGGCCACCGAGCCGTTGCCGCGCACCAGGTTGAGCTGCACGAAGCGCTTCTCCACATCGACCTCATGGCCCTCCTGGTCCACGTACTGCGCGCGCTCGGATGGCGCATCCTGCCGGTAGGCCGGCGGCGAGCGGTTGACGTTGGCATTGAGCAACTGGCCGATCGACATCTTGATGCCGGCGCTGTCCGGATGCGCCTCGAGGTTGGCATGGGCGCGGCGGATCGCCTGCACGATGCCGCCGACGATGGCATTGACGTTGTCGTCATCGTAATTGGCGTCGCTGAAGATCAGGCTTTCCACCCACACCAGCGGATTGTCCAGCAGCGCGGGCAGGGTGGACGACAGGTCGGGCAGCACCGGCACGCCGAAGCCGCCGCCGGCGGTGTGGGTATGCGTGGCGGACAGCATCACGTTGTCGGCGCTGTAGTACCGCTTCAGCGTCGCATCCGCGGCGATGCGCTTCAGCACTTCCTGGTGCACCAGCCCGGACAGCGCGCCCACATCGTCGGAAACGAAGGCCACGCGCTTGCCGTTGCAGGGCGACTCGATGGCGAAGGCGCGGGCATACAGGCGGATGTGGATGCCGTTCGGCGCCTGCGGCGGAATCACCATGCCGAACATGTCGGCATGCCCGGTGGGATTGCCGCCGATCGGCCCGGTGGTGTCGTATAGCCCGCTGCCGAAGCGGAACTGCCCGTTGCCGTTGCAGGCTCCCGCCGGCTGCGGCCCCGGGTTGGCCAGCGGCAACTCGATCGCGCTCGGCGCGTCCGGCTGGTGGGTATGTGTGTAGGTCACCCCGTCGATGACCAGGTCCGGCGTGGTGCCGACCTGCAGGCGCGGGCTCTTCAGCACGCAATACGCCTGTGGCGGCAGCTGCGCCGTCCCCGAGCCGCCGCCGGATACCGGCTTCGAGCTGCCGCATCCGTAGAGCAGCGCGCCGCTGCCCAGGCCCAACACCGCCAACGCCAGAATTCTTCCCTTCATGCCATCTTCCCGGTGGATGATTGCCGCAACTCCGGCAACTGGCGAAGAATCGACCGCAGACGGGCATGGCCGCTTGACATCCCATGCCAAGGCGCAGGGTCCGGACGGCGAAATCCCCGGCGGCGCTAGGTGCGTGTGAGCGGGCCGTGCGCCGGAACAGTGCGGTGCTCAACCGTGCCGGCCAACACGCCGTCCGCCGCCACGCAAAGGTGGCGCAACCCCAGTTCGCCCAGCCAGCGCGGCCCTGCTTCCGCGCCCTTGAGCATGGCGATGGTGGACGCGGTACCGGCGATCAGGCACTGCGGCGCCACCACGCTTACTGCGGACAGCCCGCGCACCGGCCAGCCGGTCTTCGGATTCAGCAGATGGCTGTAGCGCAGCCCATCGACTTCGAAATAGCGCTCATAGTCGCCGCTGCTGGCGATGGCGCCCGCAGCCAGCGGAATCGTCGCCAGCGCCTGCTCTGGCGCACGCGGATGGCGCACGCCGATCTGCCAGGGCGCACCATCGGGATGCGCCCCGATCAGCGCGATATCGCCGGCCAGTTCCACGAAACCATGCCGCGCTCCCGCGTCGCGGCAAGCCTGCGCCGCGCGGTCCGCCGCGTATTCCTTGACGTAACCGCCGAAGTCCAGCTCCATCCCGGCCAGTGGCAACACCAGCCGCGGCCGCTCCCAGCGCACGCGCTGCCAGCCGATCAGCGGCAGGATGCCGTCGATCTCCGCTTGCGCGGGCACGCGCCGCGCCTTGAAGTCCCACACCCGCCGCAGCACCCCGGAAGTGATGTCGAACAAACCCCCGCTCTGCTCCCAGGCGGTTTGCGCATAGTCGAGCAGCGCGGCACTCTCCGCATCCGCCTCGATGCCGCGCGCATCACCGGCGGAGCGGTTGACCAGGGTGGTGAAGCTGTCCTCGCGATAGCGCGAATAGCGCTGCTCCAGCCGCAGGATTTCCGCCTTGGCCACGGCGGCATGGCGGTCCGCCTGCGCGCGGTCGTCTGCATGGAGGCGGACCTCGCAGGGCCCGCCCATCGCCTTGAAGCGGTAGCTGAAGACTTCCATTCCGGTCTTATTGCACGAAACGGCAAGGCGCGTGAAGCATCGGTCCCATCGGCATTGCCGCGCAATCTCAGAACGTCTTCACGATCCCCGCCGAGAACACCTGGAACCGCACCAGCGCCGGATTCTCCACCTCGATGCTGCGGATCGAGTAGGCGCCGCCGCTGCTGTAGTGCTCGTAGCGCAGACTCAGGTTCCAGCTGCCCAGGCGCTTGTACACACCCAGGCTTTCGCTGAGCGCGCCGAACGGCGACAGGCGATAGTCGCTGGAATACAGGCCGTTGTTCTGCGCCGCGTTGTAATACGGCTGGTAGAAATCGGCCTGGCTCTGGCTGTACCAGCGCACCCGCGGCACCAGCGCCCAGCTCCACGGCAAGGTCTGGTACCAGGCCAGCTCTGCGGTATGGGCGGTGATGCCCCAGTCGTCGTGATAGTAGCGGTAGTCCAGGTGCACCACCGCATCCAGCGCCGCCACGTTCTGGCGCAGGCGCGTGATCCAGGCCAGCTTGCGGCGGTTGCCGGGCCGCGCGTCGTTGACCGTGTTGCCGGCCACATAGGCCATCTTGTACGGATCGGACAGATAGCCGTTCTGGTAGGTGAAGCTGACGCTGCTCTGCAGCACCGTCTCCCCGCCCAGCACCTGCGCCAGCCCGGCATAGCCGGTTACCTCGTAGTTGTCGGCGTGGGCGATGCGGGTGGGGAAGCGCGTCGATGCGCCCTCGGTCGGGTCGAGGTCATTGTGGGTGTAGCCCACGCCGCCGCTCAGCGTGGTCAGCTTGTTGTTGAAGTCCCAGCTGCCTTCGAGCCCGCCGTTGGCGCCGCGGTAGTCGCGCTCGTTGGAATAGCCGGCGAGCACGCTGCCGGTGACGGCGCCGAAGCGCTCGTTGGCGCGCACCTGCAAGGCCTGGCGGAAGTCGTGGATGGACGCGCCGCTCATCACCTGCACCGGCTTGCCCTTGGCGTCCGGCAGGATGAACCAGGGCGAGGCGCCGCTCATCGTCTCCACCGTCGCGTCGGCAGTCAGGTCCGCCTTCGAGCCGAGCCGCGTGGCGATGCGGAACTGGTGCGACTCGACGTTATAGCGCTCGCTGTCCTGGCCGCTGGAAGTCTTGCTGCCGGCGATGTGCCCTTCGTCGTAATACGAGAAACGGTAGTCGAGCAGGGTGCTGTCGCGCTGCGCCGACGGCATCGGGTCGCCGGCCAGATCCTGCGCCTGCGCGCTCATGCCGGGAATGGCGAGCGCGGAAGCGGTGAGGGCGAGCAGGGCCTGGTTGAGCGGTACGCTCGGATTCTTCTTCGGGGGCATGGGCGGCCTCGCTCAATTGCAACCGCAGCCGCCGCCACCGACGGTCGCGCTGCCGCTCGCCGCCTCCTTGCTGTCGTAGGTGTGCTGGCGTATCGCCGCATCCACCGGGTCCGGATCCCAGGCCATCTCCGGCTGCGCCAGGTCACCGCGTTGCCAGGCCTTCGGCTGCATGCCGCTGCAACCGCAGAGCAGCGCCACGCCCATCACCAGCACTCCCCATCGCATTCCCTGAGTCATTTTTCCTCCAGCAGTTGTGCGACCGCCTTGTGCAGCGGTTCGATATCGTTCTTTTCAAAGCCCACGTGCATCTGCCTCACCTGGCCCTTGCGATCCACCAGGTAGGAAGCCGGCATGCCGTTCACCGCATAACGCTCCGCCAGCTCGCCCTGCGCATCCGGCACCTGCGGATAACTCAGGCGCAGCGTCTTCAGCAGCTTCTCGCCATCCTGCGGATGCTGGTCCACATCCACGCCGATCACCTCGAAACCGCCGGCATGCAACTCCTGCCGCAGCGCCTCGTAACGCGGCAGCGCCTGCAGACAGGGTCCGCACCAGGAGGCCCAGAAATCCACCAGCACCACCTTCCCGCGCTGCGCCTCCAGCGCCGGGAAAAGCGGCGCCGGCTGGCCCGTTTCGGCGGCGCCGGCAAGCAGCGGCAGGCTCAGTGCGCATGCGCACAGGACGCGGTTCATGGACGGAATCTAACGCAATTTCCCGGAAATAGACAAATGTCTATTTATAGGCTGAAGAACTACCGCGGCCGCCGCCCGGTCCTATCCCTGCCAAGGATAGGCGGCCGCCAAGGACCCCGCGAAGAACGGCAACGGCCGCACCCTGCCGCCGATCCCGCACGCGCAGTTCGTGCGGGACCTCGATGCCTGGGTTGCCGCCGGCGGTCCCTGTCCCGGCTGATCCCGCTCAGGCCGTGTTGTAACGGTGCAGGCGCTTGTCGCCGCGGCGCAAGCCCGGCCCCGCCATCGGCGTGACATCGCGCGCGGTCAGCGCTTCGCCGCATTCAGAACACACCATGACCGGCGTCGTCATGTGGCCGCAGGGATTGTGGCGATACACCACCGGAGGTCCCTTGCCCCGGTCCATCCAGTGGTCGCCCCAGCGCACCAGGCTGAGCATCACCGGGTACAGGTCCTTGCCCTTGTCGGTGAGCCGGTACTCGTGGCGCAGCGGCTTGTCCTGGTAAGGCTCCTTGCGCAGCACCCCTTCCTCGACCAGCCGGCCGAGCCGGTCGGACAGGCGATGCCGCGCCATGCCCAGGTGCTCCCGGAATTCCTCGAAACGGCGCACGCCGAGGAAGCATTCACGCAGCACCAACAAGGTCCAGCGGTCGCCCACCACCGACAGGCTGCGCGCGATCGAGCAGGGTTGGTTTTCGATTTCGTCCCAGCGCATGTCCACTCCGCCAAGCCTTGGCGATTGACTAGTTCCAAAATGGAACCTACTCTGCAAGCAGAAGGCCGTCAATGCGGCGGAGGAGAGGCATCATGGAAAAGACGGGCAGTACGGACAAAGGCGTGGTGCTGGTGATCGGCGCCGGCGATGCCACCGGCGGCGCCATCGCCAAGCGCTTCGCCCGCGAAGGCTACTTTGCCTGCGTCACCCGCCGCAGCGCCGACAAGCTGCAGCCCCTCGTCGACGAAATCGTCGCAGCGGGCGGCCGCGCCCGCGGCTTCGCCTCCGACGCGCGCAAGGAAGAGGAAGTCGAGGCGCTGGTGCGGGAGATCGAGCAGGACATCGGCCCGATCGAAGTGCTGGTGTTCAACATCGGCGCCAACGTCCCCTGCAGCATCCTCGAAGAAACCGCGCGCAAATACTTCAAGATCTGGGAGATGGCCTGCCTCTCCGGCTTCCTCGCCGGCCGCGAGGTGGCGCGGCGCATGGTCAAGCGCGAACGAGGCACCATCCTCTTCACCGGCGCCACCGCGGGTTTGCGGGGCGCCGCCAACTTCGCCGCCTTCGCCGGCGCCAAGCACGCCCTGCGCGCGCTGGCGCAGAGCATGGCGCGTGAACTGGGACCGCGGAACATCCACGTCGCCCACGTCGTGGTCGACGGCGCCATCGACACCGACTTCATCAAGACCAGCTTCCCCGAGATGTACGCGCGCAAGGATCAGGACGGCATCCTCAACCCGGAGCACATCGCCGAGAACTACTGGCACCTGCACCGCCAGCCGCGCGACGCCTGGACATTCGAGCTGGACCTGCGCCCGTGGATGGAAAAGTGGTGAGCGCTTGATCCCGTTCGACAGGCGCGCGTAAAACAACAAACAATCGCTGCACATCGGCTCCGAGGAGCATCCCATGAGCAAAACCATCGAGTTCTATTTCGACTTCGGCAGCCCCACCGCCTACCTGGCCTATACCCAGTTGCCGAAGATCGCCGCCGAGACCGGCGCCGAACTGGTCTACAAGCCGGTGTTGCTCGGCGGCATCTTCCAGGCCACGCAGAACGCCTCGCCGATGATGGTGCCGGCCAAGGGCAAGTACATGCTGCACGACCTGGCCCGCTTCGCCGCGCGCTACGGCGTGCCGTTGCAGCACAACACCCATTTCCCCATCAACACCCTGCAGATGATGCGCGGCGCCGTCGGCGTGCAGCAGCGCCTGCCGCAGCAGTTCGCGACCTACGTGGAAACCCTGTACCGCGGCATGTGGGTGGACGGCCTCAACCTCGGCGATCCCGCCGTGCTCGGCGCCACCCTGGCCAAGGCCGGCCTCGATCCGCAGGAAGTCCTCGCCCTCTGCGCCGATCCTGCCATCAAGGACCAGCTCAAGAGCGATACCGAAGCGGCGGTCAAGCGCGGCCTGTTCGGCGTGCCGGTGATGTTCGTCGGCCGCGACATGTACTTCGGCCAGGACCGCCTGGACTTCGTGCGCGAAGCGCTGGCCGCCTAGCGTCTCATCGGCACTCTGCACGATGCGGAGTGCGGATGCCGTGAACTAGAGATACGCGCCGCCACTGGCATGGAGCGGCTGCCCGGTGATGTAACGCGCCCCGGATCCGCAGGGTAACTTCACCACCGCCGCGATCTCGCCCGCCTCGCCGCGCCGACCCAGCAGGGTCTTGCGCGAAGCGTGATGCGCCGGCGTGCCGCCGATGTCGATCATGGCGCTTGCCACGGACGGCCAGCCCGGGCTTTTCGATATGGGCAGGGCCTCGCCAGGGATGGCCGTGCGCACCAGCCTGCAAGAGCGGGGTCCCTCCTTGAACTACCCCGGCGCATACCCCGACAGATAAGCAATCATCGCCTTGCCCGCCTCCTCCTGGTACTGCGGCGTGATCTCGCCGTGCAGGAAGCAGGAAACGCGGAAGCACGTGGTGCCGATCTCCACCGCCAGCAGCGACACGTCCGGCGGCGACGGCGGCAGCACGATGCCGCGCTGCGCCAGCGCCTGCTGCACCAGACGGCCCAGGCGCTGGATCATCAGCTCCTGCGCGCGGTAGCTCTCGTCGGTGATCGGCCCGCCCAGGATCAGCAACCGCGCCACCGGGTTGGCGTTGTAGAACTGCGAGGCGAAGGCGACCATGCCTTTCGCGCCTTCCTGCCATGACAGCTGCAACAGCCCCTGCGCGCCGCGGAACAGCAACTGCTCCAGCTCGGTCAGGTAGCGCCGTGTCAGCTCGTTGAAGATGGTGTAGGGCGTGGGGAAGAAGTTGTAGATGGTGGCGCGCGAATAGCCCAGGCGTGCCGCCAGCTCGGGAATGGAGAAACCGCTCAGGCCGCTTTCCAGCAGCAGTTCGCGGGCGCCGTCCACCACCCGCTCGAAACGGTCCTTGGCCCGCTGCTGCAGCGGCTGACGGGGAAATCCATCCGGTACAAGCGCTTGATTCATGACGCAAGAATAACGCATTGACACAAAAACAGACAAATGTTAGTTTTTAGAAACAGACAAAAGTCTACTTATGATCCGGAGTCAATACCGGGCGGCGTTGCAGGCTGGAGGAGAGGGCATGAAGACGCGGATCGGCAGCGCGCTGTTGCTGGCATCGGCCTGTGCGGCCCTCGCCGCCTGCGGCGGCAACTACAGCGGCGCGCCGGTTGCGTCCGGCGGCTCCGGCGATACCGGTAATGCCACCAGCGGCAGCTTCTCCACGCCGCAGGATTTCTTCGCCGCGCGGGTCGAGCCGAATCTCGGCTTCTGCCGCACCTGCCATATCCCCGGCGGCGTTGCCGATACCGCCGGCACCAGCGCGGCGACGCAGGGCAACCTGTTCATGCTGAGCGGCGACAGCGGCCAGGACTACAACAACGTCATGACCGCCTGGAGCACCCTGGGCAAGGGCGTGGCGTCCAGCAAGCTGCTCACCAAACCGTCCGACCCTGCACAAGGCCACACCGGCGGCCAGCCCTGGCCCTCGGGGAGCCAGCCTTATAGCGCGATGCAGACCGTGCTCGGCTGCTGGGACAATCCCTCCGGCTGCGCCGCGCTGCTGTCCGGTGCCGGCGGCACGCCGGTGGCGCAGCAGCAGCCTTTGCTGGGCGGCCGGCATTCCGGCAACGCATGGAACAGCTATTGCGCCAACAGCGGCAATCCGCTGCCGGACAGCGCCGTGCTGCCGGCCGATCCGCGCAGCCTGGTGGTGGCCGGCGTCAACCAGGGCAAGGCGGTGGTGTTCAACACGTACTGGAGGAGCTGCAGCAACCCCACGCCGCAGCCCGCCACCTGCGGGCAATACCGGCAACAGCTGGTGCAGGGCGCCCTGATCGGCGAGGGCCAGGGCCAGGTCGGAACGGCCACCATGTTCAGCGGCAGCGCCAGCAGCACCGTGTTTTCCATTCCGGCCACCGACTACAACAACCTGTGGAAGGTGTGGGGCCTGCCGGGACGTCCCGCGCAGTTCGATCAGCTGGTGGCCGAGCGTCATGGTTCCGCGCTGGCGCCGAACCGCAATCCCTATCCGCTGCCCGGCGAAGATCCCAACAAGAGCAACGGCGGTTCCGGCCAGTTGCCGCTGGTCTACACCCAGTTGCGCAAGGCCGACGGCAGCTGGACCGGCAACATCGGCGTGAAGTTCTGCGCCTTCTGCCACAACGGCCAGCTCGGTACCGCGGCCGATGGCGCCGGCATGGGCGCACAATACGGCGGCGCCGGCAGCATCGGCGACTTCGAGGTGGCCTTCCGCGATTTCACCGCGGCGGGCGCGCCGGCCTTCCTCGCCACCAGCGGCCTGCTCAACATCGCCAGCAACCGCGGCACCGGGGCGATCGACCAGTTCCAGCTGGGGTTTGTCCTGTTCAGCGGCGGCGATCCCTCGGCCCTGCCCATTGCCGACCTGATCCACAGCGGCGCCATCGGCACCATCAAGAGCCCGCCCTGGTGGAACCTGAGCAATCGTCCGCAGAAATTCCACGGCGCGATCCTGCCCACCGACGCTTCGCGCATCGACATGGCGGCCTACTATCCCCTGACCGAGGGCATCCTGGGCGGAGCCGGAGCCAAGGCGGCACTGGCCTGGGTCGATCAAAGCGACGTACCGTTCCAGACCTGGGCGCAATCCCTGCAATCTCCCGCCTGGCCTTACGGCTACTGCGCCAACACCGACGGCACGCCGGGACCGAACGACAACCCCGCCTGCATCAACACGCCGCTGGCGCAGCAGGGCGCGGTGCTGTTCCACAGCAAGAACCTGTGGGCCGCGGACCTGAATAACACGGTGCCCGCGCCCAGCGGCGGCGGCAACGGCTCCTGCGCCAGCTGCCACGGCGCCTACTCGCCGCGCTACGTCAACGATTCGACCTACCTGGATACGCCGGCTCTGGAAGGCATCGCCGCGCGCACCGTGCCGATGAACGTGATCGGCACCGATGCGATTTACGGCGAGGCCAACCAGAGCCTGCGCAATGCCAATGGAACCATTCCGCAGGCGGCGCAGGGCAACGCCTTCCTGTACTGCGGCCTGGGCGATCAGTACAGCACCGCGGGCAATGCGCCGATCATGCTGGCGCCGCCGCTGTACGGCATCTGGGCCGCGGCACCGTATCTGCACAACGGCTCGGTGCCCAACATCTGGGGCGTGCTCAAGCCCACGGAAGACCGGCCGGTGATCTGGCAGCGCGCTTCCGCGCCGGTACCGGCCGGTCTGCCCGCTTCGGTGGTGATGGGTTACGACTCCGATCTGCAGCGCGCCTACGACCCCGCCAAACTGGGCTGGAACTACGCCGTGGTCAAGTGCGGCGATCCCGGCACCACGCCGGGCGTGGATTGCAGCCTGTCGAATCCGAACGGGCCGGCGCCCGACGGCGGCCTGCTGGGCAATCTGTACAAGAACTTCTGGTTCCTGTGGAACCTGCCGATCCAGACCGCGCCGCCGTTCACCAAGCAGCAGATCGAGAACCGCAAGGTCTACAACACCCTGTTGTACAGCCAGGGCAACCAGGGCCATGCCTTCACCGCGGTGCTGACAGACGCGGAGCGCAAGGCGATCATCGAATACCTGAAGACGCTTTGAGGAGCGATCAGGGCGCCGCCATCGACTCCAAGGCCGGATAGAGCCAGCGAGGTTGGCAAGCCCCTTTCCGAATTTCACAAGCGTTTGTCCCCCCTGCGCATTCTGTCCCGGCGCCACCCTCATTACGCTGCATGGCAACAAAACCCCAACAATCAAAAGGAGAAGCGGCAGATGGTCCCCAGAACCCTGTTCGGCGCGGAGCATGAAGAGTTCCGCAAGAGCCTGCGTCGCTTTTTCGCCGAAGAGGTGATGCCGCACCACGAGCGCTGGGAAGAACAGCAGCATGTCGACCGCGCCATCTGGAACCGCGCCGGCGACCTGGGCTTCCTCTGCCTGACCATCCCAGAGGAGTACGGCGGCATGGGCGCCGACCGGCTCTACAGCACGGTGCTGATGGAGGAGCAGACCCATGCCGGCGCATCCGGCGTCGGCTTCTCGGTGCACTCGGACATCATCGCCAACTACATCTACAACTTCGGCAACGAGACGCAGAAGCAGCACTGGCTGCCGAAGATGGCCAGCGGCGAGGCCATCGGCGCGGTGGCGATGACCGAGCCCGGCACCGGCTCCGACCTGCAGTCGATCAAGACCCGCGCGGTGAAGGACGGCAGCGACTACATCATCAACGGTTCCAAGATCTTCATCACCAACGGCTATCTCAGCGACATCGTGGTGGTGGTGGCGCGCACCGGCGACAGCGGCGAAGGCTCCAAGGACCTGTCCCTGATCCTGGTGGAAGCCGGCACCCCCGGCTTCACCAAGGGCAAGCCGCTGAAGAAGGTCGGCATGAAGGGCCAGGACACCTGCGAGCTGTTCTTCGAGAACGTGCGCGTGCCGCAGTCCAACCTGCTCGGCCCCAAGGAAGGCATGGGCTTCATCATGCTGATGAAGGAGCTGGCCTGGGAGCGGCTGATCATCGCCATCCTGTCCATCGCCGGCGCCCAGGCGGCGCTGGACATGACCCTGGAATACACCCGCAACCGCAAGGTCTTCGGCAAGCCGGTGGCCTCGTTCCAGAACTCGCGCTTCAAGCTGGCGGAGATGAAGGCGGAAATCGGCATCGGCCAGGTCTTCGTCGACCGCTGCATCGAGCTGCAGCTGAAGAACAAGCTGGCGCCGGATGCGGCGGCAGCCGCCAAATACTGGACCTCGGACCTGCTGTGCAAGGTGGTGGACGAGTGCGTGCAGCTGCACGGCGGCTACGGCTACATGCTGGAATACCCCATCGCGCGGGCCTATATCGACTCCCGCGCCAGCAAGATCTATGGTGGGACCAACGAGATCATGAAAGAGCTGATTGCCAGGACCTTATAGGCACGGCACCTTCATCTGTCATCCTGGGCGCAGCGAAGGCTTCGGCCCCGGCGCGGAATGA
The DNA here is from genome assembly GCF_000711955.1 of Nevskia soli DSM 19509. Classification (GTDB taxonomy): domain Bacteria; phylum Pseudomonadota; class Gammaproteobacteria; order Nevskiales; family Nevskiaceae; genus Nevskia; species Nevskia soli. The sequence goes on from NZ_JONR01000015.1 coordinate 135,124, forward strand.
CAGGCAAACAATAGAGTTTTGAATTCGAAAAACCTGGAGGAGCGGTAATGTCAGAGCAACTGCGTTACGAAGGCAAGGTGGTCATCGTCACCGGCGCCGGCAACGGCCTGGGCAAGCAGCACGCGCTGCTGTTCGGCGCGCGCGGCGCGAAAGTGGTGGTCAACGATCTCGGCGGCAGCATCCACGGCGGCGGCAAGTCCTCGGCGGCGGCGGACGCGGTGGTGGAAGAGATCAAGGCCCTCGGCGGCGAAGCCGTGGCCAACTACGATTCGGTCGAGGACGGCGCCAGGATCGTGCAGACCGCGCTCGACAGCTTCGGCACCATCGACATCGTCGTCAACAACGCCGGCATCCTGCGCGACAGCAGCTTCCAGAAGATGACGGTGGAGGACTGGGACCTGATCCAGCGCGTGCACCTGAAGGGCTCCTTCGCGGTGACCCACGCCGCCTGGCCGGTGATGCGCGACAAGGGCTACGGCCGCATCGTCATGACCACTTCGGCCGCCGGCATCTACGGCAATTTCGGCCAGGCCAATTACTCGGCCGCCAAGCTGGGCATCCTCGGCCTGTCCAACACCCTCGCCATCGAGGGCCGCAGCAAGAACGTGCACTGCAACACCATCGCACCCATCGCCGGCTCGCGCCTGACCGAGACGGTGCTGCCGCCGGAACTGATCGCCGCGCTCAAGCCGGAATCGGTGTCGCCGCTGGTGGGCTGGCTGTGCCATGAGGACTGCAAGGAGACCGGCGGCCTGTTCGAAGTCGGCGCCGGCTACATCTCCAAGCTGCGCTGGGAGCGCACCCGCGGCCACAGCTTCAAGCTCGGCCGCGCCTTCGGCCCGGACGAAGTCGCCGCGCAGTGGGGCAAGATCACCGACTTCAAGGAGGCCGAGCATCCCGCCGACATCAACCAGTCGATGGCGCCGGTGCTGGCCAACATGAATTCGAAGAGCCTGGGCGGCAACCAGTACATCGACCTGGACCTAGCCTCCAAGGCCGAGACCACGGTCGAGTCCTCGCACAGCGAGCATGACGTGGCGCTCTACGCGCTGGGCGTGGGCGCGGCGGCCGATCCGCTGGACAAGAAGGACCTGTCGCTGGTCTACGAGTTGAGCAGCGACGGCTTCCACGTGCTGCCGACCTACGCGGTGATGCCGGCGATGAACGCCATGCTGGCCATGGCCAAGGAAGGCAAGTCGCCGGTGCCGGGCCTCAATTACGGCTTCGACCGCGTGCTGCACGGCGAGCAGTACACCGAGGTGAAATTCCCGTTCCCGACCAAGGGCAAGCTCAGGCACACCTTCCGTTTCAAGAGCGCCTACGACAAGGCGCCGCATGCGGTGGTGGCGCTGGGCGTGACCACCACCGACGAGACCGGCGAGGAGATCGCCTACAATGAGATCACCACCTTCGTGCGCGGCGCCGGCGGCTGGGGCGGCGAGCGCGGGCCCTCGGGCGAGAGCAACGTGCCGCCGGCGCGCGAGCCGGACGCCGTGATCGAGGAGAAGACCGATCTCAACCAGGCCCTGCTGTATCGCCTGTCCGGCGACTGGAATCCGCTGCATGCCGATCCGGCCTTCGCCAAGGCTTTCGGCTTCGACAAGCCGATCCTGCATGGCTTGTGCACCTACGGTCATGTCGGCCGTCATGTGATCAAGGCTTTCTGCGGCAATGATCCGCGCAAGTTCAAGAGCATCAAGGTGCGCTTCGCCGAGAGCGTGTTCCCGGGTGAAACCCTGGTGACGCGCATGTGGAAGGAGTCGGACAACCGCATCGTGTTCGAGACCAGGGTCAAGGAACGCGACAAGGTGGTGATCAAGAATGCCGCCGTGGAACTGTACGAGCAGATCCCGCAGCGCAAGGCCAAGCCCAAGGCGCAGGCGGTAGCGGCGGCCGTCGCTGCCGGCCCGGTGTCGGCCGATGTGTTCGCCGCCATCGGCAAGCACCTGGCCGCAAGCAAGGGCCTGGGCGAGCAGACCAGGACCGTGTTCCAGTTCAACCTGAAGGACCCGGACAGCGCCTGGATCCTGGATATGAAGTCCGGCGATGGTGCGGTGAAGCAGGGCACGGCCGACAAGCCGGACGTGACGCTGGAATTGAGCGACGAGGATTTCGTCGCCATGTCCACCGGCAAGGCCGATCCGAACAAGCTCTACTTCGGCGGCAAGATGAAGGTCACCGGCAACGTCATGGCCTCGCAGAAGCTCGCCTTCCTGCAGAAGATGGATCCGAAGCTGTTGCAGGAAGCGGCCAGCGCACCGGCTGCTGCACCCGCCAAGGCGGCCCTGGCCTCCGCCGCGCCGAAGGAAGCGAAGAGTGGCGCGGTGTTCGCCGCCCTGGCCGAGCGCCTCAGGTCCGACAAGAAAGCGGTCAACGGCCTGGCCGGGCAGGTGGTGGCGTTCAAGGTCAGCGGACCGGAGGCGAGCTGGGTGCTCGATCTCAGCGGCAAATCGCCCAGGGTGGAGCAGGGCCAGAGCGACCAGGCCACCACCGTGTTCGGCATCGCCGACGAGGATCTCGCGGCCCTGGCCAGCGGCGCGGCCGATGCGCGCGACCTGTACCAGCGCGGCAAGCTGCGCGTGGACGGCGATGTGCGCCTGGCGCACGGGCTGTCCGTGTTCAGCAAGCTGATCTGAGCGAATCCAATTGCATCGAATGACGAGGAGTGCAACATGAAGAACCGAGTGAATGTGATTGGCGTCGGCATGACCAAGTTCGCCAAGCCGGGCGCCAGCGCCGAGTACTACGAGATGGCGCGCGAGGCCGGGCAGAAGGCCCTGGCCGACGCCGGCATCCCCTATGACCAGGTCGAGCAGGCCTATGTCGGCTACGTCTACGGCGACAGCACCTGCGGCCAGCGCGCCGTCTATGAGCTGGGCCTCACCGGCATCCCGGTGGTCAACGTCAACAACAACTGCTCCACCGGCTCCACCGCGCTGTGGCTGGCGCGGCAGGCGGTGGAGAGCGGCGCCGCCGAATGCGTGCTGGCGCTGGGTTTCGAGAAGATGGAGAAGGGCGCGCTCGGCAACAAGTTCAACGACCGCGAGCCGCCGATGGGCCGCCACGCCCAGGTGATGGTCGACGCCCAGGGCATCAGCAACGCGCCGCCGGCGGCGCAGATGTTCGGCGGGGCGGGGCGCGAGTACCGCTGGCAGCACGGCACCAAAAAGGAGACCTTCGGCAAGATCTCCGAGAAGGCGCGCGACCACGCCAGCCGCAACCCCTACGCCCTGTTCAACCAGAAGCTGAGCCTGGCCGAGATCATGGCTTCCGAAGAGGTGTTCGATCCCTTGACCCGCTTCCAGTGCTGCCCGCCCACCTGCGGCGCCGGCGCGGCCATCGTCTGCTCCGACGCCTTCGCCAAGAAGCACAAGATCAAGAACGCGGTCTACATCGCCGCCCAGGCCATGACCACCGACTACGCCAGCAGCTTCGCGCCGCTGAGCCTGATCAAGATGGTCGGCTACGACATGACCGTGCAGGCGGCCAAGCAGGTCTACGAGAAGTCCGGCATCGGCCCGGAAGACATCGACGTGGTCGAACTGCACGACTGCTTCACCGCCAACGAGCTGCTGACCTATGAAGGCCTCGGCCTGTGCCCCGAGGGTGGGGCGGAGAAGTTCATCTGGGACGGCGACAACACCTACGGCGGCAAATTCGTCACCAATCCCTCCGGCGGCCTGCTGTCCAAGGGTCATCCCCTGGGCGCCACTGGCCTCGCGCAGTGCACCGAACTGGTGTGGCAGCTGCGCGGCACCGCCGACCAGCGCCAGGTGGAAGGCGCGCGCATCGCGCTCCAGCACAACCTGGGCCTGGGCGGCGCCTGCGTGGTGACGATGTATCGCCGGGATTAGATGTTGTTGTCATTCTGAGCGCAGCGAAGAATCTGGCCTCGGCGCACAGCCAGATCCTTCGCTACGCTCAGGATGACGACCTGAGAGGGGGGATCGATAGGCTTTTCCCTCAGGCTTTTTCGACGCGAATGCGCAATCCTCCCCGGCTTGGGCTTATGCTGTGCCGCGGCGCCCGCGGGCGTACGCCAAAAAACTATAGAAACATACTGGAGGAGAAGATGAGCGCGACCCCGGACAAGACCGACCTGCTGAACTGTCTCCAGCACTGGGAGCGCTATACCCCGGACGCGGTCTACCTGACCCAGCCCTATCCGGGCGGCAAGGTGGTGGACTACCCCTGGCGCGAGGTGGCGGACCAGTCGCGGCGCATGGCGAGCTACCTGCAAGGCCTGAACCTGCCGGCCGGCAGCAGCATCGGCCTGCTCGGCAAGAACAGCGCGCACTGGATCATGGCCGATCTGGCCATCTGGATGGCCGGCTTCGTCAGCGTGCCGCTGTATCCCACGCTCAACGCCGAGACGGCGCGGTTCATCATGGAGCACAGCGAGGCCAGGCTGCTGTTCATCGGCAAGATGGACGGCACCACCGATACCTGGAACGACCTGCGCCACGGCCTGCCCAAGGATGTGCCGATGATCGGCCTGCCGATGTCGCCGCTCAAGGACATTCCACAGTGGGAAGAGCTGGTGAAGAAGAACCAGCCCCTGAAGGACGTGGTGCATCGCAGCGTCGACGCCCTCGCCACCATCGTCTACACCTCCGGCAGCACCGGCCGGCCCAAGGGCGTGATGCACAGCTTCCGCTCCATGACCGCCGGGCTCTACGGCGCGCAGGAGATGTGGAACGTCACGCCGGAAGAACGCATGCTGTCCTACCTGCCGCTGGCCCACGTGGCCGAGCGCGCGGTGGTGGAAAGCGCCTCGCTGTTCCACGGTTTCCGCGTCTACTTCGCCGACAAGCTCGACACCTTCCAGCAGGACCTGAAGCGGGCGCGGCCGACGCTGTTCTTCTCGGTACCGCGCCTGTGGACCAAGTTCTACCTCGCCATCAACGACAAGCTGCCGCCGCGCAAGCAGCGCCTGCTGTTCGCCCTGCCGGTGCTGTCGGGCCTCATCAAGAAGAAGATCCTGCGCGAGATGGGGCTGGACCACGTGCGCTTCGCCATCACCGGAGCCGCGCCGCTGCCGGCGGAGATCATCGGCTGGTACCGCAAGCTCGGGCTGGAACTGCTCGAGGTCTACGGCATGAGCGAGAACTTCGGCAACTCCCACGCCAACCGGCCGGGGCAGGTGCGCGTCGGCTATGTCGGCAGCGCCTCGCCGGGCACGCAATGCCGCATCGCCGAGAACGGCGAGCTGGAAGTGAAGAGCCCGAGTCAGATGCTCGGCTATTACAAGATGCCGGAGAAGACCGCCGAGGAAGTCACGGCCGACGGCTACTTCAAGACCGGCGACCGCGGCGAGCTGGACGAACTGGGCCGCCTGCGCATCACCGGCCGCGTCAAGGAACTGTTCAAGACCAGCAAGGGCAAGTACATCGCCCCTGTGCCGATCGAGAACAAGCTCAACCATCCCAAGATCGAAGTCAGCTGCGTCACCGGCCCGACCCAGCCGCAGCCCTTCGTGCTGCTGATGCCCTCGCCGGATGCGCACAAGGATCTGCGTGAAGGCGCGGTGAGCCGCGAGACGCTGGCGCGCGAATTCACCCTGCTGCTGGACCAGGTCAACGCCACCCTGGAAGACCACGAGAAGCTGGACTATGCCGTGGTGGTGAAGGAGCAGTGGACCATGGAGAACGGCTTCCTCACGCCGACCATGAAGATCAAGCGCAACGTCATCGAGGACCGCTACCTGCCCAGCGCGGACAGCTGGAAGAAGGCGGGCAGCAAGGTGGTTTGGGAGTAAGCGGGCCAGTCCTGCTCGTTCCGCTGCTGGAGCAACCCTCCCAAAGCGTCATACCGGCTTTCGCCGATATGACGTTCGTTATTGATTCTCGCGGTAGAACGCACTCAGCCAAACGAGTCCGCAACGATGCTGCGATACCAGTCCTCGGCGGCCTGTGCTTCGCGTGCCGGGTTCTGAGGAGCGTCGGATGCTTCACCCGATTCGTCTTTGATCTCGGCGATGGCGCCATCCGTGATGCCGAAACGCCCATGCATGGAGATGGCGTAACCCGGCGCAAGCAGGTTGTAGCAGACGCTGTTCAGCGACGAATCCGGCGCGGCCTGGGCATCCAGGATGGCGGCGAGCGCCAGCGCGCAACGCAGCCCCTGGCTGTGGGCGGCCGAGGCGGCCTTGGGCATGGGCCCGGCGATGCAGGCGTCGCCGATCACATGCACATCCGGTACCAGCGTCGATTCGAAGGTTTCCGGCTTCACCGGGCACCAGCCGTGGCCTGAACACAGGCCCGCATCCAGGGCCAGCATGCCGGGCGCCTGCGGCGGTATGACGTTGGCCACCGCCACCGCATGTGCGCCGCCGCTGGTATGCAGCAACATTCTCTCCGGCTCGACGCGCTGTACGGCGCCGCCTTCGGTCACCGGAATCCACTCGATCAGCCCGGGGTAGAACTGCTGCCAGGCCTCGTTGAAGCGATCCTGTTTGGGAAAATGATTGTTGGCGTCGAAGATCAGCACCTTGCCGCGCGGCTTGTGGGCCTTCAGGAAATGCGCGATCAGGCTGGCGCGCTCGTAGGGTCCGGGCGGGCAGCGGTAGGGTGCCGTCGGCACGCTGATGGCGACCACGCCGCCCGCATCCATGGCCTGCAACTGCCGGGCAAGCTGGTTGGTCTGCGCGCCGGCGATCCAGGCGTGCGGCATGCGCTGCGCGGCCGCTTCGTCGTAGCCTTCCGGCGTGCCCCAGCGCATGCGGATGCCGGGCGCCACTACCAGGCGGTCGTAGGGGAGCGTGGCGCCATTGTCCAGGCGTACGCGGTGATGCCGCGCATCGACGGCAGCGACTCTTGCAGGCAGGTAGCGCACACCGGCGCGTTGCAATCCCTCGCGCGAGATTTGCAGGGAGGCCAGGTCTCGCAGGCCGGCGAGCACGCCGCTGCTCAGCGGGCAGCTGGTGTAAGGTGCTTCCGGATCGACCAACACTACATTGAGTTTCGGCGCCGCGCGCTTCAGGTAAAGCGCGCAACTGCTGCCGGCGAAGCCGCCGCCGGCGATGACGACACGCCCGCGCGCCTTGCCCTGCGCGTCGGCGAAAGCGGGCCAGTTGCCGAGGGCGGCAAGCGAGCCGAGTTGCAGGAAGCGCCGTCGCCGCATGCTCAGTTACGGAGCCATGCGGCGAGGGCGGGGCGATGCTTCATTCCCATTCCAGCTCCTGGTAGACGCGCGCGACGTTGTGTTTGTGGCCCTGCTCCCACAGCAACCAGTGCGGCTTTTCGCTCACGGCGACGGTATCCATGGCCTCGGGCATCGATTGTCCCTGCTTCAGGGCGGCGCGCACGCCGTCTTCCAGCGCCTGGAGATAGCGGCGCTCGGGTTGCAGTGCCGCGGCTATGTCCTTGGCAAGCGGACCATGCCCCGGTACCACGAAGTGCGGCTTGAGCGTCGCCAGCTGTGTCAGCGCCGCCAGCCAGCCCTTGATGCTGCCGTCCACCGCAGGCAGCCGCTCGCGGAACAGCAGATCGCCGGTCCACAGCGTGCCGCTGCGTTCGTCGTAGACGGTCAGGTCGCAATCGGTGTGGGCCTTGGGCCAGGCGAGGAGCAACAGCTTGCGGCCGCCGAGGTCGAGTTTCAGCGTGTCCGTCACCAGGCGGTCGGGGCCGATCAACTGGTTGGCCGTGGCCGGTGCGTCGAGATCGGCGGCGTACTGCGTGAGGAACAGTTCGCGGCTGCGCGCCAGTGCGGCGGGCAGGGCGGCGTGGGCGACGAAGCTGGGATGCTCCTGCCGGAACGCCGCGTTGCCGAGGATGTGGTCGACATGGACGTGTGTATTGATGACGTAGCAGACGGGGAGTTGCGTGTGCTGTCGCAGCGCCGCCAGCAGGGCGCGGCCGGTGCGCACCGAGCCGCCGGTGTCGATCACCGCGGCGCACTTGGTGCCGACGATGAAGCCGATATTGGCGATGTCTTCATGGCCCGGTGCGTCGAGTGCCAGTTGCTTGCCGAAGTGGACGAAGACGCCGGGCGCGGGCTGTTCGAGCCGAAAGGCATCCTGGGCCTTGGCGCCGAACGTCGCCAGCAGCGTGAGACACAGCAGCCAGCGGCAGTTTGCCGCGGCGGCGACAATGCCGCCGCGCCTGCCGGAACGGGGCACGGATTAAGGTGCGCCGGTGCCGGCCGCGACGTCGCCGCCGGGACCTTTCCAGACCGCGCTGAAGCGGGCCTGCCTGGAATCGACCGCTTCCACCGTCAGCGGTGCGGCTAATGGTTGACTGGAACTGATGCGCAGCAGCGGGTTCTCGCTGATCGAAATGCCGAGGTCGGCCTCCAGCAAAACACTCTTGCCAGCCTTCAGGCGGACATGGGTGATGTAGTGCGGCGGCACCGGGTCGCCGCTGACCGGGTCGATCTGGAAGCCGGAATGGTTGGGATGGCGGATGCTGACCTGCAGGGCCTTGTCGTCTGCCGATGGCCGGAAGCGCATTTCGCCGAGCGTGCCGCCCGCGGCCGCGCTGGACGGCGCCGAGCAACCGCCGGCGGCGTTGACCCACTGGCTGCGCATCTCCAGGCCGCCGTCGGTGGTTTCGGCCACCGCGCGCACCGAGGTGAAGCGGTCCACCCGCACGCGCGTCTCTATGCCGTTGATCGGCGAGCCGGCCGGGAAGTCGATGGTCGCCACCATCGGCGCCGGGTTGTTGTCGATGATCAGCCGCAGGCTCTTGATCCTGCCTTGCGCTTCCGGGCCGAGCTTGATGTTCACCGAGGTGGCGGCCGGATCCGGCGTGCTTTCCGGTACTTCGATCTTCATGAAGGCATCGCCGGGAATGCCGATGTCGCGCTCGCCGTACAACTGCTTGCGCATGAAGTCCCAGGCGCCGGTCGGCGGCGGGCCGTCGGCTAGGACCGGGGCGGCCAGTCCCAGCGTGGATGCCCATAACAGGAACAGGATGCGGCTTGGCTTGCTCATCGGGCTAGCCTAGGCGCTTGGCCGGGTACCGGCAATGGTGTTTCCTTTTCGACACACAAAACACCATGCGTGCCATGCGTGCCAAGGTTTTTTGTTGGCACGCATGCGGCGAGCGTGTGATGTACCTGCGCATTTTGGGGTCAACAAGAAGGTACGGGATTCGGAGAGCAATACGCCGGAGACCGCTTTTGCTGTTGTTTTGGGTTTTTGACGTTGCTTTGCGCTTTTGGCGTTGTTTTTGATTTGGCTTTTGACTTTCCGCCCCGTAGTTTGCGCCGAGCATCGCAGCTCGTGGCGGCATGAGCCGGCGCGCGTGTTCGCGCCGGGCGAGGCAGGATGCCGAAGCGTCCACAGACAGGCCAGGGACGGCCTGTCTGTGGACCCCGCCACGAGCGAGAAGCGCAGGGGACCGGACTATCGCGCTTCTTCTTTTCGCGATAGTCCGGCGCAAACTCCGGGGCATGTTCTTTTGGTTACTTTTCTTGCGTCAAGAAAAGTGACTCGCCGGAGGCGAAAACTCAGCCCAGGCGTTCAGGAGGATCCAGCACGCGCGCAAGCGCATGCAGTGAGGTTTCAGAGTTACGAGGCCAGATCCTTCGCTGCGCTTGTATGGTCCATTCAGCGTTTCTGCGAAAGTAGAAGCGCTGGGGTGGAGGGACATCGCTGCGCATCTGGCCTGGACAAGAGGCACAGACTTCCTGAGACATCCCCCGCCCGCATTTGAG
>NZ_JONR01000016.1 GCF_000711955.1 Nevskia soli DSM 19509
GGTCTGAATAAGTCGGTCGAAAGCGGCCTTGCTGGGGCGTTCTAAAGTACGTTGAGCGCAAGACAGTAATCGTACTATTTGGTATTGTCACAATTCGACCAATCAGGGCCCTTCACCCGGCTTTTTACCCCGTAACTGCCTGCAGCGGACGCAATCCTCCTGCAATCGCCAATAGTCGTTTGCGGGCCATCCACAGATTCGACAGGGCAAACAGGGTGATTACCTGGGCGGTGTTTTTCGCCAGCCCCTTGAAGCGCACCTTCACGTAGCCGAACTGCCGCTTGATGACCCGGAAGGGATGCTCGACCCGGGCGCGAATGCTGGCCTTGCGCCGCTCGGCCTTCTCCAATGCATGCCGGGCGCGGCCCTCGGGCAGGGCCTTGATCCGCCCGCGACGGGCCGCGATCTCCCAGCGCAGGCCCGGGCGGGTGACGCGGTTCTGGGCGCCGGCGTAGCCGGCATCAGCGTAGGCGACCTGCTCTTTGCCATGCAGCAGCTCGTCGACCACCTCGACATCCGCTTCGTTGGCCGGGGTGGTGACGACGGTATGCACCAGCCCGGAATCGACATCCGCACCGATGTGGGCTTTCATGCCGAAGTGCCACTGGTTCCCCTTCTTGGTCTGGTGCATCTCGGGGTCGCGTTCGCCATCGGCATTCTTGGTCGAGCGGGGCCAGCTCATTGGCTTCCAGCAAATGCCGGAAATTCAGGATGGTGGTTTCGTCGGGGATCGGCCGGTTCAGCGACAGCCCGGCGAACTGGCGCATCGAGGCCACTTCGTACAAAGCCTCTTCCATGGCCGGATCGCTCAGGCCAAACCAGTTCTGCATCAGGTGGATGCGCAGCATCGCCGCCAGCGGATAAGGGTGCCGCCCGCGTCCGGCTTCAGGGTAGAACGGCTCGATCAGTCCGAGCAGCGAAGCCCATGGCACTACCCGCTCCATCTCGGCCAGAAAAATCTCGCGCCGCGTCTGCTTGCGCTTGCCGGCGTATTCGGCGTCCCCGAAGCTCAGTTGGCTCATCCAGCCATGCTCCCCTGCTGTCCGCCGCTATTATGAGGCTTGTTCAGACCTTCCCTAGAGCATTTTTCGTTTAGTTGCCTACAAGTTGTCCCCTCTCCCTCCGGGAGAGGGGTGGGGGTGAGGGATGCACTTTCCGATTGCGATGCCATAGCTGGAAAGTGCGTCCCTCACCCGCGCCTCACGGCGCGGCCTCTCCTCCCGAGAAGGGGACTCCCTTCGGTCGCGGAGGGAGAGGCGATGAGCCGCTTTTGAGCGGCTCATGATATGTCCGCATCTGAATCGAAAATGCTCTAGTGATAATCCCAGGCAGGGAATTTGCTCTTGAGTCTCAACGAAGTGTGCGGCTGTTTCCCCGGTTTCCGCGATGATCTGAAAATCGAAACAGGAAGGACCACCCGTCGTTCTGGTAAGCGATTCAATGCCGGCCGCAGCAACCATATTGCCATTTCTGTCGAGCCAGCAAACTGCGCTTGATCGGACACGATTCCCTGAAAAGCCAACTTATTGAATCAAATCCTTGCAAGCAGCGTGCCTTGTAGAGCTGCCGATTTATTGCAAGCGCGTTCTCATTCCCTGCCCCACGCTGGGATTTGGAGGGACCAATGGGAATTCAGGTCTTCGGCAACGTCACCCCACGCTGGCCTTGGTATTTGCCGCCACGGTCACGGTAGCTGGTCTCGCAGACCTCGTCGGATTCCAGGAACAGCATCTGCGCCACCCCCTCGTTGGCGTAAATCTTCGCCGGCAGCGTGGTGGTGTTGGAGAACTCCAGCGTCACATGCCCTTCCCATTCCGGCTCCAGCGGCGTGACGTTGACGATGATGCCGCAGCGTGCATAGGTGCTCTTGCCCAGGCAGATCACCAGCACATTGCGCGGGATGCGGAAGTACTCCACGGTGCGCGCCAGGGCGAACGAATTCGGCGGAATGACGCAGCACTCGCCCTGGAAATCGACGAAGCTCTTCGGATCGAAGGCCTTGGGGTCGACGATGGTCGAGTTGATGTTGGTGAAGATCTTGAACTCGTCGGCGCAGCGCACGTCGTAGCCGTAGCTGGAAACGCCGTAGCTGACGATCTTGCCCTGGCCGTTGGTGCGGACCTGGCCCGGCTCGAACGGCTCGATCATGCCCTGCTGTTCCGCCATGCGGCGAATCCATTTGTCGGCTTTGATGCTCATCGGGTGCTGCGTCTCCAATTGATACAGGGATTATTGCAGGTCGCCCACCAGTCGTCAGGCATGGCGCGTCAATGCTGCTCCAGGGTTTCCACCCATACGACTTCGCAGGCGCCTGCGCCGGTATCGTCGCGGGTCATGGAACTGCGAATGCTCCAGCCTTTGGCGGCATGCACTTCCACCAACTCGCCGCTGAGCTGGATTAGCGCGCCGGGACGTATCCGGCGGAGCGTTCGCTGCACGCCGGCATCCGCCGGAATCAGGTGCATATTGGCGCTGTGCGTTTCGATGTCCCGGCGCGGAATCGGGAAATCCCGCGCCGACCAGAAGTAGAAGCGATCGTTCTGTTCGATCTTCAGCAGGCGCAGCACGGCACTATCCGACATCGGCCCCCAGCCGAGCGCCAGATCGGTCGGGATCAGCCCTGCGAGGCGGTCGAAGTGATAGTCGCTGCGCGACAGCACCCTCGCCAGCAGGGAAAAACGGGCCAAGGGCTGGATCGCATAGCCGTCATGGTCGAAAGCGGCCGGCAGCGGGTCGTAGTTCTGCTGCGACGGTTCGTCCTGCGCCAGAATCCCCGGAGGCCGATCGATAGCGCGATGGGTCCAGGCATTCCACCCGCCGTAGATGCAAAGTGCAATGACCAAGCCCAGCAGCAGCCCGCGCCGCTCGAACACGGCAAATCCTGATCAGTCTTCGACGACGGCGATGCTGGGGAATCCCGCATCCGCGGCCTCGCCATAGGCCAGGCGCGCCACCGCCAGGCGGGCGATGTCGCGATAACGATGCGCCAGCGCGCTTTCCGGGTCGGCGGCGACGGTGGGATTGCCGCTGTCCGCCTGCTGGCGGATGCGGATATCCAGCGGCAACTGGCCCAGCAGTTCCGAGCCGGCCTCCCGCGCCAGCCTCTCGCCGCCGCCGGCGCCGAAGATCGCCTCCTCGTGGCCGCAGTTGCTGCACACGTGGGTGCTCATGTTCTCGACGATGCCCAGCACCGGGATGCCGACTTTGCGGAACATCTCCAGGCCCTTGCGGGCATCGAGCAGGGCCACATCCTGCGGCGTGGTCACCACCACGCTACCGGCCACCGGCACTTTCTGCGACAGGGACAACTGAATGTCGCCGGTGCCAGGGGGCATATCCACCACCAGGTAATCCAGGTCGTCCCAGGCCGTTTCGGTAAGCAGCTGCCATAGCGCCTGGGTCGCCATCGGGCCGCGCCAGATGGTCGGCTGGGCATCTGAATCCAGCAGGAAGCCGATCGACATCGCCTGCAGGCCGTGGGCGATGATGGGATGCATGCGGCGGCCGTCCGGCGAGGCCGGGCGCTCGCGGCTGCCCAGCATCAGCGGCTGGCTGGGGCCGTAGAGGTCGGCGTCGAGGATACCAACCCGCGCGCCCTCGGCCAGCAGCGACAGGGCGAAATTCACCGCCACGGTGGACTTGCCCACGCCGCCCTTGCCGGAGGCCACGGCAATGACGTTCTTGACCCCCGGCAGGGGCTGCAAACCCTTCTGCACCGCGTGCGGGGCGATGCGCCAGTCGAGCAGCACCTCGACCTCCAATCCGGGCCGCGCGGCCGCCAGGTGCTGTTGCAGGGCCGCCGACAGCGTCTCGCGATAGCCGGCCGCCGGGAAACCCAGCTCGATGTGGACGCGGGCGCGGGAGCCGTTCAGCTCGATGCGGCGTTCCACGCCGGCGGACTGGAGGTCGCGGCCCAGCAGGGGATCGACATAGCGGCCGAGCGCCGTTTCAAGAAGTGCTAGTTCGGACATCGGGGGAACCATGTAAGGAGGGGAATTTCAGGCGCGAAGTCTAGCACCCGTCCCCGCCTTCCCCGGGCGAAGCCCCGGGGGCGCTATGCGATAATCCACCGATTACCCACGCGGCGCCCGAAATGACCTTGCCGGCCACCAGAAAACTGTTTGTCACCAATGCCTTGCCCTATGCCAACGGCCCGCTGCACCTGGGTCACCTGGTGGGCTATGTCCAGGGCGATGTCTGGGTGCGCTTCCAGCGCATGCAGGGCAACGAAGTCACCTACGTCTGCGCCGACGATGCGCACGGCACGCCGATCATGCTCGCCGCCGAGAAGGCCGGGCTATCGCCGGAAACCTATATCGCCGGGATCAAGACCGGGCACGAGCAGGATTTCGCCGCCTTCCACATCGACTTCAACCATTATCACTCGACCCATTCGGAAGAAAACCGGGTGCTGTCCGAGCGCATCTATGCCGCGCTGGAACGCGGTGGCTACATCGTCGCGCGCGAGATCGAACAAGCCTACGACCCGGTCAAGGGCATGTTCCTGCCCGACCGCTACATCAAGGGCATCTGCCCCAACTGCGGCACCCCCGACCAGTACGGCGACAACTGCGAGAACTGTAGCGCCACCTACTCGGCGCGCGAGCTGAAAAACCCGTTCTCGGTACTCTCCGGCGCGGCGCCGGAGTGGCGGCCCTCGGAGCATTACTTCTTCGCCCTGTCGAAAATGCAGGACGAGATCAGCCGCTGGCTCAAGGGTGCGCAGGTACACGACAGCGTCAAGGCCAAGCTGGGCGAATGGCTCGACGATGGACTGAAGGACTGGGACATCTCGCGCGATGCACCTTATTTCGGTTTCGAGATCCCGGGCAAGCCCGGCAAGTATTTCTACGTCTGGCTGGACGCGCCGATCGGCTACTTCGCCAGCCTGCTGGCCTATCTGGGGGGTGACCAGGCCAAACTCGAAGCCGTCATCGGCGCCGATTCCACGGTCGAGATGTGGCATTTCATCGGCAAGGACATCATCAACTTCCACGGCCTGTTCTGGCCGGGGATGCTGCGCGGCGCCGGCATGCGCGAACCGAACGGCCTGTCGGTGAACGGCTACCTCACCGTGGACGGCGCCAAGATGAGCAAGTCGCGCGGCACCTTCATCAAGGCGCGCACCTACCTCGATGCCGGCCTCAACCCGGAATACCTGCGCTATTACTTCGCCACCAAGCTCGGGCCCGGCGTGGTGGACATCGACCTCAACCTGGAAGACTTCGTCGCCCGGGTGAACAGCGACCTGGTCGGCAAGTACGTCAACATCGCCAGCCGCTGCGCGGGATTCGTCGAGAAGCTGTTCGGCGGCAAGCTGGCGGCGAAGTTGCATGACGCGCAGGGCTACGCCCGCATCGCCGATGCGGCGCCGCGCATCGCCGAATCCTACGAGAAGCGCGACTTCGCCGAAGCCGTGCGCAGCATCATGGCATTGGCCGACGAAGCGAACGAAGCGATCCAGCGCGCCGCGCCGTGGCTGATGGCCAAGGACGAAACTGCGCGCGCGCAGCTGCACCAGGTCTGCACCACCTACCTGAATGTGTTCCGCCTGCTTACGCTGTACCTGAAGCCGCTGCTGCCCAGGCTTGCCGCACAGGCCGAGTCGTTCCTCAATGTTTCACCCCTGGCGTGGCCGGATGCGGCGAGCCCGCTGCTGGGTCACGACATCAAGCCCTATCAGCCGCTCATCACCCGTATCGATCCGGCGCAGATCAAGGCCATGACCGAAGCATCGAAAGAAGATCTGGCGCCGACTGCCAAGGCTTCGGCGCCAACGACCAACCCCTCCCCTCAATCCCCTCCCGCAAGGGGAGGTGAGGCCAAAAGCCCCTCCCCCTCGCGGGGAGGGGTTGGGGAGGGGGTAGTCCCGGGCGCCCAGGCTCCCGGCGCACCTATCTCCATCGAAGACTTCAGCAAGGTCGAGCTGCGCATCGCGCGGATCGACAATGCCGAGCCGGTGGAAGGCGCCGACAAGCTGCTCCGGCTGACGCTGGATCTGGGTGACCTGGGCAAACGGCAGGTATTCGCCGGCATCAAGTCGCAGTACGCCCCGGAAACCCTGATCGGCCGCCTGACCGTTGTCGTCGCCAACCTCGCGCCGCGCAAAATGCGCTTCGGCCTGTCCGAAGGCATGGTGCTGGCCGCCAGCCACGGCGACGGCAAGCCCTTCCTGCTGTCGCCGGACTCGGGCGCCGAGCCGGGCATGCGGGTAAAGTGACCATGCGCAGCATGGTCATCCCGGCGCAGGCCGGGATCCAGGAGCGGCGCAAGCCGCCTGGAGCAGTCCGCAGCATGGTCATCCCCGCGAAGGCGGGGCTCCAGTTTTGAGCGGGCCATGATCGACGCCCTGCCCGACCGCATCGACGCCCTGCTGCCCCAGACCCAGTGCACGCGCTGCGGCTACGACGGGTGCAAACCGTACGCTGAAGCCGTGGCCGCGGGCGCCGCCAACATCAACCAGTGCCCGCCCGGCGGTGCCGCCACCATCAGCGCGTTGGCGCGGCTGCTCGGCGTGCCGCCCAAGCCGCTGAACCCCGAAAACGGCCTGGAAACGGAAATCGCCGCCATCGCGGTGATCGACGAGACCCGCTGCATCGGCTGCTTCAAATGCGTGCTGGCCTGCCCGGTGGATGCCATCGTCGGCGCGGCCAAGCTGATGCACACGGTAATCGCGGCGGAATGCAGCGGCTGCGAACTGTGCATTCCGCCCTGCCCGGTCGACTGCATCGTGATGGCCCCGCGCCCCATGGAGTTGCCCGCGCCGGAGGCCATGGCGGCCCCCTGGCGCCAGCGCCACGCCGCCCGCAAGGCGCGGCTGGGCCGCGAGCAGCAGGCAAGGGCGGCCGCGCGCCGGCGCGCCGCGCCGAGCCTGCGGGACAAGGCCGGCGCCATCGACATCGCCGCCGCCATCGCCCGCTCGCGGGCCAGGCGCAATAGCCCCAACCAGTCATGAAACCCGCCGATATCGCCGAACTGTACCGCCGCCTCGCCATCCGCAATCCCAATCCGCGCAGCGAGCTGGAATACAGCAGTCCGTTCGAACTGCTGGTGGCGGTGGTGCTGTCCGCCCAGGCCACCGACGTCAGCGTCAACAAGGCCACCGCCCTGCTCTACCCGGTGGCCAACACGCCGGAAAAGCTGCTCGCCCTGGGCGAAGAGAAGCTGCGCGGCTACATCAAGACCATCGGCCTGTACCAGACCAAGGCGAAGAACGTCATCGCCCTGTGCCGGCAGTTGCTTGAGCTTCACGGTGGCCACGTACCGCACGACCGCGCCGCCCTGGAGGCCCTGCCGGGCGTCGGCCGGAAGACCGCCAACGTGGTGCTGAACGTGGCTTTCGGCGAACCGACCATCGCCGTGGATACGCACATCTTCCGCATCGCCAACCGCACCGGACTGGCGCCGGGCACCAATCCCGACAAGATTTCGGAAAAACTGGAAAAGATCACTCCCGAACCCTATCGCCTTCATGCCCACCACTGGCTGATTCTGCACGGCCGCTATGTCTGCAAGGCAAGGACGCCCGAATGCTGGCGCTGCGTCATTTCCAGCCTGTGCCGCTACAAGGACAAAACCCCGGTCGCCGAAGCCGTGCCGGAACCCGCATCGCGCTTGCGTGGGCGGCCCGTCGATCTCAAAAAAGACAGCAAGAACAACTCACCGGGTCAGTCCACGGCGACGTCCGCCGCCAAACGCAGACGACAGCCTCGCTAAAGCTTTCCGTGAAACACGGCGCAGCCTTCCCCTGAAGGGAGGGAAAATCCGGTTCAGGCCCTGAATCGATCCTGGTGCTGGAGGAACCACTGATACGTACTGGCAATCCCCTCGCGCAAGGGAATGCACGCCTTCCAGCCCAGGGCATGGAGCCGGCTCACTTCCATAAGCTTGCGCGGTGTGCCGTCGGGCTTGGTGAGATCGTTCACGATCCTGCCGCTGTAGCCCACGGTATCCGCCACGATATGCGCCAAGTCGCGAATCGAGACGTCTTCACCGACACCGATGTTGATGATCTCTTCTGCGTCGTAGTTCTGCATCAGATAGACGACCGCATCCGCAAGATCGTCCACGTGCAGGAACTCCCTCTTGGGCGTACCCGTCCCCCACATCACCACTTCCGGCGAACCCGAAATTTTGGCTTCGTGGAATTTGCGTATCAGCGCTGGCAGGACGTGTGAGTTTTCAAGATGGAAGTTGTCTCCCGGGCCGTATAGATTGGTCGGCATCAGAGAGATGGCGTTGAATCCATATTGCCGCCGGTAGGCCTGGCACTGTTTGATGCCGGCGATTTTTGCTATGGCATACCATTCATTGGTCGGTTCCAGCGGCCCCGTCAACAACTCGGTTTCCGCCATCGGCTGAGCCGCATGCTTCGGGTAGATGCAGGAAGAGCCCAGGAAAGCCAACTTGCTGGCGCCGTGTTTCCACGCTGAATGGATCACATTGGTCTGGATGACCAGATTGTCGCGAAGGAACTCCGCCGGATAAATGTTGTTGGCGTGGATGCCTCCCACTTTTGCCGCCGCCAGGAATACGTATTCCGGCTTTTCGGTCTCGAAGAAGCGATCCACTGCAACTTGGTCGATCAGATCCAGATCCTGATGCCGACGCAACAGCAGATTGTCGAATCCTTGTGCCTGCAGGCGCCGCAGGATGGCTCCTCCCGCTAAACCTCCGTGGCCGGCAACGAAAATCCGGGAGTGCTTTTCCATGCGCCTACTCGTTGTAACTATAGGCGCGAAACCCTGCATCCTTGATCAACGTGTCCCGTTGAGCAATCTTCAGGTCCTCAGCCACCATCTCGCGGACGAGTTCGGCGAAACTCGTTTTGGGCACCCAACCAAGCTTCTGCTTGGCCTTCGACGGATCACCCAGCAGTGTTTCCACTTCGGTCGGGCGGAAGTAACGCGGGTCGACCGCCACGATCTTCTGGCCGGGCTTCACTTTCGAATCCGAGGGCGCCGCGGAAACGATGCCGACCTCATCAACCCCCTCCCCGGACCATTCGATGGAGATATCCAGTTCCTGGGCCGCCTGCGATACGAACTGGCGTACCGAATACTGAACGCCGGTAGCGATGACGTAATCCTCCGGCTGCTCCTGCTGCAGCATCAGCCACTGCATCTCGACGTAGTCGCGGGCATGCCCCCAATCGCGCAGCGAATTGAAGTTTCCGAGAAAAAGACAATCCTGCAGACCAAGATGGATGCGGCTGATGGCGCGCGTGATCTTGCGGGTTACGAAAGTCTCGCCGCGAATAGGAGATTCATGATTGAACAGAATGCCATTGCAGGCAAAGATGCCATAGGCCTCGCGGTAGTTGACCACGATCCAGTAGGCATAAAGCTTGGCGACCGCATAAGGCGAGCGCGGATAAAACGGCGTGGTTTCTTTCTGGGGGATTTCCTGAACCTTGCCATACAGCTCGGAGGTGGAGGCCTGGTAGAAACGGGTCTTCTTTTCCAGGCCCAGAATCCTGATCGCTTCCAGTATGCGCAAGGGGCCCATGGCATCGCTGTTGGCCGTGTATTCAGGGCTTTCGAACGAGACCGCGACGTGGCTCTGCGCACCCAGGTTATAAATCTCGTCCGGCTGCACCTGTTGAATGATGCGGATCAGGTTGGTCGAGTCCGTGAGATCACCGTAGTGCAAAACGAAGCGGCGCCCTTGCTCCTGCGGCCCCTGATACAGGTGATCGATGCGATCCGTGTTGAACAGCGAAGCACGCCGCTTGATCCCGTGAACTTCATAGCCCTTGCTCAGGAGCAGCTCGGCGAGATACGCACCGTCCTGCCCCGTTACACCCGTAATCAGCGCAACTTTCATGGTAATCCTTGCTAAGAAAAAAACATCGAACGCGTTATTTCACTTCAGACGTCAATTTGCTCAAAAACCTTGCCAGAATCTTGTCGCGTAGCAGATTATCGCGCGCATATTCCTGGCCGGCCCGTCCCAGGCTCGCCGCGAATTCGCTGTTATCAAGCAAACAGCCAATCGCCTCACACAGTGCAGCCCCGTCGTCCGGTGGCACCGCTATCCCGCGTCCATTCAAAACGGTGGCCACTTCGGATCCCGCCTCGGCAGTCGCCACCACCGGCTTGCCGCTGGACAGCATACCTCCCAGCTTCGAAGGCATCACCAGGTCGCTGGCGGCCGCACGCTGGGGCAGCAAATGCACATCGGCCATCGCCAAAAGACTGCCCAGTTGCTCATTGGGCACGAAATCCCGAATCCTCACGTTGTTCAACCCAGCGCATTGCTGCTCGAGTTCCTTGCGCGCCACGCCCTCACCGCAAAAGACGAACACCAGATCGCCCCTCGCCTCAAGTCTCTTGGCGCACTCACCCAACAGCGGAATACCCTGTTTTCTGGCCATGGTGCCCGAGTACAGGGCCACCCGCTGGTGCGGGGAAATGCGCAACTCATCTCTAAGGCGGGCAACTAGTTCAGGATCCGGTACCGGGCTGATCGATGCCCAGTTGGGCAGCAAAAAGGTGCATTCAGGCGGCACACCGCGCTGCAGGACTTTTTCATGCATTTTGCCCGAGATCGAAGACACGATGTCGGCCCGCCTCAGGAACCAGGCATCGATCGCTTCCGCCCCGCGCAAAAGAAAACCCGCTCCGCCGAGCAATCCCATCTTCGTCGCGATATCCAGTTCGAAGTCCTGAACATGTACCCAGGTTTTGACGCCGAACATGCGCCCGGTCGTAATCGCGCCCCAGGCAGCGAATGAATTCGGAACCGTGACGAATATCCAGTCGGCACGGCGCTGGAAGTTCAGCGCGAGCAGGCGAAAAAAACCCGATAACGCAAAGCTCAGCATGAAAGCGATACGGCCGATACCCCGGCCATTGCCGGCAATCAGGGTGGGACAGCGCAACACCACAGCGCCGGCGATTTCTTCACTGCGGGAATCAAACGCACGGTAACCAGAGAAAACATTCCAGCCTGGATAGTGCGGGGGAGGGGCGACGACGATCACCTCGGATCCCTGCCCGGATAGATACTCGGTGAGTTCTGCATTGTAACGGCCTATGCCGACCATCTCCGGAGCAAAATTCGGCGATACCAAAAGAAAACGCACTAACACTCCCTACGTCGAGGATGAAGCATTGTTGCAGACAATTTCCATCATCGCCCAGGTAGGGGATGGAAGAAAATGAGACAAATACCACCGTTAACCAGGCAATGGTGGTTTCGGCACCATTCCCCAGACATTCAGGCGAATGCAATATTCCCGCGCGGATATTCTGCCCCATCCATCACGGAAAAACTCGAGGAACCACGCTATCCACAAGCAGCTTAAATGCCGAATTGGGCCAGTATTCCGCTTTCCTTAAATTAATACCGTGGCTGGCGATGCCATCTCCAGGCCGTATCGATGATGTCTGCTATCTCCGTGTACTTCGGCATCCAGCCAAGAGCGGCTTTTGCCAGGGATCCATCCGCCACCAATCGGGCCGGGTCGCCGTGGCGAGGCGGATCAACAGAGAGATCCAGCTTCTTGCCCGTAGTGCGGGCGACCGCCGTGATGATTTCCTTGACCGAATAACCCTGGCCGTTCCCTAGATTGAACGCCTCGAAAGTCGGGGAGCCCATTTCGCGCAACCGGTTCAGCGCCAGAAGATGGGCACTGCATAGATCATTGACGTGGACGTAATCGCGAATACAGGTGCCATCCGGCGTCGGGTAATCACCTCCGAAGATTCGGACTTCGATATCCTCACCGGCCACCCGTCGCAACAGCTTTGGTATCAGGTGGGTTTCGGGCTGATGCGATTCGCCGATCAGGGACGACGGATCGGCACCGGCAGCATTGAAATATCTCAGGGCGACAGAACTGAGGCCATAGGCAGATACACAATCCATCAACATTCGTTCGACAGTCAGCTTGCTTGCGCCATATGGATTGATTGGCGCGCGAGGGTGCTGTTCGTCGATGAAGTCGCTCTGCGGCTCCCCAAAGACGGCTGCGGTAGATGAAAAAACGAACCGCATGACCCGATGGCGCTGCATGGCGCGCAAGAGCGAGATCACGTCCGAAACATTGTTTTCGTAATACTTCAGCGGATCGCGAACAGATTCGCCCACAATGGACGCAGCCGCGAAGTGCATCACCGCATCGAATTGATATTTTTCGAAAACCGCATCGAGTCGGCCGACATCGGCCAGTGCCATCTCTTCGAGCCGCCCCCACTGAACCGCCGCCTTGTGCCCCGTCGAGAAATTATCCAGGACTACGATTTCATGGCCGGATTCAGCGAGCATCTTGCACATATGTGCACCGATGTACCCCGCGCCGCCAACAACGAGAACACGCATTACTTACCCTGGATTGGAAAAACCGGCCTCGACAAGAAGCTCTCTCGCTTGTCCAAAGCGGGAGCCGCGCAACCCTTTCTGCAATTGGGAATCGCGCCGCTTATCTTTCAATAAGCGTTGCTGTCGCCCTGAAGCACCCGCAATACAGTCAGAGCGATGATTTTTATATCCAGCATGAAATTCATGTTCCGGACATAGAAAAGGTCAAACCGGATGCGATGCTCCATGTCGCGAAGACTTTGGGTGGCCCCACGACAACCGGAAACCTGTGCCAAGCCGGTCACGCCCGGACGTACCAGATGACGGAGCTTGTAGCCCGGAACTTCGTCACAATGCAACAGGTCCAGTTCGCCGACATGCGGCCGGGGACCAACCACGGACATCTCGCCTTTTAGCACATTGATGAACTGCGGGAGTTCGTCCAGATTGGTTTTACGAAGGAACTTGCCGACCCGGGTTACGCGTGGATCGTCCTTCTGGGCCTGGATGAAACAGGCGTCCGGATCATGCGACATCGTGCGGAATTTGAGGCAGAAAAACTTGCGCCCCTTCCAGCCCACGCGCGCCTGATTGAAGAACACCGGCCCCCGTGAATCCAGCTTGATGGCAACTGCAATGATGGGAAACAACCAGATTCCGCAAACCAGCATGAAGCTGAGCGAGAAAATAACATCATGCAGCCTCTTCACCCGCTCATAACTCTTCGGGCGGAGCAGCGTGTGGTCGATGCGACGCAATACCTCGCCCGCCACCATCCCGTTCGAAGGTAACGTCGCAATTGCCGCCTGCTGTTCTCCCGCTCCATGTAACATGACACCGTCATTAGCCGACGGCGCAAATTCCTGGGCAGACATTCTGTAGGCCTTAACGCTATCTTCCATAACTAAATTTTAAAGTTTGGCGCCCTGAACAACCCGGGCATTGATGACATTCCATGTCAACCCTTGAATCATCCTAGCACCCCTTACATTTCTGAAGGCATTTCCGCTGTTTGCTTGACGGCGCCCGAAATAATAGGGAACTCTCTAACGGTTTTGCTACGTTCATCTCTTATTTTGCAGATTTCACAATACCGGCTCAACAAACCAATCAAGACAAAATAACCGATAACATACTGAAATATAAAGATTATGCAAAAACCGCCGGCCATCATCATTGCCCACTTGGAACCTTTAGGTCCTTGAGCACAAGCCACATGCTAACCATAGCCGAGGCGCGATTGCCGAAATGTGACTACAGTCACTAACCTGATCTTAAGCCAGTGCAAGTTCCCTGCCGTTTTTTGGTATCCCGGGCAGTAAAGCCTGTCAAAGCCGTTTATACGCACCTTGACCTGGTTCGTCTACCCCTCAAATGCCCTGATAAGTTCCTTAATTACATGACGAATGCGTCACCAAATCTCGCCATGACTTCCGCCGCAAAATCAAAGCCGGAAGCCCTCTTCTCACTGTCCCCATCCTGGCAACGGGCGGCATTGATCGGGCGGCCCGGAGAATTGCTTCTGCGACTTGGCCTAGATCCGGCACTCCCTGCCCTCGATTACGAGCGCCTGCGGCATTTTCCGCTACGTGTACCGGAGGCCTTCGTCGCCCGCATGCACCGCGGAGACCCTGAAGACCCGCTGTTTCTGCAGGTGTGGCCCGGAATGGCCGAAGGGATCGACACGCCTGGATTTTCCGAAGACGCAGTAGGCGACCTGGCCAAGCTCACATCGGGGGGAGTGATTCACAAGTATAAGGGCCGCGCCCTGCTCATCGCCACCGGTGCCTGCGCGGTCAACTGCCGTTACTGCTTCCGCCGGCACTTCCCCTATGGAGACAGCCTGGCCTCTCGCGGCAACTGGCAGGAGGCCCTGGAGCAGGTCGCGGCCGATCCCAGCATCGAAGAAGTGATTTTGTCCGGGGGCGATCCGCTATCGCTGAACGACGACAAGCTATCCGCCCTCGTCAGGGAACTGGAGAGCATCCCCCACGTGCGACGGCTGCGCCTGCATACCCGCACCGCCGTGGTTTTACCGGAGCGGGTGGACGCCCATCTGCTGGACTGGCTGGGCCGCACCCGGTTGCAGAAAGTGATCGTATTGCATGTCAACCATCCCAACGAAATCGACCAGGCGCTGGAAGCGGCCATCACCCGACTGCGCGGGACCGGCGCCACCCTCCTCAACCAGTCTGTGCTGCTGCGCAAGGTCAACGATTCGGCGGATATTTTGGCCACTTTGTCGGAGCGGCTGTTTGCCTGCGGCGTTTTGCCCTACTATCTGCATCTACTCGATCGCGTCCAGGGAGCGGGACATTTCGAGGTGAACGAAAATAAAGCGGTCAAATTGATGGGGGAACTGGCGGCCAGGCTGCCGGGCTATCTGGTGCCGCGCCTCGCGCGCGAAGAGCCGGGGGCGCCGGCGAAGACGCTGCTGCCATGGTAACGAGCAAGCCGATGACCCAATTGCCGTCAGCGCTGTTGAGCGAAGCCTCGGGGGTGCTGCTCGTCATCACCACCGCCGAGGAAGTGGCCAAGCGCATCGAAAGCCACCTGCGCAATGCGGGGCACCCCTTACGGGTGGCCTGGATCACCGACCTGGAAGACCTGCAGGACGTGCTGCAGCGCAATCCGCCCGACTTGGTGTTGTGCGATGAAAACGCGCGCAAGGCCCCGGCCGAGAAGGTCATCGCGCTGGCCAACCAGATGCGCCCCGACCTGCCGGTGGTGGTGATCAGCAACGACCATTCGGTCGAGGATGCCGTCGCCGCGCTCGCCGCCGGCGCCCAGGATTTCGTCTCCTACAGCGATCTGCGCCAACTGCGCCACCTGGAACTGGTGGTGGTGCGCGAGTTCGTCAAGCATCACCACATGCGCAACCTGCGGCTGACGCAGCAGCGCCTGGCCGATTTCGAATCGCGCCACCAGCAGCTCACCGAAGGCACCGCGGACGCCGTGGCGCACGTGCAGGAAGGCATCCTGGCCAACGCCAACCTGGCCTTCACCCACCTGATCGGCTACGACGAGCCGGCCGAGCTTGCCGGCCAGCCATTGATCGACCTGGTGGCGCCGGACCAGCAGAGCAAGATCAAGGAACGCCTGCGCGCGGTACAGAAGGGCAAGCACAACGGCGAGCCCCTGGAACTGGTGCTGGTTGGCCGCAAGGGACAGGTCCACGTCAAGGCGCAGCTGATCCTGGGCACCCAGGACGGCGAGAGCGTGATCGAACTGCTGATCCGGGCCGAAGGCGGCAAGGGCCGCCCGGCTTCGGCGCAAGCCGCTTTCCACGGCCGCGGTATGTTCAGCGACGCACTGGCCGAAGCAGCTCCCGCCGACGGCAAGAGCATGCGCACCGCCATGCTGCTGCACATCGACTCCTTCGACGCGCTGGAACAGCGCATCGGCCACGCCGACGCCCAGGAGGTCACTTCCCTGCTGGCGGAGACGGTCCACACCCGCCTTGGGCCGCAGGACCAGTCCTTCGTCTTTTCCACCGACGAACTGGCCCTGCTGGTGCAGCGCCCTAATTACAACGAGGCCGAGCAATTCGCCGAGTTCCTGCGCAAGGAAATTTCCGGCCACATCTTCGCCGCCCGGCAGCACGAGGCGCATATCAGCCTCACCATCACCGTGTTCCCGCTCGGCGGCCAGGAAGCGCCGGAGCAGGTGATCCGCCAGTTGGCCGACGAGGCACGCAAGATCTCGGCCCGGGGCGGCAACCAGATCGTGGCCCTGGGAGCCACGGCCAAGGCCAACCAGGTGGAGCGCGAGGAAGCACGCCGCGCCGCCCAGGTAAAGAAGGCCATCGAGGACAACCGCCTCAAGCTGGCCTACCAGTCCATCGCCAGCCTCGAAGGCGAATCACGCAGCCATTTCGATGTGCTGGTGCGCATGCTGGACGAGTCGGGCAAGGAGCTGCATGCGGCCGAGTTCCTGCCGGCGGCGCAGAAATTCAACCTGATGCGCACCATCGATCGCTGGGTGGTCGCGCGCGCGCTCGGCGTCATCGCCAAGCGCGCCGCCTCCAAGGAAGCGTCCGTGCTGTTCGTCAAGCTGTCCGAGGACACGCTCAAGGACAACGACGGCTTCATCACCTGGCTCAAGGCCCTGGTGCAGGAGCAGCCGCTGAAGAGCGACGAGATCGTCTTCGAGATCCAGGAAGTGGTCATCCAGAACCATGTGCGCAAGGCCAAGGCCCTGACCCAGGCGCTGCGTGAAATGGGCGCCGGATTGGCCGTCGAGCACTTCGGCGTCGGCGCCAATTCGGCCCAGCTGATGGACCACATCCCGGCCAACTTCATCAAATTCCACCCCTCCTTCACGCAGAAGTTCAGCGAGAAGGATACCCAGAAGCGTCTCGGCGACCTGGTCGAAGCAGCCAAGCAGCACGGCCTCAAGACCATCGTCTCCCATGTCGAGGACGCCCACGTCATGGCGCGCCTGTGGCAGATGGGCGTGAACTTCATCCAGGGCTACCACGTGCAGGAACCGGAAGTGGTGCTGCTGGCCAGCGATATTGCCGGGGGACGCGGCTGAAACGCGCATGCGGCGAAGTGCCATAAAAAAGGGCGGCCTCGGCCGCCCTTTTTGTCGTTCGAAGCAAACCGCTCAGCCGTTGCTGGCCTGCAAGCGTGCAATGCGCTCTTCCAGCGGCGGATGCGTCGCAAACAACTGCGCTACACCACCGGCGATACCGAACGCCGCCATGTTCTGCGGCAGGGTCGACGGCTCATGCAGGGACTTCAGGCGCTGCAGCGCGGCGATCATCTTGCGCTTGCCGGCCAGGTGGGCGCCACCGGCATCGGCGTGGAATTCACGCCAGCGCGAGAAGGCGCAAACGATCATCGTCGCCAGGAACCCGAGCAGGACCTGCATCACCATCGAGGTGATGTAGTAGCCCATGCCGACGCCGCCGCGGTCGTCGTCGCGGCGCAGCGCGCCGTCGACGAAATAGCCGACCACGCGTGAAAGGAAAATCACGAAGGTGTTGAGCACGCCCTGGATCAGGGTCAGGGTCACCATGTCGCCGTTGGCGGCGTGGCTGATCTCATGCCCCAGCACCGCTTCGATCTCCTCCTGTGTCATCGACTGCAGCAGGCCGGTGCTGACTGCGACCAGTGCGTGATTCTTGCTGGCGCCGGTGGCGAAGGCATTGGGCTCCGGCGCCTCGTAAACCGCCACTTCCGGCGTACTGATGCCGGCGGCACGCGCTTCCCGCTCCACCGTCGCGAGCAGCCACGCCTCCTGGGCGCTGCGCGGCTCGGTGATCACCTGCGCGCCGGTGCTCATCTTGGCCATCCACTTGGAAATGGCCAGGGAAATGAACGAACCACCCATGCCGAGCACCGCCGAGAATGCCAGCAGCATCGGCAGATTGAGGCCCTGCCGGGTCAGGAAACGATCGACGCCGAGTACGCTGCAAACCACCCCCAGCACCAGGACGATAGCGATATTCGTAAGCAAAAACAGCAGTATACGTTTCATGGATTAAAAGAAGCCGGAGAAGATTCCGTCATTCAATTCTGGAGATTTCCGCGCCAAACTCAAGTGCCGCCATCCGCCTTGGGCTCGGCCGTCTTGAGCGCCTGCAAGCCATCGACCTGCATGTAACCGCGCGGCAAGTGATTGCCGCGGCTGGCACGGGTACCGACGTAGTGCTCCAGGTCGGCGCGCTTCAGGGTCAGGATGCGCTTGCGGCTGAGCACCTCCAGTGGCGAACCGGCGGGCAATACCGCCGCTGCCACGATGCGATCCTCGCCCTTCAGAGCGATCAGCTTGTTGCCCTTACCCTTGGCCATCTCCGGCAGTTCGCTCACCGGGAACACCAGCAAGCGCCCTTCGGCGGTGGCCAGCGCCAGGCGGTCTCCGGCGAGATCGCGTGTGGCGAGGGGGGTAAACGGCGGCAGCTCCAGGTTGATCGCCGCCTTGCCGGCGCGATTACGCGCCTGCAGGTCGTCGAGCTTGGCGACGAAGCCGTAGCCGTCGCCGCCGCCGAGCACGAACTTGTCGCCGGCCTCGCCCAGCATCAGACCGATCACCGAGGCGCCGTCCTGCAGGTCGAGCTTCGTCGTGACCGGCTCGCCCTGCGAGCGGGCGGACGGCAGTTCGCGCGGATTCATTGAATAGGCTCGGCCGCGGTTGTCGAGCAATATCAGCAACTGGCTGCTGCGCCCTTCCACCGCACACAGGAATTCGTCGCCGGCCTTATAACTGAGCCCGGCGGCGTCGATGCCATGGCCTTTGGCCGAACGGATCCAGCCGGCCTTGGACAGAACCACGGTGATCGGCTCGGACGGCAGCAATTCGGCGGCTTCCAGGGCCTGCGCGGCAGGGCGCGCGACGATCGGGCAGCGCCGCGCATCGCCGTATTTCTTGGCATCCTCGCTCAGTTCCTGGCCGACCAGCTTCTTCAGCTTGGGCTCCGATGCCAGCAGCTCTTCCAGGTTGCTGCGCTCGGCGGCAAGCTCGGCCTGCTCGCCACGGATCTTCATCTCCTCCAGCTTCTGCAGGTGGCGCAGGCGCAGGTCGAGGATCGCATCCGCCTGGATCTCGGAAAGCTCGAAGCGCCGCATCAACTCGGCTTTCGGGTTTTCCTCGTAGCGGATGATGCGGATCACCTCATCGATGTTGAGGAAGGCGATCAGCAGGGCATCGAGGATGTGCAGGCGCTCATTGACCTTGGCCAGCCGGTGCTCGAGGCGGCGGCGCACGGTGGCGACGCGGAACTGCAGCCACTCCACCAGGATCTCGCGCAGGTTCTTCACCCGCGGCCGGCCGTCCAGGCCGATCATGTTGAGATTGACGCGGTGGCTCTTTTCCAGGTCGGTGGTGGCGAACAGGTGCGCCATCAGCGCGTCTGCATCGACGCGGTTGGAGCGCACGATCAGCACCACGCGCGTCGGATTCTCGTGGTCCGATTCGTCGCGGATGTCCGTCAGCAGCGGCAGCTTCTTCGAGATGATCTGATCGGCAATGACTTTCTGCAGGTCGGTCGGCGACACCTGGTGCGGCACATGAGTGACGACGATATTGCCGTCCTCGTCGCGCTCCCAGCGCGCGCGGGCGCGCACCTGGCCATAGCCGGTTTCGTAGATCTTCTTCAGCTCGGCGGGGTCGCTGACGATCTCGCTGCCGGTCGGATAGTCCGGGCCCGGCACGAACTCCATCAACTCTTCGACCGTGGCCTTGGGATGCTTGAGCAGATGCACGCAGGCAGCCATCAACTCGCGCAGGTTGTGCGGCGGAATGTCCGTGGCCATGCCCACCGCGATGCCGGTGGTGCCGTTGACCAGGATATTGGGCGTGCGCGCCGGCAGCATGCGCGGCTCTTCGCGGCTACCGTCGAAGGTCGGCAGCCAGTCCACCGTGCCCTGACCCAGCTCGGACAACAGGGCCTGTGCATAGGGCGTCAGGCGCGATTCGGTGTAGCGGTAGGCAGCGAAGGACTTGGGGTCGTCCGGCGAGCCCCAGTTGCCCTGCCCGTCCACCAGCGGGTAGCGATAGGCGAAAGGCTGCGCCATGGTCACCATCGCCTCATAGCAGGCGGTGTCGCCGTGCGGGTGGAACTTGCCGATGACGTCGCCCACCGTCAGCGCCGACTTGCGGTGCTTGGCGGTGGCGAGGATGCCCAGTTCGGACATGGCGTAGACGATGCGGCGCTGCACCGGCTTGAGCCCGTCCGCCACATGCGGCAGGGCGCGGTCCAGCACCACGTACATCGAATAGTCGAGATAGGCCTTTTCCGCGAACAGGCGCAGCGGCAGGCGTTCGGTTTCAGTCAGTTCGTTGGTCATCTTCTAAATCTCAAACCTCGGCCTTGTCGCCGTTCTCTTCCAGCCAGGCCTTGCGGTCGCCGGCGCGCTTCTTCGCCAGCATCATGTCCATCACGATCTCCGCCGGTTCGGCGTCGAGCGTCAGCTGCACCAGCCGGCGCGTGTCGCGCGCCATGGTGGTTTCACGCAACTGCATCGGGTTCATTTCGCCCAGGCCCTTGAACCGGGTGACGTTGACCTTGGCGCGGTTGCCCTCGGCGCTGAGGCGATCCATGACACCGTCGCGCTCCGCCGCGTCGAGCGCGTAGAACACCTGCTTGCCGGCGTCGATACGGAACAGCGGCGGCATCGCAATGTAGACGTTGCCGGCCTCGATCAGCGGCCTGAAGTGCCTGAGGAACAGGGCGCAGAACAGGGTGGCGATGTGCAGGCCGTCCGAGTCGGCATCGGCCAGCATGCAGATCTTGCCGTAGCGCAGGCCCGACAGGTCGGCGCTGCCCAGGTCGACGCCGATGGCCACGGAAATATTGTGGATTTCATCCGAGCGCAGGGCGTCACCCGAGTCGGCTTCCCAGGTATTCAGGATCTTGCCGCGCAGCGGCATCACCGCCTGGGTCTCGCGGTCGCGCGCCTGCTTGGCAGAGCCACCCGCGGAGTCTCCTTCCACCAGGAACAGTTCGGTGATGGCCGGATCGCTGGAGACGCAGTCGGCCAGCTTGCCCGGCAACGCCGGCCCGCTGGTGATCTTCTTGCGCACCACCTGCTTGGCCTGCTTCATCCGCGCATTGGCGTTGGAGATGACCAGGGCGGCGACCTGTTCGCCGGCTTCCGGATGCTGGTTCAGCCACAGGCCGAAGCTGTCGTGCACCACGCCCTGCACGAAGGTGGCCGTCTCGCGGGAAGACAGGCGCTCCTTGGTCTGGCCGGCGAATTGCGGGTCCAGCATCTTCACCGATAGTACGTAGCTGCAACCCTGCCACACGTCTTCCGGCGTCAGTTTGAGGCCGCGCGGCAGCAAGTTGCGGAACTCGCAGAACTCGCGGATCGCCTCAGTCAGGCCGGTGCGCAAGCCGTTGACGTGGGTACCGCCCTGCGCCGTGGGAATCAGGTTGACGTAGGACTCGGCCACCGCCTCGCCGCCGCCGGTGAGCCACACCAAGGCCCATTCGGCTTCCTCCCGCTTTGCGGTGAACTTGCCGACGAAGGGGTCGGCCGGCACCGTTTCGGCGCCATCGAGCGTGTCCTTGAGGTAGTCGGTAAGGCCGTTCTCGTACTGCCACACCAGCTGCTCGTTGTTGATCTGGTCATCCAGGCTGACGCGCAGGTTCGGGCACAGCACCGCCTTGGCCCGCAGCACCTGCTTCAGGCGCGGCATGGAAATCTTGGGCGAATCGAAATACTTCTCGTCCGGCCAGAAATGCACCGTGGTGCCGCTGCGATTCTTCGGCACACTGCCGATTTCCTTCAGCTTCGAGGCCAGCTCGCCGTCGGCAAAGCCGATGCCGTATTCGGTGCCGCCGCGGCATACCCGCACTTCCAGCTTCTTCGACAACGCATTGACCACCGACACACCGACGCCGTGCAGACCGCCGGAAAAGCCGTAAGCGTTGTTGGAGAACTTGGCGCCCGAATGCAGCCGCGTCAGGATCAGCTCGACACCGGAAACCTTGTGTTCCGGATGGATGTCGACCGGCATACCGCGCCCGTCGTCGCTGACCTGGCAGGAACCGTCGGCGAACATGATGACGTCGATGCGCTTGGCATACCCCGCCAGGGCCTCGTCGACGCTGTTGTCGATGACTTCCTGGGCCAGATGGTTCGGACGGCTGGTGTCGGTGTACATACCGGGGCGCTTGCGCACCGGGTCCAGGCCGCTCAGGACCTCGATCTGTTCCGCTGAATAGTTGCTGGCTGCCATCGGCTGTTTTTTACTTGGACTTTTTCAAAGACGCGCGAAGTTAGCGAATGCGCCGGAGGGGCGCAAGCAAGCCACGTCACGTCAGGGTGCGGGCGGGTGAATTGCCCTGAAAACGCGCGGCGGGCGCGGAAAAACCGGAGCTTTCAAAGGAGCCCTTCCGCACCGCAACGCGTCTGCACCAGCAGATTACTGTACGTAAGTACAGCTAACAACCGGGGCGCTCGAACCGGCTTGAATTAGCTCGGAATTGACCGGCGGAGGTGGGTATGAAACCGCCTCAGACGGAATCCGTCGCCGCGAACCAGGCCGCGCCGTAGGTCAGCGCCACCAGGGGAACGAACACCACCAGGCTCTGCAAGGGCAGCCAGTGCCCGCTCAGAACCGCCTTGAACGGCGCCAGCAATTCGGCCGTCATCGGCGAGAAGCAGGCCACACCCGCTACCGCCAAGCCACCGAGCGCCGGCCCCAGCCAGCTGTAGCTGCGCCGGTGTTGCGGCAAAGGCAGGCTCGACATCACCCGCATGGTAAAGCCGGCATCCTCGATATAAGCATCCCGCGCGGCATCGGCGCGCAACAGGATCTCCAGACGCGCATCGTCCAGATCGAAATCAGGCATTCCTGGGTGAACTTGGGTGTTCATGGGGTACTCCTCGGCTCCCAGGCCGGCAACAGGACCTGCAACTTCTTCTTCGCCCGGAAAATATACGACTTCACCGTGCCCACCGGACAACCCAGCACGTAAGCGGCCTCTTCATGGCTGCGATCCAGATAGTAGCATTGCACGATGGCGGCGCGTTCCTCGTCTGACAACTTGGACAACGCCCGCCGCACATCGAGTTCCCGCACGCTGTCGGCTTCCACTCCGCCGGCCGCCTCGGGCCCGGGCTTGCCGCTCGCCTCCTCGTCATCGGGCGGCATCGCATCGTCCAGGGAGACTTCCTCCCGGCGCGACCGGACATGCATCAGGAATACATTGTAGGCGATGCGGTACAGCCAGGTGCCGAAAGCGGCATCGGCGCGGAATTGGGACAGCTTGCGGAAGGCCTGCAGGAAGGCTTCCTGCGCCAGGTCGTCGGCCAGGGCATGGTCTTCCTTGCACAGGCGGCGCAGCAGCGCGCGCGTCTGTCCCTGATGCCGGCGCACCAGCTCGCCGAAGGCGTGACGGTCCTGGCCGGCGAGGACGCGCGCGACCAGCGCTGCGTCCGGCGGGACAGCCGTGGACATCGTCGGAATCCGTTCCGTCCGGGCCTAGAGTTCGCGTTCTTTCTGTTTCTTCTCGAGCAGGGCCGCGGCGGTGAAGCCGATGCCGATCATCATCGGAATGAAGCCGATGCCCATGATGTCGCTGTCGCCGTCGAAGGCGCCGAACAACAGGATGCCCAGGCCCACCATGGCCCAGATGATGCCCCGCCGCAGATCGGATTTCTGCCGCACCGCCTCCACGAAAAGTTCCGGCGGAATAGGCTGTCCCTTGTCGGCCAGCCGCAGGGCCAGGTCATTGACCATGCGCTGTTTTTCGAGGCGGTGGCGCAGCACAGCCACCACGATGAAGACCGGCATGCCGAAGATCAGGATGACGGCGACCAGGCCGATCAGCAGCCCCATGAAATGCTCGCCGGACATGCCATGGGAGGCGTGCCCCAGCTTGTCCAGGCCGTCTACGGCGGAATCGACATCGAGAATCGGCAACATGTTTACGGCTCCTTCGTGAATTCCCCGGCCGGTTGCGGCCAGCGGAAGGCTTACAGGGCTTTGGATGCGCCCAGCTGCGGTTTTGGATTTGCGCCCCCCGCCGAATTGGTAAACTACGCCATTCCGAGCCCCGGCCTCCAGTGAGCAAGAAAGCCACCCCTACCGCCAGTCCGTCTGCCGACGGCGCCGATCCCGTCTCCCGCTTCGAAGCCTCGCTGAAGGAGCTGGAAGAGATCGTGGCGCGGATGGAGCGGGGCGATCTGCCGCTGGAAGAATCCCTCAAGCTGTTCGAGCGCGGCGTCACACTGACCCGTGAATGTCGCGGCTCCCTGGAAAGCGCAGAACTGCGCGTGCGGAACCTGCTCCAGGCCGACGCCCAACCCGGCAGCGATGCCGACGACGCCCCCTGAAATACCGATTCGAATACCGATTCCCCCGATGACCCTGCAAAGCACCGATTTCGGGACCCGTGTCCCGGCCTACCTCGATCGCCTCGCGCAAGCCCTCGACCGCCGCCTGCCGCCCGCCACAGAAGATCCCGCCCGCCTGCACGAGGCGATGCGCTATGCCTGCGACGGCGGCAAGCGCCTGCGCGCCCTGCTGGTCTACGCCGCGGGCGAGGCCCTCGCCGTGCCGGTGGACAAGCTCGACGCCCCGGCCTGCGCGGTGGAACTGATCCACGCCTACTCCCTGGTCCACGACGACCTGCCGGCGATGGACGACGACGATCTGCGCCGCGGCCGCCCCACCGTTCACAAGGCCTACGACGAGGCCATCGGCATCCTGGTCGGCGACGGCCTGCAGACCCAGGCCTTCAGCGTGCTGGCCGACGAACCCTCGCTGGGCGCGGCGCAGCGCCTGCGCATGGTGTCGATCCTGGCGCGGGCCTCCGGCTCGCTCGGCATGGTCGGCGGCCAGGCGGTGGATATCGCCTCGGAAGGCCGCAGGATCTCGCTGGAAGAACTGCAGTCCCTGCACGCCCGCAAGACCGGCGCCCTGATCCTGGCCTCGTTGCAGATGGCCGCCGCCGCCGCGGACGCCGCGCCAGCGACGGAACAGGCGCTGGAAACCTACGGCCGCCACATCGGCCTGGCCTTCCAGATCCAGGACGACGTGCTGGACGAGACCGCCAGCACCGAAACCCTGGGCAAGACCGCCGGCAAGGACCTGGCGCAGCACAAATCCACCTACCCCTCCCTGCTCGGCCTGGACGGCGCCCGCGAGCGCGCCACCCGCCTGTTCGAGGAAGCCCGTACGGTGGTAGGCGCCCTGCCCGGCGGCGCCGCGCCGCTGTGCTGGCTGGCGGACTTCATCGAAGGCCGCAAGAACTAGAGCCCTGCGCCTCGCGGCGCATAATGGCGCCATGACGGACACTTCCGGCTATTCACTGCTCGGCCGCATCGGCTCGCCAGCCGACCTGCGCGCCCTGCCGCGCGCCGAGCTGCCGCTGCTGGCGGCCGAGATGCGGCGCTGCCTGATCGAGACCCTTGGGCGCGCCGGCGGCCACTTCGCCGCCAACCTGGGCGCGGTGGAGTTGACCCTGGCCCTGCATCGCTGCTTCGATACCCCGCATGACCGCCTGGTGTGGGATGTGGGCCACCAGGCCTATCCGCACAAGATGCTCACCGGCCGCCGTGCCGGCCTGGAGGGGATTCGCCGGCAGGGCGGCCTGGCGCCCTTCAACAGCCGCGCCGAAAGCGAATACGACGCCTTCGGCAACGGCCACGCCGGCACCGCCATCTCGGCCGCCGCCGGCATGGCGGCGGCGGTGCGGTTGAAGCAGGAGCGGCGCCGCGTCGTCGCCGTGATCGGCGACGGCGGCATCACCTCCGGCATGGCCTACGAGGCCCTGAACCACGCCGGCGCCCTCGGCCTGGACCTGCTGGTGGTGCTCAACGACAACGACATGTCGATCTCGGAAAACGTCGGCGCCCTGCGCGATCACGCGGCGCGGCTGCTGGCTGCCGGAGGCATTGACGCGCCGCACGCCCGGCGCCCGGCCAATCCGGTGCCGCAGGAACCGCCGCCGGGCGCCCTCTTCGAAACCCTGGGTTTCAGCTACCACGGCCCGGTCGACGGCCATGACCTTGATGCACTGACTAATGCCTTCGACCGTCTCAAGGACGCCGGGGGGCCGCAGTTCCTGCATGTCGTCACGGTCAAGGGCAAGGGCTTCGAACCGGCCGAGGCCGACCCGATCAAGTATCACGGCGTGACCCGCTTCGATCCGGTGACCGGCGCTTTCGCTGCCGCTTCGGCTGCGCCCACCTACAGCCAGGTGTTCGGCGAGTGGCTGTGCCAGTCGGCCGAGGAAGATTCCCGCATCGTGGCAATCACACCAGCGATGCGCGAAGGCTCCGGCCTGGTGGAATTCGCGCAACGCTTTCCGCAGCGCTATTACGACGTCGCCATCGCCGAGCAGCATGCGGTGACGCTGGCCGCCGGCCTTGCCTGCGAGGGCCTGCGGCCGGTGGTGGCGATCTATTCGACCTTCTTGCAACGTGCCTACGACCAGCTGATCCACGACGTCGCCATCCAGCAGCTGCCGGTGCTGTTCGCCATCGATCGCGCCGGCCTGGTCGGCGCCGACGGCGCTACCCACCACGGGGCCTTCGACCTCAGTTACCTGCGCTGCGTGCCGCATCTGCTCGTCATGACGCCGAGCGACGAGAACGAATGCCGGCGCATGCTCGCCACCGGCCTGCGGCATGACGGCCCCAGCGCGGTGCGTTATCCGCGCGGCGGCGGGACTGGCGCGGCAATCGAAGCGGAGGCGCTGCCGCTACCGGTCGGCAAAGGACGGCTGCTGCGCGAAACCCAGGGCCGACGCCAGCCGCGCGTCGCCATCCTCGCCTTCGGCGCCGTGCTGCAAGCAGCGCTGGAAGCCGCGGAAATCCTCGACGCCAGCGTCGCCGACATGCGCTTCGTCAAGCCGCTGGACGAGGCGCTGATCCTGCAACTCGCCCACAACCATGAACTGCTGGTCACCGTGGAAGACAACGCGCGTCTCGGCGGCGCGGGCAGCGGCGTCAACGAAGTACTGGCGGCGCAGCAATGCAAGGTGGCCATCCTGAACCTGGGCCTGCCGGATCATTTCATCGAGCATGCCAGCCGCTCGGAGCAACTGGCCGAATGCGGCCTGGATAGCGCCGGCATCCTGCGCGCGATCCAGAAGCGGCTACGAACCAAAGGTGTAGAAGAATCGATGCGGCATACAAGTGGGGCGAGCTAGAATTTCAAGCCGCGCGGATCAGGTGCCGGAGCGCTTGGCAAAACTGAAATACCGATGGCCAAGGTAGCTGGTGTAAACCGGCATCAGGACACCGATGATGTGCGCCGTATCGTCCGGATGGAATCGATATCCTGTGCGCGGAAACAGCCACTCCGCCAGCCCCACCGATATCAGCCAGACCTGGGCAGCGGCGACTACATTAACCAGCCCGAAGCGTAGAAGCTCGCTGCTCCAATGACGCCCTGAGGACTCGAACACGAGGGTACGGGCCAGAATCCAGGCGCAGGCCATGCCGAACAGGTAGGCAGTGGCAACCGCCCGGCCGAACGACATCCACTCGGATAGAAAATAGCGGCTGGTGATGTTGACCAGCGCAGCAATTCCGCCGGTCAGGACGAAGCGGGCGAAGCGGCTTTCGGCAAAACTGCGCAGGCGATCGATCACCGGACGCGTGCCGCCATTTCCTTGGCCAGACGCGCCCCCTCCGCAATGCCACGGTCCTCTGGGTAATAGGACGAGGTATCGGCGATCTGCAGCCCCTTGATGTGTGTTGCCACCGGCGGAACACTCTCCGGGTATCGTGGCGGGCACACTGGCTGGGCATAGCGCAGCCGGCTGACGCGGGTGGCGAGCCGATCATCGTCGCTCAGAGCCGGATTCAACAACTTGAGATAGGCGAAGGATTCCTGAGCGATCGACTCATCGGACTGGGAAAATTTCGGATGTGTGGTCGGCATGTAGTAGGGAAAGTAGACGATATGATCGTCGCCAAACCGACGCAGGTTGGAGAATTCGACGATTCCCGGCACCTCGATGCGGTCGTCGTTGACATTGAGCCAGAAATGGCGCGTGACGGATTTTTTAAGCTTGTGCACCACGCACACCACGCCGATGTTCTTCAGCGCCGCGTACTGATCGCGCATATCCTGCGGCAATGCGGGAATCATGCGCGGAATGAACTGCAGCGGCACCGTGGCGATGACCGCGTCGAACGCATGGCGCAGACCCGCGGCGGTAAGGCCCGTGACGGCGCCGTTGTCGATATGCACCTCGCTGACCGGCATAGCGAGATGGATCTTCCCGCCCAACTCCCCGATGCGCTCTACCAGTCGCTGCACGAGCACTTCGGTGCCACCTTCGATATAACCCAGTTCTTCTTGCATCAGGCTGCGCCGCGAGGTGCCAATGCGCTTGAAACGCGTCCAGATCCAGGCAGCAGAAATATCGTCCGCGAATTCAAAGAACTTGAGGGTGAAGAGTTTTTCCCACAGCACCTTCCACGCCCGCTCGCCGCACCAGACCTTGATCCATTGGTGTGCGCGCAGCTTGTCCAGTCCGGACCAGTCGCGGCGCTTGGTGGAAAGGAACATCAGCAGGCCGTAGCGGATCTTCGAGATCAGGTCCAGGTGCGGGAAGCGCAGCAACGCCAGCGGATCACCCCAGGCGTGGTGCTCGCCCTGATAGAAGTAACCCATGGAGGTGGGACGCCAGCGCATCGCCCCTTCCATGCCCAATTCGGCCAGCAACTCGAAGGTGGGCCGGTCCGCCTTGCACACAAAATGGTAGTAGCGCTCCAGAGAAATGCCGTCGAAGTCGAAGTGCGCCGCCATGCCCCCGGCAATCTGGTCAGCCTCGAATACCTCGACCTGGTGCCCCGCCTTCAACAGATGATAGGCAGCCGTAAGCCCCATGGTTCCCGCACCAACTACCGCGACCCGGCTCATTTAGTGTTGACCCTTGGGCCTAGAAATCCAGAACGACACTGGAGTAGATCGGATGGCAGAACGTCTCCCGCAAAGCGGCCTCAAACGGCGTCGGCTGTATCTGGAAGATGTCCCACCAGGGAATCAGCACGAACTCGTCAGGCAGGATCAACGCCGCAAGCTGGCTGGTAGTGAAAGGAGGATTGTGGTTGAACAGCGCAAAGATCTTAAGCAGCAGCCAGAACAGTCCATAGGGGATCTTCAGGATCAGAGCGCGTGCGCCGCTGACCTGCCGGATCTTGCGGATGATATCGATGTAATCGATCCTCTCGCAGCCGGAGATATCGTAAGCCTCGCCTCGCGGCCGGTTGACCAGGCAACTCAGGATGATGCGGCAGAAATCCATCGCAAACAGCGGCTGCCGCATGTAATGACCGCTGCCGGGGATGGGAAAGACCGGGATACGCAGCATGAAGCGCGCGAGCCAGCCCAGGTGCTTGCGGTCGAACCAGCCGAACATCAGCGTCGGACGCAGTACACAGTGCGCGATGCCGCTCTGCGCCACCATTGCCTCCTGGGCCTTCTTAGATTCGGTATACCAGTCGCGCGCCATCGAGTTCACCACCGAAGAACTGACATGCACCAGGTAAGGCAACCGGTGCCGCAGACAGGCGTCCAAGGCATGCCGTGTCGCATCGATATTGTTGCGCTGGAATTCATTCTTGATTTCACCTCCGATCTGCGCCTGCAGCATCACCGCCGCGGCTGCGTCCTGTACGACGTCTTGCCAGGCACCCGCCTCCGCCATATCCGCCTCGACCGCGGTCACGTCCGGATGCAGGCGGCGCAGCACGGCGACATTGGCTGCATGCTTATCGACTACCACCAGACGCGTGTAGCCCCGTTCCTTGAGCAGCACCACCAGGTTCTGCCCGACCAGGCCGGCACCGCCGAACAGCACGATCTTGTCTTCGGGGCCGGGCATCGGGCTCATTGTCGGGTTTGCGGCAAGGCAGACAGGTCAGAGCCTGATGCGCCGAAAGATAAAATCGGGTATCAAGCGGATCACCAGCATGATACCGCGCCAGAACCACGGGGTATAAAGCGTCGCCTGGCCGCTGCCGAGCGCGCGCACGATATCACCAGCGACACGGTCGGGCGAAGCCCATAGCGGACCGTGCTTGGGGAAGGCGGCGGTCATCGGCGTATCGACGAAACCCGGCTTGATCAGCACCACCCGCACGCCCCGCGACCAGAGCCGGTGACGCAGACCCTGGACAAAGACCGCGAGCCCCGCCTTGGCGCTGCCGTACAGGTAATTGCTCTGCCGGCCACGATCCCCTGCCACGGAGCCGATGACACCGATGGTCCCATATGCCTGAGCGCACATCAGCGTGGCAAGCTGCGTCAGCAACGATACTGCGCTGGAGTAGTTGGTGCCGATATGTCGCAGCGCCTCCGCAGCATCCTCTTCGCAGGTTTTCTGGTCGGGAAGAGTGCCGTAGGCCAGCAGCGCGCAATCTACGCCCTGCAGCGCCCTACCTGCCAGATCGACCAGAGCCGCATGACCCGGGCAATCGGCCAGATCGCCGACCCACACCTCCACCGCAGAGGCGCCGCGCGTACGCAGGTCTGCGGCGACGGCATCGAGTCTTCCGGCATTACGGGCTGCCAGGAAAAACCTGGCGCCGTCGACCGCATAGCGCCTCGCCACAGCCTGTGCGATGGCTGAAGTAGCCCCGAAAATGACAACTCGCTTCATAAAGGACGGAATCTGGTTAGCGGCGCCTCAGCGCTGACGCGGCGCCAGAAGCTGGAGGAGAATCCGGGATCAATCATGGTCGAAAACTGGCGCCAGCCGGGATAACCCTGCTGAAAAGCCGCGGCTGAGACCCGCCCGTCCTTGGCCGGATAGATACGCCCTCCTGCTGACTGAGTGACCCGGTCAAGCTGATCCAGCAAGGCCAGCGTACCGAAGCCGCGGTTAGGAAAATCCAGCGCAAGGGTCACGCCGGGCATCGGGAACGACAACATGCCGGGCGATACAACTGTGCCGAAGGTCTTCAGCACAGCCAGGAACGAAGCCTGGCCGGATTGCGAAATCAGGCCGAGCAGTTCCCGGATCGCATCCCGCGCGGTGCTGGTCGGCACTACGCATTGATATTGATAGAACCCGGATGCGCCATACAGGCGATTCCATCCGCCGATCGCATCCAGAGGATAGAACACAGGATCGTAGTGCGTGATCTGCCTTCTGGGCCTGGCAGACGCCTTGTGCCATAGCATCGTATTGAAAATGCCAATGGAGGTCCGGTTCATGGCGAAGCTGGGCAGATCGAACGGCAGCGACAGACGCGGCTGCCCATGCGAATCAAACCGGAGCTGATCCATACCAGGTGCAGGCGCTACGTGACGGGCCCGGGTGAACACACCGCGTCCGAGATTGGCGCCCGCTGCCAGGCAGTCGATCCATGCGACGCTGTATTCCCAATCGGTCAGAGAAGCGCTGCTGATCTGATGAAACCGATCGAGATTCTCGTAGCGGAAGCTCTCAGCCTCCAGCCATAGCCCCGCAACGGCCTGCAGGGCAACACGCGCCGACAGAATCAGCCCGGTCAGGCCCAAGCCGCCAATGGTGGCTTGGAACAGAGCAGGGTTGGAGTTCGGAGAGCAATTCAGGATTTCTCCATTCGAGCGCAGCAGCTGAAAGGACAGCACATGATTGCCGAAGCACCCAGCCCGATGATGGTTCTTGCCATGCACGTCGTTGGCGATAGCGCCGCCGACGGTTACGAATTTCGTGCCCGGAGTGACCGGCAGAAACCAGCGTTGATCCGAATCCCGTGTTTCGAGAAGTTGCAGAATCGCGGCCAAGGTCACGCCGGCTTCGCATTCGACAATACCGCTGGCCGCATCGAAATGGATGAACCGGTCGAGACCGTTCACGTCCAGCAGAATCTGGTCGGCGTTGAGGGCGCTGTCGCCGTAGGAACGTCCCAGGCCGCGGGCCAGCATGGTCCGGCCGGATTCCGCCAAGCCCATTGCGGCCACCGCCTCGTCGGAGAAATGCAGGCTGCGCAGGTGATGCCGGAAGCGATGGCTCCGCCCCCATGTGAGGAGATCATCCCGTAGCATGCTCGGCACTTGCATGAGACCGGGTCCGGATCAAAAAACCGCGAGCGCGACGAGACACACGATCAGCAAGCCGAGCGCCAGCGACAGGCGATCCTTGATGGCGAATTCAATCGGGTCCTCGCGCATCTCGCCGCGCACCGCGAGCAGCCATATCCGCCCGATCCAATAAGCCAGGATCGGACAGATCGCCCACATCCAGCCAGGATGGGGGAACTGGCCGTTCTGCGTCAAAGCGTCCACCAGGTAGATGAAAAACACCAGAATCGAGGCGAAGCCACAAGCGGTGCCCATGCTCATCAACCAACTCGCATCCTCGGGGCGATAGCCGCGGCCGTGAATGTTTTTATGCCCCTCCTTGAGCAGGGCTTGGCATTCGGTATAGCGCTTGATGGTGGCCAGCGCCCCGAAAAAGAACATGGAAAATGCCAGCAGCCATGGCGACAGCGCCGTTCCCAGGAGCACGATGCCAGCCACCAGGCGCAGCGTGAAGAGACCGGCAAGGACGATAACATCCAGGATCGGCTTGCGTTTGAGAGCGATCGAATAAGCCAGCGTCACCGCCATGTAAAGGAGTACCACCTCACCGAACAGCCATGGCAGCGTCGACATCACGGCAAGGGAAGCGAGCAGCAACACCGGTATGGCGACAAGCCCGTCACGCAATGCCAGCTCACCCGACGCCAAAGGCCGGCGCCGCTTGTTCTGGTGACGACGGTCACTTGGCAGATCGTAGAGATCGTTTGCAAGATAGGTAGCCGAAGCAGTCAAGCCGAACGCGACAAAAGCCTGCAACGCATGCAGCACGCTGCCCAGGTCGAACAAAAGCCCGGACAGCAGCAGGGGCACGAAGATCAGGGCGTTCTTCGCCCACTGGTGCAAGCGCAATGCGCGCCGCCAAGTGCCCAAGCTCGTCGGCTTGCTCGCAAACTCAGCAAGCACTTCGACTTCCGGCGCCAAACGGGAACGCAGCCCTGCCACGCCGCCGACAAGAACCGCGGAGCCACAGCGCGACCAGACGGCAAGATCCGCCACACTGTCGCCGATGTAAGTAAACTCGGCACCATGCTTCCCGGCAATCGCATGATATTTGTTCACGCCGGAAAGATTGGTTGATCCATCGCTGCCCAGGACCTCTTCAAATATTCCGAAGCGCTTGCCCACCTTGTCCACCAGCAACTGATCAGAGGCGGAATAGAGCAGGATCCGATGGCCGTCCGCGCGCCGCGCGCGCAGCCATGCCAGGAGCGGCTCGTTGACGGGCAGGCTGTCAATGTCCGGCGAAATCACATTGGCCAGCGCCCGCTTGAAGAATGCCCTGCCACGGAACAGATGCAGCAGCAGTCCAGGCAATTTCCAGGGTTGACGGAATAGCAGCAGAACCAGGGATTCGTGCAGGGCGTCCGTCAGCAGCAGTGAGCCATCCATGTCCGCGACCAGAAGTTGCGGACCGCGAGTTTGCTGAATGGCCTCCACGCCGGTGTCGGGAGCGGCGGTCGGCATACCCATTTCGATGATGGCGGTCGTTTGCGTAAGCACGGCTAAAGGTCATTTACGCCGTAGACGAGGGTTGCAGGGAAGTTCAACCGGCATCCCCAAACCACCCGAGCTTTTCCCGTAGGCGCACCACCTCGCCCACGATCACCAAGCTGGCGCCGTGGACGCCGGCTGCTTCCACCCGTCGCGGCAGATCACTAAGTGTACCGCTGATCACCCGCTGCTGCGGCGAAGTGCCATCCTCCACCAGCGCGGCCGGCCAGTCAGCCGGCAAGCCATGGGCGATGAACTGCTCGCACAACTGCGACAGGGTGTGCAGCCCCATGTAGATCACCACCGTCTGGCCGCGCTGTGCCAGCTGGTCCCAGTTCAGTTGCAGCTGGCCGTCCTGCCGGGCATGGCCGGTGACGAAGACGCAGGACTGGGCGTAGTCGCGATGCGTCAGCGGGATGCCCGCGTAGGCAGCACAACCGCTGGCGGCGGTGATGCCGGGCACTACCTGGAATGGGATGCCGGCGGCGGCCAGGGTTTCGATTTCCTCGCCGCCGCGGCCGAAGACGAAGGGGTCGCCGCCCTTGAGGCGCAGCACCCGCTTGCCTTCCTTGGCCAGGCGCACCAGTTCGGCGTTGATCTCGTCCTGCGGCACGGTGTGCTGGTTGCGCCGCTTGCCGACGAAGATGCGCTCGGCGTCGCGGCGCACCAGGTCCAGGATCGCTTGGGGCAAGAGACGGTCGTACAACACCACGTCGGCCTGCTGCATCAGGCGCAGGGCGCGGAAGGTCAAAAGGTCCGGATCGCCGGGACCGGCGCCGACCAGGTAAACCTCGCCGCGCGGCGACGCGCCGGAGAGCAACCGCTCGAGTTCGGCCTCGGCCGCCGGGTCATCTCCGCGCAGGGCCGCCTCGGCGCCCGGCCCATCGAGAAAGCGCTCCCAGATCGAACGGCGCTGCGGCAGGTCGGCACCCGCAGCAACACTTGGCCTGTGGCTGTGCATGAAGCCGGCGAGACTGCCGTAGCCGGCAGGCAGCCAGGCCTCGATCTTTTCGCGCAGGCGCCGCGCCAGCACCGGCGCAGCGCCGCCGGAGGAGATCGCTACCTGGAGCGGCGCGCGATCGATGATCGAGGGCGTGATGAAAGAGGAGTGCTCCCCGTCGTCGACCACGTTGACCGGCACCTGCGCCGCATCGGCGGCCGCGGCCACGGCGCGGTTGAGCAGGCGGTCGTCGGTGGCGGCGATCACCAGGCGGCAGCCGGCCACGCGCTGCGGAGTGAATTCCTTGGCCACGTGCTTGATGCTCTTGGCATCGACCAGCGTTTCCAGTTCGGCATTGAGCAGCTGAGCCACCACTTCGATGCGTGGCGCGGCGCGTAACATCAGGCGGATCTTGCGCGCCGCCACTTCGCCGCCGCCAACCACCAGCACACGGCTGCCGCGCAGGCGCAGGAAAACCGGGAAATAACTGGAGGCGGAGTCGTTTGTGGGTGCGCTCATCGGCGCCATTGTGAGACCAGACCTCGGTGCAGGCAAAAAACGGCGACTCTATTTAAGTGATTGCGCCACCGCGCTCACCGGGTGTGGTGCCGGCGGCGATTGGACGGCTTTGTACAGGGTCAT
Source organism: Nevskia soli DSM 19509 (assembly GCF_000711955.1). Classification (GTDB taxonomy): domain Bacteria; phylum Pseudomonadota; class Gammaproteobacteria; order Nevskiales; family Nevskiaceae; genus Nevskia; species Nevskia soli. The sequence goes on from NZ_JONR01000016.1 coordinate 34,865, forward strand.
GCCGCCGACCACCAGAAGCAGGCAAGCCACGGTGCGCTTGAGCGCCCGGCCGTCCAGGCGGAAGCCGACCCGGCTGCCGATCCAGATACCGGGCAAAGCGCCCAGCAGCAGCCATCCCAGCAAGGGATAGTCGACCGAGCCGAGGCGCGCATGGCCGAGACCGGCAATAGCGGTGATCAGTACCGCGTGCGCGAGATCGCTGCCGACGATCTTCACCGGCGGGTGCTTGGGATAGAGCAGCAGCAGCAACATCATACCGATGGCACCGGCGCCGACCGAGGACACCGTCACCACGCTGCCGATCAGGGCGCCGGCGAGCAGCGTCAGCATCCGTTGCAGGCGCACGTCGATGCCGGGATGCGGGCCGCCCTGCGCCAGGCGTGAGGCCGGGCGCAGGCGCGCGGCGATGGCACCCTGGAACAGGGTGAAGGTGGCGGTGACCATGATCGCCACCGACAGGACCAGCTTGATCAGGCGATCGAGCGCGGCGGCGTCGCCCTGGTGCTGCAACCAGGCCACGGTGGCCAGCGCGGCCGGCACGCTGCCCAACGCCTGCCAGCCGACGATGCGCCAGTCCACCGAACCGTGGTTGCGGTAGAGCATGACGCCGAAGGATTTGCTCAGCGAGGCGTAGAGCAGGTCGGTGCCCACGGCCAGGGTCGGCGAGATGCCATAGAACAGGATCAGCACCGGCGTCATCAGCGAGCCGCCGCCCACGCCGGTGGCACCCACGGCCGCGCCAACCAGCAGGCCCGCCGCTGAAAAGCCGATACCGCCGCTCAAACCCGCTCCGACGACACTCATATAACCCCGAGAGCTAAGACAAGACTTGTTTTAGTCTTTTATGTGATAAAAAAGTAATAATCCCGTATTATTTCCAGCATCAGATCGAATAACAGGGAGTCTCGCGATGAAGTTGCGGCAGCTGCATTACATCCATGAAGTGGCCAACCGCGGCCTCAACGTCACCGCCGCCGCGGAGGCGCTGTTCACTTCCCAGCCCGGCGTCAGCAAGCAGATCCGCCTGCTGGAAGAGGAGCTGGGCGTGGACATCTTTCTGCGCAACGGCAAGCAGCTGTCCGAAGTGACCCCTGCCGGCCTGCGCATCCTCGACTACACCCGGCGCCTGCTGCGCGAGTCTGAAAACATCCGCAACGTCGCCGAGGAATTCCGCGACACCGACAAGGGCGATCTCAGCCTCGCCACCACCCACACCCAGGCGCGCTACGCCCTGCCCCCGGTGATCCAGAAATTCCGGCAGAAATACCCGCTGGTGCGCATGCACCTGCACCAGGGCTCGCCGCCGCAGATCGCCAAGCAAGCCGCCGAGGGCGCCGTCGACTTCGCCATCGCCACCGAGGCCATCGAGCACTTCGAACAGCTGGTGATGCTGCCCTGCTACCACTGGAACCGCAGTGTGCTGGTGCCGCCGAAGCATCCGTTGGCGATAAAAATCCAGGGCAAGGCCAAGCTGACCCTGGCCGACATCGCCGAATACCCCATCATCACCTACACCTTCGGCTTCACCGGCCGCTCCAAACTGGACCAGGCCTTCCACGCCCATGGCCTCAAGCCGGACGTGGTGCTGACCGCGGTCGATGCCGACGTCATCAAGACCTATGTGCGCCTGGGGCTGGGCGTGGGCATCGTTGCCAGCATGTCCTACGACGCCAAGCAGGACGCCGACCTGGTGCGGCTGTCGGCCGACCACCTGTTCGAACCCAGCACCACCCACATCGGCTTCCGCCAGGGCATGTTCCTGCGCGCCTACATGTACGACTTCATCGGCGAGTTCGCCCCGCACCTGACGCGCGAGCTGATCGACGAGGTCGCCGAAATCCAGGACCCCGCCGCGCGCAGCCAGCGGGTGCACGATCTGATCGCCAAGCTGCATATGATTTGAGGGTCGAAGGCTCTTATAGCTGAAATAACTATCGATGCCTGATTGTCTGACAGAAACGATCGGGTTTATTGGATCGAATAGTTATTACCTTATGCCCATTTATAGGAGTAAAGTGCGCGGCCTGAAGAACCGCCCACTCCCGTTGTCAGCCGTGGTGGCCTGACAGCCGGAAATTTCCCGGGAATCAATCGTGTACCGTTACGACGAGCTGGATCAGCGCCTGGTGGATGAACGTGTCGCGCAGTTCCGCGACCAGACGCGGCGTTTCCTCGCCGGCAAGCTGTCCGACGAGGAATTCCGCAGCCTGCGCCTGCGCAACGGGCTTTACATCCAGCGTTTTGCCCCCATGCTGCGCATCGCGGTGCCCTACGGCCTGCTCTCCTCCAAGCAACTGCGCATGCTGGGGCATATCGCCCGCACCTACGACAAGGGCTACGGCCACGTCAGCACGCGGCAGAACATCCAGTTCAACTGGCCCAAGCTGGAGCAGGTGCCGGACATCCTGGCCGACCTGGCCACGGTGCAGATGCACGCCATCCAGACCAGCGGCAACTGCATCCGCAACATCACCGCCGACCACCTGGCCGGTGTCGCCGCCGACGAACTGCTGGATCCGCGCCCCTACTGCGAGATCACCCGTCAGTGGGCGACGTTCCACCCCGAGTTCAACTGGCTGCCGCGCAAGTTCAAGATCGCCTTCTCCTCCTCGACCCTGGACCGTGCCGCCACCAAGGTGCACGACATCGGCGTGCACCTCCTGCGCAATGCGGCCGGCGAACTGGGCTACACCATCTACGTCGGCGGCGGCCTCGGCCGCATGCCGATGATCGCGCACAAGATCCGCGAATTCCTGCCGGAACTGGACCTGTTCTCCTATCTGGAAGCGATTCTGCGCGTCTACAACCGCCACGGCCGCCGCGACAACATCCACCGCGCCCGCATCAAGGTACTGGTGAAGTCCCTGGGCCCGGCCAAGTTCACCGAACAGGTCGAGGCTGAATGGGCCGAGCTGAAGGATTCCTACCTGAAGCTGCAGCCGGGCGACATCGAGCGCATCCGCGCCCGTTTCGACCAGCACAGCTACCTGACGCCGGACGCCGCCGATGACGGCAGCTACGACGCCCGCCTGGCCACCGACAGCCGCTTCGCCGCCTGGGCCAAGCGCAACCTGCGCGCCCACCGGCAGCAGGGCTACGCGGCCGTCTTCGTCTCGCTGAAAGCCTCAGGCGTCGCCCCCGGCGACGTCACCGACGCGCAGTTCGACGCCCTGGCCGACCTCGCCGACCGCTACAGCTTCGGCGAAGTCCGCAACACCCATGACCAGAACATGGTGCTGGCGGAGGTGGCGAAGAAGGATGTCTACGCGGTATGGCAGCGCCTGTCCGAGCTGAACCTGGCGACGCCGAACATCGGCCTGCTCACCGACCTGATCTGCTGCCCCGGCCTGGATTTCTGCTCGCTGGCCAACGCCGGCTCGATCGGTGTGTCGCAGGACATCTTCGACCTGTTCGAGGATCTCGACTACCAGCACGACATCGGCGAGCTGAAGATCAAGATGTCCGGCTGCATGAACGGCTGCGGCCACCACAGCGTCGGCCACATCGGCATCCTCGGCGTCGACAAGCACGGCGAGGAGTGGTACCAGGTGACCCTGGGCGGCTCCGCCGAAAACGACGCCACGCTGGGCGACCGCACCGGCCCGTCGATCTCCCGCGCCGACATCGCCGGCGCGGTGGAAAAGCTGATCCAGGTTTACCTGGAGCATCGCGAGGGCCCCGAGGAGACCTTCCTCGACGCCTACCGCCGCATCGGCATGGCGCCGTTCAAGCAGAAGCTCTATGGCGGCGCCGAAGTCGTAGCCGAAGACGAGGTGGCGGCATGAGCGCCCCTACCCCCGCAACGGTGATCGTGGACGGCCGCATCGTCGAAAACGAATGGCTAAGCCTGGCCGATGACGCCGCCCTGCCCGCTTCCGGCAAGGTCATCGTCAGTCTCAAGCGCTTCCGTGCCGAGCGCGCGGTACTGGATGGCTCGGGATTGGCCGTGGGCGTGCGCATTCCCAATACCGAGGATGTCGCCACCCTGGCCCGGGAACTCGCTGGGCAGCCGCTGATCGCGGTGGAAATCCCCAAGATGGCCGACGGCCGCGCCTATTCGCAGGCCCGGGTGCTGCGCGAGCGTTATGCCTACCGCGGCGAAATCCGCGCCCAGGGCGATGTGATGCACGACCTGCTGTTCAACATGGCGCGCTGCGGCATCAACGCCTTCGAACTTCGCGCCGACCAGGACGCACAGGACTGCCTGCGCGCCTTTGCCGACTTCGACCTGGCTTACCAGCAGGCCGCCGACGGCATCGAGACCGTGCTGCAGCGGCGCCGCCGTCTGGCCGCCTGATGCGGCTGGCTTGACCACGGACAAGTCGGTTCACCACCGATTCGCCGTACAATGGGGGCAGATGGCCGACACCCCATGACCCTCCTGACCCGCCCACCTGTCACGTCGATCCCGCTGGCCGAGCTGCTCACCGGCCCGCTGCGGGACCGTTTCGACCGGGTCAAGCGCAAGCTGCGGGTGTCGCTGACCGACCGCTGCAATTTCCGCTGTCCGTACTGCATGCCGGACAGCCCGGAATTCCTCGACCGGGCGGACCGGCTGAGCCGCCCGGAATTGCAACGCCTGCTGCGTCTGTTCGTCGGCGAACTCGGCGTCAGCCGCCTGCGCCTGACCGGTGGCGAGCCGCTGCTGCGGCGCGACCTCGAAGCGGTGATCGCCGAATGCGGCGAGTTGCGCCCACTGGGGCTGGAACGCATCTCCCTGTCGACCAACGCCGCCCTGCTGGCGCGGCGCGCGGCCGGACTCAAGGCCGCCGGCCTCGACGATCTCAATATCAGCCTCGATGCGCTGACCCCGGCCACCTTCGCCAAGCTGTCCGGCAACCGCGATGTGCAGCCGGTGCTGGACGGCATCGTCGCGGCGCGCGACGCCGGGCTGCCGCTGAAGCTCAATACGGTGATCGTGCGCGGCATCAACGAGAATGAAATCCTGCCGCTGGCGCGCTGGGCGACGCAGCAGAAGCTGCCGCTACGCTTCATCGAATTCATGCCGCTGGACGGCCGCGGCGAGTGGTCCCGCCAGCGGGTGGTCAGCGAAGCCGAGATCCTGCAGCGCCTGCGCGAGGAGTTCGAGGTTTCGGCCCTGCCGCGCGGCAACGATCCGGCCGCCTATTACTCCCTGCACGGTCCCGGCCAGGCGGGCGCCGCTGCTGCGGCGGAGATCGGAGTCATCGCCACCGTCTCCAACCCGTTCTGCGCCAGCTGCGACCGCCTGCGCCTGACATCCGACGGCAAGCTCTATCCCTGCCTGTTCTCACCCAAGGGCACCTCGCTGCGCGACCCGATGCGCGCCGGCGACGACGACGAAAAACTCGGCAACATCATCCGCAACACGGTGTGGCACAAGGATGCCGGTTACGTCGCGCAGCCGGGCTATGCCGAGCGGCCGATCGCCATGAACTCGCTGGGCGGGTGAGAGGGCGCGCTTAGGCGATGACTAAATGTCATCGCCTGTGCCCTCGAACGCCCGGCCACGGATGGCCGGGCCGGGGGTTGTCGAGAAAGTTAAAATCTCGCCAAGGATGGCAAAAATGAGCTACATAGGAACTATGAGAATTACCGTCGAATGCTACGGCGCCTCGCAGCGCTGGTGCGGCGCCGAACTGGTGAGTCTCGACCTGGGCGAGACCGCCACGGTCGCCGATGCCCTGGGCCGGTTGGCCGAGCGCTATCCGGAACTGGCCCTGCGCCGGGATACCGTGGCCGTGGCCATCGGCGACGAGATCGTCGCATCCGGCCGGACCCTGGCCGAGGATGAGCGGATCGCCCTGATCCCTCCGGTCAGCGGCGGCTAGGCATTCCATGAGCGCTTCTTCCCGCTTGCGCCAGGGTGCGCTGAACGTGGCCGAGTGGTTGACCCGGCCGATGCCTTCCCATTGCGGGGGACTGGCGGTATTCGCCGGTACCGTGCGCGATATCCATGAAGGCCGCGCCGTCACCGGCATCAATTACCATGCGCACACCGCTTTGGCCGAGCGGCGCCTGGCTGAAATCGAAGCCGAAGCGGCGCAACGCTTCGGCGCCGAGGTCAGCGTGGCGCATGCGGTGGGCGAGCTGAAGGTGGGCGAAGCCAGCGTGGTCATCGTGGTCCGCGCCGGCCACCGCGCCGAGGCCTTCGCCGCCTGCCGCTGGGCCATCGATACATTGAAACAGACCGTGCCGATCTGGAAGGAAGAGCGCTACGCCGACGGGGCCGCGCGCTTCCTCGAAGGCACCCCCATAAAAACCGTGAAGGAATCATGAGAGACGTCAGCGAGAAAGCCATCACCCTGCGCGTGGCCGTGGCCCAGGCCATCGTCGAAGTACCCCCGGCGGTGTTGGAGCGCCTCAAGGCCCGCACCCTGGACAAGGGCGATGCCCTGGAAATCGCCCGCGCCGCCGCCATCCTCGGCGCCAAGCGCACCTGGGAGCTGCTGCCGCTATGCCATCCGCTGCCGGTGGAGCGGCACGACCTGAGCTACGAGTTCGGCGAGAGCAGCGTCACCGTGAAGGTGGAAGTGGCGACCCACGCGCGCACCGGCGTGGAGATGGAAGCGCTGACCGCAGCCAGCATCTGCGCACTGACCTTGTACGACATGCTCAAGCCGCATGCCGGAACCGATCTGGTGATTCGCGAGATACTGCTGCTGAAGAAAACAGGTGGGAAGTCGGACTTCCAGCGGAAGAGGCCGTAGCCTTGAGCGACTAGACGAATGGCCGATTGACATTGCATTTGGGCCGCCCCTAGAGTCATCCAGCCACGCTCAAGAAGAATTGTTGCGCGCGGCAGAGCTGCACGGCGCAGCCAATCCATCTGCCGGTCGGACTCAAAGATCCGCGCAGTGCAAAGGCGATTCAGCCGCAGGGCGATAGGGGTATTTTGATTGAACGCACAATTCACGGTCACGGCCGCCGAGAGCGAGAGACCCGCTGAGGCCGTCGCGACACTCAAGGGTACGCGAAGCAAGGCGGTTCTTGCGGTCATCCTCGTATTGCTGGGTTTGGGAGGACTGGCGCAACAACTGGTGGACCTCTGGGCGCTGTGGACGAACGATGCGTTGCGGTCTTTTGGCTTGTTATTACCGCTTGCCGCAATTTCCCTTGGCGCGACGCAATTCAAGTCCGGGGACTGGAATGGCCAAGGCAGCTGGTGGGGTTTCGCCGCGATGGCGGTGGCGGTGGCACTCGCAATAAACAGCGCCATCCATACGCCACACTTCAATTTCCTGTTCGGCGGGCACCTGTTGCCCTTGCACCTGCTCCCAGCGGGCGCACTGCTTTGGCTTTATTTCGCCGGTGCAGTGCTTTTGTTCGGCGGCCGCCCGGCGTTGCACAGGCACCGTTTTCCGCTGATCCTGCTGTTGTTCGTCAACCCTGTGCCACATGCCTTCACCACACTGGCGGACCTGCCGCTACAGGCCATCGGCGCGCAAACCGCCCGCGCCTTCGCCCAATGGCTGGCGGTGCCGGTGAATGGCGACGAGCTCAAACTGATGTTTTCACCTCAACTGGGGATGTTCGTTGCTCCCGGCTGCGACGGCTTGCGCGGCGCAGTGGCCCTGGGTTACCTGGCGCTGATCGTGGGCCATCTGAAACGCATGAGACCCGCGCCGTGGACGTTGTTTGTGGTGGGCGCCGTGTTGCTGGCTTACGTATTCAACCTGCTGCGGCTGTGCGGGGTAATCCTCTACTACTGGCTGGCGCTGCGGGTACCGGTCATCAGCGGTTCTGGCGCTGAAGTCGATTACGCCATCGGCGGCGTCCTGTTTTTCTGCGCGGCATTGTTCCTGTTCGGCATACCACGCCTGCTGCAACCGCAGGTCGGCTCGTGAACGCCCGTCTCGGTGCCGTCGCTGCGCTGGCATTGGCCGGAATCGGTTTCAATGCCCTGGGTCTGGTGCGACATGGGCCGGTCCTGGATACGGGAAGCGAAATCCAGCTGCTTCAACCGCAAGTCGGCGAATACCGGCAAACGGAGAAATCCTGGCACAACGCCATGCGCGGAGGAACGATCGAAGAAGGGGCCGTGTACTCCAACGGAGCGGGAGTTCCGGTGCAGCTCGATTTTTTCCGCCACAATCATGGGCCGCATAACGGTCTCGGCTGCTATCTGGGAAGCGGCGAGACGCTGCTGTGGGAGCGCATACAGCACCTGCCAACGCTGAACGGAAATGCCGAATTCGACCTCGGCCTGGCGCAGACCAAGGGAACCCTGCGCCTGGTCGCCGCATCGGAATGCCGCGCCCACGGCTGCAGCGAAGTACCGTTGCCAATGTGGCGGCAATTCGCGGATTTCAAAAAACTGATCCCTCAATTGTTCGACCATCCAACCGGCGACGTAGTCCCGGTTTCAATCGTGCTCACCGTGCCAGCGGATCAACGCGATCCGGCGTTGGAAGCCGATCTGATGCGTCAGCTGCAAACCTTCATCGCCGCACTTGATCTGGCGCCGGCACGCAAGCTGGCGGCCATCCAGGGCACGGATTCAGATACCCGGGATGCCGATGCCGCGCCTGGTAGCGATGCGGCGAAAGTCAGCGCATTGAAATAGTCGGACGGCTGGCTTTTGCCGAAGCACTCCGTCAGGAGCGCGGCTTGTGCTTCGGCTTGCCGTGCTTCGGCGGCGGTTCGCTGTAGGGAGTCGACTGGTCCTTGCGCGTGATGCGCAGCTGGCGGCCGCTGACCCATACCTTCTGCAGGTCCTTGAAGATCTTTTTCGGCATGCCGGTGGGCAGGTCGATGAAGCTGTGGTCTTCGCGGATGTCGATGCGGCCGATGTATTCGCTGTCGATGCCGGCTTCGTTGGCGATGGCGCCGACGATGTTGCCCGGTTTCACACCGTGGGTGCTGCCGACTTCGATGCGGAAGGTTTCCTTCGGCACTTCCTCGTCTGAGGACTTGCTGCGCTTGGGACGGGGACGCTCCGCTTCGCTGTCGTCGGCGGGGCGGAATGACGGGGCCGCGCCCTCTTCCGTTCGCGGCGCGGGCTCGTAGGCCGACCTGCTCGGCGCGGCGGGTGCGTGGCGCGGAGAGGGCGAACGCGGCGCGGCGGCGACGGATTCGCTGAAGGCCTGCCGCGCCTTCTCGGTCACCGGCACGCCGCCGCCGGCATTGGTCTTGAGCAGCAGCGGGCGGTCGCCCTGGACCAGGCGCGCCAGGGCGGCGGCGATCTCGATGGCGGGGACGTTGTGTTCTTTCTCGTACTGCTCGATCAGCTCGCGGAATGGGCCGATGTCGCTGGCTTCCAGGGCGCTGGTGATCTTCTGCTTGAAGCGGACCACGCGCTGGTCGTTGACGGCGTCGGCGCTGGGCAGCTCCATCGGCGTGATGGGCTGGCGCGTGGCGCGCTCGATGGCGCGCAGCAGGTGGCGCTCGCGCGGCGAGATGAACAGGATCGCCTCGCCGCTGCGGCCGGCGCGGCCGGTGCGGCCGATGCGGTGGACGTAAGACTCGGTGTCGGTCGGCACGTCGTAGTTGAAGACGTGGCTGATGCGCTCGACGTCGAGGCCGCGCGCGGCGATGTCGGTGGCGACGACGATGTCGAGCTGGCCGTCCTTGAGACGGGCCACGGTGCGCTCGCGCTGCTTCTGCTCCATGTCGCCGTTCAGCGCCGCGACGTTGTAGCCGCGCGCTTCCAGGCGCTCGGCCAGCTCCACCGTGCCGGCCTTGGTGCGGGCGAAGATCAGCATGCCGTCGAACTGCTCGGCCTCGAGGATGCGGGTCAGGGCGTCGAGCTTGTTGGTGCCGCTGACCAGCCAGTAGCGCTGGCGGATATTGGTCGCCGTGCTGGTCTTGCTCTTGATGGTGACTTCGGCCGGCGTCTTCAGGTGCGTCTGGGCGATGCGCCGGATGGCCGAGGGCATGGTGGCCGAGAACAGCGCCACCTGGCGGGTCGGCGGGGTCTGCTGCAGGATGGTTTCGACGTCGTCGATGAAGCCCATGCGCAGCATTTCGTCGGCTTCGTCCAGCACCAGGCAGTCGATGCGGTCGAGCTTGAGGGTGCCGCGCTGCATGTGGTCCATGACGCGGCCGGGAGTACCGACGACGACGTGCACGCCGCGCTTCAGCGCGGACAGTTGCGGGCCGTAGGCCTGGCCGCCGTAAATCGGCAGGACGTGGAAGCCGGGCAGGTGCTTGGCGTAACGCTGGAAGGCCTCGGCCACCTGGATCGCCAGTTCGCGCGTCGGCGCCAGCACCAGGGCCTGCGGCTGCGGCGTCTTGCGGTTGAGGTCGATCTTGGACAGGATCGGCAGGGCGAAGGCGGCGGTCTTGCCGGTGCCGGTCTGGGCCTGGCCGAGCACGTCGCTGCCGGCGAGCAGATGCGGGATGGTGGCCGCCTGGATCGGTGAAGGCGACTCGTAGCCGACGTCGGTGAGCGCGCGCAGGACTTCGGGGCTCAGGGCCAGGTCGCTGAAACTCGGACCGGCAACAACGGCAACATCGGCTACGTCAGTAGACTGGGGAATGGACATCGGGATCTCAGCAGGGAACGGGTGGCTCTGAACGCCAACGAACCGCGGCGACGAGATATCGCGCGCATTTTACCCGTTTCGGCGCTGATTCACCGGGATGGCGGCGGAACGGCATTGATGCGGCGCCTCGTTCCCGGGTAGCGCTGCGCGCTTCCCGGGCTACGGTTTGCCGTTTTCTCAGGCTTTTTCGATGCGCTTGAGGCCCGGCAGGTAGGGCTGCAGGGCGTCCGGAATGGCGATCGAGCCGCCCTCGTCCTGGTAGTTTTCCAGGATCGCCACCAGGGTGCGGCCGACGGCGAGGCCGGAGCCGTTGAGGGTGTGCAGCAGCTCGGTCTTCTTGGTTTCCGGGTGGCGGTAGCGGGCCATCATGCGCCGCGCCTGGTAGTCCTCGAAGTTGGAGCAGGAGCTGATCTCGCGATAGCGGTCCTGCGAGGGCAGCCACACTTCCAGGTCATAGGTCTTGGCCGAGGCGCCGCCCATGTCGCCGGTGCACAGGGTCAGCACGCGGTACGGCAGCTCCAGTTTCTTCAGGATGGCCTCGGCGTGGGAGGTCAGCTCCTCGTGGGCCTCGTAGGACTTCTCCGGCAGGGTGGCCTGGACCAGTTCGACCTTCTCGAACTGGTGCTGGCGGATCATGCCCTTGGTGTCGCGGCCGGCGGCGCCGGCCTCGGCGCGGAAGCAGGGGGTGTGGGCCACCCATTTGCGCGGCAGGTTTTCCGGGGCCAGGATCTCGTCGCGCAGGAGGTTGGTCACCGGCACTTCGGCGGTGGGGATCAGGCGCCAGTCCTGTTCGGCCTTGAGGGCGAACAGGTCGTCGCCGAACTTGGGCAGCTGGCCGGTGCCGCGCAGGCTGGCGGCGTTGACGATGAACGGTACGTACAGCTCTTCGTAGCCGTGCTGCTGGGTATGCACGTCGAGCATGAACTGGGTCAGGGCGCGCTGCAGCCGCGCCAGTTGGCCGCGCAGCACCACGAAGCGGGCGCCGGTGAGCTTGGCGGCGGCGGCGAAGTCCATCTGGCCCAGGGCTTCGCCGAGGTCGGCGTGGTCCTTGGCGCCGGCGGCGGGACGCGGCGTACCCCAGCGGCGGATTTCGACGTTGTCGTGCTCGTCCCTGCCCTGCGGCACGCTGGCGTGCGGGATGTTGGGCAGGCCCAGGCTGAAGTCCTCGAATTCGACCTGCAAGGCGCCCAGGGCCTGCTCGTTGGCGGCGAGCTGGGCCTTGACCCGGTCCATGTCGGCCAGGATCGGGGAAACGTCCTCGCCTTTGCTCTTGGCCTGGCCGATGCGCTTGGAGCCGGCGTTGCGCTCCGCCTGCAGGCCCTCGGTTTCGGTCTGCAGCGATTTGCGCCGCGCTTCCAGGTCCTGGAAGCGGGCCAGGTCGAAGGTGAAGCCGCGGCGCGCCAGCTGGGCGGCGACGGCTTCGGGCTGGGTGCGCAGGAGTTTGGGGTCAAGCATGGGGGAGGCTTTTTCGGGCGGTCCGGGGGCGCATTGTAGCGAGGGGGGCTTGGGGGCCGCCAACCGCGCCGGGTTTGAGGCAAAAGGCCATGCGTGCCAAGGCTCTGCCCTTCCTGCTTTTCGGGGTGGGTACTTTCGGTTTTGGGGGTGAAAAACATCATGCGTGCCATGCGTGCCAAGGGTTTTTGTTGGCACGCATGCGGGTGAAGGGCTGCGCGAATGACTCAATGTCATTCGCGCAGCCCTGAACGCCCGGCCACGGATGGCCGGGCCGGGGGTGGGAAATCTGCCGAGGTCTCGCCAGGGATGGCCGGGCGCTGTCGGATCCGCTTCGCTTGATCCGACCCACGGCCTTACCCGAGAGCAAAGGTCGCTAAAACTGGATTCCCGCCTTCGCGGGAATGACACTGGGGGATGGGTCCGTGCTGGCCCCTCCCTCGATACAAATCGCTTCGCGATTCACTCGGGACATTCGGAAAAGCACACCCGCTTCGCGGGCACTCGGGGCGAACGGAGGTTGGTGTTGGGTCGGGAGGAAAACGCCCCTCACCCCGACCCTCCCCATGTTCATGGGGAGAGGGGAAAATCGGGTCAGCGCACCACCAGCACCGCGCAATGGGCGTAACCCATCACCTGCTTGGTGGTGGAGCCGGTCAGCCAGCGCTCGATCAGGGATTTGCCGCGGTGGCCGAGGACGATGAGGTCGGCGCCTAGTTTCTGGGCCTCGCCCACCACCTGTTCGGCCGGGTGGCCGACCAGGGTGCGGAAGTGCAACGCGGCCTGTTGGCCGCGGGCCTCGTCGCGCAGGCGCTGGCCGAGCTTTTCGTAGTGTTCGCGGCCGGCTTCGATCATGGCGGCGGTTTCCACGCTTTCGCCGAACTCGGGCAGGCGCACCACCGAGACGGCGTGCAGTTCGGCGCCGTATTTGCCGGCCAGATCCAGGGCCATGCGAAAGGCCTTGTCGGCGGTTTCCGAGCCGTCGTGGGCGACGAGTATCTTGTTGATCATGTAGTCTCCTCCGGCGTTCGGCTTCGGCCCGGACCGCGCATCTCAGAAGATCGGCGGCAGCGCCTTCGACCACTCGCTCCTTTCGACGCCGGCGACGCCGTAGCGCGTCGGCGAAATCACATAGAACAACGATAGCTCCGCTGACTCCACGGCGTCGAGCAGGCGGCCGGCCTGTTCCTCGCTGCAAACGAAGCGCACTTCCAGCGGCAGGTCGCTGGCCAACTCGAAGAAATGCTCTTCCAGCAAGACGCCGTGGCGGCCATAGCCGGCAATGCCGCGAAACGCGCAGCCGCCGGGTATTTCCAGGCGCCGCGCTTGGGCCAGCAGCCAGTCATGGATGGCCTGCCCCTTGAAGCAGCGGTTCTCGTGGACGATGAAGCGCAGGAATACGCCTTCGATGCTGTGTGCCTTCCAGTCCCGCCCGGGTTGCGTCATGCGGCACCTCCAATCCAGGCCTTGCCGGCCTGTACGGTGAGAACACCCAAAGCCGTCGCCACCAGCGAACCGCAAACGTGGATGGCGACTTCGCCAAGTCCCCAGGCAAGCTGGCCGCGCGCCAGCAGCGTATAGGTTTCGGCGGAGAAGGTGGAAAAAGTGGTGAGGCCGCCGCAAAAGCCGGTCATGATGAACAGGCGCGCCTGCGGCGAGAGGCCGAGATTCTGCGTGAGCAGGCCCAGGGCCACGCCGATGATGTAGCCGCCGATCAGGTTGGCGGCGAGCGTGCCCAGCGGCAGCGTGGGAAACAGGGCATTGAGGCGCAGGCCCAGCCACCAGCGCAGCCAGGCCCCCAGAACCGAGCCGGCGCCTACTGCGACGAATGCGGAAATCTTCATGCGCGTCGATCCTTACCTTTCGATGGTACGCGCAGATGCGGCGGATCAGGTGTGGACCAACACGACTGTGGACCAACACGACGATGCCGCCGCGCTGTTGCGCGGTCTGTAGGCATCATCAGCCGGCGAAGCCGGCGGTTCAAGGAGGCATGCCATCTCCTTGGAAGGAGCTTAGCGGGCGCCTATGTCCGCAGGCAAATTCCATCGACTTCGCTGCATATCGCCTCATCGCCTTGACGTCCCCGGGATCGACGGGCCAGATCGGCCGACCTGGAACCATCCGCGGGCGTGGATGGGAACCGGCCCGGGGGGCCCGTGGCCGATTGACCGTGGCTTGGGGGCTGGGGAAGCCGGGCGTGGGTTTCTGGAATTCCGGGCCGGCGCATCCGCCTTGTCGCACCCGGGACAAGCGGGTATTCAGGATGTTACAGTTCCTTCTTCATCCAGATTCTTCCGGGCGACCAGCCGATGACCGACGTGACATTCCCGCCGCGTTCACTGCAATCACGCATGCCGTACCTGTACGGCCTGATCCTGGCGCTCTCGATGCTGCTGGTGATGGCGCCGACGCCGGCCGAGGCCCGCGCCGCCGACCTGTCCCTCAAGTCCTTCGCCGTGCTGGTGGTGGACCAGGATACCGGCGAGGCCCTGATCTCCAAGAACGCGGACGTGGTGGTGCCGATTGCCTCGCTGACCAAGCTGATGACGGCGCTGGTGGTGCTCGATGCGCACCAGCCGATGGACGAGATCCTCGAAATCGGCAACGACGATGTCGACCGGGAGAAGCACACCCGCTCGCGCCTGGTGGTCGGAACCCGCCTGAGCCGTTCGGACATGTTGCTGCTCGCCCTGATGTCCTCGGAGAACCGGGCGGCGATGGCGCTGAGCCGGTCCTATCCGGGTGGACGCACGGCCTTCATCGCGAAAATGAACGCGAAGGCGCGGGCGCTGGGCATGAACTCGAGCCACTTTGCCGACCCCGCGGGGCTGTCGAGCGAAACGACCTCCACCGCCCGCGACCTGATGCGCCTGGTCAATGCCGCCGACGCGCAGCCGGTGATCCGGGACGATTCGACGCAGACGGATGGGACGGTGCTGGTGCGCCGCCACCAGATGACCTTCGTCAATACCAACCGCATGGTGCGCAACAACCGCGACTGGGATATCGAGTTGCAGAAGACCGGCTTCACCAACGAAGCCGGGCGCTGCCTGGTGATGCGGGCGACCACGCTGAACCACACGCTGTCGATGGTCTTCCTGAATTCGGTCGGCACGCTGACCCGGTTCGCCGATGCCAAGCGGGTGCGTGAGCATCTCGAGCAGCGCCCGCCCAGGCAGCTCCAGCGCACAACGACGGTGGCGAGCGCGACGAAGGGTACTTCCTGAAGCCGGCCTGAGAGCCCGGCGCGAGCGGCATGGCGACGCCTCCTGCACCCTATCCGATCGGCACGCCGGGGCAGCCCTGGGGGGCCGGGGAAGTCGCCCTCTGGTTGTCGCGACAGATTCGCCAGCGTAGCTACGAGACGGATGTACTGAGTGCGATCGAGCGTCTGCGCGCACAGTACGACGTGGTGCCGTATGGGCGCCTGGATTACTCCCCTGACAGCTATCCCCTGTTTGCGATCAGGAGCCTTGACTGGCGGGACGAGCTTCCCTGTGCGCTGGTGACCGGGGGCGTGCATGGGTATGAGACCAGCGGGGTGCATGGCGCCCTGCAGTTCGTCGAGCGGCATGCGGCGGATTATGCGGGCCGGATCAACCTGCTCGTGGCGCCGTGCGTCAGCCCCTGGGCCTACGAAAGAATCCACCGCTGGAACGCCCGGACGATCGATCCGAACCGCTCGTTCCGCGACAACAGCCCGGCGCAGGAATCCGCCGCCCTCATGCGCCTGGTGGCGCCGCTGCGCGACCGCGTGCTGGTGCATATCGATCTGCACGAAACCACCGACAGCGACGAGTCCGAGTTCCGCCCGGCCCTGGCCGCACGCGACGGCGTGGCGTATGTGCCGGACGAGATTCCCGATGGCTTCTACGTGGTCGGCGACAGCGAGAATCCGCAGCCCGAGTTCCAGCAGGCGGTGATCGCGGCGGTGGCGCAAGTCACCCACATCGCCCCGGCGGATCGCAACGGCGAGATCATCGGTTCGCCCGTCATGGCGCCGGGCGTCATCCGTTACGCGTTCAAGCGGCTCGGGCTCTGCGCCGGCATCACCAATGCCCCGTACACGACCACCACCGAGGTCTATCCCGACAGCCCCCGGGCGAGCGCCGAGCAGTGCAACGCGGCGCAGGTTGCGGCGGTGCGTGCGGCGATCGATTTCGCTTTGGCGAGGTAGGGGGACGGAGTAAATTACCGGTCAGAGGATTGAGGTCTGACCTGCCCTGTTGTTCTCCCGACGGCCTGCGCATGTTCGAAATACGAAAGGACGATCTCTCCGGCGCGCCGACCCGCTCGCTGCTGGCGCTGCACCTTTCCGGAATGCACGCCAATTCGCCGCCCGGCAGCGTCTTCGCGCTCGATCTCTCGGGGCTACAAGTTCCCGAAGTGACGGTCTGGACCGCCTGGGAAGATGGCAGCGTGGCCGGGGTGGGTGCGTTGAAGCAACTCGACGGCACCGTCGGCGAGGTGAAGTCGATGCGGACGCATCCGGATTTCCTCCGCCGGGGCGTCGCAAACGCCCTGCTCGACTACATCATCGCCGAGGCGCGCAGCCGCAAGTTGAGGCGCCTCAGCCTGGAAACCGGCAGCGGGCCGGCGTTCGATCCTGCGCTCGCGCTTTATCGCAGGCGCGGATTCGTCGATGGCGGCGCTTTCGGCGATTACACCAAAAGCGCGTTCAATCAGTTTCTTCATCTCACGCTCTGAATCGGCGCCACTTCAGAGCATTGAACAGTCCTCTCGTTCGGGTGCATTCAACCCGACGATGTCGCACATTCAATGCTTCCCGTCACTCACGCAAAGAGAGAGCGGGCGGTCTTCATTCCATAAAACCAGCGTCCGGCCGCCCGAAGGGAGGAGCCACCTCGATGATCGCGGACGCCACAACGCGGATGCCTCAGCAGACGTCCCGCCACATATGAAGCGGGCCAGTCCAACCCCTTCATTCTTCGGCTGAAAGCCATACGACAATTTTTCGTATGGCAGGGGCCGCAACGATTACGATCGGCAACATCGTTCCCCAGGCAAGGAGCCATGATCGCAACCAGTGGCCAAGAAAGTGCCCCTCGGCGACGAGCGATGCGCTGGAAATGCCCGACGCAACAAAGCACGTGAGTCCCGATTGGATTGCGCCAAAAAGGTAGTGACTGTATCGGCCAGGCACCCTGCTTACGAGGGCAATCATGAAAATGTGCTCGCAGCACGGGAAATATTCATTCAGCGCGCACGTCCGAACGAACACGCATCCCACAGTACCGATGCCTGGCAACCGGGATCGTCAACGTTTTGTGCGGCCTAGCTGATGGACGTCGGTACGGCGATTCGATCCCTGCCCCAGGTATTCACCGTACTTCACGTGCGCATCATCAGGTCAACGCCTCGATCGGCAACCGCCATCACCGTCGCATTCGTGTTGGCGCTGATGATTGATGGCATCATCGATGCGTCGAACACACGCAAGCCATCTACACCTTTGACTTTCAGATCGGGAGTCAGGACTGCAGCCGGATCTTCAGCCACGCCCATGCGGCAGGTCCCGACCGGGTGATAGTTGCTCTCGGTCGTCCGCTGGATGTATCGCAACAACGCCTCGTCGGACTGCGCGTCGCGACCAGGGGCAATCTCCTCTCGGATGGCGGTGGCCAGCGGCGCCTCCGCGGCGATCGTGCGGAGATACTTCAGTGCCTGCAGCAGCCGGCGGCCGTCTTCCGGATCGCTCATCCAGTTGGGATCGACGTCGACATCGTCGTCCGGGTTGGCGGATCGCAAGCTGACGCTCCCACGGGATTTCGGCTTCAACAGATTGGCCATCAGGGTGATGCCGTGGGTGAGCTTTCCCGCGGACAAGGTCGGCCACATCACTCCCAGGCAATACAGCTGGATGTCGGGATCTGTGCCGGGGTCGTCCAGATTGATGAACGCCATGCTTTCCGCGCCTGTTGACGCAACCGGCCCGCTTTTGAACGCCACATACTGGAAGCCGTTGCGCAGCATGCGCAAGCCGCTGTCTTCCCCGAAATAGCCGAAAGCGCCATTGGTGGTCGCGGACAGGAACGCGACGTTGTGATCCTGAAGGTTCTGCCCCACGCCGGGCAAATCCACCCTGGTGCCGATCCCATGCTTCTTCAAATGGGCAGCCGGACCGATGCCGGAGAGCATGAGCAGCTTGGGCGAGACGAAGGCTCCGGCGGCCAGGATCACCTCCCTGGTTGCCCGCGCCTGGTGAGTCGATCCCTTCATGCGGTATTCCACACCGACCGCGCGCCTGCCCTCGAAAAGGACACGCGTGGCCGCGGCCCCCGTAATGAAGGTCAGCCTGGTGTCGTTCCTGATCGGCGTCAGGAATGCGTCCGCCGCGCTGCAGCGGCGGCCCTTGAAGGTGGTCGACTGCATATAGCCGACCCCGGAAAGATCGCCCCCGGTGAAATCCGAGGTGAACGGCAAGCCGAGCTTCTGCATGGTGCGGACGAAGAAATTTGCCGCATCGACGATATAGCCCGGGTCCGAGACCTTGAGCGGGCCGTCGCCGCCATGCGCGGCGTTCTCGAGCCTCTGGTTCCCTTCCTGCCTGCGGAAATACGGGACCAAATCATCCCACCCCCAACCGGCATGGCCGGAGGCCTCGTTCCACTTGGCATAGTCGCTGCGCGATCCACGCGTGTAGGCCATGACATTGATGGAACTGCCCCCACCCACGACGTTCCCCTGGGGAATGGAAATGGCGCGTCCTCCCAGGAAAGCCTGCGGCGTGGAGGTGTAGTGCTTGACGAAGGGGCTCTTGCCGGAAATCATCTTGAACGTGCCGGCCGGCATCTTGATCAGCGCGCTCCGGTCCTGCGGACCGGCCTCCAGCAGCAGCACGCGGGCGCCATGGTCCAGAATCAGGCGGTTGGCGATGACGCAACCGGCGCTGCCGGCACCGACGATGATGAAGTCGTAACTTGCAGACGTGGTCATGTGAAGTCTCCAGGGGCTCAGGCAACGCCGATCCGGTAGACCGCCTTGGTCTCCAGGAACGCCTCCAGACCCTCGGGGCCGCCCTCGCGCCCGACTCCGGACTGCTTGTATCCACCGAAAGGAATATTGGGCGCCATCTCCAGTCCATTCACGCCGATATTTCCGGTCTTGATGCGTCGTGCCACCTGGTAGCCGCGCTCGGGATCGCTGGAGAACACCGTTCCGCTCAGACCGAAATCCGAATCGTTGGCCAAGCGGATGGCATCCTCGACATCGTCGTAGGCGATGACACTGACAACCGGGCCGAACACCTCTTCCCGTGCGATCGTCATATCCGCCGTGACGTCCGCGAATACCGTGGGCTGGAAGTAATAACCGCGATCCAGGTGCCCACTGCGTTTGCCGCCGGTAACCAGGCGCGCGCCTTCCGCCACTGCCCTTTCCACATATCCGATAGTTCGATCGAGCTGGCGTGCGCTGGATAACGGTCCCAGATGGGTTGCCTCGCTCCACGGGTCGCCCACCACCAGGCCGCTCATGGCGCCGGCGTAGGCCTGCACGATTTCATCCAGGCGCTTCCGCGGCGCAATGATGCGGGTCTGCGCAAAGCAGATCTGGCCGGAAAAGGGCATGGTGAAGGGGGCGAGCCCTCCCAGGATGGTCGCCAGGTCAACATCGTCCAGCAGGATCGCCGCCGACTTCCCGCCGAGTTCCAGCGTGAACCGGGCCATGCGGTCGATACACACCCTGGCGATCTGCTTGCCAGCCGCCGTGCTTCCGGTAAAGCTGACCTTGTCGATGCCGCGCTGCGCCACGAGATAAGCACCCGCCTCGCGATCGGCGGTGATGACGTTGACGACGCCCGGAGGGATACCTACGGCCTCCGCGCATTCGGCCAGCAGCAGAAGATCAAGCGGAGTCTCGGGCGAGGATTTCACCACGGTGGTGCATCCAGCCGCCAGTGCCGCCGCCAGCTTGTAGGACAGGATGGGCAATGTCGCGTTCCACGGCGCAATCAGGGCAGCGACGCCGACCGGCTCGCGGATGACCTGCGCGTGACCATAAGCGGTCTTGCGCCGGTCTTCGAAAGCGTACGTCTCCAGCAGGTCCGCATAGTAATCGAACATCGCGGGAGCTACGCCCACGAACAGGTTGGCGAAGGAAACGGGGGCACCGACCTGGGCGGTCCACAGCCTGGAAAAGAGCGGCAACCTGCGCCTCAGCTCGACCGCCAGGGCCCGAAGATGGACTGCTCGTTGAGCCGGGGCGAGGCCAGGCCAGGGGCCGGAGTCGAATGCATTGCGCGCCGCCGCGACTGCCCGATCGACATCGACTTGATCGGCCAGCGGCGCATCGATGAATTTCAGCTCCGTATCCGGCGAGACAAGGACGGATCGCTCACTTGAATGTGCCCTGATCCACTCGCCGTTGATATAGAACCGGTCCCGGACGTGGCTGGTAATTTCAGAGCCTGGATCGAACATTGTTTGAGACATGATTCCTCGCCACATTGGTCTTGCAAAGATCGGGATTGCCGGTCGGCGATCCGGGTGGACCCGCCACTGCATTCACTGCTGCTGTCGCCTTGCCGCAATCACGCGGGGCGGCGATGAAGCTGCCTTAGAGCCTGTAACAGAATGAATCGCGCCTGCGACGGCGGTCATTTTTGCGCAGTGCAAGTCGGACAGAGTGCGGCATGGTGATTCCATGGTGCGCTCTGGCCGGCGCAGCACTGCGCAAAAATGGCCCCGTCCCGAAGGGTTGCGCCCAAAATCGCGCCAGACTGCGTTGTCAGCCCCAGCCATGGAATCACCATGGCTGGGGCCTCCGCCTTGCCTGACGCGATTTTGGACTGCAACGCAGGTGCGATTCATTCTGTTACAGGCTCTTAGAAAAGCGGAGTCGCGAACTCCAGCCAGAAGCGCTTTCCTTTGGGCCTGTTTTCCACGGCGAACTCCTGGTCGTATTTGATCAGGAGACCGCCTCGCGGAACGATGTCGTATTCGATCTGGGGGCCAAGGGCGGCTGCCTGGCCGCGGAACCCGTCGAGATACCGCTGACCCGAAACGGTGTCGTCTTCGAATTGCTTGTAAAAATAGCCCTGGAGCGCGAAGCGGAGCTTCGGCAGTGAAGCGAATGGACGGTAATGAACGCTGGTATCCACGGTGATGTCGCTGCCCGAATGGTAGTGAGTGGCGGGATTGGTCGTGTTGAATTCCGGAACGAAGGACGTCGAAATTTCGACGCGCGGGGACGGGAACCAAGTGGTATGCAGCCCGGGTGTGACGGTGACGAAATTCAAACCCAGGTTGACCATCTTGTCGGACTTGTATCTGCCGTTCGGCAGGTAGATTTCCGGTCCGAAGTAGGCGAAAAACGTATGCGCCGGGCTGCTGTAGCTGATGTAGAGCGGCTCCAGGGCAACATCCACGAACCCGAAGGCATGACCGGTGTGACCCTCGGCCGACAGGCTGATGTTCACGAACGCCGGAACGATGCCCGACGAAATATGGAACGGCCCCAGACTCATCGGATAGGTATAGACGAAGCGCGGCCCTTCCACGGCGACATCCAGCTTGAATCCCGGGATGAGGTTGTTGCCGTCGCTCCCCTTGAAGGAGTTTGCCGCGTAGAACTCGGAGTAGCTGTAGAACTGCAAGGTACCCGGTGCCGGGAGTACGCCATTCAGCACCGTGTTGATGCCCACCGGATAGTGGTTCTGACCGGATTCGCTGGCGCGCGCGACGCCGGCCGACAACGATATGGCCGCGAACACTGCCGCCATGATCATCGACATCCGGCGTTGTCCGTACCTCACGCGGGCCGGATCCGTCATACCCATGCCGTATCCCGATGCGTTTACCACCTTGGTGATCACTTGACTGAACACTTCATTTCTCCCCTTGTATTTTTTCTAGGAACACCACCGGCCTTGCCGGCATGTCCATGCGCAATTTCGCCGCCGCTGACATTCATTCCTTGCGCGCGCCTTTCAATGCGGCACGCGCAAAATCCTTGAACATCGGGCGAAAACGCGGATGGAACCGGACGGTTCTCCGGTTTCGTTGGCAACGGTATCGGCAACGGGTGCCGCGAGTGGCACAGCGACATATCTGTTACGCATCGAACATCTCCTCTGATCGCGGCTTCGCGCCGCTTGTTGTATTTCGCGGCGGAACCTTCTGGTTCTTGCCGCATCGATGGCGGGATCCGGTGAATGCGGTCACCACGCCAAGGGACGCCGCTAATATCCGGGGAGCGAAATACTGGATCAATCCGAAACCGGCACTAGCTGTTATGCCCCGCAAGCATGTGCAGAGGTCCCTGGACTCAGGCCAAGGCCATGCACTCCCGGCGCTGGGCCAGGCCACGCCCACGTCATGGGACGCATATGCGGGATTTATGGAGGTCACACATGAGCCAGCGGAGTCGGCGCGGAAATTATCGATGCGGCGGGCTGCGTGCGATGCCCACTTGAATCAGGCCGCGGCCGGGTCATACCCGGGCAGACGGTGCCTGCGGACGACTCAGCGCCGCCGCAACACCCGCTCCAGCGCAGCCAGCACCTCATAACACGGCAGCACATCTGCGGCGCTGGCCTGCGGCTGACGCCTCTCGCGGATGGCAGCAAGAAACTCACGATCCTGCCGTTCAACGCCGTCGGATGGGGCGCCGTCATCCAGGTCCACAGGGCGCCCATGGCCATCCAGCAATTCGTCGTAACGCGCCAGGTAGGTCCCACTATCGCCGATGTAGCGGAAATCGCTTCCCAGTGGTCCATCGTTATTGAAGCTCAGGCTGAGCGTGCACAACGCGCCGCTCCGGCTGGCCATCTGGATGGACATGTCGGTCGCGATGCCGAGCTGTGGGTGGATCGGGCCCTGCAGCACTCGGTAGCCGGCAAGGGACGACCGGGTTTGGTGCAGGAACAGGTCCACGCTATGCGCTGCATGATGCCAGAGCAGATGGTCGGTCCAACCGCGTGGCTGGCCGAGGGCATTGATGTTGGTGCGCCGCATGAAATAGGTCTGCACCACCAGATGTTGCAGCTGGAAGCGGCCGGCCTGGATAAGCCGATTCAGCCATTGATGTCCCGGATTGAAGCGCCGGGTGTGGCCGCACATGGCAATGCACCCCTGGCGCTGCGCCAGGGCCACAATGCTTTGCGCATCCGGCAGGGAATCGGCCAGGGGGATTTCAACCAGTACGTGCTTGCCTGCCCGGAGACAGGCCATTGCCTGCGACGCGTGAAGTGGTGTGGGTGTGCACAGGATCACGGCATCGATCGCCTCGTCGCGCAGGACACTATCAAGATCCTGGCTCCGCCGCGGTATACCGAACCGCGCCGCGACTGCCTCAGCATGGGCGGCATCGACACTGACCAGGGTTTCGACCCGGCAACCGATGCGGGTAAGCGCCTCCAGGTGCTTGATGCCGAAGGCTCCCGGGCCAGCCAGGGCCAGCCGCACTGCCCGCTCAGTCATTTTCGAGGATCACCATGCCGTATGCCGTATTCGACACCGGCACGTGGTAGAAACGATGGATCTCCCGAACCTTCGGGTCCATCGCCCCGCGCATGATCAGCCACATGACCAGCTCAATGCCCTCGGAGCCCGTTTCCCGCAGATATTCGGCGTGTCCGATCTTCAACAGTTCTTCGGGGGCGTGGACGAATCCCTCCAGCCAGCGCAGGTCGTACTCGCGATTGATCAGGCCGGCGCGCTCCCCTTGCAGCTGATGCGACATGCCGCCGGTTCCGAATACGGCTACGGTGACATCCGGTGCGTAGCTTTCTATCGCTCGCCGCAGAGCCTGGCCAAGGCGATAGCACCGCTCGCCGGTCGGCGGCGGATACTGAATGACGTTCACGCACAGGGGAATGACCCTGCACGGCCATGCCTGCGGCTGCCCGTATACCAGCGACAGCGGCACGGTCAGTCCATGATCGACAGTCAGGTCGCTGACGATCGTCATGTCGAAGCCGTCGAGGATCAGGGACTCGGTCAAGTGCCATGCGAGTGCGGGGTCCCCCACTACCGGCGGGACCGGACGGGGGCCATAGCCTTCGTCGTGCGGGGCGAATTCCGCACCGACGCCGATGGCGAAGGTGGGGATTACCGACAGATCGAACCGGGAGGCATGATCGTTGTAGATGACGATGCAGACGTCCGGCCGCACCTGCTCGATCCAGTCGCGCACAGGGCGGACGCCATCGAACAGCGGCTTCCAGTAAGGCTCCTGGGTCTTGCCGCGATCGATCGCGGCGCCGATCGCCGGAACGTGCGAGGTCCCGATGCCGCCGATCAGCCTAGCCACGAGGCGTCTCCCGGCGGCTGCGGTTACCGGTAATGGATCTTCCACCGGCCAGCATCATCTGCTGGAATTCTTCGGTGGTCATGCCGTTGCCGGACATGGCGGCCCCCGCATGCTGCATCGTCAATCCGTCGAAGATCGCCAGCTTGAAGGTGTAGTAGATATTGCCGCCGAGGCGCAGCATTTCCAGCCATTGGCGTTCAAGGATCGCTCTGCGCTGTTCCGGCGTCAGGGGATAATGGTCTAGATAAGCTGCCTCACCCGATCGGAACGCATCGCGATTGGCGGCGACATCCAGGGACTTGCAGAACATGTTCAGGTGATAACCCAGCCTGTTGTGACTGCCGTCGAACACATAGGTGCCCGGAATGTCGTCGTATTCATGGGGTGAATTCATCATTTTTTGCGTCGAAGAAGGCGGCGGAGTCAGGACCAGTAGAGGCGCATCGGGTTGTCGACCAGCAGCCGCTTTTGCAATGCGAGTGTCGGCGCGATCTGTGGGATGAAGTCCACCAGCAGACCGTCGTCCGGCATGTGGTTCTTGAGATTGGGATGCGGCCAGTCGGTGCCCCACAGGACCCGGTCGGGGAAAGCCTCGACCAAGCGGCGAGCGAACGGCGCTACGTCCCGATACGGAGCACGCTCGCCGTCGCGGGCCGGCGGGCCGGATACGCTGAATCGCTCCGGGCAGGTGACTTTCGACCAGATATGCGCGTAGTCGGCCATCAGCTGCACGAACATTCCGAATTCCGGTCCATCGACGGGCTGACTCACGTCGGGCGACCCCATGTGGTCCACGACGACCGGCAGCGGCAGTTCCGTGAAGAAGTCGCGCAACTCGGGCAGATCCCGTGCCTCGAAATACACCACGACATGCCATCCGAGGGGAGCGATGCGCCGGGCGATCTGCAGCAGGTCATCCTTGGGCGTGAAATCGACCAGGCGGCGCACGAAATTGAAGCGCACGCCACGGACACCCGCGGCATGCATCGACTCCAGTTCCGCATCGCCGATGCCGGTCCCGATAGTGACAACCCCGCGCGCACGACCACCGGCGGTGTGCAAGGCTTCGAGCAGTGCACGATTGTCGCTGCCGTGGCAGGTGGCCTGGACGATGACGTTCCGCTCGAAACCAAGGTGGTCGCGCAGGGAAAAGAGTTGTTCTGCGGACGCATCGCAAGGCGTGTACTTGCGTTGCGGGGAGAAGGGGAACTTCGCTTGCGGCCCGAAGACATGGCAATGCGCATCCACCGCGCCCGGCGGCAGCGTGAAACGCGGACGGGACGGCGCTGGGTGGAACGGTATCCAGCCGGGAGTGATTTGATCAGACATGGAGATCAATGCTTTTTTGAGTGTCGGGATGAAAGCGCCTTCATCGAACACCGTTCCAGATGCTGCGCGGGACCATGACTTCGCCCCGCATCAGCAGCCGCGCGGTGCGCAGCAGCATGGCGCGCGCCACTGGCCCGTCAGCGCCGCCTCCCAGGACCAGGACTACCTCGAACTCGCCGGACGGGTGTTCGACGCGGATGATCTTCTCCGCACCCGGCGCTACGCTGGCCAGGCCATCGGCAACCGTCCCATCCAGGGCGCAGGCGGTGGCTACCGTAACGGCCGCCAGCACGCCGATCGCATCGTGGCAGACATGGGGGATGAAACAGCGTGTCGCTATGCTGCCGCCGGCCATCGGCGCGGCCAGAAGGCACATTTTTGGATAGCTCTTTGCGCGGACGTCGCCGAGCCCCATGAGCTCGCCGCAGGTCATGCGCAAGGCCTCGAGTCGGCTCTTGAGCTCTTCATCGGCGTTCAGCGCCGCGACACTTTCGTCGCCGCGGCGGCCGAGGCCGGCGGCACGCAGCAGCACCATCGGCATGCCATTGTCGATGCAGGTAACCTCGATGGCGCCAACACCTGCCAGCTCGACCCGATCGAGGCGATGGCCGGTCGGGAGCAACCGGGCACAGACCGAACCGGCAGTGTCGAGGAAGTTGATGCGAATGGGCGCGGCGGTGCCCGGTACGCCGTCGATGCGCGTACGGCCGTCGTAGTTGACCTCCCGGACGTCGGGATGATCCCCGTTCAAGGGAGTTTCGACGGCGATATCGCACACCATGCCGGTGTTCAAGGTGAGCACACGAGACGTCGTCAGATCGCCTTGCGCCGCGACGAGCCCGCGCTCCAGGGCGAACGGTACGACGGCAGCCAGCATGTTGCCGCAGTTGGGCGTCGTATCGACGGTGCTGCCGTCGGGTTGTAACTGCGCGAACTGGAACTCGAGATCGATCCCCGGTCGCGTACTGCCGGCGACGATGCCGACCTTGCTGGTTAGGGGATGGGCACCGCCCAGGCCGTCGATTTGCCTGCGATCCGGCGAACCCATTGCCGCCAGCAAAACCCTGTCGCGTATCGCAAGATCGGCCGGCAGATCAGCCCGATCGAAAAACGGCCCACGCGAGGTGCCGCCACGCATGAACAGACAGGGTATTGCAGTTTGGGACACCACTCCTCCGGCGCTTTTTGCATCGCTTTTCGAATGGCGACCGTTGAAAGGAGATCGCCGCGAACTGTGTTCGGGCAATACTCGTGCGCCGCTCCGGGAGGAGCAAGCCTTCGAACCATCTGGCTGCTATCGCAAAAAAGCATGGCCGCGCATATAGCCCGCAGCAGCCGGATTCCGGCGCCCGGCGGCATCGGTCAGGGGGAGGCTTTGGACCGCGACTCGGCGTGCATCATCGAGCGGATTGCGACATTGCGCTCCGCGATTTGCGCAGTGATGGTGGTTTCGATGAGCTTCAGCGTGCGCTGTGTCAGCAGGCTGCTGGGACGGTGTGTTGAAGTCGCCAGCCATAGGCTGGCGGAGAGCGGCGGGTTGCGGATGGCGCGCACCTGCAACTCTGCATCCCAGGTGCAGAGTTCATTGCCGATCGCGTTCATCGGCAGCACCGCGTGGCCGTGGCCGCGCCGCACCAGGTCGTGAATCGCCTGAATGCTCTCGATCTCATAGACGACACGCATCTTTTTTTCAACGGATGCCAGGGCCAGCTCAACCAGCATCCGGATATTGTTCGGCCGACCTGGAATGATGAGCGGCAGCTCGGCAATTGCCATCAGGTCGATCGACTCGATGCCGGCGCTTTCCGGCTCCACTTCGGAACGCGGCGAAATCAGGTACAGGGACTCCTGGGACAGCGGCAGCAGGTCGAGGTTGGGACTGGGGACCGCGTTGTAGGCCACCGCGCAATCGACGCGACCGATCGCCAGCCATTCCAGGATATGCGTCGAAAGGCCCTCGACCAGGCACAGCGTCACCCGCGGAAAATCCTTGCGGAACGCTTCGACCATCGGCACGGTCGCGGTGCGCCCCAAGCTGGGAGGCCAGGCCAGAACGAGGCGGCCTTCCATCTCGTCGCGATGATCGCCGATGTCGCGCCGCGCCAGATCCACCTGGCGCAGGATGCCTCGTGAATGCTCCAGCAGGCGCCGTCCGGCTGCGGTCAGCGTTACACCGCGGCCGTTGCGTTCGAACAGGTTGCTGCGCAACTCGACTTCCAGTTGTCGGATCTGTCGGCTCAATGCAGGCTGCGCCACATCGAGAAACGCGGACGCCCGGCTGAAGCTGCCGAGCTCAGCGACCTGACAAAAATATTCGAGCTGCTTGATATCCATTTGATGTGATCCCTGTGTTTCAGGAATTCCATGTGCGTCGGCCTGTCCGGTGCTCCTCGCCGCCGATCATCCTTTCACATTACTTCAAATCGTGAGCTTTCGCGCAGTTTTCGTGCATATCCAAAAGCGGAATAGCTGTTAGTGGTCTGCCGGCGTTGATCCATTCCCCTCGCCTCTTCATCGTTGTCGCCTGATACGGCCTGGCCGTGTACTGCGGACATTTTCCCGGAAGGGGCGCTTGCCGCCGGAAGGACGGCCGCACCAGCCAAAAACGAACTACAAGGATGGAGACAGCATGAACGCGACACCCAATCCCGCCGCCGGAACCGGCGGCATTCCCGAAGTGCGGGGCGCGGGGCGCCACCAGTACCTGGCCTTCACCAATCGCGGCACGCCCGCGGGCGAGTTGCTGCGCCGCTATTGGCAGCCGATTGCCCTCGCCAGCAACCTAGGGCCCGGCGCCCCGCCGCTGCCCGTGCGCATCATGGGTGAGGACCTGGTGTTGTTCCGCGACGATCTGGGCCGCGTCGGCCTGATCGATCGCAAATGCGCCCACCGCTGCACCGATCTAGCCCTGGGACGCATCGAAGACGGCGGAATTCGTTGCCCCTACCACGGCTGGCTGTTCGACGTGAACGGCCGCTGCATCGAGCAACCGGCGGAGCTCTCGCCAACCGCTAAGGATCGGGTCAAGGCGAAGTCGTATCCAGTGCATGAAGCGGCCGGCGCGTTCTGGGCTTACATGGGACCGGGCGAACCGCCGTTGTTCCCCAACTATCCCGCGCTGATGGGGGGAGACCAATATCGTTATACCTGCCGCTGGCGCGGCGAGTGCAACTGGTTGCAGGCCAGCGAGGGCAACATTGACCCGGTGCATACCTCATACCTGCACAAGGTGGAACTCACCGACGAAACGATGAGAGCGCGCTGGGGGGTGTTCGCGAACAAATCGCGTCCGGCCATCAGCATCGAGGACACACGCTTTGGCGTCAGGCTGTATACCAAGCGCGCGATGCCCGATTCTCCCGCCACGTCGGTGCGAATCACGAATTTCGTGATGCCCAATGCCTGTGCCGTGGGCGGCTTCGAAGGTTATCTCGGAAACGGCGGCTTGACGATGCTGTGGGATGTGCCCATCGACGATCACGCGCATTGGCGCTGGGAGTTCATCTTCCACCGCAGCGGAAAGCTCGACAAGGAAAGCCTGGATGCCCAGTACCAATCGGAGAAGGCGGAAGGCGATCGCATGCGCCGCCAGCAGGAGCAACTATTCATGCAGGATCGAGAGTCGATGAAGGAAAAAGCCTATCTCGGCCTGGGCGAATGCTTCTCGGTGCACGACATCGCGATCACCCAGTCACAGGGTTTGATACACGACCAGATCGACGAGCATCTCGGCAGCACCGACATCGCGATCGTCCGCGCCCGCAGGATGCTTGACGAGGCGGCACGCGAGGTACAGGCCGGGCGTGATCCGCGCGGCGTGGTGCGCAAGGCGGAGGACAACGACTTCCGCGACATGGTGGTCGCAACCAACGTGATCGATCCCGCGTCCACGGCCGAGGCGTACTGCGCCCTGATTGCTTCCGACGGCACTTTTTTTGGCCTGGACCCGGCTTGATCCCCTTGCAAATCTCCGAGACGTGTTCGCGGCACCGCGGCTTCACATCACCGCCGTGCCGACTGAATCCGTGAGGACTGGAGTTCATTGTTTATGCTCGATGTCGTAATCGCCCGGAAGGAGCGCGAAGCGGAGGGTGTCTTCAGCTTTGAGTTGAAACACGCCTCCGGCGGTGAATTGCCGGCATTCGATGCCGGATCGCATGTCGATGTTGTGGTCGGCCCTGGGCTTGTGCGCCAGTATTCCCTATGCAACTCCCCGGCAGAGCGGCATCGCTATGTGATCGGAGTGTTGAAAACACCGGATTCACGCGGCGGCTCGAAGGGCTTGCATGAGCGTTTTGAAGTTGGTCACCGTCTGCAGATCAGCGAGCCGCGCAATCTCTTTCCGCTGGAATCCGCCGGAGAGAGCCTGTTGTTTGCGGGCGGCATCGGCATCACGCCGATCCTGTGCATGGCTGACAGCCTGTGCCGCCAGGGCCGGCCCTTCCGGTTGTTCTATTTCACCCGCGATGCGGGCCGCGCCGCGTTTCGCACACAGATGGAAACCGCGCCGTACCGCGAACATTGCCGCTTTCAATTCGATGACAGTCCGGCTCAGGACAAGCTCGACGTAAAGCAGCTGCTTAAGGGCCCCGAGCGCGATAAGCACCTCTATATCTGCGGGCCGGGCGGCTTCATGGACTATATCCTCGACACTGCCCGCGCGCAGGGCTGGCACGAGACCAACCTGCATCGCGAATATTTCAGCGCAGCCGCCGTCTCCGGCAACGACGAACTGTTTGAAGTCCAGGTCGGCGCGCAAGGTCCGGTCTATGCCGTTCCACAGGGACGCAGCGTGGTCGACGTGCTGCGCGAAGCGGGAATCGACATAGCGGTATCTTGCGAGCAAGGCATCTGCGGCACATGCGTGACCCGCGTGATCGACGGCATTCCCGACCATCGCGATCTATATCTCAGCGATGCGGAGAAGGCGGCGAACGATCAGTTTACGCCCTGCTGCTCGCGTGCCCGCAGCGCACGGCTTGTGATCGAGCCATGAGTGCGCGGCGGATGCGACGCCTTCCATATCGCCCGGTCCACCCGATTATGCGGCAAGTCCATAACAGCTAAAAAGATTCCACGGAGATCCATGTCAAACCCACACAAAAGCGGCCTGGTCGTCAGCGCGCATTCGGCGGACTTTGTCTGGCGCTCGGCCGGCGCCATCGCCCTGCACGTGCAGCAGGGTTACCGGATGCACGTCGTCTGCCTGTCGTTCGGAGAGCGCGGCGAATCGGCCAAGCTATGGCGCAAAGGCGACATGACGGAGGACAAGGTGAAGGCCGCGCGTCGTGTGGAAGCCCAGGCGGCGGCTGAAGTCCTGGGGGCCAGCGTCGAGTTTTTCGACATCGGGGACTATCCGATGCGCGCAGATCGCGACACGCTGTTCCGGCTTGCCGATGTATTCCGGCAGATTCAGCCCGGCTTCGTTCTGAGCCATTCGCTGAAGGACCCGTACAACTACGATCACCCTCTGGCGACACACTTGACCCAGGAGGCGCGGATCCTGGCCCAGGCCGAGGGCTACCGTCCGGGTGAAAAGATCGTCGGCGCTCCACCGGTCTACTGCTTCGAGCCGCACCAGCCCGAGCAATGCGAATGGCGCCCGGACGTGCTGCTCGACATCACCGGAGTCTGGGACAAGAAATACGCCGCCATCCAATGCATGGCCGGCCAGGAACATCTCTGGGAATATTACACGCGCGTCGCGCTCCAGCGAGGGGCTCAGGCCAAGCGCAACATCGGCGTGACTGCCACGCGCGACATCAAATACGCCGAGGGTTTCCAGAGCATATTCCCACGCGTTACCGGAGATTTGTCATGAACGGATTGGTCGTGCGGCACATTCCGCGCTTTTCGGCCGAGCTGGCCGGAGGATTGGCGGCGCTGGGGGTCGCAACCTTGCATGAAGCGCAGGGCCGCAGCGGCCTGATGCAACCCTATATGCGCCCCATCTATCGGGGCCCCGCCATCGCCGGGCCGGCGGTGACCGTTTTGGCTCAGCCGGGCGACAACTGGATGCTGCATGTGGCGATCGAACAATGTCACCCAGGCGATGTGCTGGTGGTGGCGTGCGCGACGGAGAATTCCGATGGCATGTTCGGCGATCTGCTCGCCACTTCGTTGAAGGCACGCGGAGTCCGCGGATTGATTATTGATGCCGGTTGCCGCGATGTGGCCGCATTGACGGACATGGGCTTTCCGGTCTGGTCGAAGGCGATCAATGCGCGCGGTACGGTCAAAGCCACTCTGGGATCCGTCAATATTCCGGTCGTCTGCGCCGGCGCGCGCGTGGTTCCCGGTGACGCGATTGTGGCGGACGACGACGGGGTCGTCGTAATACCGAACGCCGCCGTGGACAAGGTGCTCTCCGCCGGCCGGCAGCGGGAGCAAGCCGAGATCGACAAGCGTATGCGCCTCGCCGCCGGAGAACTGGGACTCGATATTTACTCGATGCGGCCACGCCTGAAGGAATACGGAATTCGTTACGTCGATACCCTCGCGGAACTCGACGATTAAAAAGCATGCCAATGGGCTCGGGCACGATACGCACGCCCCCCCCCAATCTGTCAGGCGACGGCAATTCTGATAATGTTGAAAGGCATGCCCCACCGCTGAGGGAAGTCAGGTCATGAACATGAGCAGGCGTACTTTTTCGGCCGCACTGGCCGCAGGCGCCGCCGCTGCGCTGATCTCCGCCCGTAGCATGGCCGCCGC
Source organism: Nevskia soli DSM 19509 (assembly GCF_000711955.1). Lineage (GTDB taxonomy): Bacteria > Pseudomonadota > Gammaproteobacteria > Nevskiales > Nevskiaceae > Nevskia > Nevskia soli. Next base: position 67,102 of record NZ_JONR01000016.1, read on the forward strand.
CCCGCCTTTGGTGAAGGCGCGCAACATCGTGCTGGTGCACGGGCTGTTCGCCGACGGATCCTGCTGGTCCGAGGTCATCCCGCGATTGCAGGCCGCGGGGCTCAATGTCACCGCCGTGCAAAACCCCCTGACGACCTTGCCGGAAGCGGTGGCCTCGGCCCAGCGCGTGCTGGACCGGCAGGATGGCCCGACAGTTCTGGTCGGACACTCTTTTTCCGGAATGATCGTCACCGAGGCCGGCATGAATCCGAAAGTCTCGGCCCTGGTCTATGTGGCGGCGCGGGCGCCGGATGCGGGCGAGGATTACACTGCGTTGGCCAAGACATTTCCTACACCCCCTGCGTCGGCCGGCATCATCTTTGACGGCGATGAAGGGCGCCTGGGTGAGGCTGCGTTTCTGCGTGATTTCGCGGGCGACCTGCCGGAAGCAAAGGCGAAGGTGCTCTACGCAACCCAGGAGCCGTTCCAAAAGGCTCTGCTCGCCGGCAAGACCACGCAGGCGGCCTGGCGGTCGAAGCCGAGTTTCTATGCGGTCTCCACGGAAGACCGGACGATCAATCCCGACCTCGAACGCTTCATGGCCAAGCGCATGGGGGCCAAGACCATCGAAGTGAAGGCCAGCCATCTAGCGCTGATCTCGCACCCCGAGGAGATCACCCAGTTGATTCTCGAAGCCGCCGGACAACGGACCTAGTGAGCAGCCGGCTTCCCATATGCAACCTGCGAGCAAGCAGGTGACTATCAGGTCTGCGTTGGCATGGGGAGCAGACAAATTCGGAGCCGCCCTCTAGCCCCTTCCCGGTAGGAATCAAAGGGGCCAAGCATGCCAATTCATAGCTCGAAGCCCTTTAATTCTTGAATGCGTTGCTATGGCTGAACGCGGCCTTTCTTGAGCATGGCGCTGCGTAGAATCTCATTCAGACGGCTTTGATAGCCGGCGCCCTGCCCTTTGAGCCACTCCAGCACATCGGCGTCGATGCGCACCGTGAGTTGTTTCTTGATGGGCCGATAGAATCGACCACGTTGTGCGCCGTTCCAATCCTTTGCGGATGTTGCCGGAATGTCGGAGAAGTCGATTTCGCTTTCCGGTCTGGCGGCGAGTGCTGCCAACTCCTTGCGGACGGATTCAGGTATTTTCGCCTTGCTCATGGATTTTCCGTTCTTGTTCGGGTTCGTCCCACGAAAGCAAATGTAGCTTTTTTGTAGTTAAGTATGGAATTCGAGCTTCGTCGGCTTAAAAGCGCCCCTCACCCTAACCCTCTCCCCACGTTCGTGGGGAGAGGGGATTGATGAAATGGAGTTCTGCTCAAATGGATTGCATCGGCAGCCCTGTCGGATTCAATCCTTGCGCTTGTTGGCCGCGCGCAGTTGCGCCAGCTTCTCCGCGATCTTGCCTTCGAGTCCCCGCCCAGTAGGGGTATAGAACTCCGTGCCTGCCAGCGCGTCAGGCAGATACTGCTGACCTGCGGCGTGGGCTTCGGTTTCGTCGTGGTCGTAGCGGTAGCCCTGGCCGTAGCCCAGGCCCTTCATCAGTTTGGTGGGGGCGTTGCGCAGATGCATGGGCACTTCGAGGGTGCCTTGCTGCTCGACCACGGCGCGGACGTTGCCGTAGGCCTTGTAGACGGCGTTGCTCTTCGCCGCCACGGCGAGATAGACCACGGCGACGGCCAGGGCGAGTTCGCCTTCGGGGCTGCCGAGGCGTTCCCAGGTGTCCCAGGCATCCAGACAAAGGCGCTGGGCGCGGGGATCGGCCAGGCCGATGTCCTCGATGCTCATGCGCAGGATGCGGCGGGCGACATAGACGGGATCGACGCCGCCGTCGAGCATGCGGGCGAACCAGTACAGCGCACCATCCGGGTCGCTGCCGCGCACGGACTTGTGCAGGGCGGAGATCTGGTCGTGGAAGTTTTCGCCCTGCTTGTCGAAGCGGCGCAGGCCGCGGCCGATCAGCTTCTCCAGCAGGTCGTCGCTCTTTTCGCCGGCGGCGCGCGACAGCTCGACCGCGGTCTCCAGCAGGATGAGGGAGCGGCGGGCATCGCCGTCGGCGCTTTCGGCGATGCGGTCGAGCCAGTGTTGCGGAATGGCGTCGGCGCTTTCGCCCAGGCCGCGTTGCGGATCAGTGAGGGCGCGCAGCAGCAGGTCCTTGATCGCGGATTCATCCAGCGAACGCAGCACGAAAACACGCAGCCGGGAGAGCAAGGCGCCGTTGAGTTCGAAGCTGGGGTTTTCGGTGGTGGCGCCGACGAGGATGAGGGTACCGTCCTCGACGTAGGGCAGCAGGGCGTCCTGCTGGCTCTTGTTGAAGCGGTGGATTTCGTCGACGAACAGGACGGTGCGCTGCGGCGGGTTGGCCTGGAGCGCGGCGCGGGCCTGGGCGGTGGACTCGCGGATGTCCTTGACGCCGGCCATGACGGCCGAGAGGGTCAGGAACTGGGCGGCGGAGTAGCCGGCGATGAGGCGCGCCAGGGTGGTCTTGCCGACGCCGGGCGGGCCCCAGAAGACCATGGAGGGGATGCGGCCGGCTTCGAGGGCAACGCGCAGCGGGGCGCCGGCGGCGAGCAGGTGCTGCTGGCCGACGACCTCGTCGAGCGTGCGCGGGCGCATGCGCTCGGCGAGGGGCGCGGACAAGGGAACGGCGGAGGCGAAGACGTCAGTCATGGGGTGCCAATAAAGGATACCGCCGTAGGGCGGGCCGTGCCCGCCGGCGCACCTGGCGGCGTGCGGCGCATCCGGGAAGTGCGCCGGCGGCCACGGGCCGCCCTACGACAACCGCGCCCTAATCCAGGGACTTGGTGGTGATGCCGCCGTCGTTGACGATTTCGGCGCCCTTGGGCGGGGTGAACTGGAATTGGGCCGGGTCGATCTTGGCGTTGGTGTGGACTTCGGTGAAGGTCACTTCGGAGTGGCCGCCGATCTGGTCGGCGAACTTCATCCGCACCGGGGCGCCGTCCTTGTTGAGGGCGAGCTCGATGGTCTTGAAGTCGCTGTCCTTGGACTTGGGCGAGAGGGTCACCAGGCGGGTGTCGCCCTCGGTGCCGGCGTCCTTCACGGTGAAGGCGCTGGTCAGCGCGGCTTTCTGCGAGAGCAGTTCGGCCGGGGTGCCGGCCAGGGCGCTCTTGGCGTCGCGCACGGTGACCTGGTTGAGGTCGGGATCGTAGGCCCAGAGCTTGGCGCCGTCGCAGACGGTGGCCTGCACGTAGGGCTTCTCGTAGGACCAGCGGAACTTGCCGGTACCGGTGGTGGCCGGCCGCGCCAGCCAGAAATGGCCGCTGCTGCGGGCGGTGACCTGGCCCTTGTCGGTGGTCTGCACCTGGTCGAAGTGGGCGTCGAAGGTCTGCACGCCGTCGGTGAAGCGCTTCAGGGCGTCCTGGGCGGAGTCGGCCCGGGCGGCCGTCGAGGCGAGCAGACCCAGGCACACAGCGCCGAGCAGGGCGGATTTGAGTTTCATCGCGGTCATCGTTTTGTGTCCTGTTGCGTCAGCTTCGCATGGCGGGGCTGAACGGGTACTGAAGCTGCGTGTTCGGTGCGCGGCGCTTGGGCTGGTGGGTTGCGCTGCGCTTCGCCCACCCTACCGATTCTGGTGAAGCGGCCCTCTCCCCTGCCCCTCTCCCGCGAGCGGGAGAGGGGAATCTTCGCCCCCTCTTTGCTACGGGGTGGCGTTGGGAGTGAAGAGCAGCTACACCTTCTGAGTGCGCTGCCCCTCACCCTAGCCCTCTCCCCACGTTCGTGGGGAGAGGGGACAAAAAAGGAGCGGCTCCGGGCTCTATTCGCGGCCACCGCCGGGGGCCAGGATTTCGCGGTTGCCGCCGGGGCCGCTGGGGCCGACGATGCCGGCGGCTTCCATCTGTTCGACCATGCGGGCGGCGCGGTTGTAGCCGATGCTGAGGCGGCGCTGCACCCAGGAGACGCTGGCCTTGCGGGTTTCCAGGACCACGGCCACGGCCTGGTCGTAGAGCGGGTCTTTCTCGGCGTCGCCGCCGCCGTTGCCCTCGCCCGTCTCGCCGCGCTCCGGCTCGCCGGCGGTGATCTCGGCGACGTAGTTGGGTTCGCCCACCTGCTTGAGGTAGGCCACGACCTTGTGCACCTCGTGGTCGTCGACGAAGGCGCCGTGCAGGCGGCTCATGCGCGAGGCGCCGATGGGGCGGTAGAGCATGTCGCCGTAGCCGAGCAGGGTTTCGGCGCCCATCTCGTCGAGGATGGTGCGGGAGTCGATGCGCGAGGCGACCTGGAAGGCGACGCGCGAGGGGATGTTGGCCTTGATCAGGCCGGTGATGACGTCGACGCTGGGGCGCTGGGTGGCGACGATGAGGTGGATGCCGGCGGCGCGCGCCTTCTGCGCCAGGCGGGCGATCAGCTCTTCGACCTTCTTGCCCACCACCATCATCATGTCGGCCAGCTCGTCGATGATGACGACGATGTGCGGCAGGTTTTCCAGCGCCGGCGGCTCGATGGGATTCTCGGAGAACAGGTCGGGCTCGGCCGCCAGCGGATCGTGCAGCGGCTCGCCGGCCTCGGCGGACTCTTCGATCTTGCGGTTGAGGCCGGCCAGGTTGCGCACACCCAGGGCAGACATCAGGCGGTAGCGGCGCTCCATTTCGGCGACACACCAGCGCAGGGCGTTGCCGGCGTCCTTCATGTCGGTGACGACCGGGGTGAGCAGGTGCGGGATGCCGTCGTAGACCGACAGTTCCAGCATCTTCGGGTCGATCAGGATGAAGCGCACCTGCTGGGCGGTGGACTTGTACAGCATCGACAGGATCATGGCGTTGATCGCCACGGACTTGCCGGCGCCGGTGGTGCCGGCCACCAGCAGGTGCGGCATCTTGGCCAGGTCGACCGCCACCGGATTGCCGGCGATGTCCTTGCCCATGCCGATGGTCAGCGGCGCCGACGAATCCTGGTAGGAACTGGATTCGAACACTTCGCGCAGCACCACCATCTCGCGCTTGGTGTTGGGGATTTCCAGGCCGATGACGCTCTTGCCTTCGACCACTTCGACCACACGCACACTGGCCACGGACAGGGCGCGGGCCAGGTCGCGGGCCAGGTTGGTGACCTGGGAGCCTTTCACGCCCGGAGCGGGCTGCAGTTCGAAGCGGGTGATGACCGGGCCGGGCATGGCGTCGACCACCTGGGCCTTGACGCCGAAATCGGCCAGGTGCCGCTCCAGTTCGCGCGAGACCCGCTCGATCTCTTCCGGGGTGTAGCGCTTGCCGCTGGGGCGCGCCATGTCCAGCAGTTCCAGCGGCGGCAGGGGATTGGTGCCGTCGTAGGGCGGCACTTCCGGCTCTTCCGGCTTGTGCGATTTCCTGGCCTTGGCCGGCGGCTTGGGCACGACCGGGCGGTCGGGCGCGATGCCGATGGCCTCGGCCGGCTCGGGCACCAGGGAGGGCGCCACGGATACCGCCCGTTCCACCGGTTCGGGCCGGACGGACTCCCTGACCGGTTCGGGACGGGCCGGCTCGACCCGCGCGGGGATGGGGTCCGGCGCCACCGCCGGCGGCGTGATGGCGGCCGGGACGAAGTCGAGCTGGCTATCGTCTTCGGTCGGCTTCACCGACGGCGCGCGGCGGCGACGGGTCTTTTCCGCCGGCGCCTCGGCCTCGGCGGCAAGCGTGGGCTCGACGCTGACCGCCGGAAGCGCGTCCGCCGCCGCGGCGGCTGCGGCCTGGGCGTTGAGGCGGCGTTCACGGGCCTTGCCCATCAGGGACTGCCCCAGGCCGAGCACGCGCCCGCCCAGGGCGTCCAGCACGGTGATCCAGGAGAAGATCATGGCCAGCGGCAGGGCCGCGGCGAACAGGGTGAGGAGCAGCAGGGTGGCGCCGACCTGGTTCAGCACCTTGATCAGCACGTCGCTGAGCAGGCTGCCGGCGATGCCGCCGCTGCCCTGCGGGATCCAGCGCCCGGCCTGCCCCAGGTACATGGCGGCCAGGGCCGACAGGCTCAGCAGGGCCAGCACCCAGGCCAGCACGCGCACCCAGGCGGGGAAATGGGACGGACCTTCGTTGCCGCGAAACACGCGCAGGCCCAGCCACAACACCGACCAGGGCAGCAGGAAGGCGACATAGCCGACGAAGCTGAGCAGGCCGTTGGCCAGGCTGGCGCCGACGCTGCCGGCGAGGTTGCGGGTGGCTCCCCCCATGCCGGAGGACGACCAGCCGGCATCGTCCGGGTGGAAGCTGATCAGGGCCACCAGCAGGAACAGGGCCAGGCCGGTGCAGGCAAGAAAGGCGGCTTCGCGGGGCAGGCGCTCGATCCAGCTGGCTTCGGCCGGCGGCGCGCTGGCGGCGCGCGCGCGGAGGCCGACCGGTTTGGCGGCTTGTTTCTTGCTTTTTAAAAAATCCAGCACCAGATGCGCGCTCGTAAAGGAGAGGGTCAAGTTTATATGCGGGAGGCCCGGCGGCCATGGAAAAGTATAGCAGCGCCCTTCCTCCGTCCGGCCGGAGGAACCGCCCGTCCCCACTACACCGCTCCACCCTCAAGAGGGCTTGAATTCCGCCGCTAAACCTTCATCCTTGAGTGGTGTCGAAGTCATAGAGGATCACTACGGAGCGAACCATGAGTACGGAAATCCGCCACTTCGTGTTGACGCAAGGCGGCGAAATCCGCGAGTTCTCGTCGGATGAGGCCGCGCTGATCGCCGCGGGCGCCAACCGGCTGCCCGAGTATGCCGAGCGCCGCCTGCGCTACCTGCAGGTGTCCTGGGACGACGAAGCTTCCACCGAGATGAAGATCCAGACCGCGGGCGCCGCCATCCGCTTCGACGCGGACGGCCGCATGACCGAGGCGGTGCCGCCGGCCGAGGAAGAGAAGATCTCACGCTTCGAGCACGATACCTGCGTGCAGTGGGCGCTGCGCAAGGTCGCGGTCGCGCCCCTCACTTTCCACTAGTGCATGGCCGGGTTGCGCGTCCGCCACCTGGAACGCGCCTCGGCCCTCCCCGCCGCGGTCTGGAACAGCTTTTTTCCAGACGCTTATCCCTTCACCCGCCACGAATTCCTCGACGCCCTGGAAACGCATGGCTGCGCCAGCCCGGAGACGGGCTGGACGCCCTGCCACGCGGTGCTGGAGGATGAGTCCGGCACGGTCGCCGGCATCGCGCCGCTGTATCTGAAGGCGCACTCCTACGGCGAATTCGTCTTCGATTTCTCCTGGGCCGAAGCCAGCCAGAGCATCGGCCGGCCGTACTACCCCAAGCTGCTCAACGCGGTGCCTTTCACCCCGGCCACCGGGCCGCGGCTGGGCGCGCGCGACGCAGCCGCCCGGACGGCGCTGGCGACGGCGCTGCCGGAAATCGCCCGCGCCAACCGCCTGTCCTCGATGCATGCGCTGTTTCTCGACGGCCCGGACCTCGATGCGCTGGGCGCGGCCGGCTGCCTGGAACGCAACGACGTGCAGTTCCACTGGCGCAACCGCGGCTATGCCGATTTCGGCGGATTCGTGGCGCGCCTGTCCAGCGACAAGCGCAAGAAGCTGCTGCGCGAGCGCCGCCGCGTGGCGGAAGCCGGACTGCGCTTCGAAGTGCGGGCGGGAGACGAGATCGACGAAGCCGCGTGGCTGCGGGTTTACGAGCTGTATTCGAACACCTACGAGGAACGCGGCCAGGCCCCCTACCTCACCCTGGATTTTTTTCTCGACTACGGACAACGCGCGGGGACGCCGGTTAGACTGATCCTGGCTTACGACGGGGAGCGGCTGGCAGCCGTGGCGATCACTGTGCAAGGGGGCGATACCCTTTACGGACGGCACTGGGGCGCGGATCAGCGCTACCACAGCCTGCATTTCGAAACCTGCTATTACCAGGGGATCGAATGGTGCATCCGCGAGGGCCTGCAATGCTTCGACGCCGGGGCGCAGGGCGAGCACAAGCTGGCGCGCGGCTTCGAACCGGTGCGCACGCGCTCGGCCCACTGGCTGGCCGATCCGCGGCTGCATAAAGCCGTGGCGAAATCGCTGCTGCGCGAGCGCGAATGGGTGGGCCAGCGCGGCGACGCGCTGGCCGATCACAGCCCCTACCGGCAGGACGCGCCGCTGGAGATCGCGGCGGAAGCGCCCCTGGCCGCGGACGAGTCCTATGGATAACCCGGTCCGCCTGCACTGGCTGGATCCGCGCGATCCGAACCAGCCCTTCCCCGCGCCGCATCGCGCCATGCGCGATCCCAACGGCCTGCTGGCGATCGGCGGCGACCTGTCGCTGCCGCGCATGATCCGCGCCTATTCCTCCGGCATCTTTCCCTGGTACAACCCCAACGAGCCGATCCTGTGGTGGTGCCCGGACCCGCGCGCGGTGATGGCGCCCGAGGATTTCCACGTCTCGCATTCGCTGGCCAAGCGGCTGAAGAAGGACGATTACGCGGTGACGCTGGACAGCGCCTTTGCCGAAGTGCTGGAAGCCTGCTCCGGCAGCCGCCGCAGCGGCCAGGGCACCTGGCTGGGGCCGGAAATGAAACGCGCCTATCTGGAACTGCACCAGCACGGCTTCGCCCACTCGGTGGAAGTGTGGCAGGGCGGCGAACTGGTGGGCGGGCTTTACGGCGTGGCGCTGGGCCGGGCCTTCTTCGGCGAGTCGATGTTCAGCCGCGTGCCCGATGCTTCCAAGCTGGCGCTGTATCACCTGAGCCGGCAGCTGCGCACCTGGGCCTACAGCCTGATCGATTGCCAGGTCACCTCGGGGCACCTGAAGACACTGGGGGCGGTGGAGATTCCGCGCGACCGCTTCCTGCTGCGGCTGCGCCAGGCGCTGCAGGACGTGGGCCGCACCGGCACCTGGCGCTTCGACATCCCGGTGCCGGACCAGCGCCGCCACCGGCCGCTGTCGCCTCCTGTGGCTGGAGACGCGGCATGAAGCTGCAAAGCCTGCGCCTGCTGGTGGGCAGCTCGCACAGCTGCGGCTACCTGCCGCAGCGCAGCGCGCGCAGCGCCTTTGTCGATCCGGCCTTTCCGCTGAGCGATGCGCTCTACGGCGTGCTGCTCGATCAGGGTTTCCGCCGCAGCGGCAACTACGCCTACCGGCCGATGTGCCAGCTGTGCCGCTCCTGCCGCTCGGTGCGCATCGCGGTGCAGGAGTTCGCGCCGGACCGCTCGCAGCGACGCTGCCTGCGCGCCAACGCGGACCTGCACCTGCGGGTGGTGTCGCAGCTGGACAAGGAGCATTACGAGCTGTACCGGCGCTACCTGAGCGCCCGCCATGCCGGCGGCGGCATGGACCCCGATGACGCCGAGGCCTTCCGCGAATTCCTCGGCTGCACCTGGGGCCGCACCGAGTTCTGGGAGTACCGCCGCGGCGGCCAGCTGCTGGGCCTGTCGGTGGTGGACCGGATTCCGCAGGGTTTCTCCGCCGTGTACACTTTTTTCGACCCCGACCTGCCGGAACGCAGCCTCGGCACCTACGCCATCCTGCGGCAGGTGGAGCAGGCGCGGCTGCAGGGCCTGCCCTACGTCTACCTGGGATACTGGGTCGAAAACAGCGAAAAAATGGACTACAAAAAGCGCTTCCGGCCGCTGGAAGTGCTGCACCCCGGCGGCTGGGCCCGGCTGGAGCGAATTGCCGCAGGGGATGGGTTCGCGGATAATGCCGCCTCCTGAAAGAACCTGGGTTCCGTTTCCCGGCTTATGGCCAAAGAAGATCACATCGAAATGCCCGGCATCGTCGTCGAGACGCTGCCGAACACCACGTTCCGCGTCAAACTCGAAAACGGCCATGTGGTAACCGCCCACATTTCGGGCCGCATGCGCAAGAACTACATCCGCATCCTCACCGGCGACAAGGTGACAGTGCAGCTGACGCCGTACGACCTGAGCAAGGGTCGCATCACTTTCCGCGACAAATAAGATTTCGCCGCATTTGCGCTTCCGGCTGGGTGTCATGCCGGCGCGCGACGGTGTCTGAAGCAGTGGAATTCACGCTTCGAATCCCTGGATACCGGCTTGCGCCGGTATGACGACAAGAGCCAGTTGATCGCCAGCGGCGTATCACACAAAACAAAGCCCGCTTGAAGCGGGCTTTGTCGTTTACAGCGCTCGGGCTCAGGCGGGCTCGGCGGCGGCGGCCGGCTTCTCCCGCGCCACCATTTCGAACTCCAGCTTGCCGTCCTCGCCGACGCGGACCGAGACGCGGCCGCCGTTGGAGAGCTTGCCGAACAGCAGTTCCTCGGCCAGCGGACGCTTGAGGTTCTCCTGGATGGTGCGGGCCATCGGGCGGGCGCCCATCTTGGCGTCGTAGCCGTGATCGGCCAGCCACTCGCGGGCATCCGGCTCCACGTCCAGCTGCACGTGCTTGGAAGACAGCTGCTCTTCCAGCTGGATCAGGAACTTGTCGACCACGCGGGCGATCTCGGCCCGGCCCAGCGGGGCGAACGGGACGATGGCGTCGAGGCGGTTGCGGAATTCCGGCGAGAACATGCGGCGGATCACCTCCAATGCATCGGTGGTGTTGTTCTGCTCGGAGAAGCCGATGGAGCGGCGCGAGGACTCTTCCGCACCGGCATTGGTGGTCATCACCAGGATGACGTTGCGGAAATCGGCCGCGCGGCCGTTGTTGTCGGTGAGCTTGCCGTGGTCCATCACCTGCAGCAGCAGGTTGAAGACGTCCGGGTGGGCCTTCTCGATCTCGTCCAGCAGCACCACCGCGTGCGGATGCTTGAGCACCGCATCGGTGAGCAGGCCGCCCTGGTCGAAGCCGACATAGCCCGGGGGCGCGCCGATCAGGCGCGACACGGTGTGCCGCTCCATGTACTCGGACATGTCGAAGCGGATCAGCTCGATGCCGAGCTGGTTGGCCAGCTGGCGGGTGACCTCGGTCTTGCCGACACCGGTGGGGCCGGCGAGCAGGAAGTTGCCGATCGGCCGGTCGGGATTGCCCAGGCCGGAACGCGACAGCTTGATGCAGGAGGACAGGGTCTGGATCGCCGCGTCCTGGCCGAAGATCACCAGCTTGAGGTCGCGTTCCAGGTTGGCCAGCCGGTCGCGGTCGTTGTTGGACACGCTCTTCGGCGGGATGCGCGCGATCTTGGCGATGGTTTCCTCGATGTCGCGCACCTGGACGGTCTTGCGGCGCTTGCCCTCGGGCAGCAGGCGCAGGCGGGCGCCGGCCTCGTCGATGACGTCGATGGCCTTGTCCGGCAGGTGGCGGTCGGTGATGTGGCGCGCCGCCAGCTCCACCGCGGAACGGATGGCGCCGCTGGTGAAGTGCACCTGGTGGTGCTCCTCGAAGCGCTCGCGCAGGCCCTCGATGATCTTGATGGTGTCCTCGACGCTCGGCTCCGGCACGTCGATCTTCTGGAAGCGGCGGGACAGGGCCCGGTCCTTCTCGAAGATGCCGCGGTATTCCTGGTAGGTGGTGCTGCCGATGCAGCGCAACTCACCGCTGGCCAGCATCGGCTTGAGCAGGTTGGAGGCGTCCATGACGCCGCCGCTGGCGGCGCCGGCGCCGATGATCATGTGGATCTCGTCGATGAACAGGATCGCCCCGGGGGTGCGGGTCAGCTCGGTGATGACGCCCTTGAAGCGCTTCTCGAAGTCGCCGCGGTACTTGGTGCCGGCGATGAGGCTGCCGAGATCCAGGCTGTAGACCACGCCGTTGCGCAGCAGCTCGGGCACGCGGCCCTCGGTGATGAGCCAGGCCAGGCCTTCGGCGATGGCGGTCTTGCCGACGCCGGCCTCGCCCACCAGCAGGGGGTTGTTCTTGCGGCGGCGGCACAGGGTCTGCATCACCCGCTCGAGCTCGGTGGCACGGCCGATCAGGGGATCGATCTGGCCGCGCAGGGCGCGCTCGTTGAGGTTGACGGCGAACTGTTCCAGGGCGCTCTTGCCGCCGGGCTTGCCGGGCTCTTCCTTCTCCTCGGCCTCGCTGGAGGCTTCCGGGGCGGCCGGCTGGCTGTTCTTGGCGATGCCGTGGGAGATGTAGTTGACGATGTCCAGCCGGCTGACGCCCTGCTCGTTGAGCAGGTAGACGGCGTGGGTGTCCTTCTCGGCGAACAGGGCCACCAGCACGTTCAGGGTCGACACGCGCTTCTTGCCGGAAGCCTGGACGTGGTAAATGGCGCGCTGCAGCACGCGCTGGAAGGACAGCGTGGGCTGCACTTCCTGGTTGCCGGCGGCTTCCTTGTTGGAATGGATGTTCTGCGCGATGTAGTCGCGCAGGGCCTGTTCCAGCTTGTCCAGATCGGCGCCGCTGGCCGTCAGGACTTCGCTGACATTGGAATCGGACAGCAGGGCCAGCAGCAGGTGTTCGACGGTCAACAGCTCGTGGCCGTCGCTGCGTGCGGCAAGAAATGCGGCATCCAACGCTTTTTGCAACTCATCGCTGAGCATGTGTGCTCCTAGTCTTCACCGCACCTTTATGGGGCTAGCCTCGGGCTTTTGCAACCTCGGCGCAAGAGCTTTATCGCCCATGTTTATTCCTTGCAATTCCCGCACCAGATGAAGCAGCGGTCAGTGACTAGTGATCAGTGGCCGGTAAAAGCGCGAGAAATCGGGGAAAACAGGCGACGAACAGGGGAATGAGGCGCTGAATCACCGGCCACTGACCACTGGCCACCGATCGCCGGCTTCTATGCCTTTTCCATCACCGTCAGGAGGGGGTGCTGGTTTTTCCGCGCATAGGCGTTGACCTGGGCCACCTTGGTTTCGGCGATTTCCGCCGGAAAGATGCCGGCGACGCCGCGCCCGGTCTGGTGCACCTGGAGCATGATCTGCACCGCCTGCTCGCGCGTGCGATGGAAGAACATCTGCAGCACTTCGACCACGAATTCCATCGGGGTGAAGTCGTCGTTGATCATGATGACCTTGTACAACGGCGGCGATTGCAGGCGCGGCTTGGCCTCCTCGACGACGAGGCCTGTGCCGGTGCCGGAATCGCGTTCGCGCTCACTCATGTCAACAGTGTAACGATTTGCATTGTCAGCTCAATGGGGGCTGGGACCGCCCGGTTCAAGGCGCGCGCTGCCGCGCCGCGACCCGGCTACCGTCGAAATTTTGCCACCAACGGGACGCCGCGCCAATAAAAAGGCCGCTCCGGACTTGCGTCCGGAGCGGCCTTGAACCCGCTTCAGAGGATCAGAAGCAGAAGTTGCCGTCGTCGGTGTTCGTGCCGTCGACACCGTAGTTGGTGTTCGGGCCGGCGCTGCTGGTGCCGATGATCGGGAAGCGCATGACGCGGCTGTTGGCGCTGTCCGAAACCAGCAGGACGTTGTAGGACGCGTTCACATACAGGCCCTGCGGGCTGAACATGGTGCCGGCGTTGACGCCGCTGGTCGCGGGGTCGTTGCGCTGGTCGGCCACGGCGCCGTTCTGGTCAGGATCGTTCTGCGTGATGTGGGTGAAGTCCTGCTGGCCGAACACCACCGTCGCCGCGGTGCCGTTCTTCGGCGTGGTGATGTAGGACTGGAACTCCAGCACGCGGTTGTTGCCGCTGTCGCCGACGAACACGCTGGTACCGTCGGAGGCTACGCCCCAGGGCGCATTGAAAGCCTGGGAGCCGGAGCCGCCGGCGGGGTTGTAGGAGCCGAACTGGGTGGCGCCCAGCAGGTTGTCCGGCAGCTTGTTCATGTTGTTGGGCACGCCGGCCCAGTACAGCACGCGGTTGTTGCCGGTGTCGCTGACCAGCAGGTTGGAACCATCGGTCCAGGCGTCGGACGGCTGACGCATCGCCAGGATGTTGGTGATGCCGTTGAACTGGTCGATGTTCGGGACGTTGGTGGTGAAGCAGTAGCCCGCGGTGCCGGTGTTGGCGGTGCAGGTGGTGGTACCCGAGCTATCGGTGGCCACCTGGCCCAGTTCGAGGTCGGCGGGGACGTTGCTGGTGGTCGGAACGGTGTTCCAGATCAGCACGCGGTTGTTGCTCTTGTCGACCACCACCACCTGCCCCTTGGAGCTGATGATGACGGCAGTCGGATGATCCATGCCCGTCGACGACGGGGTGGCGTTGGGCTGGTTGGCGGCGGCCGTGGTGAGGTTCGGCTGGCCCAGCACGATATCCGGACCGGTGGTGCTGTCCTTCGGCGGCGTGTTCCAGATCAGCACGCGGTTGTTGCCGCTGTCGGCAACGGCCAGGTAGGTGTTGGTCGGCGTGGTGGCGATCCAGACCTTGCTCGGGTTGGCGAACTTGATCGGAACGGAACCCTGCGGGCCGATGCCGGAACTCTGATCCGTCATCGAGCTCTGGCCGATGACGAAAGAGGCGGCTGCAGTGTTGATACCGGACGGAATACCGGTGAAGCCCAGGATGCGATTGTTGGTCGTATCCGCCACATAGACGGTGGCGGTGGCCGTGTCGGTGGGGGCGCTGGGATTCGGCAATACGGCAACCGAACCCTGCACACCGCCCAGCGACAAGCCGGAGATGCTGGGGTTGTTCGGGGTGCCCTGGTTGAAATTCGGCTGGCCGATCAGGCCGGTGGCCTGCGGGATGTTGTGGCAGTTGTTGTTGCCGCCGCCGCCGCAGGCGGAGATTCCGGCCACGACTGCTGCGGCCATGCCGATACCGAGGGCCGCGGGGCGGCTCAATAGACGGGCGCCTAAGAGCCTGCCGGTGGACTGTTTCATTACTTCAACCCCTTAATCAATGTGCAGTTGTGGTGTGCTAAAAAATAAAGCGCCGTCGACGCGGCGCTAGCCGGTTGACCGCAAGCGGAGGAATTCGTTCAAAGCCGGTACGGCGGCCATCCATCTTTCCGTGAACTATCGACAGGGACACCATCGGCCGCCGGCTGTCGACCCAACCTCATGGCTGCTGATCATACATGACAGCGCGCAAGGGCTGTAGTACCGGTGCGGAATGTAAATATCCGTTGCGCCATTGGGCGCAAGGGCAACACCCGCGCCCCAGGCTCACCCTGATCTTTCCCTGAGGCTTTACTAGGCTTTACTTGGTTTTGAACACGGTCGCACCGTCCCAGTCCGCGGCGGGCGGATGCAGGCGGTTTTCGGCGATGCGTTCCAGGTACAGCTCGTACAGGGGATGCGGCCGGCCGGAGCGCGACAGGCCGAAGAACTCGCGCTCGGCCTCGTCCCAGCGCTGGGCACGGTAGGCGCGCAGGGCCTGGCGCAGGCGCGTCAGATCCTGGCGCAGGCCGGGGTCGACGGCATCCTTGGGGCCTAATGGCTCATAGATCGCCACCGGCTGGTCCTTGCCCTTGACCTTGACCAGGTCGAGCTCGCGGAAGGTCCATTCAGGAGCGCCGGCGCGGGTGGCTTCGCTGCAGATCACCGCCACGCCGTATTCCTTGGTCAGGCCTTCGAGGCGGGAACCGAGGTTCACGGCGTCGCCCAGCACGGTGTAGGCAACGCGGAACTCGGAGCCCATGTTGCCGACCATCATCGGGCCGGAATTGAGGCCGACGCCGATCTGCAGCTTGGGCCAGCCGCGCGCCTCGAACGCGGCGTCCAGCCTGGCCAGCGCCTGGGGAAACTCCATCGCCGCCTGCAGCGCGTGGAAGGCGTGGGTGGAATCTTCCAGCGGGGCGCCCCAGAAGGCCATGATGGCGTCGCCCATGTATTTGTCGATGGTGCCGCGATGGCGGAACACCACTTCGGTGAGGACGCCGAGGAACTCGTTCATCAGCAGCGACAATTCCTGCGGCTTGTCGCGGAATTTCTCGGAGATGGTGGTGAAGCCGCGGATATCGGAGAACAGCACGGTCATGTCGCGGCTTTCACCGGACATGGAGATTTCCTGGCCGCTGGCGGCCATCTCGTCCACCAGCTCCGGCGGCACGTACTGGCCGAACCGCTTGTTCAGGTGACGCACGGCCCGCGACTCGTTGAAAAAGCCGTTCAGCATCTGCGCCAGGAACAGGGTCAGGGTGAATACCACCGGGATGCCGAGCGGGGTGATGAACTTCGCCCCCGACCACATGGCGAACCCGAGGGCGATGAGGGCGGCGATGATGCCCAGCACCAGCAGGCCGCCGTGCAGCGGCGACAGGCGCGGGTACAGCAGGGTCATGAAGGCGGCGACGATCAGCAGCAGGACGATTTCGATGCCGATGTAATAGGGGGCCTTCTGCAGGATGCGGCCGTCGAGCAGCGCGGAAATGATGTTGGCGTGCACCTCCACCCCGGGAAAGACCTTGCTGAACGGGGTACTCCGGTAGTCGAGCAGGCCGGCGGCGGTGGTGCCGAGCAGGACCACGGCCCCCTTCAATACCGCCGGGTCGGCGGTGCCATGCAGCACGTCGGCCGCCGAAACATAGGGGAAGCTGCCTTGTGGACCGCGGTAAGGCACATAAATCGCCGCGCTCCCGTCCACGGGGGCGGTGGCGGGGCCGAAGCGGACGCGCTCCAGGTGCAGGGAGGTCTTGATATCCGGCGGGTCGAATTCCAGCGAAACGGGCACATTGCCCATGGCCATCTGGGTCACCGCCAGCGCCAGCGACGGATAGACCTGCCCCTGGTATTCCTGCAACAGGGGTACGCGCCGGTACAGGCCGTCCTGATCGACGCCGGGGTTGTCGAAAAAGCCGCAGGCCGGGGCGGCGGCCTGCAACGGCGCGACGTTGCCGCCGTAGCCGACGGCGCGCGGGAAGTTGACTTCGAGCAGGGCGCGCGCGCCGGCGTCGATCACCGGGGCGCAGATGGCGCCGGTGCTGGCGGCTTCGCCGACCGGCAGGGTCTGTTTCAGGAACAGGCCCAGCACCACGGGCTTGCCGCTGAGCATGGCGGCGAGGATGCGGTCGCCGTCGAGCTTGTCCTTCAGCGCCGGAAGCCGTTCGGCGAAGCCCGGCAGGTCGGCCAGGGGGCCTTTCGCCAGGCTGTCGAGAAGCTGGCCGCCGGCGGTGGCGTCGGCATCCTGGAAATCGACGTCGAAGCCGAGCACCCGCACGTTGTAGTGCTCGAACAGCTGCCGCACCAGTTCCGCCATCTTGGCCCGCGGCCAGGGCCAGCCCTCGGTGGCGTAGGTTCTTTCGTCCAGGTCGACGATGACGATGCGCTTGTCCACCGTCTTGGGCATGGTCAGCAGCAGGCGGGCGTCGTAACTGAACGACTCCATCTGATCGAGCAGGGTGTGGCCGTAGAAGCCGGCCGTCTGCAACAGGAACAGCAGGAACACGGCGGCGCTGATCCCCAGCCGGACCCAGATCTTGTGCGTCATCCCCTTCCCCGAAATGTTTCTGCCATTCAAGGCGGATATTCTGCGTCCGCCGGCCGTGCCGCCACCCCCCAGAAAAGCCTGCCGCCCGCTACCGGGCGGCGACAGGGCAATCCGCTCAACCTTAACGGAAAGTTTCCTTCCGCGCCCCGCAAACGCCCGTTATGATGCCGAAATGACTTCCATGACCCTGCGGGACTGGACCGCCCTGCCCAAGACCCTGGCGCCGCTGTACGAGCGCTATGCCCGCTGGCTGCCCGCCGCGGTGGACCTGGTGCTGGCCGTGGTCATCGCGCGCCTGCTGGCCGAGCTGATCTGGGCACTGGTGCCGACCCCGGCGGCGGCGGCGTGGTCGGCCGCGCCGGCACTGGCCAGCGCGCCCAACCCGGCCAACCAGCTGGACCTGAACCGGATCAGCGCGGCGCACCTGTTCGGGCAGTACCAGGCCTCGCCCACGCCGGGGCTGGACAAGATCCGCAATGCGCCCGATACGCAGCTCGCCCTGACCCTGCTCGGCATCCTCGCCAACAGCAAGAACAAGTCCGCCTCGCGCGCCCTGATTGCCGGCGGCGGCGACGAGAAGCCGTATTCGATCAACGACGCCATCTCGCCCGGCGTGACGCTGACCGCGATCTTCCCCGATCGCGTGGTGCTGTCGCGCAACGGCCAGCTGGAGACGCTGCGCCTGGACAAGGATCAGCCGAATTCGAACGATGCGCCGCTGGCGGTGGCCGACGGCGCCGGCGACAGCGGCGCCGCCGAATCGCTGGCGCAAATCCGGGCGCAGATGCTCGCCAACCCGGCCAAGGCGCAGGACTACATCCGCGTGCAGCCGGCGCCCAATCCCTCGGGCAACGGGCAGATGGGCTACCGCATCTATCCCGGCCGCGACCGTTCGGTGTTCACCGCCGCCGGCCTGCGCCCGGGCGATGTGGTGACCTCGATCAACGGCGTACAATTGGACGACCCCGCCAAGTCATTGCAATTGCTCAGCGACATGAGCCAGGCCAACCAGCTTACGCTGACCGTGCAGCGCGGCAGCGAATCCCAAACCGTCAACGTCAATCTGAGCCCTTAAGCATGACTCGTCCTTCCGCATTCCGGCCCTTCCTGGGCGGCTTGGTGCTGGCCCTCTGCAGTGGCCTTCCCGGCGGCGCCCTGGCGGAAAAGAACGGCGCCGAGGTGACGCTGAACCTGAAGGACGCCGACATCTCCACGCTGATCGCCACGGTCAGCGAGGTGACCGGCAAGAATTTCGTGGTCGACCCCCGGGTCAAGGGCAAGGTGACGGTGGTTTCGTCCAGCCCGATGGATGCGAACGCCGTCTATGCCACTTTCCTGTCGGTGCTGGAAGTGAACGGTTTCGCCGCCATCCCTTCCGGCTCCTCGATCAAGATCGTGCCGGAAGCCAATGCCCGCACCGAGGGCGGCGGCTCGGTCGGCGGCGCCGGGCTGGCGGGCGACGACATCGTCACCCGGGTGTTCGATATCCACAACGGTTCGGCCTCGCAGCTGGTGGCGATCCTGCGGCCGCTGGTGGCGCAGTCGGGGCACCTGGCGGCGTACACCTCCAGCAACAGCCTGATCGTGTCGGACCGCGCCGCCAATGTGCGGCGCATGGAGGCGCTGATCTACCAGATGGACCAGAACGGCGACCGCAATGTCGAGATCATCCATCTCGAGAACGCGGCGGCCGACGACGTGGTGAAGGTATTGACCACCCTGGCGCAGCAGGCGCGCCAGGCCGATCCGGGCGCGGTGCAGACCACGGTCATTTCCGACCCGCGCAGCAACAGCGTGCTGCTCGGCGGCGACCGCTCCGAGCGCGAGAAGCTGATCGCCCTGATCAAGCAACTGGACCAGCCCAGCAACAACAAGGGCGACACCCAGGTCATCTACCTCAATTACGCCCTCGCCGAAAACCTGGCACCGCTGCTGATGGGTAATGCGCAGCCGAGCCGCTCGTCCAGTTCGAAGAGCGGCTCGATGTTCGGCAGCTCCTCGGGCGGCTCTTCCTCGTCGTTCGGCAGCAGCAGCACGCCGGTCTCGGCGCCGTCGGTAAGCTCGAGCCCGGCGTCGGCCGGCGGCACTTCAAGCAACAACCCGGATCTGCACGTGCTGGCCGACCGGGATACCAACGCGCTGATCATCACCGCGCCGCCGAAGATGATGCAGCAGGTGAAGAACATCGTCGCCCAGCTCGACATCCGCCGCTCGCAGGTGCTGGTGGAGGCGATCGTGGCCGAGGTCAGTGCCGACAAGTCGAGCCAGCTCGGCATCGATTACATCGCCTACAAGCCCAATACCATCGCCGCCGCCGGCATCCTCAATTCCACCACCTCCTCGGCCTTGTCCAACCTCAGCAGCCTTGCGACGTCGGGCATCAGCACCGGCAGCACCAGCAGCCTGACCAGCAACAGCTCATTGATCGGCGCCGCGGCCGGCCTGATCGGCAGCGGCGGCACCGCGCTGGTCGGCGTGACGGGCAAGGACGGCTCGATTTTCGGCGGCCTGATCAAGGCCCTGGCCAGCGACGCCAACACCAATATCCTGTCCACGCCGTCGCTGGTGACCCTCGACAACGAGGAAGCCAAGATCGAAGTGGGACAGTCGGTGCCGGAACTGACCGGTTCGTTCTCCAATACCGGCACGGCCAGCAACGGCTCGGTCAACCCGTTCCAGACCATCGACCGGCAGGATATCGGCCTCAAGCTGGGCATCACGCCCACCATCGGCGAGGGCAATACGGTCCGCCTCAAGCTCGAATTCGAGAACTCCACCATCGCCAGCGGCACCGCCGGCACCGCCAGCCTGATCACCAACAAGCGCACGGTGAGCAATACCGTCAGCATCGAAGGAGGCCAGGTGCTGGTGATCGGCGGCCTGATCGACGACCAGGTCAACGATTCGGTGAACAAGATCCCGCTGCTGAGCGACATTCCGCTGATCGGCGGCCTGTTCAAGTCACGTACCGTCGAGCGCACCAAGCGCAATCTGATGATCTTCCTGCACCCGGTGATCCTGCGCGAGCGCACCGAGGGCGATTACTACACCAAGCGCAAGTACGAGGATACGCGGCATTCGCAGCTCGATGCTTCAAACGGGCCGGTGCCCTTGATCGGCGGCCGTCCGCCGGTGCTGTATCACTACGAAGAGTACATGGACCGGACCAATATGCCGGCCTCCCAGACCGCGCCGCCGCCGCCTTCGGCACGGCCCGGCCAGAGTCCGGACGTAGCCCCCGGCGCGGCGCCGCCGTCGCAGGCGCTGCCGCCGGTATACGTGCCGCCGACGGACAGGCCGTCAGCCGACAACCCCGGCGCTCCGGCGCCCGCGGGCCGATAACCAGGCGCATGGAAATGCAGGCGACTGCCGCCGAGTTGCGCCGTCCGCCCTTCGCCTTTGCGAAGCGCCACGGCTTGATCGTGGCGGGAGACCTCGGCGACGTGGTCGAGCTGGTGTGCAAGAACGGCGTCAGCCTCGACTCGATCCAGGAGGTGCGGCGTTTCCTGCGCCGGCCGATCCGGCTGCGCACGGTGCCGCAGGAAGAGTTCGATGCGCTGCTGCAGCGCACCTATGAAGGCCAGACCGGCGCCAGCGCCGCCCTCGCCGACGGCCTGACCGAGGACCAGGCCGACCTGGACAGCCTCTCCGCCGCGCTGGCGGAAGCGCAGGATCTGCTGGAGTCGGACGACGACGCCCCGATCATCAAGTTCATCAATGGGCTGCTGGTGGAGGCGATCAAGGAAAACGCCTCGGACATCCATATCGAGACCTTCGAGAGCCGCGTCACGGTGCGTTTCCGCGTCGACGGCGTGCTGCGCGAAGTGCTGTCGCCGCCGCGCTCGCTGGCGCCGAAGATCGTGTCGCGCGTCAAGATCATGGCCAAGCTGGATATCGCCGAGAAGCGCCTGCCGCAGGACGGGCGCATCAGCCGCGCCTTCGGCGGCCGCAAGGTCGACGTGCGCGTCTCCACCATTCCCACCGGGACCAACAGCGAACGCGTGGTGATGCGTATCCTGGACAAGCAGGCCGAGCGCCTGGACCTGGAGCACCTGGGCATCGACGAGGTGCAGGTGGCGACGCTGCGCCGCATCATCCACCGCCCCTACGGCATCATGCTGGTGACCGGGCCCACCGGTTCGGGCAAGACCACCACGCTGTATTCGGCGCTGTCGGTGCTGAACGACCGCAGCCGCAACATCATGACGGTGGAAGACCCGATCGAGTACTACATCGACGGCGTCGGCCAGACCCAGACCAACGCGCGCGTGGAGATGACCTTCGCCCGCGGCTTGCGCGCCATCCTGCGCCAGGATCCGGACGTGGTGATGGTCGGTGAAATCCGCGACCTGGAAACCGCGGAGATCGCGGTGCAGGCCTCGCAGACCGGCCATCTGGTGCTGTCGACGCTGCATACCAATACCGCGGTGGGCGCGGTGACGCGCCTGCGCGACATGGGCGTGGAGCCTTACCAGCTGTCGTCCTCGCTGGTGGGCCTGATGGCGCAGCGCCTGGTGCGTACGCTGTGCAAGCAGTGCAAGCAGCCTTATACGCCGCGTATGAGCGAGCTGGAGCAACTGGGCGTACCGCAGCGCCAGGATGTGACCTTGTACAAGCCGGTGGGTTGCGCGGTGTGCCGCCACACCGGCTACCACGGACGCAGCGGCATCCATGAAATCATCGAGGTGGATCGCCGCCTGGAATCGCTGATCCACGACAACGCTTCCGAGCAGATCCTGGAAGCCACCGCGCGCGAGCGCAGCGCCGGCATCCTGCAGTCCGGCCGCAACAAGGTGCTGGCCGGCCAGACCACGCTCAGCGAAGTGCTGCGCGTGACGATCGAAGAGTAGGCCGATGGCCGCTTTCGAATACACCGCGCTCGACGCCGGTGGGCGCAACAGCAAGGGATTGATCGAAGGCGATACGCCGCGGCAGGTGCGGCAGATGCTGCGTGACCGCGGCCTGACGCCGATGTACGTGCACGAAGTCGCCGCCGGCAAGGCGCAGAAGCGCGGCAGCTTCGACCTCAAGGGCAGCGGCAACATCAACAGCACCGAGTTGGCGCTGTTCACCCGTCAGCTCGCCACGCTGACGCGCTCCGGCTTGCCGCTGGACGAGGCGCTGACGGCGGTGGCGCAGCAGAGCGAGAGCAAACGGGTGCAGCGCGTGACGCTGGGTGTGCGCTCGCGCGTGGTGGAGGGCAACAGCCTGGCCAGCGCGCTGGCCGAATTTCCGGGCGGCTTCCCTACCTTGTTCCGCGCCACCATCGAGGCGGGCGAGCAGGCCGGCCGCCTCGACCAGGTGCTGGAGCGCCTGGCCGACTACGCCGACCGCGGCCAGCAGATGCGCAGCAAGATGATGCTGGCGCTGATGTACCCGCTGATCCTCACCGTGGTGGCCATCGGCGTGATCATCGCCATGATGACTTACGTGGTGCCGAAGGTGGTGGGCGTGTTCGACAGCATCGGCCAGGAATTGCCGGCGATCACCCGCGGCCTCATCGCCACCAGCGATTTCCTGCGCAACTACGGCATCTACATGGCGATCGCCATCGCCGCGGCGGCGTTCCTGTTCAACCGCGCCATGCGCAACGAGGAGTTCCGCCGCAAGGTGCATCGCCAGCAGCTGCGCCTGCCGCTGATCGGCCGGCTGGTGCGCGGCGGCAATACCGGACGCTTCATGCGCACCCTGGGCATCCTGTTCGGCAGCGGCGTGCCGATCCTGGACGCCCTGCGCATCGGCTCGCAGGTGGTGACCAACCTGCCGATGCGCGAGGCAGTGGACGCGGCGGCCAAGCGCGTGCGTGAAGGCGTGGCGCTGAACAAATCGCTGGCGGAGAGCCGCCTGTTCCCGCCCATCGCCCTGCACCTGATCGCCTCGGGGGAATCCTCCGGCAAGCTCGACGAGATGCTCGACCGCGCCGCCACCAACCAGGAACGCGAGCTGGAGACCCTGGTGGCCGCCACCGTCGGCATCATGGAACCGATGGTGATCGTCATCATGGGCGGCATCGTGCTGGTCATCGTGGTGGCGATCATGCTGCCGATCCTGGACTTGAATCAGCTGGTGAAATAGCGTCCCGCAGCGGGCCGCGTTTCGCCCATCGACAGGCGGCACAACTGCGCAGGGCGGACGCGGCAGGGAACGGCGGCGTCCGGTTCCGGTCATAACTACAACAAGCAAGAGCGGAGAGGGTCATGCCAATGCGCCGTCGCTGGCCCAAATTACTTTTTGGGGCGCTCGGGGCCGTGGTCGTGCTGCTGGTCGCATTCGTGCTGCTGTGGGACTGGAACTGGTTCCGGCCTCTGGTGGAGGCGCAGGCCTCCGCGGCGCTCGGCCGAAAAGTGACGCTGGGGCATTTCGATATCCGGCTGGCGCGCCGTCCGCAGCTGGTGCTGGACCGGGTTGCCGTGGCCAATCCGGAGGAATTCCCGCCGGACTCGAGCATGGCGACCATCGACCGGCTGGCGATCCGTCTCGATCCCTGGGCCCTGTTCGAGCGCAAGGCCATGCTGACCGAAATCGACATCGAGCATCCCGTGGGGGATTTCAAACCCGGGCCTTCCGGCACACCGAACTGGAAGCTGGCGATCGGCAGCGGCGATTCCACGCCAAGCGCACATCCCTGGCAGGTGGACGTGGGCAGCCTGATCATCCGTGACGGCCACATCCATTTCCTCGATCCGAAAGTGAAAAGCGACTTCACGCTGGACGCTCACACACAAGATGCCCAGAACGGCGGCGAACCCGGCATCTATGTCGGCATCGACGGCCGCTACGCGGCGCAGCCGATCAGCGGGCGCTTCATCGGCGGCTCGGTGCTGAGTCTGCGCGATCCCAAGGATCGCTACCCGGTGGACCTGAAGCTGGCCAATGGCGCCACCAAGGTATCGCTGCAGGGCACGCTGCTGGAACCGCTGAAGTTCGGCGGCGCCGACCTGAAGCTGGAATTGTCCGGCGACGATCTCTCCAACCTGTATCCGCTCACCGGCATCCCGCTGGCGCCGACGCCGCCCTACAAGCTGGGCGGCCAACTCGACTACGAAGGGCGCAAGGTGCGCTTCCGCGATTTCGCCGGCACCGTCGGCAACAGCGACCTGGAAGGCAATATCGAAGTGCAGCTGGGCGGGGTGCGGCCCTACTTCCGCGCCGACATGAATTCACGCAAGGTGGTGCTGGCCGATCTGCGTGGCTTCATCGGCGCAGCGCCGGGCAAGACCGACAACTCGGAGAACCTGAGCAAACAGCAACAGCAGGAGCACGCGCAACAGGAATCCAGCGGCAAGCTGCTGCCGGACAAGCCGATCAACCTGCCCAAGCTGCGCGCGGTGGACTTCGACGTGCACTACAAAGGCCAGCGCATCGAGAGCGAGTCGACGCCGCTGGACAACCTGGTGGCCAACCTCAAGGTGGAGGACGGCAAGCTGGCCTTGCAGCCGCTGTCGTTCGGCGTGGGCAGCGGCGCCATCGTGCTGAACCTGGAACTGGACGGCCAGGAAAACCTGGTGCACGTGGTCGGCGACGTCGACTTCCGCAAGGTGGACCTGTCGCGCATCATGCAGTCCACCGGCGTATTCAAGGGCGCCGGCACCATCGGCGGCAGCGCGAAGATCGACACCATGGGCAACTCGCTGGCGCAGATGCTGGGACGCGGTGATGGCGAACTGAAGCTGTTCATGAGCGGCGGCAACCTGTCGGCGCTGCTGGTGGACCTGGCAGGCCTGGATTTCGGCAATGGTGTGATCTCGGCGCTGGGCATTCCGAGCCGGGCGCAGCTGCGCTGCCTGGTCACCGACTTCGGCCTGACCAAAGGCGTGCTCGATACGCGCACCTTCATCTTCGATACCAGCGCCGCCAATGTCGTCGGCAGCGGCAACATCAACCTGCGCGACGAGCAGGTGGATTACAAGCTGTCGACCGAACCCAAGCGCCTCAACATTGGTTCATTGGCCGCGCCGATCCTGATCCGCGGACCGCTGAAGGATCCGAGCATCCATCCGGACCCGGTGGTACTGGCGGCGCGCGGTGGCGCGGCGGTGGTGCTGGGGGTGTTCCTCACGCCGCTGGCGGCCCTGCTGCCGACGATCCAGTTGGGATTGGGCAAGGATCACAATTGCGATGAACTGCTGACCACCGTGCAGACCGCAGCAAAAGTCCCAGCGCGACCGCCCAAGGCCGGGACCACTGCGTCGGCGAAGACGAAACCGGCGTCGGCCGCGGCCCCCGCGGACCGCAGCCACTAGCTAGCCGCGTTCGCTTGCCGGTGCCGCGGGCATGTCCCCTACCGGTGCCGGGTTCAACTCCTGCAGCTCCGGATTGGGCGTGATGCGCCGATACAGCAGCCAGCAGGCGAAGCCACAGACACTGAGGGCAAGACTGCCGCACGCGAGGTGCAGCCCGGAACGCGAGGCCATCGGCGACAGCAGGCCGCCGACGATGGTGCTGCTGCCGAGCGACATCGCCGCCTGTACCGAAGCGGCCGCCCCGCGCACCGCCGGGAAGCGGTCCAGCATCAGCAGGGTCAGCGTCGGGAAGGCCAGCGATACGCCCATGCCGACGATGCCGATCGGCAGGACGAACCAGGGCACCGATGGTGCCATCAGGCTGTTGAGCAACAAGCCCAGCCCGGCGCCGCCGAAGATCAGCATATAACCCAGTGCCACCGTACGGGCGGCGCTGAGATTGCCGGCGAGCCGTCCCGACATCCAGGCGCCGAACATCATGCCGCCGATGGTGGGCAGGAACAGCCAGGGAAACTGGCGTTCGTTCAGGTGCAGCATGCCGAGCACGATCACCGGCGCCGAGGCGACATAGACGAACAGCGCGCCGAAATTGATCGCGGCGGCGGACGACAGCAGCATGAAGCGCCGGTCGCGTGCGATGGCGCCATAGGTGTGCAACAGGTGGCGCAGGTCGAACGGAGTGCGGCGCCCGCGTGGATGGGTCTCCGGCAGCGCCACGAGCGAGGTCAGCGCCAACAGCACGGTGAACAGGGCCAGCACGCCGAAGATCCAGCGCCAGCTGGCGACATACAGCACCCAGCCGCCGACCATCGGCGCCAGCGCAGGCGCCACGCCGAAGATCAGCGTCACCTGCGCCATGAGGCGCTGCGCGTCCACACCGGCGTAGCGGTCACGGATGATGGCGCGGCCGACGATCATGCCGGCGCCGGCGGACATGCCCTGCCCCACGCGGAACAGCAACAACCAGTGAAAGCTCGGGGCCAGTGCGCAACCGATCGTGGCGAACAGGTAGACCAGCAGCGAGTAGAAGATCACGCCGCGCCGGCCGTACGCGTCCGACAAGGGGCCGTGCAGCAGCGACATCACGGCGTAAGTGCCCATGTAGACGCTGAGCGTCTGCTGCATCGCGACAGCGCCGATGGCGAAGTCGTGCTCCATCCGGCCGAAGGCCGGAAAGAAGGTGTCGATCGAGAACGGTCCGAGCATGGCCAGGCCGGCCAGCAACAGCGGCAGCAAGCGCGGGTTGGCGCGATACCGGTTCAAGACTCGGACATCCGGGGAATGATGGGAACAGCTATTTGTTGACTGCGGCGGCGACCGGCGGCACGGCGATGGCGGCGCTGAGCAGGCGACTGATGCGCGCCGGCACGTCTTTCTCCACTTCGCGGATCGCCACCTTGATGGCGTTGGCGAAGGCCAGGGCGTCGGCGCCGCCATGGCTCTTGATCACGGTACCCTGCAGGCCGAGGAAGCTGGCGCCGTTGTAGACGCGCGGATCCATGCGCTTGGCCAGGGCGCGCAGCACCGAGCGCGCGATCAGGCCAACCAGCTTGGTGGGCAGGCTGCGGGTGAATTCCTCGCGCATGAAGTGGCCCATCAGCTTGGCCACGCCCTCGCCCGCCTTGAGGGCGACATTGCCGACGAACCCGTCGCAGACCACGACATCGACCGGGTTGAGGAAAATGCCGTCGCCCTCGATGTAGCCGGTGTAGTTGAGCGAGGAGGCCGACAGCATGGCCGAGGCGGCCTTGATGTTGTCGTTGCCCTTGATCTCTTCCTCGCCGATGTTGAGCAGGGCCACGCGCGGACGCTCGATGCCGCTGAGGGCGCCGACCAGGGCCGAGCCCATCACCGCGAACTGGAGCAGCTGCTCGGCGGTGCAGTCGGCGTTGGCGCCGAGATCGAGGACATGGGTGACGCCGCCGATCGCCGGCAGGGGCGAAATGAGGGCGGGACGATCGATGCCGGGCAGGGTCTTGAGGACGAAGCGGGCGATGGCCATCAAGGCGCCGGTGTTGCCGGCGGAGACCGCCGCCTGGGCGCGCTTCTCCTTGACCAGGTTGACCGCGACCCGCATCGACGAGTCTTTCTTGTTGCGCAGGGCCTTGGACGGGGACTCGTCCATCGCCACCAGCTCGCTGGCGTGCTGGATCTGCAGGCGCGCGTCTTCCGCCTGGTGGTGGGTACGCAGCGCCTTGCGCAGCGTGGCCTCGTCGCCGACCAGGATCAGATTGAGATGGGGATACTCGGCCAGCACGCGCACGGAAGCTTCAACGGCGACCCCGAATCCGTGGTCGCCGCTCATGGCGTCGATGGCTAATGTGACTGGCGCAGTCACACGCTACAGGCGGAGATCACGGTTGTGGGCGCGTCCCCGGCCTGGCGGGGCTCAGGCTTCCGGGACTTCCGGGGTGGCCTTGGCGATCACGCGCTTGCCGCGGTAGTAACCGTCGGCCGTGACGTGGTGGCGCAGATGGGTTTCGCCCGAGGTCGGATCGACCGACAGCGTGGGGGCCGTCAGCGCATCGTGGGAACGGCGATCACCGCGGCGGGCGCGGGATTTCTTGGATTTCTGGACTGCCATGACTCAACTCCGGAGGTGCGGACTGCCCCTCAAAGGGAGCGGATTTTAGCAGAAAAGACAGGGGAAACACCCCCCTGTCTTAATACTTCGTGCTTACGCCGGCAGCGTCATACGCCGGCGCAGGTCTCGCAACGGGGTGCGAAGGGTACCGCCAGAAGGGCTTCTTCCTCGACCAGATCATGCAAATGCAGGGTATCGTCCTCCACCAGGAACGGCTCGCACTCCTGCAGCAGGCGGCGTTCCTCGGCTTCGTTGAAGACCAGGCGCAGATCCAGGCCGATCTGCAGGGGCCAGCGGAAGTCCGCCATGCAGGTCTGGCAGGTCAGGCCCAGTTCGCCGGCGATGCTGCCGTGCAGCCTGAAGGCGCCGGCGATGGTGCGTTCGGCCGCCAGCTCCACCCGCAGCTCGCCCTCGCTGTCGGTGAGGACCGCGGCCAGGCGGGGTAATTTGGCGATGGGGATGGCGCCGTGCCAGATGCTGCCGCGCGAAACCGAGGCTGACACCTTGACGCGCAGGGGGATGCCGTCTTTCATGGGCGGCATGCTAGTTGTCATATCCATAACCGTCAAAAATCGATGATCGCCATTTCCACGCAATCCCCCCTGATCCTGGCCTCCACTTCGCGCTACCGCGCGGAACTGCTGCGGCGCCTGGGCGTGCCGTTCGAGCAGGAGGCGCCGGGCAGCGACGAGACGCCGCGCGCGGGCGAAGCGCCGCGGGAGCTGGCGCAGCGCCTGGCACTGGCCAAGGCGCGGGCGGTGGCGGCGCGGCACCCACAGCGCTGGGTGCTGGGTTCGGACCAGGTTTGCGCCTGCGGCGACGAGCTGCTGGGCAAGCCGGGCGACCGCCGGCGCGCGATCGGGCAGCTGACGCGCCTGTCCGGCAACAGCGCGCGGTTCTTTACGGCAGTGGCCCTGGTGCAGGGGGCCAGCGGCGCACTGTACGAGGCGCTCGACCTGACCACGGTGCACTTCCGCCGCCTCGATGCGGAGGAGATCGAACGCTATGTCTCGGCCGAGCCGGCTTTCGATTGCGCCGGCAGCTTCAAGTCGGAAGGGCTGGGAATCGCCCTGTGCGAAGTGATCGAATCGCGCGATCAGACCGGGCTGGTGGGACTGCCGCTGATCGCGGTGCGGGAGTTGCTGGCGAAGGCCGGACTGGCCCTGCCCTAGCGCGCCGCCAGCCAGGCCGGCACGCCGCCGACGTTGTCCAACACTGCCTGTGCCCCTGCGCGCAACAGGCGCCCCGGCTCGTGCACGCCGCAGCCGACGCCGAGCGAGGGCATGCCCAGGGCGTTGGCCATGCCGACGTCGTAATCGGTGTCGCCGATCATCAAGGCCTGCTCCGGCTGCAGCCGGGTTTCCTCGAGGATCTGCCGCAGCATCAGGGGATCGGGCTTGTCGGCCGTTTCGTCGGCACAGCGGGTGGTGAAGAACATCGATTTGAGAAAGGTGTGGGCCTGGAACGAGCGGTTCAGGCCGGGGCGGCTCTTGCCGGTGGCCACCGCCAGCAAATAGCCCTGCGCCTGCAATTGTTCCAGCGCGTCGCGCGCACCGGCGAACAGCGGAGCCTCGTGGGCCATGCTGCCGGGGGCGATGCGCCGGTATTCGCCGAGCAGGCGCAGCACGTCATCCACGTCCAGTTCCGGAAACAGGCGCTGCATGGCGTCGACCAGACCCAGGCCGATCAGTTCGCGAATGGCCTGGTCGGAGCGCGGCGGCAGGTTCATGGCGGCGATGGCCTGCTGCATCGAGGACACGATGTGGCCGGCGGAGTCGGCCAGGGTGCCGTCCCAGTCGAAGATCAGGATGGAAAATTTACCCACCTTTATTTTCCGGGTCCCAGTTCGTCGAGGAAATCGCGCAGTTCGCCGGTCATCGGCGCGCTCAGCGTCAGCTTGCGGAATTCACCCTCGGCGGGCAGTTCGAGGAAGTGCGAATGCAGGAACATGCGGCGCAGGCCCAGGTCGCGCAACGGCTTCTGCTCGTCGCGCAGACCATACTTGCGGTCGCCGGCCACGGGGTGCCCGAGCGCCAGCGCATGCACGCGGATCTGGTGGGTGCGGCCGGAGAAGATGTGCACCTCGCACAGGGTCGCGTCGCGGTAATGGGCCTGCGGCACGAAGCGCGAGTGCGAGGGCTTGCCGTCTTCCTCGTCGACCTCGATGAAGCGTTCGCCGCCTTCGAGCCGGCTCTTCACCAGCGCCGCGTCGACGTCCCGCGCGCCGCCCTGCAGGCGGCCGAGCAGCAGCGCGAAGTAACGCTTGTTGGCCAGGCCGTCGCGGAAGGCGCGCTGCGCGCGCAGCAGGGCCGGACGCGACTTGGCCAGCAACAATACGCCGCTGGTGTCGCGATCCAGGCGATGCGCCAGTTCCAGGAATTCGTACTTGTCCCAGCCGCGCGCCGCCTCGATCACGCCGTAGGCGATGCCGGTGCCGCCGTGGGAGGCCAGGCCGGCGGGCTTGGAGATGGCCAGATAGTGCGGATCCTCGTAGACGATGGCTTCGCGCAGACGGTTGAGCACCGCGTCCGGCGCGCGCACCGGGGTGCCGCGCTCGGCAACGCGCACCGGCGGGATGCGCACTTCCTCGCCTTCCTCGAGTTTGCGCTCGGGCTTGGCGCGGCCGCCGCCGACGCGCACCTGGCCGGAGCGCAGCAGGCGGTAGACATGCGATTTGGGTACGCCCGGCAGGCGCTTGAGCAGGAAGTTGTCGATGCGCTGCCCCGCCTCGTTGGCGGAAACGGTCACCTTGCGCACATCGGAGGCGACGGCTTCGACGCCATCGCCGCCTTCGGCACTGCGGTCACGGCCTTCGCCGCGCCCGGAACCGGAATTCAGGACCTTGGGCACGCGGATCAGCCGCTCGCTGCGCACGAAACGCTCGCCACCCGGTGCCCTGGCCGGACGCGCGCCGCGCGCATGGCCGAACGCGCTGTCTTTTGCAGCGGGGCGAGGCCGGCCGGAACCGGCGCCGGGACGTGTGCGCGAGGGGGACTCCGCATCATCACGACGCCCCGCTCCGGGGCGAGCGGCGCCCTTCGGCGCGTGGGAAGGCCGTTCCGGCCGCGCGAAGTGTCCGCTCCCCGAGGACGCCTTGGCCGGGCGCGGGTTGCGCCCGTGAACCAGCGCCTCGCCTTTCACCGCAGAACGACCGCGGCCATCGGCGCTGCCGGGATGAGAACCGGGACGCGAGCGCGGCGCCGGGCGCGTATCGTCGCGGCGCTCGGCCCCGGAACGTCCGGCGCCCTTGGGCGCGGAGGATGCGCGGTCCTTGCTGCGGGCAAAATGGCCGCCGCCCGGTGCCGCCTTGGCCGGGCGCGGGCCCCGCTCTTGGCGCGGGCCGCCCTTGGCCGCGCCTTCCTGGCGCGGGGACCGCGCCTTGGAAGGCGCCGACGGCGCCGCGCCGCGCCCCTTGCCGGCCGGAGCCTTGCTGGAACCTTTGAAGCCGGCGGGTTGGCGCGTGGGACGTGTCATGAACAACTCCGCGAGGGCTCGGGAAATGCGCAATTGTGACCGAGATCGCAACTGTTAAGGCCGGATGTCCCTGATTCCAAGGGAAAACTACCGGTTTTGAAAAGTCTGTGGCACACTAATAAGTCCTTGGGCTTGCGCCCGGGGGCCGGCTCGCCGCTGTGCTTCGCACGCGGCGGCCTGGTGAAAGTGGGTGGCGCATCGTAGCAAACCGCCCCCACCGCCTTAAGTTTTCCGTGCCTTTCGTCCACGAAAGGCGTCTTCACTATCAAGCCGTTCCCGCGCGAGGCGGGGATGATGATCAGACCGAATTCAGTTGTTTCAGGAACGATCAAGGCGCGCGAAAGACGCGTCGCATCCCATTTGTTGCGCTTTGCGCGGTCGAGCGAATACCGAGACCGCCATAATGAAAAGAATCCTCATCAACGCCACTCAGCGCGAAGAATTGCGCGTGGCCATCGTCGACGGGCAGAAGCTTTACGACCTCGACATCGAACTGGCCTCGCGCGAACAGCGTAAGTCCAACGTCTACAAGGGCAAGATCACCCGGGTCGAGCCCAGCCTGGAAGCCTGCTTCGTCGATTACGGCGCCGAGCGCCATGGCTTCCTGCCGCTGAAGGAAGTCGCCCGCGAATTCCAGACCGGCGAAGGCGGCAGCCGCAATCCCCGCGACATGATCCGCGAGGGCACCGAAGTCATCGTCCAGGTGGAAAAAGAGGAGCGCGGCAACAAGGGCGCCGCCCTCACCACCTATGCCAGCCTGGCCGGCCGCTACCTGGTGCTGATGCCTAACAATCCCCGCGCCGGCGGCGTGTCGCGCCGGGTCGAGGGCGAAGAGCGGGAAGAGGCCAAGGAAGCGCTGAGTGCGCTCAACGTGCCCGAGGGCATGGGCCTGATCGTCCGCACCAACGGCATCGGCCGCACCGCCGAAGAGCTGCAGGCGGACCTTGATCAGCTGGTCAACATCTGGAACAAGATCATCGACGCCTCCAAGGAGCGTCCGGCGCCGTTCCTGATTTACCAGGAAAACAATATCGTGCTGCGCGCGCTGCGCGACTACCTGCGCCCGGACATCGGCGAGGTGATCGTCGACAACGCCGAGGTCTACGAGCAGGCCCGCAGCCAGATGCAGCACTCGATGCCGACCGAGCTGGGCAAGCTCAAGCTATACCGCGACGACGTGCCGCTGTTCTCGCGCTACCAGGTGGAAAGCCAGATCGAGACGGCGCACCAGCGCGTCATGCGCCTGCCCTCCG
Source organism: Nevskia soli DSM 19509 (assembly GCF_000711955.1). Lineage (GTDB taxonomy): Bacteria > Pseudomonadota > Gammaproteobacteria > Nevskiales > Nevskiaceae > Nevskia > Nevskia soli. The sequence continues at coordinate 99,748 of NZ_JONR01000016.1, forward strand.
GCGGCTCCATCGTCATCGACCCGACCGAGGCGCTGACCTCGGTCGACATCAATTCGGCCAAGGCCACCGGCGGCGGCGGCATCGAGGAAACGGCGTTCCAGACCAATCTGGAAGCGGCCGACGAAATCGCCCGCCAGCTGCGCTTGCGCGATCTGGGCGGCCTGATCGTGATCGATTTCATCGACATGAACAGCACCAAGAACCAGCGAGAAGTGGAAAAGCGCCTGGCCGATGCCTGCTCGCAGGACCGCGCCCGCGTCCAGCTGGGCCGCCTGTCGCGCTTCGGCCTGCTGGAGATGTCGCGCCAGCGCCTGCGGCCCTCGCTGTCCGAGCACACCCAGATCGCCTGCCCGCGCTGCGAAGGCCGCGGCCAGATCCGGAGCGTCGAATCGCTGGCGCTGTCGGTGCTGCGCCTGATCGAGGAAGAGTGCATGAAGGACCGCACCGGCCGCGTCATCGCGCAGCTGCCGGTGGATACGGCGACCTACCTGCTCAACGAGAAGCGCGGTCCGATCGCCGAGCTGGAATCGCGCTACATGGTGACCATCACCCTGGTGCCGAACGAAACCCTGCAGACGCCGAATTACGAGATCCTGCGCGTGCGCGTGGATCACCTGCAGCAGGACAACAACGCCGCGCTCAGCTACAAGCTGCCGCAGGATTTCAACGCCGATGCGCGCGCCGCCCTGTCCGCACCCGCCGGCGGCCCGACGGCGGTGAAGGCCCCGGCCGAGGCCGCGGTAAAGGCCCTGTTGCCGGCCGCTCCGGCGCCCGCCCCGATCGCCGCCGCAACTCCGGTGCTGCAGCCGGTCGTCGCCAGCGGCGGGTTCTGGGCCTGGCTGAAGAAGATCTTGGCCCCGGCGCCGCATCCGGAGGAGAAGCCCGTTGCGGCCCTGCCGCAGCAGCGCCCGGGGCGCGATCCGCGCCGCGACGGCGGGCGCTCCGACCAGGGGCAGCGGCGCGACCAGCGCCCCGGCGAAAGCCGCCGCGATGGTCAGCGCGGCGAGAATCGCAACGAGGGCCGCAACCAGCAGCGCCGCGACAACCGCAACGAAGGCCGCAACGAGAACCGCGGCGAAGGCCGTGGCGAGGGTCGTCGCGACGGGCAGCAGCCGCGCGGCGAGAATCGGAACGAGGGGCGGAATGAAGGCCGCAACGAAGGGCGTGGCGAAGGCCGCAACCAGCAGCGCGGCCAGCAACAGCGTCCGCCGCAGCAGAACCAGGGTGGTGGCAATCAGGGTGGTCAGGGCGGTGGCGGTCGCCGGCAGAACCAGGGCCAGGGCGGCAACCGTGGCCAGGGACAGCCGCAGAACGCGGCCGCAGCCGTAGCTGGCGTGGCCGGCGCGGAGAACGAACGTCCGCCGCAGAGCCTGGAGCAGATCCAGAGCCCGGCGCAGCAGCCTGCCGAGGTGATCGAGGGACTGAATACCGCGACGGGCGAAGAACTGGCGACGACGCAGGGCGCGCCGCAGGCCGGCCTGTCGGAGCAGCAAACCGCAACCGGCGCAGAGGGCACTCCCACCGAGGGCACGGGCGCGGGCGAACGCGAGGGCGGCGGTCGCCGTCGTCGCGGCAGGCGCGGTCGTGGTCGTGGCGGCCGCGGTGAAGGCGGCGGCCAGGGGCAGCAGCACGGCGGCGCCCAGGGCAACCGCGAAGGCGGTGTCGAAACAGCGGAAGCCGCGAATGCGGGGGATGGCGAAGCTCAGGGCTTTGAGCCGTCCGCACCATCCGAACACGGCCCTACCGGGCATGCGGAGCCCGAGAGCAGCCAGGTCGAGCACGCCGGGGAACGCGAGCAGGCACACGGCAGCCCGGAAGCGCAACGGGAACCTGCGCACGAACCGGCCCGGGAATCTTTCCGGAAGCAGGAAGAGTCCCGTGCCGCCGAGCCGCAGGTGGCCGAATTCCACACCCCCGCCCCGGTGCAGCGCGAAATGAACCTGCCCGACGCCGGTCACGGCGAGGCCAAACCGGAATCGACGCCGGTGGTGGAAGCCGTCCACGAGCGCGCGGAATCCGCCCATCAGGTAGAGCCGGCGGCCGTGCACGAAGAACGCCCGGCACCGCTGCCGGTCGCGGAGCCGGTGCACGTGCACCAGTCGGAACCGCAACAGCAGGCTGTCGAGCCGGAGCCACGCACCGCACGTGAGCCTGAAGCGCAGCCGGCCGTTTCGCCCGAAGGCGAAAACGCGCATGCCGAGGGCAAAGCACCGTAACAACAGCCGCCGGCGCCCGGCGGATCGGGCCTGATCATCGGCCTGATCGACCGCGGCAGCCCCGTTGCGGCGTAAAGCGGCACGGGGCTTGCTTCGTTCAGCAGTGACCGCGCTCAGGCGCGCAGCGGAACCTGGCAGGTGAACCGACAAAGGCGTCGGTCCGGATAATTTCTGGACCGGCGTTTTTTTTCGTTTACGATGTGCAATGCCAGGGCCCAGCGCACCTGGCAGTCATAATTTTCGGCTCAGGGGAGAAGCGATGTACAAACTCAGGATATTGACGGTCTGCGCCCTTCTGTTTGGAGGGGTGGCCAGCGCCCAGGACGCCCCGGCCGTGCCGGTTCCGTTGAATACGGCGCCGGTCAACAACACGGGCGCGCCAACCGCCTCCCATGTGCCGCCGACGACCGATACGCAGGTGGCGCTGCCGCCGCCGTCGGAGCCGCAGACCCAGGTGATCACGCGCGACGGGCAGCTCGCTCCCGATGACGACCGGCCCGGCTACGAGCGCACGGCGCCGGCCTACTATGGCGAGCATGAGTACCTCAGTTTCCTCGGCAGCTACCTGATTCCGGACGGCGCCCGCGGCACGACGCGGCGCGGCGGCGGTGCTTCGTGGATCTACGGCCACCTGTTCACCGATCGCCTGTCGGTCGAAGTCGCCCCCACCATCTCGATTTTCAACACCGGGCAGAGCAAGGGCACCGATTTCTACCAGTACGGCGGCACGGTCGACCTCGCTTACTCCTTCACCAGTCGCATGGATTCCAACTTCAGCCCGTTCATCCTGGCGGGTGTGGGCGGCTCGTACGAGGACGTGCAGCCGGGCACCGGCAAGAAAGGCACCTTCAACGCCGATGCCGGACTGGGCCTGGTGACCAAGCCGCTGTTCTACGGCGTCAAGCTGCGCGCCGAAGGGCGCTACATCTACGACTTCCACAACGAGTTCCGCGGCGGCGGCTACCATGACTACCGCGCCTCGGTCGGCATCGAGATTCCGCTGGGCCGCGTCATCCGCACCGCCACGCTGCAGCCGCGTCCGGTGGAGATGGTGCAGCTGGTGCCGCAGCCCTGGGTCGATTCCGACGGCGACGGCGTCGACGACGAGCACGACAAGTGCCCCAACACGCCAAAGGGCTTCAAGGTCGATTCCGACGGCTGCATCATCCCGGGCCAGACCATCGTGCTGCGCGGCATCACCTTCGAGTTCAACAAGGACCGCCTGACGCCGAACGCGCGCTCCGTGCTGGACGTGATCATCCCCGCCTTCACCGGACAGGCGAGCCTGCGCGTGGAGATCGCCGGCCATACCGACAGCATCGGCAGCGTGGCGTACAACGAAAAACTGTCGCAGCGCCGCGCCGACGCGGTACGCACCTACCTGATCAGCCAGGGCGCGCATCCGGAGCAGGTCGTCGCCAAGGGCTACGGCAAGTCGCAGCTGCTGATCAATCCGGAAAAGAACGCCGACGATCGCGAACTGAATCGCCGCGTCGAATTCCGCGTAATGGACAAGTAGGATCAGGGATCAAGGGAAACACACATGAAAACGCAACGACTCATCAATCCATCCGCCCTGCTGGGTCCGGCGCTGCTGGCCTGCGCGGCGCTGTTCCTCGCCGGCTGTGCCGACGACAGCGGCGCCAACAACGGCAGCAGCAGCGGCAGTAGTGGCAGCAGCGGTAGCAGTGGCAGTAGCGGCAGCAGCGGAAGCAGCGGCGGCGGCAACTGCAAGCCGGGCACCGATGGCTGCACCACCATCGTCGAATGCCCGACGGGCACCATCTTCAAGCCCTTCGTCAATGCTTCGGCGACCGACACCACGTTCACCGCCACGCCGGCGAAGAACGGGATCTGCCTGGGCTGTTCGGTATCCAATCCGAACAATCCGGTCGATCCCACCACCAGTGATCCGGCCACGTTGTCCATCCCGATCGGTCTGCTCACCGGCGATGCCTCGCTGACGGTGAAGGACACGGTGAATACCTATCCCGCCGGCGACAAGGTGGGCTTCATCGTCTCGGTGCCGGGCGCGGCGCTGCTGAACCTTGCCGCGCTGCAGCCGGTCACGGTGACCGCCATCAACAACGGCACGGACGGGACTTCCGCCGGCAGCACGCGGCCGCTGGCCCTGGACCTGCTCGGACTGCTCGCCAACGACGGCCAGACCGTGGCCACGGTGATCAGCACCGCGCCGTTCAACGCTGTGCGCATCGACGTCTCCGGGCTGGCCAATGTGCTGACCAACATCGACGTCTATGCGGCGGGCGCCTGCGTCACGCCCTAGCGTTCGACACCGAGGCATTCATCCAGGCGTTGCCCTTCCCTGCGGGGAGGGGCGACGCTCTGGAAATTCACTGAAGCCTGGCATCACCATCCAGGGTACCGGCCACCCGCAAAGTGGAGCACGGACGGGTCACGGGCCAAAAAAAGGGGCGCAGCAGCGTCCCTTTTTTGTTCCAGCAATCCGCTGGATCACTCGCGCCGCAGGATGCCGTCGACCAGCTTGTTGGCCCACCAGCTGGAATGGAACGAGGCGCGCACCGCATCGCGGTCGTAGTAATTCTCGACCCAGTCCATGAATTCGGTGCCATGGGCGCGCTGGTGCTCGCCGTAGCACTCCAGGAAATGATCGAGCACACCGGTCTTGGCCTGGTAGACGTGGCCATGCCGCAGCAGGCTCAGCTCGCGCATCGCCACCGCCAGCGGCTGCTTCTTCTCCACCAGCAGGTACATGGCGCTGATCAGGCCGGCGCGGTCGGCGCCGGACTTGCAGTGCAGCAGCAGGGGCCGCGGCAGTTCATCGAACAGCTGCTTGATGCGCAGCAGTTGGTGGCGCTCGGGTGGATCGCGCGAGCCGATGGGCTGATGCGCCAGCACCAGGCCCTCTTCGCGGCAGGTCTCGATCTCCAGCACGTTGGAGCCGATGTGAAGCTCATCGCCGCGCAGGCTCAGCACCGAGCGCACTCCGGCGCGCCTGGCGGCGCGCAGCTGGTACGGCATGGGGTGGCTGGAGCGGTAGCAGTCGTCGGCGATGGCGTGCCGCGTGTTGAAGAAGAAGCGGAAGACGGAGTGGTCGATGAACAGCATGTTCAGCCACGCCAGGAAACGCCGTCCAGGCGTCAGCGGCGGCATCGACGCGGAAGATTGGTTCATGATTTTTTCGTTTGGTGTCAGCGTGCGGCGAGCAGGGCGCCGACCGCGGCGAGATCTTCCTCGGTATCCACGCCGTGCGGCGGCAGCTCCTGGGCGATGCCGACCTTGATGCGCAGGCCATGGCTGAGTGCGCGCAGCTGCTCCAGCATTTCGCAGCTCTCCAGCGGCGACGGCGGCAGCGCGCTGAAGCGCCGCAGCGCCCCGGCGCGGTAGGCGTAAAGACCGATATGCCGGAACGCCAGGCCCAGCGGCAGCGGCGATTCGGGGCTGGTGCCTTCGCGCTTCCAGGGAATCGGCGCGCGCGAGAAATACAGGGCGTAGCCGAACGAGTCGGCCGCCAGCTTGACCACGTTGGGATTGAGCCACTCTTCGCGGCTGTGCAGCGGATGGCACAGGGTGGCTATGTCGGCGCCGGGATCGCCGGCGAGCAGTTCGGCCGCCTGGCGGATCAGTGCGGGCGGCATCAGCGGCTCGTCGCCCTGCAGGTTGACCACCAGGATGTCGTCGCGCCAGCCCGCGGCCTGGGCGATTTCGTTGATGCGGTCGGTGCCCGACTGGTGGCTGGGCGCGGTGAGCCGCGCGTCGGCGCCGAATGCGCGGCAGGCCTCCAGCACCTGCGCGTCGTCGGCGGCGATGATCACCTGCTCCGCCGCCGAGGCCTGTGCGGCCTCCCAGACCCATTGCACCAGGGGCTTGCCGGCCAGCATGCGCAGCACCTTGCGCGGCAGGCGGGTGGAGCCGAGCCGGGCCGGGATGACGACTTTGAAGGCAGTCACGTCAGAAACCGGCTGGCTAACGGCCGAGCTCGGCGTCGGTAAGCGGGCGCGCTTCTTCTTCCAGCATCACCGGGATGCCGTCGCGCACCGGGTAGGCGAGCTGCGAGGCCTTGCACCACAGTTCCTGCCGGTCGGCATGCCATTCCAGCGGCGCCTTGGAAACGGGGCAGACGAGGATGTCGAGCAAACGCTTGTCCATAGGTATTCGGTGTTTTCGGGGGATTGGCAGCTAATCCGCGGCTGGCGGCAGCTTATCCAGCAATTGTTGCACAAGCGCCGCACCGTCCGCCGTGATCACCGCCTGGGCCGGCACATACCAGTGATTGGGCCGGGCCAGCTCGGCGCATTTGACCGCATCCTTCTCGGTCATCAGCACAGGCTGGGCGCCGTCGAAGGCCAGGTCGATCTCGGTGTAGCCGTGATGATCCGGGAACGGGTGCGGGATCACCTCGATGCCGGCGGCGCGCAAGGAGGCGAAGAAGCGCCCGGGATTGCCGATGCCGGCCACTGCATGGACCTTGCTGCCGGCGAAGCTGGCCAGGGGCCGCGGTTCGCCGCCGCTGAGCGGCAGGGCTTCGACGGTGCGCAGCTTCATGTCCAGCGTGGTGACGCCGTCGGCACGCCAGCCGCCGCCGTTGACCACCACCAGGTCCACTTCGCGCAGCCGCTGCGGCGGTTCGCGCAGCGGCCCCACGGGCAGCAGCGCGCCATTGCCGAGGCCGCGGCTGCCGTCGACGACACAGATCTCGATGTCGCGCGCCAGCCGGTAGTGCTGCAGGCCGTCGTCGGTGACCAGGATGTTGACGTCGCCGCTGTCGAGCAGCAGGCGCGCCGCCGCGACGCGGTCCGGCGCCACGGCGACCGGGATGTCGAGCCGGCGCGCGATCAGCGCGGGCTCGTCGCCGGCCCAGGCGGGGTCGGTGGCCGGGGTGACGCGCAGCGGGTATTCGGGGGAACAGCCGCCGTAGCCGCGGCTGATCACGCCGGGCCGCCAGCCCTGCTCACGCAGGCGCTCCACCAGCCACAGCACGAAAGGCGTCTTGCCGGTGCCGCCGACGGTGATGTTGCCGACCACGATGACCGGTACCGGCAGGTGCACCGCGGCAGCCTTGCGGGTGCGCGCGAGATCGGCCGAGACCGAGCCGTAGAGCGAAGCCAGCGGACGCAGCCAGCCGGGCGGCGGGGCGGGACGGTACCAGAACTGGTCGAGCGAGATTTTCATGGACGGCCCTATGAAGCTCAGACTGCGGCTTCCTCGGCCGCCTCGCGGAACTGCAGGCGGTGCAGCGAGGCATAGACGCCGTCGCGCGCCAGCAGCTCGGCATTGCTGCCCTGTTCGACCACGCGTCCTTCCTGGATCACCACGATGAGGTCGGCGTTCTGCACGGTGGACAGGCGGTGGGCGATGACCAGGGTGGTGCGGCCGCGGATCAGTTCTTCCAGGCCTTGCTGGATGTAGCGCTCGGACTCGGTGTCCAGCGCCGAGGTGGCCTCGTCCAGGATCAGGATCGGCGCGTCCTTGTACAGGGCGCGGGCGATGGCGATGCGCTGGCGCTGGCCGCCGGAGAGGCCGCCGCCATCCTGACCCAGCGGCGTATCCAGGCCCTGCGGCAGGTTCTGGATGAAGTCCCAGGCGCAGGCGCGGCGCGCGGCTTGCTCGATGCGTTCACGCGAGGCGTCGGGGGAGCCGTAGGCGATGTTGTCGGCGATGCTGGCGTTGAACAGCACCACGTTCTGGTCGACCAGGGCGATCTGCCGGCGCAGGTCGCTGAGCCGGTACTCGCGCAGGTCGGTGCCGTCGAGCGTGACGCGGCCGCTGGTGGGATCGTAAAAACGCGGAATCAGCGACAGCAGGGTCGACTTGCCGCCGCCGGACTGGCCGACGAAGGCCACCGTCTTGGCCGCCGGGATGTCCAGGGTGACGCCGGCCAGGGCCTGTGCCTTGTCGTCGTTGTAGCTGAAGCGCACATCTTCGAAACGGATGGCGCCGCGGGCGCGCTGCAGCGGCACGCTGCCGCTGTCCCGCTCCGCCGGCGTATCGAGAAAGCCGAACAGGTCGGCGCCGGCCACCACGCCGCGCTGGATGCGTTCGCTCAGGCCAGTCATCGAGCTGATCGGCTGGCGCAGGGTCAGCATCGCCACCAGGAAGGCGACGAAATCGCCGGAGCTCATCGCCTCCAGCATGCGCGGACTCATCGCCAGGGCCACCAGGGCGGAGACGCCGATGGCCGCGATCAGCTCCAGCGAACTGGTGCTGGTGGCGCCGGCCGCGGTCATCTTCAGGCTCTGCCGGCGCAGGTAGTCGTTGATGGTGCGGAAATTCTCCCGCACGAAGTTCTCGCCGCCGTAGAGCTTGACCACGCGGCGCCCGGTGATGGCCTCGTCGGCGGCGTGGTTCATGCCGCCCATGGAATTCTGGATGCGCGCGGAGACGGTGCGGAAGCGCTTGTTGACCCAGCTGATGGAGAAAGCCACCGGCGGCGCAATCAGCAGGGAGAACAGGGTCAGGCGCCAGCTGGTGTGGAACATGAAGCCGAGCAGGCCGATGGCGGTGAGCCCGCCCTGGATCATCGAGGCCAGCACGCTGGAGGCCGAATCGGCGATCTGGCTGGCGTGATAGGTCAGCTTGGCCTGGAGGTCGGCGGTGCGGGTGCGGTCGTGGTAGCTCACCGGCACGGCCAGCAGGTGCTCGAACACTTCCTGGCGCATCCGCGCCACCACGCCCTGCCCGACCCAGGCCATGCCGTAGGCGGAGCAGAAATTGGCAATGCCGCGCACCAGGAACAGGCCGAGGATGGCCCAGGGCATCCACAGGATCACATGGCGGTCATGTTCCGCGAAGGTGTCGGTGAGGCGCTTGACCAGGTAAGGCAGGACCACCGAATCCGAGAAGGCGAAGATCAACATGCCGAACAGGGCCAGCACCAACACCTTCCAGTGCGGCGCGGCATAGCGCAGCAAACGACGGTAGACGGCGGCGGGGCTGTAAGGCTGGGCTGTTGCGGCGTTCAAGGGGCGGACGGCGGCTGGACGGCGGGTACAAGGGGCTCATGGTAGCAACTCGCGGCCCGGGTTCGCTTAAACTGGCCGAAACCATCCCCCAAACCGGTTGACCCCAGCGCCATGGCCAAGACCCTGTTCGAAAAGATCATCGACCGCGAGATCCCCGGCAGCTTCGTCTACGAGGACGAACAGTGCGTGGTGATCAAGGACATCAATCCCGGCGCCCCGCTGCACCTGCTGGTGATCCCGCGCAAGCCGATCCCGCGGCTGGTCGACGCCACGGTGGAGGACCAGGCCCTGCTCGGCCACCTGATGCTGGTGGCGAACAAGGTGGCGGCGGATGCCGGATTCGGCGAGGCCTTCCGGGTCACCGTCAACAACGGCGCGGGCGCCGGGCAGAGCGTGTTTCATATCCATCTGCATGTGATGGCGGGGCGGCCGCTGAAATGGCCGCCGGGGTGAGCGCGCCAGGGACGGCATTGACGCTTCCAGTCTGGGCCCTTTATTGAACCCTAGGGTTTCGGCGTTACCAGCCGCTGCGCATCGACGTGGGCGCCGAACCAGTAGACGCCCCAGTGCACATGCGGGCCGGTGGCGCGGCCGGTCATGCCGGAGAGGGCGATGACCTGCCCGCGCTGCACGCGGTCACCCGGCTTCACCAGCAATTTCGACAGATGCACCACCACCGAGGACAGGCCGTGGCCATGGTCGACGATGATGGTGCCGCCGGTGAAGTAGAGGTCCGGCTCGGCCAGGGCGATGATGCCGCCCTCCGGCGCATGCACCGGGGTGCCGATCGGTACCGCCACGTCCACGCCGTAGTGCGCCTGCTTGGGCTCGCCGTTGAGGATGCGCTGGCTGCCGAAGATGCCGGAGACGCGGCCCTTGGCCGGCCACACGAAGGGCTGGACGAAATCGTCGATGGCGGTGTCGCGCTCGTGCGCGGCCTTGATCAGCACGGCCTCGTCGGCGATGCGCTGCTCGGTTTCCGGCGGCGGATTGACCAGCCTGGGCGGCAGGCCTTCGATGCGCTGGATCTGCCAGTCGCGCTTGCGCACGGTGTAGTGCTTCACCACCTCGGCCCGCCCGGGGAGGGTCACGCCCAGCACGGCGTCCGGCCCGGCATCACGGTCGAAGCCGAAGACGAAATCACCCTTGGCGGTGAGCAGGAGCCTGCGGCCGTCGAGCGTTACCTTTGCTGCGGGATCGGCCTTTCCGAGCACCACCGCCCCCTGCTCGAAGGCACCGCGCAAGGTGACGGGCAGCTCGGGAGCCGCCGCCGCCACTCCGGCACCAAGCGCCAGAACGGCGGCGGCCAGCAGCCGGCGCGGGCTCAACGTTGCGGCGCGGCTTCGGCGGCGAGCCGGGCGACGGCTTCCGCCAGCGGCAGGCTCTCCTGCCTCTCCGAGCCGAGGCGGCGCAAGGTCACGGTCTTCTCTTCGGCCTCCCTGCGTCCGACCACCACGATGACCGGCACCTTCTGCAGCGAGTGCTCGCGGATCTTGAGCGTGATCTTCTCGTTGCGCAGGTCGGCCTCGACGCGCAGGCCCGCGGCGTCGAGCGCGGCGGCGGCCTCGCGCGCATAGGCATCCGCGTCGGAGACGATCGGTGCGACGACCACCTGCACCGGAGCCAGCCACAGCGGCATGGCGCCCGCGTGGTGCTCGAGCAGGATGCCGATGAAGCGCTCCATCGAGCCGACGATGGCGCGATGCAGCATCACCGGGATCTGGCGGCTGGAATGCTCGTCGATATAGCTGGCGCCGAGCCGCTCCGGCATCATGAAATCGACCTGCATGGTGCCGACCTGCCAGGCGCGGCCGATCGAATCGCGCAGGTGGTACTCGATCTTGGGGCCGTAGAACGCGCCTTCGCCGGCCAGCTCGGTCCACTCCACGCCGGCACTGCGCAAGGCCGCGCGCAGCGCGTCCTCGGCGCGATCCCAGGTGGCGTCGTCGCCGATGCGCTTGTCCGGGCGCAGCGCGATCTTGATGTCGATATCGCCAAAGCCGAAATCGGAGTAAACCTCCATCGCCTGGCGATGGAACGCGGTGACTTCGGATTCCACCTGCTCCGGCATGCAGAAGATGTGGCCGTCATCCTGGGTGAAGGCGCGCACGCGCATGATGCCGTGCAGCGCGCCGCTGGGCTCGTTGCGGTGGCAGCCGCCGAACTCGGCGTAACGGATCGGCAGGTCGCGGTAGCTGTGCAGATTGGCGTTGTAGATCTGCACGTGCCCCGGGCAGTTCATCGGCTTCACGGCGTAGGTGCGCTTTTCCGATTCCGTGAAGAACATGTTGTTCTGGTAGTTGTCCCAGTGCCCGGACTTCTTCCACAGGCTCACGTCCATGATTTGCGGACCGCGCACCTCCTGGTAGCCACTGCGCTTGTAGACGCCGCGCACGTAGCGCTCCACGGCCTGCCAGATGGCCCAGCCCTTGGGGTGCCAGAACACCATGCCCGGCGCCTCTTCCTGCTGATGGAACAGGTCGAGCTGCCTGGCCAGGCGGCGGTGGTCGCGCTTCTCCGCCTCCTCGACCATGTGCAGGTAGTCCTTCAGCTCCTGCTCGGTGGCGAAGGCCACGCCGTAGATGCGCTGCAGCTGCGCGTTGTTGGCGTCGCCGCGCCAGTAGGCGCCGCCCACCTTGGTCAGCTTGAAAGCCGTGCCGAGCTTGCCGGTGGAAGCCAGGTGCGGGCCCAGGCACATGTCCAGCCAGGTGTCGCCCTGGCGGTAGATGGTCAGTTCCTCGTCGGCCTTGATGCCGTCGCGGATCCACTCGGCCTTGAATTTCTCGCCGGCCTTGTCGAAGAATTTCACCGCCTCGTCATGCGGCCAGACCTCGCGCCTGATCGGCAGGTCGCGCTTGACGATCTCGCGCATGCGCTCCTCGATCTGCTGCAGATCGGCTTCCGTGAACGGCTCGCTGCGGGCGAAGTCGTAATAGAAGCCTGTGTCCGTGGCAGGACCGAAGGTGACCTGGGTGCCGGGGAACAGCTCCTGCACCGCCTGCGCCAGCACATGGGCGGCGTCGTGGCGGATCACTTCGAGCGCTTCCGGCTTGTCGCGCGTGACGATCTCGAACTTCGCGTCGCGGTCGATCGGCCGGGTCAGGTCCCACAGCTCGCCGTTGACCTTGACCACCGCGGCCTTCTTGGCCAGGCCCGGGCTGATGCCCTGGGCGATCTGCAGGCCCGTCGGCGGGGCCTCGAACGTTTTCTGGTTCCCGTCCGGGAACGTGATTTGAATCGACATGATCCGGTATTCCGTTTCTGCTGCTTTATTCAGGATTTATTGCGGACGTAGCTCACGGCGGCTGCCAGCCGCGCAAGAGTTCGCTCGCGTCCCAGCAGGAGCAGGGTCTGGTCGATCGGCGGAGAGATGGCCATGCCGGCAATGGCGACGCGGATCGGCTGCGCCACCTTGCCCAGGCCCAGGCCCTTGCCTTCGGCGAAGCCGTTGACGGTTTCGTGCAGCGCCAGCGCGGTCCACTCGGGCAGCGCTTCAAGCCGCGCGCGCAGTTCGTCCAGCAGCGCGGCGCCGTCCGCCGTCAGGTGCTTGGCGGCGTCCTTCTCGTTGTAGCCTTCGAGTTCGGCGAAGAAGAATTTGGACTTCTCGGCCATTTCCACCAGGGTCTTGCAGCGCTCGCGCTGCTGCTCGATCACCACGGCCAGCGCCGGGCCCTTGGCCGGATCGACGCCGATGCGGCGCAGGTGCCAGTCGAATTCCGGCGCGACGTGCAGCGGGTCGGCGGTCTTCAGGTACTGGTGATTGACCCAGATGGCCTTTTCCATGTCGAAGCGCGCCGGCGCCTTCTGCACCTTGGTGATGTCGAACATCTCCAGCATCTCGGCGTGGCTGAACAGTTCCTGGTCGCCGTGGCTCCAGCCCAGGCGCACCAGGTAGTTGAGCAGCGCCTCCGGCAGGAAGCCGAGGGCGCGGTACTCGATCACGCCGACCGCGCCGTGGCGCTTGGATAATTTCACCCCGTCCGCGCCGAGGATCATCGGCACGTGCGCGTAGGCCGGCGGCTCGGCGCCGAGGGCCTTGAGGATGTTGATCTGGCGCGGGGTGTTGTTGACGTGGTCGTCGCCGCGGATGACGTGGGTGATGCCCATGTCCCAGTCGTCCACCACCACGCAGAAGTTGTAGGTGGGCGTGCCGTCGCCGCGGGCGATGATCAGGTCATCCAGCTCGGTGTTCTGGAAGCTGATCGGGCCCTTGATCAGGTCGTCGACCAGCACCTCGCCTTCCTGCGGATTGCGGAAGCGCACCACCGGCCGCACGCCTTCCGGACGCTCCGGCAGGATCTTGCCCGGCTCCGGGCGCCAGCGGCCGTCGTAGCGCGGCTTTTCCTTGCGGGCCATCTGCGCGGCGCGCATCGCGTCGAGCTCTTCCTTGGAGCAATAGCAGTGGTAGGCGGTGCCGGCTTCCAGCATCTGCTCGATCACCTCCTTGTAGCGGTCGAAGCGCTGGGTCTGGAATACCGGCTCGACGTCGGACGGCAGGCCGAGCCAGTCCAGGCCCTCGAAAATGGCCTTCACCGCGTCCTCGCTGGAGCGCTCCAGGTCGGTGTCCTCGATGCGCAGCAGGTACTTGCCCCCGTGCCGCTTGGCATACAGGTAGCTGAACAACGCCGTGCGCGCACCACCGATGTGCAGATAGCCGGTGGGACTGGGGGCGAAGCGCGTGACAACCGAGGGCGATACTGACATGGGCGAGGATTGGGGCACAGCCGCGGAAAGGCGCCGATTTTAACCCATCGAGGGCTTACGCCCCGTGTAGCAGCCCGCTTATTGCGCCTTGCCGGTCTCGACGTAGCCCTTGAGGCGGCTGAACTGCTCGTTCAGCACCGCGTCCACGTCCGGCGCCCAGGCGGTCCAGCCGCCCTTGGTGTAACCGCTGACGCTGTAGACCCAGGTCAGCTCGGTGCCGTCGTCCTTGGGGTTGAGGGTCAGGGCCAGGTTGCCGATGGCGGCCTCGGTCTGCAGCGGGCCGAGAGCGCCGTTCAGGCGCAATTCCTTGCCCGGCGCGGCGTAGACCACCACCATGTGCTGCGCACCGCCGCCGTTTTCCAGCTTCTCGCAGAAACAGCCGCCGGGCTTGGTGGACAGGCTCAGGTTGGCCGAATTACCGGACCAGGTGTGCTCGGGATTCCACCACTTGCCCACCTTGGAGAAGGCGGCGTAGACCTTGGCCGGCGGCGCCGCCACGGTCAGGGTGGTCTTGACCTGGAAGCCGGTGGCGTCGGCATTGAGCACGTCGGCGCGGGTCGGGCCGGCCAGGAACACCGCGGCTGCTAAAATGCCCGCCGTTGAATGAATCGCCCTGCTGTAGCGCATCGCTGTCTCCCGATTTCTCCGCAACATGATGACATGACCCGCCTTTTCGTCGAACAGCTGACCGTGATCGACTGCGCCTATCTGGACGCGCAGCGCGGGCTGGTGGGCGAAAGCTGGATCGTCGACATCGAGCTGGACGGCGATCTGGACGACCAGTCGATGGTGCTGGATTTCGGCGAGGTGAAGAAGCGCCTGAAGCGCGCGCTGGACGGCAGCGCCGACCACACCATGATCGTGCCGGCACGCCACCCGGGCCTGAAGCTGCACCGCGGCAGTGTGCGCACCAGCCTGGAATTCCAGGGGCCGGTCGCCGGTCCGATCGAGCACCATGCGCCGCCTCAGGCCCTGACCCTGCTCGATGCCGAAGCGGTCAGCGGCGAGGCCCTGGCGGCGCATCTGCAGCCGATCCTGGCGCAGGAAGTGCCTGCCAATGTGGCGCAGGTGCGTCTGCGGCTGCGCCATGAGCGCATCGACGGGGACTATTACCACTACACGCACGGCCTGAAGAAGCATGCCGGCCACTGCCAGCGCATCGCCCACGGCCACCGTTCGCGCCTGGAGATCCATCTCGACGGGCGGCGCGAAGCGGCCCTGGAAGCGCAGTGGGCGCGGCGCTGGCGCGACATCTACCTGGGCACGCGCGAGGACCTGGTGCGGCGGCAGAACGGCCGGCTGCGCTTCACCTACACCGCGCCCGAGGGCCTGTTCGAGCTGGAACTGCCGGAGAGCCGCTGCGACCTGCTCGACACGGATACGACGGTTGAGCGCATCGCCGAACACCTGGCGGCGCGCAGCGCCGCGCAGCACCCGGGACGCGCCATCGAAGTGCGGGCCTACGAGGGCGTGATGAAGGGCGCCGTGGCGAACGCGCAGGCTCCGGACTTGTCCAAGGCTTGACGGCCGCCCCGTATTTTTCGTTCCGGGCATTTGCCGGACGGCGGGCAACAGCGGCAGGATGAGGATCATGAAGCGCGGCATGCGATTGCACACCCTGATGGCGTCGGCCCTGTGCCTGCTGGCGGCGGGTTGCGCCACGCAGGCACCGACACCTGAAGACCGCGTCATCGGCTACCCGGGCTACATCTACTACGACCCGTTCTGGGGGCCGTATTACGACTCGCTGGTCTGGAACGGTTATCCGTATGACGGGGTTTGCAGCCCCTTCTGCGGCGGCTTCTATGGCGTTTATTACGGCGGCTACTACGGTTATCCGGGCTATTACCACGGCGGTTACCACCATGGTGGCCACTACGGGTATCCGGGGCCGGGCTGGCCGCATCCGCCCTGGCACGGCGGCCCGGCTTACCACCCGCCGGGGCATTTTGGCGGCCCGGGCGGGCATCACCCCATGCCGAGCCATTCTTTCAGCCATTCCCGCTCGCGCTAACCAGCCTTTTCCGGGGATTCTCCAAAGGGGATGGCAGGCCGGGCCATGCCGGAAACCACCCCCTTTATGCTATAAAGACGCCCCCGCAATACCCCCGCCCGCCATGAGCAACCAGGCCGAAACCAGCGTTCCCTTCTCCGCCCGCGTCTCGATCGAACAGGTCGAGGAAGGCACCGAGCTGGCGCCGAAGTTCGACGAACACGGCCTCATCGCCTGCGTCACCACCGCCGCCGGCAGCGGCGAGGTGCTGATGCTGGGTTACATGAACCAGGAAGCCCTGCGGCGCACCATCGCCACCGGCGAGGCGCATTACTTCTCCCGCTCGCGGCAGGTGCTGTGGCACAAGGGCGCCACCAGCGGCCTGGTGCAGAAAGTGGTGGAGCTGCGCATCGACGACGACCAGGACGCGGTATGGCTGCGGGTGGAGATTCCCGGCGATGCCAGCTGCCATGTCGGCTACCGCTCCTGCTTCTACCGTTCGGTACCGGTGGGTCCCGGAGATTTCAGCCGCGTGCTGAAATTCGAGGAAAGCGAAAAGGTGTTCGATCCCAAGCAGGTCTACGGCGACGCGCCGAATCCGACCAAGCTGTAAACCCTCCCCGGCCCTGTCTTTCGTCGGCGCTGCCGAGCAGCGCTGTTGCTGCGTTCACTCCAGATCCAGCGGTACCGGTTCGGCCGGCTCACGCCACAGGCGTGGGTGGTCGGCACGCCAGTCGCCCACTTCTCCGACTCCCGCCGCAGTGACCAGCACCGAGACCGCGCCGCCGTTGCCGGTCATGTGCAGCTCGGCACCCTCGCCCAGATAACGATCCACCACCGGGGCACGCGGAAAATGGAAGCGGTTGTGCCAGCCGGCGGGGAAGATCACCAGTTGCGGCTGCACGGCATCGACGAAGGGCTGGGTTGAAGATGTCTTGGACCCATGATGACCGGCGAGCAGGATGTCCGCGCGCAGCTTGTCGGGCATATCCGCCAGCAAGCGCTTTTCCATCGGCGCTTCGATGTCGGCGGGGAGCAACGCCGCGTGATCGCCGGCGCTGACGCGCAGCACACAGCCGCCGTTGTTGCGCCACCAGCGGCCTTCCCTGGTATGCGCGGGCAAGGCGGAATTGGCTTCCGGCGGTGCATCGGCGGGCGGGCTCAGGATTTCGAAGGCGACGCCGTCCCAGGCCCAGTTCTGCCCAACGCGGCAGGGCGTGGTCGAGAGCGCGCCGATCTCGCGGTCCACTTCCAGCAGGCGCCGCACCGCGGGTGCGCCGCCGCGATGGTCGAGATCGGCGTGGGAGATGATCATCAGGTCGAGCTCGTGTACGCCCTCGCCCAGCAGGTAGGGCACGACAACCGAGCGGCCGGCGTCGGAGAGGTCTTCGAAGGCCGGACCGGCGTCGAATAGGAGGGTGTGGTGGGCGGTGCGCACGACCACCGAGAGCCCCTGCCCGACGTCGAGTGCGGTGAGCTGGAAACCCTCGCGCGGGGCGCGGTCCAGCGGCAGGAACAGGGGCAGGAAACACAGCATGGCGAAACCGCGTAGCGGCAGTCCGCGCGGGGCCAGCAGCAACACCATGCCGAGCATCGCCAGCAGCAGGAGCGCGGGCGGCGGGCTGGCAGCCACCCAAGCCTGCGGAGCGTGGGTGGCTGCCCAGCCCAGGGCCTCGCGCACCCAGTAGATGCCTTGCGCCACCCAGGTCAGCAGCGGCAAGCCAAGCGCCGGGCAGGCCCAGGCCAGTCCCAGCGACACCAGCAGGGCCGGCAGCAGCAGGGTGAACACCGGCACCACGACGAGGTTGGCCAGCGGGCCGACCCAGCCGCCGCCCTGGAAGAAGAAGAACGTCAGCGGCAGCAGCACCAGGCTCAGGGTGAGTTGCAGCACCAGCAGCTCGCGCCAGCGGCGATGCGGCCCGAGACGGCCGGAGATGACGTAGAAAATCGCGGCCACCGCAGTAAACGACAACCACAACCCAGGACTGAGCAAGGCGAGCGGACTGGCGGCGACGATCAGCAGCCAGGCCATGGCCAGGGCGCGTGGCACCAGCGAGGGACGATCCAGCCACAGGGCGGCGAAGCCGAATAGCAGCATCAGCAGGGCGCGCTGCGCAGGCGGCTCGAAGCCCGACATCAGCGCGTAGACGATGGCCGCCAGCACCGCGCCCAGCATCGCCGCCTTCTGCGCCGGCAAACGCAGGCATAACGCGGGGAAGGCGGACCACAGCCAGCGCAGGACGAAGAACACCGCGGCCACCACCATGCCGATGTGCAAACCGGCAATCGCCATCAGGTGACTCGTTCCGGTAATTCTGAAGGTATCCCAATCCTTTTCCTGCAGCAGCGAGCGGTCGCCAACAGCCAGTCCAGCCACCAAGCCCAGTGCGGGATTGCCGGGCAACCATTGCTCCAGGCGATCGACTACCTGCTGGCGAGCGCGCAGCAGCCAATAACCGGACTGTTCCTGGCAGGAACTGCTGTCGCGCACCGTGGCGGTGGCGCCGATGCCCTGCTCGAACAACCATTGTTCGTAGTCGTAGCCGGAAGGATTGAGCAGGCCGTGCGGTGCGCGCAGACGCAGCTTGAGACGCCAGCAATCGCCGCCGCGAAGAATCTGCTCGCCGCGATACCAGGAGACACGAATCAGCGGCGGCAGTGCGCCGCGATCGAGAGGGCTGAACAGGAAGCGCCAGTCGTGCTTGAGCGCGCGCTCCTCGGATTGCCCTTCGGCATCCTCGGCGCTGTCCTCCTTCATGCCGGCGGAGAGGCGCCGCTCCGGCAGGGAGGCGATGCGGCCTTCGACCACGACCTCATGATCGCTGTCGGCCAGGGGCCAACGGCCGTCGAGTGAGCCCTGCGCGCGCCAGGTGCTCAGCAAGATGCCGAGCAATACCAGTGCGTAGTAGCGACGCCAGCGCCACGGCAGCAGCGCGGGCAGGCATAGCCCGACAAGCCAGGGCAGTGAAGGCAGGGAAGGCAGCGCCAGCACCGCCAGCGCACCGGCGGTGAACAGGGCAACGGCGGGCAATAGCGGATCACGCGGCGGCGCCGCGCCTGCTGCGCTTACAGCCGCTTCAGGCGGCCGCCCCACCCGCAGCAACATCCGTTGCCACATCGTTGTAGGGAAGCAGCTTGCCGCCTTCGAGTTGCCAGATGCGATCCATCCGCGCCGCCAGCCGCAGGTCATGGGTAACGACGACCAGGCTGGTGCCGAGTTCGCGGTTCATTTCCAGCATCAGGTCGAACACGGTGGCAGCGGTGCGCGTATCGAGGTTGCCGGTGGGCTCGTCGGCCAGCACGCAGGCGGGGCGCGTCACCAGGGCGCGGGCCACGGCGGCGCGCTGGCGCTCGCCACCGGAGAGTTCGCCCGGCTTATGCTCCAGCCGTTCGGCCAACCCGACCCGCTTGAGCAGGGCCGATGCGGTCTCGAAGGCCTGTTCGCGGGGCATGCGCCGGATCAGCAGCGGCATCGCCACATTTTCCAGTGCGGAGAATTCCGGCAGCAGGTGGTGGAACTGATAGACGAAGCCAAGCGCCTGGTTGCGCAGCTTGCCGCGCGCGGAGTCGGACAGGCTGTTCATCTTCTGGCCCGAGACCCACACCTCGCCCGCGGTTGGCGTATCGAGGCCGCCGAGCAGGTGCAGGAAAGTGCTCTTGCCGGCCCCGGAAGCGCCGACCACGGCGACACGCTCGCCGCGCGCCAGGGTGAAGTCGATGCTGTCGAACACCTGCATATGCAGGCGGCCGTCATCGAAGGTCTTGCCCAAGCCCCGGCAGGCGATGACGGAATCGGCGGGAGGATTACTCATAGCGCAGCGCCTCCGCCGGCTGCACGCGCGAGGCACGCAAGGCGGGATAAAGGGTGGACAGCAGGCCCAGGGCCAGCGACAGCAGACTGATGCGGATCACGTCGGGCGCGGTCAGCTGCGACGGCAGGTCGCTGATGTAGTAGATGCTCGGGTCGAGGAACTGGTGGCCGGTGGCGGCCTGCAGCAGCGGCACCAGGGTCTTGACGTTGAGCGCCAGGGTCACGCCCAGGGCGACGCCGAGCACGGTGCCGACGATGCCGATGATCGAGCCCTGCATCATGAAGATGACCATGATCGAGCGCGGCGTGGCGCCGAGGGTGCGCAGGATGGCGATGTCGGCCTGCTTCTCCTGCACCACCATCACCAGGGTGGAGACGATGTTGAAGGCGGCGATGCCGACCAGCATCGACAGGATCAGGAACATCACCGTCTTCTCGGTGGCGACGGCACGGAAGAAGTTGGCGTGCTGACGGGTCCAGTCGCTGATGTAGACCAGCTGCGGCAACTGCTGCGCGATCTCGCGCGCCACCGTGGGCGCTTCGAACAGGTCATGCAGCTTGAGGCGCACGCCGGTGACGCGGTCGCCCATGCGGTACAGCGCGGCGGCGTCCTGGATGTTGATCAGCACCAGGCCGCGGTCGAACTCGTACATGCCGACCTGAAAGATGCCGACCACGTTGAAGCGGCGGAAGCGCGGCAGGATGCCCGCCGGGGTGACGCTGGCGAGCGGGATCATCAGGTCGATCTTGTCGCCGACGTCCACACCGAGCTGCTCGGCCAGCTCGACGCCGAGGACGATGTCGAATTCGCCCGGCTTGAGGTCTTCCAGCTTGCCGGCCTTCATGTGCTGGCCGATCTCGGAGACGGTCTGTTCGGCCGTCGGGTCGATGCCGCGCAGCAGGGTGCCGGACAGGTCGCCGCCCTCGCGCAGCATGGCTTCGCCCTCGACGTAGGGGGCGGTGGCCTCGACCTTGGGATTCTGCACGGCGAGCTTGGCCAGTTCCTGCCAGTTGTCCAGGCCGGGGCCCGGCCGGAAAATGGTGGCGTGCGAGGCCATGCCGAGGATGCGGTTGCGCATCTCGCTCTCGAAGCCGTTCATCACCGACAGCACCACGATCAGTGTCGCCACGCCCAGGGCGATACAGATCATCGAGGTGGCGGAAATGAACGAGATGAAATGGTTGCGGCGCTTGGCGCGCGTATAGCGCAGGCCGGTCAGCAGCTCGTAGGGAATTCGCATAGTGGTAATAAGGTGATCCCATCATTAGACCACAGGGCACGGGTACAATGCTCCCCGAACAACCCGATCCAAGCTCCCAATCCAACCTCTGATAACGCCCTTGACCCCAGCCAACGCCGCCAACCCGTCCAGCAAGCCCACCGGGTGGGCCGAAAAGTACGGCTTCTGGGTATTGCTGGCGCTGCTGATGCTGGTCACGGTCTACCGGGGGTTCGGCCTGTATTTCGACGGCCTGGACCTGTACGTCGACGAGGCCCAGTACTGGACCTGGGCACAGAAGCTGGACTGGGGCTACTACTCCAAGCCGCCGGTGATCGCAGCCCTGATCGCCCTGACCACCTCGGCCTGCGGCGACGGGCCCTTCTGCGTCAAGAGCGGCGCCCTGCTGCTCTACCCCCTGGTAACCCTGCTGATCTGGGCCATCGCGCGGCGCTTGTTCAGCGGCCAGGTAGCCTTCTGGAGCGCAGTGGCCTTCCTGCTGCTGCCGGGCGTGTCGCTGTCCTCCCTGATCATCTCCACCGACGTGCCGTTCTTCCTGTTCTGGACCCTGGCGCTGTATGCCTACCTGCGCGCCGTCGAGGAACCGGCGGCTGCATCGGGCACGCGGAAAGACATCCGCTGGGGCTGGTGGCTGCTGGCCGGCGCGGCGGCCGGTCTGGGCCTGCTGACCAAGTACACCATGGTGATCTTCGCCCTGTCGGTGCTGCTGCACCTGGCGCTGACGCCGTCGCTGCGCCGTCATTTCCGCAATCCCGGCCTCTATGCCGCAATGGCGCTGGCGCTGCTGGTGTTCGCGCCCAACCTGTGGTGGAACGCGCAACACGGCTGGCCGACGCTGCGCCACACCGAGGACATCTCGCACCTCAACGGCGATGCCGGCCTGCACTGGAACCACCTCACTGATTTTCTCGGCGGTCAGTTCGGCGTGATGGGGCCGGTGTTCTTCGCAGCCTGGCTGGCGCTGACCCTGTGGCGACCACGGCGCTGGTACACCGACGAACGCTACCGCTTCCTCGCCTGCTTCGCCCTGCCCTTCCTCGGCCTGATCTGCCTGCAGGCTCTGGCCGGACGGGCCAACGCCAACTGGGGCGCGATGGCCTACGCCACGGCCACCATCTTCCTGGTGGGGCTGCTGCTGCAGCGCGGCCACACCACCCTGCTGGCGACGGGCTTGGCGCTGAACCTGCTGCTGATGCCGATCGCCTACCACTTCGACGCCTGGACCCGCTATTTCGTGATCGAACTGGTGGACCACAGCAACATCGGGCAGTGCCTGCGCGCCTGGCGCAAGTTCGAGATCTGCGGCGATTTCATCACCCTGCCCGACCCTTACAAGCGGGTACGCGGCTGGGCCCAGCTCGGCCGCCAGGCGCAACTGTTGCACTCGCAGTTTCCCGACGCGCTGTACCTGGGCGATTCGCGCGACGTGCTGGCCGAGTTGATGTATTACGTGAACCCGCATCCGCTCGACGCGGTGCTGTGGAATCCGCGGCAGGTGATGGACAGCCACTACGCCCTCAGCACCACCATGGCCGACAAGCTCGGCCGCAACTTCCTTTACATTACCGAAGCGGATAGGCTGCCGCCGGACGTCTTGCGCAGCTTCGGCTCGGCGGAGCCGTTGCCGCCGCTGCACGTCACCGTGCACCGCGATTTCGCATTGGACTACAGGGTCTGGTACCTGCAGGATTTCAAGGGATATTCGAAGGCGGAATAAATGAGCGCCCAAGCACAACCCAGCGTATCCCTGTTGTCGCAGACCTGGAGCCTGTTCCTCAAGGCGCTGCCGGCATTGCTGATCGCCGTGATCGCGCTGGACCTGACGCCGGCGGTCGACCTGCCGCTGAGCCGCCTGTTCTACCGTCCGGGCACGGGCTTCTTCCTCGATCACAACTGGCTGGTGCAGCTGCTGTATCTGGGCACGCCCTGGCTGATGCGCGTCCTCGCCGCGGGGCTGCTCGGCACCCTGGCCTGGGTCACCCTGGCCAAGCCGCCGCAAGCCCGCCGCATCCGCAATGCAACGGCATTCGCCCTGCTGGCCCTGGTCATCGGCCCCGGCCTGATCGCCAACACCCTGCTCAAGGATCACTGGGGCCGGCCGCGGCCGGAGCAGGTCGCCGAGTTCGGCGGCAAGGCCACCTTCGTCCCGGCGCTGTGGCCGAGCCGGCAATGCGCGCACAACTGCTCATTCGTCAGCGGTCACGCCGCCGCCGGCTTCTTCCTCATCACCGGCGCCTGGATCTGGCCGAAACGCCGCCTGGCCTGGCGCATGGCCGGGATCACCGCCGGCACCCTGATCGGCCTGGCCCGCATCGCCCAGGGCGGACACTTCTTCAGCGACGTGCTGGGTGCGCTGATCGTGGTCTGGTTCACCAACGAGGTGCTGTATTGGTGGATGGTGCGCCGGGGCTGGCTGGAGCCGCCGCCGAAGAAAAAACCGGC
Organism: Nevskia soli DSM 19509; assembly: GCF_000711955.1. Classification (GTDB taxonomy): domain Bacteria; phylum Pseudomonadota; class Gammaproteobacteria; order Nevskiales; family Nevskiaceae; genus Nevskia; species Nevskia soli. Next base: position 123,099 of record NZ_JONR01000016.1, read on the forward strand.
GCCGCGCAAGGCCTGAGTACCCGCGGAGTCAGCGGGGCAGTTCGAGGTCCGCGATCAGGCGGTCAACCACCCAACGCTTGAGCAGGCCGGCCGCGTGCATGGCTGCCTGCTCCGGTTCGACCCACTCACACAGCAGCTCGCACAGTTCGCCGAAGCTGCGGCCGGTACACAGCGCGTCGATGGCGGCGGCTTCATCGGCACCGAGCGGACGCCAGCGGATATTCAGTTCTTCGTCGCGCCACATCAGCCAGGGCACAGCCCGTGCCTTGGCCCGCGCCTTCGGCAGCTTTTGCCGCGCTTCACCGGCGAGGCAGATCGCCGGCACGTTCCAGCGCAGGTTCAGCCGGCGCAGCGTGGGATGCGGCAGCAGGCGCATGTCCGACCAGGACGCGGGCGGCACGGCGGCGATCGCCTCCAGCGCCACGGGTTCCGCATCCGGAGAATCGAACACCTCGGCTTTCTTCCACTCGAACAAAGCCAGTTCGCCCAGCACCGGGCGGGCGGCATAAGCCGTTGCGGTGTTCAGGAACTCGGGCAGGTGGCGGCCGAACCAGCGCACCGAAGCGGTATCCGAGGGATGGACTTCGATATAGGCGCGGCCCAGGCGTTCGAACTTGTCGGCCCCCAGGAACAGGCGCAGCACCTCGTAGTCGTTGCCGAGCACTTCGAGCAGGCGCAGGCGGTAGGCGTCGGCGTATACGTTGAGACGGGTGCGCGCATCGCCCTTGTCGTTGCCGATCACCGCTGCTTCGATGCCGGGCTGCGCGTCCAGCACGTAGGACTGGAATTGCCCTTGCAGGTCCGCCAACGTCGGAGATTTCAGCGGCGCATTCATGCCGCGGCAACCAGGCTGTCGGCGGCGATGGCGCGGGCGCGGTCCAGCTCCGCCACCAGTTCCTTCAGCGGCGGGATGTCGTCATCGCGCTCGACCATGGTGGCGACCATGCCGAAACGGCGCACCGCTTCGGCATAAAGCGCCCAGACCGGCTCGGGCACGGGATGGTCGTGGGTGTCGATCAGCAGCTCGCCGTTGCGGCTGTGGCCCGCCAGATGGATCTGCTGCACGCGCCGCGCCGGCACCGCGCGCAGGTAGGTCAGCGGATCGAAGCCGTGGTTCCGGCTGTTGACGTAGATGTTGTTGACGTCGAGCAGGATCAGGCAGTCTGCTTCCTCCGCCACGGACTTGAGGAATTCCCATTCGGGCAGGGTGGAATGGGCGAAATCGACATAGCTCGAAACGTTCTCCAGCAGGATGCGGCGGCCGAGGAAGTCCTGCACTTCGCGCACGCGGGCGGCGATGTGATGCACCGCTTCCTCGGTGTGCGGCAGCGGCATCAGGTCATGCAGGTTGCGGCCGGCGATGCCGGTCCAGCACAGGTGATCGGATATCCACGCCGGCTGGATGCGCTCGGCCAGGGCCTTGAGCTGGATCAGGTGGGCGCGGTCCAGCGGCGCGGTGCTGCCGATCGACAGGGACACGCCGTGCAGCACCACCGGGTAGCGTTCGCGGATGCGTTCCAGCCAGCGCAGCGGTTTGCCGCCGCCGACCATGTAGTTTTCGCTGATCGCCTCGAACCAGTCGACCCGCGGCGATTCCTGCAGGATCGCCTCGTAATGATCGGTGCGCAAGCCCAGGCCGAACCCAAGGTTGGGCAAGGCGGCACGATCGGGGGAATTCATGGGAAAACTCTGCGTTCGGAAAAAAGAAAACCGGCCGCCCTTGCGGGCGGCCGGTTCCGGCTGCGATTACTTCGCTTCCATCTTGCCGCCGGCCTTGGCGCAGTCTTCCTTGGTGGCTTCGGTGAAGCCCTGGCCCTTGCAGGAGTTCTGGCCCTTGCAGGAATTCTTCGCACTCTTGCAGGCGCTCTGGCCCTTGCAGGAGTTGCCGCCGACGCACTTGCCGGTGCTGGCCGCGCCGTCGGCCATCGCCATCGGGGCCGCCAGGAACATGGCCGCAGCCGCGGTAGCCAGGGCAATGCCGCTCATCTTGGTCGCTACTTTCATAAAGTCTCTCCGAGGCCGTAATGGCCTGATGTAATGTGGTGTTACTGGTTTGCTCGCATGGCATCTTGCGGGGCCGGGGGGCCCTGCCCGCTGCACACGACCATCCTCCTGCAAGCCCCGGAACCGCACCAGCCTCACGCGTTCGGCCTTTATGTCCGACCGTCCAGGCGACGGCAGATTCCGGGGTGTGCTGCGGTAAGTACTCTACTCCCCGCCCCGCGGATGCGGTGCGAGTTTGTGACGAGTTGCTGCAAGCCGTCGAAACGGATGCTATATTTCAGCCAACTGCCTGCGGAATCAACGACTTTGCTCAAGCCAGCCCTGTTCTTCAGCTGCATCCTGGCACTGGGTTTCACGGCCCAGGCCGATGACATCGTGATGCCCGCGGCCGCACCCCAGGCAAATAATGGGGCCGCCGTGCCCGCCAGCCTGCCGGTGAAAGGCCAGACCATGGCTGAAGTAGCCCGGCATTACGGCGAACCGCAGCGCAAGCATGCCCCGGTGGGCGGCGACGCGCCGAAGCATCCCCCGATCACGCGCTGGGATTACCCCGGTTTCTCGGTGTTCTTCGAGCATGCGCATGTGGTGGATGCGGTGGTTCCGGGCCAGCCGCCGCAGGTGTATCACGCCGAGCAGCTGCAGCAAGCCTCCGGCAAGTAATCCAGCAGGGCCTGTCGACAGGCCCTGGCGTCATCGCGCCGCAAACTCGCGGCAGCACACTCCTGTTTCTCCCTCAAGGGAATCAATCTCATGTCGTCCTCATTCCTGCCGCCCGAGTGGGCGCCACAGTCCTCCGTCATGCTGACCTGGCCGCGCCGGGACGGGGACTTCGCGCGCCATTTCGAAGCGGTGGAACGGAATTTCATCGCCATCGCCGTGGCCATCGCCCGCCACGAAAACCTGCACGTCAACGTCGCCCAGGACGCGCCCGGCCTCGCCGCCCGCCTGGTGGCGGCCGGAGTGCCGAACGAGCGCCTGCACGTCTACGCCATGCCCAACGACGACGTCTGGGCACGCGACCACGGTCCGATCACGGTCGTGCGCGACGGCAAGCTGCTGCACCTGGATTTCACCTTCAACGGCTGGGGCGGCAAGTTCCCGGCCGAGCGCGACAACGCCCTCACCGGGCGGCTGCTGGCGGTGAACGCCTGGAGCGCGCCGGTGGCGACGGTGGACTTCGTGCTGGAAGGTGGCGCCATCGAGGTCGACGGCAAGGGCACCCTGCTCACCACCGAACGCTGCCTGCTGGCGCCGACACGCAATCCGCAGCTGGACAAGGCCGGCATCGAGCAGGTGCTGAAGGACCAGTTCGGCGTGAGCCGCATCCTGTGGCTGAAGCACGGCGACCTGCTCGGCGACGACACCGACGGCCACATCGACACCATCGCCCGCTTCTGCGATGCCGAGACCATCGCCTACCAGGGCTGCGAAGACCGCGACGATCCGCATTACGCGGACCTGGCGGCGATGGCGGAAGAGCTGAAGGCGCTGCGCACCGCCGAGGGCAAGCCCTACAAGCTGGTGGCGTTGCCGCTGCCGGCGGCGATGTACGATCCGGACGACGGCCGCCGCCTGCCGGCAGGCTACGCCAACTTCCTCATCATCAACGGCGCCGTGCTGGTGCCGGTCTACGGCGATGCCAGGAACGACCCGATCGCGCTGGAACGCCTGCGCCCCTGTTTCCCGGGGCGCGAGGTGGTGCCTATTGAATGCAAGGCCCTCATCCACCAGTATGGAAGCCTGCATTGCGTGACGATGCAGATTCCCACCGCACCTTGAGGAACGCGCCATGGACCTGATCACCGACACCCTCGCCAGCCCGCGCAAGGCGGCCCTGATCGGCGCCGCCACCGGCGCGGCCAAGGGCGTGCTGATCGGCGCCGTGGCCGGCAAGCTGCTGCTGTTCGTCGCCATCGGCGCGGCTGGGGGCGCGGCCACCGGCGCCGCCCTGTCCTGGATCAGCCGCCAGCGCCAGCCGGACCTGACCCAGGAGGCCGGGGCTTGAGCCGCATCCTGCGCGCCGGACTGGTCCAGCAAAGCTGCACCAGCGACCGCGAGAAGAACCTCGCCGAATCCGCCGCCGGCATCCGCAAGGCGGCGGCCGAGGGCGCGCAACTGGTCATGTTGCAGGAGCTGCATACCGGCCTGTATTTCTGCCAGCACGAGTCCACCAGCCTGTTCGACCTGGCCGAGCCGATTCCCGGCCCGTCCACCGAATACCTGGGCAAGCTGGCCAGGGAACTGGACATCGTCATCGTCGGCTCGCTGTTCGAGAAGCGCGCGCCGGGGCTGTACCACAACACCGCGGTGGTGCTGGAACGCGACGGCACGCTCGCCGGCAAGTACCGCAAGATGCACATCCCGGACGATCCGGGCTACTACGAGAAGTTCTACTTCACCCCGGGCGATCTCGGCTTCACCCCGATCCAGACCAGCGTCGGCAGGCTCGGCCTGCTGGTGTGCTGGGACCAGTGGTATCCGGAAGCCGCGCGCCTGATGGCGCTGGCCGGGGCGGAACTGCTGCTCTACCCCACCGCCATCGGCTGGAACCCCGCCGACGACAAGGCGGAGCAGGCGCGCCAGCGCGACGCCTGGATCACCATCCAGCGTTCCCACGCCGTCGCCAACGGCCTGCCGGTGCTGGTCGCCAACCGCACCGGCTTCGAGCCCGATCCCACCGGCCAGACCGAGGGCTCGCAGTTCTGGGGCAGCAGCTTCGTCGCCGGCCCGCAGGGTGAATTCCTGGCCCAGGCCGGCACCGACAAAAACGCAGTGCTGATGGTCGACGTGGACCTGGAACGCAGCGAGAACGTGCGCCGCTGGTGGCCGTTCCTGCGGGATCGGCGCATCGATGCTTACGAGGATCTGACACGGCGCTTCCGCGACTGAGTAGGCTGGTAAGCGCGCCAGACAGTAGCCCGTATATGGACTCCTCCCAAAGTGCAAGCGCTGGCGCGGTGGTAGGGGAAGCAAGGTTGCATCCGTATATCCGGCCTCTGGTGAGAGCGTGCTGACTTGCTCTCGGGCCCGCAGGGTGACTTCGCGCGCGCCGGGTTCTCTGTCGGATGAGAGGCGTAAATCCTCGCCATCGGGCTACTCGGAATTCTCCGGCGCAGGTCTGACCATTGGTCCCTGCCGCGTCATGCGCTTCGCGTTGCCTGTGGTGAGCCTCCTGGAAAATGGTTTGAGTGTTCAGGCCGCCAAGGCTGGCGGCCGGTAGCACTCGCCGCTGG
>NZ_JONR01000017.1 GCF_000711955.1 Nevskia soli DSM 19509
AATGCCCGTATGGTGTGGGCGATGCTCACCAGCGGCGAGTGCTACCGGCCGCCAGCCTTGGCGGCCTGAACACTCAAACCATTTTCCAGGAGGCTCACCACAGGCAACGCGAAGCGCATGACGCGGCAGGGACCAATGGTCAGACCTGCGCCGGAGAATTCCGAGTAGCCCGATGGCGAGGATTTACGCCTCTCATCCGACAGAGAACCCGGCGCGCGCGAAGTCACCCTGCGGGCCCGAGAGCAAGTCAGCACGCTCTCACCAGAGGCCGGATATACGGATGCAACCTTGCTTCCCCTACCACCGCGCCAGCGCTTGCACTTTGGGAGGAGTCCATATACGGGCTACGGGGTGCCTGGTTTGGCGTAGGGTCCCAGATGCAGGCGCTGCATGTAGCGGTCGCGCAATTCGGTCTGTCTGCTGATCGCCGGCACTTCCTGGCCGTCGATGAAGACGCTGCGCGGGAAGCTGGTGGTTTCCAGCGGGTCGCCGTCCCACAGCACCACGTCGGCGATCTTGCCCGGCTCCAGACTGCCCAGGGTGCCGTCGACACCGTAGATGCGCGCCGGGTTGAGGGTGATCGCGGCCAGCGCGGCCTCGCGGTCCAGGCCCTGCGCGGCGGCGTTGCCGGCGAGCTGGCGCACGTTGCGCGCGTTGTGGCTGCTGAAGTCGTCGTCCAGGGCGAACGCCACCAGCACGCCGGCCTTCTGCAGCAGGGCGGCGGCATCGGCGCGCGCGGCGAGTGATTCGAAGTGCTGCGGCAGGTCCATGCGCGGATCCAGAATGACCGGTACCTGGTGTTCCGCCAGCGGCTTGGCCACCAGCCATGCTTCGGCGCCGCCGCGCACCACCAGCTTGATGCCGTTGTCCTCGGCGAACTTCAGCGCGGCGAGGATATCGCTGGCGCGGTTGAGGTAGAGCACCAGCGGCTCCTCGCCGGACAGCACCGGGCGCAGTGCTTCGATGTCCTCTGCCGTGAGCTGGCTCGGGTGCTCCGGATTGACCCGCGGCGTGCCGGCGCGGCGCACCTCGCCGAAGGCCTCGCGCAGGGAGGCCCAGGCGGCGGCGCGGGAGCCGCCGCTGAGCTTGGCGCCGGTCTCGCCGAGCTGGGCGTACATCGCCGCCTTCGGCTTGACCAGCCACTCCGACAGGCTGCCGAGCGAGATCACCGCGCCCTGGCCGGCGATGAGACTGCCGCCGCTGGCCGAGTCCGGCGCGCTGGCGGCGCGGGTCAGGCCCTCGACGCGGTTCACCGGGATCAGGGTGCTGCGCGGGTTGAAGGCGTCGGCGATGTCGAGCGCGGCGCTGTAGCGCGACTTCTTCGCCGCGCTGTCGTCGGATTCCTCGACGCCGTCGATCTCTTTGATGCCCAGCCCGGTATAGGCGTCGAACAAACCCGGCGTCACCGGCTTGCCGCCGGCGTCGATGACCCGGGCGCCCTGCGGCAGCGGCAGGTTCTCGCCGATCGCGTCGATGCGGCGGTCGCGGATGATGAGCGTGCCGTGGGCGATCACCCCGGCGCGGCCAGCGGTGTGGATCTCGGCATTGGTGATGGCGATGGTGCCGGCGGAGGCGATGCCGGGCAGCAGGGCGAGAAGACCAAGCGTCATTGTTTTCATTGCATGTCCTCCTCGCGGCCCAGGATGCCTAATTTGAAGTCACTCTCCGGCTGCGCCGCCGGATGCGCGCGGTCGTAGCGCTGCACACCGTCGATGTAGACCAGGTCGGCGTGGCTGTAGACCGAGAAGGGATCCTCGCTCCACACCACCACGTCGCCGTCCTTGCCGCTCTCCAGGGTGCCGACGCGGTCGGCCACGCCCAGGGCCTTGGCCGGGTTGGCGGTGATCCAGCGGATCGCCCGCTCGCGCGGGATGTCGAGGCCGGCGCGCCAGCCGGCGGCCATGGCCTTGCCGGCTTCCTGGTTGAGCCGCTGGATGCCGATGGGATCGTCGGAGTGAATGGTGGCGCAGGCGCCGGCGGCATCGACCATGGCGACGTTCTCGCGGATGCCGTCGTAGGCTTCCATCTTGAAGCCCCACCAGTCGGCCCACATCACCGCGCAGGTGTCGCTGGCTTTGAGCTGCGGCCCGATCTTGTAGGCCTCCACCGCGTGGTGGAAGGCGCTGATCTTGAACTTGAACTCCTGCGCCACGTCGAGCATGGTCGCCATCTGGTCGGCGCGGTAGCAGTGCATCTCCACCAGGATCTTGCCGTCCAGCACGTCGGCCAGGGTCTCCATGCCGATGTCGCGGTCCGGCGCGCTGCCGCCCTTCTTCCTCGCCGCGTCGCGCTTGGCCTTGTACTCGGTGGCCTTGGCGAAGGCCTCGCGGTAGCCGGCCACGTCGCCCATCCAGGTGGAGGGAAACTTGTGCTCGCTGCCGTAGACGCGCTTGGGGTTCTCGCCGCAGGCCATCTTCAGCACCTGCGGCGCGCCGGGGAATTTCATCTCCTGGTAGGTCGTCGCAGGCACGTTCTTGAGCAGGGTGCCGCGGCCGCCGATCAGGTTGGCCGAGCCCGGCAGGATCATCATCGAGGTGACGCCGCCCATGCGGGCCTGCTCGAAACCGGGGTCCTGCGGCCATACCGAGTGCTCCGACCAGACGTTCGGCGTGGTCGGGCTGGTGGCCTCGTTGCCGTCGGACATGGCCCACACCTCGGGCGAGGCGTAGACGCCCAGGTGGGAATGCGGATCGATGATGCCGGGCGTGACCCAGCGGCCCCGGGCGTCCACCACCACCGCCCCGGCGGGGCCGGCGATGCCCTTGCCGACCTGGGCGATCCTGTGGTCCTGGATCAGCACGTCGCCGTCGTCGATGCGGCTGCCGGTGCCGGTCAGGACGGTGGCGTGCTGGATCAGCACCGCGACCGCCGCCGGCGGCGCGTAGGTGGAGGAATAGGGCGCGCGCTGCGCATTGCCCTGGTCCTGCTGGCCGCAGGCGCTGGCCAGCAGTGCCGCCAGCGTGGCGGCGACAAGTTGCCGATGTGTCACGGAGTACCCCCAAGGCGGAATTTCGGGCCAGCTTAGCAGCCCGAATCCGCTCCGGGGCCGGTCCCCGGGAGCGCAGCGACAGGCCACCCTGTCTGATCGGACGATGCGGGGGTGGGCCTCCGAAGATATAATGCGCGCCATTCCCCGCTATTCCCACCACTGGTTGATTGAGCCCATGAGCGCCCACGATATCCGCGACGCCACGCGTCCCGACCCCGATGCCGTCCTCGTCCAGATTGCCGATTACGTCTGGAACCACAAGGGTTTTTCCGACGAGGCCCTGAGCACGGCGCGCTACTGCCTGATCGATACCCTGGGCTGCGGCCTGCAGGCGCTGATCTACACCGGCTGCACCAAGCTGATGGGACCGGTGGTCCCCGGCGCCACCATGAGCGGCGGCGCCCGCGTTCCCGGCACCAGCTACGAGCTGGACCCGGTGGCGGCGGCCTTCAACATCGGCTGCATGATCCGCTACCTGGATTTCAACGACACCTGGCTGGCGGCGGAGTGGGGCCACCCCTCCGACAACCTCGGCGGCATCCTCGCCGTGGCCGACTACCTCTCCCGCAAGAACGTGGCCGAAGGCAAGGCGCCGCTGACCCTGCGCACCGTGCTGGAAGGCATGATCATGGCGCACGAGATCCAGGGCGTGCTGGCCCTGGAGAACGGCTTCAACCGCGTCGGCCTGGACCACGTGCTGCTGGTGCGCGTCGCCTCCACCGCCGTCGTCACCAAGATGCTCGGCGGCACGCGCGATGAAGTCCTCACCGCCCTGACCCATGCCTTCGCCGACGGCGGCGCGCTGCGCACCTACCGCCACGCCCCCAACGCCGGTTCGCGCAAGTCCTGGGCCGCCGGCGACGCCACCTCGCGCGCCGTGCTGCTGGCGCTGCGCACCCTGCGCGGCGAAATGAACATCCCGACCGTGCTGAGCGCCAAGACCTGGGGCTTCCAGGATGCGCTGAACCGCGGCAAGGCCATCACCCTGGCCCGCCCGCTGGGCAGCTACGTGATGGAGAACGTGCTGTTCAAGATCAGCTTCCCGGCCGAATTCCACGCCCAGACGGCGGCGGAATGCGCCATGACCCTGCACCCGCAGGTCAAGGACCGCATCGACCAGATCAAGAAGATCACCATCCGCACCCATGAGTCGGCGATCCGCATCATCGACAAGCAGGGCAAGCTGGCCAACTTCGCCGACCGCGACCATTGCATCCAGTACATGACCGCCGTGCCGCTGATCTTCGGCCGTCTAGTGGCTTCCGATTACGAGGACGCGGTCGCCGCCGATCCGCGCATCGACGCCCTGCGCGAGAAGATGGTCTGCGTGGAAGACGCGCAGTTCACCAAGGACTACCTGGACGCCGACAAGCGCTCCATCGCCAACGGCATCACCGTCGAGTTCAACGACGGCAGCAAGCTGCCGGAAGTGCTGGTCGAGTACCCGATCGGCCATCGCCGCCGCCGCAAGGAAGGCATCCCGGTGCTGGTGGAGAAGTTCAAGAGCAACCTGGCGCTGAAGATCGCGCCGAAGAACACCGCGAAGATCCTGCACATCGCCGAAGACCAGGCCCGCCTGGAAGCGACGCCGGTGCAGGACTTCGTGTCGCTGTTCGTGGTCTGATCGAAAAACCGGGAAGCTGGAGGCATGGGACGTGACAGCGTAGGCGCGTCCCATGTCCTGCTCGAGCAGGGATTGAAGGCGCTGGCCCTGCCGGCGCAGCTGGCCGAGCCGCTGCTGGCCTACCTGGACGAGCTGCTGAAGTGGAATGCCGCCTACAACCTCACCTCCGTGCGCGAGCCGGGGGCGATGGTGACGCGGCACCTGCTCGACAGCCTGGTGCTGCAACCCTATATCCATGGTCCGCTGCTCGATGTCGGCAGCGGCGCCGGCCTGCCCGGCATCCCGCTGGCCATCGCCAATCCGGCGCTGGCCGTGACGGTGCTGGACAGCAACGGCAAGAAGGCGCGCTTCCTGCGCCACGCGGTGCGCACGCTGAAGCTGGGCAACGTGGCGGTGGTGGAAGCGCGGGTGGAGGACTACGCGCCGGCACAGCCGTTTGCGGCAATCACCTCGCGCGCCTTCACCTCGCTGGGCGATTTCTTCAGGCTGACCGACCACTTGCTGGCGCGGGACGGGCAATGGCTGGCGATGAAAGGTAAGCTCGACACCCAGGAAACGCAGGATCTGCCCGCGGGAGTCGGGATCGTGGACATCAAACAACTCAAAGTGCCGGGGCTCGCCGAAGCGCGCCACCTGGTCATCGCCGCGCGCTCGCACGCATGAGCCGCATCATCGCGGTCGCCAACCAGAAGGGCGGGGTGGGCAAGACCACCACCGCCATCAATCTGGCCGCCTCGCTGGCCGCGACCAAGCGCCGCGTGCTGCTGATCGACCTGGACGCCCAGGGCAACGCCACCATGGGCGTGGGCGTGGACAAGTACAAGCTGGCCAAGACCACGCGCGACGTGCTGCTGGAGAAGGCCAGGCCGGCGGACGTGATCCTGTTCCTGCCCAACCTGGGCTTCTCCGTCATGCCGGCCAACAGCGACATGACCGAGGCGGAGATCAAGCTGCGCGACGTCGCGGCCGGCGATTTCGCGCTGAAGCTGGCGCTGGAGCAGGTGGCCGCCGACTACGACTACATTTTCCTCGACTGTCCGCCGGCGCTGTCCAAGCTGACGGTCAATGCCTTCGTCGCCGCCGACGGCGTGCTGATCCCGATGCAGTGCGAGTACTACGCGCTGGAAGGCCTCACCGCCCTGGTCGACACCATCGAGAAAATCCGCCGGGTGATCAACCCCAGGCTGGAGATCGAGGGCCTGCTGCGCACCATGTACGACCCGCGCAACAACCTGGCCAACGACGTCTCGGCGCAGTTGCTCGAACATTTCGGCGACAAGGTCTACCGCACCATGGTGCCGCGCAACGTGCGCCTGGCCGAGGCGCCCAGCCACGGCCTGCCGGTGATTGGCTACGACCCGCTTTCCAGCGGCGCCAAGGCTTACCTCGCGCTGGCGGGCGAGGTGCTGCGGCGGCACGACGGCGGGCAGCTTCCCTTGGGCTGAGCGTGGCGCGCCGGCAGGCGCGCAAACCGGGATTGGTGCGGGAGCCGCGCCGGGTTACGCTGGACTCCAGCTACCCGCCGCGCGATGCGGCGGGAGAACGTAAAGCCGTCCCGAGCTGTCTCAACCATCGCATCCCTGCGGCAACTCCCACTCCCGGATACTGACTGCCATGTCCTACGTCGCGAAAAACCTGCTGCCGGGCGAAACCGTTCTCTGCACCGGCAGCCTGCACTGGATCATCTATCTGAAGCCGCTGCTGCTGGTGGCGTTCGGCGTGTTCCTGCTGGCGCTGCCGGCTTTCATGCAGGTACCCGAGAAGCTGTGGATCTGGGGGGCGGTGGCGATCGCCGTGGGCGGCCTCGCGGCAATCCCGGCGCTGCTCTCCGCCTGGTCCACCGAACTGGTGGTCACCTCGGTGCGCATCATCGCCAAGCACGGCCTGATCAGCCGCCGCACCACCGAGATGCTGCACCGCAAGATCGAGAGTCTGTCGGTGCACCAGAGCATTCCGGGGCGCCTGCTCAATTACGGCACCCTGGTGATCCATGGCACCGGCGGCGGCCAGGAGTCGATCCCCAACATCGCGCGGCCGCTGGATTTCCGCAATGCCGCCACGGCCGCCCAGTCCACCACGGGGAGCTGAGCCCGCTTGCGGGGCGCCAAAGCGGGGTAAACCTGCCCGCGCAATGGTCCTCATCAAGCCCCTTGCCGGGGCCCTTACTGGAAACTGGCAGGCGGAAACCGGAAACTAGCGGCCATGAGTACAAAGAAACGGGGACTTGGCCGGGGACTCGACGCGCTGCTTGGCAGCGTCGCACCGGCACCGGCGCAGGCCGAAACGGGCGAGGAACTGCGCGAACTGGAACTGGAACTGCTGGCCCCGGGCCGGCACCAGCCGCGCCGCAAGTTCGATCCGGAAGCCCTGCAATCGCTGGCCGATTCGATCCGCTCGCAGGGCGTGGTGCAGCCGATCGTGGCCCGCCCGCTGCCCAACGGCCGTTTCGAGATCGTCGCCGGCGAGCGCCGCTGGCGTGCGGCGAAGATGGCCGGGCTCAAGACCATCCCGACGGTGGTGCGGCAGATTCCCGACCGCACCGCCATGGCGGTGGCGCTGGTGGAGAACATCCAGCGCGCCGACCTGAACCCGCTGGAAGAAGCCGAGGCGCTGCGCCGCCTGATCGACGAATGCGGCCTGACCCATGAACTTACCGCCGAGGCGGTGGGCCGTTCGCGCGCGGCGGTGAGCAATCTGCTGCGCCTGCTCGACATGGAAGCCGAGGTGCAGGAGCTGGTGCGCGACGACAAACTGTCCCTGGGCCATGCCAAGGTGCTGCTGGCCGCGACCGGCGAGCGCCAGGTGGCGCTGGCGCGGCAGGTGGTGGAACAGCGCCTGTCGGTGCGCCAGACCGAACAACTATTGGCGCAGAAGCCGGGCGAGAAGCCGGCGCCCAGGGGCGCGGCGGGCAAACCCGCGCGCAGCCCGCTGGAACTGGAACTGAGCGAGCGCGTCGGCCTGCCGGTGCAGCTCAAGCAGAGTTCGGCCGGCCGCGGCCAGCTGACCATCGGCTTCGGCGACAAGCAGGAGCTGGAGCGGCTGCTGAAAATCCTGCGCTGAGTTTTGCCGGCGGCAGCGCTGCGCGCAGCGCCGGTTTGGCCCGGACGCAGCGAAAAATCCGGGCGGACTTCCGGCTTCACCCGGGGTGACGGTTAAGTTTCACTTAACATTCGATCTGTCCCACCCGGTTTCGAGCCGAAAAACATGACCATTGCCTACAAGACCGCTCTCATCACCGGCGCTTCCAGCGGCATCGGCGCCGCCTTCGCCGCGACCCTGGCCGCCGCCGGCTGCGACCTGATCCTGGTGGCGCGCTCCGCCAACAAGCTCAAGGCCATGGCGGAGCGGTTGTCGCAGCAGTACGGCCGGCGGGTGGAGGTGGTGGCGGCGGACCTCGCCACGGCCGCGCCCGGCGCCGGCCTGAAGAAAGCGGTGGATGCGCTCGGCCTGCGGGTGGATCTGCTGATCAACAACGCCGGCTTCGGCACCACCGGCCCGTTCGAGACGCTGGACCCGGGCCGCGAGCAGCAGGAAATACTGCTCAACGTCGGCGCGGTGGTGGACCTGTCGCGCAGTTTCCTGCCGCCGATGCTGGAAGCGAAGCGCGGCGCCATCGTCAATGTCGCCTCGATGGCGGCGTTCCAGCCGCTGCCCTTCATGGCGGTGTACGGCGCCACCAAGGCTTTCGTCTGGTCCTTCAGCGACGCCCTGTGGGGCGAGTGCCGCGGCCGCGGCGTGCATGTGATGGCGGTGTGCCCGGGGCCGGTGGATACGGCGTTCTTCGAGGCCACCGGCGACAGCCATCTGCGCGATACCGTACCCAAGGGCAGCGTGGTCAGCGCGCAGCTGGTGGTGGACGAGGCGCTGGCCGGCCTGCGCCGGCGCAATCGCCTGGTGATTCCGGGCGTTCTGAGCAAGGCCAGCTCGGTCTTCACGCGGCTGGCGCCGCGGCCCTGGCTGACGCTGGCGGTCGGAAAATTCATGAAACATTGAAAATTACCGGCGGATTCACGCTGTATCCGTTTTGACACATGCACTGCGACATTTCTTGATCGGGGTCAATGTTTGACCACCCTCGTTCCGTGCCGTTAAAATCGCAATCCCGCTGGTGCGTTTTCGCTAGGGGCGACGTAAACCAATCGTCACCGCGGGCTGATAGATAATGCGAACCCAATTGCGCGGTGCAGCGATCGCTCGGGCGGTATGCCTGGTGCAACTGGGGATACTCATAGTCGCCGCTGCAACGACTGGCGCGATATGGGGGAGACAGCAAGCGATCGCCGCGTTGTACGGCGGGCTGGTGGCTGTAATCCCCACGGCATATTTCGCCTATCGCGTGTTTGCGAGACGCAGGACCCAGGATCCGGGGCAGATGCTCGGCGCGTTTTACCTGGGGGAGTTCGGCAAGCTGGGCCTGACCGCCGTGATGTTCTGGCTGGGGGTGGGCTTGTTTGCAAAGCAGTTTTTGGCGCTGATGGTGACTTACGCCGCCTGCCTGCTGGCCTATTGGCTGGTGCTGGCCTGGCTGGGGTTTGACTGGACCGACGAGACGAAAGAGTTCTGATTTATGGCAGCAGCAGAAGCCCGCGAAGACTCAGGACAATATGTTCTGCACCACTTGACCAACCTCAAGCTGGATCTGCGGAGCATGAAGATCGATCCCGATGCCACTGGCTTCTGGGTCCTGAACATCGACAGCATCGCCTTCGCGGTGATCCTCGGTGCGCTGTTCCTGTTTTTCATGATCCGCGTCGGCCGCAAGGCCAACACGGGCGTGCCCAGCGGCTTCGAGAACTTCATCGAGATGGTGGTGGAGTTCGTGCAGGGCCAGGTCAAGGACATCTATCCGCACGCCAACTCGCTGGTGGCGCCGCTGGGCCTGACCATCTTCGCCTGGGTCCTGCTGATGAACTTCATGGACGTGGTGCCGATCGACTGGTTGCCCTACATCGGCGAGCACGCCTTCGGCCTGCACCACCTGCGCATCGTTCCCAGCACCGACATCAACATCACCTTCGGCCTGTCGCTGTCGGTGTTCGTGCTGATGTACATCTTCAGCTTCAAGTACAAGGGCGTGATCGGCCTGGGCAAGGAATTCCTGACCCACCCGTTCTTCATCCCGTCCGGCCCGCTGGTGGTGCTGAACGTGCTGCTGGTCCCGGTCAACGTGATCCTGCGCCTGGTCGAGGACATCGCCAAGCCGGTGTCGCTGGCACTGCGACTGTTCGGCAACCTGTTCGCCGGCGAGCTGATCTTCGTGCTGATCGCCATCATGGCGGGCCAGGCCTTCAACGGCACCGTCAGCGGTGCCGCCCTGGGCTTCGCCGGGTTCCTGACACAGCTGGTGTGGGCCGGATTCCACATGCTGGTCATCCCGCTGCAGGCTTTCGTCTTCATGATTCTCACCATCGTTTATCTCGCGTCCGCGGCGCAGAGCCACGGCGAAGACCACTAATTCCACCCACCGTCGTACCCACGTCTATACGTTCACAGGAGTTGCTTCAATGGAATACGCTCACATGCTGGCCCAAATCGACGCCTCGACCCTGCTCGCGGTCGGCCTCATCCTCGGCCTCGGCGGCGCCGGCACGGCCATCGGCTTCGGCCTGCTCGGCGGCAAGCTGATCGAAGGCACCGCGCGCCAGCCGGAACTCGGCGGCATGCTGCTCGGCCGCATGTTCCTGGTCGCCGGTCTGCTCGACGCCGTGACCTTCGTCGGTATCGGTATCGGCATGTTCTTCGTCTTCGCCAACCCGTTCGCGGCGGCGGTCAAGGCTGCGGCCGGCGGCTAATCGCCGAACAATCCTCCCGACGGGGTAGCAAGCGATGGATCTCAACGCAACTCTGCTCGTTCAGAGCTTCACCTTCCTGGTGTTCGTGTTCTTCATGTGGCGCTTGGCGTGGCCGCCGATCATCAAGGCCATGCAGGACCGCCAGGCGAAGATCGCCGACGGCCTTGCCGCGGCCGAGAAGGGCTCGAAGTCCCTGAACGACGCCGCGCTGAAGAGCGAAGAAGCGCTCAAGGTCGCCCGTGTCCAGGCGCAGGAGATCATCGGCGCCGCCAACAAGCAGGCGGCGCAGATCGTCGACCAGGCGCGCCAGGACGCGGAGTCGGAGAAGGCGCGCATCGTCGCCTCCGGCCACGCCGAAGTGGAGCGTGAAGTGACGCAGGCCAAGGACTCGCTGCGCAAGCAGGTGGGTGAGCTGGCGGTGGCCGGCGCTTCCCGCATCCTCAAGCGCGAGATCGACACCAAGGCCCACGCCGACGTGCTGAACGAACTGGCGGCGCAGGTCTAAGGTCCATGGCCGAACTGCACACTCTGGCGCGTCCGTACGCGAAAGCCGTTTTCGAACTGGCGCAGGAAGCCGGCGCGCTGCCGCGCTGGTCGGAAACGCTGAAGGCGCTGAGCACGGTGGTCGCCGACAGCCGCGTGTCCTCGCTGCTGAGCGATCCGCGCCTGTCCCGCAGCGAAGTGGTGGGGCTGCTGGGGCAGGTGCTGGGCGAGAAGCTCGATGCGCAGGGCCGCAATTTCCTCAGCCTGCTGGCCGAGAACAATCGCATCGCCGCGCTGCCGGCCATCGCCGACGAGTACGAGACGCTGCGCGCCGCGGCGGAGAAGCGGGTGGACGTGGAAATCACCACGGCCACTGCGGTTGCCGAAACGCAGCAGCAGGCCCTGATCGGTGCGATCCGCAAGCGGCTGTCGCGGGATGTGCAGGTGACGTGGAAGACCGACGCGGCGCTGGTGGCGGGTGCGGTGATCCGCGCCGGCGACCTGGTCATTGACGGCTCCATCGCGGGTGAACTGGCGCAGCTGCGCCAGGCTGTGATCACTAGTTGAAGTACGGGGCGTTGACGCGTCCCGCTGAACAGTTAACAAGCTGAGCAACTGAGCAAAACAACCATGCAACTGAATCCTTCCGAGATCAGCGAGCTGATCAAGGCCCGCATCAAGAACTTCGAGGCCGGCGCCGAAGCGCGCAATACCGGCATCATCGTCTCGCTGCAGGACGGCATCGTCCGTATCCACGGCCTGTCCGACGCGCTGCAGGGCGAAATGCTCGAGTTCCCGGCCAACGCCGGCGGCGAAGTCACCTACGGCCTGGCGCTGAACCTGGAGCGCGACTCCGTGGGCGCCGTGGTGCTGGGCGACTACAAGCATCTGGCGGAAGGCGACACGGTGAAGACCACCGGCCGCATTCTCGAAGTGCCGGTGGGCGAAGGCCTGCTCGGCCGCGTGGTCGATGCGCTCGGCCGTCCGATCGACGGCAAGGGCCCGGTCAAGGCTTCCGGCACCAGCCCGATCGAAAAGGTCGCGCCGGGCGTCATCACGCGCCAGTCGGTGACCCAGCCGGTGCAGACCGGCTACAAGTCGGTCGACTCGATGGTGCCGATCGGCCGCGGTCAGCGCGAGCTGATCATCGGCGACCGCCAGACCGGCAAGACCGCCCTAGCCGTCGACGCGATCATCAATCAGAAGACCACCGGCATCAAGTGCATCTACGTCGCGATCGGCCAGAAGGCCAGCTCGATCGCCAACGTGGTGCGCAAGCTGGAAGAGCATGGCGCGATGGCCCACACCATCATCGTCGCCGCCACCGCATCCGAAGCCGCCGCGCTGCAGTTCATCGCGCCGTACTCCGGCTGCACCATGGGCGAGTACTTCCGCGACAAGGGCGAAGACGCGCTGATCATTTACGACGATCTGTCCAAGCAGGCCGTGGCCTATCGCCAGGTCTCGCTGCTGCTGCGCCGCCCGCCGGGCCGCGAAGCGTTCCCCGGCGACGTGTTCTATCTCCATTCCCGCCTGCTGGAGCGCGCCGCGCGCGTCAACGAGGAATACGTGGAGAAGTTCACCAATGGCGCCGTCAAGGGCAAGACCGGCTCGCTCACCGCGCTGCCGATCATCGAGACCCAGGCCGGTGACGTGTCGGCCTTCGTGCCGACCAACGTGATCTCCATCACCGATGGCCAGATCTTCCTGGAAACCGACCTGTTCAACGCTGGTATCCGTCCCGCCATGAACGCCGGCATCTCGGTGTCGCGCGTCGGCGGCGCGGCCCAGACCAAGGTGATCAAGAAGCTCGGCGGCGGCGTGCGTCTGGCGCTGGCCCAGTACCGTGAGCTGGCTGCGTTCGCGCAGTTCGCCTCGGACCTGGACGAAGCCACCCGCAAGCAGCTCGAGCGCGGTCAGCGCGTCACGGAACTGATGAAGCAGAAGCAGTACGCGCCGCTGTCCGTCGGCCAGATGGCCGCCACCCTGTACGCGGTGGAAAAAGGCTACATCGACAAGGTGCCGGTGGAGAGCGTGCTGGCCTGGGAATCCGGCCTGCACCAGTTCCTCGCCGGCAGCCACAAGGGCACGCTGGACAAGGTCAACACCGGTGATTGGGACGGTGCCATCGAGGGCGAGCTGAAAGCCGCGATGGACGCCTACGTCAAGCAGTCCGCGATCTGATCCCGGAGCGATAGACAGTGGCCGGCGCAAAGGAAATCCGCACCAAGATCAAGAGCGTGAAGAACACGCAGAAGATCACGCGTGCGATGGAAAAAGTGGCGATGTCGAAGATGCGCAAGGCACAGGAGCGCATGATCAACGCGCGCCCCTATGCCGAGAAGATCCTGCGCACCGTCGGCCACCTGGCGCAGGCCAACCCGGAATACAAGCATCCGTTCCTGGTGGACCGCGCGGTCAGGCGCGTCGCCTTCATCGTGGTGTCGAGCGACCGCGGCCTGTGCGGCGGCCTCAACACCAACCTGTTCCGCGCCGCGGTGCGTTCCATCCGCGAGTGGAAGGAGAAGGGCGTCGAGGCCGAGTACGCGGTGTTCGGCAACAAGGCGGTGGCGTTCTTCAAGCGCGTCGGCGGCAAGGTGGTGGCGCAGACTTCGCACATGGGCGACAAGCCGCACCTGGAGCAGCTGCTCGGCACCATCAAGGTGGTGACCGACGCTTACCGCTCCGGCGAGGTGGATCGCGTGTTCCTGGTGTCGAACCAGTTCGTCAACACCATGACGCAGAAGCCGACCATCCGTCAGCTGCTGCCGCTGGCGGTGACGGCGGGCGAGGAAGGCGAGCGCAGCAGCGGCGGCTTCCCCTGGGACTACATCTACGAGCCGGACGCGCGCGAACTGCTCGACACGGTGCTGAGCCGTTATCTCGAATCACAGGTGTACCAGGCGGTGGTGGAAAACTCCGCTTCGGAGCAGTCGGCGCGCATGGTGGCGATGAAAGCCGCCACCGAGAACGCCGGCAAGATCATCAATAGTCTGCAGCTTGCATACAACAAGGCCCGCCAGGCCAGCATCACCAAGGAACTGGCGGAAATTGTCGGCGGCGCAGCAGCGGTTTAACGATACATACGCAACAGAATTGGGTAAGAGGACAAGCGATGAGCACCGGCAAGATTGTTCAGATCATCGGCGCAGTTATTGACGTCGAATTTCCGCGGGATGCGATCCCCAAGATTTACGACGCGCTGAAGATCGACGGCACCGCCCTGACGCTGGAAGTGCAGCAGCAGCTGGGCGACGGCATCGTGCGCACCATCGCGCTCGGCTCCTCCGACGGCCTCAAGCGCGGCCTGGTCGCGCACAACACCGGCGCGCCGATCTCGGTGCCGGTGGGCAAGGCCACCCTGGGCCGCATCATGAACGTGCTGGGCGAGCCGATCGACGAGGCCGGCGAAGTGAAGTCCGAGCACCACTGGGCCATCCACCGCGATGCGCCGAGCTATGAGGACCAGTCCGGCTCGACCGAACTGCTCGAAACCGGCATCAAGGTGATCGACCTGCTGTGCCCGTTCGCCAAGGGCGGCAAGGTCGGCCTGTTCGGCGGCGCCGGCGTGGGCAAGACGGTGAACATGCTGGAGCTGATCAACAACATCGCGACCGAGCATTCGGGCCTGTCGGTGTTCGCCGGCGTGGGCGAGCGTACCCGCGAGGGCAACGACTTCTACCACGAAATGTCCGACGCCAAGGTCATCGTGCGCGACAACCTGCCGGAATCGAAAGTGGCGATGGTGTACGGCCAGATGAACGAGCCGCCCGGCAACCGTCTGCGCGTGGCGCTGACCGGCCTGACCATGGCCGAGTACTTCCGCGACGAAGGCCGCGACGTGCTGTTCTTCGTCGACAACATCTACCGCTATACCCTGGCCGGCACCGAAGTGTCCGCGCTGCTCGGCCGTATGCCGTCGGCGGTGGGCTACCAGCCGACCCTGGCCGAGGAAATGGGCGTGCTGCAGGAGCGCATCACCTCCACCAAGAACGGCTCGATCACCTCGATCCAGGCCGTGTACGTGCCGGCGGACGACTTGACCGATCCGAGCCCGGCCACCACCTTCGCGCATCTGGATGCCACCGTGGTGCTGTCGCGCGACATCGCGGCCCTGGGTATCTACCCGGCCGTGGATCCGCTCGATTCCACCAGCCGCCAGCTCGATCCGAACGTGCTGGGCGCCGAGCACTACAACACCGCCCGCGACGTGCAGGGCGTGCTGCAGCGCTACAAGGAACTGAAGGACATCATCGCCATCCTGGGCATGGACGAGTTGTCGGAAGACGACAAGCGCGCCGTGGCCCGCGCGCGCAAGATCCAGCGCTTCCTGTCGCAGCCGTTCCATGTCGCCGAAGTGTTCACCGGCTCGCCGGGCAAGTACGTCTCGCTGAAGGAGACCATCCGCGGCTTCCGCGAGATCGTCGACGGCAAGCACGACGCGCTGCCGGAGCAGGCGTTCTACATGGTCGGCGGCATCGACGAAGCGGTCGAGAAGGCGAAGAAGGTCTGATCGGCCTCAAGTGACCAGCGCTAAGTGAGCACCATGAGCATCCACGTCGATATCGTCAGCGCCGAAGGCCAGATCCACGCGGGCGAGGCCAAGATGGTCTTCGCCCCGGCGGAAATGGGCGAAGTCGGCATCTCGCCGCGCCACGCCCCGCTGCTGACCCGGCTCAAGCCGGGTGCGGTGCGGGTGCAGACGGAGAGCGGCGAGGAACTGGCGTTCTTCGTCGGCGGCGGCATTCTCGAGGTGCAGCCGCACCTGGTGACGGTGCTGGCCGACACCGCCCTGCGCGCCAAGGACGTGGACGAAGCCGCCGCGGTCCAGGCCAAGCAGCGCGCCGAAGAAGCCATGAGCAACGCCAAGAGCGACATTGATCTCGCCCGCGCCCAGGCCGAGCTGGTCCAGGCGGCCGCGCTGATGCAGTTCCTCGACAAGATCAAGAAGAGACACTGAGTCCAAGCCGCCGCCCGCGCGAGCGGGCACGGCAAAGCTTTCACACGCCGCCTTCGGGCGGCGTTTTTATTGGTCGACTTCCTGAATGACCAGCAGCCACGCACTGCGTGATTTCCCAGCGGCCCGAAGGGCCGCGCAGGTGGTGCCGAGGGCGCGGGCGTTGAAGGTGAGGGCCACGAACACCCGGCCCACCAGGCCGCCGCTGACCTGCGCCATGGTGATTCCATGGCTCAGCCTGACAACACAGCCTGGCGCGATTCGTTCTGTTACAGGCTTTTGGACAAGCCGGCGCCCCGAACGGGCGATTTTGGGCGCGGACCACTATCATGGTCCCGTCATTTTCAAAGGATCAAGGATCACGGCATGAAGGTCCACGCCGTCATACTCGCCGCGGGACAGGGCACCCGCATGAAATCGGCCCTGCCCAAGGTGCTGCATCGTGTCGGCGGCACGCCGATGCTGGGGCATGTGCTGGCCGCGGCGCGGGCGGCCGAGGTCGGCGCCTGCCACGTGGTGCTGGGCCATGGCGCGGAGCAGGTGCGCGAGTGGCTGGGCGGCATGGGCGAGGGCATCGACACGGTGGTGCAGGCGCAGCAGCTGGGCACCGCCCACGCGGTGCAACAGGCCCTGCCGCAGGTGCCGGACAGCGCCGTGGTGCTGGTGCTCTACGGCGACGTGCCGCTGGTCTCCGCCGAAACCCTGCGCAAGCTGGTTGCGGCGGCGAAGGACGGCATGGCGGTGCTCACCGCCGAAGTGCCCGACCCCGCCGGCTACGGCCGCATGGTGCGCGACGCCAAGGGCCGCATCAGCGGCATCGTCGAGGACAAGGATGCGACGCCGCAGCAGCGCGCCATCACCGAGATCAATACCGGCCTGATGGCGGCGCAGGCGCGCCGGCTCAAGCGCTGGCTGTCGCATGTGAAGAACAACAACGCCAAGGGCGAGTTCTATCTCACCGACGCGGTGGCGCTGGCGGTGAAGGACGGCATCGAGGTGCAGAGCGTCGCCGCCGCCGGCATCGACGAGGTGGAAGGCGTCAACGACCGCGTGCAGCTGGCGCAGGTCGAGCGCCGCTACCAGCGCGCGCAGGTGCAGCGGCTGCAGCGGGATGGCCTGCACCTGGCCGATCCGGCGCGCTTCGATCTGCGCGGCTCGCTCAGCTTCGGCCGGGATGTGTTCATCGACGTCGGCTGCGTCCTGGAAGGCAAGGTGGCGCTCGGCGACAACGTCAGCATCGGCCCTTACTGCGTGCTGCGCGACGTGAAGCTGGATGCCGGCACGCGCGTCGACGCGCACTCGGTGCTGGATTCGGCCGAAGCCGGCAGGGATTGCCGCATCGGTCCTTTCGCGCGCCTGCGGCCCGGTGCGCAGCTTGCCGACCAGGTGCACATCGGCAATTTCGTCGAGATCAAGAAGAGCACGCTGGGCGAGGGCACCAAGGCCAATCACCTGGCGTACATCGGCGACGCCACGGTCGGCGCGCGGGTCAACATCGGCGCCGGCGTCATCACCTGCAACTACGACGGCGTCAACAAGCACGCCACCATCATCGGCGATGACGCCTTCATCGGCACCGACAGCCAGCTGGTGGCGCCGCTGATCGTCGGCCGCGGCGCCTACATCGCGGCCGGCAGCACCATCGCCAAGGATGCGCCGGAGGATGCCCTGACGGTGTGCCGGGCGCGCGAGCAGAAGTCCTTCCCCGGCTGGAAGAAGCCGGCGAAGAAACGCTGACGTGAAGCAGTAGGGCGGCCCGTGGCCGCCAGCTGTTCGATTCGGCCGTGGCGCGGTGGCGGGCACGGCCCGCCCTACAACGGCTGCCGCGACGCGGCAAGCCGGTGGTTATCCACAGACCCTAGTAAAATAGGGGGATCGAGGCCCATGCTCCCGCCTGGGCCCCTCTTCAGGACCTTGTTCCATGTGCGGAATCGTCGGCGCCGTCGCGCAACGCAATATCACCCCCATCCTGCTGGAAGGCCTGCGCCGGCTCGAATATCGCGGCTATGACTCGGCCGGCATCGCGGTGCTGGACCGCGGCCGTGTCGGCCTGCGCCGCGCCGTGGGCAAGGTGGCGCAGCTGGAAGCCAAGCTCGCCGTCGACCCGTTGAACGGCCAGCTCGGCATCGCCCACACGCGCTGGGCCACCCATGGCGGCGTCACCGAGGCCAACGCCCATCCGCATGTGTCCGGCGACCGCGTGGCGGTGATCCACAACGGCATCATCGAGAATTACGAGCCGCTCAAGGCCGAGCTGCAGGCCAAGGGCTATGTCTTCAAGTCGGAGACCGATACCGAGGTCATCGCCCACCTGGTGCACGACAACCTCAAGCAGGGCGTGGGCCTGGCGGAAGCGGTGCGCGAGGCGGTGCGCCGCTTCACCGGGGCTTATGCCATCGTGGTATTCGACGCGCAGGCGCCGGACCGGTTCGTCGTCGCGCGCATCGCCAGCCCGCTGGTGATCGGCCTGGGCTTCGGCGAGAACTTCGTCGCCAGCGATGTCTCCGCCTTGCTGCCGGTGACGCAGCGCTTCATCTACATGGAAGAAGGCGATATCGCCGAGATCACGCGCGAGGCCGTGTACATCTTCGGCGCCGACGGCCACAAGCGCGAGCGCAAGGTGCACGATATCGCCCAGCGCCCGGAAGCCGCCGAGAAGGGGCAGTACCGCCACTTCATGCTCAAGGAAATCTTCGAGCAGCCGGAGGCCCTGGTCGCCACCCTGGGCGGCCGCATCGCCAATCACCACGTGCTGCCGGAGTCGCTCGGGCCGCGCGCCGCCGAGTTGCTGGGGCGGGCGCGCAATATCCATATCGTCGCCTGCGGCACCAGCTATCACGCCGGCCTCGTCGCCAAGTACTGGATCGAGGAACTGGCCAGGCTGCCGTGCAGCGTCGAGCTGGCCAGCGAGTACCGCTACCGCACGGTGAATGTGCCGGCCGATACGCTGTTCGTGACGCTGTCGCAGTCCGGTGAAACCGCCGATACCCTGGCGGCGCTGCGCTATGCACGCCATGCCGGCTATGTGGCGCTGCTGACCATCTGCAATTCGGCGCAGAGCTCGATGGTGCGCGAGTCCGACCTGGTGATGCTGACCCATGCCGGTCCCGAGATCGGCGTGGCCAGCACCAAGGCTTTCACCACGCAGCTGCTGGCGGTGCTGATCGTGGCGGCGATGCTGGGCCGCTACAACGGGCTTTCAAAGGAACAGGAAGCGGAGGTGGTGCGCCAGCTCTACAGCGCGGCGGGCACGGTGGAAAAAGCGCTGGAAATGGATCCCGCGATCCAGAAGCTCGCCGAGCTGTTCGTGGAGAAGCACCACACGCTGTTCCTGGGCCGCGGCCCGATGTTCCCGGTGGCCCTGGAAGGCGCGCTCAAGCTGAAGGAAATTTCCTACATCCACGCCGAGGGTTATGCGGCCGGCGAGCTGAAGCACGGCCCGCTGGCGCTGATCGACGAGGACATGCCGGTGGTGGTGGTGGCGCCGAACAACGACCTGCTGGACAAGCTGAAGTCCAACATCCAGGTGGTGCGCGCGCGCGGCGGGCAGTTGTTCGTGATGGCCGACGTTGCTACCGGGCTGACGGATGAGCCCGGCACCACGGTGATTCCGATGCCGCACGCCGATACCTACATTGCGCCGATCGTCTACACCGTACCGCTACAGTTGTTGGCTTACCACGTGGCAGTGCTCAAGGGCACGGACGTGGACCAGCCGCGTAATCTGGCCAAGTCCGTCACCGTCGAGTAGACGGCGGCGGGATGAGGCCATGATTACAAACAATAAAGTCTGTCGGATCGCAATAAAGTCTGTCGGAAAAACCTAACTAAACTTTAGTTGGCGACAGTCTCTTTTGCTTTGTAAATCACTTAGTTGCTATTAACCAAATCGCGTGCCAGGAAATAACGCAATAAGGTCTGTCGATTAATCTGTGTGTTTTGAGGCCCATTTTTCGGTGGAATTCCAGGCTTTACGCGTCTGTTCAACGTAATTGAATCTGTAGATGAGCGATTAAGGCCGCTGAAGCAGCTTTGAAGCAATTGTCTTTGAGATTCGCGTGGCGGAGTGTCAGAAGGTTGGAGCCGCAGTCTGGAGTGTTTGGAGTCGTGGTCAATTAAAGGCCTCGCGTACTCAAACAGGCAATAGGTTCGGGCCAGCACCAGGGTGACATCTCGAACACGGCATTGTTGCCCATGTGCAACGTTTCGTGGACCGATTCAGCCAGAAATTGGTACTGAGTCAGCATCGCCCAATCTGCATGGCTACAGAGCGCGGAATCAACTCGTAACTATCAGACTGGAAGGATCCCAAGACTGACGTCCGATGAACCTGCTCAACAAGGGCACAGCAAAGCAATAGCCGAATAGCTGAACTGCCCTTTCTCGAGAGATTATTTTGGCGGAGTGAGGAGTTTGTGATTCCAAATATTGCCGCACAATTTGGACATCGCTGACTTCCATTTCAAACTTAGGATTGGAGGCTATAGCTTCAAATGTCACTTCGTCTCCCGCCATAACTTGACTCAGCTGCTTGGCAGTCCTGTACTCATTGATCGATATTGTCCGCGTCCCTCTGAACATAATGGTCTGTGCAACCCGTTCCGCGATCGCGCGCACCGCATCAATAAAACTGATCAGAAAGACGAGTGTGCGTACAAAGTCGCTTCCCCCAAGCCCCGCACCCTTGCTCACTGATATTCTGTTCCCTTCGACTTCCAAGGCAATATCGAGAGACCATCCCTTTTCAAGGCGGTCTAGCAGCAATTTGAGCTGACTGTAATAACTGAGCGTAAGGATATTCCGACCATTCCACAGTGTGGAATCGAACTTTAGTTCCAACGCTGGGGGTTCCTTTCCGGAGAGGGCATGGCCGTAATGAATCGACAGAATGCCGCCGCAAGATTTCCCATCGAACGCGACATACGCAGTGCCAGCAGAGATTTCTCCAACAGCTTCTTCGAAGGGGTCGCGAAGCCCGCCATCAGGACTGCACAACCATAACTTGGTCTTGGCGACTTGCTTGGTTGACTTCATCTCGAACATGCCTTTGCCAGGCAGCCTCAGCTCCTCAAATAGCTCCGACCCCTCCAATCTGATCGCGTCTGCATCGATTCGAAGATCTTCTCCTCTTTCAAAAAGCAGGCGTAGCTTTTCTGCATACTCGGCTGCGCGGTCCGGCTGAACCTTCAAGGTAAACGAGACATCCTCCTTAGCTCTTACCTCTATGCATGTCGCCTTATCGCCATATGAAGTCGTAATGGAGAACCGCGGATCCACTGACTCAAGACGCGCTGCATAGGCCTGATGTACATTTGCGATGCCATCCTCAGAGAAGCGCTTCGGCATGCTTCCCATCATTGCCACGACATTATCGAAGGCGTCTTGCTTGCTGGGCAGGCGCCTGCCAATTTCATCATCGGCAAGCCGTTCAGCCTCCGTCTTCCAAGATCTTAGTAAAGAAGGCGGGTACCTTTCCTCGTCTTGATCGATCTTGGTCGAGCACGGCTGACACAACCAAACACCATTGCCGAATGATTTTCGTTCTTGTGCCGACATTGAGGCGTCATATCGAGGACCCTTGGCAGCCGCACCTGCGATATGTGCAGCGATTCCAATGTTAACGTACCTCTGCCTGGTCGCTTTTGTCGAGGGGCCAGAGGTTTGCACGCGGCAGCCAGGGTTTGAGCATCGTCCCGCAACCCTTTCGCGCAACATTTGCTTAGTCAGGTCATTGAATTCGTCTCTCGCCATTAAACGTACTCGTGCACTTCTGCGTCTGATGTCATCCGAATTGCCGGTTCACTCCGGTCATCGCTAATCTATAGGTCAGCATGCGTTGGCTGACGCCGAAAGCCAATGCAGCGTCGGGTAGATCCAAACCGCGGCGTTTGATTGAAATCAAGGCTTCCCGTGGTAGCAAAAGGCATCCTGACAACCAGTCCGCCTCCTCTTCCTGCGCCTTATCGTATTCATGGACAAGCATTAGCCCAGTTGCCGAAAATTCGATTTCCCGCGGCTTATGCGCCCGGATTCGATGAGCAAGTTCATGCATGAGATCGCTAGCCTGTCGGCCTGCGGAGTGCGAGGTATTCAATATCACCACGGACTTTCCACTCTCGACAATAGTGACGGCTGACCAGCAGCTCGCTGTCTTGCCGTCGTTGCGGAGCAAGATAGCCAACATCTCACTAGTGATACCAGGGATATCCGCAGGCTTCCAAACACGAATCCCTAGATTTTGAGCGAGATTGTATGGATCCAACGGGTCACTCGCACTCAGCCCGAGTTCCACCCGCTTTTGGGCAGCGTAGCGCTCACACCACGTTTTGAATCCGCGTTCGAACACGACGTAATTTCGCTGACAGGGCTAGGCTGGTGAATCCTCTTCGCGCAATGTGTTCTGCACGAGGATGATCATCTTCGCAAGCGCCTCTGCCGAATCCAGTTCAATTGCAGCGCCTTTCTTGAAATGCACCTGGGCGCGGGGTGCGTCTACCGAACGCGGTTCCAGACCCAAAAAAATCGCAGGGTCTTCGCCCAGCCAGCGGCAGATTTTTCCGAAAGTCTCCAAGTCCGGAAGCTTTCCGTTCTCCACCCTCGAAAGGGTAGCGGCACTCACACCAACCTCTTTTGCTGCTTCACGAACACCCATTCCGGCTCGCCTTTCTTGAACACGGCGCGCCAGGTCCTCGACTGCTTTGGAATCCATGTCGTTTCTCTTAAGAGACGATCTGTTTGACAACTGCAACAAGTAGCCCCAGACTGTTGCACACGTAAGACGTACTGTCTCATCTACTGGGGGTTTAGGTCAATTCGAGCGGCTCGGAAGTGATAGGGGGTCCCAGATGTTCATTGCAATGGTTGAGGTTCTGTCCGTTCGTTGGTGGGGTTGTTTCAACCACACCGGCCTGAAAGTCACTTTCGCTGACGGCTCTACCTTGGTATACGCCAACGTGCCGGGCCGGGGCGTAATACGCCAAAGCCTGGCTGAATTCGCCATGGGCCGATCAATGGTCACAGCACATGGCATTTCGGGGCATTCAGCCTTCCAGGTCATCGCCCGTGCCGAACGCGCACTTGGCACACCCTATCGGCTGTTTAATTGGAACTGCGAGCACTTCGTCTCCTGGGCCTTAGGGCGAGAACCCAATAGCCCGCAATTACATGCAGCAGGCGGCGCATTGCTAGCCACTTTGATCCTCGCGCAACTTACCGCGTCCTAGCCGTAACCGCAGTTTTATCCACCCAAAGAGAGGTATTCACAATGTCACGAAACACCAAGCAGACGTCCGGACGGATCGCCACCTTGGCCTCCGAAACCCTCCAAGATCCCTCGGCTTCCCAGATCGCTAGAAGCTTGGCGGCGTCCGCGCTCGCGCAGCGCCATACAAACAAGCAGACCGGAGCCGACATCGAACACGCCGCCGGCCGCGTACTGCACAGCCCCAAGTATTCCGAGGAAACGAAGGAGCTGGCGGCCTCGGTGCTGTCGCAGACCACCAAGGACCGCCGCTAGGCGGGAGGGGGCAGTCATGCCGCTAGATCGGCTGAAAGACGCCAGCACGGAAGTGCTGGCAGTCTTTTCAATATCGGGCAGGCTTCAATTCGCAACCTACGCCACCATTCTTCTGCCTGCGGTGATCATGGTCATGGGGTCGTTGATGTTCCGAACAGACGCCTCGTCGGCGAATCCCATTGTCGCGAGCGTTACGGAGGCAATTGGGCGGTGGGTTCCGTGGGCTGCGCTCGTGGCTTTCATCAAGTTGGCCGTAGGAACCATTGGGCTCTACCAGCGTGAGCGGAGACGACTCTTCCTGCTTTAGCGGGTTCATCGACCGCTATTTGTCGCTTCATGTGAACAGGCTGAATCCCTGGAAGTGTTCATTTCAGTGACGATCCCGGCAAGGTACGTCGCCTCGGACGAACAGGAGAGCTCAGAACAGATCATCACATTAAGACACATCCCGTCATTTTTCTGTATGGCCCATCACCGTCTAAACGTAAACCTCAATGAACTCAATAACCCAATACGCAAAAAGAGAGTTTTATTGTGCTGTGTTGCTCGGAACAGTGCCGTGCGCCCTGACTACGTACTTCTACGGGTTTCAAGAAACACTCAAAGCCTTGATCGCTTCAAATCCGTCCACGGCAGTATTTCTCTGGTCTATATTCCTACTGCTGCTTCCTAAAGGCATTCGATCGTTGCGCATGCGCTACATCGACAACAACCTAACACATCCTGGATTTTTGACGCAGTTCCTGGAAGTCGCCAACGAAGCAAGCACCTCGCTTCTCGGCATATATAGAACTGCTGCCGGCTTCGCGATGATTTTCTTGATTCCGGTCGTTGTCAAGGAGCAGAGCATGCAAAGTTTCGGAATGGCCTGCTACATGATCTTGTTCAGCGCCGGTTGCTTGGTGATGTGCTGCGTATTGTCAGGTTGGAAAAAGTGAAGTCAGAGTTCAGGGGTAGATGAATTGGTTAGGCATACATCGCCGCAACGTACATGGTCAACGGGGCAATCCCACACGTTATCGGGCGCCACTGCGCCATCATTTACGTAAGCGCCTGATGAAGGATGATCGCGACCTGCGTAGAAAAATAGTCGGCACGGGGCTGTAGCTTGGATAGAAATCCATTTAGAGCCACATGAAGTGGTTGAACATCTTATGCGGGAAATTTTTCGTCGTCCCTGATGCTCAAACATTCATTATCTTGTACTAGCATTTGCAGATATGTCCTGCGGCAGAATAATTGTCTCGCACATTCCTCGTGCAAGTCATCAAATTAAAGGCTTCATCGCATGATGAATAGAAAGCTGCAATGGCCACCGCAAATGTCGCTGCGCTGCAGGTATAGCGCAATTTAGGTTCTCCGTAGGTCTCCGAAAAAAACCTTCCGCCTGCCGTGGAAAAGAATTCCCGAAAATTTCTTCCGAGCCAGGTTCTGGGCGCGGACGCGATCACTAAATCGGTAATTCGTTGTATTTGAATATCGCACGCTGTATATAAGTTGAAATCCACATCTGCAGGGCGCATGGCGTCTAAAGCGCGTTGCGCGCAGATCGGCGTGTTCTCGCCGAGGAATCTGCGTATAACCTCGATATACCGGATTGCTATTGGATGTTGTCTATCGGCATCTGAAGCGTATTTCGCTTCATAAGCGTCGTCCACCCACTTTTCCGGTAGCCAATCAAATACGTTGTCTGCTCTGACGATAAACAGGGGAATGTCGTGATCAAAGCACCAGTCACATCCAATGAGTTGATGTGATCTGCGCCAGAATGAGACGCCAGACGCGCGTTGATCCGCTAAACAGGCCTTGCAAAACGCTGCTGTCTTTGGTTTGCCACGCGATTCGTCCACGCAGATGGGATGCGTCTTTCGAGTTCCACGCGGAGCTTCCCAGTCAATGGATCTTAGAAGTTCTATATCTGCATGAGCTACGCGTGCCCATGAATTGACGACTCCACGAATAACAGGAAGATCAGTATGCGTTTGCACGTATTCGGAAATAGGCATCTCACTAGCTGCTGCCAGAAGCACAAACGTTGGATCTTCTGCATTTGCCTTGTTGGCGCTGATAAGGTGCTGCCTCAAATATCGCACCGCTTCGCTATTTGTTCGCAGTCCATTTGCTGCTCGGATTCGACCTAGTTGACCTAATGCAAACTCGTCGCGAAAAGGGCGTGTCAGGATCATCTGAGGTGGGTCCTCAATATCTACGTCAATCTTTGCTGATGCGTCGGGTAAGGATAAAACGCGAGGGCCTGACTTATTGAGGCGGCGGTAAGCGGGAGCCGCGCGAGGCATTCAATCTTTGGTCGGAGATCTGGCACTCGCTGATAAAGCTGACGAAGTGTGATTCGTGCCTCTGGTTTTTCAAGATGAAATGAAAGCGCAGCTTTTCGTATAGCATCGGCCAAGTCGCGGTCACGTCGATCCCAATCTAGATGCGCGTCATTGTGAGCGCGACCGGAAACAAGAGCGCTTTTCTGTATATTGAGCCATGGATGATCATGCCGATACAGCCACATAAAGACCTCGGGGATCAGTAAGCGCACGGCTTTAGCTCCAAGCCCTGGATTTGCGGTGCATACTGCGATCCAGCGCCGGCGAGCTCTGCGCCGCGCCGCTTCAAGCTGTACATCCAGTCGCGCCTGCTTCAGTCCAGGCTCCGAGAGTATTTGACGATTGATCGTCACAATGGATAATCGAAATCGCAGAGCTAACCGATGTACGTCGTCCCCGCGTCTGAGAGCCTCGAGTAATTCAGTTCGGTGGAGAGCGTCGAGCTTTTGGGGGCGTCGCGAAACTTCGAGCCCTTGCAAGGCTGCCCAGTTAAGTGCCGTGTGTGTCGATACATTGAAAGCGTGTGCTGCTTTGGACGCGGAGAGTTTTTTGCTTCGCATCAAATTCACCAGCGCGTCCTGTTTCGAGCGCGGACGGAAAGTCTCAATATCGTTTTGGATCTCGCTGTTTCGTAGGAGCGTGCCCGTGATCTTGTACGGCTCGGCAACCTGGTAGGCCTGCATAAACGCATCCCAGGTTCCAAACAGCCAGAGGATCACCATCAAGTGCCGCAAAGGATGCGTACCCGTGCGCGGCGTTCTAAACAGGCGATTGAAATCGGTTTGAGCTTCGTGTTCTGTTGCCGGCAAGGTGCCCATGTCGGGCAGGTTCCGAAACGGTCTTACAAATGCAACGTACAGTGGCGATGCCACCGCGAGCCTGATTCTGCCGCTATCGGTGACGAGTTCACGATGGGCTAGTGCTCGCACATACGCGTGGAGCAGTTGCTGCGGGTCAAAATGCATCCCATGGGACAGCACTGCATATTTTTGAATGCATTGAGCCAGGCGCTGTGCAGCAGCATGAATTGGGGTATCCGGGTGACTCCCACTAAGCGCCGAGCATGGCGGGAAGAGGTGATCCGCAGAGGGTAGGTGCCACAGAAATCGCTCCACACCATTGATTTTGACGTCTGCAACGAGGAGCGGTACATCGTGCCGTAAGCACATCCAAACGCCGGGATGTTGATGGTCAAGGTGCCAATAAGCTATGGAATGCGCTACCACATCGGCGTCCATACACAGGGGGCAGGCCTTTAATGGATGATGAGCGCGGAACCGGCTCGTGAGCAGACCCAGCTGGAACTTCAGAGAGCCCACTCTCGGGCTGCGCATGGTGGCAATGGCGTCTTGCGCCTGCACCTCCGATCGAAATGGCAGAAAGTACGGCAACAATGTGTGCTCGAGGATAATTTCCTCTGGCTCGCCAAGCGCACCGTGGAAACGCGACGCGATGAGATCTACCCGGCAGGGCAGATCGTGCTGAGACCCAAGTCGATGATGGTCGAATAGTATCTTGCAGGTGTCAGCTGAGCGGAGTGCGCCACTGACCCGGTGGAACCGACTGCATAAGCCGAACAGCGTTTCTCCAGGTAGCCATGAGACTGGCGGGACCGCATTGCGTGGAAAAAGCATGAATCGGTGCGGCGGAGGAGTTTATCTGCAGCTGGCAATGCGCAAATTGTTTGAAATCTCGATGGTCGTCATTGCGGAACCTCCTCCTGGACTGCTTCGCTGTGTCGCTTCACGCCACCATTTTCATCCCCAGCAGCATGGCGTCTTTGTTGACCTGACCAGAGCCATGGGATTTCGCGTACACCATTCTCAGCACCGCGAGTTGCTTTCCGGCAGGAACGCGCTTCTTTCTTGCACGCTCCCAAGCGTGAATGTCCTCAAGAATCTGCTCGCATAAATCCCAATCGATGCGATCCAGCTCAAAGTCAGGTGCACGTTTGCCGACGGCCACATAGATCCAATCAACTCCTAGACTTTCCAGCCGACTAACGTATGCCCAGCCTGGATCGTGTTGCCCGCTTTCATAGTTGATCTGGGACGCCCGGCTAACGCCGATGGCATCCGCAAATCCGGTTAGGTTCATTCCGATCCGCTCCCGCTCGAACCGGAGTCGCCGCCCGAAATCAATAATATCACTCATATGTAGAAATTCTAGTTATTTGTATAAAAATCTAACGGAACGTATATTTTTATTGAAACACGTGCTGTCTTGGAATATATTCGCACGAACTCGTAAAGCAGGGTCGGACGGCGGTATGACCCCCAAGGAAGTCCGAGGTGCATTCTTTGCGCAGGGCGTCTCCATAGCCGCCTGGGCGCGCGAGCGCGGATTCTCTACCTACGACGTGTACGCAGCACTTGCCGGCAGGACGCGCGGGGCTCGCGGAAAAGCCCATGAAATCGCTGTTGCCCTGGGCCTCAAGCCCACACCGGCGCCGCTCGCGGAGGCCCCATTTATCAGGGGAAGCCGATCAGGCCACCTAGATCACACCCACCAGGACGGCGAAAGCCGTGGAGGAGGATCCATGGCTGCGAATTAAGAGGGGAGGGATTTCCGGGGCTGGAAAAGCAGAAGCCCGAGGTCGTTCTAGCGACCGCGGGCTTCAGGGGTTTGTTCTGGTGAGCACCGAGAACAAGACTTGTTTGTATGCTCCTGCACTCGCAATCCGGTGTCAAGTCAGCGGTATCGGACTTCAGCGCGAGTGTGCTTTCCCAATGCCCCTAGATCCGGCCGCATCGTCGCGGTTGGCGGAATCTATGCCAAGGGAGAGCACGCATGGAGACGCAGCAAAAAAGGCTGCACAGGTTGAAGCGATATTGGCAGCGCCAGGCACGTTCTGCCTGGGGCGCGGACTATCAGCCAGCCAATCGAGCCACACGCAACGAAGCACCCAGCAGATCCCGGCCGACGATCCTGTGCAAGAAGAACAAGATTGGCCGGGAGCTGCACGCCATGTCGGGGCAGGAGCTCGCCGGTATCCTGCTCGCAATTTACTTTCCTCAGCTATTCGATCTGAACGAGCAGCGGATCCTCTATCCGTCGGCGATGACGCACCCCTTGTTTGGACATCCCCAGTTTCCGGGGATGCAGCTGCCACCATTCAAAGGGACGCTGGCCGTCGCGGAGGCGTTGGGCTATCTGCAGTGGCACGCCACGGTAAGCTGGCGATCGGAATCCGGAGAGCAGCATGACGCGCCGATGCCGTTTGTCGGGGATCTGCTGCTGTTTCTGGTGGATGGCCGCGGCCCGTATTGCCTGAACTGGTCAATAAAGAAGTCCGCCGAGGATTTCTCCCGGCCGGGTCCGGCTGATCTACCGATCCGGAATCCAGAACGCGCGCAAGCGAAGGCCATAGCCCGCCATGCCATTGAGGTCGGCTACTACAACGACCCGGAAATCCGGACGGTGTCGCTTGCAGGTGACTCGCTCGATCCGCAGATGATCTCGAATCTTCTGCAGTGCTTCTCCTGGCAGGCCCGCAAGTCTT
Source organism: Nevskia soli DSM 19509 (assembly GCF_000711955.1). GTDB lineage: Bacteria > Pseudomonadota > Gammaproteobacteria > Nevskiales > Nevskiaceae > Nevskia > Nevskia soli. The sequence continues at coordinate 29,200 of NZ_JONR01000017.1, forward strand.
TCGTCTCCGAAACCCTCGAGCGTAAAGCGCTGACGGTTCTTCAGTCATCTGCCAACCATTCTAGCGATACGCCGACTGAAATCGCGCGCCACTTTCTGCTCCGGCACCGTCTATGGCCCGAGATCTTCAACTCGCTGATGTATTCATTGATCTGGTCGCGGCAGCTTCGTGTCGATTTGTTTCAACCCATTTTGCGTGATCGGCCTCTCGTAAGCGAAAGCAGGGATGTACTGTCGGTTCACGGAAATCTGTTTGGGAGGGAAGGCTGATGAACTGCGGAGCTCAGCTTATAGCCCCAGAGGGCTACGCCTCACTACGGCAGGGGGTCACTTACTATCTATTGGGAAATAAGAGTGGGCGTGTACTCCTTGTCGAATTTGTTGAAACACGATGTAAGCGGAAAGCGAACTCCAGAACAAAAATTGAGATCCTGCGGAGAGCAGTGCTGCTGATAATGACGCAGGAGGTTTTCGAGTCCGGCGTCATGGCCAATAGAATCAAGCCGCATGAAAATCAGGTTGCGCGCCCGCCCTGGCTTAGACCATACCAGGGCCGTAATCTCGCGCTGCTCGATGCAAACAAGCTAATGCGAAAGGATGCGGAAAGCGGGAAACGCATCAGTAACGAAGCACGAGTCGAAAAACGTCTTGCTCAAATCGCCCCGGCGCTTGAGATCGAGACAGAAATTCTGTCCGCTGAAAATCCGGAAGCCCACCTCGGCAAGCTTGCCCGCGAAAGCCGTCGCAACGAAACGCGCTTTGTTCTGTGGTTTTTCGTTTATCTCTTATTTGGACGGGACAAATGGTCTCTTCTCGGAGCATGGGCTGAGTGCGGCCGCTGGAGTCGGTTTGAAGATGGGGGCAGAACAAAATGCGGACGTCCTTCCTTGTCTAAAGGAAAGCACTACGGCCACCGCATGACCAGCAATCTCGCTGAGACAAGTATCGCGTCTTACCATATACACAAGAGCCGTGGAAAGCCGATGACACAAATATACTGCGAAAGCATGCTTTCCGAATTCGGTTGTAAATCCAGGGTTGGGCGAAAAAAGTGGAAGGAGTTATATCACCCACAAGGAAGTGAGTTTCCCAGTTTTCGACAATTCGAATGGGCGATTGTGAAGAAGATCGGAAAAAAGCAAATTCAGCTCGATCGCTACGGCCACGAAAGAGTTAGAAACCGTGCGAGTGCCAGTCAGGGCTCTTTTGCGGCAAGCACTTCCAATCTGAATCAGCGGATAGAGATGGATGCCTATCGAACAAATGAGTATCCCCGAGGCCTTAGGGGTGAATGCCTGCCGCCGCTAGTAGTTGTTAAGGGCATGGACACCGTATCAAGCTTGGCGATGGGCATCGGGTTCGGTGCCGACAGTGAGACAGCCGGGGCCTACCGGAACATGTGCTTTTGCGCAGCGGTGGGATGGGAAGAGGTCGCCGGACTATTTGGAATCCGTGTCGAGAGCCATCAAGTGCCGCGGCCGGGTCTGCCCCATCAATCTGTCGCGGATCGCGGAGCAGGCGCCAGCCAGCGTGTCGATCCAAAAGCTCTAATCCGCGAAACCGTGCAATCCGCTTCCGGACAGGGAAAGGCGATTGTCGAGAGTGCGAATCCGCGCAGTGATCACTTTGAAGGGTCGCCAACCTATTTTCAATCCGACAAAAATCCCTTCCAACTTGCAGCCCAGGAGATTGTAAGAGCATTGGCTGAAATGGATTCGAAGGATGTGTCGCACAAATTGACACCGGAAATGCGTACGGCCGGGGTTCGGGGAACTCCGCTTGGCATCGCGCAGTACCTCGAGGAGCGCGGGCGAAGTGACGCAATATCGATATCTTACGACGAAGCGGTCAGAAGATTCCTTGATCCGACCACGCTTGACGTGAAGCTGGATGGCGTCTACCTCCACGGGATTCGATTCGATTCCGAGGCACTTAGGGCCACCAACCTTCTGAATCGGTCAGTAGGACTGAATATCAAGGTGAAGGGATTTATCTATGAGATGGCGGTGCGTCATCTATGGGTGGAAGTGGATGGGAGCATCGTCAAAGTCGAAGCACATTTGAGCATCGCCGATTCTCGGGATCAACTCAACCTATCACTTTGCGATCTTCAGCGGATAGACGAACTCAAGCGCATCGATTCGTCAAATATGCGCGAGCACAAGCGCGCCGTCTTGCTGTATTGGATGGATCTCTACGAACGAACCTTTGGCAAGCGCTTCAATTCACCAGGGGTGCGCGTTGGGCGAGCAAAACCGCGTTCGGTTGAATCACGAAAAGCATCCCGAATCGTCAGAAGGATCGCCAAAGGTCGGTAAGTAATAGTGCAATGAAAAACGCCTGGGTAGATCGTTTCGAACTTCTACGCGACTGCGATTCGGTGCAGCGCAGAGCCTCGTATTTCCCAGAACCTCTACACGGGCTTGAAGCCCTTCGCCCAGCTGCAGCCGCAATCTCTTTACGAGATGCCCTGTCAGAGGTGTTCGTCTGCACTGGACAACATAAGAAAATCCTGACTGATCTGGCGGAGCAGGCGACGCAGTTTTCCGCGCTCCGCTATCCGGATTGCAAAACGTTTATGGACGCCGTACATGCCCCCAGTCTGGAAATCAGTGAGGGCCGCCTGCTTGCCGTATGCCTAACTGGCCTTGCGGGTGTCGGGAAATCGGCGATTCTAAAAGCCCTTGGCCGCCTGATGCCGAAGTCGTCCGAGGTCAAGGCCCATCCCGACTACAGTCCATTCCCGTTGGAAAGCCTGTGGGCAATTACCATCGACACTGCGCAAGGTGAGTTGGCGCTTCTAAAAGCACTTTGTCGTCGTGCCGGAATTCAAATCCCCCCAAGGACCGACACCAGCGAGCTTAAGCAAGCGTTGATACGAAGGGCGCATCGAAACGGCGTGACGATTCTTAGAGTCGATGAGTTTCAGTTCGTCAATCAGGGTGGTTCGGCAAACGCCAAAGTGACCAGATTCCTATTACTGCTTCGCGAGCTTGGCATCATCCTGGTCTACAGCGCGAACTGCAGCCTGCTGCATCGCCTGGGAACTCGGAATAACGAAGATCGGCACCGATTGTTGCAGTCAGTGATTGCACTTCTACCGGAGGAGGCTGCGTCGCCTTGGTGGAAGACCCAGATCGAAGCATTTTGTGCCGTCGCGCCCGATGTCTTTAGGCTTGATCCGATAAAAGATGCCGAGAAATTATGGTTTCTCACGGCAGCGGTACCGCGGCACTTACGCGAGCTCCTGATCGCTGCATATGAGATTGCTCGTAGTGGTGGCCGGACTGTGGTCGAAGTGGGGGACGTACAGCTTGCTTATTCATGTCCGGCATACAGTATGTTCCGGCTCGATACTGAAGCCATTCATGCACAGAACATGACGGGTGAAATGGTGCGTAAGGATCTTTGGGTCCCACCACAGTATCTTGAATCTAAATCGACTGCGTCAAAAGCAATGCTTGAGAAGGCGCACCATGAAGCTGACGCAACGACGTATTTGTTTGAAGCACTTACTGTACGAGAAAGACAGGCGCTCGGAGATGTTTCGAGGGCAGTTGCAATAGATCAGCGCCCCGCCGAGCAACGGGTAACTCCAATGCGGAAGAAGAAAAATCCTCGTACCGCTGCCTCACTAGCGCAGGGCGATCAGCTGTTTCGGAAGGAATGTCTGTGAGTCTGCGCGAAGAGAGCACGATGCTCGCCATGCGAAACCAGATCCGGCTCGGGATGGTGGTTTTCAAACTGGAAATGACGCTGCGTTAACAGGCCCAGCAAGCGCTGCACGGGAGAGATCTGCTGCTGATTGAATGCCGGTCCGCCTCATTTGTCTATAGACAATGGAAAAACGAATATTCATTCATGAATATCTCCAACTTCCTCTCGTGATGGACGAATCAAGCGGCCTGAGCGGCCATGCCATTGGATGCCTCTATCGATCAGGTAACAGCCAAGGGCTGCCAGGAGCAGGCTGTAGGCACAGGCTGATATTCGGATAGATTCGTTTGCAAAAGGAAGATGGGCAAAGAATACCGTGAAGAAAATGGACAAAATGAGCACTGCAGAGCCCAGGCGGACGCTGTCAGGCTGTGTGAGTCGGCGCCTGCCAAGCTTCACTAGGTGCGCTGTATTCGGCGCCTCATCCTCGGCAAGCAATTTATCGAGGGCCGACCATGTTTCTGATCTGGTACCCCAGCGACGATCTTTCATGCGATCACTCCTGCGTTCTCCCGAAGTATCGTGTTGGCGCGTTGAGTTCGCAAGGAGCGTTGTTTCGCAGTAGCACAAATTGGGTTGCAGAAGAGGCCTTTGAGCTGGAAACGATGTGCGGTGAGATCACATGAATGTACTTTTTATATGCAGTCTGCACCGTCTTCGCAGTCCGACCGCTGCGCAGGTATTTGGCGCTTACCCGGGCATACAGGCCGAATCGGCCGGTCTCGACCCAACTGCGGATCGCCCCGCGACTACGCAGCTGGTGGAGTGGGCAGACACGATATTTGTAATGGAGTGGCGTCACCAGGAGAAGCTATTGGCGCTATTCAGCGGTCATCTCGAAGGTAAGAAAGTCATTTGCCTGAACATACCTGACAAGTTTGACTACATGCAGCCTTCACTTGTGCGACAGCTAAAGAGAAAAGTGGGTAAACACATGCTATTAACATCATCGAGTGGCCGCCATGGCCGTTGATCTGCCGAAGCCTTCCCTCGAGCTCACTATCGGTTCTGCACAGCTGCAGGGCTCGCGCTTTAGGCAAGAGGACGCATTTATCACCCAATGGGTGTACGAAGATTTGATTGTGTTAGTCGCCGATGGCCTGGGTGGTCACACGGCAGGCGACGAGGCCAGTCGAATTGGAATCAATATCGCCTCCGCAAGCCTTGCGTCGTGGCTAAAGGGTCGAGACCATAAGTCTGTAGAGGCTCGTAGAATTCTGAAAAAAGCCGTTGACGCTGGCACGGCCCTCCGTAATGCTTTTATTGAGACACACGAAAGCCTTCTCGCCCTTCGACCGCTCTCGGGCCGCCGCGGAAGCAACGAACCCGCGACGACTTTAGTCGGAGGTGTATTTTTGATCGATCAAAGGCAGTTCGTCGCGGCCAGCGTTGGCGACAGTTCCCTCTACCTCTTGCGAGAGGGCGCTCTGCGTCGCCTATTCCGTCCAGAACGAGGTGGTGGTATCGACTTCGCCGCAGGATCTTCAATTGGCGCTAGGGGACGCGGAATTTACTTACTCGAACCGCCGTTGGACTTAATGCCAGAGGATCGGCTTTTGCTAGCTACAGATGGTCTGGACGTCCTCGATGAGCATGAAATCGGTCGTTGCCTCAATGCCGGATCTCCACGCGAGACGTGCGAAGCTCTCATTAAGTCTGTGATTGAATTGATGGATGACGAGCAGGATAACTGCACAATCGTAGTTGTGTATGCAACGGAGTGGAGCGTGGTCCAGCATTCGAATGGAGATTTTGGAGAGGTTCGAACTATCAGCGCACGTGCAAAAAGCTGCCAACGTTCTACCATAACCACGCCAGTGCCGGGCAAATAGCGGTAGCTGAGAAAGCATAAATCCCGTGGGTTAGTCAGGTACACGGGATCGAACAGCACCGCGTTCTCCCCTGAACAGCGTGCCGAGCGTGTCAGCAGCCCCGGATACCGCCTACTTTGGAGCTCTCGTCCCACCTGGTGGCAAAACATGTACGAGTTGGGATTGGCGAGGTCCGGCGCTTCGTGCGGCTTGAGCCGCAGATCGATCAGCCACGCGTCGTAGGCGACCAGGTAGATCTTGCGCTCTCCGATGATGGGCTGCCGCGCGGGCTTGAAGCCGACTTCTTCAACGTGTCGCCGGCGGAAGTGATAGACCGTCTCGTGGATCGTGGGTCCAGGTCTCCGCCTACGCCGATGACCGCCTTGGTAGAGGGCGCTTTGGCCGGCGTCACACACCCTGTATGATATTAGATGCAAGCCGCCGACCCGGCTTGGTTGAGGGTATGAGAATATGAAGCGCGTCTTTGAAATTGAGGTGCCCATGCGATCTTGATCCCAATCTGGAGTCAGATCGCCATGAGCCGCACCAAACACCACCGCCATCAGCGGCAGTGCAAGAGCCGAGTTGAATACTGGAGTCGCCGCAAAGGTACTAAGAAGGCGGGTGGGTTCCCCGGTCGGTTTGCAAAGACCATCACGCACCGACTGGAGCGACGATGGCCAGAAAAAAAGTGAGAACTCGACGCGGAACTAAGTTAGATCGGGTGTCGCAGCTTCCAATCAAAGGGATTACGGACGCGGCAACCACGCGGATACGTATGCAGCATGCTGGTTCGAGGCCCTTTCCTCAAATCAGAAGTGGTCACTAATGAACGACAGCTCCATTGGCCCCAACGGACCCCGAGTACAGGTATATGCCTTCTCTCACTACACGGGATTGCAATCCTGACACGCCCATGATTACGCGCTCGATGGCTCAACGATTGCGGCAGACTACCCTAAAGCGGTCGGTCACCACTGGCCGGCACGGGCCGATCGGCGTCACTCCCCGACCGCTTTACGGCCCGCGCCATGGGAGATAACCATCCGGCAGGGCTTCAGTCGGGGGCTGGTCACCGTAGTTCGGGCGGATGGCGCCGCTATCTAGGTATTGCTGATTGGCTTTCTTGGCGCTCACCATGAAGACGGCGTAGTAGTCCCGGCCCAATTTCAGATCTTGCCCTTGATTGGAGCCGGGCAGGCCGCGGATCCACTCGCCGTTCTTGCGCAGGTAGAGCTTGCCGTTGTCCAGATCGGCAGCAATGCCAAAGAGAATCCGCTGCTTGCCGATATCCTCAGCGCTGATGTTCTCCATGGTGCCTGTGAGGTTGCTCTTGTCGGAGAGTCCAACGGCGAAGGTGGTGGGGCTGATCTGCGCAATCATCGCGGGGTCGATGGTCACCTCGAAGTACCACTTACCGGAGGCATGTGTGGTGGGTGGCTTACGGTCGAAGGCCTCCTTGTACGGATCGCGTTCGCCGGCAGGCGGCGCCTGTATCTTCTCGAGGGTGGCGATACGGGAGCGGGTGATGTCGACGACGCATATGGTTTTCGTCTGGTCGGCGAGGATGCCATTGAGCCAGGCATCGCGGTCAGAAGCGGGGTCTAGGTGGCATACTTCGTCGCGTTGCTTAATCCAGTCACGCTCGTCGTGCTTCAGCGATTCCTTCGCCTGCGCCGGGCTCGAGGACATCAGCTGACTATAGATAGCGTTGAGCCGGCCGTCCGAGGACTTCAACTCCTCGGCAAAGCAGGCGCGCACTTCGGCGGGAGAACTGCCAGAACTACAATCCGCCCCGAAGCACGGCATTGCCGTGGCAATAAGTACAGCCCCCAGCCCGGCCAGGATATTGATCTTCATGCGGTCCCCAAGCGATCAGACGAAGTATCTACGTCGAGATAGCCTACCCGAAAGCCGACGGTCGCTGATGACTGCTTCGGGCCGACGGAAGCTGATCAAGCATGCCCCGGGCCTCAATCTTTGTTAACCCACAAATTCGAGGGTTGAGGGATGACGCCTTCGTATCCGGGCGAGTCCGATAAATATCATCGGGACCAGAGTAAAAAAGCCGATGGCCCCTCCCCCCGAGCTTCCGGAAGACGAACTGCCGCCGGAAGATGATGAGCTGCTGCTTGATGAAGTGGAAGTCAGGCGAAAGACCATGCCAAAATTTTTGGTGCCGCCTCCGGCGCCTGTTCCGTAGAAGTTTCCATCCTTGCCTTGAATCAATCCCGACAGAGGCGAGGCTTTGAAATTCGATAGGACCGTTTCAGTGCCATCCGGGGTCAGTTCAAACACTAAGCCACCGTTATAGGTGGTGGCCCCATAGAAATTTCCGTCGTTGCCCTGTACCAGCGGCGCCTGAGGATTGGCGTCATTCGCGCCCGATCCACCGAACGAATAGAGCACGGATTCAACGCCGGCCGGAGTCACTTTGAATACTATGCCTCCACCCTTGCCATCGTTGATCGAAGCATTCGCTCCCCCGTATTGAGCGGTTCCATAGAAATTGCCATCGTTACCTTGAACCAGGCCCGCGAAAGGTTGCGCGCCATCCGCATTCCGATCTCCAAATGAATACAGTACGGTTTCTACACCCGACGGTGTGACTTTAAAGACGGTGCCATTGTCATGAGCGCCCCCATATTGAGTTGTTCCGTAGAAATTTCCATCGCTGCCGAGGATTAGTGTTCCAATAGGGGTCCGACCATCCACGCTTGAACTACCGAAGGAATACAGAACGGTTTCTGTTCCGTCCGCCGTAATCTTGAATATGGTGCCGTCGCCAAAATCGCCCTCTGGATCTCGGTTGTTTTTCCCGCCGTAGTTGGTGGTTCCATAGAAATTGCCGTCACGCCCCTGAACGAGTGCGGCTTGAGGAGTGTTCCCATCCGTCAAGTCCTGCGGGTTGAAGAAGTGCAATAGCGTTTCGATGCCGTCCGGAGTGACTTTGAATACCGCCCCGCCGGTGCCATGCGTTCCGCCGGTGGCCGTACCGTAAAAATTGCCGTCACTTGCTTGAATCACGCTTGAATAGGGATAAGCGCCATCGTTATTGGCAGCGTTACTTCCAAAGGAGTACAGCACGGTTTCAACGCCGGCGGGGGTAAGCTTGAAAACCGTGCCGGCGCGGCCAGTTCCGCCACCGACAGTTGTCCCATAGAAATTTCCGTCACTACCTTGAATAAGCGCTGCCTCCGGGCCTGTGCCATCCGAAGTCGTCGCGCCAAAGGAATATAAAGTGGACTCAACGGTAGGGCTTGCCTGAGCAGAAAGACAGATCAAAAAAGCTGATATCGACACTGCTGCTGATTTGGTGGTTCTGCGAGTCACTTGCTGTATTCCTTTTTTTTGTCAGAACTCTGAGTACCATCAATCTATCACACAGATAGGGCAGTCATTTGCTGGCGGATCGGCGGTTTAACTCTCCTCTATTTGGGGGGAGCCTAGGCAGGGTTCTGCGAAGGCGCTTTCCAATCAGAGCAGATGTTCACAGAGTCATTTGGCGATTTATTTTGTCATGTCGATTTGAATATAAATATTCAATGATATCAATCGAGTGAATTTTAACGCGCGCAATCCCTAAACTTATTTCGCCAGGACTGGAGAGGGTAGATAAGGGGCAAAGATCGCCCAAAAGCGAGTTCTGGAGCAAGGGATGACGTCGATAATCGTAGGTAGCGGGTTGGGTCTGCTTGGCAGTTCTGCGACTCAACAAAACGGTTACGGGACTCCCGGGAACAGCAAGATCGGACAGGGGAATACCAGCGCTTACGTAAACGGCGCGACGGGCAACCTGGTCGTCCAAAGCCAAGATGAGTTCTTGGCCGCGGTTGGATTGAATGATCCGGTGGTGGCGACGTACAACTCGCTCGGAACCGAGGGCTATAACAGCGACCACTGGCAGTTCTCATTCGAGCGCAGTCTGACGCTGGGTCTTCTGCCGAAGTCCTTGCACGGTGCGATTACCCGGACAACGGCAGACGGGGATGTCGAAAATTTCACCTGGAACGGTACATTGCAGCTGTGGCAAGCGCAAAATGGAACCGGTACATATGACACGCTCACTTACACGAGTACGACATGGGTTTATACCCAAGGCGGTACAGGCGTAACCGAGACCTATAGCTCGACTGGCCAGCTGCTGTCGGAGACGGATCAAAACGGCAACCAGCTGACTTATAACTACAATTCGAGCAATCAAGTCAGTTCGATCTCGGATTCCTCGGGGCAGGTTACTTATCTGGATTACAGCGGCAACAATCTGACTGATATTCGGATTATGGCCCTGGTTCCTGGGGCAACCGACCCTACACAGATGCAGCAGTTGGCGCGGGTCGAATACGCCTACGACACTTCAAATCGCTTGACTGCGATGGCAGTGGAGTTGACGTCGAATAACAACGGCACCTTCGACAGCAACGTCTATACCACTACATACCAATACTCGGGGACATCCGACAGAATCACACAGATTGCGCAGAGCGATGGCACTGTACTTACTATCGGCTACTCCGCTGCGGGACGCGTGACATCACTTACCGACGGGCAAAACAATACAACCACAATCGCCTACAACGTTATATCCGGTACTGCCACCGTAACGGATGCCCTTAGCAACGTTACCACCTACACCTACGACATCAAGCAGCGGTTGACCAAGATCGCGGAGCCCTTGGACAGCGGTGGCACGGCCACGCTTACCTACGCATATAACACCGACAACAGCATCAGCAAAGTGACCGACGCTGACGGCCGAACGGTGAACTACAGCTACGATAGCGACGGTAACCTGACCGAAGTCCAGGACTCGCTGGGCAACACGGTGACGCGGACCTACGACAGCAGCAACCGACTGCTATCGGAGACTGTTTACCAGACGCCGGCGTCGGCGGTGGGCCAGGCAGCCTCAAGTCCGGAAACGACGCACTACGTATACGACGCCAACGGCAATCTGCGTTTTGTGGTTTTGCCCCAAGGCGAGGTAACGGAATATCGCTATGACTCCAAGGGTGAGCGGCTCACATCGATCACCTATCCGAGTGCTTTGTCTACGGGTCCCTATACGGGGGTTTATAGCGGACCGGACAGCGTATCGGGAACCATCCCGAGCTTGAGCGACATGACGACCTGGGCGTCTGGGCAGGACCAGACAAAGATCCGACGCACGGATACCACCTACGATCTTACCGGACAGATTCAGACTGTCACAGCCTGGAATACGACGAATAGCAGCGGGGTGGGTGTTGGCGACGGCAAGCAATTGGAGAGTCGTTATGTTTATGACGTCGGTGGGCGATTGCTGATTAGCATTGATCCGCGTGCCGCGTCCGGCGTACCAACCAGCACCGCTGCTGCGGGTCAAGCCTATGTCACCAGCTATGTTTACGATGGCTTAAATCGCCTCCTCAGCTCGACCGACAATACCGGCCGCATAACCGTTAGTAACATTTACGGAAGCGTTTCTCCCCCTACCACAGGCACCGGCCAAAACGTGTCGGTCCTGTCGACTGCCGCAAATGGCCTGCTCACGACGACGGTATATAACGGTGCTGGAGACGTAGTCAGTGTTAGCAAGACGAGCCACACTGGGGTGGCATTGGGCACGACTTCTTATGTTTACGATGCCAATGACCGGCTGGCAGAAGTAACGGACCCGACAGGTGCATCGACTTACTATGTATACGATGCGGAGGGGCGTCGCGCGGGAGTAATCACTCCGCAGAAAGAGCTGACTGAGACGCGATACAACGACAACGGGCAGGTAATTGCTACGATCCAGTACGCCAACTACGTTACGACAAGCAATCCGGTAGGTGATAGCGTCAGTCAGGTGCGCCCATCGGCATCATCGCTAGATCGCACGACCGCGTATCTCTATGACACGGCGGATCGCCTGGTTGACGTGGTGGATGCCGAGGGCTACGTCACGCAGTACGCCTACGACGGGGCCGGCAACAAAATTAGCCAGACCCAGTTTCTAAACGCAGTATCGAGCGTTCCAATCACGGGCACTGCTTCCAGCATCAGTGTGCAGCCGGCGCCGGGGTATGATCGCACTACGCGATATTTTTACAATGCCGATAGCCAGCTGGTCGCTGTACTGGATCCAGACGGGTATCTAACGCAGACGACATATGACAATGCCGGCGAAGTCGTCAAGACGATAGCCTACGCTACGGCGACGACAGCTGGCCTTAGGGTCAGCGGTACCTTGGCGCAGCTCATCCCTGCGACGAGCCCCGGCCACGATCAGATCAGCTATACGTTTTACAACGGTTTGGGGCAGGTATCCGCCTCGCTCAATGCAGATAGCTTCCTCACTGCGAACACGTACGACCTTGGGGGCAATCTCAGCAAGCAGATTCGCTATGCCACAGCCGTGGGTTATAGCGGGAGCGGTGGTGCACCAACGCCGACTATATCGGCACAGGATCAGACCCAAACTTGGGTTTACGACGCACTCAACCGGCTGAGTACGCAGACCAATGCACAAGGAACCATCACCCAATATAACTACAATGCAGTGAGTGGCTTCCTGGTCTCGAAGATCAATGCCGTGGGCCAGACCGACCAGCTGGGTCGGAACGATCAGCGTACAACCTCATATACCTCATACACCGACTTGGGGGAGGTAACAAACACCCAGTTGGGAAACTCCGGCTCAAACACACAGAGCTTTTACGACGCGGATGGACGGCAGACTGAAAGCATTGATCCGGATGGAAAGAAAACGTTTTACTACTACGATGGTGACGGGCGGCTGGTCTATACCGTCAATGGGGCCGGCGAAGTCACCGGAAATGTATACGATGCTTTTGGCGACATCGTCCAAACCACCGAGTATGTCAATCGAATCAGCCTCACTGGCTTGATTGGCGGTCTGGTTGGTAGTGACACGGCCTTCAACGCGGCGATCGGCGCTACCGGATTCCAGGGAAATGCTGCCAATCGCGTAACAAGCTATCAGTATCAGGATTCACGTGGCCTATTAACGAATACCACAGATGCTTTGGGCTTTGCCTCGACACAGTCCTATAACGCGTTTGGAGAACTCCAGCGCAAAACGCAGGATGTGGGCAGCAGCCCCGGCGTAGCCTCCAGTGCCGACCTGTACACCTATGACGGCGACGGTAATTTAACGCAAACGGTTGTCGACAGCGGTCGTCTGGGCTTGACCACAAACATCTCGTATGACGCTTTCAGGCGGACTACGCAGGTGCTGGATCCCATTGGTAACAGCACGACGACTACCTTCGGCGATCCGCTTGGGCTCTATGTCGCTACAACGGATGCTTTGGGGCAGTCGACGGTAACGAACTACGATGCGTTTGGGCGTGTGTCCGCCACTGAGGATCGCGATGGTAACATCACCACCTACACTTATAGCGACGCGACTCAGACAACTACGAAAGTCGACACGGCGCTCGGCATAGGTACGACGACGGTCGAGAATCGGCAGGGACAAGTTATCAAGGGTATCGATGGCATGGGAGCCATCACTACCTACAGCTACGATGCAGACGGCAACCTCACGAACACCGTCGATCCCAACGGAAATCAGACTGTTCACGCTTACGATGCCTCTGATTTGCTCACTACCACAGTGGATGCCAACGGCACCTCCACAGCCTATGCTTACGATGCCGCTCGCAGGGTAAGCACCAAGACTGTTGATCCGAGTGGACTGAATCTTAAAACGCAATTTGCCTATAACGCGTTCGGACAGGTCAGTCAGGTCACTGATCCAAACACAGCCGTGACGCGCAGCGTCTTCAACAATGATGGCCGCCTGGCCTATACAATCGACGCTTTGGGCGCTGTCATCGGCTACCAGTATGATCTGGCTGGAGATATCACGCAGACGACTGCATACGGTACCCGGATATCACTGTCCGGCTTGTCTGCGAATCCGACAGATACTCAGGTGGCGGGACTGGTAGCAAGCAGTGTTGGCAATGAAATAACGCGCAATGTCTACGACGCCGGTGGCCGCTTGGCCTACAGCATCGACGCCGTTGGCGACGTAATCGGTTACCAGTACGATGCGGATGGTAACGTCACGCAGACGACGAAATATGCGACTCCGATCTCGCTGACCAGCCTGCCGGCCGCACCCAAGCCCGGCGATATCCAGCTCGCGCTGCTGAACTTTACAGTAAGCAACAGCCCCAACGGGCAAGTGCAGCTTGCCAATGGCACGGTGACGCTGACCTCCGGCAGCGACACCACTACCTACAACCCCCAGGCAACTGGTCCGTATTACACGATCTCCGGTCAACCGACCACTTACTCGTCGGTGATCAATACCGGAAGTTCAAGTTCCGGACGCTACATCACTGACTATCTGGACTCCGCGCCGGGTGCGAACCCGCCGAGCCGGGCTGGCGTGTACATCCAAGGCAGTACGGTTTACGGCGTCTTCTACAATACCTTCACTCAGCAGATGCAAACCGTCAATTTCGGGACGGTTCAGGACAACACCAATTACGTACTCAGGGTATCAATCACCAATAATTCCACTCAGCTGCGGTTCTACCAACAAGGCAATACGGACCAGAACTCATATTCGTTTATCGCCTGGGGTGCTTCCGGCCTTTGGAGCAAAGCCCGAGTAGTGGTAGGGACGCAAACACAGCCTGGTCAGGCATCAAGCGTCTCCACAATCAGCAATATGAACGTCGTCGGGTCTAGCGACCAGGCCACTCGCACGATCTATGATGCTGATGGGCGCGCCATATACAGCGTCGATCCCCTCGGGGACGTGACTGGGTATCAGTACGACGGGAACGGCAACGTTACACAAACTACGAAATTCGCCACGCCTATCGATCTGTCTGCGCTGCCGCTCAATCCTCAAGCCTCCGATGTGCAGTTGGCTCTGATGCATTTTTCGACGAGCAACGATCCAAACGGTCAAGTCAGAATCGGCAACGGCCAGGTTGCGCTCACCACTGCCAATGGTGCCGCCGGCAACCCGCAAGCAACCGGACCTTTGTACAGCGTCACAAGCCAGCCTTTGGTCTTCAACTCGGTAATCAACACCGGCAGCCCATCTACTGGACGTTACCTCGCAGATTACCTGGACGGAACCGGAGCCGTCACCAATAACCACAACCGCGCCGGAGTCTACATCCAGGGCAATCAAGCCTACTGTGTATATTACAACAGCCAGACGGGAGCCTTAACTACCGTCAGCATGGGTGCGGTGCTGGACAACACCAGCTATGTTGTCAATATCTCGATCACCAACGGCAATTCAACCATCAAGTTCTACCAGCAAGGAGGATCGGGACTCTCCTTTTTGTGGGTCTGGAACCTGGGCGGTCAATGGGCGACTGCGCAGGCGATGCTGCAGACGCAGACGCAGTCGGGACAAGCGGTCAGCACGGGCACAATCAGCAATTTTAGCCTTGTAGCCTCGGCCGATCAGGCTACGCGCACGGTCTACGACACCGAGGGGCGCGTCGCTTATAGCATTGATACTTTGGGTGATGTGACAGGTTATCAGTACGACTTGGATGGTCGTCTCACGCTAACCACGAAATACACCACGCCGATCAATCTTTCGAGTTTGCCCTCGAATCCGCAGATATTGGACGTACAGCCGTTGGTTGCGGGCAGTACTAACAATGAAGTCACACGCAGCGTTTACGATACAGCTGGCCGGCTGGCTTTCAACATCGATGCCGCCGGCGACGTGATCGGTTATCAGTACGATGCGGACGGCAATGTTACTCAGACGACGAAGTATGCAACGCCGATCGCGCTAAGTAGCCTTCCGACCATACCCAAACCAGGGGACGTTCAGCTTGCGCTGTTGAATTTTGCGGTGACCAACAGCCCCCACGGTCAAGTGCAGCTTTCCAATGGCACTGTAACGTTGACTTCAGGCAGCGATACCACCACTTACAGTCCTCAAGCGGCTGGTCCGTATTACACAACCACCGGGCAGCCCACTACCTATACCTCGGTAATCAACACCGGTAGCTCAAGCTCCGGGCGATACATTACTGACTATCTGGACTCCGCATCCGGAGCCACTCCGCCGAGCCGGGCGGGTGTGTATATCCAGGGCAGCACCGTCTACGGCGTCTTCTACAATACAAGTACGCAGCAGATGCAGACTGTCAATTTCGGGACAGTCCAGAACAATACCAATTACGTGCTGAAGGTATCGATTACCAACAACACGACACAGCTGCGGTTTTATCAGCAGGGCAATACGAATCAAGATTCCTATTCGTACATCGTCTGGAACTCTCCGGGCCTTTGGAGTAAAGCGCGGGTGGTTGTCGGCACGCAGACGCAGCCCGGCCAGGCATCCAGCGTATCCACAATCAGCAATATGAACGTGGTCGGGTCAGCCGATCAGGCCACGCGCACGGTCTACGACAAGGATGGCCGCGCTGTATACAGCATTGATCCACTGGGTGATGTAACAGGCTATCAGTACGACGCCGACGGGAACGTCACGCAGACGACGAAATATGCGACCACGATCGATCTGACTACTCTGCCATTGAATCCGCAGGCGACAGACGTGCAACTCGCGCTGATGCGTCTTTCGGTGAGCAACGATCCGAACGGCCAGGTCCAGGTAGGCAACGGTCAGGTCGCTCTCACAACGGCCAGTGGCGCCACCAGCAATCCGCAGGCGACCGGCCCCCTGTTCGCGGTAACCGCGCAGCCGTTGGTTTTCAACTCGGTAGTCAATACCGGGAGCCCATCTACCGGGCGTTACCTCGCCGTTTATCTCGATGGCACCGGAAACGTTTCCAACAACCACAATCGTGCTGGCATCTACATTCAAGGCAACCAAGCCTACTTTGTGTATTACAACAGCCAGACAGGAGTCTTGAGCACCGCAGCCATTAGTGGCACAGTGTTGGACAACACCAACTACGTCGTCAATATTTCAATCACCAATGGTAGCTCGACCATCAAGTTCTACCAGCAAGGATCGGGGAGTGCCGCCTTGTGGGTGTGGAATCTTGGCGGTCAATGGGCAACAGCGCAGGTAATGCTGCAGACTCAGACGCAGTCCGGGCAAGCGGTTAGTACAGGCACGATTAGCAACATGAGCCTGATTCGCCCGAACGATCAAGTGACGAGCGATGGCTATGACGCCGATGGCCGCTTGCAATCGGTGATCGACGCGGATGGCTACACTCAGAGCTACACCTACGATGCCTTTGGAAACAAGAGTTCTTACACAAACCAGAACGGTAACGTCTGGAATTATCAGTACGATAATCTCAATCGATTGAGCCTACAGATAGACCCGGCTACGGCAAATTACATTGTGTCGGGAAGCGGTCAAAGTGTGCAGGTGAACGTAAACACCACCAATCAGGTGGCGGCACAGGCAGTAGGCTACGATGCGTTCGGAAACGTATCCTCGCATATCAGCGGCTTTGCCACAGCCACTGGCGGCCTCGAATTGTTTACTGCATTGCGTGCAACTGATTACGTGTACGACTTGCTTGATAACCAAGTTCAGACGATTAATGCCGCATCGAACTATGTTTACCAGGGGCAGACCTGGCCGATTAGCTCGCTTAGTGCGGGGGTCGCAGTTTACAAACCCTCTGGGGATTCCGCATACGGTAGTGATCCGACTCAATTCGAGACGATACAGGCTCTTACCACGACAACGTTCTATAACGGTCTGGGCCAGGCTGTGGCTGGCGAGGATGCTGCGGGTCATTTCACCTACAAGATTTATAACGCCCTAGGCGAAGTCACCTACGAGATCGATGGCGAGCGCGGTGTAACCGGCTATACCTACGATGCATACGGCAATCAGCTTACGGAAAAGCGCTACGCCTCTGCTCTTGCCGAGGGTAATGCCACTTCTGGTTTGGTAAGCCTGGAAAACTCAATCCTCTCGGCGCAAGCAGCGAATCCCGGAAACCCCGCGGCAGCTTCGGTGCAGAATGCCCTGTCTGCGGCACTGGCGCAGGTAGCTTCTCTGGTGAATGCGGTTGTCGTAGCCAACAACTCGTTCGATCGCACAATCACCACCGGCTACGATGTGCTCAATCGCAAGAGCATCGTGACGCAACCTGCGGTGAACTACCACTTGGTCACAATTGGCGGGGCGGTTACGGACGCGACGGCTAGTCCGACAACTAAGTACGCTTACGACGCGTTTGGCGAGCTGACCACGCAGAGTGAGTTGCTCAACCCGGGCTTGTCGACTCCCACTTGGGCGACCACTTATTACGGCTATGACGTGGACGGTCATCAGACTGCCGTTATCGACCCGATGGGTTACTACACGCAAAATCAATATGATGCTTTCGGCAATTTAAGCCAGGCAGATCAGTACGCCCAGATTCTCACGGGCGGTTCGCCCTCCGCCTTGCCTGCATTCGGAACCGCTGCGTTTCTGGCGACTATTTCGTCCACAGCGGCTAATACGACGAATCCCAATTCGATCGGCTATGACCGCGTGGTGAATTACGGCTACGACGATCTGAATCGCCAGACCAGCCAGACTCGCGTGGGGGTGGTCTATGCGACGCTGGCGAGCAATAGCTTGAGCGCCGCGTATACCATCGGCAATGTGACGACGAGCACTGCTTACGATGGTGCTGGCAACGTAACGGCGACGACTGATGCACAGGGCAATGTCACTACGACGTATTACAACGCTCTTGGAGAAATCGTCGATGTGAGCCTGCCGTCACACGCAATTTACTCGGGGACGCAGCCACAAACCCAGGCCACGTTGACGGCTTACGAATACGATTTTCTCGGCGACCAGATTGGAAAGATTGCATATGCTGGCAGTGTTAGCGCAAACCCCACCAATAATGGAGGTATTCCACAAACCCCCAATCTGAACACCGACGAAGTGACCTATACGCTGTACGACGTTCTCGGCCGACAGACGGAAACAGTACAGGAAGATCATGCAGCGGCGAATTCCAATTACACAGCGGTTGTGCAAGATCGCGCTTATGATGCGCTAGGGCATGTCGCACGCATTTGGGAGCAGGAGAGTTTAGTTGCCGGAATTGGCGGGTCGCAGCTCGAAGTACAGGTCTACGGCTATGACAGAAACGGCAACCAAGTATCAGAGATGGATGCGGTACGTACGCCGACACTGGGTAGTAGTCTGCCGGTCGCGGGTACTGCGGTGACCAGCATGTACAAGCTGGCGACCTTTGACACGTTCGGTGAGCAAACGAAAAAAATAGTACAAACAAATACGACCGTTAACAGCACTTATCAGTATGCCTACGATGCGGATGGCCGTCTGTGGCAGACAGATCAAAGCGGCGTCGATACGGTTTATCAATACGATCTGCAGGGGAATGTAACATCCAAAGTTTTGGTGCCGGTGCAAACTAGTTTGCCGGCTATTGGCACGTCTAATTATGTTCCGACGTGGTTGCCAACCATTTCAGCATTCTCTACTTCTCTCCAGGGTTTGGTCGATACGGACACCATTTACAATGCCGATGGGTACGTCAAGGGCGAGATCGATCCGCCGTATCAACAGACGACACGGATTACGAAAAATCAAAGCGTCGATCGTTGGGGGAATGTCATATCCAGCACAGATCCGGCTAACGGTGGGATAGCCCAGAATTTCTACAACGATCAAAATCAAATCATCAAGACGATCGAACCAACTGTCAGGGTCTGGACTGACGTTGCCGGCACCACCACCGGTACATTTACAGCTACTTCAAGTTCTGTTGCACCGACGATTGCAACTTATTATGACAATCTTGGGGAAAAAATCGCCGGTACCGATGCGGACGGAAATACGACCACCTACGTTTATGATGCCGTTGGTGAAATGGTGGGCCAATGGAATCCAGAGCAGGTCGATGGGCTTACGCCGAACTATGCTGAATCAATATTCAGCTACAACGCTTTTGGACAACAGGTAAGTGTTGCTAGTAACGGCAATCTCACGCAAAACACCTACGATCAGCTCAACCGTCTTGTGGGCCAGGTAGTCAGTCAAGGTGCCGGCATCTATGGTTCCAGCCAATACAGCTACGATCAGGAAGGTAACCGCACGTCGATGACCGATGGTGTCGGTGATATCACGCGATATCTCTACGATACCCGTAACCAGTTGATATTCAATCTGTCGCCTCTGACTGAGTATTACTCGACTAACTACGTGGATGCCTCTTACTACTCCTCCTACTCATATGATGCGATGGGTAATAAAACAGGAGAGACGCTCAATGGTGGAAATCAGTTTATTTGGACATACGATGGCTACGGACGCCTGACGGGCAGCCACAATTTTGTGCAGGACGCTTATACATACGGCTACGATGTTTTGGGGCGATTGGTGCATATGCAGGCCACGGGGGCGGTCTTCACCGGCGTAAGCGGCTTACAGAATTTAAGTTATACCTATTTCACCAACGGTGCACTTGCCACAATCACTGACAACGAGACCAACGTTTATGGCGGGCCTGCCGGTAATCAGCTCACAACCTATCAATATGATGCTGATGGGCACCAAACGTTAGACCAAGTCAAAAATGTTGTAACTGGAGCGTTTCTCGAAAACGAGCAGATCACCTATGACGCATTAGGCCGAATTAATACAGTAGCCGATTCTGGGGTAGTTAGCCAAAGCTATAGCTACGACGCCAACGGCAATCGCATTCGAGTTAACTCTGTTCCAACAATCGGCGCTGCGCAAGATGCGTGGTACGAATATAACGCGCAAAACGAAATGGTCGTTGTAGCTGGTCAAGGCACGTTGAATTCTGACGGGAGCTACAGCGTACAGTTAGGCAGTGCTGGCAGCTGGCTGGGCTACGACAATGGAGGCAATCGCACGCTGGCTCTGACAGGTGGACAAACAACCATATACAAATACAACCCGTTAGGGGAGATAGTTACTGTCTATAACGTGATTAGCAATACAAACGTTGAGACACAGGGCAACTTCTATAATCGGGCAGGTCAATTGGGTTCTGCGCTGACGTATAACGGAAGCCTGACCTCTGACACGGTGACGCGTTCGGAATCACTGGGGTACGATGCGAACGGGTATCTCCTTTCTGAAATTGAATACGGTGCTGACGGAAAAAGGCAGAACTGGGCCAATTACGCGGCTTCTGGTCTAGGTGCTCCGGAAACTGATGCAGCGTTAGCTGCGGATCACGGAAATTACGATGCGTTAGGAAATGAAACCGCAGTCTATACGACAGTCTATAACGATGACTCCGCCAACACTCTGAATTACACATTCGATACCTTTAATGTATATATCAGGGTTGGCTCTAGTGAAGTGCTGAGTACGCAGACGGCTCAGGTCAACGTCAATGGTTACCACAACAGTACTGCCTTCTACTCATATGATGCCCAGGGCAGCGTGGTGGGGATTATGAATCAAAGCCCCAATAATGGCGTGACGCAGGAGAACTTCGTCAATGATCCGCAGGGGCAAATGCTTCAGCAGTCGGAAGTTAAGAACAACACGACGTTGAACCAGGTCTACGCTTACGTCAACAACAGCCCGATTTGGAGCAGCGGCACAATCAATACGACGCCGACCAATTACAACTACCAGCAGGTCTCGGATCAGTACCCGCCCACAAATCCCGGGCAATATATCGTGCAGAGCGGGGATACTCTGCAGGGAATTGCGCAGAGTGCGTACGGGGACGCCAGCTTGTGGTATCTGATTGCCGACGCGAATGGCTTGCAGTCGACTCCGTCAACCCAGCCGCTGCAAGCTGGATTGTCACTGACAATTCCGAATCAAGTCACCAACATTCACAACAATACCGATACGGTAGCGCCGTACAACCCTAGCCAGGCCATCGGGAGCGTTAATCCTGTGCCGCAATATGTGCCGCCCCCTAGCAGCGGCGGGTGCGGCGGAATTGCAGGCATCATTGCTGAAATTGTTGTGGTTATCGTCGTGGTAGTGGCAGATATTTACGGACAAGAATACGCCAACTACCTTCTCCCGCAAGTCTTTGGTGCAACCACGGCCACCGGCGCCGCTGTTGTTGGTACGGGCAGTGCGATTGCAACTTACGCAGCCGGTGCTGCGATTGGCGATGCGGCGGGCCAGCTTGTTGGGGATGTTTTAGGCACACATCAAGGCTTCAGTCTATCGGAAGTTGGCACCGCGGCGGTGGAAGGCGCTATAACCGGTCCAGTGGCCCCCGGCAATGTTGCGGAGCAGATTGCCGCGGGTGCAGTTGCCAATGCAATTGGTCAGGGCATCAATATTGCAACTGGGCAGCAGCGCAGCTTTTCTTGGTCGAGCGTCGCCGCAGCAGCTGTGTCAGCCGGAGTCCGGAGTGAGCTTGCGACGCAAATACCGCCGGGTTCCATGAGCAACGTGGCCTACGCGGCAGCGAGTTTCGATGGCAATGTAGCTGGGGAAGCCACCCAGGTGCTTTTATCTGGGCATGGGCATATTCAGTTTGCAAGTATCGCGGCCGATGCCTTTGGCAATGCTATAGGGAGCTACCTCGTGGGAGCCTTGCGTACCACGCCTGGGCTGACGCAGCAACAGAATAACCAGAATGCGGCGAATGGCGGCGCCCCCGCGGGTGAAAATGGGGCCTACAATGCCAACGGCATTACCACGTATGCCTATGATGGTCCGAATGCGCCGGGTGGACAACCGCTGCAGGGCACTACTGGCACTAACGGTGGAAATGTCGCAGGCAACGGATTCGTGCCGGTGCCGGAGACTACAGCTCCGTCGGCGTCGAGTGTATCGCTAGACGGTAGTTCGGTTGGAACTGGCCTTGTTTATACCCAGCAATTGGTTGGCACGACGGACAATGTCGAGTTCCTGACTCCTACCGTCGTCAAGCCGAATGGCGCCTCTCTCGCGAGCGATACGCTGGGGCCGCAAATCTACAGTCCGCCGTCATCATCGATTAACCCGGTAGAGGCGCAAGTACTCCTTACTGCCTTGGGTACTATGTATACCTTTGGAGGGGCAGTTTCGGCAGGCCAGACTGCGGCCAATAATGCCGTGAATAAAATTCAAGATACGCTAAGCAGCCTCGGCTCCGCACTTAACAATGCAGGTCGAAACTCGCCGGTATTGGGATATCTGGCAGACAAAGGGCAGGAGTATTTGGGGGGGGCTTATGCGGCTTCCGAAGTAGTCAGGACGGTGGTCAACGCAATCCCCTCTAATCTCGGACAACTCGGGGTGGCGGTGGTTGTGGGCGAGGCTGTGGGCATTGTGGCTAAAATCCCAGCCATCAGCAATGTGCTGAATACTGACGTTGGTGCTTTCCTTTCAAAGACTGCTGGATTGGATCTTGATTTTGTGGGCGGGGCTGGAGCGAATGCGGTAGCGACATCTGAGTTGGCGCCGGAAGCTGCGACACTCGCTGAATCGAAGGTAGTGAGTCAGTCGGCGGATCAAATTGCAACCCTGAGTGAGAGTTCGGCCCCAACGTCAAGAGTTGCGGCAAGAGACATCGCTGAGGTGACCCCTGCAAATGCAGAAGCGGCAGGACTGCAAGCGCAAGGAACCGTTGAAGCGACAAACAGTACAATCGCTGCCGATGGTCCCCTCGCTGGCTCCATTCGAACCGTAAATCCGAATTACCCAGCTCCTGGGTTCGACAAAAACTGCGTAGAGTGCGTCATTGCGACCGAAAAGCGGTTTGCCGGAACACTAGGGGTGGGGGCAAAGCCCACGCCCGGACCAATTCCGATAACTAGAATTTCGGACGAGTTTGGTGGATCCTTCCAGAACGTGTCGGGGCCGATGCAGATTGGCAGCATATTAAGCGAGGCGGGTAACGGCTCTCGTGGAATTGTTTATGGCGCCGATAACGCACGGGGCTTCGGCCATGTATTTAACGTTCGCTTTGACAATGGCGTCGTTCGCTTCCTTGATAGCCAGCCTGGTCGAGGTGCAGGCCTCGGTGTAGATAACTTCGACGATTTTACGGACTTTCAATTCTTACTAACGTCCGGCGGACGATAACTTATGAATAAAGATGACGCTTCAATTGTTGCAAAAGCATACATGGACAAGATGCAACTCGAATATCCCATCGAGCTTGAAATAAATTTCGAAATCACGGAAGAGCACCCAATCGGGTTCGTTTTTTTTTATAACTCGAAGAAGTTTTGGAAGACAAGAGATATGTCTGACACTCTTGTTGGCAACGGGCCGCTGCTTGTTCTTCGCGAGAGCGGCGAACTCGTTGTGTTGCCGTCAAATCAGTCGGTGAAGCGGAGCATTTCGACATATCAGCCTAATAGTCGATAAATTTAGCGATTCCAATGCGCTTAACGGCGATACCTTTCTGCGACAAACAGTATCGCCGGCTTGGATAGTGCTACGGCCGCTGCGCCTGGTGCTCGCGTACCAGTCGAGGCCTTTCGTCTCGACACCTGATTTTTATGGGGTTCAAGGAACGGGTATTGATGGTCTTGACGAACTATTCTCTCTCGACATTACGACTGAGCAGGGCGTGGGAAGCCGATTGAACTTGGTCGTGTCATTGGAGAGTGCTTTAAGAAGGGGCGCACTGCACTATGGACAGCAGGCAAAGACTTGGCAATTGCTCGTCGAAGTGGTCTCAAGCTGATTTCTTACTTTTAGCTTACCTCCACCTCCGAATAACTAGTTGCTTTAGTTATGAGGTTGATTTCGTATCTAATTGATCTAACACATAAAATCGATTGCATAACTGATCAAACTTAACGCTAGAATGCTTGGTATGAGTTTAGGGGATGAATGGTGAATTATTCAGTGCGGTTAGACGCCGAAGAACTACTGGCACTAGCACGTCAGGATTTAGGCAAAGAGCGTTATGATGAAGCGCTTCTAAAACTGAAGCAAGCTACGGCCGATGCCCCAATACAGGAGGTCCCGGCACAAATATTCGCAGAGCTGGGTCGACTGAATCTGCGCTTGGGATTACGCGCCAAGGCAAAGCAGGCTTTTCAGACCTATTTGGCACGAACGCCGGAAGCGGTGCAGGAGCGATTTGAGCTAGGGCTGGCCTACTTTGAGGAAAATGCATCCGAACCGGCTCTTAAGCTTTGGGAGGAGACGCTCAAGCGGGCACCGCTACATCCGCCTACCCTGTTCTACTCTAGTTTGGCGAATGCCCAACGTGGCAGCTTCAGTGCGGCCCTGCAGCTTAGCCAGACTCTCTTGGCCAATGTGAACGCCGAGAATCTCTATCACGGACGGGCCAAGGAGTTGGTGCAGCGTATCGAAGCGGATCCAAATTATAAGAAGGCGGGCGATACACGGGTTGCGATTGACCCCCGGGTTCAGCACTAAGTCATGATGGCTACCACGGAAGATGCCAAAGGGGAGAAGTTGCGGCGTCTACTTGGATACTTGGCCGTCGATTCGCGGAATAGCCGTCTTCTGATCGATGCCAGTGACGCAGCTCTGGAATTTGGGGATTTCGAACAGGCGAAGTCACTGCTGGAGCGTGCGAGGGCCTTAGAGCCCCAAAATGGCGCGTTGCGCTTCAGATTCAGCCACATTCTCTTGGCAGGCGGGGAGTATGAGGCGGCGCGAACTCTGCTGCTGGATTTGACCGCTACGGAAGGGGGCGCGCACCCTGCCTTCCTTTACAATCTGGCCTATGCGCAGTTCGGCTGCGATCGGATGGCGGAAGCCTTGGCCACTTTGAAGTGCATACCGCCGTCTGGGCAGCCACAGCTGCCGCAATATGCCTTATTGTTGGCGAAGACGCTGTATTTTTCGGGTCAGGTAGTGCAGGCGCTGGAGCCTTTGCGCGCATATCTGCGACGCCCGCCGTCCGAAATTCAGGAAAGGGGGCTGTGTGGCTTGATCTTGTTCGACAACGACAATGGCAGCGGTAATGTCGAACTAGCTCATACGCTCGCTAAGGAAGCACTTTCAACTAACCTTGCGGATCCTTTCGCCCACTTGGTGCTCGGGTCGATCGAACTGGGCCGCCAGCAGCCCGAAGCGGCTCGGCCATATTTGCTCAGCCTGGTGGAGGCCCAGCCAACCTGGGGGCGCGCTTGGTCAGCGCTCGGCTACATGGAGTTGCTAAACCTGCATTTGACGAAAGCGCGCGTCCACTTTCAGAAAGCCGTCCAATACATGCCGAATCACGTGGGCACATGGCAAGGCTTGGCGTGGACTGAGATTCTGCTCAAGGATTTTGCAGCGGCCCGTGCCGCGGTTCAAAGCGCCATGGCTTTGGATCGCACGTTTTCTGAAAATCATGGCACTTTGGCGGTAATCGAGATTTTCGATGGGCGCCCCGAATTGGCGGAGCCGGAGATCAAGCGCGGATTGCGCCTGGACCCCAAATCCCCATCCAGCCAATACGCCCGTAGCCTCTTGTTGACCCGAATGGGTGATGAAGAGGCGGGCAACAAGCTGATTCAACGCATTGTGAAAGATTCGGGCTTGCAAGATGGCAGACTGATTGCTGCAATGCAGGCTCGGGCACGACAATCGAATGGCGGCGGCACGATGTTTTTACCTGCGCCAGGCAACGCGCGGAAACACTGAAAAGATGTGGGGCGGTTCGGGGAAAGGCTTATGACGCCAGATCTGGCGCTGCAACTGGCAAGGGACATGCTTTGGACGGCGCTGCTGGTAGGGGCTCCGGTGATCGGTGCCAGCATGCTGGTGGGTTTGTTGATCAGCATATTTCAGGTAGTCACCCAGGTTCAGGAAATGACCCTGACCTTCGTACCCAAGTTGCTGGTAATTTTCTTTGTGCTGCTGACAGCAGGCAGTTGGATGCTATCTACGCTGCTTTCGTATAGCGCGCGCTTGATATCCAGCATTCCCAGCTTGATCGGCTAGCGGACCTGGCCGCCAACTGATGGATCTGACGCTTGATGCCGGTTGGCTGATCGGCCTTCTGCTGATCGCCACGCGGCTGGCGGGGCTGTTCCTCCTGTCACCGGTACTCGGCTTTGGTGTCGTTCCCTCGCGCATTCAGCTTGTATTTGTCTTCGCGCTGGCGCTGATCTTCGCGACGTCGCTTGGGGCGGTATCGGTGCAAGTCACCACTTTAGTGCAGCTCGTACGGTTGGCAATGGTGGAGCTGGCCCGGGGGGCTTTGCTTGCGTTGTCGGTCAATGCCGCTTTCGCCGCGCTCAATCTTGCCGGTCAGTTAATGGATTTCCAGATCGGATTCAATGCGTCGGCGGTGTTCAATTTCAACACCCAGTCACAAGATCCAGTGATCAGCTCCATGTTCGCAATGCTGGGCGGGGTTCTCTTTCTTGTCTTTGATGCGCATCACGAACTGCTGCGCGGATTGGCCCAGTCGTTCCAGGTTGAGCCGGTGGGGGACCTTGCGTTAGCCCTTGATGCTCACCGGCTAGCGGCTCAGCTCGGCGGCGTTTTCCTGTATGGATTCATGGTGGCCAGCCCGGTCGTGATGGGCCTGTTTCTGTTTGACGTGGCCACAGCCTTCATTTCCCGCTCGATGCCGCAGCTCAACATTTACTTTGTGTCTTTGCCGGTGAAGATCTTCTGGGGGCTGACGCTGCTGGTCACCAGCTTGACGCAGGTTGGCCCCCTGATTCGCGCCATTTTCGCGCATGGCGCTCTGCGCTTCGGCGTGGCGGTCTAATTTCATGGCTGATGAAAGCTCGGATCAGGATCGCGGCGAGCCCGCGACCCCATTCAAGCTGGAAGAAGCACGCAAAAAGGGTTCTGTCGCCAAAAGCAGCGAAGTTGTCTCCACGGTATCCGTTTTGGCCGGGATTCTTGCAATTACCGCTTTCGGTAAGTGGAGCATCGAACGCACGTTGAACGAGGCTGCAAATCTGTTCAGATTCTCCGGACAGCTCAATCTGGATCTGCCACGGACGATTTTCCTGCTCGGTCACATTGCACGCGACGCCGCGTTTACTCTGAGCCCCATTTTGGTGCTTGTGGTTCTAGGCGGGCTATTGGGAAATCTCTTGCAGACCGGGCCGGTTTTCAGTACGACACCATTGACCCCCGATTTTCAGCGGCTGAACCCGGCTGCCGGCCTAAAGCGCCTAGTTTCCAAGAAAATGCTTTTTGATTTTTTCAAGGTTTGTCTGAAGCTGGGTGTTTTCCTGACGCTGGCCTTCTTTATTCTGCGCGGCGTCTTGCCTGGGCTGTCTGCCTTGTATCTAGTAGGGCCTAGGTCAAATGCAGCCAATCTTGGCCACCAAGCGATACGAACGGTTACTATTCTGGGATTCGGGGCTATCCTGATTGCGTTGCTCGACCTGCTTTATACCCGCTGGGACTTTGCGCGGCGCATGAGCATGAGTCGAAAGGACCTAAAGGACGAGACCAAACGCCGTGAAGGCGACCCCCGGATCAGGGAGCGTCGGCGTGCGTTGATGAGGGAAATGCGCCGGCGCAGCGCCGCGGTGGGGAATGTTAAAGAGGCAGACGTGCTGATCACCAATCCAGAACACTATGCTGTGGCCGTCAAGTACCGGCGCGGCAAGGCTGTTGCTCCCGAGGTTGTAGCAAAAGGCGCCGGCCAGTTGGCGCAAAAGCTGCGTGAAGCGGCTTTCAGGCACCGCATTCCCGTTGTTCCGAACCCGCGACTGGCTCGGGCCCTTTACCGTGAGGTGCGAATAGGACGTCCTATTCCCGAGGAACACTATGCAGCGGTTGCTGATGTTCTTCGCTGGGTATACCAGATTCGTCAGAGACAGGCTGCTCCTAAGAACCAATCGTGATCGAAAAACTGAAAAAAGCGCTGGGATCAAAGAGTGATCTGGCGATCATCTTATGTGTGCTGGGCATATTGTTTGTCCTGTTTTTTCCGATCCCCAAGCAGTTGCTCGATTTTTTGCTGATCCTTAATTTCAGCTTCGCACTCCTGATTCTGCTGCTGACCTTCTATACAGACAAGCCGCTGGGATTTTCGACATTTCCGTCCTTGCTCCTTATCGCCACCCTATTTCGCTTGTCTCTAAATGTTGCCGCCACGCGCCTGATTTTGTCCCACGGCGATGCCGGAAAGGTCATAGCGACCATTGGCAAATACGTCGTCGCTGGAAATTTCGTGATTGGGCTGGTGGTATTCCTGATCCTGATCGTGGTGCAATACGTAGTTGTGACCAGCGGAGCCCAGCGCGTGGCGGAAGTGGCGGCGCGGTTTACCCTGGATGCAATGCCCGGCAAGCAAATGAGCATCGACGCCGAGCTCAACATGGGGCTGATAGACGAAGTAGAGGCGAAGCGCCGGCGCGGCGAAATCGAACGGGAGGCCAGTTTTTACGGAGCAATGGACGGGGCCAGCAAGTTCGTCAAGGGCGATGCGGTCGCGGGTATCGTGATTATCCTGATCAACATCGTCGGCGGCCTATCGGTGGGAATGGTCCAGCGGGGCCTGGGGTGGAACGATGCCCTCAATCTTTACACTTTGCTTACAGTCGGCGACGGCATTGTTACGCAGATCCCCGCGCTGGTAATCGCGACAGCCACCGGCATAATTGTCACCCGCGCGGCCACCGACGCCCGCCTGAGCGAAGAAATTGGCAGGCAGGTAGCTCGGCACCCCAGGTCCTTGCTGATCATTGGAGGTGCTTTGCTGGGGGCTCTTGCCGTTCCGGGCATTCCCTTCTGGCCTGTGATGGCGCTATTGGCGCTGGATGCCACTTTGGCGGCAGTGGCGTTTCGCAATCAAGCGCGCGAAGCTGCGGAAGCGGTACCGGAGCTTCTGGCGGGCAGCCAGGAGGAAGACGGTGATCTTCGGAATCTGCTCCTGGTTGATCCGATCGAGATCAATATAGGTGATGCGCTGGTTCCGCTTCTAGGACAGGAAGATGGGCCGCTGTTGCGTCGGGTACAGGCGCTCCGGAAGCAATTTGCGTCGGATCTGGGGCTCGTTTTCCCGAAAGTAAAGGTCCGTAGCGGCCTGCGCAAGGCGCCGAACGATTATGAAATCAGGATTCAGGGGGCGAGGATTGCCGGGGGAAATCTGGTTCCGGATCACATTCTTGCGATCAATCCGGGGGGGGACAGGCCTGCGCTAAGTGGAATAGCCGCGCGTGACCCTACTTTTGGGCTGCGTGCGACATGGATCGTCGAGGGGGACACGGAGCGGGCCAGGCATGCCGGGTACACCGTGGTCGATCCAGTGACGGTACTGGTGACGCATTTCAGCGAAGTCATGAAGACACATAGTGCCGATCTGCTGTCGCGCGCTGAAACTGAAGCGCTTCTCGCGCGTGTCCGCGAGCGGCAGCCTACTTTGCTCGAGGAATTGGTGCCAAATGTGCTGACATTCGGAGAGATTCAGCGGGTTTTGCAGAACCTCCTGCGCGAGCGCATTCCAATCCGGAATATGGAATTCATTACCGAAGTACTGCTGGATCATGGGCGCCAAAGTCGCGACCCGGACGTTTTGACGGAGGCTGTACGTGAACGGCTTGGCCCCATGATCTGTGATCGCCTAGGGGCCAATGACGGGGCGCTGCATGTGCTGACCCTGGATCCAAGAACCGAAGATCGGTTGCGTGCCGGAATTCGGGCAACTGACAAACAGTCCGGACTAGTACTGGAACCGTCAGTTATTGAAGGATTACTAAAACGTCTGTCACAAAAGCATGAGGAAATGATGTTACAGAACCTTATGCCTGTGCTACTCTGCCCCCCGCTGTTACGCAGGCACCTTCGGCGTTTAACAGAAAGAGTACTGCCGCACCTTTCAGTACTCTCGCTTAGCGAAATTCCAAATAGCAAAACGGTCAAATCGTTCGGTACGGTCGAGGCATAGCAGTTCTTAACGGTCTTTGGGGAGGGCGGGGTGGCCGATCCTATTTCAATCGCGAAAGTGTCGATGCTCGCTGATCTCGAGCGCATTCGAGACTTTGGCCAAAATGTGGCAAATGCCTCCACCGCTGGATACCGGCGCCAGGTGCCGTTTTCCATGACCGATCTGATGGGTACCACCGAGTCGTCATTAACGGAATATGGGACTTCCGGCGATGTCGGCGTCCAGACCGATATTACCGGGGGTGCCATAAAAACCACCGCTCGGCAGCTGGATATCGCTCTTGAAGGTGAAGGTTATCTGGCGGTCAACACGGCAGAGGGCGTTCGCTATACCCGCCGTGGCGATCTGCGCGTTGATCCCCAGGGCCGGCTTGTAACGCAGGCCGGAGATCCGGTAATTGCCGGAGGTGGCGAGGTCATTTTGCAGTCGGGCAATTCCCAATCGGCCTCGATCAAGATTTCTAGCGACGGGGAGATCACGGACGGCGACCGCCCTCTTGGGAAACTGCGGATAGCCGAATTCGGGAATCCACGCGCGCTCGAGTACGTTGGTAGCGATCTTTTCAAGGCAACAACGCATTCTGGTGCAATCGATGGCCAACCGCGAACCCGGGTACGGCAAAACGCGCTTGAAACATCGAATGTCCGGCCCGTGCAGGACATGACAGGGATGATGCAAGCATCGCGTCAATTTGAAATGAGTCGGAACGCCATGATGGCTTATGACACGATGTTGGATGCGGCTATCAATACGTTGGCAACATTCTAAGGGCGCCAAACAGCGCGCCCATTTGTGGTGCGCGGGTGAGTCATCAACGGGGAAACGGGAACAATTCTGATGATAGATTCTCTCTATATCGGCGCAACGGGGATGGGTGTGCAGCAGACCCAGATCGACACCATCTCTAACAATATTGCCAATCTGAACACCACTGCGTTCAAAAAAGGACGGGTCAGTTTCGAGGAACTTTACTATCGTCGTTTGACCGCTTTGGTCCCCAAAAGCCTCGATGCGCGGTCGAACCAGGTGGGATTGGGCGCGGCCATCGCAAGCACCAACCAGATCTTCACGCCGGGTAGTCTTACCCAGACCAGCAATCCGCTGGATTTGGCTGTTAACGGCCTCGGCTTTTTCGAAATAGCCGACGGTAACGGTCAGTCTTTATATACCCGGGCAGGCTCGTTCAAGTTGGATCAGGACGGCAACCTGGAGACGCAAGGGGGCTATCAACTGGCGGGAAAAATCCGGATTCCTGCGGATGCAACGCAGATAACGGTAGGGCCCGACGGCACGGTTACGGCCACCGTTCCCAGTCAGCAGGCACCGGTCGCGCTGGGCCAGATACAGCTGGCCAATTTTGTCAATCCCGAAGGGTTGCAGTCGCTCGGCCAAGGGGTTTTTGCCGCGACGAGCGACTCCGGACAGGCGTATCTGGCAATGCCTGGACAGAACGGCGCGGGTACGCTGAGCCAGGGTTATCTGGAATCATCTAACGTCGATCTGACGAGTGAGCTTGTCAATCTGGTGGTCGCGCAACAGGCTTACCAGATGAATTCGAAGATCATTCAGATTTCGGATACCTTGCTCTCCACAATCAACAGCCTGCGACCTTCGTAAGTCGTGCGTTTGAGCTGGGCGCAATTGTTATTGTTGAGTTGTTCGATGCAAGTGTTTGGTTCTGATTTATCGACTGTGATCGCTTTTAAGAGCGAGGCGGCACTTGATGTTAGCGTTACCTCTATTCCGCTTGAAAATGTCGTTGCCATTGAAGGTGGTGATGCGGAGTGCCGTGCGCGCCTACGGTCGATTCAAATGAGGATGTCTGATAGAAATGCTTCGATGACGATATCCAGACAGGATGTCATGGTGGCCATTGACCGTGTGATTGCAGATGGACGCTGCCCGGTCCACTGGCAAGGTGTTTCATTGCTTCGCCTGACATCACTTGCCGTTCCGATGGATATGCCCGGCCTCACCGAGCAGGCAAGCCGATTACTCAAGGCCGCGCTTTCTAAGCAGTATCAAGATATTGTCGTTGTGCCAACTGAAGCGTTGAATGCTTCGCGTTCGGTCAATCCCGGCACGCGTTTCGACGTCCTTCCGCCATTAACGGACCGCATAAGCAGGCGCATGGTGGTGGATGTTGCGGTCAGTGAGCCAGGACGTGCCACTTGGCGCCTACCAATCTGGTTTTCCGTGTCGGCAATGCGGCCGGCCATGCAAGCTCCGCGGGATTTGGCGATCCATCAAGATCTGGGTGCCTTCTCGATGCAGGCGGCTGAGGTCGACTGGGCTGCCCTGGACGGGCTCGCTGTATCAGCGGACTTCGATCTGAAAGGATATTCGACAAACCATGCAATACGTGAAGGCGACATCCTCAGAAAGGGGGATATAGTCCGTCGCCCGGACGTCGTCGCCGGAGATGCGGTGGCTGTTCACTATTCCAGCGGAGCGATCAGGGTAGAAACTGCCGCTGTTGCCATGCAATCAGGGTTTGTCGGAGATCGCATCCTGGTTCGAAATGAAAGAAGCCTCAGCGAAGTAGTTGGGGAAATCGACAAACCCGGGGATGTTGAGATTGCACCATGATTTTTGCTAGTGCCGCAAGAATTTCAATTCTGAGCATATTCATCTGCGCGCTGTCCGCGCAGGCCGCGAGCTTGTACCAGCCGACTTCCTACCAAGCCCTGACCTCGGATGCCCGATCTTTTCGAGTCGGGGATGCTCTAACTGTTCTGGTT
Source organism: Nevskia soli DSM 19509 (assembly GCF_000711955.1). Lineage (GTDB taxonomy): Bacteria > Pseudomonadota > Gammaproteobacteria > Nevskiales > Nevskiaceae > Nevskia > Nevskia soli. The sequence goes on from NZ_JONR01000017.1 coordinate 62,184, forward strand.
GTTGAAACTTCTACTGCACAGAACCAGGCCAACTCGGCTGCGACCAAGGAAACGAACGCCTCAGCTAATGTTACGAACCCTACCAAGCAGTCTACGGTGGGGTTGGATCTGAAGCGCAGCTTCAATGGTCAGGCTTCCACGGCGAGGTCAGGTACGTTGCAGGCTGAAATCTCGGTACGCGTACAGGATGTGGCATCCAATGGGGATCTGGCCGTTCATGGCACGCAGAAAATAACGGTCAATGGCGATACGCAGCTGATTGCTGTCTCCGGTATTGTCCGTCCAATCGATATTTCATCGGATAACGTCGTTTTATCTACGCGTTTAACCAACGCAGAAATCGTCTACTCCGGTAAAGGGTTCACGGACCGCAATCAAAGCGAGAGCTGGATATCCCGGCTGTTTGGACTTTTGGGGTTATAGATGCGGACTTTCACAGCCCATTTCACGCTGAGTCTGTTCGCCGCAGTTGGAATGCTGGCGCCTGCGACCGCATCAGCCGGTGTCCCCGAAGATGATCTGATCCGTCTGAAGGATCTGGTGCATATCGAGGGTGTGCGGGACAACGCTCTGGTCGGCTATGGTTTGGTCGTCGGTCTGGCTGGCACTGGCGATAGCTCTCGTAATGAGCCGACTTTGCAGTCGATCGCCAATACCTTGACCCGGTTTGGGCTGCGGGTTACTAGCGATGAAATCTCTTCACGCAATATCGCCGCTGTCATCATCACCTCGACATTGCCGCCTTTTATCAGTCCGGGAGACAAGCTCGATATCAACGTCGCGTCGATCGGAGACGCGCGCAGCTTGCTTGGCGGTACCTTGATGTTGGCGCCGCTCAAGGGGCCTGATGAACAGATTTATGCCCTTGCACAGGGGCCACTCTCAGTCGGCGGTTTTCGTTACGACGCTTTCGGCAATGTCGTGCAGAAAAACCATCCGACCGTCGGCCAGATTCCTGGAGGAGCGATAGTCGAAGCTTCCACGACCTCGCATATCGTTAGTCAATCGGGAAATGTCTTTCTGCTGCTCGACAGCCCCGATTACACGACGGCTGCCCGCGCGGCGGATGCAATCAATGCTCGCATGCCTCCGATTGAAGGTGGCAATGTTGTGCGTGCCCAAGCCGTGGATGCTTCACGCATCGCTGTTCGCCTAACAGAAGATGAGCGGTTTCACTTGGTTAGCACGATCGGAACGATCGAAGGCACGGCGATTCATCCCGACCAGGCAGCGCGCGTGGTGGTCAACGAACGCACTGGTACCGTCGTTAGCGGCGGCGACGTCCGGCTCGGCAATGTGACAGTGTCGTATGGCGAACTAAAGGTTTCGGTCTCGACCGACTACTCATCCTCTTCGCCGATTCTGGTCGGGCAGCACGGTCATGGATTTCGCTCGACCGCTTTACCGGACGTAGATCTGGACGTCGACGAAGTTGCTAAACCAGCGGTGACCATGCCGGAGGGAGCCAGGGTTTCAGACCTTGTGATCGCCTTGAATAAAATCAAAGTGTCGCCCAGAGATACTATCTCGATACTCGAAGCAATCAAGCGCGCAGGTTCTTTGCACGCCGAACTGATTATTCAATAAATCGCGGATCTATCGCAGAAGAAGGAGTGTGAAGTGATCGATGCACTTGCGAGTGCCACATCCAGAATTGCGCGGATGTCGTTGGATGCGTACATGGACAGATATCAAGTGCTGTCCAACAACATTGCTAATGTCGATACGACTGGTTACCGGCCGTTGCAGCTAAATTTTGAACAGCAGCTCGCCGCTCTGCAAACGGCGGTGGCTTCTGGAAATTACAGCGATAGCGAACTTATCGGCTTGGCGGATGCAGTACATCCTTTTGTAGAGCAGGCGGCTGTTCCGTCCACTCAAACCGACCAGGCAATGCGGCTGGATGATCAAATCACACAGCTCACTCAAAACACGCTTCAGTACGAAGCATTGCTGACGGCCCTCGACCAACTGGGATCGATTGGCAAACTCGCCGTAAACGGAGGTGCTGCATGATGGACTTTACGCGTATTTTTGCAATCAGTGCCTCCGGAATGTCGTTGGAGCGTCTCAGGCTTGAAGTTGCCTCAACCAACATCGCAAATGCACATGCGAGTGAAGGAAGTATCAAGAATCCTTATACCCCGCGTCGCGTCATAGCGTCTACCGCGCCCGATTTTGAACGGGTGCTGGACGGCAGCCAGATTGGGGCTGAATCGCTGAGTGGCGTCGGACGGGTACAGGTGCAAACGGTCGATGCCAGCCCGCGGCTCGAATACGATCCTGGAAATCCTGCAGCCGATGAAAAAGGTTTCGTTTCAATTTCTCCCGTGAACGCCGTAGAAGAAATGGTGACGGTGCTTTCTTCTGTGCGCGCTTATGAAGCGAATGTAAGGGCACTCAACGCGGGGAAAGCCATGCTCAGCCGGGCGTTGGAAATCGGGAGCAGCCGATGAGCGCAGCGATTAGCCCTATTGGTGTCGCTTTGATAGCCCCTTCCGTTGCGGCTTTGGCCGAAAGCGTTAATTCGGCGAGTGGTTTTGCGGATGCATTCGGCAAGCTGATCGATAGCACCAATGCAAAGATCAACTCGGCCAACCTTGAAGTGCAAAAACTTGCGGTGGGCAAAGCTGAAAGCCTACACGGTGTGATGATCTCGATCGAATCCGCCAAAGAGTCGCTGAATATGGTTGTTCAAATACGCAATCGTCTCCTCGATGCCTACCAAGATATCTTGAAGATGCAAATTTGAGCCGTATCACGGGGGATATGTCCCGAGTGATGCGAGGTACATGTAAACAACGGAAGGCGTGTCGATGATTGAGTGGTGGCGGGGATTGACTGGAATTCGGAAATTTAGCTTTGCTGCCGCAGTCGTTGCGGTGGTTGCTTTCATTGCCGTTGCAGCCTATTGGGTGCTTAATCCCGATTTCATTCCACTATTTGACGGCGCAGCACCTGAAGACAGTGCGTCTTTGGTGGCAGATCTTGAATCACTCCATGCGCCGTACAAGATTGACTCAAAGACCGGTGCAGTGCTGGTGCCCCAGGAGCGGCGTGACGAATTGAGGGTGAAGGTCGCCGAGCACGGAACGGCGCAGCGAAATCCGGTTGGGTTCGAGCTTTTCAACAACTCCGATTTTGGAATGACCGAATTTTCGCAGCGGATCAACTATGAACGCGGCCTTGAAGGAGAATTGACCAGGACTATTATGTCGCTGGATGGAGTGCGCTACGCCCGCGTGCATCTGGTTCTTCCTGAGTCAACACTCTTTCGGAAAGGCGAAGACCAAGCCAAAGCCTCGGTTACACTGATGACCCGCCCCGATCATGGGCTTCCGGAAGCGCAGATCAAAGGTATTCGACGGCTTGTTGCCGCGGCAGTGCCTGGCCTCAAGCCTGACGCCGTTTCGATCCATGATTATCGCGGGGTCGATCTGGCCTCCACGGATTCGGGAGCCTCCGAATCCAATCCGGTTCGAGAGCGCGTGCGGGATGAAGAGGCCGTTGAGGCGCGTTTGGCAGCAAAAGTCTACGATCTTCTCAGAGCTATCTTTCCGCCTGGTTCTGTGGCGGTCAGCGTTGATGTCAGGCTGCGGATGGATAAGATCAGTTCCAGTCGCCAAGAGACCTCGCTTGAGGCACCCAAAAGCACGGAGCTCTCACAACTGCATAACGAACTATCCGGAACATCGGCAGACCCAGCAGGGGATGGTGCAAAGGCCGATAACTCGAACCCTTTGGCTGCATTGGCCGTGCATGCCGACGCGATCGTACATCGAGGGAGCCAGTACTCAGAGCAAATAGAAAAGATGCCTGGGACTATCGATCAGCTTTCAGTCGGTGTGCTGGTTCCGGAAGCCCTGCTTGGCAACATGAGTCTGGAACAGTTGCAGGGCCTCGTTTCCACCGCAGTAGGGGCCGATCTCCGGCGTAATGATCGAATAGCAGTATATGGGGTGGCAACTCTAAATCCCGGGCATTCAGTACCCGGTTCGAAGGATGCCATCCCAGGTGGGACACCTAGTGAGGGCAATCCGCTCCTTGGCGGCACAGCAAAAAGAATAAACTCCCCGCTGGACCTAGCGGCCGCTTTGATCGGTCTGTTGGCTATCGCTGTGGCGGCATTTGTACTCGGCCGCAATAGTCGTGGTGAGCCGCGTTTGACAAAATTGGAGCGCGAGAAGCTCATCGAAGAGATCCGGCTCGGTCTAAAAGACATTCCAAGTGGCGAGAGATCTGCATGAGCCCGACTCGCAAGGCGGCAGTGCAGTTGGCGGCTCTTAGCTCGCATGACCGCAACTGGATATGGAAGCGACTGGAGTCGGGAGAAAGGGACAAGATCAAGCCAGCGCTTGATGAATTCTTGCGAATCCCGCCAGCAGCTTTGACTGTCGAACTTCATAAAATGCGGAATGCCTCGATACCCTCCCCCCGGGTCAGGCGCAGCGACGATTCTGATCTTGCAAGTGTGCGCCTCGCGGCAACAAAAGAAGTCGTACCACTAGTTCGGAGTTTGCCGCCAGCCAGCGTTGCCCTTCTGATGCAGGTTGAAAACTGGCGTTGGTCGGAGGATGTTCTTAGAAGTCTCGATTTGCCCAGCCGAAATGTCGTTAAGGAGCTTCTAGCTCGCGACAAGTCAGCTCAGAACGTGGTCTTGGCGGAGTGGCTAGTTGTACAGCTTGCCGCCCGTATCCGAACCGAGCGAAGCCGTCTCGGGCCACCCGATCAGAAATTCGATTCGCTTGTGGGTATCGCGGACTAGCCCGTGACGAATGTAAATCCAATCATCCGTCGCTTACCCGCCCCGAGCCGAGACTATGTGCTCCAGGCTGGCGATGCAGAATCAGAGCTCTCACATGAAGCTGCGGCCTTTCCGGCTGCAACGGGCGCCCTTGCGGATGTCATGGGTCTCGGAGAGATTGCTGCTGCTTCTATACGCGGAATCGAATCCGCCGAGGAATTGCAGGCCGACGTCCACTCGACGGCGCTTGCCGAAGCGCGCGAGCGCGGGTATCAAGACGGCTTGAGTGCGGGACAGCATGCTGGCAAGGAAGAATGGCGGCTTCGCGTAGAGCGGCTGCTTAGTGTCATCGAGGGCATTGAACGCACGAAAGCCGAGAGCGAATCTCGCTTGGCCGAAGAGGCGGTTGCGATTGCATTTGAGTCCGTTGTTAAAATTTTGGGTCGCAGGCAAGCTTCGCATCAAGCAATAGCTGAAGTTGTGGAACAGACGCGTCGTGCCTCTTCGGGAGCGGAACCCATGGTCGTTCGGGTTAGCCCGGATGACTACGAGGCGCTACTGGTCGAGCCAGTTCTCATAGAACTCGAGGATCAGCGGGGCGCTATTCGTCTGGTGGAGGACCCTCGGGTGATGCTCGGCGGTTGTATCGTCGAAAGCTCGCGAGGTACGCTTGATGCCCGCTTGGAAACCCAGATCGAGCGTCTGAAATCAGTTTTGCTGGACGTTCAGAAAGCCGATGTCGACTCATCGGACCGCCAGCCATGAAACACTATGCCGCCGCAGTCAGATCAGCGGAATTGACGCCGCGCTTGGGCCATGTCCGGCAATACTCCGGGCTGATCCTCGAGTCTCACGGTCCGGATGCTTCACTCGGTGAGCTCTGCGAAGTTTATCCTCCGGGGAGAATCCATCCCGTGCTCGCTGAAACAATGGGTTTTCGTGATGGCAACGTTTTGCTTGTGCCGCACGGAGATCTGCAGGGCATTCGTCCGGGAAGCGAGGTCGTTGCCACAGGCCGCTCCTTGCATATTGCAGTGGGCCAGAAGTTACTAGGACGAATTATCGATGCTCATGGAGTGCCGCTAGATGACCGCCCGCAAATATCGGCTGAGCACTTCCGTCCGCTACTTGCCGCCCCGGGAAATCCCGTGCACCGGGGACGCATAAAGACACTTTTCGAAACAGGTATCAAAGCCATTGATGTACTGACGCCCGTCGGTGTCGGCCAGCGCTTGGGAATATTTGCCGGTAGTGGAGTGGGTAAGAGTCAACTGCTGGGCATGTTGGCTCAAAACAGTACCGCTGACGTCAACGTCGTTGCTCTGATTGGAGAGCGCGGCCGAGAAATCCGCGAGTTCGTCGAGGAAAATCTTGGTGCCGCGGCAGAACGATCTGTGGTTGTAGTGGCGCCGGCGGAGCGAAGTGCTCTGGAGCGTTCCCATGCGGCCTACACTGCAACTACGATCGCCGAATATTTTCGGGACAAAGGACTCTCCGTTGCATTGCTGTTTGACTCCCTGACCAGGTTTGCGATGGCTAGGCGCGAAATCGGTCTCGCCATGGGTGAACCTCCGACCGCTCGGGGGTATACACCATCGGTCTTCGGTGTAATGCCACAGCTGGTCGAACGCGCGGGTCCAGGCGACGGCGGTCATGGTGCGATTACAGCCTTTTATACAGTACTGGTCGAAGGAGATGATCTGAACGATCCTATTGCGGATAGCGCTCGCTCAATCCTTGATGGACATATCGTGCTGTCACGAGATATCGCCAATCGAGGCCGCTATCCGGCGGTGGATATACTCAAGAGCCTCAGTCGCCTATCGTCTCAGTTGGCATCCGCCAACGAATTGGCAGTCGCCCGCGAGGTTACAAAAATCGAAGCGGACTATATCGAGTCCAAGGATCTGGTGGAGTTGGGTGCTTATAAAGCGGGATCGAACACTCGCTTGGACTATGTGTTCCGAGTGAGGCCGCGATTGGAGCAATTTTTCTCCCAGCCAGTTAAGGCTCGGATGCCAAGAATCGAGGCGATTGCCCAGCTTAGGAACCTGCTTGCGGAGAAGACACTGTGACTTCGACGCGAAAGCAACTCATCGTCCGAGCTATTGCTAGAAGCACCCACATCCAGAAGGGCGAAGCGATGGCGGAACTGCGCAAGGCAATCGAGGTGCATTCGCTTCGGGAAGAGGAATGCGGATCGGCGGAGACGGAATTTCGTAGTGCGCTCGAATTCGCGCAGACACTACCTGGCAGGGGCGAAATATTCAATCTCTCGCTTTATTCACTGGCGGGTCATCATGTAGCTGAGTCAGCAGCGTCGGTGACCCGCTTGCGAGAACAGCGTGATCGCTCGGAGAACGAGAAACAACTTGCTGTTGACATCTTGGTAAGCAAGTCACTCCAGCTGCTTCGGCTTGAAACGCTGGATCGTGAAGAGACGGCCAGACTTTCTAGGTTGGAGCAGGCTGCTTCCCAGAAAGTACTCGACGAATTGGTTTTAGGTCGGCACCAGGTAGATTGGAAGACGATCTAATGGCAATCACACCCTCAAATCTTGGCAGTTCTTTCTCTATACCAGGAATATTGGCAGAGCGCTCAAGCGAGCTCTCCACGCATGAGCGCACGCAATGGGACGCAACTGACTTCAAAAATTGGTTCGAGGCCGCAGGCCGCAGGTTGTCGATATCCGATGCCCCATCTGGTTGTGACGTAGAAAAGCATGTGCAGACCGAAGCCTCTACGATGATGGAGGAGGCATCCCCGGTCGCAATACCAAAATCCGCTGTCTCATCGGTTAAGGTCGACTTTGCACTAGCAAGCAGCGCCACTGCAATCGTGACCCTCGGAAATAAGGCGGAGCTCAATATCATCGGTTCGGTCGCTCCTCCAACCGCCCCCTTCAGGGATCCGCTCCTAGAGGGCAGTGATACCACCGATATGGCGGGTAACGCTTGTGCCCGGCAGAATCCGCCAACTGAGAACGACGAAGGAACGGGTGCGCGGGTTACGGTCGCCTTGTCTGGGAACGAGGCTAGCGTGTGGATTCAAAATTCCCAGCTCGGAGCCCCCGCTATCGCTTCACTACACGATCTAATTGATCGGGAAATATCATGGAGCGGGCTGGCTCTCGCTGGGCTCAAGATCAATGGGCGTGAACTTGTTAAAGCTCCCGTATACCGGGTAGTTCGAGCAACGAGCGGGATAGATTCTAGTGGTGGCTAGTCGAACGAAATGAGATTCGGGGATATATCATGGCAGTGAACGCAATTGGAGGCTCCGTCGGCAGCGGCGTCAACGGAGTTCAAAATACCGGTTTGCAAGAGAGCGATTTCATCAAGCTCTTCCTTACACAACTGACCTTTCAGGATCCGCTACAGCCGGTCGACAATGCGCAGTTTCTGGCGCAGCTCGCTCAGTTCACTAGCATCGAACAGAACCAGGTGATCAGCGACAACCTTACCGGGCTGCTAAGTGTGCAGGCATCTGGCCAAGCCCTGAGTCTGCTTGGACATATCGTCGAGTTGACCCAAAACGGCACCATTGTTACGGGCCAAGTCTCCACGGTTCAATACAACAACGGATCTCCTTTGCTGACTGTGACGCAGGGAGATGGGACTTTGGTGCAAAACGTGGACCCTACCCAAGTAACGCTGGTTCAAGGAGGCAGTTAAATGTCCGCTTTCAGCAGCATCTATACCAGTCTTACGGGCCTAACTGGATTTTCGGACGCACTCAACGTCATCAGCAACAATGTCGCGAATCTAAATTCGGCAGGCTTCAAGGCCAGTAGCGTTCTCTTCCGAGATCTTGGTCCAGTAGGTGCAAAAGGGGATAGTCCGGGCTCCAATTTCGGCCTGGATAGCAACCCGGGCGAAGGAGTCGAATACGTTGGGACATTGCAGAGCTTCGCGCAAGGTACCTTTCAATCGACTGGCAGCCCTACCGATCTGGCAATCAACGGCAATGGCTTTTTTGTGCTCAAGAAAAGCGACGGGCAAATCCTGTACTCGCAAGCGGGGCAGTTTACCTTCGATCAGAGCGGGTTTCTTATTGACGGCGCGACTAAGGATCGAGTGCAAGCTTTGGGAGCGAACGGCGCGCTTAGTGATATCCAGATCGACATGAACGCCAAGACGGCGCCTGTTGCAACGACGCAAGTAGCGCTTTCGGGAACCCTGTCGACGAACCAGAGTAGTTATACCCTATCGAATGTCTCTGTCGTCGAACCCGATGGGTCCAATCAGACGCTCGCATTCACATTTACGCTGGCAACGAGTTCTTCGGGCTCGGGAGGGACAGGTTCAGGAAGCACTTCTACTTCAACAACCACTTGGAATGTTACGGCTAAGGATTCTTCCGGCGACCAGCTTCTTTCAAACGCTTCGATAACTTTCGACAGTACCGGAACGCCCGAGCAGGGAGCCAATACTCTGAGTATCACTCTGCCGGGAAACGCGAGTACTCAGCCGATCACGATCAATTTCGGCAGCCCTGGCTCCTTCAGCGGGGTTACGTCGCAGGCAGCTGGTACTTCTGGATCTTCCGTGAAAGTCGCATCTTCTGATGGAAAGCCTATTGGAACCCTGACTCAGCAAACCATCGATGGTAGCGGCAGCATTCAATTGACCTATTCCAACGGCGACACAAGCACTGGGCAGCAACTTGCGTTGGCGTCGTTCACGGATCCCAACACTTTGATTCAAGTGGGATCCTCGCAGTTCAAGTTGGGAGGTACCGCCGCGGTCGAGCAGCCCGAGTACGGCGTCGCCGGTCAAAATCAATTTGGTTCGATCGAATCGGGAAATATCGAGTTGGCGAACGTCGATCTTTCCCAACAATTCTCCCAGATTATTGTTTTGCAACAGGCCTTCCAGGGCGGGTCGGAAGTGCTGAATGTCTCCAGCCAGTTACTTACAAAGCTGTACTCCGATCTGAATGGGAATGCCGGGTGATGCAGTACAGCCCATGCCTTTTTATCGGCGAACATCATCTGTCAGGAGTAGTGGACAAGTTCACCGAGGCCCTGGCCGCTTGGTCGAGACATTGGGGCAACAAGGCCCGTACTCCCGTATGCGAGCGTGCAACGAGGCTCGAAGCGGAGGAAGTCGACCTCGATGACAATTGGGTAAGTCTGCAATCCCGGTTTGGTCCGATCGCCTGGATATGTTTTAAAAATGGAAGTGCATCTTCGCTTTTGGAGTATTTCTCAGCCCCGCTGTCGGCTTCTTCCGGCGTTGGAAGGTCGGATTTTTCGGAAGATCTGGGGCATAAGATCCTATTCGACCTTTTTGATCGCTTAATGCATTCCGCTATCTCTGCAAACGAGGAGATAAAATCCGAGTCTGGGGTCGTAATTCCTCCAAAACTGTATGCGAAGTGGTCCGGTGCTGTGACGTTGAGATGTTCGCTAGAAAAGATCGAGCTGAAGTGCGTATTTCCGTATGAATCAGTAAGAAGCCTCGTACCGAGGATGCCTTCGCGAAATCTTAGGACTGCGCATTTGGAACGCCTAAGCTTGGTCACTCGCAACACGCTAGTTCCCTTCAATGTGCAATTGAGCGCGGACGGACTCACCCTGGGAAATTTGGACGAGCTGGTCGAAGGCAGCGTGGTCATTTTTAACCATCCACCGGAAGCCTCATGGACCGTATATGGCCCGAATAATCTGCCGCTTTCCCTGTGCAAACTCGGACGCACCGAAGATCGCTTTGCGATCCAGCTGTCAGCAATTGAAACTTCCAGAGATTAATCAATGACCGACAATGTAACTCCTGCCGCACAGCAGCCCGAAGTTCAACGGGTGGTGTTTTCGGAGCTTAGCCCCCGCACCGGAGGCGCCAATCTTCTTGAGCGGCCGCAGGAAGTAATCCGCGGAGTAAAGGTTAAGGTCTCGGTTCTCTTGGGGGGCGCCGAGTTAAGTATTGGATCGCTATTCGAGATGAAGAGCGGGGAGGTACTTCAGTTGGACCGGCGGATCGACGAACCACTTGAGTTATTAATTGACGGCAAGGTGATTGCCAGGGGCGAGCTGGTTGTGGTCGATAACAGTCTTGGCCTACGCATCACGGAACTTGCTGCTCGATAGTGTGTAACGCGGAAGATGTTCCTTTTTCACAGTTTCGCTACGCCTGTGCTGGGTATTCGGTTTTGACTACTGCATTCCCAACTAGATTTAAGCGATTGATATCAGTTCTGGTCGCCGCGATTGCAGTGCTACCAGCAATAGTATTTGCCCAAGTTCTGCCATCTACGGAGCCTCCGGCGACATCTACTGCCCCCATCCAATTTCGGCATGGGGACGATCCGGTCGAGACCAAACTCGGCGTTTCATTGTTGGCGTCACTGGCCATATTAGTTGCCGGCGCCACGACGATTTATCTAGGCCGGCGCCGTTCGGGCTGGAGGGGGGTAAAAGAGTCCGGTGGACAGATAAAAGTACTGAACGTCCGCCGTGTCGGCGGCAAGCTCATGATAGTCGTAATTGAAACAACCGAAGGAGAGCGGATTGCATTTGCCGACAACGGGCATGCGCTGCTGCTTTTGACCGGTCATGAGAGCACCGCGCCGAAAAAAATAGATTCGTCTTGCCCATGACCTCATTGCGAAAGGGATTTTTACAGTTAGTTCCAATGCTGGCTCTGATGGGTGTGGCCGCTTCGGTGCACGCTGCAGCCATCGCTTTTCCGGGTGGATCGGTTGCTTTTTCAAGTAGTCACGGCCAAGCCTTGTCCGGTCCACTAAAGACAATCTTGTTCTTGACGGCACTCAGCCTGTTGCCCGCAATGCTAGTTGCAGTGACATCCTTCACCCGAATCATCATTGTTTTAGCGATGTTGCGGCAGGCAATTGGAATGACCACTACGCCGCCGAACGTTGTGCTGATAGGGCTGGCCTTCTTTCTAACGATTTTTACGATGTCTCCGGTAATCGACCGGATTGATTCCGCAGCCGTCAGTCCATATCTCGCCGGGAAGCTTTCCGAGTCACAGGCTGTTGATGCGGGTTCAGCACCATTGAAGGAATTTCTAATTCGCCAAACGCGCGAAAGAGATATTGCCTTGATCTTTGAGCTATCGCACAAAACCGTTCCCGAGTCTGCTGCCCAAGTCGGAATGTTTCAGCTAATTCCGGCTTTCATGCTGAGCGAATTGCGCAGTGCTTTTGAAATCGGCTTCATCGTTTTCTTGCCATTTATCTTGATCGATATTGTTGTGGCAAGTGTATTAATGTCCCTGGGCATGATCATGGTTCCACCGCTGACATTATCCCTGCCACTCAAGATTTTGATGTTCGTATTGATCGATGGTTGGAGCCTGTTAGTTGGGGCTCTTGTGCGAAGTTTTCATTGATCTACATAAATGCTCTTGGTCCGAGGTTCCATCGGTGTCTGACGGTTTAAGATGCAGGACGATATTCCTCATTCAGAAATACAGACAGACGCCCTGTCCGGGGTGTGGCGACGGTATTTGACTGGTGATGTCGCAGCTCGACAAGAGCTCGTGATGTCCAATCTGGATTTGGTTAAATCGATCGCATGGGATGTATATAGAAAAGCAAGCTTAGGTTACGTTGAAATCCGAGATCTGATTCAGTTGGGTGTGGTTGGGCTGCTGGAGTCCATTTCACGTTTTGACCCTGCAGCGGAGACAAGCTTCGCCGGATTTGCCAGCAAACGGATCAGGGGGGCGATGCTGAACGGCCTGGAAAAGCAGTCCGAATACCACGCACAGAGTGCATTTCGCAGGCGCATTCGTCGGGAGCGGTTGGAATCTCTGGCGAAATTCGGCGGAGCCGCGGATGGTCCATCCGATGTCTTCATGCAGATGGTGGAAACCGCCTTGGGATTGGCTGTTGGCTATTTGCTGGAAGATACGACCATGTACGTAGACGAAAACCGAAGCGTCGGGCAGAGTTACGCCAGCGCGGGTGAAATGGCCGCGGTATCGGAATCGTTGAAATCATTGGTGTCGATGCTGCCAGAACCGGACCGCCAAATCGTCGAGCTTCACTATTTTGGAGCGGTGCAATTTTCCGACATTGCCGAAATGATGCGGCTAACAAAAGGACGTGTATCGCAAATCCACGCGCGGGCATTGAAGGTTTTGCGAAAACTTCAAAGCGGCAAGATAGGCTTCAATCTCGATGTTTAAGAGTCGTTCGAGCTTTGAATCGCTTCAAGTAGCAAATCGAATGTTTTCGAAATCGTGCCGTCCAGACTGAGGGATTCCTCGACGTCTTTCACGATGAAATCGAAGCGTCTGTCGTTCAAAATCTGATCTCCAAAATCCCAGGCAATGATGGACTCTAGGAATATTCTTCGTGCATAACGCCGTTCAGTTTCAGATCGCAAATTCAGCTGTTGGATCTGACGCCCGATGCGTCTTTTTATTTCTTGAGTGGAAACGACGTGAGGTGGGTGCGCACCCTGTTCTGACTTTCCGGTCTTATCGCTATCTACCTTTTTTGCGCCAGTACGCGAAGAGAGCTGCGTTCGCAGTACACTAATCAGGTCTGCAGTGGGGTCTATTTTGGTCAATCGGTATACCTGGGACTTGGTTGTGCATCCGGAATCGCTACGATTTTCTCTTGTCGGTAAATTCGTCGTAACTGTTCAAGAGTACATGTCTAGCGTCTTCGGACGGTCTTTGCGCAGGTGTGGTGGCTGTCGAAACGGATTTAGCCGGAGTGTTCAGGATCAATAAAATCTTCTGCATACTTTCAGAAAGGGCCGGATTCTCAGAATTGTTTCGAATGCCCTGTTCGAGATACTGAACAGCCATTGCATGCCGGTTCTGAGTGAAGAGCATCAAGCCATGAGCAAAAAGGCGAAATGAACTGGATGAAGGCAGTTTATCCAGAACAGACCATGCTTCCATTGCTTGAGGATAATTGTTCTGCAAATAGAAAATGAGCCCTAATTCGAAATGGGCGGTCCAAAGCTCCGGATCTAGCTTTGTTGCCACGCGAAAGTCGATGATGGCGTTTTCGAAATTCCGGAGCTCTGCCTGTTCGGCTCCGCGTAGAAATAACGCGCGTGAATCCTTGGGGGCAATATCGATGTGCTCATCGAGCATTGTAATGGCCTCAAGGTGCTTGCCGGATCGGATTTTCTCCAGGATTCGGGCAAACAATTCATTTGTTACAGAAGGATCGCTCGACATTTAGCCTCTGTTTCGCCCTGTGGCATGGATGCGTCATCGACGCATCCATCTTTGTTCGTAACGCCTTGAAGTCAAATCGACGCAGGCCTGCGCTCATGGCAAGTGTATCAAGCCCTTGATACGGATTCGTCATTCTTGGATGGCCTTCTGGATGCCCTTGAAGCTCTAGGTAAATGCCGAACCCAGCCATCACGCACCGTTCATCGGTTCGCGTTAAACAATTTATGAATTTTCAGGACTATACAATTGGAGAAGAGGCGATTTACGGGGTGAAGGAGCCGGCCATCCCTGCTCACCTACTCGAGCTGACACGCTCAAAATCGGTGCATGATCGGTCTCCTAACCCGCAAAGGCTACTATTGCGATACGACTCGGTATTATTGGTCTTGTTCATCTGGAGTTCCATTCACTCGGAGACCGCGGCTGCGGGATTCGACCAACTTTACGTATGTGCCGGACCTCAGTCGAAATGAATGGGGCTTTGTCGATGCAGTGATCTGATATTCTCTCTAAGGCTTGGACGTGTCAGTCTTTTGCTGCCGCCGCCAAGGGTGGCGATAGCGGGTCTTCAGCGTGTTTGGATACGTCTGGTCTGGCGCCGGTCGAATTCGATTGACTGAGGTATATGTGGGTGGATTGATGTACTTCTCGTCATTTCATTTGGAGCAGGTGGTACGGAGAAAACTGGCGGAAGTGATCCTTGGCCCGCTTGAGTAACTGCAATTGTCTGATGCCGTCCGGCGCAAAATTGCAGCTACGGGCTTTGGGGGAGTAACAAACGGGATGCTTCAAAGCAATTATTAAATGCCAAAAATGTTAGGGGATATGGCGATGAAGTCGCTGCTTTCGAAAGTTCGATGGTTGAGTGCGTCTGTTCTTCTTCTATCGAGTTCGTCGGCCTTCGCATGGCCGTTCTATGTAGCCCCCGGGGCTTATTATTCGACTTCTGATTCCGGCAGAAAAGCTGGTAACGATTACGGAGTCCAGTTCGCCGCAGGCTACTCATTAACGGACAACTTTTCTTTTGAAGCTCTGTCCGAGTCCTCGCAATATCGCCTGGACGATGCCCCCGGTAAGATCAAGGCTTATGGTCTAAGTCTGCAGACTGTTTACACCCCATGGCCGAATCAAGCTCTTAGTCCGATTATCTTGGGCGGCGCAGGTTGGCTGCATACAGATACCCCAAAGAGCAATTTCGATTCCGCCGTGGCGCGTGGAGGCCTCGGTCTGCACTGGCAAATTCCGGAATCAAACTTCGGAGTTAGAACAGATGCGGTGGTGCGCCACGATTTCGACTCCAAGGCCTATAACGATCTGATTTTTTCGTTAGGCCTTACTTATCGGATCGGAAATCCGACCTACCACGATCCCCGGCTCGTGACAAGTGCCGTGCCTGCTGCTACGGATATAGTTCTTGAGCCTTTCATCGGCGAGGGGCAAAGAACCGCAGCCATCCTCGTCCCAAGCAATAAATCTGCACCGGTAGAAGCCACTTTTCATGGCGTTGTATCAAAGGGTTTGGCGTCGCTCAATGACAATGATGGTGACGGAATTGACGACTCGCATGATAAGTGTCCGGATACGCCTCCCAATGCGGTTGTGGACTCCGATGGTTGCATCATTTATATAAAGAAATAGGCGTTACATGGACTTTGGAGATACTTCGCGAGTGCTCGGCGCAAGCCATTCGGCGGCTTATTAGAAGGGCTGCGCGTCTTTTAGCCTCCGATCATCAATTGCGACAGAAATAGCTGGGGATACCCGTTCAATTTATGGATACACGCACCGCTCGTTTTATCGGACGCCTATTCGTGCTTTTGTGCCTGTCTGGTTGCAGCGTGGGAGGTACGGGTGGGAATACTTCTGCGCCACCAGCTTCTGACTTCAACTTCACCGAGCCAGCATCGGGAGCGCAGATTACAGGGAGCGTCCCACAGGCTATCGCACTAACCTGGACTTCAAACGGCGCGCCCGTTGTTTCACAATCCGTTACGTTTTCCACCAATTTGGGCAACTTGGTCGACAGTGCGGGCCGAGTCAGTGCTACGGCGACCGTGTCCACGCAGAAAGACGGTACTGCGAACATCCAGATCGTATCTGCGACATCCGGTGCCGCTACGGTAACGGCAACTGCAGTTGATCCGTCGTCTGGTGCGAAGCTGTCCGCTAGCCTGCTGCTAACCGTCCTCGGAATACCAGCAACGTTCACGGTGCAGGCGCCGTCTCCAATTGCTGTTAACGGTTCAAGCGTGGTTTCTGCGCTTGTCAAAGATGCGAATGGCTCTGTCCTCCCTGGGGTTGCTGTAAGCTTCTCCCTGTCGCCGCCTGGTGTAGGCAATCTTTCTGCTACCTCCGCAAAAACTGATAGTAGCGGCACAGCTAGTGTGTTATTTACTCCAAATGGAGCCGCTGGAACGGCTACGGTGAGCGTTTCGACCACTTCACTGGCCCCTCAAACAGCGACCATTCAAGTGACACCTTCGGGAGGCGCACCGCCCGTTGGCACGCTTACGTTTTCCCCGTGCCCTAATGCAATCCCTGCTGGAAGTACAGCCGGATGTACAGTAATTTTGGTTGGAGCGGATGGCAACGCCATCGTAGGTACAACCATTACATTATCCGCTTCTGTTGGTACCGTAACCCCAACTACAGGGGCATCAGGGACAAACGGCGCGTTGGTGTTTAGCTACGTCGCGCCGGCCACAACCGGATCCCAAGTAACATCGACGGCAACGCTCAAAGCATCTGCTTCGGTTAACTCCACTGCTGTTGGCCAATCTTTTGATGTCTCCTTGTTGCCTTCAGCATTTGGCTTTACTCAGCCTATCGCAGGCACGCAAATATCCGAAAACGTTCAGCAACCACTGGTGCTGACGTGGACTTCGCAGACTATTCCCGTCGCTTCCCAGGTTGTGACGTTCTCAACCAGCCAGGGCGATCTGGTGGACAGTCTTCACAATATCGGGACTTCCTTAACTGAGCAGACTCAGAGCGACGGAACCGCCAACATCAGCCTGTTAGCGAGTACCACAGGAGCGGTCACTGTAACTGCGACGGCTAAGGATGCTGTATCTGGAGCACAACTATCGACAACCTTAGGGCTGAACGTCGTTGGTCCTCCAAGCTCTTTGACGGCGTCGGCACCGTCGCCGATTCAGGCGAAGGGTTCGAGCGTGGTGACAGCCATTGTCAGGGATGCGGCCGGAGATGCCTTGTCAGGAGTTGCAGTGAGTTTCACCTTGCCGAGCGGCGGAGGCGCGCTATCTGTGGCCACGGCAAAGACGGATAGTACCGGTGCTGCGCTTTCACTTTTCACGCCTGACGGAACTGCATCGTCGGTCACTATTCAGGTGGCATCGCCTCCTCTGACTGCTCAAACGGTTACGGTTAGTATCAGTGGCTAGTCGGATATACATCACTTTAGAGGCTGCCATCGGGGCTCAGTCTATCCATGCCTCGATAAAGGCAAAACGCAATCGATTGATCCACTAGACGCCGGGTTATACGGCTCGTGCGGCAATTCGAAATTCGAGGCTGTTTGTGGAGCCCACGCGCAGTACTCAACTATGGAGTTCGTAGCGGTGTACTGGCTTCGAAGCAGCTTGTATACGCACTTGGTCGAGTGTTGAGTTGAGCAGCGACAATTCTCTTGAATCCACCATTTCGGCTTGCTGGGAAGTCCTGGTGCTCAATCCAGCTTCGGCCGAAGCACACTTCAATCTCGGAAATGCATATCTGAAGAAGGGTGATTGGGTTGCTAGCGTCGTAGCATTCCGTGCTGCTGCCGCAATCGATCCGAGCAAAGCAAGCTTTGTCGGGAATCTTGGATTGGCATTACACAAATCCGGTAACACTGCCGCTGCGCGCGATGCTTATTCGAAGGCACTGCGGATTGATCCAGCCACGCCAAACGTTTACAACAATCTGGGCCATCTTCTGCGCGAGACAGGCGACGTTGACGGCGCGATCTCTGCTTTTCGGCAAGCAATCCAATTGCACCCAGGTTACGGAAACGCCCATATGAACCTGGCGCTTACGATGCTGAGGGAAGGAAATTTAGCGGAGGGATTGAAGGAGTACGAATGGCGATGGGAAAGCGCGGGCTTTGAGAAGAGAAAATGGAATATACCCATTTGGCGCGGCGAGTCCTTAGCTGGAAAGAGGCTGATCATCCAGTGCGAACAAGGTTTGGGAGATACTATTCAGTTTATAAGGTTTTTCTCAAACATTGCTGATCGTGCCGACGTGCTCGTCGATGTGCCATCCCCGCTAATAAGCTTGATGCGCTCAACCCTAGGTGTAGACGCCATTCTCCAGAATGAAGCTCTTGCGGCGGGGTTCGACTTTCAAGTGGGGCTTCTCAGTCTTCCATTGATTCTCGGCATTGACGTACCTGGTATCCCTGGCACGACTCCATATCTCAAGGTGCCTCAGAAGCAGGTTGCGCAATGGAGCGGCTACTTGGAACCACGCCGAGAATTGCGCGTTGGACTCGTCTGGTCAGGCGGTGAGCAGTTCGTGGAGAACGCACGTCGTTCCATTCCTCTGGAAGAGTTTCAGGCGATCATAAATATCCATGGCGTTAAGTTCTACAGCTTGCAACTCGGCTCGGCTCAAAGCCAATTGGCAAGGATCGGCTGGGCTGACCAGGTTCATGACCTAAGTCCAAGGCTAAAGGACTTCTCCGACACGGCCGCTATTTTGCAGAAGCTTGACCTGTTGATCTCGGTTGACACCTCTGTGGCCCATCTGGCGGGGGCGCTAGCGTGTCCTGTGTGGCTTTTGATTGGCTGTCACGCAGATTGGCGTTGGTTTCTTCATAGGACGGACTCGCCGTGGTACCCAACGATGAGGCTATTTCGCCAATCGCAATTCGGCGTATGGGCCGACGTAATGTGCGAATTGGTGGAGGCGCTAAGTCGCCTAAAGTCAGATCAGATCGTGGGCGGTGAGTGAATTCTTAGATTTAGGACGCCATCTTGTCGCCCACCTTGCTCGGGCACCGCCTCAGGCGACCTAGGCGTTGCCCACATTTCAGCATTTGACGACCGACGGATGCAATACTTTTTGATCTGGGATGCAGACGTATAAACAGCTCCGAATTCTTTTCGTAAATTCGGTCGGAACGGGTCGTTGGGATCTCTAATTTACGTTCAATTTACTGGCCTTCCTGCCGGTTTTTCCGACAGACTTTAGGGCGAATTGCGCATTTATATTTTGCGCGGTAAATCAAACAGTTACATTGACGCACTCTGACAGACTCTATTGTTTCTAATCAGCCATTGATTCAGGCGGTCTGGGCGCCTGGGGCCGAACGGAAACGCGGCAGTGCGGGGTGGCTGTCGGCGTCACGGCTGTAGCGCAGGGCGTTGAGCTTGGCCTGTGCCGGGTGGCTGCTGGACAGCTTCAGCCTGGCGTCGACGATGGAGTCCCACGCAATCAGGCCGACCAGCGCAAACACCGAAATCGCGGTGCTCGAGAGGATGACGATCTCGAGAGAAGTGGCGAACTGATCCATGTGGCTCTCCGGTAGCTAAGTAGCTGATGGAGCAAACTATACGGGTGGTGTTGCGCTGCAACAATTGATCTATTTTCCCCCGATACCTTAGAAAAACTAAATTATCTGGGCGGGAGGCAAGCCCTTGGATCTGCTCGCGAATCGGCCGGCCGTTCCATGAAGTGCGGTCTGTGCATCATGGAACGGCCCGGCTGAAAGCTCAGCCTTTACGGCCCTGCTTGTCCAGCGCTGCAAAGGCCTCGTCCGACAGGTGAATGCCGGCGCCGGCGACGTTTTCGATCAGGTGGTCGACATTGGCCGTGCCGGGGATCGGCAGGATCACCTTCGAGCGCTTCAGCATCCAGGCCAGGGCCACCTGGCCCGGGGTCGCCTTGAGCTGCCTGGCGGTTTCGGTCAGGGCCGAGCCGGGGCGCGTGAGGTTGCCGGCGGCCAGCGGGGCCCAGGGGATGAAGCCGATGTTGTGCTTTTCGCAATACTCCAGCACGGCTTCGCTCTTGCGGTCGACGAGGTTGTACTGGTTCTGCACCGTGACGACGGGGAAATGCTTCTGCGCGGCGACGATGTCGTCGACGCCGACCTCGCTCAGGCCGACGTGGCGGATCAGGCCTTCCTTGCGCATCGCGGCGATGACGCCGAACTGCTCTTCGCGCGGCACCGCGCCGTCGATGCGGTGCAGCTGCCACAGGTCGATGCGTTCGACGCCGAGGCGGCGCAGGCTCATCAGCACGCACTGGCGCAGGTATTCGGGGCGGCCCAGCGGCCGCCAGATGTCCGGGCCGTGCCGGGTGAGGCCGCCCTTGGTGGCGATGAGCAGGTTCTTGTAGGGATGCAGCGTTTCGCGGATCAGGTCTTCGCTGACGTAGGGGCCGTAGCTGTCGGCGGTGTCGATCAGGTTGATGCCGAGTTCCGGCACGCGCTTGAGGGTTTCGCGCGCGGCCTTGGGATCCGCGGGTTCGCCCCAGATGCCCTTGCCGGTGATGCGCATGGCGCCGAAGCCGAGGCGGTTGACGGTGATGTCGCCGATCTTGAACTGTCCGGATGCCGCTGCCGAGGGGTATGCTGACATGGGAATCTCCAATGCAATCGTGGGGGCTTCAGGCGTGCAACGCGCCGGGTGGAGGCGCCATACCTGAATCTGGTCAATGGACCGGCTGGCCGGGGGTTCGTTCCCGGGAATTCGCGG
Organism: Nevskia soli DSM 19509; assembly: GCF_000711955.1. Taxonomy (GTDB): domain Bacteria; phylum Pseudomonadota; class Gammaproteobacteria; order Nevskiales; family Nevskiaceae; genus Nevskia; species Nevskia soli. The sequence continues at coordinate 82,793 of NZ_JONR01000017.1, forward strand.
CGATCAAATTGGCGTCAACAGGCCCTAGTACCCGCCCAGCACTCCGGACATTTCGGCGGCGGTGAGGCGCAGGGTGTCGAGCAGCGGGCCGCGCAGGGTGTCGAGGTCGACGCGGCTGGCCTGCGTGCTCAGGTTCATCGCCGCCACCACCTTGCCGCCCGCGCCGAATACCGGCACGGCCAGGGAGCGCAGGCCGAGTTCCAGTTCCTGGTCGGAGATGGCGTAGCCCTGTTCGCGCGCGGTTTGCAGGATCGCCGCCAGCGCGGCGCGGTCGACCGTGGTGTGGGCGGTGTAGGGCTCCAGCTTCATCGCGGCGAGGCGCCGCTCGAGTTCGGCAGGGGGCAGGGCGGCGAGCAGCACGCGGCCCATCGAGGTGCAGAAGGCCGGCAGGCGCGAGCCCACCGACAGGTCCACCGACATGATGCGCCGCGTCGCCGAGCGCGCCACGTAGACGATCTCGTCGCCTTCCAGCACCGACAGCGAGCAGGACTCGTTGCTGCGCTCGCTGACCCGCTCGAGGAAGGGCTGCGCCAGGCGCGGCAGCGGCGTGCTCGACAGGTAGGAGTAGCCCAGCAGCAGGATCTTCGGCGTCAGCGAGAAGAAACGGCCGTTGCTTTCGGCATAGCCCAGTTCCACCAGGGTATGCAGGCAGCGGCGCACGGTGGCGCGCGGGAGCTTGGTCGCCTTGGCCACGTCGGACAGCGTGGGGTGCAAGCGCTCCGGCCCGAAGGCGCGGATCACGGCGAGGCCGCGCGCCAGCGCGGTGACGAACAGCTGGGGATCGTTGTCCGCGCCTTCCATGGCTTCCTGTTTCGAGGTGGGCATCCGTAGCCGTTCTTGTTGTTCGCTTACCGAACAAATCTTCCACATCGGCCTTGTCTTGACAAGTTTGTTCGATAACCGCTATTTTGTTCGAAATAATTATAAATGTTCACTAGACGAACAAATTTCAAAGGACTCATGCATGGCCACCCTGTTGTCGCTTGCCGAAGCCGTCGCCCTGCATGTGCATGATGGCGATGTCGTGGCCCTGGAAGGCTTCACCCACCTGATCCCTTTCGCCGCGGGCCACGAGCTGATCCGCCAGCGGCGCAAGCATCTGACCCTGGTGCGGATGACGCCGGACCTGATCTACGACCAGCTGATCGGCATGGGCGCCGCCGACCGCCTGGTCTTTTCCTGGGGCGGCAATCCCGGCGTCGGCTCGCTGCATCGCCTGCGCGATGCGGTGGAGAACGGCTGGCCGCAGCCGCTGGCGATCGAGGAGCATTCGCACGCCGCCATGGCCAATGCCTACGAGGCCGGTGCGGCCAACCTGCCGTTCGCCGCGTTCCGCGGCTACATAGGCGTGGACCTGCCCAAGGTGAACCCGCGCATCCGCACGGTGGAATGCCCGTTCACCGGCGAGAAGCTGGCGGCGATTCCGGCGCTGCGCCCGGACGTGGCCATCATCCATGCGCAGCGCGCCGATCGTGCCGGCAACGTGCTGCTGGAAGGCATCGTCGGCGTGCAGAAGCAGGCGGTGCTGGCGGCGAAGCGCTCCATCGTCACGGTGGAGGAAGTGGTCGACCGGCTCGATGCGCCCGGCTACAACGCCACCATCCTGCCGTCGTGGACGATCAGCTCCATCGCTGTGGTGCCGGGCGGCGCCTATCCGTCCTACGCGCAGGGTTATTACCGGCGCGCCAATTCCTTCTACAAGAAGTGGGACGCGATCGCGCGCGAGCGCGAGTCCTTCCTCGCCTGGATGCAGCAGAACGTGATCGAGCAAGGTCCGGAAGCCTTCCAGTCCCACGCGGCCGCGGCGCGCTGAGGTTTTCACCATGATCAACCCCCAGGCCTTCACGCCGAATGAAATCATGACCGTGGCCGCGGCGCGCGCGCTGCGCAACAGCGACGTCTGCTTCGTCGGCATCGGCGCGCCTTCGGCCGCCTGCAACCTGGCGCGCCTGACCCATGCGCCCGGCATCACCCTGATCTACGAGTCCGGCACCATCGGCACCAGGCCGCAGGTGCTGCCGCTGTCGATCGGCGACGGCGAGCTGTGCGAGACGGCGCTGACCACGGTGTCGGTGCCGGAGATGTTCCGCTACTGGCTGCAGGGCGGCCGCATCACCGTCGGCTTCCTCGGCGGCGCGCAGATCGACCGCTACGCCAATCTCAACACCACCGTGGTCGGGCCTTACGACAAGCCGAAGGTGCGCCTGCCGGGCGGCGGCGGCGCGCCGGAGATCGCTTCCAGCTGCGGCGAGGTCTTCATCACCATGACCATGTCTTCGCGCACTTTCGTCGAGCGCCTGCCTTTCATCACCTCGTTCGGCCACGGCGCAGGCGGCGCCAGCCGCGAGGCGCTGGGCCTGAGCACCAAGGGGCCGACCCGGGTGATGACCGACCTCTGCGTGCTGGAGCCGGCGGCGGACACCAGGGAGCTGACCGTGGTCTCGCTGCATCCGGGCATCACGCGTGAAGCGGTGCAGGCGCAGTGCGGCTGGCCTTTGCGCTTCGCCGACGAACTGATCGAGACCACACCGCCTACGGCCGAAGAGCTGCGCGTGCTGCGCGAACTGCAGGACCGCACCGACCGTGCCCACCGCGAGGAGGCGTAAATGAACGAAGCCTATGTCTGCGATTTCGTACGCACGCCCATCGGTCGTTATGAAGGCGCGCTGTCGAAAATCCGCGCCGACGATCTGGCGGCGGTGCCGCTGCGCGAACTGGTGTCGCGCCATCCCGGCATCGCCGAAGCCATCGACGAGGTGTTCCTCGGCTGCGCCAACCAGGCCGGCGAGGACAACCGCAATGTGGCGCGCATGGCGCTGCTGCTGGCCGGGCTGCCGCAGCAGGTGCCGGGCGTGACGCTGAACCGTCTTTGCGCCTCCGGGCTGGATGCGGTGGCGGCGGCGGCGCGAGCCCTGCGCAGCGGCGAGATCGAGCTGGCCCTGGCCGGCGGCGTGGAGTCGATGACGCGCGCGCCGCTGGTGATGGCCAAGGCCGAGCGCGCTTTCCAGCGCACGGTGGATATCTTCGATACCACCATCGGCTGGCGCTTCGTCAACGCGCAGATGAAGGCGCTGTACGGCGTCGACTCGATGCCGGAGACCGGCGAGAATGTGGCGCAGGACTACGGCATCAGCCGCGAGGACCAGGATGCCTTCGCCCTGCGCTCGCAGCAGCGCGCCCGCGACGCCGCCGAGGCCGGCGTCTTCGCCCGGCAGATCGTGCCGGTGGTGGTGCCCGCGGACAAGGGCCGCACCCAGCAGCTGGTCGGTCGCGACGAACAGCCGCGCTCCGAGACCACGCTGGAAGCCCTGTCCAAGCTCAAGCCGGTGGTGCGCGCGGGCGGCACCGTCACCGCCGGCAATGCCTCGTCCATCAACGACGGCGCCGCCGCCCTGCTGCTGGCTTCACCGCGCGCGGTCGAGCGCTACGGCCTGACGCCGCGCGCCCGCGTGCTGGGCTTCGCCTCCGCCGGCGTTGCGCCGCGGGTGATGGGCGTGGGGCCGATCCCGGCGGTGGGCAAGCTGCTGCAGCGCCTGAACATGAAGATCGCCCAGTTCGACGTGGTCGAGTTGAACGAGGCCTTCGCCTCGCAGGCGCTGGCCTCGCTGCGCGGCCTGGGCCTGCCGGACGATGCGGAACACGTCAATCCGAACGGCGGCGCCATCGCCCTGGGGCATCCGCTCGGCATGTCCGGTGCACGCATCGCCGGGGCGGTGGTGCACGAGCTGGCGCGCCGTAACGGCCGGTACGGCCTGGCTACGATGTGCGTGGGTGTAGGGCAGGGCGCCGCGCTGGCGCTGGAGCGGCTGTAGGTTCTTCGCCGCTGCGGCGGCAACGCGGTTGTTGATCGCCCATCACCATGGGCCAGGAGCAAAGATGAATCAGTCCTACGACATTCCCCTGACGGCCTGTGCCCGTCCGCGCGATCCGGTGGCTTACCGGGTGGCCCGCGGCGCGGTGCGCCAGGCCCTGGTCGTGTCCAGCGCGGCGGTGTGCATGGCCGCTTCGGCGGTGTACCTGGTGCCGCTGGCGGTCGCCGGCACCTATGCGAAGCTGTCGCGTCGCCCGAGCAAGGCACGGTCGCGCCGGGGCGTGGCGCGCATCTGAGCGGAGCGCCTCGCGGCGCCGCAGCGCGCCGCGGTGTTACTTCGCCGCGGCGGGCGCTACGGTCGGTGTATCGCCGTTCTGTTCCGGCGGTGCATCCTCCGGCAGCTTGAGCTGCGCCGGATCCCAGCCGCCGCCGAGCGCCTGGTACAGCGCCACCAGGCTGTCGAGGCGCGCGTGGTAGCTGTGCAGTGCGGCGAGTTCCGCGGTCAGGGCCTGATCCTGTGCCGCGATCAATTCCAGCCGGCTCAGGCGTCCGGCGGCCAGCGACCGGTCCAGCCGCTGCAACTGCGCCTGCTGCATGCCTTGCGCGTCGGACCAGCGGGTTCCGTCATTGGTCGCCAGCTGGTAGCTCAACAGTGACTTCTCGACGTCGGCGAGACCGGCATAGATGCTCTTGCGGTACTCGGCCAGGAGCAGGTCGTAGCGGCGCTTGCTGGCATCGGACTGGGCCTTGAGCCGGCCGGCGTCGAATATCGAATAGCTGAACGTGGGGCCGGCACCGGCAACGCTGCTGCCCTCGAACACCAGGCCGTGTACCGCCTCCGCCACGAAGCCGAACTTGGCGGTGAGCCCGACCTGCGGAAACATCTCGGCCCGCGCTACCGCGATCTCCGCATGCGCCGCGATCAGCCGCGCTTCGGCCGCGCGGATATCCGGGCGGCGCTCCAGCAGGGCCGAAGGCAGGCCTTCAGGCGGCACCGGCGCGGTCACCGTCGTGCGCAGCGGCGCCGCAGCGAGATCCAGGGATTCGGGGGTGGCGCCGAGCAGCACCGCCAGCGCATTGAGCGTTTCGCGGCGCGCGGCCCGCAATGCCTCGGTGCGGGCCGTCGCATCGCGCGCGGCCAGTTCGGCATCCATCACCGGCGCCGCGCCGAGGCGCCCGGCGGACTGGCGCAGCCGCAGCAGGCGCAGGCGTTCGGCGGCCAGCGTGCCGCGCTGCGTCGACAGTGTGATTTCCTCGTCCAGTTCGCGGATGTCGAAATAGGCGCGCGCCACTTCGCTGCGCAGCCCGATGTAAGCGCTGCCGGCATCGAACACGCTGGCCTGGTAATCCGACTTCGCCGCCATGACGGAATTGCTGACGCGGCCCCAGAAGTCGACTTCGTAGCTGGCGTCGAGCGACAGCGCGTAGAGGCTGGGATCGACGTCGAGGCGCCGGCCATTGTTGATCGACAGGGCCTGCGAGTAGACCGGGTCCGGCGGCAGACCGTTGATCGACACCGCCGGGTACAGGTGCGAGCGCGCGCCCTTGAGACCGTCGCGCGCGATCAGCAGGCGGTCGATCGCAATCTGCAGGTCGGGACTGCCGGCCATCGCCCGGTCGAGCAGCTGCCGCAGCTGCGGATCGCCGAAGCCGTCCCACCAGTTGTCGGCCGGCGCCGCGCCGGTTGCCGCCTCCGCGCTCCAGGCCTGCGGCAGGGGCAGGTCCGGCCGCTGGTAGGCCGGATTGTCGAGGCAGCCGGCCAGCAGCAGGCCGGCGAGCGCCGCCGCCAGCAGTACGCGGCATCCGCTCAAGGTTTGCTCCGTACACGCACCAGCACGCGCTGTCCGATCAGCAGATCGGCGGTGCCGAGGTCGAGCACGCATTCCACCACGCGGTCGTCCTTGGCGGCGGGACGCACTTCCGGCAGCTCATGCACCGGTCCCACCGAACGCGCCACCCGCAGCACCCGGGCGGTGTAGACCTTGCTGTTGTCGTATTCCGGCGCCACCTCGGCGGTCATGCCCGGCAGCACCTGGCCGAACAGGCGCTCGTCCAGCTCGGCGCGCACGATCAGCGGACCGTCGCCGGCAAACCATACCAGCTGGCTGCCGCTGCCCACCGCCTCGCCGGCATGCACGAAGACGCGCAGCACCTGGCCGTGCGCTGGCGCCCTCAGCTCCAGCCGCTTCAGCTTGTCCTGCACTTGCTGCAGCTGAAGTACCGCCGCCTGTGCGGCGAGTTTCGCCAGGCCCGCCTGAGTCTGCAATGCCGTGACCTTCTGCCGCGCCTGGCGCAGTTCGTCCTCCGGCTCGGCCTGTTGCGCGACCAGCGGCGCCAGCCGGGCCGCTTCTTCCTGCGCCCGTTTGAGCTGTTCGCCCAGCGCGTCGCGTTCCTGGCGGCGGCGCTGCAATTCCACTTCGGCAAGCTGCTTCTCGGTCTGCGCCTGCCGGTCGTCGAGGCGCAGCAGCAGTTCGCCGGCGGCGACGGTGTCGCCGTCCCTGATGGCGATGCTCTGCACGATGCCGTCGATGCGCGCGGCCAGGCGCTGCGTGCCGCCCTGCACGTCGACCCAGCCGGGCGCGGTGGCGACGATGTCGTTTGCGGCTGCCAAGGGGGCGGCGGCCGGTTCACTGCGTGAGCAGCCGCTGAAGGCGGCCGCCGCCGCCAGGATAGCGGCGAGCGCCAGGTTTCGGTCGAAGCGGTTCAAAGGAAGTCACCTGTGGAATTTGGATGCGGCTGCGCCGGCGGAGCGTGACCGGCGGCAGGGGCGGCGCCGGCGAGCAGGGGACCGGGACGCGGCGCTTCCAGCGTGTCCTCGATCACCATGCCGTCCTGCAGGCGGATGATGCGCTCGGCGTGACGGGTCAGGCGCGGGTCGTGCGTCACCGTGATCACCGTGGCGCCGTGGGTGCGGGCGATCTTCTGCAGCAGGGCGATGACGATCTCGCTGTTGGCGCTGTCCAGCGCGCTGGTCGGCTCATCGGCGAACAGGATCTGCGGCGAGCCGATCAGGGCGCGGGCGATGGCGACGCGCTGCTTCTCGCCGCCGGAGAGCTGCGCCGGACGCAGGTTCATGCGTGTGCCCAGGCCCACTTCTTCCAGCGCAATCACCGCGCGCTGGCGCGCCTGCGTCTTGTGCACGCCACCGAAGTCCAGCGGCAATGCCACCTGCTCGATCGCGGTCAGCGCCGGGAACAGGTTGAAGTTCTGGAAGACGTAGCCGCAATGCCGGAAGCGGAAGCGCTCCAGTTCGCGCGCGCCCAGGTTCCACAGCGGCGTATCGAGTACCCGCACCGCGCCCGACTCGGGGCGCAGCAGGCCGCTCAGGATCGCCAGCAGGGTCGACTTGCCGGAGCCGGAAGCGCCCATCATCAGGGTCAGCTCGCCCGGCCAGAACTGCAGCGAGAGTTGATGCAATACCGGCGTACGCGCTGCGCCCTTGCCGTAGCCGTGGACCAGGCCGGTGGCGCTGATGCTGGCTGTCGAGGGATCGCGGCTCATCGCAGCAACTCCGCCGGCTGCAGCCGGTACAGCTCGCGCAGCGCCAGCAGGCCGGAGATCACCGCGGTGATCAGGCCGATCAGCACCGCCGCCAGCACCGCCCACCAGGTCAGCACCAGCGGCACGTACAAGGCCTGCGCCAGCGCGTTGGCCAGCACCGATACCAACACCGTGAGCAGGGCGCCGAGCGCGCCGATCCACAGCGACTGCTCCAGCACCACCGCGCTGAGCTTCGCCGCCGGCACGCCGATGGCGCGGAAGGTGGCGTACTCGCGCAAGGTCGACAGGATCACCCCGCGCAGGGTCTGGCTGGTGATGACAGTGCCGATGATCAGGCCGAGCAGGGAGGAGAACAGGAAGCCGGCGCCGACGCCGGACTCGGTCAGCCACCAGCGCTGAGAGTTGTAGGAAAACTCGCGGTCGGTCCAGATGCGGTAGGCGGGGCGGTGCAGCAGCGCCTGCAGATCGTCGCGCACCGCTTCCGGCGCGTCGCTGCGGGCCTTGGCCAGCACGAAGGTGGTCAGGTCCTCGCCGGTGGCCGGGGGTTCGGACAGGTAGCGCGCGGTCTGCGACGAAGCGAAAACATAGGTGTTGCCGATGCTGCGCAGGCCCTCGCTCAGGCCGACCACGCGCACGCGGTGGCCGTTCACCTCGCCCAGGCGGCCGACCCCGGTATGCAGCTTGTCGGCTTCGCCGCGGTCGATCACCACCGCCGAGGGCTCGGCCAGCTTCGCGCACAGTGCCGCGCGCATCGGCTGCGGGCAGGCCAGCGCGTCGGCGGCGGGTGTCAGGCCGACCAGGGTTACGGCGACCCGGGTGTCGTCGCCGGAGCGCCAGTCGGCGTCGTGGACCAGCAGGGTCTCGCTGCGCGCCACCGCCGGATGCAGACGCAGCAGCGCGCCAAGGTTGGCTGGGATGTCGCGCGACTGGTCGAAGCTTTCCGTCTCCGGCGAAGTGACCCAGAGATTGGCGTCGGAGCGGTCCACCAGCACGGTCACCGTGCCGAACATGCCGAGCAGCAGACCCAGTTGCACCAGCATCAGCACACCGGCAAAAGCGACCGAGAGCAGCCCGGGCAGGAAACGCCGCCATTCATGGAGCAGGGTGGCGCGGGCTAGGGACATTAAGAGCTTATCCGTGAATAAATCGCGCCTGCGTTGCTGCCCAAAATCGCGTCAGGCAAGGCGGAGAGCTGAGCCATGGTGATTCCATGGCTCAGCCCGACAACGCGGCCTGGCGCGATTTTGGGCGCAACCCTTCGGGACGGGGCCATTTTTGCGCATTGCTGCGCCGGCCAGAGCTTGCATGGAATGACCATGCGGCGCTCTGTCCGACTTGCACTGCGCAAAAATGACCGCCGTCGCAGCCGCGATTTATTCACGGATAAGCTCTTCGAGGGGGATTAAAGCGCGATTATGAAGCGTTAAGCGGCGGCCGGGCCAGCGGGAATTTTTTCCCTGGATGGCTTGGTCGGACGATTACGCGAAACAAGGCGCGAGCTACAAAATTTGTAGCGGCCTCCGCAATATGAGGCAAGCACCTATTGGGACCCCCCGTAAAAAACATCATTATTTTAGATAACCTATTGTTTAAAAAAGATTAAAAACTATGGCACCGTCCTTGCTCCTATTAACGTTCGTTAGCTTATTAACCTGATCCGAACCGGCCTTCACAAGCCGGGAAAATTCAATCAAAAGCCTCTTCTAATGCCTGACTCCAAGATGTCGTTTGTGCCACCGGCGCCGGCCAACGATTGGCTGGTCATTTGCGATTTCGACGGCACCATTGCGCATGTCGATGTCACCGACGGCGTGCTGAGCCGCTTCGCCCTGCCGCAGTGGGAAGCCATCGAAGCCGACTGGAAGGCCGGCCAGATCGGCTCGCGCGAGTGCATGGCGCGCCAGGTCGACCTGGTGCGCGCGCCGCGCGAAGCGCTCGATGCCTACCTCGACACCGTCGAGATCGACCCCGACTTCCCCGCCTTCGTCGCCGACTGCCGCGCGCGCGGGCTGGAAGTGGTGGTGATCAGCGACGGCATCGATTATTCCATCCGCCGCATTCTCGCCCGCCACGGCGTCGACGATCTGCCCCTGGCCAGCAACCGTCTCAAGCTGCTCGGCGGCGACCGCTACAGCCTGGAGTTTCCCGAAGCCAACACCAAGTGCAGCGCCGGCAGCGGCACCTGCAAGTGCCAGGTCAGCGGCCGCCGCGCCAGCGGCCGTTCGCGCCTGTTGATCGGCGATGGCAGTTCGGATTTCTGCCTGGCCGCCGAAGCCGACATGGTCTTCGCCAAGGACAAGCTGCTGACCCGCTGCATCGAACGTAACCTGCCGCACCGCGCCTGCCCCGATTTTGCCAGCGCGCGGCAGTTGCTGCAGCGCCTGGAGCGCCGGTCGGTGCACCGCGCCCGGGGCGGCGCCGAGCTGCACCCTTCCGTTTCCCCCGTCATTTCCCTAGAGACCCTCGTCAATGGATAACGCTGTCCCGATGCGTACCGTCGCCCCTTCCGAAGTCGCTGCCTATGAAGCGGCCCTGCTGCGCGACGAAGCGCAATACTGCTCGTTCGGCGATACCGTTCATTACCTGAATCCGCCGCCGATTTTCGAGCGCTGCGAAGGCAGCTATATCTACAACGCCGCCGGCACGCCGTTCCTCGACCTGCAGATGTGGTATTCCGCGGTCAATTTCGGCTACGCCAACGAGCGCCTCAACAACGTCGTCAAGAAGCAGCTCGACACCCTGCCGCAGGTGGCAAGCCAGTACCTGCACCCGACCAAGATCCAGCTGGCGACCATGGTCGCGCAGGACGCCGAGAAGAAGTTCGGCCACAAGGGCCGCGTGCACTTCAACGTCGGCGGCTCGCAGTCGGTGGAAGACTCGCTCAAGCTGGTGCGCAATGCCAGCAACGGCAAGAGCCTGATGTTCGCCTTCGAGGGCGGCTACCACGGCCGCACCCTCGGCGCCTCGGCCATCACCTCCAGCTACCGCTACCGCCGTCGCTACGGCCATTTCGGCGACCGCGCCCAGTTCGTGCCGTTCCCTTACCACTTCCGCGGCCCCAAGGGCATGAGCAAGGAAGAGTACGGCAGCCAGTGCGTGAAGCAGTTCGAGCGCCTGTTCGAGACCGAGTACAACGGCGTGTGGGATCCGAAGGCCGGCCAGGCCGAATATGCCGCCTTCTACGTCGAGCCGATCCAGGGCACCGGCGGCTACGTCATCCCGCCGATGAATTTCTTCATCGAGCTGAAGAAGGTGCTGGACAAGTTCGGCGTCCTGATGGTGGTGGACGAAATCCAGATGGGCTTCTTCCGCACCGGCAAGCTGTGGTCGATCGAGCATTTCGGCGTCAAGCCGGACGTGATCGTGTTCGGCAAGGCGCTGACCAACGGCCTCAATCCGCTGGCCGGCATCTGGGCGCGCGAAGAGCTGATCAACCCGACCGTGTTCCCGCCCGGCTCGACCCACTCCACCTTCGCCTCCAACCCGATCGGCACCGCCGTCGGCCTGGAGACGATGAAGATGCTGGCCGAGACCGACTATGAAACCATGGTCATGGACAAGGGCGCCTACTTCCTCGACGGCCTGAAGCAGCTGCAGAAGCGCTTCCCCATCATCGGCGACGTCGACGGCCTGGGTCTGGCGCTGCGCGCCGAGATCTGCGGCCAGGACGGCTTCACCCCGGACAAGGCCATGGTCGACCGCCTCTGCGACGAGTGCATGAAGGGCGACCTGGTGGTGAACGGCAGGAAGTACGGCCTGGTGCTCGACATCGGCGGCTACTACAAGAACGTCATTACCTTCGCGCCCTCGCTGCACATCAGCAAGGAAGAGATCGACCTCGGCCTCGAGCTGCTCGGCCAGGCCCTGCACCGCGTCACCACCAGCCGCTGAGCCCATGCACCAGCCCACCGCCCCCGGCATCAAGGATCACAGCTTCTTCTACGAGGGCGGCGACGCCGGCGTGCTGCTGATCCATGGCCTCACCGGCACGCCGGTGGAGATGCGCTACATCGGCAAAGGACTGCACAAGGCCGGCTTTACCGTCTATGGCGTCCAGCTGCCGGGGCACTGCGGCGACGAGGCCGATCTGCTGGCGACGAGCTGGCAGGACTGGGTGGCCGGGGTCGAACAGGCCCTGGATGCGCTGCGCCAGAAGGTCCGCACGGTGTTCGTCGGCGGCCTGTCGATGGGCGCGATCCTGTCGCTGCATCTGGCGGCGAAGCACCCGGACAAGGTCGACGGCCTGCTGCTGTACGGACCGACGCTGCGCTACGACGGCTGGACCATTCCCTGGTACAGCTTCCTGCTCAAGGTGCTGATCAATACGCCGATCGGCCACAACTACCGCTTCATGGAGAAGCACCCCTACGGCATCAAGGACGAGCGCCTGCGCCGCCGCGTGGTGCACAACATGCTGAACGGCAACAGCGCCGACGCCGGCTTGGCCGGCACCCCGGCCCGAGCCCTGCGGGAAATGTGGCGGCTGGTGGCGCAGGTCAAGAAGGAACTGCCGTCGATCCAGGCCCCGGCCCTGATCCTGCACGCGCGTGAGGACGATGTCAGCAGCGTGCGCAACGCCTACTACATCGCCCGCCACCTGGCCGGGCCGGTGGACGTGAGCCTGCTCGAGGACAGCTACCACATGATTACCGTGGACCGGCAGCGCGAGCAGGTGCTGGCGCGCAGCATCGAGCACCTGCAGCGCTGGTGCGTCCAGGCCGAGCCCCGCTCCGGCAATCTGCGCATCGCCGCTGTATCCTGAATCCCGTGCACCCCGTGGATCGCACGGGGCGGGCCAGGACCGGGGTTTTTCGCGAGGGTAAGCCGTAGTGTCTGCAACGGAAACTGCGCAAGGGCAAAGGACCGGCGTCGTCACGCGGCGCCGCGGTTCCTTGCAGGCGCGCCTGCTGCTGGCTTTCCTGGTGGTCGGCCTGGTGCCGATGTTCTTCGCCGCCGAGCTGGCCAGCCAGGTGGTGACGCGGGCCTTCGAGAGCAACCTCAAGAACTGGCTCAACGAAACCTCCATCTACTTTCTCAGCAGCATCACCGATTCGCAGCAGGAAGCCGCCGATATCGCGCGCGTGCTGGCGCAGCAACCGGACCTGCTGCAGCGCGTGATCGACAAGCAGGAGCAGGTGCCGCCGTTGTTGCGCGACACCATTGCCGCCGAAGGCTTCCACGCCCTGGCGATCATCGACGACCACGGCAGCTTCGTTTACAGCTCCCTGCCGATGCGCAGCAGCGAGCGCATCCGCCTGGGCACCGCCATCACCCTGTACCGGGTGGCGACGGAAAAGGGCTTCGGCACCATGGTCGCCGCGGTCGAGCCATTCCAGAGCGGCGGGCGGCAGTACCAGCTGCTGCTGGGCTCCTGGCTGGACGACGATTTCTTCGGCCGCCTGGGCTCCCTGACCTCCTTCGATTTCCGCCTGTACCGCGCCGGTTCCGATGGCTTCCACGAGCTGTACCGCTCTCAGGGCGCGGGGGACAGCAGTCTGATGCTGGAGCCGCGCATCGTGGCCGAGCTGCGCAAGCCGGACGCGCAGGTGTTCGACCGCCAGGTGGCCGGCGGCGCCTTCACCGGCATCTACCGGCCGCTGCGCGGCGACGTGGGGCAGTTGCAGGGGGTGGTGTTCTGCGGTCTGCGCACCCGCGACTGGGCCACCGACTGGGTCTCGCGCGGCAACGTCTTCATCATCATTTTCCTTACCGGCACCGGCCTGTCGCTGCTGGTCGGTTATGCCGTGTCGCGCCGCTTGGCGCGGCCGCTGCGCTCGCTCGCCACCGGCGTGCAGGCCATCACCGCCGGCGATTACCACAGCCGCGTCGAGGTCGAGGGCAACGACGAGGTGGCGGAGCTGGCGGAAGCCTTCAACGGCATGTCGAAACGGCTGGAGCAGCTGCACGAGCTGGAGTCCCAGCTGCGGCGGCGCGACCGCCTGTCGGCGCTGGGGCAGGTGGCGGCCGGCATCGCCCACGAGGTACGCAATCCGCTGGGCATCATCCGCACCTCGGCCGAGCTGATCCGCAAGCGCCAGCGCATGGCCCAGGGCGACCAGCAGCTGCTGGAAAACGTCATCGGCGAGGTGCGCCGCATCGACCAGCTGATCACCGATTTCCTGGCCTTCGTCAAGCCGGTGGCCCTGATGCAGCTGCCGCTGCGCACCAGCGACGTCATCGCCCGCGTCGCCCGCTTCTGCGCGCCGGAGCTGGCGATGCGCGGCATCACCCTGGAAGTGGCCGACGAGGCGCCGGACGCCTGGGTCGACGGCGACGCGGATTCGCTCTACCAGGCCGCGCTCAACGTGGTGCTCAACGCCATCGACGCCATGCCCGGCGGCGGCAAGCTGCTCATCGGCCAGCGTGTCGAAGGCAAATTCCTGTTCCTGCGCTTCACCGACAGCGGGCCCGGCCTGCCCGAGGCGGTGCGTGAGCGCGTGTTCGACCCTTTCTTCACCACCAAGCCGCAGGGCACCGGCCTCGGCCTGGCCAAGGTGCTGAGCGTGATGGAAGGCCACCGCGGCAGCGTCGAATGCCGCAACGAGCCCGGCGGCGGTGCCACCTTCGAGTTCATCCTGCCGCTGTCGCGCAAAGACGCAGCTATCGCTTAGCCCTATCATCTGCGCATGAGCCATACCATCCTGGTGGTCGACGACGAGCCCAAGCTGCGCGAGGTGCTGGCCGCCACGCTGCAGGAGCTCGGCTACCAGACGCGCATGGCGGAATCCGGCATGGCCGCCCTGGAGCAGTTCGACAACGACCCGGTCGATCTGGTGCTGAGCGACCTGCGCATGCCCGGCATGAGCGGCCAGCAGCTGCTGGCCGAGCTGCGGCGCCGCGCGCCCAATGTGCCGGTGGTGCTGATGACCGCCTACGGCACGGTCAAGGACGCGGTGCAGGCGATCAAGGATGGCGCCTTCGACTACATCAGCAAGCCGTTCGAGATCGACGAGCTGGAAGCGACCATCGCCAAGGCCCTGCGCATGTATACCGCGCTAAGCGACAACCTGCGCATGCGCGAGGAACTGGAGGGCCGCTACCGCTTCGAAAACCTGATCGGTACCAGCCCGGCCTTTCACAAGGTGATCGAGGCCATCGCCGAGGTCTGCGAAAGTCGCGCCAGCGTGCTGATCAGCGGCGAGAGCGGCACCGGCAAGGAAATGGTGGCGCGGGCCATCCACTTCAACAGCAGCCGCCGCGGCGGTCCATTCGTCGCCATCAACTGCGCGGCGATCCCGGAAGGCCTGCTGGAGAGCGAGCTGTTCGGTCACGTCAAGGGCGCCTTCACCGGCGCCGTCAGCGCCCGCCAGGGCCGCTTCGCCCAGGCCGACGGCGGCACCCTGTTCCTCGACGAGATCGGCGACATGCCCTCGGCCCTGCAGGCCAAGATCCTGCGCGTGCTGCAGGAGCGCAGTTTCGAGCCGGTGGGCAGCGCCAACCCGCGCAACACCGACGTGCGCATCCTTGCCGCCACCAACAAGGATTTGCGCGAGGCGGTACGCAGCGGCGCCTTCCGCAGCGACCTCTACTACCGGCTCAATGTCTTCCCCATCCATGTGCCGCCGCTGCGCGCGCGACGCGAGGACATCCCGCTGCTGGTGGAGCACAGCGCGCACAGCCTGGCCCAGCACATGAGCAAGGCGCAGCCGAGCTTCACCCCTGCGGCGCTGCGCGCCATGCAGGATTACGCCTGGCCTGGCAATGTGCGCGAGCTGCAGAACTGCATCGAGCGCGCCATCATCGTCGCCAAGGGCAACGTGGTCGACGTCGGCGACCTGCCGCAGGACCTGTTCACCCAGTCGCCGGCCGGCCACGAGGCGGTGCGCATCCCCTCCAACCTCGACGCCGAGCTGGACCGCCTGGAGCGCGAGTTCGTGCTGGAGGCGCTGCGCCGTACTTCGGGCGTCCAGGTCAAGGCGGCGGAGCTGCTCGGCGTCAGCGAGCGCAGCCTGTGGCACCGCATCAAGAAGCTCGGCATCAGCATCGCCCGGCGCGCGACCACTTGATCCATGGCCTGAACCGCGCTGCTTCTTGATCCGTCACGAATCCGCCCCAATTTCCATGTCATCCTGAGCTTCGAGAGGGATTCCGGCAGGCAGGGCAGACCGGGTCCGGACCGGCGCAGCCGCACACCAATCCAGCAGGACAGCCGCCATGAGCAAACCGTTACGCATCGATTTCGTCTCCGACGTTTCCTGCCCCTGGTGCATCATCGGCCTCAAGTCGCTGGAAACGGCGCTGGACCGCCTGGACGGCGAGGTGGCGGCCGAGCTGCATTTCCAGCCGTTCGAGCTCAACCCCGCCATGCCGCCCGCCGGGCAGGACATCGTCGAGCACATCGCGCAGAAATACGGTTCCAGCGCGGCCCAGATCGACGCCAACCGCGAAAACATCCGCGCCCGCGGCGAACAGCTCGGCTTCACCTTCCGCATGGACAGGCGCGGCCGCATCTACAACACCTTCGATGCCCACCGGCTGCTGCACTGGGCCGAGCTGGAAGGCCGCCAGGCGGCGCTCAAGCACGCGCTATTCGAAGCCTATTTCACCGACGGCAAGAACCCGGGCGATCATGAAGTGCTGATCGAGCTGGCACAGCGCGTCGGCCTGGATGGAGAGCGGGCCCGCGCCATCCTGGCTTCCGACACCTATGCCGGCGAAGTGCGCGAGCAGGAGCGGTTCTATACCGACCGCGGCATCCATTCGGTGCCGGCCATCATCATCAACGACCGCCACCTGATTTCGGGCGGCCAGCCACCCGAGGTATTCGAGCAGGCGCTGCGGCAGATTGCCGCGGCGGCCTGAACGCGATGCAGGCGCGCCCTTGGCGGTGCTTGCTCCTGGCCGGAGTGCTGGCCTGCTCTTCGTTCGTCGGCGGCTGCCGCAAGGGTGATCCCGATGCGCTATGGAAGATCGTGCACGGTCGCTGCGTGCCGGACCAGCAACAGCATGGCGATCCGGCGCCCTGCGTCGCGGTGGCGTTGGAGGCAGGTGAGCAGCGGGGTTACGCCGTGCTCAAGGATCGCAACGGCCCCTACCAGTTCCTGCTGATCGCCACGGGGCCGGTCAGCGGCGTCGAGAGTCCCGCGCTGCTGGCCGCCGATGCGCCGCCGTACTTCGCCGCGGCCTGGCGCGCCCGCAGCTTCGTCGAGCAGGCCATCCATCGCAGCTTGCCGCGCGAGGAGGTGGGGCTGGCCATCAATTCCCGCTATGGGCGCTCGCAGAACCAGCTGCATATCCACATCGATTGCCTGCGGCCGGCGGTGCGGGATGCCTTGCATGCGCATCTGGGTGAGATCGGCGCGCAATGGGCGACGCTGGACGTGCCCCTGGAAGGGCGCCGCTATCGCGCCATGCGCATCACCGAGACCGCGTTCGACCAGGCCAATCCCTTTGCCCTGCTGGGGGTTCCGGTGGAAGAGATGGCGCGGCATACCCTGGTTGCGGCCGGCACCACTTTCGAGGACGGCACGCCGGGATTCATCCTGCTCGACGATACGGCGAGCCTGTGGCGCCTGGACCAGGGCCACGGCGAGGATTTGCAGAGTCATAGTTGCAGTTGATCGCGTACCCCGAGAGATTCCACCCAAAAGCGCGGTCAATGACCAAAAAAAAGCCGGGCAGTGCCCGGCTTCAATTCGACTCTCAGGAAGAACGGCTCAGAACGAGTACCGCACGTAAGCCTGCACAAAGTCGCGATCCCGCAGCAGGTTGGTCTGGCCGCCGCCGAAGAACGTGGTGTAGCCCACTTCGCCGGTCAGGTTGCTCAGATAGCGCCAGCCCAGCGAAGGCGACAGCATGCGCGTGTTGCGCACGAAGTTGCCCAGCGGCTCCGGCGTGATGCCGCGCACGTCGTGGTCGAAGCGCATGGTCGGCTCCAGGGTCAGGCCGCCCAGCACCACGTTGTTGTAGGTGCTCTTGGCCAGCAGCTTGTAGCCCCAGGAAGCCTTGGTCGGGTAGCCGCCCTGCTGCTGCGGCACGTTGAACAGGAACGCCTCGGCGGCGCTGTTCGGCTGCCAGGTGGACGGGCCCTCGTAGGCGAGCACGGTCGGGTCTTCCAGGTCATGCACGTAGTCGCCGGCCACTTCGGCGATCAGGATCAGCTGGTCGTACTTGAACCAGTTGCTGCCGCCCAGCACCTTGGTGAAGCCGAAGTCGACCTGGCTTACCGGCTTGCGGCGCCAGCCGCGGACGTACTGGTTGCCCAGCGTCTGTCCGGGTGTCGGGGAGAGCTGGCTCGGCGCGCCCAGGCTCGCCAGTTCCACTTCCACCGAGCTGAGCTGCAGCGGCTGGTTGGCCTTGTAGCTGTACTCGCCCTGGAGGGCGACGCCAAACGGCAGCGTGGTGTTGAAGCTGGCGCCGAACATGTGCAGGTCTTCGGGGAACTCGGCGAAGTAGCTGGCGCTGGCCGAGGTGATGTTGCCGCTGGAAGCGGACATGCTGCTGTAGACCGGCAGGCGCGCATGGTAATTGGCGGCATACAGCGCCGCTTCCATGTCGTTCAGCCAGGGAATGGTGAAGCGGAAGGCGCCGCCGTACTGGCCGCCGCCCTTGGGCATGCGATCCGCGCCGCGCGGAATGCTGCCGCCGTAGGGCACGCAGGTGGTCGGCGTGGTGGCATTGTTGCCGCCGGTTGCGCTGCAGTCCGTACCGGGCAGGGAATTCTCCGGCGCCCGGCCGAAGCTGATGTCGCCGGCGTTGCCGCCGATCAGCGCGGAGAAATCCTGGTTCGGAATCGGGTAGAAGCTGCCCGCGGCATCCGGCAGGGTCGGCTCGAACTTCCACTGGTAGAAGCCTTCCAGGCTGGTGTTCTCGGTCAGGTTGATCGAGGCGAACACCTGCGGCACCGGGATGGCGAACTCGCTGATTTCGGCGCCCGGCAGGCGCGCCTTGTTCGCATCCAGCGAGACCAGGCTGTTGAGGCCGTTCAGCACCAAGGTCGACTCGCCCCAGTTGACGATCTGCTTGCCCACCTTGAGGCTCAGGCTGTGGCCGAACACGCTGGTGCTGCCGTAGGCGTAGAGGTCGAGGATGGTGCCGTCGGAGCCGATGTGGTCATGCACCTGGCGTTCCTTGTCGGCCGCCACGTCGTAACCGTATTCCTTGCCCGGCCCGTAGTTGTCGGTGTTGAAGAAGGTCTTGTTCTGCAGCACCGGGTCGTAGGTGTAATTGGCGCGGGTGAAGATGCCGAAATCCTTCCAGCTCACGGTCAGCGCCGAGGTGATCTTCTGCGTGGCATAGACCAGATCGCCGGCGTTCCTGAAGGCCAGTTCGCCGTCGTCGACATTGGTCGAATAGGCCTTGCCGCCATTGGCGATGCCGATGTAGGTCGGGTCGGCGCCCTGCACGCGCATTTCCACGCCGCTGGACACGCGCGTGTTGAGATCGATGCCGACATCGCCGACCTGCCAGTTGAGCGCCAGGGCCGGCCCGGTGGCGCCCAGGCCCAAGCCCAGGCCCAGACTCACGGCCAGCGCCTGTGCGATCGGCGTGCGGCGGAATGCGAAACGAGGCTTCGCGGACATGTGGTTTTCCTCCTTATAGTTCTTGATCAGGCTCATTGTGCGCAGCTCCCGGCAATGGCCAGGCAACGGCCGTCACTGGCCAGGAACTGCGCCGCTTCGCTCTGCATCTCCTGCGTCACCAGCGGATCATTGGTCGGATCCAGCACCGTGCTGTGGCCGACCGTGCCGTTGGCGCCGGGAGCGAACTTCACCGCGTAATTCAGCTTGGCACCGAGCACCGGGGCGGGCGGCGACGCCACCGGCACCGTCAGCGGACCGACGACAGTCAACCCCTGCGCCGTGATCAGCGGGTCGGTGCCGGACAGGTAGCCGGTCTGGATCGCCACATCTTCCGTGGCGGTCCCAGGGCAGGCCGTCACCAGCGCCGCGGCCGAGGAGATGCCGGCGGGCAGCGGCACCGGGCAGGTGCTGGGCGCCCCGTTCGGCACCACCAGGTCGTTGATCACCTCGATCAGGTCGATGGCGTGATTGGCCGAAGCATTGGCGCCATAGTTCACCGGGTCGCCGGAATCGACCAGAGTCTGGGCGAAGCGCAGGAAGGTCTCGTAGTCGTCCGTGCCTTCCTTCAGGCCGGCCGCGCCGAGGCCGGCCGAGATCACCGGGCCGAAGCTCTTCGAAGCGTCGAGCAGCCGGCCCACGCCGCCGCCCGGATTGGCCAGCACCGCCGCGCGGATGCCGCTGTCCACGCCGAGCAGGGTGCCGCCGACGATGCCGCCGAGGGAGTGGCCGAAGTAATAGACGCGGTTCGGATCGGTGTCGGCGGTGCCATTGCTGTCGAGATCCAATGTCGTCACCGTCTTGCTCAGCGTCAGCAGGTTGGAAACCGCCTCACGCAGGTTGTCGCGGCTGGTGATCAGGCTCTGCAGGTTGATGAAGTAGGTGCCGGAACCGTCGATCTTGCCGTCCGGGCCGGGCGCGCTGGTGCTGTTGTTTTCCAGGTCCAGATCGAAGGTGCGTTCACCGGTGATCAAACCCGCCGCCTCCGAACCGGTGAACAACGTATTGCGATAGAACGGATCGGCCTTGTTGGTCACGCCGTGCAGCGGCAGGTCCATCGCCACCACCACGAAGCCGGCCCGCGCCAGGCCATCGGCGACGGCGAAGACATTCTCGCGGTTCTGCGTGATGCCGTGCTGGAAGATCACCACCGGCCAGCCGGCGGCCGGTTTGGTCTGGCCGCTCTTGGCGTTCGGCACGGTGACGATCACCGGCACCACCTGCAGCGAGGTCTTGCTCGCATCCAGATTCGGGAAGCAGGCCGTGGTGCTGGCGCTGGGCGACAGTCCGAGCCCAGGGGCGGCAAAGGCGGCGCAAGGCACCGGCGATGCGGCGTTCTTGGTCGGCGCGAAAACGCCGCTATCCGGCTTGGCGGGATCCGCATGCCAGAAGGCCGACAGGGCCGCCGTCGGATTGGTCGGCGTCGGCACCGCCAGGTTGTACGGCAGTGCGGTGATACCGGCATATACGCTGGCAAGGCCAAGGCCGGGAATACCCGACTGGCCGGTGGACAGCCCGGTGGGCGCCACCTGGATGACCGTGGCCGTGGCGGACTTGGCTACCAGTTGCAGCGTCGTGTCGATCGATTGCGTGGTGAAGCTCCAGGCCAGCGCCAGCTGATCGGCCGGGATCTTCGTCGAGAAGGCCTGCACCACCGGGTAGATCAGCTGCGCGCGCAGCGCTTCCAGCGTGGCCTTCTGCGTGGCGGTGAAATTGGCCAGGGCCGGATCGGTCTGCTGGTCCACCGGGGTGGCGCTGCTGGTGATGCGGAACGAGTCGGAGGCGATGATATCGGCGCCCGCGGTGGTCTTGATGCCCTTGGTGATGGCCACGAGATAGGTCGTCGCGCTCGCCAGGGGCTTCAGCGGCGAGATCAGCAGGCGCGAGCGCTGCGAACTGATCGGCGTCTGCTGGCCGGTGAGGGGGTCGGCGGCGGTCGCGTTCTCGGTATCGATGGTGAAGTCGGTGCCCTGCTGCAGCACCGCGCCGGTGGCGCCATTGATGATGAGGACGTGGCCGGGCACGGTCTTGTAGTCGATGGTACCGGCGATGTCGGCGAAGATCGAGGCGGTGGTGGAGAAGCCGTCGAGCTGGTTGATGTCCGACAGCGGCGCCGGCGCCCCCGGTACGTTCAGGGTCGGCGTGGTCGCGCCGCTGAACAGGCCGTCGAACGGAAACGGGATGATCGCGCTGGCGTTGGTCGGGTCGAACAGGACCAGCGAGCTGAATGTTTGCGAGCCCTTACCGGTGTCGCCTCCGCCCCCGCCGCAAGCGGCGAGCAACAGGGCGGCAGCCGATACCAATACTACGGGCGCGAGTTTCCAATGGCGCATGAGCCTTCCTCCTCCAGGTGGCACTGGGACCTCACGATCCCTTTCGTTGTTGTCGGACCCTTGCAATCGTCCATAGGCGCATACATTCGATGATGTATTTAGCGCCGTATGTACGGTAGCGTACGGTCCGGTTCTAAAGGAGGCCAGTGTGGCGCTTATCCGCACTGCACAACAAGATGGAAGGTCTTCATCCGACAAGCGAATTGCCACCGCTCATCGGCTGGACGCCTTAGACCAAAGTCGCATACGGACACCCTGCCGGGATTTGCGGGCCGGCCCAGGGGTGATACATACCGCGACGTACCGGGCTCAGCCGCCGGCAACCATGAGGGATTCCACCTGTTTCCTGGCGGCGCCGGTATCCTGCACCAGCAGGCTCAGCGGCATGCGCCGCCGCAGCACGTCCTCGGCGCCGCGTGCCATTTCGTCGCGGATCGCCAGCACCGCTTCCGCCACCAGGAAGGGCGCGTCCGGGTGCAGCCGCGCCGACCAGCCGGGGTTCTCGTCGAGCAGGGCCTGGATGCGCGACAGGCCGGTGCCGTGGCGCAGGGTCAGGAAGTGCGCCGCCTCGTCGTCCACCTCGCGCCGCGCCAGCGCCGACAGCGCCTCCGCCTGCCAGCCGGTGAACTCGCCCAGGCTCACCGTTTCCGTCGGCGCCCCCGGCAAAGGGCGCTTGTCGGTGCTGGTCGGCAGGTAGGCGCGGCCCAGCCGCTCCAGCACCAGGTCCACCACTTCCTCGGAGTCGCAGCGCGCGGTGGTGAACTTGCCGCCCACCGGCCAGATCAGGCCCGGCTTCGGCTCGGTGATGCTGAACTCGCGGCTCACCGCCGCCAGCGTCTCCGTCTCCTCGTCGTGCAGCGTGCGCACCCCGGCATAGCTGGCGATCACGTCCGCCTCGCTCCAGCGCAGCCCCGGCAGCAGCGCGTTCACCGCGTCCAGCAGATAGCGCGCCTCCTCCGGCCGTACCACCGCCTCGGCGGCGTCGTTCACCTGTGACTCGGTGGTGCCGAGCAGGGTGCGGCCATACCAGGGAATGACGAAGAACACGCGGCCGTCCTGCGGCGCCGTGAGCAGGAAAGCCTCCGCGCAGCCGACGATCGCCGGCAAAACCAGGTGGATGCCCTTGACCAGCTTCACCTTCGGCGCTGCCTTGCCCACCAGTGCACGCCCCCAGGGGCCGGCGGCGTTGACCACCAGGTCCGCGTGCAGTTCGAAGCTGTCGCCGCTTTCCTCGTCGCGCAGCCGGGCGCCGATCACCAGGCCTTCATCCTCCAGCAGCTCGCTCGCCGCCACCCGGTTGGCGCAGACCGCACCCGCGCCCTGCGCCGCCGCGGCGACGAACAGCGTCATGCGCGCGTCGTCCTCCTGGCAGTCGCCGTAGCGCAGGCCGCCGCGCAGGCCATCGGCGGCGATATAGGGATAACTGCCCAGCATGCGCTCGCGCGAATAGGACTTGAAGCGCGGCACCGGCTGCTTGCCGGTGGCAAGGAAGTCGTACAGCGTCAGCCCCGCCAGCAGTTGCAGGCGCCCGACGCGCGAGTCGCGCCACACCGGCACCTGGAAATTGAGCGGCCGCACCAGGTGCGGCGCGATGCGCGACAACACCCGCCGCTCGCCCAGGGCATGGCGCACCAGGCCGAACTCGTAATGCTCCAGGTAGCGCAGCCCGCCATGGATCAGCTTGCTGGAGGAACTGGAGGTGCCCGCCGCCCAGTCGTTCTTCTCCACCAATGCCACCCTCAGTCCGCGCAGCGCCGCGTCGTACGCCGTCCAGGCGCCGTAGATGCCGCCGCCGATGACCAG
Source organism: Nevskia soli DSM 19509 (assembly GCF_000711955.1). Lineage (GTDB taxonomy): Bacteria > Pseudomonadota > Gammaproteobacteria > Nevskiales > Nevskiaceae > Nevskia > Nevskia soli. The sequence continues at coordinate 105,760 of NZ_JONR01000017.1, forward strand.
CAGGTCGAACTTGCGGCCGCGCAGGCCGGCGACGTTGCGGATGAAGGGGAAGGGGGAGGGCATGAGGCAGTGGTTAGTGGTCAGTGATTGGTGGTTAGTAAAAGCCCAAGCGAGAGCGTTTCTTTACTAACCACTAATCACTAGTCACTGGCCACTATTTATATATCACTTCGATCTCGAACTTCCCGCGCGGCTGGTGATGCAGCCGCACGTAGTGCCCGGCAATGCGCTGCGGATCGAAATGCGTGCCCACCTGCAGCAGGCCATAGACCGTGACGGTGGCGACATGGATGCCATGCCCGCCCAGCTCCTGCGCCAGCGAATAGGTCAGGTTGCGCAGCGCCGCCTTGTCGGCCGATAGCGAGGCGTACGGCGCCGAGGGCTCGTGGGCGAAGCCGCCGCCGGTGAAGAGGATGGTGCCGTGGCCCTGTTCGCGCATCGCCGGGGCCGCGAGCTGGGCACAGACCAGGGCGCCGACCACATTGGTGTGGAAGTCGTCGATCCACTGCTGCGGCGTCACCGTGGTGGGGCGGCCCTTGTGCGCGTGGGCGGCGTTGTAGACCACCACCTCCGGCGCACCCAGCTCGGCGGTGACCTGGGCAAACAAGGCGCGCAGGGAATCCTCGTTGCCGGCGTCGGCGCTATAGGCGCGCGCGGCGCGGCCGGTGCTGCGGCGGATGTCGTCGCAGTGCGGCTGCAATCGGGCGCTGTTGCGCGCCGCCAGCGCCACACCATAGCCTTCCTTGGCGAAAGCCATCCCAACCGCACTGCCGATCCCCGGACCTGCGCCGACGACGAGACAAACCTGGCTCACGGATGCTGCTCCTTAATTAAATAACCGCTGGGGGCGGCTGGCGCAGGCGCCGCACCGTCTCCAGCCAATCCAGCATTTGTCGTGCCTGCGCCTCGTTGATGCTGCCGGCCGCGGCCGCATCGGCGATGCGTTGCGCCGGCGGCTGGCCGGCATCTTCCGACGCGGCAAAGCTTTTCTCCAGCGGCTCGCCGGCCAGCGTCGCCTCCAGCGCCTCCCCCAGCGCGGCCAGCCGCGGACCGCAATCGGCGCAGCGGCGGCGCAGGCTTGTTTCATCCTGCAGCCACTGTGCCACGCGGCGGTTGGCCGCATCGCTCGGCGCCAGCGCGGCGTGGCCGCGCGGGAAGATCAACACGCGCGCCAGAACAGACAGCGCCGGGGCGGATAAATGCCGCAGCACCTTGTCGAGCGCTTCTTCCACCCCGCGCAAGGCATCGGCGCAGAGCCATTCCAGCGCGGCCCGCTCGGCGTCGGGCGCGCCCTCGTCCTCGAAATGCTTCAGCGCACAGCTGGTCAGCCACAGTTGCGCCACGGCGTCGCCAAGCCAGGTGGTGAGGGTCAGCCGCGAGGCTTCGTGCATGGCGCGCAGGGCGGTGCGCGACCGGCGCGAGGCGAGGTCGGCGCCCAGCCCGGTCAGCGCCAGGTCGGTGGCGAAGGCCAGCGCCGCGCTGTAGCGGTTGATGCGCCGGCAATAGCCGCGCACCAGATCGGTATGGCCGGCGGCGGCGCTGAAGCCGCCGGCGGTGAGGGCCAGGATGAAGGAGCGGATGCCGGAGCCGGCGACATGGCCGACATGCTTCCACAGCGCCGCGTCGAACAGCTCCAGTTCCAGCGCCGCATTGGGCGCGCGCGTCGCCGCCAGCGCCCGCATGAAGGCGCGGTGGCCGCGCAGTACGCTGGCGGTATAGCCGGTGGAGCGCGCCAGGCGTGCCGGCTCTTCGGCGGTGAGCGTCGGCCGCAGCGCGTCCAGCATCGGCTTCAGCGCGCTCCGCGACAGCCCCACGTCGGCGGCGGCCAGCCGGATTTCCGCCGCTTGCTCCGCCGTCAGGCTGCGGGCGCAGCTGGCCAGGCCCTGCGGCCGCTCGCCCAGGTCCACCGACAACGCGCTGGCCGTGGCCTGCGCCTGCGCCGCCAGGCTGCGGGCGCCGATCAGGGCCAGGGCATCCTGCGCCACCGCGCGGCTCCCCACCGGCGGAGTGAAGGGCGCATGCACCCGCGCATAGCCGCCCGCCGCCGTCGCCGCCGCCATCACCCGGCCGGCATGCAAGGCCGAGGTGGCGATGGCGTGGGCCACGGCGAGGCATTCGGTCCAGTCGCCGGCACCCGCGCCGATGCGCTCGCTGCCGCCGGCGATGGCATCCAGGCCGACCACCAGATCGTTCAGGCGCAGCCGGGTGGCGCCGGCGGCTAACCCGGCGTCGGCCCGTTCAAGCACCACACAGCTCACCCCGTGGCGGCCGCCGAGCAGGCCGTCGGGATCGCGTACCCGCAGCAGCAGGCCGAGCAGTTCCGCCGCTTCCGCGGTGGCCGCGAATTGCGCATCCAGGCGCAGGCGCAGAGCGGTGACGCGCTCCCCTTCCTGCATGCTGGAAAACACCACCGCATCTCCGGCGACCGCATCGAGTGCGCTGATGATGCCGGCGCCGCCGGCCAGACGCGGCAGCCAGCGGCTTTGCTGCGCCTCGCTGCCGTGGCGCCGCAGCAGCTCGATCCAGGCCAGCCGCTGCGGCGAGGCGATGTGCTCGCCCATTGCCGGGTCGATGGCGGTGATGCGCGCCAGCGCCGCCGACTGCGCCACCGCCGACCACTCCAGGCCACCGTGATGATGGGCAATGCCCAAGCCGAAGGCTTGCTGCTCGCGCAACCAGGCCAGGGCCTCCTCGGGCGCGTGGGCGCGGCTGCGGAATCCCCCCACCAACTCGTCCACCAGTACCTGTTCGTTCGGCAGCGGCCGCGCCGGCGGGAACGACTGGAAACGCTGCCAGTCCGGCTCGCCGCCGATCAGCTCGGCCTCCCACCAGGCGGTGCCGGCATCCAGCGCCCCCAGCGCGGCGGGGTCGAGCCGCTGCACCACGCGCTTGAACCAGTTCAGCGCCGGCCGCGACAGCCATTCCTGCCGCAGCGGCGGGATGTTGAGCGGCACGAACACCACGATCCACAGCAGCGCCAGCAGGCCGGACAGCAGGGTCGACCCGCCGAACAGGCCGTAGCACAGCACCGTCGCCCCCAGCACCGCGCTGGTGGCGCGGATGCCCGGCCGGTAGTAGGCCAGCGCCAACACCGCGATAGCGGCGAACAGCAGCCAGAACGGCATGCCTAGGCTCCCGTAAATCGAGCGGAGACGGTCACTGGATGTTTACGGTGCCTTTGCACTCTTCTTGCGCGCCGCCTCGAACTCGTCGCCGGCCTGCCAGCTCACCGTGTCCGGCGCCAGCAACTCCTGCCAGCCCAGCGCGAAGCCGTAGCGGGCCAGCGCGGCATTGCTGGCGAAGTCCATTTCCGGCGTCCACTCGTCGCCCGGACGGTGATAGCGGTTGGTGGTGTAGTCGTCTTCCTGCGCCTTGCCCCACTCCTTGGTGTGGCCGGCGAACCTGGTGCCGTTGCCGATGGAGAAGGCCGGCACGCCGACGCGGGCGAAGCTGAAGTGATCCGAGCGGTAGTAGTGGCCCGCGCCCGGGTTGGCATCCGGCTCGATCTCGTAGTGGAACGACTTGGCCGTCTTCTCCACCGTGGGGAAGAAGCTGATGCGGTCGGCGCCGGTGACGTTGACCGACTCCGGCACGCCGATCGGCGCGATGGCGTCGTAGTTCAGGTCCAGCGCGATCTGCGCCGCCGGGATCGGCGGGTGCGCACCCAGGTAGCGCGAGCCCAGCAGGCCCTTCTCCTCGGCCGTGACCGAGGCGAAATACACCGGGTGCGGCGGCTTGTCCTTCATCTGGCTGTAGGCATGCGCCAGTTCCAGCAGGATGCCGCAGCCGGTGCCGTTGTCCACCGCGCCGTTGTAGATGTTGTCGCCGGTCATGCCCGGGTCGATGCCCAGGTGGTCATAGTGCGCCGTGTAGAACACCGCCTGCTTCGGCGTGCCCTTGTCGCTGCCCGGCAGCATCGCCACCACGTTGGGCGACTGGAACTTGCGCACCTTGCTCAGCACGTGCGCCTTCAGGCGCACCGGCAGCTCCACCGCCTTGAAGTCGCGGGTGCCGGCGAGGGCGATCTGCTCGTCCAGCTTGAGGCCCGCCTTGGACAGCAGCAGCCGCGCCACCTCGAGCTGGATCCAGGCGGCGCTCTGCAGCTTGGGATCCTTGTCGTCGGCCAGGTAGACCTGCTCGTTGCTCCAGGAACTGCGCACTACGTCCCAGGGATAGCTGGCCAGGTCGGTACGGTGGATGATCAGCGCGCCCACGGCGCCCTTGCGCGCCGCTTCCTCGAACTTGTACATCCAGCGGCCGTAATAGGTCAGGGTGCTGCCGTTGAAGAACTTGGGATCCTTGGACGGCGGCTGGTTGACGATGATCAGCACCACCTTGCCCTTGACGTCCACGCCCTTGTAGTCGTCCCACTGGTATTCCGGCGCGTCGATGCCGTAGCCGACGAACACGATCGGCGCGTCGATGTCGGCCGATTCGCCCTGGGTCTGGTTGCTGACCACGAAGTCGTCGCGGTACTTCAGTTGCACCGCGTCGCCGCTGGGTGGCTGCAGCGCGAAGCTGGTGGCCGGCTGCGACTGCACGCCGACGAAGTTCACGTTCTGGAAATAGCTGCCGTCGTCGCCCGCCGGCTTGAGTCCATACAACGCGAACTGGGTGGCGATGTACTTGGCGGCAATATCGCCGCCGCGCACGCCCGGACCGCGGCCTTCCAGCGCGTCGTCGCCGAGGAAGCGCACGTGGGCGCTGATGCGGCCGGCGTCGATGCCCTGCATCGCCTCCGTCACCGCCGCCGGCAGGCCGAGGTCGGTAGGGGGCGGCGGCAGGGGCGTGGGGTCGGCGCAGGCGCCGGCGGCGACGCCCAGGCCCAAGGCCAGGGCGAGGGCCGCGATCAACCGCCCCCTGAAGGGGGCTTCCCTCACCCCGCCAATCGCTCCGCGATTGGCCCTCCCCTCTCCCGCTGCGCGGGCGAGGGACAGTAGTCGGCGGCTGAGCCGCCGCTGCAACAAAAGCGATCTCATGGAATAAGGTCCCGGATTCAAGGTCAAAAAGGGGGCCGCTTTGCGGTATGGCGCCAATCTTCGCAGAATTGCCCCATCGGAAAAACCCAGGAGCGTGAGTCATGCAGGAACCCGGCGCTGGAAGCCGGCGGGATTATTCTCCCGCCGACCGCCTGTTGATGCGTTTGCAGCAGAGCCTGCAGACCCTCGCGCCCCGTCCCCAGGACCCGGCCGAGGCTCCGGCGTACCCCGCCGGCAGCCTGCCGGAGGCGTCCATGGACAACCAGGCGCGCCGCCGCGCCGCCGGCCTGATGCGCGTCAACCACGCCGGCGAAGTCTCGGCCCAGGCCCTCTATCACGGCCAGGCCCTGGTGTCGCGGGATCCGGCCATCCGCAAGCATCTGCTGCATGCGGCGGACGAGGAGCGCTCCCATCTCCAGTGGTGCGAGACGCGCCTGGGCGAGCTGGGCGAGAAGCCGAGCATCCTCAGTCCCTTCTGGTACGTCGGCTCCTTTGCCATCGGCGCCGTCGCCGGGCTGGCGGGCGACCGCTGGAATCTGGGTTTCGTCGAGGAGACCGAGCGGCAGGTGGTCGAGCACCTGGAGGATCACCTCCAGCAGTTGCCCAAGGACGATCAGCGTAGCCGGGCGATTGTCGAGGCGATGAAGGAGGACGAGGCGCGGCATGGCGACGAGGCTGCTGCTGCCGGGGCGCATCCATTGCCGTTGCCGGTGCGGGGGTTGATGAAGCGGGTGTCGAAGTTGATGAAGTTCGGGGCTTATCGCCTGTAGCTTTTGTAGGATGTGCTGAGCGTAGCGAAGTGCATCTATCGCGGCTTTATTCCCTGCTCTGATACTACGGCGTACGCGCTAGCGCGCGAGGCGTTTAAGTCGCAGATTGAAGCTGCGGTTCCGCCTTGAAGGCGGGTCACTTTCTTGTCTCCAGCGACAAGAAAGTAACCAAAGAAGCGCCGCCCCGGAGCCTGCGCCCACATTTCGTTTTCGAGTTCATCCTTGCCGTCCCTGGCGAAACTTCATTGCTTTTTCCAACCCCCAGCCCGGCCATCCATGGCCGGGCGTTCGGGACTCCTGGAGTGACATTGAGTCACTCCAGGAGTCCCTCACCCTGCGCTTCTCGCCCGCGGCGGGGTTTTCAGACAGGCCATCCCTGGCCTGTCTGAAAACGCTTCGGCATCCTGCTTCGCCTCGCGCCAAACAGGCGCGAGCCTATGTCGCCGCGGACTCCGATGCTCGGCGCAGGCAACGGGGGGGAATATCAAAAGCCACGTCAAAAGCGCAATGCAACGTCAAAAGCCGAAGTGTCGCTCTTGGGCGCTCCCGATCCCTCTTCGTCATCCCCGCGTAGGCGGGGATCCAGTTTTACTGACCTCGATGCACGAACGCGGGCACTCAAATCCGAAAACCCAACCGTAAAAACCCTTCTCGGACGTTCTCGTACCTTCTGGACCCCCCAAAATCGCCATCCGTGTCCTTCACTCACCGCATGCGTGCCAACAACAAACCTTGGCACGCATGGCACGCATGCTAAGCGGCCAGGTGCCGTAAAGTGGGGAAAAGCGGGCCCGAGGGGCATCCCGGTCCATTTCGCTATGTGCGTTTTCCGACAGACGCGCGGCCGGTTCGGTGGTATACCTCGCTGCTGCCTCCACCCGTCACGCTCCGTGACGGTGCAAACGGTTTGTCCCCGCTGCGGTGTTGCCATCTCCGGCGCATGACAAGCCTTGCGTTCAAGCGCAACCGGCAGCGGTGTCCGGCAATTCCGCCGGCCCCGGCGATGCATCAACGAAAAAGCGAGTTCACCATGAATCTCCCCGAATCAGCGGAAAGCACCCTGGCGGTAGCGCCCGCGCCGCCGCGTACCAACAAGCAGATCAGAGCCAGTTCCATTGCCAACGAGCAGGCGGCGCAGAAGCGCTGGAAGCTGATGCTGGCGGACGCCAAGACCACCTGGGTGAAGGTGCCGCCGGAAGATCTGACCCGCGTCAACGGCAACCTGAACATCCTGGCCGGCCTGATCCAGTTGCGTTATCACACCACGCGCGAAGATGCCGACCAGCAGGCGAAGCAGTTCTATGACGCGCACCCCGCTGTTGTCTGATTGACCCGGTTGTCCCGTTTCCCAAGGAGGATGCATCGATGAACATCAGCAATGTCCCGAAGCGGAATGCGGGCGCTGCGGTTCAGCGCGAAGTCCCGTTGGGGCAGAAGGATCTGGAGAAGCTGTTCGGCGGTCCGGTCAGCAGCACGCCGGCCCGGGTCGCCAACAGCCCGCGTCTGTTCCACGGCAAGTTCGCCGACCATCTCTGGTGCGGCCACTGCAAGCGCACCTTCCCCAATGGCATGTACCGCCAGGTCGGTGAATTCCGCCTGTGTCCGTACGCGGACTGCGACGGCCACGCCTCGGTCGATGCCATGCCCTGGGAACGGGTCAAGTCGACCAATCCGGACTATCCGGCGGTCCCCGCGACCGGCACGCTCTATCCGATGGCGCCCCCTGCGGTGCCGGCGCGCGCCGCGTTTTTCTAGGGGCTCAGCTGCGGCGCGCGCCGCAGTTCGCGTATCCTGCCTGAGGGGACCAGTCCGGTTCCGTCAGCCCAAGGTCCGCCATTCTTTCCAGGCAAACGCCGCAACAGAGTCGATTGCTGGCCGTGCTGCCGGCGGCGGAGCGCGAGCGCCTGTTTCCCCACCTGGAGCTGGTGGCGCTGACGGCGGGAGAGGTGCTGTACGAATCCCGGGTGCGCTTCGAGCACGTCTATTTCCCCACCGACTGCATCGTCTCCCTGCTGTACCTGATGGAGGACGGCGCCTCCGCGGAAATCGCCGTGGTCGGCAATGAGGGGCTGGTCGGCATCGCGCTGTTCATGGGCGGCGACACCACGCCGAGCCGCGCGGTGGTGCGCAGCGCCGGCTATGCCTACCGCCTGCCGGGCAAGCTGCTGCAGCAGGAATTCGCCCGCTCAGGCCCGGTGCAGCATCTGTTGCTGCGCTATACCCAGGCCCTGCTGACCCAGATGGCGCAGACCCAGGCTTGCAGCCGGCATCATACGATCGATCAGCAGTTCTGCCGCTGGCTGCTGCTGAGTCTTGACCGGCTGCCGTCCAGCAAGATGAAGATGACCCAGGACGAGATCGCCAACCTGCTCGGCGTGCGCCGCGAGGGCGTCACCGTGGCCGCCGGGCGGCTGCAGAAAGCCGGCCTGATCGAATACGCGCGCGGCCGCATCACCGTGCTGGACCGGGCCGGCCTGGAGAAACAGTCGTGCGAGTGCTACCAGGTGGTCAAGCGCGAATTCGACCGCCTGCTGCCGGATGTGATGGCGACCTGATCTTCCTTGGCGGTGCCGTGACGCTACACCCGGTTCCTCTGGAAGAAACTTTTCACCTGCCGGTCGGCTTCGTGATGGTCGAAGGAATAGTGCCGCTGCAGCAGCACGATCAGCTTCGCCGGATCGCCCTCGATCCGCTCCAGCTCGCCGCCGCTGAGCTTGCTCCAGGTCAGGCGGGCGCTGCCGATGTGCCGCCGCCACGCCGCCCTGCCGGACTTTTCTTCCGCAGTAGGCGTGGGTGGGCGCGGATGCTCCCGGTCCCAGGCCAGGGCGGCGATAGTCGGCCGCTCGCCGAGTTCGATCAACGCGCCCGGCGTCACCGGCGGCTTGATCTCGTAAAAGGTGGCGGTGCTGAAAATGGGAATGCGTTTCGCGTCCGGCAACGGCAACGGCGCCGGTGCTGCGCCCGCCGGTGTGGTGAGGCTTGCGTTCATGCTGACTCCTGCGGCGAAGCCGCGACGATTGCCGCGAGTGTTCCGCTTTCACGAGTTACGCTATACCCGGCAAGCTGCCGCGTCTGTGCGGTCTCCGACGCATGGCGATGCGGTGTTTGGCGTACACTTGCCTTCCATCTATAGGAGCCTTGAGCCATGGCGCAGTCGATCAGGCTTCTCGGCTGGCTCGACCCGGAACTGCCCGCACGCTGGAAAGAGAGCGGCCAGTACGAATTCCGCATCAAGCTCTCCGAAATCCCGTCATCCGCGTGGAAAAAGACTTTCCACGATCTGAGCAAGAACCAGGCACCCGCGTTTACCATCGAGCAGGACATCGTGGTGCTGGCTTGCGAACTGAGCGAGATCGAAGCCAACGCCAGCCGCATCAAGCAGCGGCTCGAACTGGTCAACCAGACGGTTGTTCGCCAGGAGCGCGAAGTCGACGAGCGCGTTGCCCGCCAGATGTCCGCCGCCGAGGAAGTGCGCAAAAAGATTCTGGCCGCGGTCGAAGGGATTCGCTTCGACTGATCGCCGCATTCCAGACGTCTCGCGGCGATCCTGTGTTCGGTAGCGCACCGATGCAAACGGCCGTCTCACGTTAATCTCGACAGGTTGACGCGGCAGTGCCGCGAGAGATTCGATTTCCGGCGGCATCGACGCCACGGCGAGTCTCGAAAGGTGATGCGGCGCCACGCCCGCAACGACGGTGGTGCAAGGATGGAAAAGCAGCAGATGGAAAGGACCTTCGGCGGCCCCATTGTCGTCGGCCGGGCGCGCAAGCCGGCAAAATCCGCGTGGTTCTGGCAGGCGCGCGAGGCACACCTCTGGTGCAGCATGTGCAGCCGCACCTTTCCCAACGGCACCTGTCGCCTGGCCGATGGCGAGCAGCATTGCCCCTATGCCGATTGCGATGGCCTGTTGTCCAGGGATGTATCCGACTGGAGCAGCATCCGGCGCGAGCATCCGAACTATCCGGTGGCGCCATGGCTGGGCATCCAGTATCCGTTGAACGCACCGCCCCAGAAGGTCAGCCGCTAGGCCATGCATACCGTCACCCCCGACGCGTTCGTTTCCCTGAACGCCAATGCCGCCGCGCAAATGAAAACATCCACCGAAGCCCAGGCAGCCGATGCCATGCAATTGCTCGCCGCCGGGGAGCAGCCCGCCGTATTGATCGAGCGCCCGGACGCCGGTTCCGACTTCGTGTTGGCCTGCGATCACGCCGGCCGTGACATTCCGCGGATGCTGGATTCGCTCGGCCTGTCGGAAACCGAGCTGTCGAGCCACATTGCCTGGGACATCGGCACCGCCGGCGTCGCACGTCGCTTGTCGGAACGGCTCGACGCCACCCTGGTGTTGCAGCCATATTCGCGCCTGGTGATCGACTGCAATCGTACGCCGGGCTCGCCCGAGTCCATCGTAGACCGCAGCGAATGGACGCAGATCGGCCGCAACGAAGATCTCTCCGAGGCGGAAATCGAAGCGCGCGGTCGCGAAATCTTCCAGCCCTACCACGACGCCCTGCGCGAAATTCTCGATGCGCGCCAGCGGCAGCGCCGCAAGACCGTGCTGATCTCGATCCACAGCTTCACCCCGTCCTACCGCGGCGCCGCGCGGCCCTGGCACATCGGCGTGATGTACCACCGCGATGCCCGCCTGGCGACCGAGTTGCTGCGCCTGCTGCGCCGCGACGAGCGGCTGCCGGTCGGCGACAACGAGCCGTATTCGATCAGCGACGAAACCGACTACACCATTCCCATCCACGGCGAAGCGCGCGGCATTCCGCACCTCGCCCTGGAAATCCGCCAGGACCTGATCGCCGACGAAGCCGGCCAATCCACCTGGGCCGGGCGCCTGGCCAAGCTGCTCAAGCAGGCTGTCGAAAGCCTCGACGCCAAGGCGTGAACGCGAGGGTTCGGCGCCGGACTTGAATGTGCAGCCGGAGTTGCGCGGAATATTTTGAAATCGGGCCCAGGCCCGACTCATTTGCAGACACAGGACCAGGCAATGCGCATCCGCATCGGTTATGAATTGGTATACGAGTTTCCCCAGCCGACGCCGGTGATCCTCACCCTCAGCGTGCATTACAGCCGTGCCTCAGACTTGGTGCGGCCCGACCATCTGATCACCGACCCCTCCATTCCGGTGACGGCCTACCGCGACGGCTTCGGCAACTGGTGCAGCCGCCTGGTCGCGCCGCAGGGCCGCTTGCGCCTGACCGCGGATGCGCTGATCAACGACTCCGGCCTGCCGGAAGTCGCCCTGCCCAATACCTGGCAGATCGACGTGCAGAACCTGCCGGAAGAAACCCTGGTGTTCCTGCTCGGCAGCCGCTACTGCGAAACCGACCAGCTCTCCGACATCGCCTGGAAACTGTTCGGCCAGGCGCCGATGGGCTGGGGCAGGGTGCAGGCGATCTGCGACTTCGTCCACAATCACATCAAGTTCGGTTACGAGCACGCCAGCGCGACCAAGACCGCCCTGCAGGTTTACAACGAGCGCACCGGCGTGTGCCGCGACTACGCCCACCTCGCCATCGCCTTCTGCCGCTGCATGAACATCCCGGCGCGCTACTGCACCGGCTACCTCGGCGACATCGGCATGCCGCCGCCCTATGGCGCGATGGACTTCGCCGGCTGGTTCGAAGCCTGGCTCGGCGGCGCCTGGTACACCTTCGACGCCCGCAACAACCAGCCCCGCATCGGCCGTGTCCTCATCGCCCGCGGCCGCGACGCCGCCGATGTGGCCATCAGCACCTGCTTCGGCGAGAACAAGCTGGAAAGCTTCAAGGTGTGGACCGACGAAGTGGTATAGCTGCGCGCATTATGTCTGGCGCTGAACGAAAAAAAGCCGGAGCGCCTCGCGGCGCCCCGGCTTTCAGCTAAAACTTCTTACTTGCTCTTGCCCGCGGTCAGCCCGCGCGCTTCGAGCAGCGGGCCCACTTCCGGCGGCTTGCCGTAGAAGTCCACGAACAGCGAGGTCGGGTCGGCGCTGAAGCCGCGCGACAGCACCTTGGCGCGCAGCAGGTCGCCGTTCTCGCGCTTGAGGCCGCCGTGGGTGTTCATCCAGTGCTCGGTGTCCTTGGCCAGCACGTCGCTCCAGATGTAGGCGTAGTAACCCGCCGCGTAGCCGTTGGAGAAGATATGCGAGAAGTACGTCGTGTGGTAGCGCGGCGGCACCAGGGCGTAATCCACGTTGGACTTCTTCAGCGCGGCGGCTTCGAAGGCCATCACGTCCTTCGCTTCCGGCGTCTGGCCAGGCGGGATCTCGTGCCAGTTCATGTCGAGGATTGCCGCCGCCAGGTATTCGCCGGTGGTGAAGCCCGCGTTGAACTTGCGCGCCGCCAGCACCTTGTCCAGCAGTTCCTTCGGCATCGGCGCGCCGGTCTGGTAATGCTTGGCGTAATTGGCCAGCACCTGGGGATCGTGCGACCACATCTCGTTGTACTGCGAGGGATACTCGACGAAGTCCGGCGGCGTGGCGGTGCCGGCGAACAGCGGATACTGAACGTTGGAAAGCATGCCGTGGATGGCATGGCCGAACTCGTGGAACATGCCGTTGACGTCGTCGAAGCTCAGCAGCACCGGCTGGCCTTCCGGCGGCTTCGGCAGGTTGAGGTTGTTGACCACCACCGGCTTCAGGCCGAGCAGCTTGGACTGGCTCACGTACTCGTTCATCCAGGCGCCGCCCTGCTTGTTGTCGCGGGCGAAGTAGTCGGCCAGGAACAGCGCCAGCGGCGTGCCGTCCTCGTTGAACACCTCGAACACGCGCACGTCCTTCTGGTACACCGGCAGATCGGTGCGTTCCTTGAAGGTCAGGCCGTAGAGCTGGTGGGCGGCATAGAACACGCCGTCCTGCAGCACGTGATTCATCTCGAAGTACGGTTTCACCTGCGACTCGTCGAAGGCATAACGCTTCTGGCGCAGCTGCTCGGCGTAGTAGGCCCAGTCCCAGGGCTGCAGCTGGAAGGTCTTGACGTGGTTGGCCTTGGCGTCGGCGTCGGCCAGCTTCTGCAGTTCCGCGGCGTCCTTGCGCGCATTGGCCAGCGCGCCGGCAGCGAGCTGTGCCAGCATCTTGTTCACCGCTTCCGGGGTGCCGGCGGTTTCGTCTTCCAGTGCATAGGAAGCGAAATCCTTGTAGCCCAGCAGGGCCGCCTTGTCGGCGCGCAGCTTGACGATCTGCGCCACCGTGGCGGCGGTGTCGTCGGCGCCGCCGTTGCCGCGGGCGATGGAAGCCTTGTACAGACGCTCGCGCAGCTCGCGGTTCTTCAGCTGCATCAGCGCCGGCTGCGTGGTGGTGTTCATCAGGGCGATGACCCACTTGCCGTCGAGCTTGCGGGTCTTCGCCGCCTGCGCCGCGGCGGCAATGCTGTCCGCCGGCATGCCGTCAAGATCGGATTCCTTGTCCACCACCACCGCGCCGTCGTTGGTCGCCTTCAGCACGGTCTGCTGGAACTGGGTGGTGAGGGAGGAGATCTGCTCGTTGAGCTTGCGCAGCTTGTCCTTGTCCGCGTCCGACAGCTTGGCGCCGGCGCGCACGAACAGCGTGTGGTAGCGCTCCAGCAGGCGCAGCGACTCGGCATCGAGGCCGAGGCCGGCACGATCCTGGTACAGCTTGTCGGCGCGGGCGAACAGCGCCGGGTCGAGGAAGATCGCATCCTGGTGTGCCGACAGCTTGGGCGCCATCTCGGCCTGGATCTTGTCCAGTTCGTCGCTGGTGTTGGACGAGGTCAGGTTGTTGAACACGCTGCTGACGCGTGCCAGCTCCTGGCCGGAGCGTTCCAGCGCGACGATGGTGTTGTCGAAACTCGGCGCTTCGGCGCTGTGCGCGATTGCGTCCACTTCCTTGCGTTGCGCCGCCATGCCTTCCTCGAAGGCCGGCCGGTAGTCCGACTCCTGGATCTTGTCGAACGGCGGCATGTTGTAGGGCAGCGGGCTGACCGCGGCGAACGGCGAAGGCGCGGGCTTGGCGGCCGGCTGGGCCGCGGGCGTCGCGGCGGGGGCGGGTGTCGTGTTGTTGTTGCAGGCCACCAGTCCGGCTCCTGTGGTCAAAATCAATGCGAGTGCCGCGTACGGCAGTTTTGAAGCTTTCATTCTGTCTCCCTTGATCACGGCGTGCACGCCGCAACGCGGCCCCATCCGGGCCGGGCGGCGCTCGGCAAGAAGTAACTGAACTTTACCAAACAACGGTTGAAACTTAGATGCAGCGGAGGTCCTGGCGGTTTAAAGTCCCCGACACATATGGGGAGCAGTATCGGCGTCCGGACACTGGTCGGGCGCGGCGTCGGTGGGTGGGCGCCTGGATCGTGGCCATCCGCACGTAATCCGCTTTCTCGGGGGAATCACATGACTGTCCGCTGGATCAAGCCGGCTTCCGCGCTGCTGCTGTCGCCTTTTCTGCTGTCCCTGGGAGGCTGCTCGGGTGGCGGTTCGTCCGATGGCGGTTCCTCGTCCAGCAGTTCGTCCTCGAGCGGTGGTTCATCCTCCAGCAGCGGCGCCGTGGCCTATTGCGCCAACCTGCCGCAGGCCACCAGCCTGATCGGCCAGCCGGGCTTCACCACCAACACCCCGGACAACGGCGGTATTTCCGGCCTGACGCTGGGCGGCGTGCAGGGGGCGGTGGCGGTGTATTCCAATCCCGCCAGCCCTTCGGTCAGCCCAATCACCTATGTGGCGGATACGGCCAACAATCGCATTCTTGGCTTCGGGGGCATTCCCAAGGGCATCAACACCACGGCGGCAAACTTCATCATCGGACAGTCCACCGCGTCGGATCAGACGCCTGGCACCGGCCCCGAGGGCGGCAACCCGATCAAGTTCGCCAACCCGAGCAAGATCTCGACTGCCAACGTATCCGGTCACGCCTATGTGACAGTCGCCGATTCCGGTAACAACCGCGTGTTGATCTGGAATAAGCCGCCGATGGGCAACACTGCCCCCGACGTTGTGGTTGGCCAGCCGGACTTCACTCACGCCAGCGCCAACCAGCCAAATGCAACCCCGTCGGCTGCTGGCCTGGACCATCCGACCGCGGCGGTCATCACCTCCGGGGGCCAACTGGTAGTGGTGGACAAGAGCAATAATCGCGTCTTGATTTGGAACAAGGTTCCGACCGAAAACGGCACCCCGGCAGATCTCGAGCAGGGCCAGGTTGCCACCGATACAACGGGCGCCACCACCTGCACCGCCAACACCGGCACAGCCGGGTATTGCTTTACCACCAACGTTCCGAGCATCGACCAGTTCAACGGCACCACCAACATTCTGGCGATGCGTCAGCCGTCCGATGCCTGGACGGATGGTTCCAACCTGTTGGTCACCGACACAGGCAACAACCGCGTGCTGTACTGGACCAGCGTGCCCGGCACCATGAACCAGTTGCCGGACAACCTGCTGGGCGCCACCCAGTTCGGCTCCTACAACCCGGCTGGTGGCGCCGGCACCCAGAATTTCAACGCACCCTGGGGCGTGGCTTCGAACGGTACCAACGTGTTCGTCGCCGACGCTGGCAACAATCGCATCATGGAGTTCCAGGCCTATGTGACTACGCCGAGGAACGGCCCGGCCGCCAATGACGTCTTCGGCCAGAAGGACTTTACCCACATCACGCAGAATGACCCTGATCAGAACGGCGCCGTCGGCGACCAGCATTTCAACCCGGCTACCAATGGCGTTACGGCCGGCACCATGTCCAGCCCCCAGGGTCTGTACGTGGATGCCGCCTCCAATATCCTGCTGGTTTCGGATAACGCCAACAGCCGTGTCCTCGGGTTTCCGGCGTCGGCCGGCGTCGATGGGACTGAGAGTTACATTCCCTGCAGTCCCTGAAACCGGCTGTCTTCACATACGACAAGGGCAGCCATTGGCTGCCCTTGTCTTTTGATGCCGGCGCGATCCAGCGCTGGATATTGCGGACGTCTCGGGCCGGCACGCCGTCAGAGCCTGGCCGGCGGCAAGCGGTGGCGCCAGCGCGCAAGCTGCCCGGCCAGTTGCGCATAACGCTCGGTGATCGATCGTAGCTGCTGCTCCAGGGCGTCGCGATCGGCTCCGGGATTCTGCTTCAGGATGGTGTTTTCGATCTCCCCGCATTCGGCCGCGAGGAGGGTGGCTCCGACCATCGCGCAATTGGCCTTGAGGCTGTTCACTTCGTGCCACAGGCGCTTGAGGTTGCCCGCAGCACTTGCATCCAGCAGGGTCTGGCGCGCATGGGCGGCGCTGGCGCACATCGCCTCGATCACCTCCAGCGCGCCGTCCGCGCCCACCTCTTCAGCCAGCCGCGCCAGCGCACCGTCGTCGAAAGCGTTACCCACCGCGGGGGTGGCGGCGGCCGGGTCTCCCGGGCGGGGTTCCAGCGCGGCGGCGACCTCGCGCAGCGCCTGTTCGAGCTGCTGTCGCCGGATCGGCTTGGCCAGATGCCGTTCCATGCCCGCGTCGATGCACTGCTGGCGTTCGCTGTCCAGCACGTTGGCGGTCATGGCGAAGATGCGCGGCTGCTGGATCGGCAGCAGCCGGATGCGGCGCGCCGCCTCGAGGCCGTCCATCACCGGCATCTGCGCGTCCATCAGCACCACGTCGTAGCGCTGCCGCTCCACCTGCTGCACCGCCACGAGACCGTTCTCCGCCAGGTCCGCGGTGTAGCCCAGCGATTCGAGCATGAGCAGCGCCACCTTCTGGTTCATCGCGTTGTCCTCCACCAGGAGGATGCGCAAGTCAGGCGCGGGCATCGTCGGCGCGGCGACTTCGGGTGCAGCCACCGGCGCGATCCCGGACAGCAGATCCAGGAAGGCGTCGAGCAGGGCCGAGCGGCGCAGCGGCTTGAGCAGCACGCGGTTGAAATCGGGCAGGTCGCGCGCCGAGCGGCGCACGCTGCTGAGCAACAGCAAGGGTAGCTGCGCATGGCTGTGCTGCCGGCGGATTGCGGCGGCGAGCTCGTCGCCGCCCATCTCCGGCATCTGGAAGTCCAGCGCGCCGAGATCGAACGGCTCGCCGCGCCCG
This sequence comes from Nevskia soli DSM 19509, assembly GCF_000711955.1. GTDB lineage: Bacteria > Pseudomonadota > Gammaproteobacteria > Nevskiales > Nevskiaceae > Nevskia > Nevskia soli. Next base: position 122,492 of record NZ_JONR01000017.1, read on the forward strand.
ATCATCTCCAGTGCCTCGTGCGGCGAGCCAGTGTCGGTCGGCTGCATGCCCCACTCCAGCGCCGTCGCGCGCAGGATGCGCCGGTTGGCGGGATTGTCGTCGACGATCAGCAGGCGCTTGCCGGCGAGGATGGTGCTGTCCGGCCGCGGCGCCATGCGCCAGGCCGGATCGGTTTCGGCGGCGAAGGTAAACGAAAAGATCGAGCCCAGGCCGGGATGGCTCTCCACCGCCACGCCGCCGCCCATGCGCTCGGCCAGGCGCTTGGAGATGGCCAGGCCCAGGCCGGAGCCGCCGTAGTGTCGGGTGGTCGAGGCGTCGACCTGGCTGAAGGTCTGGAACAGGCGGTCGAAGCGGTCGGCCGGAATGCCGATGCCGGTATCGCGCACGGCGACCTGCAGCAGATGCCGTCGTGCGTCCAGGCGTGTCGCGCTGACGCTGACCACCACCTCGCCGAGCTCGGTGAACTTGACCGCGTTGGACAGGTAGTTGACCAGGATCTGGCTTACCCGCCAACGGTCGCCCTTGACCATTTCCGGGGTGTCCGCGGCGAATTCGCTGGCGAGGTCGAGATTCTTCTGCGCGGCCTTGACCGCCACCATCTCCAGCGCCTCCTCGACCGTGCGGCGCAGATCGAAGATCTGCTCGTCGAGCTCGATCATGCCGGCCTCGACCTTGCTGAAATCGAGGATGTCGTTGATCACCGACAGCAGGTGTTCGCCGCTGCTGTGAATGATCTCGACATTGTCGCGCTGCTCCCCGTCCAGTTTCGTCTCGCACAGCAGCTCCGACATGCCGATCACCGCGTTCAGCGGCGTGCGGATTTCGTGGCTCATGTTGGCGAGGAAGGCGCTCTTGGCGTGGTTGGCGTCGAGCGCGCGCTTCTCGGCCTGCTCGCGGCGCGCGATGTCGCGCTGGATCGCGCCGGCCATGTCATTGAAGGTCTCGCCGAGGCGCTGCAGTTCCAGCAAGGTATGTGGACCGACGCGCTGGCCGTAGTCGCCGCCGGCGATACGCCGCGTGAGCTGCATCAGGTCGCGCAGCGGCCGCGTCAGCCCGCGCTCCGACACCAGGAATGTGGCGGTGCTGAGCAGCAGGAGCAGAAGAAAGAATGCGATCTGCGAGCTGAGCAGGCGCGCGCCGCGCGCCCGCAGGGCCGCGACCTCGCTCTGCGTGCGCGCGTCGGCGAGGCCCTGGAATTGCCTGACCGCCGCCATGATGCGGTCCTTGTAGGCGTTGTAGGTGCCGTCCGCCAGGTGTTCGTATTCGGGCTGGATGTCGGCCGGATAGCTCCGGTCCACGCCGCGGGCGATGCGCCCGGCCACCCGGTCCATCACTCCGATCTCGATGCGCGTAAGCTCGTCGGAAGCTTGGCGCGAGCTGTCGAGCGCCGCGAACTCGTTTTCGGGAAGGTGCGCGGCACGCATCATTTCGATCAGCGAGAAGGGCGGACCGTATTCCACGCCAGCCTTGCCATGCGCCAGCACGCGATCCCAGAACGAGCCGTCGTAGTCGCGCGGCCGCGGCGCGGTGCCGTTGCGGATCGCCAGGATCTCTTCGTAGTACTCGCGGTAGCGCGGCTCGCCGGTCGCCACGTACTGGCGCACCATGCTGGTGAGCTGGTCGGAGCTCTGCCGCATGGCCTCGGACAGCGCGTAGGACTCGTGGTGGCGGGTCTCCGCCTGCGCCTGCAGCGCGGCCGTGCGGATCTGCCACCACGTGACGTAGCCCAGGCCGCACAGCAATACCGCGATGACGCCCAAGAGCAGGGCGATGGTGACCCGCACCGAGATCATGGCTTCCTCCCTGGGGTAGGTTAGCCCGTTTCCCGGATGCGGCGCAGGCGCAGGGGCTTGCCGGTTGACCGCTTGAGATCCCAGGCGCTAAAAGTGCCCCGGGCTGCGAGTTTTGGGACAGCAGGCAATGAAACTGGACGTCGGGATGTTGTTCCTGTTCGGCATACCGCTGGGGCTCGTATGCGGCTTCCTGCAAGTCGCATTCTGGCTGCGCTGGCGCCAGCGTGAGTTGCTGTGGTGGGCGGCGGGGGACTGGCTCGGGGCGGCCGGTGTGCTCCTGCTGTTGTCCGGCTTGTCCGGCGCATCGCTTGCCCCATGGTTTTCCCGGTCCCTGGCCGAAACCGCGCTATTTGCCTCGGGCCTGCTGCTGTGGCTGGGCATGCGTTGCTTCGCCGGCCAGGCCCTGCCGCTGCGGACTTTCGCGGCCTTCGCATTGATCTATTTCGCGATGTTCGAGGCACTGCGGTCCTTCGTCCAGGACCTCGCAGTCCTGATCGTGCTTGCGTCCTTTGCGCACGGATTGATGCATGCCGGCATCGCCTTCGATCTGGCGCGGGCGCCGTTCGTCGATCGGCTGCGGGTGCGTGCCTTTTTGGTGGCCGTGTTCGTGCTGCACGCCTTGTTCTACCTGTTCCGCAGCGCAACCGCCGTCACGGTCGAAGCCGGGGCGGAGTTTCTCCATACCGTCGGCCTGCAGAGCGCGACGCTGCTGTTCGGCCTGGCCAATGTGCTGCTGTGGAATATCGCGGCGCTGTGGATGGTGGGGGAACGACGGCGTGCCCCTGGTCCCGGTGCGGCGATAGTGACTGTCTGATCCGGAAGCCCCGGGCGCAAACAAAAAGGCGGCCACAGGCCGCCTTTTTTACATCGACAGGAGGCTTCAGCGCTGGATGTTGCGGCCGTAGAAGATTTCCATGATCTCGTGATCGACGCGCTCGCGGATGCGCTTGGCATCGCGCGGCGGCAGCTCCGAGACGCCTTCGCCGAACAGGTAGGTGTCCGGGTCCAGTTGCTTCAGGCGCATCTTGGTGTGGAAGAAAATGGTTATCCCTGGTGGACGTTGACGTCCACCCGCCAGGGTGGGGCCTGGCGTGACCCGTCCTAGCCAGGGTTGACACCTTCTAGGGTGGACGAAAGATGTGCCAAAGACGCCCGATGCGCCGCATCGGGCGTTTTCATTTTCAATGATAGATGGGGACGCTCGCTGTTGTAGATGACCACGGACTCCCGCACCATCCGGGTGGCTTGGACGATGTCGGCGGGGCGCTGCAGCAGCAGTTCGGTTTTCAGGATGCCGTTGACCCGTTCGGCCAGGGCATTCTGATAGCAGTCGTAGCCATCGGTCATCGAGCAGGTCAGGCCGTGGCGCCGGTGGAGGTTTTGATAGTCCTCGGCGCAGTACTGAATCCCGCGATCGGAGTGGTGGATCAAGGGCTGGTAGGTCC
>NZ_JONR01000018.1 GCF_000711955.1 Nevskia soli DSM 19509
CGGCTGGGCGATCACCACGGTGTCCTTGGCCACGTCCACACCAATATCCAGAATTTGCATCCGCCAGCCTCCGCAGTTAGGGTCATTGGGCTGGGGTGGACCCCCGCATTAGCGTGAGCTTGCAACTCATCGGCGGTCTTAAAAGCCGCTAGATTCCTCATCGACGCTCAAATGCGGGCGGGGGATGTCTCAGGAAGTCTGTGCCTCTTGTCCAGGCCAGATGCGCAGCGATGTCCCTCCACCCCAGCGCTTCTACTTTCGCAGAAACGCTGAATGGACCATACAAGCGTAGCGAAGGATCTGGCCGTCGCGCTACGACTCTCGGGAAAGCATGGGAAAGAAACACCGCTATTTCGTCTATATCCTGACGAATAAGTCGCGCGTCCTATATATCGGCGTGACTAATGATCTGATTCAGCGCCTCTACCAGCATCGGAACAAATTGGTTGAAGGGTTCACCAAGAGATACAACATCACTGAGCTTGTCTACTTCGAGGAAACCTCGAATGTGGTTGATGCAATTGCGCGTGAGAAGCAGTTGAAGGGTTGGCTGAGGGCGAAGAAAATCGACTTGATTGAGGCGAGCAACCCGGAGTGGAGGGATCTTGGGAGCGAGTTGTGCGGGCCAGATCCTTCGCTTGGCTCAGGATGACAAACAATAGAGTTCACGCATAAAAAAACGGGGCCGCATCAGCGGCCCCGTTTTACTGTTGCTGCCAGGCTTACTGGAACGGGTAGTAGCGGAACGAGGCCATGACGATGGTGTCGTTGCCGCGGCCCACGTTGCCCTTGCCGTCGTCGAAGCTGGCGTTGGTCAGGTAGCCGCCTTCGGCACCGGCCATCAGATAGCCCAGCGAGCCCTTGTAGAACTTCCACCAGAAGCCGCCGGTGATCTCGCGCGTGGTACCGACGACGCCCGAGCACTTGCCGGTGGGGCTGTCGGCGTAGTTCACGTTGCAGCCTGAATTGTCGCTGATGCCGTAACCATAGGCCGACTTCTGGTGCTCCATGCCGCCGTACACGTACAGATCCAGGCTTGAGGCCGGATGGCCGACGAGGCCGACCATCAGTTGCTGTTCCTGCAGCGCCGCTACCGCACCGTTGTTGGTGTTGTAGGTCGAATCCGCCAGCGAGCCGGAACCATAGCGGCCGTTGCCGCGGCCGATGATGCCGGACACCTGCAGGTCCAGCATCTTCGGCACCAGCGGCAGGATGGCGCCGCCGCCGATGCTTTCCGCCACCGTGGTCTGGTTGGCTTCGGTGGAAATGGTGCCCGGCGTGGACGGCGCGCGGTCGTGGAAGAAGCGCGTCAGGCTGTACACCTCGTAATGGCCGTAACCCGGATCGAACGCGGCCTTGACCACCACGTCCGGCGCGATGTCGGTGGAGTAGGTGGCCGTGCTGTTGTACAGGCTGCCGCCGGCGTTGCCGCTGTCGACGTTGGCCGGCGCGGTGCCCTTGATGATGTTGGTCGGGTTTTCCAGCGACAGGCCGACGGCGGCGAAGCTGCCGAAGTCCTTCACCACGCGGATTTCGGCATTACGGGTCCAGTTGAAGCCGGGCACGTACTGCGCGTCGATGGTGAGCGGCACGTTTTCCTGGCGCGGCGTCAGCCCGCTCTTGTACATCGTCGCCAGGCTCCAGCTCTGGCCGCCGAGCACGTAGAAGTCGTACTTCGTGTTGATCCACTTGGCATAGGCCTGCCGCACACGCAGCGTATAGCTGTTGCTCTCGTTTGAGTTCGAGGTCACGCCGGCGCTGAGGAAGTCCGTTTCGAAATAGGCTTCCGCCTGGTTTTCCATGTCGCTGGGGCCCTGCACCAGCAAGGCCAGGCGGCTCTGGCGACCCGACTCGCGGAACTCCGAAGTGTAGTAGTTCGGATTGTTCGGCATCGGTGCGCCGTTGAAGCTGGAGCCCACGTCCGCGGTCTGGTTGCGGCTACGGAAAATGCCGGCCAGTTCGGTGAAGCCGCCGACGGTGAACTTCAGCGGTCCGGCCTGGTAGCTGGCTTCGCGCTTCGGTGCCGGTGCGGTGGTTTCAGTGCCGCTGCCGCCGGACTGCATGCCCCCCGAAGTCGACGCCACCATCGTCTTCTCATGCGTGAGATCGTTCACGCCCAGATCGTCCGCCAGCACGTCGGCGTTGACCACCCCATTGACGCCCGCGCCGACACATACGGCCAATACCCTGCCGCAAAGCAGCTTGTTCATGACAACTCTCCTGTCTCGATTGGAATACCTTGGTTTGGCGTTCGCATCAGCCCTTGTTCATGTCTTCATTCACCAACTTCGCCGCGTAGCGAACGCCTTTTTCGAGACGCGGCGTGACATCGACAACCACCAACTCGCCGGCATCGAGGCCGGTCTTGATTTCCACATGATTCGGTCCCGCCAGTCCGACGCTGACCTGGTGCGTCTGCACCTGGCCGTCCTGGTCGAGTACGTAGACTTTTCCGGTGTCGCTGTCGGAGGCGTGGTCGTGCAGCGCGGACAGCGGAATGGCCAGGACTTGCGAGCGGATCTTCAGCGGCAGTTCGACCTGGGCATACATGCCCGGCGCCACCAGGCCTTTCGAGTTGTCGAAGTCGATCTCGACATGCATGGTGCGGGTCGACTCGGCCAGTTGGTGGCTGATGCGTGATACCGGGAGGTCAAAGCCGGATTGCAGCGCCGATACGGTGACCCTGGCGATATTGCCGACGGCGACGTCGGGCACGGTGGATTCCGGCACTTCCAGAACCAGACGCAACTTGTTCATTTCCGAGATATGGAAGATGGCGTTGCCGCCGGTGCCGCTGGCCGCCCCAACCAGCGAGCCTTCATCGCGCAGGCGGGCGGTGATGACGCCGTCGAAGGGGGCATAGATCTTCGAGTAGGCCTCGGTGTCGCGAACCCGCGTCTGTTCCGCCGTCGCCTGCTTGATGCTCGCCTCCGCCGCGGTCTGCGCCGCCAGTGAGCCGTCGGCCTTGGAGCGGGCCTGGTCGATGTCCTGCTGCGCGATCAGATCGGGGCGTTCATGCATCACGCCGAGCAGGCGCTGATAGATGGCCTGGTCGTCGTCATGCTGCGCCCGCGCGCGTTCGGCCTGCTGCCGCGCCACGTTCACCGCCGCATCGGCGCTGCGCAGGTCGTCGGCCAGTTCGGGAATTTCCAGCTCGGCCAGCACCTGGCCTTTCTTCACCGTGTCGCCGATGTCTACATGCAGTTTGCTGACGTAGCCGCGCACCTTCGCGTCCACGTCCACTTCCTGGTAAGGCCGGAATTCACCCGGCACCTCGATTTGTTGACGAATGTCGCGGCGGCCGACTTCCGCCACCGGCAGGCTTTCCCTCGCCGCTGCGCCATCAACGGCCGCCAGGGCCGGCGGCGACTTCAGCAGAAAGCCCGCGCCGCCCAAGACGAGTACAGCGAGCGCGATGGAAACGGCAAGGGCGGGTCTGGAACGGATGCGTCTCATGGTCTGGGTCACTGCCTGTAAGGGATTCATGCGCCAGCGCCCGCTGCGCCAATGCGGGCGCCGATCTGGTAGGCGAGCTGCGCGGCGCTGATCTGGTATTCGTAAAGCGCCTTGACATAGCCGATCTCCGCGTCCATTTCGTTGAGCTGGGCGCGGTTCAGCTCGACGATGGAACTGAGGCCGAGGCGGTAGCGCGAGGCGGCGAGTTCCAGGGCGCTTTCGGCGTTGGCTCGCAGGCGGCGCGACACCTCGATGCTCTGATAGGTGGTGCGCGCGCCGAGCCAGGCCATGCGTACGTCGCGCGTCATCGCCAGCTGCGCCGAGGCAAGGGCGTCGGCGGCCTGTTGCGCCTTGAACGCGGCCTCGTTGGCCTGGGCCCGCAAGCGCCCGCCCTCGAAGATCGGGATGCTCAGGTTGACCGCGCCTGCGATGTAGTTCTCCGGCAGGCGTGTATCGCCATAAGGCGCGGTGCCGGCGGCGCCGACCAGGCTCAAGGTCGGGTTGCCCAGTTCGCTTTGCGCCTTGGCGTTGGCGCGCGCGGCGTCGAGGTTTTCTTCCAGACTCTTCAGTTCCGGTCGGTGTTGCCGTGCCTGCTCCAGCAAGGGCGCCAGTTCGCCCGGGGGCGCCAGTTCGCTGGCACCGTCGTCGGCCAGCAGCAGGCTGTCGTTGGCGGGGATGCCGATGTCGCTGCACAGCTGCGCCATGGCATCGTCGACGGCGTTCTGCTCCTGCAGCAGCAGCAGCTTGGACTGGTCCAGGCTGACGCCGGCGAAGCCCACGTCGAGTTCGGACTTGAGCTTGTTCTTCTGCAGCAACGAGATCTGGTCGAAGAGCAGGGAGCGTTCTTTCAGCACCTTGTTGGCGACCTGCAAGGCCGACTGCGCCTCGCGGGCGCGGAAATAGTCCGCGGTGACCTGCAGCAGCAGCAGTTGCCGGCGATCCTCGTAGCGGTCCTGCTCCGAACTCAGCGTGGCGCGCGCGCTGTCGACCAGGTGGCCGGTGTGGCCGAAGTCGGTGAGCTTCTGACTGACGGTGATGCCGGCCGCAGCGCGGTCGTAGACGCTGGAGGCATTGATGGCGCCGGCAGCAAGGCGTGGATCGAGTTTTCCGGCGGGCGCGCCATCGCGGCGACCATAACCCTGCGAGCCGGCCGCGGTGACATTGGCGTCGATGCTCGGCAGGTAGTTGGCGCGCGCCATGCTCAGGTCCGACTGCGCCAGGCCGATATTCTGGTAGTCGGACTGCAGCTCGGGATTGTGCTCCAGCGCCTGGCGCTTGGCGTCTTCCAGCGTCAGCACCGATTCCTGGGCTTGCGTCAACGGCGCGGCCAGCAGCAGCGCCAGCATCAGCAGCGGGAGCTTCATGACACGGCCTCCGCTCGCGTCGCGGCCTTGTTGCGATAGGCCAGGAAGTAGGCCACCGGCACCACGAACACGGTGGTGACCACCGAGGCGCTGAGGCCGCCGACGATGGCTCGGGCCAGCGGTGCGTAAGCCTCACTGCCTTCGCCGAGCTTCAGCGCCATCGGGATCAGGCCGATGATGGTGGCGAGCGAGGTCATCAGGATCGGACGCAGGCGTGCCTGGCAGGCTTCGATCACCGCCTCGCGCAGCGGATGGCCGTCGGCGATCAGGCGCCGGGTGAATTCGACGATGAGGATGCTGTTGGAGACGACGATGCCGACCATCATCACCACGCCCATCAGCGACATGACGTTGAGCGTGGTGCCGGTGAAGAGCAGGGTCAGCACCACGCCGGTCAGTCCGGTGGGAATGGCCAGCAGGATCAGGAAGGGATCCTTGAACGAGGCGAACTGCGCGACCAGGATCAGGTACACCAGCAGGGTGGAGAGCAGCAGTCCGGTGGCGAAGCTGGCGAAGGAGCTGTTCATGCTCTTCACCGAGCCGTGCAGCTGGATGCGGATGCCTTCCGGCAATTTCGTAGTCGCGACGATCTTCTGTACCTGGCTTTCGACCCGCGACAGGTCTTCGCCCGAGGTGGCGACATAGACGTCCACCACCTTGCGCAGCTGGTAGTGATCGATCTCGGTCGGCGCCAATACCGGTTTGAGCTTGGCCACCGCGTCGAGGGTGGTGTCCTGCTTGCCGTCTTTCGAGCGCAGCGGGATCTGGCGCAGGTCGATCTGGTCCTTGATCTGGCTTTCCGGGTACTGCACCGTCAGCAGGTAGGCGTTGCCGCTCTTCGGATCGATCCAGTAACCGGGCGCGATCATGGCGTTGGAATTGAGCGCGGTGATGATGTTGGCCACCACCTCCTTCTCGGTCAGGCCCAGCTGGGCCGCCTTGACGCGGTCGACGTCGACATACAGCGCCGGGGCATCGACGTCCTGCGGCACCAGGGTGTCGCTGACGCCGGGCAGGGCGTGGATCTGGCGCGATAGCTCGTCCGCCACCTGGTGCACCGCCGTCAGGTCCTTGCCGCTGACCTGCACGTCGATCGGCGTCGGCAGGCCCAGGTTGAGTACGGCGTCGACCAGGCCGCCGGACTGGAAGTAGCTGGTCACCTGCGGCAGCTGCCGGTGGATCTGCGCGCGCACGCGGTCCATGTAGGCGTAGCTTGAGATCTTGTGGCCTTCCTTCAGGCCCACCTGGACGAAAGCCGTGTGCGAAGCGGAGTTCGGCGTGTACAGCGAGGAGAAGCCGGGTGTGGCGCCGATGTTGGACAGCACCAGGTCGAGGTCGCCCGGCTCGACTTCCTTGCGCACGATGTCCTCGATCTGCGCGACGATCGCGTTGCTGCGCTCCATGCTGGTGCCGGTGGGCGCCTTGACGTTGATCAGGAACTGGCTCGGATCGGTGCGCGGGAAGTAGGAGAAGCCCATCAGCGGCATCAGGCCGATCAGCAGTACGCCGATGCCGAGGATCAGCAGCAGGCTGCGCGCTGGCCTGGCCAGCGCCAGCACCAGGCTGTTGCGGTAGCGGCCGAGGAATTGCTGGAAGCGGAGGTTGAACCAGTGGTTGAAGCGCCGCATCCAGCTGCCGCGGCCGCTGCTGGCGCCGATCGGATCCAAATGGTGGTCGCTCAACTCGTGGCTGGCGACGTCCGAGGACTTGATCAGCTTGGCGCAGAACAGCGGTACCACCGTCATCGCCACGAGGTAGGAGGCGAACAGCGAGATCACCACCGACAGCGCCATGGCCGAGAACAGGAACTTGCTGACGCCGGTGAGCAGCGTCACCGGGAAGAACACGATGGCGGTGGTCAGGGTCGAGGCCAGCACCGGCAGCGCCACTTCCTTGCCGCCGATCTCGGCCGCTTCCTGCGGTGTCTTGCCCAGTTCCAGGTGGCGGTAGATGTTTTCCAGCACCACCACCGAGTTGTCGATCAGGCGCGAGAAGGCCAGGGCCAGACCACCCAGCACCATGGTGTTGACGGTGCTGTCGCCCAGGGACAGCACGAAGAAGGTGGCCAGCGCCGACAACGGCACCGACAGGAACACCGCCAGCGTCGCCTTGAAGTTGCCGAGGAAGATCAGGATCATCAGGCCGGTCAGCAGCATGCCGATGCCGGCTTCGTGGATCAGATTGTGGATGGCACTCTTGACGAATACCGATTGGTCGAACACCACCTTGGTGATCAGCTGCTTGGGAATGTCGACCAGCTTGCCCACCGCATCGCGGATGCCGTCGACCACCGCGATGGTATTGGCGTCGCCGCCCTGCTTCAGCACCGGCAGGTAGACCGAGCGCTGGCCGTCGATGCGTACCAGGCTGGCCTGGATGGCGCTGGCGTCCTTGGCCCGGCCGACGTCGCCGATCAGTACCGGTGCGTCGCCGACGGTCTTGAGGGGGATGTTGTCCAGGTCCTGCATCGAGTCGACCTGGCTGTTGGTGTAGAGCGAGTAGTCGTAGGGGCCGATGACCACGTCGCCCGCCGGCAGGATCAGGTTGGAGTCGTTGACCGAACGCACCACGTCCATCACGCTGAGTTGATGCGCCTGCAGCTTGAGCGGGTCGACGTAGACCATGATCTGGCGGTATTTGCCGCCGAAAGGCTGGGGCACCGAGGCGCCCGGTACGCTGGCCACCTGGTTGCGCACGTCGTACTGGGCGAGATCGCGCAGCTTCGCCTCGCTGAGGCCCTCGCCCTTGAGGGTGATCAGGCACACCGGCATGCTGGAAGCGTCGAACTTGAGGATCACCGGCGGCAGCGTTCCCGGCGGCAGGCGGCGCAGGTCGGCCATGGCCAGGTTGGAAACCGAAGACAGGGCGGCGTTGGGATCGGTGCCGGGCTGGAAGAAGATCTTGATCAGGCTGACGCCGGGCAGCGAGCGCGATTCGATATGCTCGATACCGCTGCCGAGGGTGAAAAAACGCTCGAACGGACCGGTAATCTTGTTTTCCACCTCTTCCGGCGGCATGCCGTTGTAAAAGGTGGCGACGACGACGATAGGGATTTTTACTTCCGGAAACAGGTCTACAGGCAGCTTCTGCAAGCTGGTGAGGCCGATGACTGCCGTGATCAGGCAGGCGACGATGATGAAAAACGGGTACCGGATTGAAAATCGGGACATGGACGTTCGGAAGTGAATGGCGCCGGCTGGCTGTGGGGCCAGACCACCCGGCTGCAGCAATGCCCCGGGCAGGGGTAAAGTGCGGGCCTTGCAGCGCTGTGGACGGGAGTGTCGGCGCTCTGACCGGCGCTTAGCAGGGCAAAGTCCACACGAAATTCCCACGATGCATATGTGTTGATAAGTACATGACTGAAAAAGAAAATTTGAAGCCCGCCGAAGCCGGGATCGCGCTCTGGAAATTCGCCGGCGCGGAATTCGACGAGCAGAAGTGGGAGTTGCGCGTGGCCGGCGCGGCGATCGAGCTGGAGCCGCGGCCGCTGGAGATCCTGCTGTGCCTGCTGCGCCATGCCGGCGAGACGGTGACGAAGGAGGAATTGCTGCAATCGGTGTGGGGTCACGCCTACCTCAGCGAGAACGCCCTGAGCAATGCCATCGGCAAGCTGCGCAAGGCCCTGCGCGATGACGCCCAGTCGATCATCGTCACCACCTACAAGGTGGGTTACCGCCTGGCGGTACCGGTGCTGCGGCGCGAACCGCCGTCCCGGCCGCAGGCGCGCCTCGGTCTCAAGCCCGGCGATGCCGTGCCCGGCCGGCCGGCCTGGCTGCTGGAAAGAGAGTTGAGCGTCACCCCGGGCAGCGAGGTGTGGCTGGCGGCGCCGGCCCCGGGCACGGACGGTGCCGTGAGCGAGGGCGCGCGACGGGTGTTCAAGTTCAGCCCGGACGGCTTGCGCCTGTCTTCACTCAAGCGCGAGGCGGCGCTGTCGCGGCTGCTGCAAAGTACCCTGGGCGAGCGCGAGGACCTGGTGCGGGTGCTGGACTGGGGTTTCGACCGGCCGCCGTTCTTCATCGAATGCGAATACGGCGGTCTGAGTCTGCCGGAGTGGGCGGAGGCCCGTGGCGGCATTACCGGGCTGCCGCTGGCCCTGCGGCTGGAACTGGTGGCGCAGGTGGCCGAAGCGGTGGCGATGGCCCACTCGGTCGGCGTGCTGCACAAGGACCTGAAGCCGGCCAATGTCCTTATATATGAGGACGCGGAGGGTGCGCCGAAAGTCCGCCTGACCGACTTCGGCAGCGGCACCCTGACCGATCCGGCGCGGCTGGCGGAGTGGGGCTTCACCCGCATGGGCACCGTGAACACGGTGCAGTCGGTCAGCGGCACCCCGCTGTACATGGCGCCGGAGCTGCTGCTGGGGCATTCGCCGACGGTGCAGTCGGATCTTTATGCCCTGGGCGTGATGCTGTACCAGCTCGCGGTGGGGGATCTGCGTCGTCCGCTGGCCGCCGGCTGGGAGCGCGAGATCGTCGACGAGCTGCTGCGCCAGGACATCGCCGACGCCGCCAGCGGCACGCCGGAGCATCGCCTGACCTCGGCCCACGAACTGGCCGAGCGGCTGCGTCACCTCGGCGACCGCCGGCGCCAGCATCGGCTGGCGCGGGAGCAGGAAGCCGCCGCCGTCGCCGCGCGCGCGGTGCTGGAACGGGCCCGCATGCGCCGGCCGCTGTTGATCGCCGCCGGCGCGGCGCTGAGCATCGGCCTGCTGACCAGCTTGTTCTTCTTCCGCCAGACCTTGCTGTCGCGCAACGAGGAGCGCGGCGAGGCGGAGATGGTGCGGGCGGTCAACGGCTTCCTCGACAATGACCTGCTGGCGGCGGCCAACCCCAATGTCGGCGGCTCGATGGAGGTATCAGTGCGCGACGCCATCGCCAAGGCCAGCGGCCGGATCGACGCGCGCTTCGCCAGGTCGCCGGCGATGGCGGTGGCGCTGCACCAGACAGTGGGCGGCGCTTACCGCACGCTCGGCCAGTACGCCGATGCCGAGCGCGAGTTCCGCAGCGCGCGGGTGACAGCGTATTCGGCTTTCGGCGCTGGCGCCGATATTTCCATGACCAGCGACCTGATGCTGGCGCAGGACCTTGCCTACCAGAACAAGTACGACGAGGCGCTGGCGCTGCTGGCGCCGATCGACAGCCTGGTCTGGAGCAAGCCCTACACCGACCAGATGATCCGGGTGCGGCTGTGGGACGTGCACACCCTGCTTGACGGACACCATAGCAACCTGCTGGCCGCGGCGGCTGACGCGGAACAAACGCAGACGGCGTTGAACGACATGCGCAAGCTGCATGCGCGCACCTACAAGTCCAACCTCGACTACTTCTACCTGGCCGAGCTGCACGTCGGCACCGCCTTCGAGCAGGCCGGGCAGAGCCGGCAGGCGGAGGAAATCGAGCGGGAACTGGTGACGCAGCTCACCTCCGAGCGCGGTGCCGGCGATCCGCTCACCATCCAGGCGCGGGAAAAATGGCTGACCAGCCTGATCAGCCTGGGCCGGATCGACGAAGCGGCCGGTTATCTGCCGGCGCTGGACCGCGATATGCGCGCCCTTGGCGGCCACGAAAGCCCGCTGCAGCTTGAGTTCGTGCGGGTGCAGGCGCGGCTGGCGTCGGCTCAGCAGCGCTGGGCCGATGCGATCCACGACCGCAATGCGGTGGAGAGCGGCTATGCGCGGCTGTTCGGTGTCGACAACGACAGCAGCATCGTCGCCATGATGGATACCGCAGCGACGCTGCGCGCCGCCGGCCAGGCTGAAGCCGCCGTCGGCAAGTACCTGGAAGCCTACGGCCTGGCGGAAGCGCGGCAGGGGCCGAGCGGCCTGCTGACGCAGAAGATCGCCTACGGCCTGGCCGCCGCCTGCCTCGATGCGCACAAGCCCGAGCAATCGCAGCTCTACCTGGCACACCTCAACCCGGCGGCGCTGGCCGCCGCGGCGCCCGGTCGCGACTGGACCGCACACCTGGATTACCAGCGCGGCCGGCTGGCGCAACAGGATGGGCGCGGCGATGAGGCGAAGCGGGATTTCGCCGCGGCGCTGAAGCTGGCGCAGCGCGGGAACGACACGGCCTTCGCAGCGGAACTGGAGCGGGCGCTCGACGAAGCTCCGCCGGCCGCGGGCGTCAGGAAGGGATGAATCGCGGCAGTCGGCGGGGTTCACCAACCCTATTCACAGGCCCTAGGGAGCCTCTGATGAATCCCAAGCCCTGCCGCGGTTTGCCCTTTGACACAGGGCAAGGCGCGAGGAGCGTGGTGTACTGTACGTACACGAGCGACGAGCAACGCTGCCCTGTGTCAAAGGGCAAACCGCCCGAAGGGTTGCCCCCCATTTTGCGCCATGCTGCGTTGCTCGCTCCTCATGTGCAATCAGCACACTTCGTCGCTCGCGCCTTGCCTGGCACAAAATGGGGGGCAACGGCAGGGCTTGGGATTCATCAGAGGCTCCCTAGTACAATGTTCCTTTCCACAATTCTTCGCGCCTTGCCGCAACGCTTCCGTCGCGGCGGCCAACGTTTCCACTGATCAGCCCTGATGGCGCGTCCCAAGAAAAAAGCCGGTTTCCGACTGTTGCAATCCCCACTGCTTCGCTGGCTGCTGATCGGCCTGGCCGTGGCGCTGAGCGTGGGGCTGCTGGTGTTCACCATCTTCCTGGTCAAGCTCGACGGCGATGTGCGCACGCGCTTTGCCGGCGTGCGCTGGGTACTGCCGGCGCAGGTCTATGCGGCGCCGCTGGAAATCTATCCGGGCGCCAGCCTGAGCATGGAGCAGCTGCGGCATGAGCTGGATCGCCTGGGCTACCGCGCCGGTGACGAACTCGTGGGGCCGGGCACCTACATTGCCGCCAAGGATTCCCTGCGCATCGACACGCGCGCCTTCGCTTTCTGGGATGCGGCGCAGCCGGAGCAGCGCATCGAGGTGCACGGCGACGACAAGGGCATCGGCAGCATGCGCGTGATGGGCAGCGACCAGTCGTTGGACCTGCTGCGCTTCGACCCGATGCTGATCGGCAGCATCTATCCCTCGCACAGCGGCGAGGATCGTGTGCTGGTGAAGCTGGCGGATGTGCCGGCACTGCTGCCGCAGACGCTGATCCTGGTGGAGGACCACGATTTCTACAGCCACGGCGGCGTCAGCCTGCGCGGCATCCTGCGCGCGGCCTTCGCCAACCTGCGCGCGGGGCACACGGTGCAGGGCGCCAGCACGCTGACGCAGCAGCTGATCAAGAACCTGTTCCTGTCCAACGAGCGCACCGCCAAGCGCAAGATCACCGAGGCCTCGATGGCGGTGCTGCTGGAGCGGCATGTCAGCAAGGACGAGATCCTCGAGGCCTATCTGAACGAGGTGGACCTGGGCCAGGACGGGCCGCGGGCGGTGCATGGCTTCGGCCTGGCCAGCCAGTTCTACTTCAACAAGCCGCTGAACGAGCTGCAGCCGCACGAGATCGCCTTGCTGGTGGCGATCGTCAAGGGGCCGAGCCAGTACAACCCGCGGCGTGCGGTGAAGCTGGTGACGGATCGGCGCAACCTGGTGCTGAAGATGATGTCCGAGGCCGGCAAGATCACGCCGGACGAATACCAGGACGCGATCAACCGGCCATTGGGCGTGACGCCGGGCGGGGGCGGGGGCGCGGCGCGTTACCCGGCCTTCGTCGACCTGGTGCGGCGCCAGCTCGCCGGGCTGTACCAGGAGCAGGATCTGACCAACGAGGGCCTGCGCATCTTCACCACGCTCGATCCGCGCGTGCAGGAGACGCTGGAGGCGCGCATCAGCGCCGACGTGCCGGAGCTGGAGAAGGCGCGGCGCATGGCCGAGGGCACGCTGCAGGGCGCCGGCGTGGTGACCTCGGTGGAGGGCGGCGAGGTGCTGGCGGTGGTGGGCGGCCGTGATGCCCGCTATGCCGGCTTCAATCGCGCCATCGATACGCGCCGGCCGATCGGCTCGCTGGCCAAGCCGTTCACCTACCTGACGGCGCTGGAGCAGCCTGACCGCTACAACCTGCAAACGGCGCTCGACGACTCGCCCGTGGACCTGAAGCTCCCCACCGGCCAGATCTGGTCGCCGAAGAACTTCGACCACCAGCTGCACGGCGCCGTGCCGCTGTATATGGCGCTGGCCAAGAGCTACAACCTGGCGACGGTGCACCTGGGCCTGGATCTGGGTGTAGGCAAGGTCAAGCAGACGTTTGCCTCCGCCGGCTTCGAGGATGTGCCGGAGCTGCCTTCGATCTTCCTCGGCGCCATCGACATGTCGCCGTTCGACGTGGCGCAGATCTATTCGACCCTGGCCTCGTCCGGCTACCTGACGCCGCTGCTGGCGATCCGCGCGGTGTTGACCAAGGACGGCCAGCCCCTCAACCGCTATGCCTTCAAGCTCAAGCACACGCTGCCGGAAGGGCCGGTGTACCTGACCACCTGGGCCATGCACAAGGTGATCGAGCTGGGCACCGCCCACTGGGCCACCTCGGTGCTGCCGGCCGGGCAGTATTACGCCGGCAAGACCGGCACCACCGAAGACCTGCGCGACAGCTGGTTTTCCGGCTTCGGCGCCGATCGCGTGGCGGTGGTCTGGGTGGGGCGCGACGACAACAAGCCCACCGGCCTGGAGGGCGCCACCGGCGCGTTGCGCATCTGGGCCAAACTGATGCGCGATCTCAATGCCAAGGGCATCGAGACGCTGCCGCCGGCTGACGTGGAGGAGGTGGCGGTCGACCCGGCCAGCGGCCTGCGCGCCGACCCCGGCTGCTCCGAAACGGTGATGGTGCCGTTCATGCGCAACGCCGAGCCGCAGCAGTACGCGCCGTGCGCGAATCAGTCAAAATCCACACCTATTGACTGGCTGAAGAGCATATTCAAATGAGCATCGGGAGTTTCGGGTTGGGCCGCACGATGGTGGCCGTGGCGCTGGCGGGAGCGGTGCTGTCCGGCTGTGCCACCGAGCAGGGGCAGAGCGAGAGTTCCGGTGTGGGCACGGTGTTGCCCCCGGCGCCCAGCGCGAGCGCGGTGATTCCCGGCGCCGGCACCTATCTTCCGCCGACGGTGACGCAGCCGCCGATCACCACGCAGAACTATCCCAAGACCATCCAGGACACCAACGCCGGCAAGGCGGTGCTGTCGCTGTACAAGCAGGCGCAGGACGCCCGCGCCGCCGGCCATTCCGACCAGGCCGAGGCGCTGCTGGAACGCGCCGTGCACATCGAGGCGCGCAACCCCTTCGTATGGCAGGCCCTGGCCGGCGCCCACATGGACCTTGGCCACTCCGACCAGGCCGAGAGCGCGGCGCAGAAGTCGACCAGCCTGGCGCGCGGCAATCCCTATGTCGAAGCGGGCAACTGGCGGCTGATCGCCGCGGCCCGTCAGGCGCGTGGGGATACGGGTGGGGCGATGCAGGCACAAGGCAGGGCGGACGGGATCGCGAAGGCGTTGGCGGCGAATTAGGGTTTAGCGGCGACGAACTCCCAATCGAGCGAAGCGCGTTCTGCCGTCAGGCCGCAGCAAGAATTGGCGGAATGCGCTTCGCTTGTTCCGCCCTACGGTTTTTGGTTCTTTCAGGAGTGAGCCGTGAATAACTGGATTCGCAGCAACCGGGGTTTTCTGGCTTTTCTTCTGTTGTTCGGTTTGTTCCGCACGGCCATTGCGGACTGGAATCCGATTCCTTCGGGGTCGATGCGGCCGAACCTTCTCGAAGGGGACGTGGTGTTCGTCAACCGCCTGGCGTTCAACCTGAAGATGCCGTTGACCAACGTCATCGTGGCGCGCACCGGGGAGCCGCGGCGCGGGGACATCGTCACCTTTTTCTCGCCGAAGAACGGGACGCGACTGATCAAGCGCGTGGTCGGGCTGCCGGGCGATACGGTGGAGATGCGCGACAAGGTGGTGATCGTCAACGGCCAACCGGCGACTTACGCCAGAATCGGCACCGGGATGGAGCCGCTGGCGGATGGCGGCATCGATGCGCTGCATCTGGATGAGAGCATCGGCAAGGACGAGCACATCGTGCAGTGGCTGCAGACCTCGCGCGGCGCCGCCAACGACAATTTCGGGCCGCTGGTGATTCCGGCCGATCATTTCCTGATGCTGGGCGACAACCGCGACAACAGCGCCGACTTCCGCTACTTCGGCCTGGTGCCGCGCAATCTGCTGATCGGCCGCGCTGTCACCGTGCTGGTTTCCGCCGACATCAAGGGCAACTGGGCGCCTCGGTTCGAGCGGTTTGGGGAAAAACTCGATTGAATTCTGGCGCAACTGAAAAATTCGCTGTCCTGGCCAGAAGCTATTGCAGCTGGGCGGAAGGCACACCCGAAAGTCCGAAGCAGGAAGCGATACGCGCCTTGTCGCTGCTGACGGAGCTATACGGTTGCGCGCTCACTTTGCCGGAAGTATTCGAAGATGGTGAAGTAGAAACTATCTCGCACGAAGACTATGCGCTTGTCCTTAAGAGATTTGGCGCTCTGCCTTTCAATTTTTACGCCAATTGCTTCGATCCTTTGGCGGTGCCCGTCGAGCAGCCCGTAGTAGCTGACCTTGCCGATGATCTGGCAGACATCTGGCGGGATCTGAAAAAAGGGTTGTCTCTATTTGACGCTGGACATCACGTTGCAGCCGCCTGGGATTGGCGCTTCGCGTTTCATACGCATTGGGGGCGACATGCAGCGGCGGCTTTGCATCCATTGCATTGTTGGTTGGCGCAAAACGTGGGGGATTTGCGGTGAAGTCGCAAACCGCAGGCGAACTGCTGGGCGCGAAAGGCCCGTTCTCCTATAGCCTTCCCGGGTTTCTGCCGCGCGCGGCGCAGCAGGAGATGGCGGATGCGGTGGAGCAGGCCTTGCAGGAACGTTCGGCGCTGGTGGTGGAGGCGGGGACGGGGACGGGCAAGACCTACGCTTACCTGACGCCGGCGCTGATGAGCGGCAACCGCGTGGTGGTTTCCACCGGGACCAAGAATCTGCAGGACCAGTTGTTCTTCCGTGACCTGCCGCGGGTGCGGGATACGCTGGCGGTGCCGGCGCGGGTGAGTCTGCTCAAGGGGCGCGCCAATTACCTGTGCCTGTATCGTCTGCGCAAGGCGCAGATGGATCCGCGCAGCCGGGTGCGGCGCGATCGCTTCCAGGTGGTGGACGAGTGGGCGCATCGCACCAGCACCGGGGAGATTTCCGAGTTGGGGTCGATCGGCAACGACGATCCGATTTTGCCGGCGATCACGTCGACGGCTGACAACTGCCTGGGCGCGAAGTGTCCGGATTTTGCCGAATGCCATGTGGTAAAGGCGCGGCGGGCGGCGCAGGCGGCGGATCTGGTGGTGGTGAACCATCACCTGCTGTTCTCCGATTTCCGCCTGAAGCAGGAAGGCTTCGGGGTGCTACCGGGTACGGACGCGATCATCGTGGACGAGGCGCACCAGTTGCCGGAGCTGGCGGCGCAGTTCTTCGGCGAGCGCGTGTCGACGCGGCAACTGCTGGATCTGGTGCGCGACACCGGGACCGAGATGCAGGAATTCCGCGATATGCCGGGCCTGACCGAGGCGGTGGATGCCCTGGCCATCGCGGCATCGGAGCTGGAGCGGCCGTTCCTGGAGCTGGGCGGGCGCATCGCCTGGCGGCAGTTCGGCACGCTGCCGGGCGCGACCTCGGCGCTGGGCGCGGCGCGCAATGCCCTGGGCGAATGCAGCGATGAATTGAAGCGCTACGCCGAGCGCAGCGCGGGGCTGGATGCCGTTTCGCAGCGCGCCCGCGCGCTGGTGAAGCGGATGGACCTGATCACGGCGGCGGACGAGTCGCCGGAGGCTGCGGCGACATCGGTGCGCTGGGTCGAGTCGGTGGGACGGGGCGGGGCGCTGCACACGGCGCCGGTGGAGCCGACCGAGGGCTTCCGCAGTTTCATGGCGGCCTATCCGGGCGCCTGGGTGTTCACTTCGGCGACGCTGGCGGCGGGCAAGGACTTCACCCACTTCACCGATACGCTGGGATTGACCGAGGCGCGCACGCTGCGGCTGGACAGTCCCTTCGACTACGCGCGCCAGGCGCGTTTGTACCTGCCGCGCGATCTGCCCGATCCGAATACGCCGGAGCATCCCGAGGCGGTGGCCGATATGCTGCTGCCCTTGATCGAGGCCAGCGGCGGCGGGGCTTTCGTGCTGTGCACCAGCCATCGCGCGCTGGCGCGCATCGCGGCGAAATTCCGCAAGTCGGCGTTCCCGCTGTTCGTGCAGGGCGAGGATGCCAAGTCGGTGCTGGTGGACCGCTTCAGCCGCGCCGGCAACGGCATCCTCGTCGCCACCAGCAGCTTCTGGGAAGGCGTGGACGTGAAGGGCATGGCGCTGCGCCTGGTGGCGATCGACAAGCTGCCGTTCGGGCAGCAGAACGATCCGGTATTCGAGGCGCGGCTGGAGGCGGTGCGTGCCCGCGGCGGCAATCCCTTCTCCGAGGTGCAGTTGCCGCGCGCCATCACCACCTTGCGGCAGGGCGTGGGGCGCTTGATCCGTGACGATGCGGACCACGGGCTGATTGTGATCTGCGATCCGCGCATCCGCGGCAAGAGTTACGGCAAGCGCGTGCTGGCCAGCCTGCCGGCGATGCCGCTGCTGGCGGATGCGGCGGAAGCTGCCGCCTGGCTGCGCGGGTTGAAGGCCGCATGAAACTGCTTGCGATCGATACGGCCACCGAGGCTTGTTCGGTGGCCTTGTGGCTGGACGGCGCCATCCATGAGCGTTTCGAGCTGACGGGGCGCGAGCATTCGCGGCTGCTGCCAGCGATGCTGCATGGGTTGATGGCGGATTGCGGGATTGCCTTGTCGGAAATCGACGGCATTGCCAGCGGCGTCGGGCCGGGCAGCTTCGCCGGGGTGCGCATCGGCGTGGGCTTCGTCAAGGGGCTGGCGCTGGGCCTGGACCGGCCGGTGGTGCCGGTATCCTCGCTGGCGATGCTGGCGCAAGGGGCGGTGCGGCTGCATGGCGCCGATCAGGTGCTGGCGGCGATCGATGCGCGGATGAACGAGGTCTATTTCTGCCGCTATGCGGCGGTGGATGGTCTGGCGGTGGCGCAGGGGGAGGCGGTGGTGTCGCCGCCGGATGCCCTGGAACTGCCGGCCGAAGGTATGGTTGCCGCGGTCGGCAGCGGCTGGAAGACACACCTGGAGGCCCTGCGCGGGCGCACAGGCGCCGCGCTCAGCCCGCTGGATGGGGAAGCGCTGCCGCGGGCGCGGGATGCGTTGCCGTTGGCGCGGCAGGCGTTTGCGGCCGGGCAGGGCATCGGGGCGGGGGAACTGCTGCCGGTGTACCTGCGCAACCGGGTGGCGTTGACCAAGGTGGAGCAGGAGGCGGCGCGGAAGCAGCCGTAGGGTTGCGCCGGCGGTGATCTGCCGTTTGCCGGTGCGCGGGTGGCCGCGACAGGCGGGTCGCGGACCCGCCCTACTATTGTCGGATCCGCTTCGCTTGATCCGACCTACATGGCTTTTTTTACCATGCATGCCATGTGTGCCAAGGGTTTTTGTTGGCACGCATGCGGCGAGCGTGTTGATTCCGGGTGGAAAAAGCGGCGGCCATGGGCCGCCCTACGGGTGCTGGTTCCGGATGACGGGGCGTGGAATCCGGCCAGATCCTTCGCTGCGCTTGGATGACATGGGGCGTGTTGATGCGCTTCTTTCTACCCCGTTTTCCACCCTCTTTTTTGGCGCCGAAGCTCTGGTAATCCGCCGAAACATACGCTACCGTATTGTACAAGGTAATCCGGATACCCTCAAAGTTCCGCCCCACGGGCGTGGCCCGGGTTGCTTCCCTCATCAATCGCATTGGAGAGTTTCATGGGTCAGTACACGCCGCCGCTGCGCGACATGCAGTTTGTCCTGCACGAATTGCTCAACGTGGAAGAGGAATTCAAGGCCATGCCGGCGCATGCCGAGATCGATGCCGCCACGGTGGACCAGGTGCTGGAGGAAGCCGGCAAGTTCTGCGCCGGGGTGATCTTTCCGCTCAACCAGAGCGGCGACGAAGAGGGTTGCACCTACAAGGGCGACGGCGTGGTCACCGCGCCGAAGGGCTTCAAGGAAGCCTACAAGCAGTACGTCGAGGCGGGCTGGCCGGCGCTGTCGGCGGACCCGAACTACGGCGGCCAGGGCCTGCCGGAACTGGTCAACAACGTCTTCATGGAGATGATCAACTCCGCCAACCAGGCCTGGGGCATGTATCCCGGCCTGTCGCATGGCGCCTACGCGGCGCTGCGCGCCCACGGCACGCCGGAATTGCAGAAGCTGTACCTGCCCAAGCTGGTGTCGGGCGAATGGACCGGCACCATGTGCCTGACCGAGGCGCATTGCGGCACCGACCTGGGCCTGCTGCGCACCAAGGCCGAGCCGCAGGCGGACGGCTCGTATCACATCACCGGCAGCAAGATCTTCATCTCGGCCGGCGAGCACGATATGTCGGACAACATCGTGCACCTGGTGCTGGCGCGCCTGCCGGACGCGCCGGCCGGCACCAAGGGCATCTCGCTGTTCATCGTGCCGAAGTTCCTGCCCACGGCCGAGGGCAAGCCGGGCGCGCGCAACACCGTCAAGTGCGGCTCGATCGAGCACAAGATGGGCATTCACGGCAACGCCACCTGCGTCATCAACCTGGACAGCGCCAAGGGCTGGCTGGTGGGTGAGCCGAACCGCGGCCTGCCGGCGATGTTCGTGATGATGAACGGAGCGCGCCTGGGCGTGGGCCTGCAGGGCCTGGGCCTGACCGAGATCGCATACCAGAATTCGCTGGCCTACGCGAAGGATCGCTTGCAGATGCGTTCGCTGTCCGGCCCCAAGGCCAAGGACAAGCCGGCCGATCCGATCATCGTGCATCCCGACGTGCGTCGCCTGCTGCTGACGCAGAAGGCCTATGTCGAGGGCGGCCGCGCGTTCTCCTACTGGACCGGCCTGCAGATCGACCGCGAGCTGTCGCACCCGGACGAGAAGGTGCGCAAGGATGCCGAGGACCTGGTGGCGCTGCTGACGCCGATCATCAAGGCCTTCCTCACCGACAATGGTTTCGAGTGCACCAACCTCGGCTTGCAGGTGCTGGGCGGCCACGGCTACGTCAAGGAATGGGGCATGGAGCAGTATGTTCGCGATGCCCGCATCAACATGATTTATGAAGGCACCAACGGCATCCAGGCGCTGGATCTGCTGGGCCGCAAGGTACTCAGCGATATGGGTGCCAAGCTGATGAAGTTCGGCAAGCTGGTGTCGCAGTTCGCCAAGTCCCAGGCGGACAAGCCGGAGATGGCCGAGTTCATCGGCCCCCTGGCCGCCCTGGGCGACCAGGTGACCAAGCTCACCGCCGAGATCGGCCAGAAGGCGATGAAGAATCCGGAAGAAGTCGGCGCCGCCTCCACGCCTTATCTGCGCGTGGTCGGTCATCTCGTGTTCGCCTACTTCTGGGCGCGCATGGCGCGCATCGCCCTGGACAAGCAGGCCGAAGGCGACTTCTACAAGGCCAAGCTGACGACGGCGCGCTTCTACTACGCCAAGCTGCTGCCGGAGACGGAGTTCCACCTGCGCGCGGCGCGTGCCGGTGCCGCGCCGCTGATGGAGATGGACGTTTCGATGTTCTGATGCGGTTGCGGTAAAGCAAAAAGCGGGTTGAGCCGGTGAGGTTCAACCCGCTTTTTTGCGTGCGGACGGGAGCCACCAACCCGATTGGTGCTGTTGACGGCCCCACGGCCCTATAATTGGCAAATTGCAAGGTTCTACGCTGGCAATTTGCCAGTGGTGCCTGGAAATCGGGCAAACTGGGCAATCCGGTTCGGAGAGCAGTAATGACACACGACCGTATAGCAGCCGATCCAGCCGTCCTGGCGGGAAAGCCGGTCATCCGCGGCACGCGGATTGGCGTGGACCTGATCCTGCGCAAACTCGGCGCCGGCGTCAGCGTTGCCGAGATCCTGGCAGATCATCCTCATCTTTCAGAGGCGGACATTCACGCAGCCCAGGCTTTCGCGGCGGACTACATTGCCAATGAGGAAGTGACGTTCGGTTGATGCCTGCCATGCGTCTGCTGGCGGATGAATGTTGCGATGCCGGCCTGGTCGGCGCCTTGCGGTCAGCGGGGCACGATGTGCAATCCATTGCCGAGAATTCTCCCGGGGTATCGGACGAGGTTGTGCTGTCCCAGGCGCAACGAGATCAACGCGTTCTGCTGACCGAAGACAAGGATTTCGGTGAGCTGGCCTTTTTCCGCGCCCGGCGCGCGTTCGGCATCGTGCTGGTACGGATTGCCCCAGGGGACCGGGCAATAAAAGTACAACGGCTGCTACATGCATTGGAGCAATACGGTGATCGCCTTGCCGGCGGCTACCTGGTGGTACAAAAAGACAAGACACGCTTCAGACCACTACTCCGCCTTACCTGATTCGGCTCCTGCTGGATAACGGGTCTATAGTGGGGCATGCGCCGACATCGAACGGACGCGCTGCATCCATAAAAACGGAGGAAGACGCATGTTCCATATCATGGCCCGCATCAAGGTGACCGACTTCGACGCCTGGAAGCAGGCTTACGACCGCGGCCGCAGTGTGCGCGACAGCATGGGTATCCGCGAATTCAACCTGTGGCGCAATGTCGACGATCCGCTCGACGTGGTGCTGTTGCTGCATGCCACGCATGTGGCCAAGGCCAGGGCGTATTTCGAGTCGGAGGAACTGGCGCAGCGGATGGCGGCGGCTGGAGTCGAAGAGCCGCCGGAGGTGGTTTACCTGAGCGACAGCAACTAGGGAACCTCTGATGAAGCGGGCGGCGGCCGATGGCCGCCTGGCTGCTACTGCTTGGTCAGCGCGCGGTTGGCGAGCTGGGAGCGTTGCAGGGCGGCGAATTCGAGGACGCCGAGCATGACGACGCCGAGGGTGAGGGCGGGGTAGGCCTTGAAGCTGCGAACGAATCCACGCATGATTTTTCTCCTGGCGTATCCATCACGTCTGGCTGGTCACGCTGGCTGGCGTGCCGCGTCGAAGCGCTGATTGAGGAAGGTATCAAGCGTGTGTTACGCGAATATTGCAGCTTGATGAAACCGCTGCCGGTCGCGGCTTTATTGCGGGATTGCGTCAAGAACATGACATGTTGGCCGGCTACATTGGTGGAATGTCCGCTTTCGCACCCACCGCATGAAAGTAGCCGAGCCGCCCGAATTGACCGAGCTGCAGGGACTGATCGAGGATGGCCGTTCCTGGTTCGACATCCGCGAGTTGTGCGAGGTTCAGTGCGGCCAGCGGCGCTTTCCGGTGCATTCCTTCACCCTGGGCAATCCTTCGCTGGATGTGCCGGCGGTGGGTTTCTTCGGCGGGGTGCACGGGCTGGAGCGGATCGGCGCGGAGGTGGTACTGGCTTATATGCGCAGCCTGCTGATGCGGCTGCCCTGGGACACGGTGCTGCGCGAGCAGCTCAAGGGCGTGCGGCTGGTGTTCATGCCGATGGTCAATCCGGGTGGCCTGTGGCTGGGCACGCGGGCCAATCCCAACGGCGTGGACCTGATGCGCAACTCGCCGGTGGAAGCGGTGGAGCCGGTGCCGTTCATGCTCGGCGGCCACCGCATCGGGCCGGGGCTGCCCTGGTACCGCGGTCCGCGCGGCGAGCCGATGCAGCCGGAGGGCGCGGCCCTGTGCGCCCTGGTGGAGAAGGAACTGCTGAGCCGGCGCTTCAGCCTGGCGCTGGACTGCCATTCCGGTTTCGGCGCACAGGACCGCATCTGGTTCCCCTATGCCTACACGGTGCAGCCGATCCGCCACCTGCCGGAGATGCATGCGCTGCGCATCATCTTCGACCAGAGCCATGCGCATCACCGCTATGTGTTCGAGCCGCAGAGCCGGCAATACCTGACGCACGGCGACCTGTGGGATTACCTCTACATGCGCGCCACCGAGGATCATGAGCGGATCTTCATGCCGCTGACGCTGGAGATGGGCTCCTGGCTGTGGATCAAGAAGAACCCACGCCAGATCTTCTCGCGCTCGGGCATTTTCAATCCGCTGATCGAGCACCGGCAGCAACGGGTGATGCGCCGGCATATCGCCCTGCTCGATTTCTTCACCCGCGCCGCCAGCAGCCACGAACATTGGCTGCCGGACGCGGCCGGGCGCGAGCGGCACCGCGCGCAGGCCCTGGCTTCCTGGTACAGCGAAGTCGTGAAGAAGAAGTGAGCGACGCCGCGCCCTGGGTGCTCCTGCGCGGATTGACGCGGGACAGCCATCACTGGGGGCGCTTCCCGGAACTGTTCGCGGCGCGGCTGCCGGGCGCGCGGGTGATCGCGCTCGATCTGCCCGGCAATGGTCCGCTCAACCGACAGCGCAGTCCGCTACGGGTGGAAGACATGGCGGAGTACTGCCGCGCCGAGTTGTCGCGCCGCGGCCTGGCGCCGCCGTACAAGGTGCTGGCCATGTCGCTCGGCGCGATGGTCACGGTGGCCTGGGCCAGCCGGCATGCGGATGAATTGCAGGCCGCGGTGCTGATCAACACCAGCCTGCGTCCGTTCAGTCCGTTCCACCATCGCATGCGCCCGGCCAATTACGGCACGGTGCTGCGCATGATGTTGGGCCATCCCGGTGCGCGCACCAGCGAAGCGGCGGTGCTGCGGCTCACCAGCCGCATGAGTGGGCCGGGGCACGAGGTGCTGGACGACTGGAGTGCCTGGCGCGAACGCCATCCGGTATCCGCCGCCAACGCCCTGCGCCAGATCCTCGCCGCCGCACGCTATCGGGCGCCGCGCGCGGCGCCCGCCGTGCCTCTGCTGATTCTCAACAGCGCCCGCGACGGGCTGGTCGATCCGCGCTGCTCGCAGCGGCTGGCGCAGGCCTGGCAGTGCCCGGTCGAGGTCCATCCCGGTGCCGGGCACGACTTGCCGCTGGATGACGGCGAGTGGGTGGCGCGGCAGGTCAGGGAATGGCTGTATACGGAGCGGCTTTCCTCCCAGGAC
Organism: Nevskia soli DSM 19509; assembly: GCF_000711955.1. GTDB lineage: Bacteria > Pseudomonadota > Gammaproteobacteria > Nevskiales > Nevskiaceae > Nevskia > Nevskia soli. The sequence goes on from NZ_JONR01000018.1 coordinate 23,748, forward strand.
TCCATTTTCAGGAGCCGGTGAAGAACTCCCACTGGGTCCGGGTGGCGTCGATGTTCTGCGTGGTGGTGCCCAGCAGCATGGTGGAGGGGGTGACCTCGCCGTCCGGCCAGTCGTGGCCGCCGTTGACGATCTGGTAGAGGATGGCGCCGCAGCCGGGAATGCGGTGCTCGATCACGCTGGTGCCGTCGTCGACCAGCATCGGCAGGGTGGTCGCGGTTTCCGCCCCGGTACAGCCATCGATGGTTTCCCAGATCGACAGACTGGCGGGGGCGGCCATCACGGTGCCGAAGCCGTTGTAAGGCACCTGCTTGTCGTCGGTGCCGGAGAACTGGATCATCTTCAGCGGTGTGCCGGATTCGCAGCTGGTGGTGGTGAGCTGCGAGGCCCCCACCATGCCGTAGCCGCTGATCAGGCCCGGCTTGTCGCAGGCGAACAGGTTGGCCATGAAGCCGCCTTCGGAGAACCCGGTCATGGAGATGCGCGCAGCGTCCACCGGCAGGTTGGCGGTGGCATCGGCGATGACATCGGTGAGGAAGACGATATCGCTCTGCGGATCGCTGAACACTTGGGAGGTATAGACACCATTGTTCCAGGTGACGCCCTGATGCGCCGGGAAGGCCAGTATTTCGCCCTGGGCGGCATGGGCACCGGCCAGCACCAGGTTGGCCATGAAGCCGGGATTGCCGCCCAGGTAGTCCAGCATGATCATCAGCGGGCCGAAAGTGGTCGGCGCGGGATCGGGAACCACGTACAACACCTGCCGTCCATCGACAGTACGGACGAAGCCCTGTGAACCCGCGGGCAGGGTGAGGGTGGCCGGCGCCGCGGCGCCGGAGAAGACGCGCCCGGACGCAGCGCCGCCGGAGCTGCCGCCGGAGCTGCTGCTGGAGCCACTGCCTGAACTGGACCCGCTGTCCGAACCGGAGCTGGAGGAGGTCGATTGACCCGGGTCGTTGGAGCCGCAGGCGCCGAGCCCCGCAAGCAGGCCGCCGGCGAGCGCCGCGAAGAGGATTTTGTCGCGCATTCCCGATATTCCGAACAAGGTGCAAGCCAGCGCAGTCCCGGTGGCCGGCGACGTCCCTGGTCGCCGGCCCCGCTGCTGTTGTATTCGATGACTCCGGTCCACGGCCCGCGCCCTGGCCGTTCCCGTGCCCCGACGGCAGGCCGACTGGACAGTGGATTCAGGAATCACGGATAACGATACCCGCTTTGGGCTTTCACCGGGCTCAGGGCCGCCAATCGGTTGAAATCGCAGGGTTGGATGGCTTGCGCGAAATCGGCAACCCGCTGCTGCTTCAAAGCAGTTTCCGCATCAACAATACGCCGACCGCGATGTTCCATAAGGACTGCACCATCACCACCAGGGTCATGCCGTGAACGTCCAGATGCAGCGCACCGAAGATCAATGCCAGAGCGGGTAGCAGGCCGACGGCGCAGCCGCAAATGCCGGCCAGGCGCGCAGGCTTGGAGCCGCGCAGCAGGTCGAACGACCAGAACAGGATGCCCGCCGACATCAATACGGTGGCGAGGCCGGCGAAGCTCTGGTTGAGGACGCGGCAGAGGATCAGCAGTTGCGCGTTGATCTGGAGGTCCGCGACGGTGGCATGCGATGTCAGCGAGGCCAGTTGGCCGACGACGAAGCCGCTCATGGTCGCGGCGACGATCATGGAGAAGATTCCCGCCGTATAGGCCACGAGTCCGGCACGGATCAGTGGACGGGCCAGACCGCGTCGCCGCGAGAATTCGGTGTAGGCGTAGAGGATGGCCAGCATCAGCCCGATGAGCCCGCCATGCACCCAGGCCGAGAGAAGGGAGAGGCGGGTGATCTGGACGACGGCCTGGGCGATGTCCGGGGTGGTGACGGCGGGATGGTGCGCCATGCCGGCGATTTCCAGCAGGGTTGCGGCAATGATGACCAGGCCGGCATTGCGGGCTGCCGCATCGCTTGACGGCGGGATGTCGCGGGAAGCGCGCTCGGGCATGTTCGTCTCCGTGTTGAGGGTGGGGCTACGATAGCGAGGCGGGCGGCGGAGTTGCGGGACAGTTCGCCTCCCATGTCCGCCAACGCGGCTGCGCCGCTTGATACGCTGCGAACCATGGCAAATACGAAAGACGAGGTTCGGGACAGGCGGGCGCAGAGGACGCGCCAGGCGCTGCTCCGCGCCTTCTTCGGCCTGGTGCTGGAACGTCGCTACGACGAGATCAAGGTGGCGGATATCCTCAAGCGCGCCGGCGTCGGCCGCTCCACGTTCTACGAGCATTTCCCCAACAAGGACGGCATCCTGGCCGGGAGCCTGCATGGCCCTTTCGGCATACTGGCGGACGCAAGCCGGGAAACGGACAACACCGCCGACCTGGTCCGGCTGCTGGAGCACTTCTGGACCAACCGTGCCGTGGCCAGAGGCATCTTCCTCGGCGCCGCGCGGCGCAAGACGGTTGCCGTTCTGGTTGAGCTGATCGAGCAAGGCTTCGAATTCGATGGCATCGGCAAGACCGGGGTGCTGCAGGTGCCGGCCCGGCTGGTGGCGATCCAGTTGGCTGAAAGCCTGCTGGGACCGGTAACGGCCTGGTTGACCGGCGAGGTGCGTTGTTCAGTCGAGGTGCTGGCGCTCGCATTGCGGCGCACGGCGGTGGCGATGGTTGCCGCACTGCGGCAGCCGCGATAGCCGCGCCCGGCGCGATTGAGGAGGAGACCGACCGCATTCCGGACGGAGCGCCGCATTCGTCGGCCGGCCAGGTTTCCCGTTCAGGGGAATGTAAAGATTTCTCAAGGAAAATCCGTCATTGGGCGAAAGCGCGTATGGTGGAGTCGTCATCCGGACGACGCGGTCGGGCCGCAAGGAGATTTCCATGAAGAAACGTATGGTTGTTGGCCTGTTATGGGGTATCTGCGGATACGTCGTCGCGGTGGAAGCGAGTTACTTCCTGACACTGCTGCTTTCTTCCAATATGCACGACCGCAGCCTGGTGGCGGCGATGAACAGTGCTTTCGTGTTCGGGCCGGGCGGGGCTGTCGCGGCATTCGCGGTGTGCATGGTGCGAATGGGGCGGCGGCGACGGTTGATCGCGGCGGTCTGAGCGGCAGCCCGGGAAGCGTGTCGCGCTACCAGAGGTTCTTGCCGTCGACGATGGTCACCGGAACGGCGTCCAGGTCGAAGTTGTCGAGCAGGCGGGCGTTGATGCCGATCCCGGGATTGGTGAAATCGGCTTTGCCGGTGGACCAGTCGGGGGATTCGCTATAGGTGCCGCAACCGCAGATGGGGCAGAAATTGTGCTTCACGGTCTTGGTCTGCCAGCGGTAGGTGGCGACGTTTTCCTCCGGGGTGGTCAGCTTGAACTGGGCCGGCTGGTAATAGGCCCATAGCGCACCGCGCTTGGAACAGAAGGAGCAGGTGCAGCGGGTGACGCTTTCCGACGCTTCGCTCAGCTCGAAGCGGGTGGCGCCGCAATGGCAACTTCCCTGTATGGTCATGGCTTGCTCCTCTGGTCTGGCATGGTGTGGGCGCAAGGGCCTTGCGCGTGGGAACCATGCCAGGGAGGAGCTGCTGACATCATCCTGTCAGGAGGCGGGCGTCGACAGGCCGCCTGGAGCGGAAATCCCGCACCCCGAAACGGCTCGCTTGCCTGGGGTGAACGGCGCCGGGTTGAATCAAATGGCAAACGCCACGGTCATACCTCCGTGAGCGCCCAGATTCCGCCTACGCCGCCGGCAGCTGGACGATGGTGCTGTTCGCTTCGGGCGGTTCGCTGGCGATCGCGGCGGTGGTGGGCATTCTCGTCACCACCTGGATGACCGGGCGCATCACCCGCATGAACCCGGCGGCGATCTTCATCTCGCTGTTGTTCTGGAGCTGGTTGTGGGGCGTGTGGGGCGCGTTGCTGGCGGTGCCGATCACCGGCATGATCAAGGTGATGTGCCAGCACGTGGAGGAGTTCGAGCCGCTGGCGGAGATGTTGAGCGAGTAGGGTGACGACTTGCAGCTTCGGTAGTGGCTCGGTGGATTCGTGTGGCGCTGCCGGGTTGTTCGTAAGGGCGAGTGCGGGGCCAGATCCTTCGCTACGCTCAGAGCCTGCCCCCGAGGTTGTAGTCGGGGGATGACAATGGCAAGGTCCGTTCGCCCTGCATGCCCAGTACGGCATGTAGTGCCGATGGGGTGGCTGGCCTCTCGATACACCGCGCTGCGCGCGGCACTCGAGGCGAACGGACCTTGTTTCTGTGGGTGGGGAAAAGCTAGTGCGCCTTCGCGGTTGTCTCCGCGACCTTGCCCGTATCCGCCGTCTTCAGCTCATCCTGCAAGTCATGCCCGCGCTTGATCAGGTACTGGTGGATGGCGTCCACGTCCTCCGGCTTGAGGCGGCCGGCGAAGGATGGCATGCCGCGGCTGGCGCGGGCGCCGTAGACGATGCCGGGGAAGACGTTGTGCTTGTCCGGGGTGAGGTAGCGCAGGTCCGGTACCACGCCGCCGCTGACGGCGCTGAGGCCGTGGCAAACGCCGCAGTTGCCGTTGAACAGGTCGCGGCCTTTGTTGACGGTAGCGGCGTCGGCGCTGAGGATGGGCGGCGCGGGCTGGACGGCGGGGGTGTGCTTCGGCGGCGGCAGGCTGGCCTTGCCGCCGAGCTTGTAGACCAGCACGCGCGATTCGGGGCGCACCTTGGCGTTGAGGGAGAGCGAGCCGTAGGCCAGCGGAAAGGCGCCGCCCCAGCCGGCGAGGACGGCGACGTACTGCTCGCCGCCGACCTGGTAGCTCATCGGGCCGGCCATGACGCCGCTGTTGGCGGGGGATTCCCACAGCTTCTTGCCGCTATCCGCAGCGTAGGCGACGAAGCGGCCGTCGGCGGTGCCCTGGAACACCAGGTTGCCGCCGGTGCTGAGGGTGCCGCCGTTCCACGGCGTCTTGTATTCCTGTGACCAGACCTGCTTCTGCGTCACCGGGTCCCAGGCCACCAGGCGGCCCTTGTAGGAATCGATCACCGGCTGGAGCTGCTTGAGGTCTTCCGGCAGGGCCAGGGGCTGGGTGCCGAGGTTCCACACGCCGGTGCGGGAGTCGAACACGGCGTCGTTGTCGGGGGCCAGCAGGGCGGCGGCTTCCTGCGCCGGGATGTAGGCGAGGCCGGTGCGGGGGCTGTAGGACATGGGCTGCCAGTTGTGGCCGCCGAGCGGGCCGGGCATGACCAGCTTGGCGCCGCTGGTCCAGTCGGAGGCGGCATCGTCGATCTGCGGCATGCCGGTTTTGAGATCCACCTTGCTGGCCCAGGTGGCGATGGTGTACTTCTCGGCGGAGAGCAGTTCGCCGGTGGCGCGGTCGAGCACGTAGAAGAAGCCGTCCTTGGGCGCCTGGAGGAGCACCTTGCGCATCTTGCCGCCGACCGGGAGGTCGGCGAGGACGATGCTTTCGTCGGCGTCGTAGTCCCACATGTCGCCCGGCACTTCCTGGTAGTGCCAGGCGTACTCTCCGGTATCGGCATTGACGGCGACGATGGAGGCGAGGAACAGGTTGGTGGCGGTCTTGGCTTCGCCGCGGGCGACGCGGTTCCACTCGACGCCGTTGCCGGTGCCGAAGTAGACCAGGTTGAGGGTCGGGTCGTAGGCGATGGCGTTCCACACGGTGCCGCCGCCGCCCTCGGCGAAGTACTTGTCGCCGGTCCAGGTCTTGCGCGCCATTTCCATGGCGGGGCTTTCGGCCGGGAGCTTGGGATCGCCGGGCACGGTGTAGAAGCGCCAGGCGAGCCTGCCGGTCTCGGCGTCGTAGGCGGAGATGTAGCCGCGCACGCCGAATTCGGCGCCGCCGTTGCCGATCAGGATCTTGTCCTTGACGACCAGCGGCGCGCCGGTGATGGAATAGCTGCGGCTGTGGTCCGGGGTGGTGTCGGTCTCCCACACTTTCTTCCCGCTCTTCGCGTCCAGGGCGATGAGGCGGCCATCGAAGGCGCCGACATAGACCTTGCCCTTGCGCACCGCCACGCCGCGGTTGCCGACGTCGCAGCAGGCGTTGGCGGCCTTTTCGCGCGGCACCTTGGGATCGTATTTCCACAGCAGCTTGCCGCTTCTTGCATCGAGGGCATAGACGAAGCTGAAGGCGCCGGTGGTGTACATGACACCGTCGACCACCACCGGGGTGGCTTCGGCGGCGCGGTCGATATCCAGCTTGTAGGTCCAGGCCAGGCCGAGGGAGGCGACATTGCCGTCGTTGACCTTGGCCAGCGGGCTGAAGCGCTGTTCGTCGTAGCTGCGGCCGCTGCTGAGCCAGTTGCCCGGGTCCGCGTCCGCGGCGGCGATGCGGGCGCTGTCCACCTGGGCGACACCTTTGGCGTAAGCGCCGCCGCTGGCAGCGAGCATTGCGGACAGGGTCAGGCACAGCAGGCTGCTGCTGGGGTTGCTCACGGCGGTTCTCCTCGGCGGTGATGCTTTAGTTATGGGCCGATTTTAGCCGCAAATGGGTAGTGGGCAGCTACTCGAACGGGTAGCAGGGCAGCAGGCGAACGGGAGGAAAGCATCTCAGGTCGGTTTTGTTCAACCCTGATCCGGCCCGCATGAAACTGCAACGAAGCTAAATCCGCCAAAGAAGGCCAGCACGAACCGGATCCGGAACAGGGTCATGTCGATGTAGGGCTTGCGCGGGCCGAACACGCCGGTGAGCGCGCGCAGGGGCAGGCGATCCCAGCCTCAAAGTTTGGGGGAACGCCGCCAATCGAATGGGTCGTTGGGGCGGGAACGGCCGGACCGCTCAGCACGAGTCAAGGCATGGAAATCGGACCGACGGTGGCAATGCATCGACTGACGGGCCTTGCAATTCTGTCGTCTACCTTCCGACCGTCAAGAGCTACCGCTCAACTCTAGGGCCGGTTACATTCCGTTCGCATGCTGGCAAGGTGTCCTTCATCGCGCAGGGGCTCCATCAGGAGCGTTTGCATCCGCATCCTGATGTTCAAACCCTGGAAGGCCGAACCATGCCCCTCTTTTCAAGAGCCGTGCTGTGTTGCATTGTCCTCAGCGTTTTTCCCTGCGGTGCCGCCGCTCCCACACCACAGCAGAGCATCACGGGATTTTCACCCGTCAGCGGCGTGCCCGGCACGGTGGTGACGCTCACCGGTACCGGCTTTACCGGATCATCCGTGGCCTGGGTCGGTGGCGCGCACAACGCCAGCCTGAAGGTGCTCAGCGACCGACAGGCGCAACTCGTGGTGCCCGCCGGAGCCAGCACCGGCAAGATCGCGGTCCTCAATTCGCTGCACGCCGCATTCTCCTGGAAGCCGTTCACGCTGGCCGCTTCCTCGCCCGCTTTTCCGCAACCCGTGATCCACAGTTTTTCACCTGTTACCGGACCGGCCGGGACGGTGGTGTCGGTTGCCGGCAGCGGGTTCACGGGCGCCAGCGCCGGCTGGATCGGCAACGCACATGACGGCAAGCTGAAGGTCGTCAACGACGGGCTGGTGCAGCTTACGGTGCCTGCCGATGCGAGCAGCGGGCAGCTGGCGCTGATGAATCCGGGCCATGCGGCATTTTCGCCTTCGGCGTTTACGGTTTCCCATGTGGTCGTTGGTTCCGGCAGCAGTTCCGGCGGCGGCTTGAGTTCCGGTAGCAGCTCAGGCTCCGGCACGACGAATTCGAGCGGCGGTGTTACGAGTTCGAGTGGCGGCAATACGGTCAGCGCCGCCAGCGCCGCGCATGCCTTACGCGTGCAAGGCGCCCATTTCGTCAATGCCAGCGGGGCGGTGGTGCAGCTGCGCGGCGTGAACTACAGCGGGTTCGAATTCGTCGCCATCCAGGGCTGGGATCCCGGCGACCCTTCGGGTGCCCAGGCCGGACAGATCGGCGGTCCGAAGTGGTCGGCGATCACGGCCTGGAAGGCCAACACGGTACGTATTCCGCTCAACGAAGCTTCCTGGCTTGGTTACAGCTGTACCGACAGCAGCGGCGTGGTCCACAATCCCGACCCGGGCGGCAACTACAAGTCCGCGGTGCAGACGCAGGTAAACCAGGCCACCAGCGCCGGCCTGTATGTGATCATCGACCTGCACTGGACCGCACCGGGCAATGCCTGCCCGATGCTGCAGACACAAATGGCCGACAGCGATCACTCGATCGCGTTCTGGACTTCGGTGGCGACCACCTTCAAGTCATATCCCAATGTGCTGTTCGAGTTGTTCAATGAGCCATTCCTGAATTTCGACTTCACCGGTAACGCCTGGAGCTACATGATGAAGGGGACCGGCGGCGCCTTCAGCGGCTATCCGGCCACCAGCAATAGCGGCAACTGGCAGGATGTGAAAAAGCCCTGGGCCATCGCCAGCTACCAGGCGATGCTCAACGCCGTCCGCGCCACCGGCGCCAGCAATGTGGTACTGGTGGGAACCATGCAGTATTCGCAGGATCTGAGCGGCTGGCTGTTGTACCGGCCGACCGATCCGCTCAAGCAGATGGCGGCGGCCTGGCATCCGTATCCCACTTACGGTACCGCCTGGGGCTCGGCTGCCTATGCACAGCCGAATTTCGCGCCCCTGATTTTCACCGAGGTGCAACTCATCCAGGCGGCGGGCTATCCGGTGATCGCCACCGAGACCGGGGACCGGAACAGTGCCGGCACGGTGGGCGCGCCATTGGTCTCGACGGTGACCACATGGGCCGATACGAATGGCGTCAGCGTGATCGGCTGGGCCTGGGATAGCTGGAGCGACGCCGATAACGTGCTGATCAAGGATGCGGCCGGAACACCCACCGACGGCTACGGCGTGGTGTTCAAAAAATGGCTGCTGGCGCACTAGGGAGCTTCTGAAGGCGGTGTACGAGCCGTTGCCCGATTACCCGCAGAGCCGCGCGCCGGCCGCACCGAACCGGGAAAACACCGGGCCTGTATAAACGGCGGCGGACATCGGCCGCTCCCCGGGATGCGGAGTGGCGATGAAGACGCGATTGTGCCGTCCTGATTGACGCGCTCAACCGCCGGAGCGGATCGGCTGCGCCAGGATCCACAGTCCGAAGGTGGTGAACAGCACCATCAGGAACAGCATCGGCAACTGGCTCAGCGTGGCTTGCCTGCGGCTGGGAAAGCAGCGCAGGGCCTGGAGATGGGCGAGATAGACGCTGACGATGTGGCCGAAGACGATGAGGCCGACCTGGGTGTGCCAGACGGTGCCGGCATTGGGGATGATGGGGGCGCGCAGCCAGTAGGCGGTGCCGAACAGGTTCCAGCCGATGCCGAAGGGATCGGAGACCAGGCTGACGATCTTGCTGCCCTGGCTGAGGATCAGGGTGTAGTAGTGGGTGATGTTGTAGACCAGGGCGATGGGCAGCAGGGTGTAGGCGAAGCGCAGGGCCAGTTCGCGCGTGGGCAGCTGGCCGCCGGCCGCGAGCTTGCTCAGGCGGATGAACAGCAGGTAGACCGCGAGATACAGGAAGGGCGAGGCCAGCAGGCAAAGCGTGGCCCAGGCGGTGTACCAGGGTTGCAGGACGGGATACGCGGCCAGGGGATTGTCGCCGACGACGGGCTTGAGCCAGCCGTAGAGATCGATCCAGAACCAGCGCATCCACGGCGCGGTGTCGTGCAGGCCGTCGAAGGCGGTGGAGGAGAGCATGAACAGCACGAACAGCATGAGACTGGCGTGCGTGGGGCTGTCGTCCAGCAGGCCGCTGAAGGGGATGCGCAGGCGCAGGCGGGCGGCGCCTTTCTCTTCGGGCCGGTAGTCCAGCGGCGCCATTTTCGCCACCAGGTGCAGGAGCACGCCGAAGAATTCTCCGTAGCGGAACCAGGCGGTGATGCCCATCAGCCAGACGCCGGCGAGGTTGATGGCGCTGTAGGCGAGCAGGATCACGGCCAGCGAGAAGGGGCGCGTGTAGCCGAACAGTTCGATCCAGATGAAGGCCATGTACAGCAGCAGGGCCGGCCACCACGTCAGTTTTTCGGGATAGCGATAGCGGCCTTGCAGGTAGGCGGGCCACAGGCGCCCGATGCCCTGCGCCAGCAGGCGCCATGGGTTGATCGCGGCATAGACCTCGCCGAACAGGGCGGTGAGGTAGGTGAAGACCAGCACGAACAGGATCCAGAACAGGGTCATGTTGATGTTGGTGTAGGGGTTGCGCGTGCCGGACAGGCCGGTGAGCACACAGAGCAGCAGGCTGCCCAGGCTGAGCACCTTGAGCAATGCCGGCACGCGCCAGCGCCGCAGCGAGCGCACCCATGCCGTATTGCCGATGTCGCGGCTGTTGCTTGGGCCGGCTTGTGCGGGATGGGCGGTGACGAAGTAGGCCACGACCAGGAAAGACACCAGCAGGGCGGCGGCAGCGCCGTAGACATAGAGCCAGAACGGGACCGGCAGGTTGTAGAGCTTGCCGAAGGAATGTGCCTGGGCCGCGCCCGGCATGCACAGGATCGCCGTCGCGATGTGCGCGGCGCAGGCGCGTTGCCGCGCCGGTGCTGGATGCTGCGGCATCACGGCTGCGTCATTGCGGCAGCACTTCCAGGGCGCCCAGTTCCAGTTGCGCGTGGTGCAGCTCGTAATCGAAGCGGCCGCTGTGATCGGCGGTGAAGCCGAGGCGTCCGGGCTCGCCGGGGAGCAGTTTGAGGTGGAGGTCGTAACCGTGCAGATGCAACTCATCCGGCTGGTCGGAGGTGACTTCGAGGACGACGGCATCACCGGCATGGACCTGGATCAGTTGCGGGCCGGAGACGCGCCGGCCCTTGTTCACCACCAGGGAGTAGACCTGGGGTACGGGCGCGGCGGGTGTTACCGGTGCGGCGGGGGGCAGTTGTTGCGGCGGGACGGCTGCGAGCACCCCGGGTGCCGGAGCGGCCACCGGCGCCGGGCGCAGCCACAGGAACAGGCCGGCCAGGAGGGCGAGGCCGAGGCCGAGAAAGAGCAGGGCGCCTTTGTTCATGGGGTGCGGAGCGAGGCCGGGACGGGGGAGGAAGATGCATTTCTACCATACCTGCCCGGCGGGGCCAGGGGTTAAAGTCCGTCACAGGGCTGTAACAAACAAAAAAGAACGGATCAAAGCATCCGGGGGGTATCGATGCGTCACTCAGGGTTTGTGCTCGGCGCCGTGGGCGTCGCCCTATTGCTGGCGGGCTGCGGCAGTTCGACCGCGCCGGCCGCGGAGGCGGGCAACAATGGCGCGCCGCAGACGCGCTACGACATGGCCAACCGCTGCTTCGCCCTGCAATCGGTGGCGCAGAACACGTACGCGGTGCACAACAGCGACGGCAGCTACACCGCTTCCGCCGCCACGGTGGCGGCCGGCGAGCCCTTCTTCATGAAGCCCACGGCCCTGGGCAAGTACATGTTCTACGCCAAGGATGCCACCTACCTGGCGGTAAGCGGCAGCGGCGTGGGCAGCGCCAAGGTGCCGGCGGAGGCGGTGGACTGGACGGTGGACCTCGATGCCGCCAATCACTACACCGTGTTTTCCGCCTCGGCCAACAAGTCGCTCACGGTGGATCCGGCTTCGCATGCGCTGACGCTGGGTGATGCCGGCCCGGCGGCGGAATTCGGTTTCGCACCGGCCACGGGCTGCACCGACTATCCCGAAGCGCAGCTCAACACCACGGGCAGCACCTTCAAGGGTCAGGGCGTGGACAAGCCGGTGCTGGGCTTCGCCGATGTGCACAACCACATCAGCGCCACCACCTTCCTCGGCGGGGCGCACTACGGCGCGCCGTTCAACCGCTTCGGCATCACGGTGGGGTTGAAGAACTGCGAGGCGGTGCATGGTCCGGATGGCGCCACCGACGTGATCGGCAATCTGGAGGGTTACAACACGCCGATCCGCCCGCACGATACGGTGGGCTGGCCGACCTTCGTCGACTGGCCGGCGGCGGCCTCGCTGACGCATGAGGGCACCTATTACAAGTGGATCGAGCGCGCCTGGATGGCGGGCTTGCGCGTGCTGGTCAGCAATACGGTGGAGAACCAGACGCTGTGCAACCTGGAGTCGAAGGTGCAGGGGCACCTGCTGCAGAACTGCAACGAGATGGACAGCGCGGCGGGGCAGGCGCAGTTCATGCACGACTTGCAGGATTACATCGATGCGCAGGAAGGCGGTCCGGGCAAGGGCTGGTTCCGCATCGTCGAGAGCCCGGCCGATGCGCGCAGGGTGATCAACGACGGCAAGCTGGCGGTGGTGCTGGGGGTGGAGATCTCGCACCTGTTCAATTGCAGCGTGACCTATCTGCCCGGCGGCGGCGAGGTGGACGGCTGCACCAAGTCCGATATCGACACGCAGCTGGACCGGCTCTACAACCTCGGCATCCGCGAGATGTTCTCGATCCACGAGTTCGACAACGCACTCGGCGGCAACGGCATCTTCAACGGCCTGGTCCTGAACGTCGGCAACTTCATCGACACCGGCCGCTTCTGGAGCACCTACAACTGCCCGGTGGAAGTGCCGTTCTCGGCTTCCAAGTCCTACAACTACAACGACGGCGCGGTGATGACCACCTCGGACCCGACCGGTCTGACCGACCCGCTGACGGCCGCGCTGCTGGCCGGCACCGGTGTGGTGATTCCGATCTACCCGGACAAGCCCCAGTGCAATGCGCGCGGCCTGACCGACCTTGGACGCTATGCGTTCAGCAGGATGATGAGCAAGAAGATCATCATGGATATCGACCACATGGAGCTGTCGATCAAGAGCGACCTGATCAGCATGGCCGAACAGCAGAGCCCGCAGTATCCGCTGCTCTCCGCCCACGGCGGCTACGGCGGCCTCAGCCAGGACCAGGCGCGGCGCATCATCAACGTGGGCGGCCTGATCTACCCCTATCACACCAATCCTCCGGACTGGATCGCGACGCTGAACCAGTCCCTGCTGCCGCTGCAGAATCCGAAGTACTACTTCGCCATGGGCTATGGCGCCGATACCAACGGCCTCGGCGCGCAGGCATCGGCCTGCACCGACTGCAAGGCGCCGGTGACGTATCCGTTCACGCTGTTCAAGGGGCCGGACTGGGGTTCGGAGTTCGCCGGTGTTGCGCCGGTGACGTTCGACCGTGAAGTCACCGGACAGCGCACCTTCGACGTCAACGCCGAAGGCCAGGCCCACTACGGCCTCAAGGCGGACTGGGTGGAGCAGCTGCGCATCGAGGGCGGCGAGCCGGCGCTGAATGCGCTGTACCACTCGGCGGAGGCTTACCTGGAGATGTGGGAGCGCACGGAGAATCGCTGAGGGGATGGGGAAGGGGCGGACGAGGTACTGCGCCGGCAATCGACTGTCGGGTACCGAGCCGCTAGAGTACGGGCACAGCCCGGGAGCTTACGTTCCCCTCCCATTGCCCGAGGATCATCGTGACGGACCTTTCCGGATTTCCCATCGATAAAAAGTGGCCGGCGCAGCATCCCGACCGCATCCAGCTCTATTCGCTGCCCACCCCGAACGGCGTGAAGGTGTCGATCATGCTGGAGGAAACGGGGCTGCCATATGAGCCGCACCTGGTGGATTTCGGCAGCAACGACCAGAACTCGCCGGCGTTCCATTCGCTCAATCCGAACAACAAGATTCCGGCGATCATCGATCCGGCGGGGCCGGGCGGGAAGCCGCTGCCCTTGTTCGAGTCCGGCGCCATCCTGATCTACCTGGCGGAGAAGACCGGGCGGTTCATGCCCAAGGATGCGGCGGGGCGTTATCACACGATCCAGTGGCTGATGTTCCAGATGGGCGGCATCGGGCCGATGTTCGGCCAGCTCGGCTTCTTCAACAAGTTCGCCGGCAAGGATTACGAGGACAAGCGGCCGCGCGATCGCTATGTGGCCGAGTCGAAGCGCCTGCTCGGGGTGCTCGAAGAGCGCCTAGCGCAGCAGGCCTGGCTGGTGTCGAACGAGTATTCCATCGCGGATATCGCGACTTTTCCCTGGGTGCGCAACCTGATCGGCTTCTATGAAGCGGGTGAGCTGGTGGGCATCGCGAACTTTCCGAATGTGGTGCGTGCGCTGGAGGCGTTTGTCGCGCGGCCGGCCGTGGTGCGGGGGTTGACGATACCGGGTCGCGGGTAGTTCGTGGCGCCGTTGCTGGTCTAGTGTTCCGGCGCGGCGTGGCCGTCCTCGGTCAGGAGATGGCACTGCGCCATCTTCGCTCTGAACTCCTGGTTCACCGCGTCGCCTGGATTGCCCGATTGCTCGCTTTTCAAGCGGGCGCACTCGGCGGCGCTCGGATGATTGGCTTGCATCTCCAGCGAAGTGCCGGCGGCGCCGGAGCTGCCGCCGAAGCGCGATGTGTTCATGTTGGGGGATGACGGGCTGATGCTGCGTGGATCGCTGTCGCTGGACTGGGCGCTGGCGATGCCGGGCCCGATCAACAACAGCGACAGCAGCAAACAGCTGCGAACTGCATTCCTTTGCATCGCGATCTCCTCGTGCCGCTGCTGGGCAACGGTTTTTTTGCTTCCGTTAAGACTGAAGGGCGGGATCGATAGTTCAACGCTATTGCAGCGGCGTTTCCTGCGGGCGGTGGCCCGGGGTGCCGGTTCAGGGCACCTGGCGCTTGGCCAGTTTGCGCGCGAGGGTGCGGCGGTGCATGCCGAGGCGGCGCGCGGTTTCGGAGATGTTGAAGCCGGTTTCGGCCAGGGCTTCGTGGATGCGTTCCCATTCCAGGGTCTTGATCGAGGTGGCGCGCGCGGCGACGGGCGCGCCGACATCGCCGGGGGTACGGCTGAAGGCGGCTTCGATGTCGTCGGTATTGGAGGGCTTGACCAGGTAGTTGCAGGCGCCGAGCTTGATCGCTTCCACCGCGGTGACGATGCTGGCGAAGCCGGTCAGCACCACGATCAGCATCTCCGGATTGTGCGCGCTGAGGGCCTGCACCACGGCCAGGCCGGAGGCGGTGCCGAGCTTGAGGTCGACCACGGCGTAAGCGGGTATCTCGGTGCGCAACAGGGTCTGTGTTTCCTCCTCGCTGGTGGCCAGCAATACGCGGTAGTCGCGGCGCTCGAAGGAACGCTTGAGGACACGGGCGAAGGACTCGTCGTCCTCGACGATCAGCAACAGGCGCTGCGGTGCCGGCTCAAGCGGGTTCGGCATTTCTTTCCCCGATGGTCAGCGCCGCCAGCGGCAGGTGGAGGGTGACGACGGCGCCGCCTTCCGCGGCGTTCTCGGCGGTGACGCGGCCGCCCAGCTTGCGCACCACGTTGACCACCAGGAACAGGCCGAGGCCGCCGCCGGGGCGGCCCTTGCTGGACTGGTAGGGCTTGCCGAACTGGGCCAGCATCTCGGCGGCGAAGCCGGGCCCGCGGTCGCGCACCGAGAGGGACAGTGTCTCGCCGTCGTGCGCCACGCTCAGGCCGACCCAGCGCGGCGAGGCTTCCTGGGCGTTGTCGAGCACGTTGAAGATGATCTGCCGCAGCGCGGAGTCGGACACGATGGGCAGGTCGGTGTCGAACTGCCGGGCGTAGTCGAGCGTGGCCGCGGGGCGCTTGATGCGCCATTCCGCCACCAGGCGGTCGACGAAGCCGGCGATGGTGGTGATCACCAATGATTCGCCGCGCGCCTCGCCGGCGGAGAGCAGGATGCCGGTGACGATGGCCTTGCAGCGCTGCACTTCGGCCTGCATGTCGCCGAGTTCCTGCAGGCGCTCCGGATCCTGCCAGAACAGGGCCATGTTCTCCCAGTCGCCGAGGATCACCGACAGCGTGGCCAACGGCGTGCCGAGTTCGTGCGCGGCGCCGGAGGCGAGCAGGCCCATGCGCACGATGTGGTCTTCCTCGGCGGCGCGTTGGCGCAGGTCGGCGAGGCGGGCGTCGCGCTTGCGCAGGTTGCGGCTGATGCGGCTCATGAACACCACCAGCAGCACGGCGTCGAGCAGGAAGCAGACCAGCATGCCGAGGATGTGCAGGCGGAACAATTCGGTGACGCCGCCCTCGGGGAGCGCCAGCGGCTGGTAGAAGGCGGTGAGGCCGGCGAAGCAGAAGCTGGTGACGGCGACGATGGTCAGGGTCGACCAGGTCTCGAGCAGCATGGCGCCGAGCGTCACCTGCAGGGGATAGAGGAAAACGAAGGGATTGGTGGCGCCGCCGCTGAGGTAGAGCAGGGCGGTGAGCGCGGCCACGTCGAGCAGCAGGCCGAGCAGCAGTTCGCCGTTGCTGACGCTGCGCAGGGTGCGCCAGCGGTAGACGCTGATCAGGTTCAGCGCCACCAGGCAGGCCACTACGGCGGACATGGGCTTCAGCGGCAGCTCGATGCGGAACTCGAGCTCGACGAAGACGATGGTCATGATCTGGCCGATCACGGCGATCCAGCGCAGCTGGATCAGCTGCAGCATGTTGTGCAGGCCGGCGGCATCGCCGGAAATGGCGGCGGCGCGGCGCGGAGGCTCGCGCATGGGGTGGGACGACATCAGGTGTTCGCCTTGGTCCGGCAAGCGGCCGCTCCGGCGCGTGGCGGCGGCGAGGGCCGCCGAATCCGCTATTTTAGCATCCTGCCTGGTTGTCGCAGCCGCCATTCGTGGCGGGCGACGATGGCCGTGCCGCCCGCCACCAGCAGGGCCAGGCCGTACCAGGTGATGGCGTAGACCAGGTGGCTGTTGTGGAAGCTGACCACGGTGAGGCCGCCCGCCGGCCAGCCGCCGGGGTTGGGCGCGGCGTCGGCGTCGAGGAAATACGGGGCGGTGTCCTGCGCCGGCAGGGCCTGCGCGGCGGCGATGGCGGCGACGTCGCGGGAGAACCAGCGGCCGGCGGCGGGATCGTTGCGGCGCAGGAAGGCGCCATGGGGCTCGCTCAAGCGCAGCAGGCCGCAAACCTGGAGTGGTCCCGCCGCCTGAGCTGCGCTGCGCGCGGCCGGTGCGCGTTGTTCCGGGGGAACGAAGCCGCGGTTGACCAGCACCAGCTCGCCGGTGGTGGTGCGCAGCGGTGTCATGACCCAATCGCCGGCGCCCAGGCGGGTGACGGCCTGGACCAGGGTTTCATGGTCGTGCAGGAATTCGCCGGACAGGCACAGCTTGCGGTATTCGTCGTCGGCCGCGTCGAGGGTGGGCCATTGTGCGCGTGTCGGTGCGGCGGCGGGTGGCGCCTGCAGGCGGGTATCCACCTTGCGGATCAGGTCCAGCTTCCAGGCGCGGCGGTGGACCTGCCAGGTGCCGAGTGCGCAGAAACCGATGAAGGCCAGCAGGGCCGCGAGGCCCAGCAGGGACAGGCGCAGGGGCGAGGCCGGTGTTGCAGCCTGCTCCACGCTGCGCTGCGCGGGCCGCCCCATCAGGGCATGTTGCGCATGTCCTGCGGGGACATCGGCATCATGTTGGCGTTCATGTGGTACATGACCCACAGCGAGCCGCTGAGGGTGATGACCACCAGCACCATGGTGAAGATCAGGGCCAGCATGTTCCAGCCGCCCTCGGAACTGGTGTTGAGGTGCAGGAAGTACACCATGTGCACCAGGATCTGCACGATGGCGAAGGCCAGCACGATCAGGGTGGTGGTCTGGTGGTCCTGGAACACCTTGCCCATCACCAGCCAGAAGGGGATGCCGGTCAACACCACCGACAGCAGGAAGCCGGTCATGTAGCCCTTGAAGCTGCCGTGCGCGGCGCCGCCGGGGCCGTGGCCATGGACGTGAGCCTCATCGTGGCCGTGGACGTGGCGGGTGTCGACGTCGGCATCGCCCGCGGCGCCGCCGTGGGGGAGTTCGGAGGCGGTGCTCATCGCAGCACTCCCATCAGGTAGACGAAGGTGAAGACGCCGATCCAGACGACGTCGAGGAAGTGCCAGAACAGGCTCAGGCAGCTCAGGCGGCGCATGTTCTCGGGCGACAGACCGCGCTGGGTCACCTGCACCATCAGGGTGACCAGCCAGATGATGCCGAAGGTGACGTGCAGGCCGTGGGTGCCGACCAGGGTGAAGAAGGACGAGAGGAAGGCGCTGCGCTGCGGCCCGGCGCCTTCATGGATGAAGTGCGCGAACTCGGTCAGTTCCAGGGTGACGAAGGCCACGCCGAAGCAACCGGTGATGGCCAGCCAGAGCAGGGTGGCGCCCTTGCGCTGCCGCGCCATCTCCAGCATGGCGAAGCCATAGGTGATGGACGAGAGCAGCAGCATCGAGGTGTTGAGCAGGACCGTCGGCAGCTCGAACAGGTCTTTCGGCCCGGGGCCGGCGGCGTAGTTGCCGCCGAGCACGCCGTACATGGCGAACAGCACTGCAAAGAGCAGGCAGTCGCTCATCAGGTAGATCCAGAAGCCGAGCATCGTCCCGTTTTCGGGGTGATGCTCCTCGGTCAGGTAGAAACCCTGGGCCGGCGGGGCGTTCATCGCATCGGTGGCTTGTGTCATGGTCAGGCCTGCTGCGCCAGCAGGCGGCTGCGGGCGTCTTCGATCCGCGCGACCTCGGCGGCCGGGATGTGGAAGTCGCGGTTGTAGTTGAAGGTGTGGACGATGGCCGCGGCGATCAGGCCGATGAAGGATGCCGCCGCCATCCACCAGATGTGCCAGATCATGGCGAAGCCGCAGACCATGGCCAGGAAGGCGAGGATCACGCCGGCGCCGGTGTTCTTCGGCATGTGGATCGGCAGGAAGCCCTGTTCCGGCCGCTGGTAGCCGCGCTGCTTCATGTCCGCCCAGGCGTCCAGTTCATGGACCAGGGGGGTGAAGGCGAAGTTGTAGTCGGGCGGGGGCGAGGAGGTGGACCACTCCAGGGTGCGGCCGCCCCAGATGTCGCCGGTGTGGTCGCGCAGCGAGTCGCGATTGCGGATGCTGACGTAGATCTGCACCAGGAAGGCGAGGATGCCGAGGAAGATCAGGGCCGCGCCGAAGGCGGCGATCTGGAACCAGATCTGCAGGCTGGGATCGTCGAAGTGGCTGAGGCGGCGGGTGACGCCCATCAGGCCGAGGATGTACAGCGGCATGAAGGCGAACCAGAAGCCGCTGAGCCAGAACCAGAAGGAGACCTTGCCCCAGAAGGCGTCCAGGCGGAAGCCGATGGATTTCGGGAACCAGTAGTTGATGCCGGCGAACAGGCCGAACAGCACGCCGCCGATGATGACGTTGTGGAAGTGCGCAACCAGGAACAGGCTGTTGTGCAGTTCGAAGTCGGCCGGCGGCACGGCGAGCAGCACGCCGGTCATGCCGCCGATGACGAAGGTGAACATGAAGCCCATGGTCCACAGCATCGGCACGTCGAAGTTGATGCGGCCGCGGTACATGGTGAACAGCCAGTTGAACATCTTCGCGCCGGTGGGGATCGAGATGATCATGGTGGTGATGCCGAAGAAGGAGTTGACGCTGGCGCCCGAGCCCATGGTGAAGAAGTGGTGCAGCCACACCAGGTAGGACAGGATGGTGATGACGACGGTGGCGTAGACCATCGAGGCGTAGCCGAACAGCTTCTTGCCGCAGAAGGTCGAGACCACTTCGGAGAACACGCCGAACAGCGGCAGGATCAGGATGTACACCTCGGGGTGGCCCCAGATCCAGATCAGGTTGACGTACATCATCGGGTTGCCGCCGAAATCATTGGTGAAGAAGTCGGTGCCGACGTAGCGGTCCAGCGACAGCAGCACCAGCACGGCGGTCAGCACCGGGAAGGCGGCGACGATCAGCACGTTGGTGCACAGGGCGGTCCAGGTGAAGATCGGCATCTTCATCAGGGTCATGCCGGGGGCGCGCATCTTGATGATGGTGACCACCATGTTGACGCCGGAGAGCAGCGTTCCGACGCCGGCGATCTGCAGCGACCAGATGTAGTAGTCGACGCCCGCATCGGGGCTGTAGGCGATGCCGGACAAGGGCGGGTAGGCCAGCCAGCCGGTGCGGGCGAACTCGCCGACGAACAGCGAGAGCATCACCAGGATCGCGCCCGCCACGGTCATCCAGAAGCTGAAGTTGTTGAGGAAGGGGAAGGCCACATCGCGGGCGCCGATCTGCAGCGGCATCACCACGTTCATCAGGCCCACCACCATGGGCATGGCGACGAAGAAGATCATGATCACGCCGTGGGCGGTGAAGATCTGGTCGTAGTGCTCGGGCGGCAGGTAGCCGGTAGAGCCGCCGAAGGCCATGGCCTGCTGCAGGCGCATCATGATGGCGTCGGAGAAGCCGCGCAGCATCATGACGATGCCGAGCACCATATACATGATGCCGATCTTCTTGTGGTCGACGCTGGTGAACCACTCGCGCCAGAGGTAGCCCCACTTGCCCATCCAGGTGATGGTGGCGAGCAGGGCGATGCCGAGGATGGCGACGACGATGAAGGTGTAGACCAGGATCGGCACATGAAACGGGATCGCGGCCCAGGTCAGGCGCCCAAAGATGAAATGGATCAGTTCGGAGTTGTCGCGCATCGGTGGTTCTCGAAGGTCCCGGAGGGCGCCTCAGTTGCCCGCGGCCGCGGAAGCAGCGGGCGGGGCGGGGGACCACAGGGGGCCGGGAGTGGCGCACAGGGCAAGCACGTAGGCGAGGCCGGTCGGCGGCTCGGCTTGTCCGGCGTTGAGCGCCGGCGGCCGGTCGTAGGCAAGGCGGCCGACGTTGTAGACGCCGGCCATGCCGAGGCCGCCCTTGGCGTCGATCTTCATCATGTCGCGCAGGCACATCTTGCCGGGCTGCACGCAGAGGTTGAGGATCAGGTCGTAAAGGCCGGGCGCCACTTCGGCGTAATGCTTCACCGGTTCGCGCTCGCTGGGGCGCGCCAGGGCCAGGTAGCCCTCGCGCGTCAGGGCGCCGCCGCCGGACTTGACCGATTGGACCCAGAGGTCGAAATCGGCCTGGCTCTTGCCGAGGAAGCGGAACCGCATGTCGGAGAAGCCGGCGCCGCTGTAGTTGGCGGAGAAGCCCTCATAGCTGCCGGGCTGGTTGATCACCGCGTGCAACTGGGTTTCCATCGCCGGCATGGCGTAGATCTGCCCGGCCAGGGCGGGGATGAAGAAGGAATTCATCACCGAGGAGGCGGTGATCTGGAATTCGATCGGCACGTCCACCGGTGCGGCCAGTTCGTTGACGGTGGCGAAACCGTAGTCCGGATAGACGAACAGCCATTTCCAGTCGAGTGCCACCACTTGCACCTTGAGGGGCCGGGTGCCTTCCGGCACCGGCTTGGCGGCGGCCAGGCGCCCCAGGGGGCGGTAGGGGTCGAGGGTGTGGGTGGCGATCCAGGTCATGGCGCCGAGGGCGATGATGATCAGCAGGGGTGCCGACCAGATCACCAGTTCCAGGCCGGTGGAGTGGTGCCAATCGGGATCGTAATGCGCCTTGGTGTTGGACTGGCGGTAGTGCCAGGCGAACCACCCGGTCAGTACCATCACCGGCACAATAATCAACAACATCAGCACCGTAGAGGCGACGATCAGGTTGCGCTGCTGCAGCGCCACGTCGCCGGAAGGGTGCAGCACGACCGCGCTGCAGCCGCTCATCAGGACGGCCAGCAGCGGCATCAACAGGCGGCGCAGGACTCTGGGCAACATGGCGCACTGTGGGGGTGTGGAGAGGTGCGCCACTATAAGAAGGCCGATCGATTTGCGCGACTGGACGTTTTGTCCAATGGTCTGGACCCCCGAAACCGTGCGAATGTTCGCTCAGAACAGGCGATCCACGACCGAAAGGCTTGTGGACCGGACCCGGCCGGCACTGTGAATTGCATGCGGCCGCCTCTATAGTAATCCAGGCTCACGATATAAACGCAGGCCGAAAGCAGATGTCCGCAATCCACAACGATACGGCAGGTTCCGCCCCGGGCGGGCTGGAACACGGCACCGGGACCGCCCGCCACGAGCCGGGCAAGGTCTCGCCCGGCGAGATCGCCATCGGCGTGATCATCGGCCGCGTTTCCGAATTCTTCGACTTCTTCGTCTTCGGCATCGCCTCGGTGATCGTCTTCCCGGCGGTGTTCTTCCCCTTCGTGTCGCCGCTGACCGGGACGCTGTATTCCTTCACGGTCTTTTCCTTCGCCTTCATCGCGCGGCCGATCGGCTCGCTGCTGTTCAGGATCATCCACCAGCGCTACGGCCGCGGCACCAAGCTGACCATCGCGCTGTTCATGCTGGGCACCGCCACCGCCGGCATCGCCTTCCTGCCCGGCTATGCAGATATCGGCGAGACCGCGATCATCCTGCTGTCGCTGCTGCGCATCGGCCAGGGCCTGGCGGTCGGCGGCAGCTGGGATGGCCTGCCTTCGCTGCTGGCGCTGAATGCACCGCAGGGGCGCCGCGGCTGGTACGCGATGATTCCGCAGCTCGGCGCGCCGATCGGTTTCGTCATCGCCGCCGGCCTGTTCGTCTTCCTGATCTCCAACCTGGTGCCGGAAGATTTCAACAGCTGGGGCTGGCGCTACCCGTTCTATGTCGCCTTCGCCATCAACGTGGTGGCGTTGTTCGCCCGCCTGCGCCTGGTCGCGACGCCGGAGTTCGCGCAACTGCTGAAGACCCGCGAACTGGAACCCGCGCCGCTGCGCGAGCTGGTGCGCGAGCACGGCACCAACGTGGTCCTCGGCTCCATCGCGCCGCTGGCCAGCTACGCGCTGTTCCACCTGGTCACGATCTTCCCGCTGTCGTGGATCATCCTGTTCACGCAGCAATCGGTGGGCGACGTGCTGCTGGTGCAGATCATCGGCGCCGCCATCGCCGTGCCCTGCATGGTGATGTCGGGCGCCATCGCCGATCGCTACGGCCGCCGCAAGGCGCTGGGCATCTTCGCCATCCTGATCGCGATCTACAGCGGCTGGACGCCGGTGCTGCTCTCCGGCAGCACCACCGGCGGCTACCTGTTCATCCTGCTCGGCTTCGCCCTGCTCGGCTTTTCCCATGGCCAGTCGGCGGGCGCGGTCAATTCCAGCTTCGGCAGCCGCTACCGCTATAGCGGCGCGGTGTTCACTTCGGACCTGAGTTGGCTCACCGGCGCGGCCTTCGCGCCGCTGGTGGCGCTGGAACTGGCCTCGCACTTCGGCGTGGGTTACGTCGGCCTGTACCTGCTGTCCGGCGCCCTCGCCACGCTGCTGGCGCTGCGCATCAACCAGACCATGGACGCGCGGGACGATTGAGGCGGGCGACCGGGACGCCGCCGGCGTCTCAGGGCAGCGGCACGCCCAGGTCGATGCCGAGGCCGCGCTCGATCAGCCAGGCCAGCCCGGCCAGCGTCACCAGCAGCGCGCCGGGAATCAGCACCAGCCGGCGGTACCACGGCGAACGGCGGCACAGGAAGCTGGGCGGGATCACCACCAGCAGGACGCCGAGTTGCGCCGCCTCCACGCCCAGATTGAAAGCCAGCAGGGCCCAGACGCGGCCGCCCGGCGGCAGGCCCAGTTCGATCAGGGCGCCGGCGATGGCGGCGCCGTGGATCAGGCCGAACGCTCCCGCCAGCCAGAACAGTTCGCGATAGACCATCGGCCACAGGTTGTTGAGGCCGGCGAACAGCACTGTGGCGGCGACGGCGCATTCCACCGGGCGCGACGGCAGGGTGAAGGCGCCGGTCGCGGCCAGGGTCAGGGTGATGGCATGGGCGATGGTGAAGGCGGTGGCCATCAGCGCGGTGTCGCGCAAGGCGATGCCGAGGCGCGGCGCGGGAATCCATGGGCTGTCCCAGCGGCGTCCTTGCCGGCGCAGCACCGCGGGCAGGAACAGGCCGGCGAGGAACAGCATGTGGTCGAGGCCGCTCCAGACGTGTGCGAGTCCGGCGCGAAAGTACTCGGTGAATACATCCAGGGCATCGCCTTGCGTGCGGATGAAGCGCAGTTCGCGCTGTTGTGGGCTGAACAGGCCGGCGCGTGACTCATCGGCGGCATCGTGTGCGTCACTGCTTTTCGCATCATGGAAATCCAGCTTGAGCAGGCCGCGGTGCAGGGCGTCGATGTCGAACAGCAGGTCGTAGCGCACGGCCAGTGCGATCGGAGTGTGCGGGCAGGCACCGGCAAGGTTGAGCACGGCGTAGTTGCCGTCACCGTGTTCGACGATCTGCAGCTGGTTCAGGCGCAGCGTGCAGGGCCGGCCGTCGGAGCGGATGGCGAGGCGCGACAGGGCATAGGCGCCGATGCGCGCCTGCGCCCGACGCACTTCGCCCCAGTCCAGTTCGCCGTCGCCGGAAGCGTCGAGGCCGATGGCGTAGTCGAGGTCGCGCAGGGCGATGTCCCAGCGGGCGTCGAGCTTGCCGCCATCGACGGAGAGGTGCAGATAACTGGTGCTGGCCTTGTGCGCCTGGGCGGAGGTGCAGAGCAACAGCAGCACTGAGGTGCATGCCAATTTTTTGATCGTACCGGCACATGCCTGTACCCAGGAATTTCGAGCGGATGATTCGACGACCCTGGATACCGGCTTTCGCCGGTATGACAGTGATTGATATTTCATGGCGCTGAACCAGGGGCTGGATGTTCAGTCAGCTTTTCCAGGTACACATCCTCCAGGCGCGTTCGCCGCATCCACTCCAGCACAGCCTGCGCCGCCTGCGGACTGTTCGCGACCGATGCGGCGCGCAGGAAGATGCGCGCATCGATCGGTTCGCGCTGCTGCTGCCAGTCCTGCTGGGCCAGTTGCAGCGCCCGCGCGGCGTCGTGCCTCAGGGCGAGCTGGTACATCGCTTCCTCGCGCAGGTGCAGACTGTCGCCGCGCTGACGCGCCTCGTCGAAGCGCAGGCCGAGGGTGGCGCTGTGTTCATCGGCCCTGACGGTCATGGAAGCATCACCCGCTTCGCCGAGGCGGCGCTCGGCCAGGGCCAGGCGCAGCAGCAGGCTGTCGATGCGGGTACCGGCGGCGAGCAGGTGGACCACCTCGGCGTCGCGGTGCTGTTCCAGCAGGCAATCGGCATAGGCGGCAAGCAGGCCGGGATCGCGTGTGCCGGCGGCGGCCAGCAAGGCCTGGGCGTCGGCGTAGTCGGCAAGCGCGGCGTCGGCCTGTCCAAGGCGGTCGGCGATGCCGGCGGCGGTGGCGAGCAGCCAGATCCGTACCGGCAGCGAGGCCTTGAGCGCCGTCTTGCGCTCCTGGTCGAGAGCGGCCAGAGCGGACGCCGCGGAGCCGGAAAGTCCTTGCGCGGCGTTAACGCAGATGCCGCCGAGCAGGGGATCGATGCGTCGGTCGAGCGCGGTGCAATCGTTCAGGGCGGCGGCGGGATCGCCTTGCATCAGGTGCAGGGTGGCACGGGCCAGTTGCGCCTGGGCCGACTCGGGGCCCGCAGCGGCAACCAGGGCGTCCAGGTCCTGCATGGCGCCGCTGAAGTCCTTGCGTACCTGGCGCAGGCTGGCGCGCAGCAGCAGGACTTCGGGTGGAGGTTGAGCCCGATCCAGCCAGGGACGCAGTGCGGATTCGGCGTAGCCGAAATAACGCGGATCGTCTTCCTGCCGCCCGACGTCGAGCGCGACGCGGGCATAGGCCAGGGAGATGGCGTAATTGCCGGGTTCCGCCAGCCATTGTTCGCGCACATCGCGCAGTTGCAGCACGCCGGGTGCGCGCGGCAGGCCGACGTGCTCCAGGACCAAAGCATCATCGGCCGGCGTGTAGGGCTGCCGGGTCTGTGCCAACGCCGCGGGGGATACTGCGCAGACCAGGGTGCATGCAAGGAAAACGCCGCGTACGAACCTGCGCGAAACATCCCGCGGCACGATCACGGCAGTGCTTCGGGCTGCGCCGGCTGGGGCAGCGGGTACATGCGGAAGGCGCGCGGATTGAGGTCGATGGCGAGGGCTTGCTGGCGATCGGCTTCCTCGCGCTGGCCCAGGGCGGCGGCGATCTGCGCGGCGATGGCGTGCGATTCGGCGGTGTTCCAGGCGGTGGCCAGCACGGCCTCGATTTCATGCTGGGCCTCGGCCGTCTTGCCGGCCTTGTACAGCGCTTCGGCCAGCAAGGTGCGCGCTTCGCCGTTGGGACGCAACTCCGCGTTGCGTTGCGCCAGGTCGAGCGCCTGTTCGGGATGGCCGAACCACAGCTCGTGTTCCAGCGCATGGGCGTATTCGGCTTCGGGCAGCAGCGCCAGGCGCTGGCGATGTACCGCCGCGGCGCGCTGGATCCAGGGCGCGGCCGAGGCCGGATCCGGCCCTACCCGGCGCAGGCGCGCCACGGCGTCCATGAATTCGGGATCACCGGTTTCGGTGACGAGGGTTTCATACAGGGCCTGCGCTTCCTCGCGCTCGCCTTTCAGGGCCAGCACCTGGGCATGCCGGCTACGTGGCAGCCACCAGCCCGGGAGGAGGCTTTCGGCGTGGTAGAAGTATTCGTCGGCCTGCTCCCAGCGTCCACGGTCCAGCAGCAGCAGGCCGTGCTGCAGTTCCAGCCAGGCGTGCAGGTAAGGCGTGTCGCTGTGGTCCTGCTTCTCGGCGCGGTCGATCAGGGCGGCGGCCTCGAAACAATCACCGGTACGCGCATACCAGATGGCGAGGCGGAACAGGCTGAACAGGCCCTCCTGGATGGCCAGCGAGCGATGGAAGCCGGCCAGGGCTTCGGCATAGCGGCCCTGCTGGAAGGCCAGTTCCGCGCTCTCGCCGGCGAAGCCGGCGGTATCGGCGACGAGGAAGCGGCTGGCCAGCCGCGCGCGGTCAGCTTCGGCCTGCGGCAGGCGATGCAGAACCAGGTTCAGATGCAGGCGGCTCAGCAACGGGGCATGTGCGTCGTCGCTGATGGCGAAGGCGTCCGCCATGGCACGGTCGGCGTCGGCGTAGTCCTGGAAGTTGCTGGTGAGGAGGGCTTTCTGCAACAGCGCCAGCGACAGGGCTTCGCGGTCCGAGACTTCATTGGGTGAGCGTTGCAATTCCTTGCGGGCGTTGACGATGGCGCCGTCGTAGAGCTGCAGCAGCCGGGCGTAGTCCACCGCCGGTTGCGTCTTGGGCTGGGCCGGCCCGCAAGCCGGCAGGCTGCACAGGCAAACCAGCAGCAGGGCCAGCCGAGCGCAGCGCCGCATCCGCATCAAGGCGGGGGGAATGGCGCTGCCAGGTAGGGAAATTCCGCCGGCAGTGGCTTGTCATTGGCGGTCGGATCCAGCGGCAGGTTGACCAGGGTGTCGACGGTGCAGGGCGCACCGTTGCACTGGCCCGGTGTGCTGATGTCGAGCAGCGCCACGGCGACCACGCGGTCCACCACCGAGTCGCTGAAATTGCGGCCGTTGGGAAAGCCGTCGGGTTGGCCCAGATCCAGGTGCAGCATGTCGGGAATGATCAGCGGCACCGCCTGGCTGATGCAGCGGCTGACGTCGCAGGTGGCGAAGCTGTCGCAGGTCCTGGCGCAGGATGCCAGGCCCGCCGCCTTGAGTTGCGGATCGAGCTGGTAGTGCAAGACCTTGACGGTGTTCGTCTCTTCCGCCGCGTAATCGCCATCGTTGATCGGATCGGTGGCATTGAACATGTCCTTGTGTGCCGGCGTGATCAGGACCGTGGCCGTGACCGGGCTACCCATGCGGTCGACACGTGCATAGGAGGTGACCGGCGCAGTGGAAAAGACGAAGTTCTGCGGATTGGAATTGCTGCTGCCACTGCCGCCTCCTCCTCCACCACCACAAGCCGACAGTGCGGCGAAGGCCAGGGCCAGCACGGCGCCGGACGGGATGCTTGAGTGCTTCATGTGACGTCTCATGGACTTGCTCCTGTTCATTGCATCAGGCGGCCGGAGGTGGCGAAGACGCAGATCTTGCTCGAGCCCTTGGTGGCGGCGGCCTGGTCCATCTCGAAGACGATGGCGGTGATGTTGCGGGCGCCGAAGGAATCGCGCTTGTTGTCGAACAGCAGTTGTCCGGTCGGCGGCTGATCCTCCGCGCCAAAGCTGGCCTCGGTGGCGGTGAAGCCGACGAAGTCGAAGAAGAACGGATCGTCCTTGAGGCCGGCGAAGAACTTGAGGCCGCTCGGCGTGGTGTTGACCGTTTCCACCGGCCCGGATACCAGGGTGGCGCCGGCGCCCGGCAGGTTTTCCAGCTGCACGCCGATCTTGCCCAGGCTGTTGAGGCCGAAGCGCACGTTGACGTCGGTGTCGGGCTTGCCGTCGCAGTTGCTGTCGATGTGATAGGTGAAGATCACCTGCGGATCGAAACGTCCGGTGGGGCCGTCGACGCGCGTCTGCGGTACCGGGGCGCCGGTGATGTTGATGGCGCCGACCAGCTTGCCGGCGGCACGAAAGATGAATACGTCGGTGATGTCCGCGGCGTGATCGCCGTGGTCGCCCTTGGTGCCCGGGGCGTCCGCATGATCCGCCGCCAGGGCCGCTCCCGACACCAGGGCGAGCCAGATGACCGCAATGCCTGCCTGTTTTCGCTGCATGACCGGACCTCCATGTTGCCTGCCGCAAGTGCGGCCGTGTGACATCTATTTCCCGTGACGGCGCGTTTTCGTTTCGGCGCGTGGGTGAGCTGTCTCCACCGCGTCGCTGACGAACCAGGGCGTGCCGTCGGCCCGCATATACATCCGCTGCATCTCTTCTACGTTGAACGGGCGCGAGCCGATGCGGCCGAACACCGCCACCTGTCCGCCGCTCTCGTCCACCGCGCGGTCGCGGTCGAGGCCGCGCGACAGCGACAGCGCCGGCTTCGGGGTCTTGTAGTGGGCGATCAGCACCGGCTTGGGATCGGGTGAGAAGCCGTAGAACCTGGGTTGCGTGTCCGGCGCGGTGAGCTGGATCACCTGGAGTCCGTTTCGGCCGTCGGCGACATAGGCGAAGAGGGAGGCGTTGGTCGAACCGACCACCACGTCATGCGCGTCGTCGAGCTTGCCGCCGGCGTCGAACAGCTGGTACAGCTTCGGCTTCTCCGGATTCTCCACGTCGATGATGGCCAGGCCCTGCTTGCCGGCGGCGACGTAGGCGAAGGTGCGGGCGACATAGACGCGGTGCGCATCGCCCAGCGCCACGCTGGCGCCGTCGATCAGCTTCGGCGCCTGTGGATGGGTAATGTCCACCACCTGCAGGCCCTGTCCGGTGACGGCGAACAGGTAGCGGAATTGCACATAGGTGCTGCGCAGATCCTGCATCGGCAGCGTCGCCGCCACTTCCGGCTTGAGTGGATCGGCCAGGTTCAGCACCACCAGGCCGGCGTCGGCGGCTATATAGACCCAGTCGCCGGCGATGGTCACGTGCCGTGCACCCTTGAGTAGGCCATCAGGGTTGTAGGTCAGGGCGCGTTCGAGGAAATTGTCGCGCGGATCGCCGTCCTGCAAGGTGTCGACGTTGGTCAGGATCAGGCCTTCGACGCGGTCGGTGATCAAGGCGTAGTGGTAGATCGGGTGGAACGCCTGTTCCTGGTTGTCCTGGCGCATCTTCCCGGTGTTGCGCAGCAGGTTGATCGGCTGGTTGGTGGGCAGGGCGACGCAGCTCGCGTCTTTCGAGGCGATGTGGGTGTCGTGCCCCAGCGGCGAGAACGGCGCGGTGATGATCTTTTCGGAGATGCCCTTGTTGCCGATCCCGGCCACGTCGTAGGCCTGCATGCCCTTCCTGCCTTGCGCCACATAGAGATACTCGCCGCGCAATTGCAGGCAGCCCACCGCGTCGCCGGTGCCATGGGTGTACGCGTGCTGCAATTCCTGCCCGTTCTTCTGGTGTTCGGCGAACCAGTCGGGATAGGCGTAGCGATGCAGGTAGCTGCCGATCACCGCCTGCGGCTCGTCCCATTCCGTCACCTGCACCGCGGCCAGCGCGCCGTCGAGGCCGGTATAGGCGTGGTAGCCGATGAAGTTGACGAAGCCGGTGCCCAGGCCCAGCAGCGAGGTGATCCAGGCGTTGTTGTCGTTGGCCTGCGCCAAGTGACAGTCGGAACAGGTCTTGGTCTCGACCGTGCGTTCGGTATGCGGGTAGTGCGGCGCGAAGGCCTGGCTGGAGAAGCCGCTGGCCGCCACCGGCGCCTGCTGCACGTAGATGTGTTCGCGGTTGGCGTTGGTGGAGGACAGCACCAGGGCCGAGGAACTGCGCACCGGCGCGATGCGGTAGCCCTTGGCCTCGCCGTGCTTGCCCAGCATGAAGAAGTCGTCGCGCGCCACCTGCGGGTTGTAGGTGGCGAAGTTGCGCGATTCCTCGCCGTCGAACTTGTGGCGGTCGGATTTCCAGTTGGCCTGGATCGGCAGGTGGCAGCCGAAGCAGGAGGTGGTCCAGGAACTGTGGCAGCTGACGCAGAGCATCTTGCTGTCCTGGTGGGCACGGCTGGCCGGGGACACGGCGGCCCCCCAGGCGAAGGTTTGCGTGTCGGTGCCCATCAGCTTGGCGCGGGCGGCCTTGGCGTTGTAGTCCTTGCTGGTCGGCGTGACGCTGTCCTTCACCAGGTGCACGCGCCACTCCAGGCCCGGCGTCACCGAGGAGCGTTGCCACAATTCGCCGTTGAGCCACTCGAAGCGCAGGCGCCCGTCCTGGGTGCGCATCTGCGCGAGGTCGGTGCCGGCCGGCGGCGCCGGGGCCTGGGTACCGTCGGCGTAGACGCAGACATAGGTCGGCACCGCGGGCGGCGGGATGTTGGCGACCTTGATCGAGGCGCCGGCCTGCAGCGTGGAGCCGGCCGGGCACTTCGGCGCGGGCGCCGCCGGGCCGGAACTGCGCAGGGTGGGGTAGTTGTCCACCGTGCCGTGGCAGTCCTGGCAGTCGATCTCGATGGCCTGCGCCACCTCGCCGTAGAGGTGGCCGTTGCCGTGCATGTCCTGCGAGAAATGGCAGTCGGTGCACTGCATGCCCTTCTCGACGTGGATCGACATCAGCTGCACCGCCTTGTGCGGGTTGGCGGGATCGAATTTGTGCGGATCGTCGTCGGCGACGATTTTGCCGTCCTTGTCGAGCAGGTCGCCCTTGCGGTCGCGCTTGAAGATGGCGCGGAAGTTCCAGCCGTGGCCGTGGTAGTCGGCGAACTGGGTGTCCTTCAATTGCGGGTTCAGGCCGGAGACGTTCTTGAGGAATTCCGGATCGCTCCACTTGCCGCGGATCGCCGCCTCCTCCGGATTGCGCTCATTGATCTGGCGGATTTCGTGGTCGGTCGGGTACTTCTGCTTCTCCGGCCACATGCTGGGTGCGTCGGACTCGTAGTCCCACATGGTGTAGCCGAGCATCGAGTTGAGGAAAATGTTCGGCTGGTGCATGTGGCAGACCATGCACTGCTCGGTGGGGATGGAGCGGGTGAAGACGTGTTTGAGCGGATGGCCGGACTCGTTCTTCGGAATGGTCGGATCGACGGTCTGGGTGGTGCCTTCGTTGCCGAACTTCGCGTACGGGCCGGAGTGCAGCGGGTCGCGGTCGTTGGCGTAGACCACGTGGCAGCCGGCGCAGCCGCTGGAGCGGTAATCGCCGGCCTGCTCGTTGGTGCCGAGGAACCACATGTAGGGATCGTTGAGGCGCGTCTTGGTGAGGTTGATCACCGGCACGGCGATGCGGTTGCCGGTGCCCGGGCCGCGGTTGGACTGGCGGAAGTCAGGGCGGCCCGGTTCCTCCAGCTTCTGGATGCTGCCGCTGGAATCGGGCAGGCCGGTTTCAGGGAACAGGCTGGAGATGTTGCGGCCGCCGCGCTCGAAGATGCGGAACACATCGCCGGGCGGCACCACTTCCCAGGGCGGCAGCGGGAACAATTTTGCCAGCACGCCCTTGGCCGCCATGTTGGCGTCCGGCGTGCCGGAGGGATCCTCGATCGAGGCGGCCTGGCCGTCGCGGGTATAGGTCTCGCCGATGATGGAGCGCTTGAACGGCAGGATGCCGTTGTTGTACGAGGCGCCCTCGAAGAACATGGCGCTGTTGCTCATCAGGCTGCGTTCGGCCGCCTCGATCAGCGGCAGGTGGCAGGCACCGCAGGCCTCGCGCACCACGCGGTAGTCGCTGGGATTCATGAAACGGATGAATTCGGGCGACTCGCGGTTGAGCAGGGTGTAGCTTTCCGGCGGGTTGGCGCTGGAGGGGTAGCGCCAGGATCCCGGATTGCGCGGCTGCACATGCGCCTGGTCCAGTGTCTTGCGGTAGGCCGGCTGGTCCTGCCGGATGCCGTCACCCAGCGCGATCCTTGCATCGCCACCGTGGCAGTCGGTGCAGCCCAGCACCACCGCCGGGTTGACGTGCATGCTGGCGTGGTCGGTATCGGTGTGGCAGGAGCGGCAGCCTGCGCTCTTGTCCTGCGCCTGCTGCGCGGTCTGGAAGCGCGGTGCGGCGGGCGATTCCGGATAGGCGATGTCGCGCGGCTGTTCCTTGTCGTAGGCGTGGGCCGTGCCGGCGACGGCCAGTGCAGCGAGCAACAGGGCGGGGAGGCTGCGCATGGTCAGTAAGTCAGAACCAGGTTGCCAAGCACCGAGTACTGGTACTTGTCGGGAAACAGGGCGCGGTAGCCGTCGTCCGGGATGAGCATGGCGCCGGACAGGCGGAAGATGATGTTTTGTGTGAAGAAGGGCCGGTAGATCAGGGCGGTGGAGAGATCCCAGCCGATGCTGTTGGAATGCAACTCCTGGTTGCGCGCCAGCGCCACGGTCTGCGCGCTGTCGAACCAGAGGTGATTGAAGTTGCCGGACAGGCGCAGTTGCGGCATCAGGTCGGCATCGGCGCCGAGGCCGAGCAGGATCAGGCCCGGGTTCTCGAAGTTGGACTGGCCGAAGTCCTTGCTGGAGCGCAGGTCGGCCAGTTCGCCGTTGCGCTGCGACAGGGTCACGCCGCCGCCGCCGATCAGCGGCACCGCCTGGCGGATCCAGAAGCTGGTATCGGCGCCGGCGATGATCGGGTTCTCGAAGATGGCGTCGAAGCCGGTGGCGGTGTTGTTGTAGGGATTGTGGTCACCGCTGGCGTAGACGGCGCTGGCGCGCAGGCGCAGCCAGTCCAGGTCGTAGGAGGCCTCGGCCGCACCGAACTTGCCGCGGATGCGCTGTACGTTGTCGGCGAACACGCCGCGGTCCTGGCGGCCGATGGACAGGTAAGTGGACATGGTCAGATTGAGGCGGCCGAAATGGCCGTCGCCGTTGTAGCCGAAGTAGGTCACCTGGTACTTGCGCGGCGTTTCGGTGCCGATGGCGGCCGGACGCTGCAGGAAGCCGTTGTCGTCGTAGAACTGCTCGCCGTTTTCGCGGTTGCGGTTGTGCACCACGGTGAGCTGCGAGGTGAAGGCCAGCACCGGGAAGTCCTGGCGATACAGATTGAAGACGTAGGTGTCGTCGTTACGGGGCTTGACCTGTACGTCGTTGAGGCCGCTGTTGGTGTTCTTCTCCAGGCGACGGATCCAGGCAACGTTGTATTGCCAGCGGTTGTTGTCGCGGGTGCCGAAGAAGCGCAGCGCCAGCTGGTTGTCCTGGAACAGGAAGCCGCGGAAGTCGGTGGAGAAGGGCTGGATGCCGAAGCGCACGCTGTCGAAATCGTAGCGGTCCGAGACGTTGCGCAGGTGGTAGTCGACAAAGGCCTCCTGCAGGCCGATGAACTGGTCCGAACGGTAACGGCCCTTGCCCGGATCGATATTGAGTGCGCCGGCTTCCTCGGCCGTGGTGTAGTTGTAGTTCAGCACCGGCGTCAGGTGCAGCTCGTACTCGGGCGGCTTGAAGGTGGTGTCGCCCTTGATGTACACCGCCGACAGGATCAGGTTGGCGTTGAACAGGGTTTGCCGCTGGCCGCCGAAGATGCCGTTCTCGTTGGGATCGTTGCTGCCCTGGGGGCCGACCGGTACCGGCAGGCGGCGATACTCGTAGAGCGTATCGGCGATGACGTTGAGGCTGAGGAACTCGTCGCCGTGACGGATCGGCTTGTCCGCCTTCCAGGTGTTCTGGTTGTAGGGGTCGTACCAGTGCTGCGGCACCAGGCCCAGGGTGTTGAGCAGGCGCCAGCGGTCGGGGATCGGCGCGATCTCCCATTCCTTCCAGGCTTCCGGCGCCGCCACCGGAGCGAGGCGGCCCATGCGGTTCGGATCGGGCAGCGGCTCGGTATCGCCCGGCACCCGACGCTGCTCACCGGTGCGGCGGCGGATGTCGGGGACGCTTGCCACCGGTGCGGTGGTCGGCATGGCGGCGGGCGGCGGCGCCATGGCGACTTCGCTCTTCAACTCCGGTCGCGGCATCGGCCGCGGCAGGGCTGCGGAGGCGTCGGTCGGCGCCGCGGCCGCGGCCGCGGCTGCGTGTGCGTGTGCGGGTGGTTCCGTCGCCGCGTGATATACCGCATAGGCTTCCGCCGCCGGGATGGCGACGATGTCCTGCGCTTCCGGCACGCGCAACACGCTGCCGGGCCTGATGTGTTCGGGCGAGCCGGCGAAGGCGTCCGGGTTGGCGCGATACAGGGCGGTGATGGTCTGGTAGGTGCAGAGCCGGGTTTTCTCGGGGCGCAGGGCGTAGGCGATCTGCGACAGGCTTTCCTTCGCGTGCACCGGGCCGTAGGTCTGTCCCGCCGCATAAACCTGCGTGGTCACCGCCAGCAGGGTCCCGAGTGCGCTGTACAGCACCAGGCTTCGCGCCGCGGCACGTTTCATTTGCCGTCGCACGGCGCTTGCTCGTTGCTGTCCAGGAACGGCGCCTGCGGGCATTCGACGTAGCGCACCTTCTGACCCTGGATATTGAGCTGGTCGATGCGCCTGGCGATGGGGGCGTTGCCGAGGGTGCCCAGGGTTTGTCCGGCGTTATAGACGCCGAGGAAGGCGACCATGTCGTCCTGGTCGATGCCGTCGCCGGAGACGCCGACCGCACCGATCAACTGGCTGCCGCGATAGATGGGGACGCCGCCGGCGAAAATCTGCAGGCCGTCGCCGAGTGCAGCCGGCACGGTGGTGTTGAAGCCGGCCACCGGCCCCGGAGGGCCGGCGCAGCTGGGACCGACATCCGGGCCCGCGCCGAGACCGAACAGCACGTGCTGGGCAATGCGCTCGTAGACCAGGTCCAGTTGCAGGCCGGTGGAGAAGGGGCTCCATTGGGCGTAGGGCTTGCTCAGCGGGCCATTGGGATAGCCGTCGATGCCGTCGGGAAAGAACGGGCGCTCAAAGTTGCCGATAGAGCGGGCGCCGTACGCATAAGTGCCGTCGAGGGCGTTGACGCCGATCAGCGCGGTCATCGCCCGGCTGTAGTCGGCGAACTGTATGGTGGCGTCGCCGGGGCTGCCCTGCGGCTTGATGTAGGTGACGGAACCGGCCGCCTGCAAGGCCGCCGCCGCACCGGGCGAGGACAGGAACATGGCGGTGCGCGCTTTCTGCAGTGCCACGTCGGTTCCGAACACCGGCGCGTCGCGCGTGCGCAGCACGCCGAGGATAGCGCCCTTGGTGTCCACCACCACGAACGAGCCGCGCATCTGCGAACCCAGCGGCCGGCGGATCTGCGCGCGGGTGCGGTTGGCGACGGCGATGCCGTCCTTGAGCAGCTCGGTGACTTCGGTGGCGCTGAGCAGGCCGTCGCTGCCGGCACGCGGCGGATAGCGTGGGGTGCCGTCGGCGTTGACCAGGCGGAACGCGTCGAGCCCGCTGAAAGCGCCTTCGGTAGCTGCGGCGTAGCCCGACTGCGCGGTGCCGAAATCGGTGCCCGCCAGGATGGTGGCGGCGGAGTAACCGCCCACCGCTTCCAGGGCGCCGGAAGCGCCGGCTGCGCTGAAGCTCAGTGTATTGCGGCCGCCGGTAAGGGTGTCGGCGGTTTCCACGTCGGTATAGCGCAGGGTCTTGCCGCCGACGGTGATGCGGTCGGCGCGGCGATCGGCCGGGGCATCGAAGCCGGCGGTGGCGGCGATGGCGATCAGTTCATCAACGCTGCGGTCGCGATCCGTGATATCGAGGTCAAGGCTGTAGAAGCCGTCGGAGATGATGCCGACGCCGCCGACCACGGTGCCGTTCTTGTACAGCGGGAAGCCGCCGGGGTCCGCTGACAGCCCCAGCGGCGAGCGCTTGGGGCCGATGTCGGCGATGGCGCCGCCGCTGTAGCGCGTATTGAAATCCGAACAGGGCAGGGAGCTGAACTGCACGCCGAACAGCGGACCGCCCGGCTGCCCCAGCTCACCGGGGTTGAAGTGTTCCTGCACGATCTGGCTGGCGGTGCGGGTGGAGAAGGCGTTGCCCTCGGAGCTGAGGTAGGCGCCGGTAATGGCCTTGGCGATCGCGGCCAGCGGCGACGGCACCACGCCCAGGCCGTCGAGGCCGGTGCCGGTATCGCGCTGCGAATCCACCGTGACGCTGTTCCTGGCGTTGCTCATCTTGAACACGGCGAGCACATTGCCGACACGGTCGGTGACGGCGATGACGGCACCCACCTTCTGCGCCTGCGCCTCCGCTACGGCCTGGGCGATGACGGTCTGCACCTCGGCGATCTCCAGGCGCTGCGGGATGTCCTGCTGGCAGTTGCCGCTGCAACCGCCGCTCGGGCCGCCGCCGCCGCAGGAGGACAGCGTCAGGCACAGACCGAGCAGGAATTCCGGCAAGCAGCGGCGACGGATCATGGCGGGTGCTCGGCCAGCGCGGGCGGCCCAGCGGGCTTGCTCGCCATGCCCATCAGGTGATCCTTCGAGATGTGGTAGCCGTGGCATTCGATGCAGGTGGAAGGAATCCTGGAAACGGTTCCGGGATCGCCATGGCAGTCGCGGCAGCGCGTGATCTCCGGCAGCAGCACATCGGTGCTGAGCGTGGACTTGCGGGCGGCGTGGCAGCTCTCGCATTTCTCGGTACGGTGGGCTTGATGGCTGAAGCTGGCGTGGTCGAGCCGATGCTGCGCCAGCATCACCGGCGCCACGCTCCACGGCAGCGCCGGATCGCCGGTGCGCGTCACGCTGTGGCAGTAGCCGCAGACGCGCTTGTCGAACACCTCGTCGATGACGATGGCGGACTGCTGGTCGGCCCATTCCAGCGCGGCCCGCGCCTGCGGCGGCGTCAACTGCTCGCCCGGCTTGCGCCGCAGCTGCACGATCGGCGGGGCGCCAGGTTTCTTCACGCCACCGGCCAGTGCGGCGCGCGCGTAGTAGTCGCGGATCACACCCACCACCTGAGCCGGCTGCCCGTGCGGCACCGAGCGGTCCGGATCATCGGGGTCGAAGTCCAGGCGATGGCATTCGGCGCAGTGCTTCTGCATGTCGATGGGCTTGAACGACACGCCGGAAGAATCAGGTTCGTGGCAGCTGGGACAACCCAACACCTGCTTGCCGGTGGGTGACTTGATGCCCTTGGGATCGAGGTGCTTGTCGTGCGGATACTTGAGATTGGTGTCGGAATGCAGCGTCATCGCCTGTTCCGGGCTGGCTTCGATCCAGGCGAACGTGCGCGTCACCGAGTCGTAGCGCGCCACCTTCGGCGTGAACACCGGATGGTGCTGCGAGAAATCTGCGGCCGCTTGCAGCCTGAGGTCGGGAAAACGCTGCTGCGGCTGCGCGTGGCAGGCGGTGCACTGCGCGCTGTCGCGCATCACCAGTGCCAAGTCTCCCTTGTGCTCGTGGTGGCAGTCCTCGCAGCGTGCCTTGGCGAAGTCGTCCAGCCGCAGCCAGCGCGCATCGCTGGCATGTGCTTTTGTATCCTTGTGGCAGCTCAGGCAGGCTTCGTTGGGCACGCGCTCGAAGGCTGCCTTGTGGCACTTGGCACAGTCGTTCTGGAAGTAGGCATGTGCACTGCTCGATTGGCCGGGCACCCACAAGTGATCGGTCGGTATCGCCGCCGCCAGACCGGTCGGCGGCCTGGGCGGCTGGTAGTCCGCCTGCGCCGGCACGGGCGGCGGGGTGTGGTGGAAGCGCAGCCAGGCCGGCAGGGCGAAGCTCAGCAACAGCACCGGCACGAACAGCAGCCAGGCCACGCGCCGCCGCGTCCACAGCACTTCACCCAGGGTCATGCCCAGGCGCGTCTGCCGCTGGCTTTTCTCGTCGCGCGCCGAGACTTTTTCCTCGACATCGATCTGCAGGTCGATATCGCCGGTGCCGGGCAGGATGGTCAGCTGGTAGCGGCCGATCAGGACGACATCGCCGCCGCGCAGCTTGTGCTCCCTGGTCACGGCGCCGTTGACCAGCATGCTGGCGCCGGGCCTGGTCACCAGCATGGCATTCTTGCCGCTGCGCACCAGCTCGGCATGGGCCAGCGCGATGCGCAGATCCGGCAGCTCGATGTCCTGGTCGGTGCCGCGGCCGATGCGCAGGCGCTGGCTCTCCAGCGTGCGGTCCTGCGAGACGTTTTCGCCGCTTTGCCGGGTCCAGGTGCGGATCAGGAAGCGCACGGGGCCTACCAGTAGATGAAGACGGAGAGGATGTGCGCGAGCAGCGCCGCCAGCAGGGCGAAGGTCAGCGGCACGTGGATGTACAGCCAGACCTGCATCTGCGCGTGCAGGCGAATGTCGCGGTTGATGCGACCGGCGATGTCGCGCCGGCGCGCCACCAGGTCGAGCAGCTTCTGGGCGCTTTCGTTGTCGTGGCTGCCGCCGACCAGTTGGCCGGCCATGAACGAGACCGTGGATGATTCATCCGGCCCCAGCGACCGCATGCTGGGCTGTGCGCGCAGCTTGGTGGCCATGAAGCGGGTGGTCATGCCCAGCTCCTTTTCGACCTGGGCGAACGCCTTGCGTAGCGGTTCGCGCGGGCCGAACAACTGCGCCCGCAGGCCGCCGCCGATGCGGATGCGGTCGATGGATTGCACGATGATCTGGTGCACCTGGGTGTCGAGCGCGTCGGCCAGCTTCAACGATTGTTCGTTCAGTTCGTCCAGTTCCGCCAACCAGGCTTCGCGCGTGCTCTGGTCGCGGTTGACGGTGATCAGGGTGGGATAGCGGGCGTAGACGATGGTGCCGTAGACGCCGCTGGCGATGACCAGCAGCATCAGTACATAAGAGAGCGTGTGCACGTTCCAGCCGAAGTGGAAGCCGGTGTGCAGGGTGGCGATGGTGATCAGGGACAGGCCCAGGTAGACATGGGCCGAGAGCCAGCCGCGCACGGTGCCCAGGCGCGAGCTGTAGTCGCGCTTGCGCCAGCCCAGCAAGGTCAGCCAGACGATGAGCAGGGCGCCGACCGTGCCGAGGGTGTAGCCCAGCCAGGTGCCGCCGTTGGGCCCGTCGGCGGGGTCGTCCCACCAGTAGACCGCCACCGCCAGCACGCACAGCAGCGAAGCCAGCTTGAAGTAGCGGAAGCGGGCATGGGCGAGGAAGCCTTCGTGGATCGCCGCCGTCGGTACCGTCCTGGTTTCGGCGGCGGTGCTCATTCTTTTCTCGCCACGCGCAGGAACTGCTCGGGGCTGACGCGCCGCGCCGCGCCGGTGGGACAGGCGCGGACGCAGGCCGGGCCGCCGGGAAGGCTCTTGCACATATCGCACTTGGCGGCTTTCTTCGGCACGTCGCCGTGATCGTGGTGCGCGTGGTCCTGCAGGCCCGGCTCGCGGCCGCCGAACAGCATCCAGCGCCACAGGCTCGGCCTGGTCTTGCTCTCCACGCCCATCTGGATCACGCCGTAAGGGCAGTTGCGCTGGCAGTTGCCGCAGCCGATGCAGGCGTCGCTGATGAAGACCTCGCCGTTGGGGGCGCGCTTGATCGCGTCCGGCGGGCAGTCCTTCATGCAGTGCGGGTGCTCGCAATGGCGGCAGGAGGTGGGCACGTGCAGGTTTTCGAAAGTCGGGCCGGCTTCGCGGTTGAGGCGCGACAGGCCGCCGTGGGTATCGGTGCAGGCTTTCTCGCACTGGTCGCAGCGCACGCACAGCGACTCGTCGATGAGCAGCACGTCGGTGGCCTCGCCGACGCCCTGCGCCATGAGGAAGCCGATGACGCCGCCGCGCTCGGGCTGCTGCAATGCGGAGACGTTGCGCGCCAAGCGGTTCTTGTAGATTTCCTCGACCCGCGCCTTCACCGGCGGGTCCTGCGCCAGCATCGCCTTGAAGGCTTCGCCGTCGATGCGGATGGTTTCGGTGGCGACGGCGGCGGTCACCGTGGCTGAACGGGGAATGTTGCTGACCAGGGCCATTTCGCCGACGTATTGCCCGGCCGGGACATAGGCCAGCACCACATCGCGGCCGTCCATATGGCGCGAAATGGTGACCGAGCCCTTGCGGATCAGGTGCAGGCAGTCGCCCGGCTCGCCCTCGCGGAACAGGTGCTCCCCGGGCTTGAAGGCCAGCACCGAGGCGGTGGCAATCAGGCTCTGCAAGGCAACGGGCGGACGCTCCGGGGCGATCGCGGCCTGGATGGCGCGGCTCAGGAACGATTGGTCGAGCACCCGCTTCACCGCGGGGATCGAATAGATCAGCTTGTTCATCGATCGGCGCGGCGTTTCCACCAGCATGCAATTGGGGCCGGCGTGCACCGTGGCGGAGCGGCGCCGGCCCGAGATCAGGCTCATCTCGCCGAAGAATTCCCCGGGGCCCAGCGTGACCGTGCGCGTCGCCTTGCCGCCTACCAGCTCGATGTCGACCTGGCCGTTGACGATGGAATAGAAGCTGTCGCTGTAAGCGTTGCGCTCGAAGATCACTTCGCCCTGCTGCGGCAGGCGCAGTTCGGAGTCGAGCAGGAACTCGCGCAGCTGCAGGCGCGTCAACGGCGCCAGCACCGGCACCCGCCGCTGCACCAGTTCCAGCGCCGCGTCCACCGTGCGGAAGCCGGGCATGGCGCCGAACTTGCCGCGCAGCAGCGGCTCATCCGCCGGCTCGACGTTGTGGCCCTGGATGAACTCCACCACCTCGTAGCCCTGGTTCATCGCCTGCTTGATCAGCGGGAAGCCGGCGAGGGCGCCGATGATGTACAGGCCCGCCACGTTCGACTCGTAGGTGGCGGAAACCGCCGGCAGGCTGGTGACATCGGCAGTGGGGAAAGCCACGCCGCAGCCTTCCACGAACTTGCGCGGCGGCGTGGCGCCGAGGCGGGCGATGACGCGGTCGCAGGGCAGGTGCACTTCGCCAGACGCGGTGTTCAGTATGATCAGGCCGCGCGGACGTCGCCCCGGCTGGTCTTCGGCCTTGCGCGGGCCGCTGTTGTAGAAGCACTGGATGCGGCCGTCGGCAATGGCCTTGAGGATGGCGGCGTTGTTGGCGGCCTTGGCGCGGTCGAATTCGTCGCGGCGGTTGACGACGATGACCTTGTTGCGTTCGCACAGGGCCATGGCGTTTTCGATCGCCGCGTCGCCGGCGCCGATGACGACGATGGTCTCATCGTTGTACTCGTCCGGGTCATCGAGCTGGTACTGCACGAACGCCGCGTCTTCGCCGGGGCAGCCGAGCTTGCGGATGTTGCCCTGCAGGCCGATGGCCAGCACCACGTGCTCGGCCCGGATGACGCTGTCGTCGGCCAGTTTGAGGCAGAACGCGCCGCGTGTGCCGCTCACCCCGGTAACTTCGCTGCGCAGGCGCCGGTTGACCTTGAGGCCGTCGCTTTCGCGGTTCCAGGTTTCCAGGATCTGCTCGCGCTTGCCGGCGGCGAACGAAACCGGGCTGCGCAGCGGCAGGATGGCCGGTTCGGCCATCACGTATTTGCCTTTCTGGTAGCGGTAGATGGTATTGGAGAGGTGCGCCTCGGCTTCGAGCAGCACATGGGACAGGCCAAGCTCCGCCGCGCGGGCAGCCGCGGACAGTCCGGCGGGGCCGGAGCCGATCACTGCGATTTTGAATGACTCTCCCATACCCCCCATACGCGTGGTTTGAGCGCGCGTCCCCTGTCCGTACTATGCTTGAAAGTAACAAAGGGCACCAATGGCTCACACCACGCGTATAGGGGGTATGCGTCAGCTGCTCGTGCGTTGGATCACGGTGCTGCCCCTGCTGTGGTCCACGATGGCCGGCGCCGACGGTGATGGCGACAAGCATCTTGGCGTCGCCAGTTGCGCCGGCAGCACCTGCCACGGCTCCACGCGTCCCTTCGCCGACAGCCGCATCCGCCAGGACGAATACTTCATCTGGCAGCGCAAGGATGCGCACGCCCGCGCCTACGACAATCTGCGCTCCGAGCGTTCGCAGGCCATCGCGCGCAAGCTCGGCATCGCCGATGCCGCCACCGCGCCGCGTTGCCTGGTGTGCCACGTCGACAATGTTCCCGCGGCGCAGCGCGGCGAGCGCTTCCAGTTGAGCGACGGCATCGGCTGTGAGGCCTGCCACGGCGGTTCCGAACACTGGATCGGGCCGCATGCCGCCGGCTACAAGACGCTGGACGAGCGCACGGCGGCCGGCCTCAAGCCCCTGTGGGATCCAATCGCCCGCGCCAGGCTGTGCGGCGACTGTCATATCGGCAGCGACTCGCACCCGATGAGCCACGCCATCATGGCCGCCGGCCATCCGCCGCTGCTGTTCGAGCTGGACACCTTCGGTGTGCTGGAACCGCCGCACTGGCATGTGGATGCCGCTTACATCCAGCGCAAGGGTCCGCAGGACCCGGCGCGCAACTGGGCCGCCGGTCAAGCCGAGGGTGCGCGCACGGTGCTGGAGAACCTGGGCGGCCCGCGTTTCGGCAACGGCATGTTTCCCGAACTGGCCTTCTTCGACTGCAACGCCTGCCACCACTCCCTGGTGAAAGCCGATCGCGCCCGCCCGCAGCGCAGCGGCGGCTTGCAGGCCGGCGCCGTGCCGCTGGCCGATGCGCAACTGGTGATGCTGATCCGCTGGCTGGAGGTGAGCGACGCCGGCGCGGCGCGCAAATGGCACGACCAGTGGGTGGCCTTGCAGGGCGCCGGCCAGCGCGGCCCGGCCGAAGTCCGCAGCCAGGCCAAGGCCATGCTGGCCACGCTCGACGGCAGCATCGAGCCGCTGCTGCGCAACCACACGCTGGACGAGGCGCAACTGCGCAAATTGCTCAGGAGCATCGTCGGAGACGCGCGCGGCGCACACGTCGGCGACTTCAGCGATGCCGAACAGACCGCCATGGCGGTGTCGGTGCTGACCACCGCGCTGTCCGAGCGCGGGGCGCAGCAGGTTTCCGCCGGCCTGCGCGCCGCGGTAGACGAACTCTACGCCCAGGTGATGAACCGCGACGACTTCCAGCCGGAGCGTTACAGCAAGTCGATCGAGCGGGTTGCGGCGGCGCTGGGGTTGCCGGGAGCGGGTTGAGCCGCAAACGCAGTGGCTGGATCTTGTGATCCTGCGGGCTCAAGTTGCATGCTGCCGTCCCGGACAACCAGAGCGGACGCCATGTGGACGCATGAAGACAGCATCGAAACATCCGCCGCTCCTTCGCGTGTCTGGAAGCTCTTTTCCGACGTGGCGCGGTGGAAGGACTGGAACGCCGGGATCGAGGCGATCGAGATTCATGGTCCGTTCGCGGCGGGCACGACGTTCACGATGAAGCCACCGGGGCAGGATGCCTTCACCAGTACACTGGTCGAGGTGCGGGAGAATGAGGGTTTTGTCGACGAGGCGGTGGTGGAGGACGTGCGGGTGCTGGTGAATCACGGCCTGCTGCGGCTTGCTTCCGGCGGCGCGCGCATCACCTATGGCACGCGGATCACGGCCCCGGGGGCGGAGACATTCGGGCCGATGGTGACTTCCGATTTTCCCGAAGTGTTGGCGGCGCTCAAGGCAGTGGCGGAGCGGGCGGAATAAGACGGGGCAGCGCGAGGGGGCGCCGTTAATGCAATTAACGCGGGCTGTTGGCGATGGCTTCGCAGTTCACGCTGGACAGAGTGACATTCGCCCTGCTAGAGCGGATGGTCCACGGCAAGTAGTTCGCCCTGGCGCGCAGGGCCGCATGCGCCGCGGCTTTGGCTCTCGTCTCAAATCGCTCAGACCAGTGCCGACAAAGCGCCAGCATTTGCGCGCCGTAGTGCCTGAATCGTTCGGGCACTTCCTTGCCGGTGCGCTCCAGCCATTGCCGTGATTCGGCGCCGATGCTGGCGTCGGTGAGTGACAGCAGTTTCTGCAGTTCGCCGATGGCGAGGAACAGGACGCCGACCGATGCAAGCATCAAGAGGAGGCCGTTGGCCAGATTCCTGTAGGGCTCGAATTTCGCCAAGCCCGGTTGCCGTGTCCGACCGCGGCCAAGGCCGGATCGACGTCCCGCATTGGCATCGGAGGATTCCAGCCTGCGCTTGCCGACCACATTGCCGCTGCGACCGACGACGAACACGCTCACGCCCTTGTCGCAGGAACCCGTTCCGACGAACCAGCCGGTATCTTGTCCGCACCGGTCCGAAAAGGCGCCGGCGAGACGCTGCTCGATCGCCGCCGGCCGTGCGACCGGTTGGGCGCTGGCTTCAGACCAGTCCATACAGAATGCGTGACAAGGCACGCGATGTCGGTGGGCAACCGGATGAAGCAGGCCCGAGCTTGCGATACATGGGTTAGCCTCCTTGCGCCCTTGTGCAAATCAGAACCTGTGCGTCATGTTTAGTTCCGGCTTGCCGCCGCGCATTGAAACGGTTCCGCAAGGCCTTGATCTGCGAACCAATTCACCTTCTGAGTCGTGACATTGCGGAGGGCGCCCGGAGAGGCGGCGGCGCTATGCTATCTTCATCGCCCCGATGCGGAATTTCCGCGCCCTTCAGGAATGACACATGGCCTTAATGGACTTCCTCAAGAAACAATTCATCGACGTCATCGAGTGGACCGAGGATGGCGACGAGGTGCTGGCCTGGCGTTACCCGATGCAGGACCGCGAAATCCAGAATGGCGCCTCGCTGACGGTGCGCGAGTCGCAGTTCGCGGTGTTCGTCAACGAGGGCAGGATCGCGGACGCCTTCGGGCCGGGCCGCTATACGCTCAATACCAACACGCTGCCGCTGCTGACCAATCTGCGCAACTGGGACAAGCTGTTCCAGTCGCCCTTCAAGAGCGATGTGTATTTCTTCAGCAGCCGCCAGCGGCTGGACCAGCGCTGGGGCACCAGCCAGCCGGTAACGCTGCGCGACAAGGAGTTCGGCGCGGTGCGGGTGCGCGCCTTCGGCAACTACGCCTTCCACATCGCCGATCCGAAGGTGTTCCATGCGCAGGTTTCGGGCACGCGTGATGTGTACCGCATGGCCGATCTCGACGGCCAGCTGCGCGGGCTGGTGGTGCAGGAGATGGCCAATGGCGTGGCCGCTTCGGGCATCGCCTTCCTCGACCTCGCCGCCAATCAGAACAT
Organism: Nevskia soli DSM 19509; assembly: GCF_000711955.1. Classification (GTDB taxonomy): domain Bacteria; phylum Pseudomonadota; class Gammaproteobacteria; order Nevskiales; family Nevskiaceae; genus Nevskia; species Nevskia soli. Next base: position 68,480 of record NZ_JONR01000018.1, read on the forward strand.
GTTCGCCAAGGTGCTGACGGATGCGCTGGCGCCTGCGTTCATGGCGCTGGGCCTGAAGCTGGATACGCTGACGGTGCAGAGCCTGTCGCTGCCGGACGAACTGCAGAAGATACTCGACCAGCGCATCGGCATGGGCATGGTCGGCAACGACATGGGCAAGTTCATCCAGTACCAGACCGGGCAGGCGATTCCGAAGATGGCCGACGGCGTGGCTGGTGGCGGCGGGATTGCCGGCGATGCGATGGGGCTGGGCGCCGGCGTGGCGCTGGGCCAGGTGCTGGCGCAGAACCTTCAGAAAGGGCTGAGCGGCGCCGCGGCGCCGGCCGCTGCGGCGGAGTCGGTGAAGGCGGACGACGTGGTCGCCACCATCGAGAAGCTGCACGACCTGAAGACCAAGGGCATCCTCAGCGATGCCGAGTTCGATGCGAAGAAGGCGGAGTTGCTGAAGAAGCTGACCTGAGGGGGCTTGCCGCCGAGGAAGCAATAGCGCGCATCCGCGGCGCGGCGGGAGGATCGGCCAGATTCTTCGCTGCGCCCAGGATGACGGACAAAGACAAGTAGACCGCAGCAAGCAACCAGATCCCCGACCGTGGCTCAACCACCAGGCTCCGGCCCGACCAATCCCGCCGGACCGCAACGCCACTGGCAGGCGCCGTGCCCCAATTGCGGCGCGCCGGTGGAATTCCAGTCCGCCGCTTCGCCGGTGGCGGTGTGCTCGTTCTGCCGCAGCACGGTGGTGCGCGACGGTGAATCGCTGCGCAAGATCGGCGAGAGCGCCGAACTGTTCGATGACCATACGCCGCTGCAGCTCGGTGCGTCCGGGCAGTTGCAGGAGCGCGCCTTCACCCTGGTGGGACGGCTGCAATACGGCTACGGCACCGGCGTCGAGCAAGGTGGGGACGGCAAGATCGACGGCAGCTGGAACGAATGGCATGCGCTGTTCGCGGACGGTGCCAGTGGCTGGCTGTCGGAGGACAACGACCAGTATGTGATGGCCTTCGACGTGCGGCCGGATGCGCCGCTGCCGCCGGCGGAGTCGCTGCGGCCGGGCCTGCGCCTGGGGCTGATCGCCAAGCAATGGCAGGTCGCCTCGCTGGTTCGCACCAAGCTGCTCGCCGCGCAGGGTGAGTTGCCGGCGCCGCCGGCCCTGGGACAGGTGTACACGGTGGCGGACCTGCGCAATGCGCAGAACCAGGTCGCCACCATCGACTATGCCGACGCGGCGCATCCGGTGCTGTCGGTTGGCTTGTCGGTGCGCCTGGCCGATCTACGCTTGCGCGGGCTGCGTGAGGAGCCCGGTGCCGATACGAAGATGCTGGCCAGCCGCGGCTTCCCCTGTCCGAATTGCGGCGCGCCGGTGGCGCCGAAGCTGGCCGGCACGCTGAGCATCAGCTGCAATGCCTGCCATAGCGTCATCGACCTGTCGCAGGGTATCGGCGGGGAGCTGCAGGCCTTCGAGCAGCGGCAGCGCTTCAAGCCGAAGATTCCGCTGGGCAAGTCGGGGGTACTGGCCATCGCCGGCCTGCCGCCGCTGAGCTGGCAGGTGGTGGGCTTCGCCCAGCGCCGCGGCGTAGGCAACGGCACTTTCACCTGGGCCGACTACCTGCTTTACAACGCCGCCGAAGGCTTCGCCTTCCTCAACGATACCGAGGACGGCTGGGTGGGCTGGCGCACCATGACCGGTGTGCCGGAAGGCGGCGGCGAGCGTGGCGCCAATGTGGTCGGGTGGAACGGCGTGCGTTACCGCCTCACCGACAGCTATCTGGCGGAAGCCCTTTATGTGGAAGGCGAGTTCTACTGGAAGGTGCAGCAGGGCCAGCGCCTGCGCAATGCCGATTACAGCGGCACCGGCGCGGCTTCCGGCCGGCGCCTGTCGCGTGAGGAAAGCGACAACGAGGTGGTGTGGTCGCAGGGCGGGTTGATCCCCGCCAGCAGTATCGCGGATGCCTTCGGCCTGCCGCCGGAGTTGCGCAGGCTGATCCGGCCGGATGTGGCGCCGACCTCCGGCAGCAATATCTCGCTGAGCACGGTGGTCGTGATCGTGCTGATCCTGCTGCTGCTGTTCCTGTTGCCGCGCTGCGGCGGCTACGGCGGGGGTTACTACGGCACGGCGGGCGGCGCCTACGGCGGCTACAGCAGCGGTGGCGGCCATAAATAGCTTGCGCGTGCCGACCGCGAGCCTGGTTCGACATGAATTCCGGCGATCGTGAGGGCGGCGAGGGATCGGGCCAGATCCTTCGCTCCGCTCAGGATGACACCTGGACTGATGCCGGGGCGGGAGATGGTGCCCCCGCACCGCATCCGATGGAATTGGTGTTGCTGGCCTCGGTGTTCGTGGTCGCGGCCTGCGGGCTGATCTACGAGTTGGCGGCGGGCACGCTGGCTTCCTATCTGCTCGGCGATTCGGTGCTGCAGTTCTCCACCATCATCGGTACCTACCTGTTTGCCATGGGCGTTGGCTCCTGGCTGTCGCGCTTCCTCGATTACCAGTTGCCGGCGCATTTCCTGCGCATCGAGCTGCTGGTGGGCGGCGTCGGCGGGCTGATGCCGGCGGCGCTGTTCCTGCTCAGCGCCTATGCGCCGTCGCCGTTCCGCTGGGTGTTGTATGGAATGGTGTGGGGCGTGGGTGTGCTGGTGGGGCTGGAGATTCCGCTGGTGATGCGGCTGCTGACGCGGCAGTACGCGTTGAAGGACCTGGTGTCGCAGGTGCTGACCTTCGATTATCTCGGCGCGCTGGTGGTGGCCATCGCCTTTCCGCTGCTGCTGGTGCCTTACCTGGGCCTGATCCGCACCGGGCTGCTGTTCGGTCTGCTCAATACCGCGGTGGCGGTACTGGCGCTGTGGCTGTATCGCGGGCAGTTGATCCATCTGCGTGCGCATGTGGCGGCGGCGGCGGGCACTGCCGTGGTGCTGCTGGCGGCCTTTGCCGGCGCCGACCGCATCACCTCCTGGGCCGAGGACCGCTTCTATGCGGACCATGTGATCTACGCGGCGACCACGCCGTACCAGCGCATCATCATCACCCAGGGCCATGCGGGGCATGACGACAGCGTGCGTCTGTTCCTCAACGGCAACCTGCAGTTCTATGCCCACGATGAATACCGCTACCACGAGTCGCTGGTGCATCCGGCCATGGCCGGCTTCGGCGCCCCGCGGCGGGTGCTGATTCTCGGCGGCGGCGACGGCATGGCGGCACGCGAGGTGCTGAAGTATCCGAGCGTGGAGAGCGTCACCGAGGTGGAACTGGACGCCAACATGACGCGGTTGTTCTCGCAGCAGCCGCTGCTGCGCCGGCTCAACCACGACTCGCTGCTCTCGCCCAAGCTGAAAGTGATCAACGAGGACGCCTTCCAGTGGCTGCAGAAGCGGCTCGACGATCCGGCGGCGGAGCCGTACGACATCATCGTCATCGACTTCCCGGACCCGAGCAATTTCTCCATCGGCAAGCTCTACACCACCAGCTTCTATGCGCTGGTGGACCGCAATCTCTCCGCCAGCGGCTACGCCGTGGTGCAGACCACCTCGCCGTTGATCGCGCGCAAGAGTTACTGGACGGTGGCGGCGACGCTGGAAGCTGTGGGGCTGCGTATCGCGCCCTACCACGCGCATGTGCCGAGTTTCGGCGAGTGGGGCTTCATCATTGCGGGACATCGTCCCTATCACTTCCCGGAGACGCTGCCGGAGGGGCTGCGCTTCCTCTCGGCGCCGACCTTGCCATTGCTGTTCGACTTCCCGCCGGACATGTCGCGGGTGCCCGCCGAGCCGAACCGCCTGTCCAACCAGGTACTGGTGCAGACCTTCGACGCCGAGTGGGGGCAGCTGCCTTGAAGGTGCCGGCTTGAAGGGCCGCAGCCGGCGGCGCTTCCTGCAGGGCGCGCTCGGCGCCCTCGGCGGCAGCGCCGCCGCAGCGGGCCTGCCCAGGTTCCCCGGGCGCGGCAATTTGCAGGAGGATGAGGGTCGGGGCGTCTGGCAGGGTCTGCTGGATCGGCTCGGCCTGCATCCGAAGGCGGATTTCAGCGGCGGCTTCGTCGGCCAGCAGGTCGAGCGCGGGCACTTGCTGCGCGACTACCGCGGCGCGCCGGCGCCGAGCGAGAGGCGCCGCACCAGCGTCGCCATCGTCGGCGGCGGCATTGCCGGACTTGCCGCCGCGCGCGCCTTGCAGCGCGCGGGTATCGAGGACTACCAGCTGTTCGAGCTGGAAGACGAGGCCGGCGGCAACAGCCGCGGCGGGGTGGTGGGCGGCTACGCCTGTCCCTGGGGCGCGCACTACCTGCCGACACCGGGGCCGTACGCGGAGGATGTGGCCGAGCTGCTGACCGAGTACCGCCTGCGGCGAGAGGTCGGCGGCAAGGCCGAATACGACGAGATGCAGCTATGTCACAGCCCGCAGGAGCGCCTGTACATCGCCGGCGGCTGGCAGGACGGGCTGCTGCCGGTGCGCGGGCAGGATGCGGCGGCCTTCGTCGACTATCGCCGCTTTGCCGAACTGGTCGCGGCGGCGAACCGGCCGCGGGCCTTCACCATTCCCACGGCGAGCAGCCGTTGGGACGAGACCCTGGCGGCGCTGGACGGGCAGAGCTTCCGGCAGTGGCTGGACGCGCAGCAACTCGGCGCACCGGCGTTGCGCTGGTACCTGGACTACTGCTGCCGCGATGACTACGGCGCCGGCATCGACCACGTCTCGGCCTGGGCCGGGCTGCATTACTTCGCCAGCCGCCACGGCTTCACCGCGCCGGGACAGGACAGCGCCAGCAGCAATGAGCTGGATCGCGACGACCTGCTGACCTGGCCCGAGGGCAATGCCTGGCTGGCGCGCCGGCTGGCGGTGCCGCAACGCGAGCGCACGCAGACGGGCGCGCTGGTGCTGCGGGTGGAGGAGGGCCGGCAGCAGGTGGAACTCGACGTGCTGGACCTGCCCAGCCGCCGCCTGGTGCACTGGACCGCGCAGCGGGTGATCCTGGCCGCGCCGCTGTTCGTCGCGGCGCGCCTGCTGGCCAACCCGTCGTCGGCCCTCCTGGAGGCCGCCAGGAGCCTGCCGCACGCGCCCTGGCTGGTGGCCAATCTGCACATCGACAGCCCGCTGATCGAGCACCAGGGCAACGCGCCACTGTCCTGGGATAACGTGCTCTACGGCAGCCCCGGCCTGGGCTATGTCGATGCCATGCACCAGAGCACGCGGCCGTATGCGGATGCCACGGTGCTGACTTACTACACGGCGCTGGGCAACGATCCTTCCGCCGGGCGCCACGCCCTGCTGGAGCGGCCTTGGGCGCAGTGGTGCGAAATGGTGCTGGCCGACCTGGAGCAGGCGCATCCGGATATCCGCAGCAAGGTGCGGAGGATCGAACTGATGCGCTACGGCCATGCCATGGCCATCCCGGCGCCCGGCGTACGCGGCAGCGCCTGGCTGGCGGCCCTGCGGGAGCCGCGGGGGCGGGTGGCGCACGCCCATTCCGACCTGTCGGCCTACTCGGTGTTCGAAGAGGCGTATCACTGGGGGCTGCGGGCCGGCGATGCGGCGGCTGTGGCGCTGCATCGGGGGTAGGGCGGAGGGCCCGCAACCAGGCCCTGATCCCATCCTGGATAGGGGGTCCCTATTGACACGGCGGCAGCGCGTATTGGCGGGATCGCGGGCCGATTTCCGGGTATCCCCAAAACCGGGTGAATTGTTGCTGCTGTGTTAAAATCGCGAGATCAAAAAAATCCCGCGTCCGCATACCGCTGCGCTTGCTGCGGCCTACTGATTGCGCATGACCGAATTCGCCAAAGAAGTACTCTCAGTCAATCTCGAAGACGAGATGAAGCGCTCCTATCTCGATTACGCCATGAGCGTGATCGTGGGGCGTGCCCTCCCCGATGCCCGCGACGGCCTCAAGCCCGTCCACCGCCGCATCCTGTTCGCCCAGCAGCAGCTGAGCAACCACTGGAACCGCTCGTACATCAAGTGCGCCCGCGTGGTCGGCGACGTCATCGGCAAGTACCATCCGCATGGCGACACCGCGGCCTACGATGCGCTGGTGCGCATGGCGCAGGAATTCTCCATGCGCTACCCGCTGATCGACGGCCAGGGCAACTTCGGCTCGGTCGACGGCGACATGGCGGCGGCGATGCGTTACACCGAGTGCCGCATGGCGCGGCTGACCTCGGAAATGCTGGCCGACATCGATTCCGAAACGGTCGACTTCGTCCCCAACTACGACGAGAAAGAGACCGAGCCCTCGGTCCTGCCGACGCGCATCCCGCAGCTGCTGGTCAACGGCTCCTCCGGCATCGCCGTGGGCATGGCCACCAACATCCCGCCGCACAACCTGAGCGAGGTGCTGGACGCCTGTATCGCGCTGATCGACAACCCGGACCTGGACCTGGCCGCGTTGATGAAGCTGGTGCCGGCGCCGGATTTCCCCACCGCCGGCCTGATCGTCGACGCCAGCGGCTTGGTCGATGCCTACGCCCACGGCCGCGGCCGCGTGGTGCTGCGCGCGCGCACCCATATCGAGGAATTCGAGCGGGGCGGCGGCGAGCGCGAGGCGATCATCGTCACCGAGCTGCCGTACCAGGTGAACAAGGCGCGCTTGCTGCAGCAGATCGTCGACCTGGTGAAGGACAAGCGCGTCGAGGGCATCGCCTCCGACGGCCTGCGCGACGAATCCGACAAGGAAGGCATGCGCGTGGTGATCGAGCTGCGCCGCGGCGAGAACGCCGAGGTGCTGCTCAACAACCTGTACCAGCACACCCAGCTGCAGACCTCGTTCAGCATGAACATGGTCGCGCTGGACGGCGGCCAGCCCAAGACCCTGGGCCTCAAGGCCCTGCTGGAGATCTTCCTGCGCCATCGCCGCGAGGTGGTGACGCGGCGCACCCAGTTCCTGCTGCGCAAGGCGCGCGAGCGCGCCCATGTGTTGGAAGGCCTGTCGGTGGCCCTGGCCAATATCGACGAGATCATCGCCCTGATCCGGCATTCGCCCGGCCCGGCCGAGGCGAAGACCGGGCTGATGAGCCGCATCTGGCTGTCCGGCCAGGTCAGCGACATGCTCGCGCGCGCCAGCGCCGACGCTTCGCGCCCGCTGGATCTGCCGGTCGGCTTCGGCCTGGTGGAAGGCGGCTACCGCCTGTCCGAGGCCCAGGCCCAGGCCATTCTGGAACTGCGCCTGCAGCGCCTGACCGGCCTGGAACAGGACAAGATCCACGAGGAATTCCGCGAGCTGCTGGAATCGATCCTCGGCTACCTGGAAATCCTCGGTTCCGAGACGCGCCTGCTGGAAGTGATCCGCGAGGAGTTGCTGGCGATCAAGGAACAGTACGGCGATGCCCGCCGCACCGAGATCAGCGAATTCGCCCTCAACATCAACCGCGAAGACCTGATCGCGCCGCAGGAAATGATCGTGACCCTGTCGCACCAGGGCTACGTCAAGTCGCAGCCGCAGTCCGAGTACCAGGTGCAGCATCGCGGCGGCCGCGGCAAGACCGCGGCGACGACCAAGGACGACGATTACGTGCAGGGCCTGTGGTCGGCGCATACGCATGACTGGCTGCTGTGCTTCTCCAGCAACGGGCGGCTGTACTGGCTGCGCGTGTTCGAACTGCCGGCCGGCAGTTCCGGTTCGCGCGGCAAGCCGTTCGTCAACCTGCTGCCGCTGGAAGAAGGGGAGCGCATTACCACGGTGCTGCCGGTGAAGACCTTCGACACCGGCCAGTATGTGTTCATGGCGACGCGGCGCGGCACGGTGAAGAAGACCCCGCTGGTGGATTTCTCGCGCCCGCGCGCCGCCGGCATCATCGCCGTGGACCTGCGCGTGGACGATGCCCTGGTCGGCGTGGCGCTGACCTCCGGCGAAAGCGATGTACTGCTGTTCTCCGATGCCGGCCGCGTCATCCGCTTCAATGAAACCGATGTGCGTTCGATGGGACGCGGCGCCACCGGCGTGCGCGGCATGCGCCTGATCAAGGCCGGCGCGACGGAAGAGGAAGAATCCGCCGTGGTCGAAGGCGACGCCGAGGGTGAGACCGAGGCCGAAGCCGAGAGCCCCGCCGCCGCGGCGACCAGCGCGCGCGTCATCGCGCTGATCGTGGCGCGCCAGGGCGACATCCTCACCGTGTCCGAGCAGGGCTACGGCAAGCGCACGCCGATCGACGGCTTCCCGCTGCGCGGTCGCGGCGGCCAGGGCGTCATCGCCCAGGCGCTGTCGGACAAGACCGGCAACCTGATCGGCGCGGTGGAAGTGGACGATACCCACGACATCATGCTGATCTCCGACGGCGGGCGCCTGATCCGGGTCGCGGCCAAGGAGATCAAGACCCTGGGCCGCAATACCCAGGGCGTGCGTGTTGCCCGTCCGACCGATGGCGACCGCCTGGTCAGCCTGGATCGCATGACGCCGGAAGTCGAGGCGGAAGCCGGAGCGGCGGAGTCGGGTGATGGGCCTGCCGAGGGTCCGTCCGAGACGCCGCCGGATGGCGCCGAACCTGCCGCTTAAACTACTTTAACTTTATTTGGTAATTGACTGAAATGAGTAGAGTATTCAACTTCAGCGCCGGTCCCGCCACGCTGCCTTTGAGCGTGCTTGAGCAAGTCCAGTCAGAGCTGCTCGACTGGCACGGCAGCGGCATGTCGGTGATGGAGATGAGCCATCGCGACAAGGACTTCATGTCCATCGCCGCCGAGGCCGAAAAGGATCTGCGCGAGCTGCTCGCCGTTCCGGCCAATTACAAGGTGTTGTTCATGCAGGGCGGCGCCATGGGCCAGTTCGCTGCGGTGCCGATGAACCTGCTGCGCGGCAAGACCAGCGCCGACTACGTCGTCACCGGCTCCTGGAGCACCAAGGCGATCAAGGAAGCGGCGCGGTACGCCAAGGCCAACACCGCCGCCAAGCCGGCCGAGGGCAAGTTCAACCACGTGCCCGAGCGCTCCACCTGGAAGCTCGATCCCGATGCGGCCTACGTCTACTACTGCCCTAACGAGACCATCGAGGGCGTGGAATTCGGCTGGGTGCCGGAAGTCGGCACGGTGCCGCTGGTGGCGGATTTCTCCTCGACTTTCCTGTCGCGGCCGCTGGACGTGTCCAAGTTCGGCCTGATCTATGCCGGTGCGCAGAAGAATGCCGGCGCGGCCGGCATCACCTTCGTCATCGTGCGCGATGACCTGATCGGCCAGCCGCTGCCGGCGACGCCTTCGGTGTTCGACTACAAGCTGATGGCCGACAACGAGTCGATGTTGAACACGCCGCCGTGCTTCGCCTGGTATGTCAGCGGCCTGGTGTTCAAGTGGCTGAAGAGCGAGGGCGGGCTGGCCAAGGTGGGCGAGCGCAACCAGCGCAAGGCCGCGCTGCTGTACGACCTGATCGACAGCCAGTCGTTCTACCGCAATCCGGTGGCGAAGCAGGACCGTTCCTGGATGAACGTGGTGTTTACCCTGGCCAATCCGGAGCTCGATGCCGACTTCCTCAAGGGTGCGGCCAAGGCCGGCCTGCCGGGCTTGAAGGGCCATCGTTCGGTCGGCGGCATGCGGGCCAGCATCTACAACGCCATGCCGGAAGCGGGGGTGCAGGCGCTGGTCGACTACATGAAGGAATTTGCGCGGACGCGGGGGTGAGGAGCTGCGCGAATGACTCAATGTCATTCGCGTGGCACCGAACGCCCGGCCAGGGATGACCGGGCAGGGGCTTGATTAAAGGCGCTAAAGTCCCGCCAAGGATGGCGAGTCTGACTTTAAAGAGGATGGCTTTTCAATGCGTTCCGTTGCGGTGTACTGCGGGTCCAGTCCCGGCTTCAATCCGGTTTTCCGGGCGGCCGCAGAGGCATTGGGCCGTACCCTGGCTCAGTCCGCTTGCACCCTGGTCTACGGCGGCAGCCATGCCGGCCTGATGGGCGCGGTGGCGGATGCGGCGCTGGCAGCTGGCGGCAAGGTCATCGGCGTCATTCCGGATGCGCTGGTCAGCCGGGAAGTGGCGCATCGCGGCCTGTCCGAGCTGCAGGTGGTGGGCAGCATGCACGAGCGCAAGGCGCGCATGGCCGAGCTGTCCGAGGCCTTCGTCGCGCTGCCGGGCGGTATCGGCACGCTGGACGAGATCGTCGAGATGTTCACCTGGACCCAACTCGGGATCCATCGCAAGCCTTGCGCTTTCCTCAATATCGGCGGCTATTACGACAGCCTGCTGGCTTTTCTGCGCACCATGGTGGCGCAGGGCTTCCTCCGGCAGGCGCAGGTCGACCAGCTGGTGGTGGCGGAGCGGATCGAAGATCTGCTGCCACACCTCGCCGCCGCGCAGCCGCATCCCGCCGGGCGCCTGGCGGATATCGACCGGGAGCTTGCCCAAACCAGGCCGTGAGATTTCGCTCCGGGCGCGCGGAACGGCACAATAGCGCCCCCTGTGAGGCCAAAACCGGCCTCGCCCAGCACCAGGAACCACCGATGTTCAAGGTCAAGACGCTCAACAACATCTCCGTGTACGGCCTGGAGCGGCTGCCGCGCGACCGTTACGAGGTGGCCTCGGACATCCAGAACCCGGATGCGCTGATGGTGCGTTCGGCCGACCTGCACAAGGCCGAGATCCCGGCTTCGGTGAAGGCCATCGGCCGCGCCGGCGCCGGCACCAACAACATTCCCGTCGCCGCCATGTCGGCGCGCGGCGTGCCGGTGTTCAACGCCCCCGGCGCCAACGCCAACGCGGTGAAGGAGCTGGTGCTGGCCTCGATGCTGCTGGCGGCGCGCAACATCGCCCCGGCGCTGGAGTTCGTGCGCGGGCTGGAAGGCAGCGAGGACGAGCTGCACAAGCTGGTCGAGGACGGCAAGAAGAACTATGTCGGCTTCGAACTGCCGGGCCGGTCGCTGGGCGTGATCGGCCTCGGCGCCATCGGCGTGAAGGTGGCCAATGCGGCGCTGGAACTGGGCATGGAGGTCTATGGCTACGATCCGGCGATGACCGTGCACAACGCCTGGCAGCTCAACTCCGGCGTGCGCCAGGCGCTGTCGGTGGACGATCTGGTGTCGAAGTCGCAGTTCATCTCGGTGCATGTGCCGCTGCTCGACGCCACCCGCAAGCTGATCAACGCCGAGCGCATCCGCCTGATGAAGAAGCCCGGCGTGGTGCTCAATTTCGCCCGCGCCGAGATCGTCGACGAGGACGCGGTGCTGGCCGCCCTGGCCGCGGGCACCATGCGTGCCTATGCCTGCGATTTCCCCAGCGGCAAGTTCAAGGGCAACCCGAAGGTCATCGCCACGCCGCACCTGGGCGCGTCCACCGGCGAGGCCGAGGACAACTGCGCCATCATGGTGGCCGACCAGCTGCGCGAGTTCCTGGAGTCCGGCAACGTGCGCAACTCGGTGAATTTCCCCGAGGCGGTGATGCCGCTGCCGGCGGGCAAGCAGCGCCTGTCCATCGTCAACGCCAACGTGCCCAACATGGTCGGCCAGATCACCACGGCGCTGGCGCAGCACCACATCAATATCGCCGACCTGCTCAACAAGTCGCGCGGCGAGTTGGCCTATACCCTGGTCGACGTCGACCAGGCGATTCCGGCCGAGCTGGTCGCGGATATCGCGAAGATCAAGGGCGTGCTGGCGACGCGCGTCATCGTTTCGTAGGAAAAGATCATGTCCACAGGCAATGAAGAGCTGGGCAAGGCGCGTGAGAAGATCGACGCCATCGATGCCGAGCTGCAGAAGCTGATTTCGCAGCGGGCGCGGGTGGCGGAGGAAGTGCGGGAAATCAAGCTGCGCAACGGCGGCGCGGCCGGCGACCATTACCGCCCGGCGCGCGAGGCGGAAGTGCTGAAGCGCGCCATGGCGCGCAACGAGGGCCCGTTGCCGGACGAGATGATGGCGCGCCTGATGCGCGAGATCATGTCGGCCTGCCTGGCGCTGGAGGCGCCGCTGTCGGTGGCCTACCTCGGCCCCGAGGGCACTTATACCCAGGCCGCGGTGTACAAGCATTTCGGCCACCAGGTGGCGGCGCGCGCGGTGTCGGCCATCGACGAGATCTTCCGTGACGTGGAGTCCGGCATTGCCTCCTATGGCGTGGTGCCGATCGAGAATTCGACCGAGGGTGTGGTCAGCAGCACGCTCGACCTGCTGGCCAATACGCCGCTGTCGATCTGCGGCGAAGTGTGGTTGCCGGTGCACCACCAGTTGCTGAGCCGGCATGAGCGGATCGAGGATGTGCAGGTGGTGTATGCCCACCCGCAATCCTTCGCCCAGTGCCGCCGCTGGCTCGATACGCGCCTGCCGGGCGCGGCGCGTGAGCCGCTGGCCAGCAACGGCGCCGCCGCCAAGCGCGTGGCGGAGAGCGGGCAGGGCGCGGCCATCGCCAGCGCCGCCGCCGGCGAGTTGTATGGCTTGCGCGTGCTCGCCGCCAACGTCGAGGACGATCCCAACAACACCACGCGCTTCCTGGTGATCGGCCGGCAGAATCCGGAAATCACCGGCGCCGACCGCACCTCGCTGGTCTGTTCGGCGCCGAGCGGCGGCGAAGCGGGCGCGCTGTTCCGCCTGCTCGAGCCCTTCGCCGGTGCCGGCATCAATCTCAGCAAGATCGAATCGCGTCCCAGCCGCCGCGGCGTGTGGGACTACAACTTCTTCCTCGACCTCGAAGGCCATCGCGCCGAAGCGCATGTGGCGCAGGCGCTGGAGGAAGTGCGCAAGCGTTCGGCCTTCTTCAAAATACTCGGCTCCTACCCCCGGGCGGTGATGTGATGAGTGGTAAGAAGGAAGTGCTGCCGTTTTTCGAGTTCGTCGCTCCCGGCGTGATGGAGCTGCACCCTTACGAGCCGGGCATGCCGGTGGAAGAACTGCAGCGCCGGCTCGGCGTCAGCAATGCCATCAAGCTGGCCTCCAACGAAAACCCGCTCGGCCCCAGCCCGAAGGTGAAGGCGGCCCTGGCCGCCGCCTCGGAAGGCAATCTGGCGCTGTACCCGGATGATGGCGGCTTCCGCCTCAAGGCCAGGCTGGCGGCGCTGCATGGGGTCGGCCCCGAGTCGATCACCCTGTGCAACGGCTCCAATACCCTGCTCGACCTGGTGGCGCGCGTGTTTCTCGGTCCGGGCCGTGCGGCGATGTACTCCAAGTACGCCTTCGCCGTGTATCCCCTGGTGACGCTGGCGCAGAGCGCCGAGTCCATCGTGGTGCCGGCGTTGCCGGATGACAGCGCCATGCCTTACGGCGACGATGTCGAAGCGATGGCGCGCATGCTGCGCCCGGACGTGGCGGTGATTTTCATCGCCAGCCCCAACAACCCGACCGGCACCTGGGTGGAGCCAGCCGCCTTCGAGCGCTTCATGGCCCAGGTGCCGGCACACACCGTGGTGGTGCTGGATGAGGCTTACCATCACTTCCAGGATCCGGCGACGCGCATCGACAGCGACGCGCTGATGCGCCGTTATCCCAACCTGATGATCACGCGCACCTTCTCCAAGGTGCATGGTATCGCCGCGCTGCGCATCGGCTACGGTGTGGCCCATCCGCAGCTGACCGACCTGCTGCACCGCGTGCGCCAGCCGTTCAACAACGGTTCGCTGGCGCTGCTGGCCGCGGAACTGGCGCTTGAAGATACCGCGCATGTGGCCCGTTGCGTGGAACTCAACGCGCAGGAGCGCAAGCGCGTGACGGCGGCGCTGCAAGGCATGGGTCTGCGCGTGCTGCCGACGCAGGCCAATTTCGTCACGGTGGATTTCGGCAAACCCTCGGCGCCGATCCACCAGGCCTTGCTGGAGCAGGGCGTGATCGTGCGGCCGATGGGGTCGTACCTGTTGCCGAACTTCCTGCGCGTCAGCATCGGCACCGAAGCCGAGAACGACCGCTTCCTCGCCGCGCTGAAGAAAGCCGTTCAGGCATGAGACGCCGCTCGTGGAATTTTGAAAGGCATGGCCTGTCCTCATGCCTGCGCCGACTCGCGACGCCAGGATCCCCACGCTACGCGCGGGGGCCCTCCACGCTGCTCGCGGCGGTTCGATGAGCACGCACGCGCCGATCCGCCGTCTCGCCGTCGTCGGCCTCGGGCTGATCGGCGGCTCGCTGGCGCGCGCGCTGCGCGCGGCCGGCGCCGTCGGTTCCATTTCGGGTTTCGATACCGACGCGGAGCAGGTGCGGCAGGCGCAAACCCTGGGCGTGATCGACATCGCCGCCGCCAGCGCCGAGCAGGCGGTGAAGGGCGCCGACGTGGTGCTGGTCGCGGTGCCGGTGCTGGCCACCGGCGCGGCCCTGCGCGCCTGCGCCCCGGCATTGACGCCGGAGATGATCCTCACCGATGTCGGCAGCACCAAGCAGTCGGTGCTGGCGGCGGCGCGGGAGGTGTTCGGCGAGGTGCCTCCGCGCTTCGTGCCGGGACATCCGATCGCTGGCACCGAGAAGAGCGGCGTAGCCCATTCGCTGGCCGACCTGTTCCGCGGTCATCGCGTGATCCTGACGCCGCACCAGCGGCAGGACGCCGCTGCACAGGAACAGGTGGCCTGGCTGTGGCAGGCCGCCGGCGCGCGCGTGGTGACCATGGAACCGCAGCGCCACGACCAGATCTTCGCCGCCACCTCGCATCTGCCGCACCTGCTGGCCTACAGCTTCGTCGACATGCTGGGGCGGCTGGAGGGTGCTGAAGCCGACCTGTTCCCCAATGCCGGCGGCGGCTTCCGCGATTTCACGCGCATCGCTTCCAGCAGCCCGCGCATGTGGCATGACATCCTGCGCGCCAACGCGCAGCCGGTGGCGGAATTGCTGCGCCGGCAGATTGCCGAGCTGCAGGAACTGCACCAGTTGATCGAAGAGCAGCGCTGGGATGCCCTGCTGGGGATTTTCGAGCGCGCCCGCGCCACCCGCGAGCGGCATCTGGCCAGGATCGAGTGATTCCTTTTCATCCATCGTCGGGTTGATGGCTGTTGTTATCCCTGTGCAGTGGAAATGGACTAAGCTGCCGCGCCCGCAAAAAGCCGCAACCCGATTTCCCGTTTCGACCGAACTGCCCATGTCCGAAGTCACCTTCAATGTCCTCCCCGGCGGCGCCTTTTCCGGCAGTGTGCGCGTGCCCGGCGACAAGTCGATCTCCCACCGCGCGGTGATGTTCGCTTCGCTGGCCGAGGGCCAGTCGGAAGTGCGCGGCTTCCTCACCGGCGAGGACTGCCTGTGCACCATGAAGGCCTTCCGCGCCATGGGCGTGCGCATCGACCAGCTGGCTGAGACGCACCTGCGCGTGCACGGCGTCGGTCTGCACGGCCTGCGCGAGCCGGCGCAGGCGCTGGATCTGGGCAACTCCGGTACCTCGATGCGGCTGATGAGCGGTCTGCTGGCGGCGCAGGCGTTTCCCACCACGCTGCTCGGCGACGAGTCGCTGTCGCGGCGGCCGATGCGGCGCATCGTCGATCCGTTGCGCCAGATGGGGGCGCAGATCGAGACCACGGCGCGCAATACCGCTCCGTTGCGCATCCAGCCGGTTGACGGCGGCCTCCATGCGATCACCTACAAATCCCCCGTGTCCAGCGCCCAGGTCAAGTCCGGCATCCTGCTGGCGGGGCTATACGCCAAGGGACGCACCGAGGTATTCGAACCGGAGCCTTCGCGCGACCACACCGAGCGGATGCTGCGCGCCTTCGGCGTGAAGGTGGAGGCGGAGCCGGGCAGGGCGGCGCTGCAGGGCGGGCAGACCCTGCGCGCCTGCGACGTCGAGGTGCCAGCCGACATTTCCTCGGCTACCTTCTTCATGCTCGGCGCGGCCATCGTGCCGGGCTCGGAGCTGCTGCTGACGGATGTCGGCATCAACCCGACCCGCACCGGTGTGATCGAAATCCTGCGCCGCATGGGTGCGGACATCGAGTTGCTCAACCAGCGCCAGTTCGGCGGCGAGCCGGTTGCGGACCTGCGCGTGCGCGGGCGCCGCCTGCACGGCATCGACATCGGCGGCGAACTGGTGGCGCTGGCCATCGACGAGTTTCCCGCGGTGTTCGTCGCCGCGGCCTGCGCCAGCGGCGAGACCGTGGTCACCGGCGCCGAGGAGCTGCGGGTCAAGGAAACCGACCGTATCCAGGCCATGTGCGACGGCCTCCAGGCCCTGGGCATTTCGGCGCTGGCGCAGCCGGACGGCGCACGCATCACCGGCGGCCGCATGCAGGGCGGCACGGTGGATTCCCGCGGCGATCACCGCATTGCCATGTCCTTCGCCATCGCCGGGCTGCGGGCGGAGCAGCCGATCCGCATCCTCGACTGCGCCAACGTCAACACCTCGTTCCCCGGCTTCGCCAACCTGGCCGCTTCGGCCGGGCTGCGCATCACGGTGCAGGGCTGAGCATGGGTGCCTTGCCGCCGGTCATCGCGGTCGACGGGCCCAGCGGCGTCGGCAAGGGCATGGTGACGCGCTGGCTGGCGCATGAACTGGGCTGGCACCGGCTCGACAGTGGCGCGCTCTACCGCATCCTGGCCCTGGCGGCGCAGCGGGCCGGAATCCCCCATGATCAGCCCGCAGCGGTGGCCGCATTGGCCCCGGGCCTTGATATCCGTTTCGTCGGCACCACTGAAGCGGACGAGGCGATTCTCGTTGATGGTGCGGACTGGACTGCCGACATCCGGGCCGAATCGACCGGCGGCCTGGCCTCGCATATCGCTTCGGCCGAGGCGGTGCGGGCGGCGTTGTTGCAGCGCCAGCGCGATTTCCGGCGGGCACCGGGCCTGGTGGCCGACGGGCGCGACATGGGCACCGTGGTGTTCCCCGACGCGAGGCTGAAGATCTTCCTGGACGCCAGCGCCGAGGCCAGGGCGGAGCGCCGCTGGCGTCAGTTGAGCCAGGCTGGTGTAAATGCTAAACTGTTAGACCTGTGTGATGAAGTGCGCGCCCGAGACGAACGCGACCGCAAACGAGCCATAGCGCCGCTTGCCCCTGCCGCCGACGCCATAGTCGTGGATTCCACGCAGATGAAACCGGACGAAGTTCTGGCGGAAGTCGGGCGTTTGCTGCGTAATCGCGGCATTTCTCCCTGATTTCGTGTCGTTCAGCACCGTTCGCGTATCTGGATCAGGAATTCGCAGGAAAGATTTGGCAGCAAAGGATTTGGGTTGCAAGGATGCCGCCCATTCGTAATCGGACCCCGGTGGCAGGACGCCGCCAGGAAGTTGTCAACCAACCAAGAGTGTTTTGAATGATCGAGAGTTTTGCTGAACTGTTTGAACAAAGCCTGAAGGGCGGCCAGTCGATGCAGCCCGGCACCATCGTCAGCGCGATCGTGCTGGAAGTGAAGCCGGACGTCGTGATCGTCGACGCAGGCCTCAAGTCCGAAGGCGTCATCCCCATCCAGGAATTCCAGATCGACGGCGCGGAAGCCACGGTAGCCGTCGGCGACCGCATCGAAGTCGCCCTGGAAACGGTTGAGGATGGTTTCGGCGAAACCCGTTTCAGCAAGGAAAAGGCCGAGCGCATCCGGACCTGGGACCGCCTCACCAAGGCGTTCGAGGGCAAGGAAACGGTCATCGGCACCATCACCGGCAAGGTCAAGGGCGGTTTCACCGTCGATATCGGCAACGTCCGCGCATTCCTGCCGGGCTCGCTGGTCGACGTCCGTCCGGTGCGCGACACCGCCTACCTGGAAGGCAAGCCGCTCGAGTTCAAGGTCATCAAGCTCGACCGCCTGCGCAATAACGTCGTCGTCTCCCGCCGCGAAGTGCTCGAAGCCGAGTACAGCGCCGAGCGCGACATGCTGCTGGAAAAGCTGCAGGAAGGCGCGATCCTCCGCGGCGTGGTCAAGAACCTCGTCGAATACGGCGCGTTCGTGGACCTCGGCGGCATCGACGGCCTGCTGCACATTACCGACATGACCTGGAAGCGCATCAAGGATCCGGCGGAAGTCGTCACCGTCGGCACCGAAATCGAAGTCAAGGTCCTGAAGTACGACCGCGAGCGTCGCCGCGTGTCGCTGGGCCTGAAGCAACTGGGCGCCGACCCCTGGGTCGATATCGCCCGCCGCTATCCGGAAAAGACCCGCCTGTTCGGCAAGATCACCAACATCACCGACTACGGCGCGTTCGTCGAGATCGAGCCGGGTGTCGAGGGTCTGGTGCACGTTTCCGAAATGGACTGGACCAACAAGAACGTCAACCCGGGCAAGGTTGTGCACCTGGGCGACGAAGTCGAAGTCATGATCCTGGACATCGACGAAGAGCGCCGCCGCATTTCGCTGGGCATGAAGCAGTGCCAGCCGAATCCGTGGGAAGAGTTCGCGCAGAACTTCCAGAAGGGCGACCGCGTCCATGGCGCCATCAAGTCGATCACCGACTTCGGTATCTTCATCGGCCTGGACGGCGGCATCGACGGTCTGGTGCACCTGTCCGACCTGGACTGGAACGAAGCCGGCGAGCAGGCCGTGCGCCGCTACAGCAAGGGCCAGGAAGTCGAAGCCGTGGTTCTGGCCATCGACGGTTCGCGCGAGCGCATCTCCCTGGGCGTGAAGCAGATGCAGCAGGATCCGCTCACCATGTTCCTGGCCGACAACCAGAAAGGTTCGATGGTCAAGGGCATCGTCAAGGCGGTTGATGCCAAGGGCGCCAACATCGAGCTGGCTGGCGGCGTCGAGGCCTACATCAAGGCCGGCGACCTGTCCCGCGACCGCGTCGAGGATGCCACCACGGTTCTGAAGGAAGGCGACACGCTGGAAGCGCGCTTCATCGGCGTGGACCGCAAGAACCGCATCGTCACCCTGTCCGTCAAGGCCAAAGAAATCCAGGAAGAGGAAGAGACCGTGGCTGAGTACAGCCGCAACGCCTCGACCGGCAAGACCAGCCTGGGCGACCTGCTGAAGGAACAGATCGGCGGCAACGATCGTTGATCTTCAAGCGGTAAGTAGTTGAATGAAAAGGGTCATGGAAACATGGCCCTTTTCTTTTGGGTGCTTGCCGAGCGCATCGGCTCCCGATCTGTGACGGAGGTCCGCTTCCGGGCGAAAAAAGCCTGCGTCAAGGAAAACAAACACTTGCAAGGCTTCGGTTTTTTCTTTATTGTAAAATCAATCGCTTAAGCCTTGCTGAGCCCATGACCAAGTCTGAGCTGATCGAATCGCTCGCCCTCAAGCAAACCCATCTGATGCAGAAAGATGTGGAGCTTGCGGTCAAACTCGTCCTCGACCATGTCAGCAACGCGCTGGCGCGGCAGGAGCGTGTTGAAATCCGCGGCTTCGGCAGCTTTGCACTGCACAGCCGCCCGGCGCGCGTCGGCCGCAACCCCAAGACCGGCGAGGCGGTGCGCATCCCGGCCAAACATGTGCCGCACTTCAAGCCCGGCAAGGAAATGCGCGAACGCGTCAACCTGACCCGCCAGGAGGAAGACGCCGCCGCGGCTGCCAAAGCCGCTGCCGCGGCCGGCCAGGCGTAATGTTGCGCATCCTGGTGGTGATGGTGCTGCTGGCGGTGTTCATCGCCGGCGCCGCCCTCGGTTATTTCAACGCCACCCCGGTGGATTTCAACTATCTGTTCGGCATAGCCCAGGTGCGCGTGGTGGTGCTGATCGTCGCCACCTTTGTCGTCGCGGCCCTGCTCACCCTGCTGCTCTGCGCCGGGCGCATTCTCAGCCTGTCGGGAGAGGCGCGGCGCCTGCGCCGGCAACTGCGCGATGCAGAAACCGAGCTGAAAAACCTGCGTAACCTGCCGCTAACGCCCCCTACTTCGCGCTAATGTTCGACAGCTATCTGGCCTGGCTGCTGCTGCCGCTGGGCGTGGCGCTGGGCCTGGCCTGGGCGCGAAACCGTCCCGCCTCCGGCGCCGAGCCGCAATCCCGCGAAGACACCCTGGCCGGACTCAATAGCCTGGCCAACGACAATGCCGACCAGGCCATCGCGGCCTTGAGCCGCGCCGCCGACGCCGAGCCCGCGGCCGAGCTGCAGCTCACCCTCGGTGGGCTGTTCCGCAAGCGCGGCGAGATCGATCGCGCCATCCAGCTGCATGAATCCATCCTGGCGCGCAGCGACCTGCCGCAGAAGATCGCCGATGCGGCGCGGATCGAACTGGCGCAGGACTATCTCAAGGCCGGCTTGCTGGACCGTGCGGAATCCCTGCTGCAGGGCATGGAAGGCACCAGTGCCCAATTGGCGGGGGCGCTGGAGCTGCTGCTGGACCTCTACGAGCAGGCGCGCGACTGGCCGCAGGCGATCGAGACGGCGCGCCGCCTGCAA
The DNA here is from genome assembly GCF_000711955.1 of Nevskia soli DSM 19509. Lineage (GTDB taxonomy): Bacteria > Pseudomonadota > Gammaproteobacteria > Nevskiales > Nevskiaceae > Nevskia > Nevskia soli. The sequence continues at coordinate 88,604 of NZ_JONR01000018.1, forward strand.
GCGGTAAAAGGGCAGGGTGTGGGGTCTCGCATCGCGCAGTACTGGTGCGAGTTGGCCGACGCGGCGCAGCACCGCGGCGATACCGCCGAAGCGGCAGCCGACCTGCAAAAAGCCCTGGAAGAGAATCCCGAATGCGCCCGCGCCAGCCTGGCGCAGGCTGCGTTGGCGGAAGCCGCCAAGGACTGGGAGGGCGCCATCAAGGCTTACTGGCGCGCGATGCAGCAGGACGGGCGTTTCTTCAGCGAGGTGGCGCCCGCCATGGAACGTTGCTACGCCGCTGAAAACGACAAGCGCGGCTATGCCGGGTTCCTCGACGAGGCGGAAACCTCGCTCGCCGAATCCGCTGCACCGGCATTGCTCAAGGCACGCTGGTTGCAGTCGCAGGGACAGGATCTGCGGGCCTATTTCGGCGAGCACCTGGCACGCAAGCCGACCCGCCAGGGCATGCTGTTATGGCTGGACAGCGGCATCGGGACGGACGGCGCCCCGCCGTGGCTGGAGACCATGCGCGAATCCCTGAAGAAGTCCCTGCAATCCCGCCCCCGCTACACCTGCACCAGCTGCGGGCTGCAGCCGAGCATGCTGTTCTGGCAATGCCCCAAGTGCAAGCGCTGGGAGACGGTGGTGCCGGTGGAGGAGAAGCTTTGAAGCAGTGGTCAGTGGCTAGTGATCAGTGGCTAGTAACAGCAAGCACCGAACCGGGTTTCAACTAACCACTGATCACTAGCCACTGACCACTGCTTTTTCACCCCTGCCGCTGCAACGCCCTCAGCTCGTCTTTCGGGATGCTGTCGATCAACTGCTTGCGCCGTGCCAGCAGCTTGGCGCGATCGTCGCTGTTGATACTGGATACGCGCAGGCCGGCATTGAGCTGCTCCACCGCGCCGCGCAGGTCGCCCCGCTCGAACAGGTAGTTGGCCAGCTGGTATTGCGCTTCGGCGGTGTTGCCGCTGGCGCGGGCGGCGGCAGAGAGCAGCCGATAGGTATCGGGACGCGAGCCCTGGGTCTGGTTGTAGCTGAGCAGCACCTGGCGGGCCTGATCCGGCTTGCCGGCATTGATCAGGGCTTCGCCGTATTTCTGGATGCCCGGCGAGTAGCGCGGGTAAGCGGCGAAATTGCGCGCATAGATGTTCAGCGCGTCCTGGGTCTTGCCCATCTGCATCAGGATTTGCGCCTGCAGCAAGGCGATATTGGGCTGGCGGGGATAGGCATCGATCAGCGGTTGCAGGGCCGCCAGGGCTTGCGGGTTCTGGTCGAGATTGGCCAGCGCAAAGGCATAGCCATAGTGGTTCTCCGGCGTGTCCTTGCCGGACTGGAGTTCGCCGGCGAAGTAGCCCTGCGCCTCGTTGGGCGAGTCGGTTTCCAGCACACGGGTACGGGCCCGCATCAGGCTGAATTCGATCGAATCCTTGACCACGCGGGGGCCATATTGGGCGGCGCGTTCGGTGGCGTCGGCAATGCGGGCGGTATTGACGGGGTGGGTCAGCAGGATTTCGGGCAGACGGTTGCCGTAGAGGCGGGTCTGCTGCGACAGCTTGCCGAAGAAGGTGGCCATGCCCATCGGGTCGTAGCCGGCGGCGGCCAGCTTGCGGATGCCGAAACGGTCGGCCTCACGTTCGTCGTCCCGGGAATAGGCGACCTGGCGCTGGTAGTTGATGCCCTGACCGACCGAGATTGCGCCGAGCACGACGTTGGGGTTGGCGGAGCCGGCGATGATCGCCGCCAGCACGCCGATCCAGGTGGCGATGTCGGCTACCTGGGTGTCGCCGGCGGCGCGCGCCATGTGGCGTTGGGTGATATGCGATTCCTCGTGCCCCATGACTCCGGCCAGTTCGCTCTCGTTGGAGGCAGCGACGATGGTGCCGGCATTGATGTTGACGTAGCCGCCGGGCAGGGCGAAGGCGTTGATGCGATTGTCGGCGATCAGGTAGAAATTGAAGGCCGGCGGGGTCGCTGAACTGGTATCCGCGGCCGCCAGCTTCCAGCCGAGATTGGACAGGTATTCCGTGATTTCGGGGTCGTCGACGATGTAGTCGTACTGATACATCTCGGCCACGACTTCGGCGCCCAGCTTGGCTTCCTCGGCGGGCGATAGCGCCAGATCGGCCGGGTTGCCCAGTTGCGGCAGGTCGATGTCCTTCTGCGACAGGGCGGGCAGGGTGGTGAGCGCGAACACGGCGCCGAAGACAAAGGCAAATTTGAGCATGAAAGGGCCGCGGGACTCCATGGTCCGAAGTTTACGCTTAGAGCCGGTCTCGCGTGGGGAAGTTTCGCCGGCCAGGGGGCGGTATTTACCTTTATTTAGCCCACGGCGTCCCCGCCGAAATGTTAAAATTACGTTACCGCTTCAGCGGACTCGTATGCGCATGACTTGGGTGGATTACGTATTTGTCGGGATCGTCCTCATTTCGGTGCTGATGGGCGCTCTGCGGGGTTTCATCCGCGAGGCGCTGAGCCTCGCCACCTGGATCGGCGCCTTCGTCGCCGCATTGCGCTACGGCCCGGAATTCGCGGAACGCTTGAAGTCGACGATCAGTTCGGTTCCGATCCGTGCCATTGCCGGGTATGCAGTCCCGTTTTTCGGCGTCCTGCTGGTCGGCGGGCTGCTGATCTGGCTGATTTCCTGGGCGGTGCGCGGCGCCGGACTGGCGCCGGTGGACCGGATGCTGGGCTCGGGCTTCGGCCTGCTGCGCGGCGGCTTCATCGTGGTGGCGCTGGTGATGCTGGCCGGCTTCACCGCGCTGGGGCGCGAGCCCTGGTGGCATCAATCGATATTGGTTCCGCAGATTCAACCACTTGCAGCAGACATACAGGGCTTGATTCCAGCCAAATGGTTCGCATATTTGCAGGCGCAGCAGAGTCCCTCCCCGGTCACCGTTCCCCAGCGAGAGAAATGATTCCATGTGCGGCATAGCCGGCGTCGTCGCCAAGCAACCCGTCAATCAGGAACTCTATGATGCCCTGACCATGCTGCAGCATCGTGGGCAGGACGCGGCGGGCATCATCACCAACGAAGGCGACCGCCTGTACCTGCACAAGGACAACGGTTTGGTCCGCGACGTGTTCCACTCCGACGACACCATGATCCGCCTGCGCGGCAACATGGGCGTCGGCCACGTGCGTTACCCCACCGCCGGCTGCAGCACCTCGGCAGAGGCGCAGCCGCTGTATACCAATACTCCGTTCGGCATCTGCCTGTCGCACAACGGCAACCTGACCAACGCCGAGCAGCTCAAGCACGAGCTGTTCGTCGAGGACCGCCGCCACCTGAATACCGATTCGGATTCGGAGGTGCTGCTCAACGTCTTCGCCCATGAGCTGATGATGTGCGGCACCCTGCGGGTCACCCCGAACGAGGTGTTCGAAGCGGTGTCGCGGGTCCATGTGCGTGCGCGCGGCGCCTACGCCTGCGTCGCCCTGATCAGCGGCTATGGCATCGTTGGCTTCCGCGACCCCTACGGCATCCGCCCGGTGGTCTACGGCCGTCGCGAAGGGCCCTATGGCACCGACTACATGATCGCTTCCGAGTCGGTGGCGCTGGATGCCGCCGGTTTCGAACTGATCGCCGACATCGCCCCGGGCGAGGCGGTCTACATCACTCTCGACGGCAAACTGCACAAGCGCCAGTGCGCGCAGAACCCGGTCTATTCGCCCTGCATTTTCGAACACGTCTACCTGGCCCGTCCGGACTCGGTGATGGACGGCATCTACGTCTACAAGGCGCGCCTGCGCATGGGCGAGAAGCTGGCCGACAAGATCCAGCGCGAGTGGCCGGATCATGACATCGATGTGGTGATCCCGATTCCGGACACCAGCCGCGTCGCCGGCGTCGAGTTGGCCATCCGCCTGGGCGTGAAATACCGCGAAGGCTTCGTCAAGAACCGCTACATCGGTCGCACCTTCATCATGCCGGGTCAGGCCCAGCGCAAGAAATCGGTGCGGCAGAAGCTCAATCCGATCGACCTCGAGTTCAGCGGCAAGAACGTGCTGCTGGTGGACGATTCCATCGTCCGCGGCACCACTTCCAAAGAAATCATCCAGATGGCCCGCGATGCCGGCGCGAAGAAGGTCTATTTCGCCTCCGCCGCGCCGCCGGTGCGCTATCCGAACGTTTATGGCATCGACATGCCGACTTCCAGCGAGCTGGTGGCCCATGGCCGCAGCCACGCCGAGCTGGAACAGCTGCTTGGCGCAGACCGTCTGATCTACCAGGACCTGGAAGACCTGATCGAGGCCGTGCGCCACAAGAACTCGAAGATCCAGCGTTTCGATACCTCGGTCTTCACTGGGGAGTACGTGACGCAGGACATCAACGAGGACTACCTCAATCAGCTCGAGTTGTTCCGCTCCGATGCCGCCAAGGAAGCGCGGCGGGTGAGGGCTGGAAACGTGGTAATCGAGCTGCACAACGCCCGCTGAGCCAGTGCGCTGAACAGCCCCCGTACCTTCGGGTATCCGGCGGAGTTGTACGGCAGTTGGTGAACTGGCATTCTTTCTCGGTAGCATTCAACTATTGGGGAAAATAGCAATGCGTAGCAATGCGGTTTTACTGGCACTGGCCATCGGTGCGACCTTGAATATGAGTGGCTGCGCCAATACCGCGACCAGCGGCGACTCGACCGCGCAGGAGGCCGCGAGCGCCGATCAGGCCAAGGAAGCCGAGACCTTCTGCCAGACCGACGAGGATACCGGCTCGCGCCTGGCGCACCGCACCACCTGCGCCAATACCAATAGCACCGACGCGCAGCAGGCCGGTCGGGCCCTGCAGAAGGGCAACTAGCGAGCGCCTAAGGCCGGTTTTCCTCCCAACCTTTCCGGCCAGTCATTGAACAGGGAACTGGCCGGCGTCTGGCTAGGCAATTGGCGCGACTGATAAACGGCTCGTTTCCAGCTGGGGCGCCCGCTACCGCGTGACTCGCATATGAATCGACTCCGAATCCAGGGACGGGATTGGACTATCCGCCACTTGCCGTAACCTGTCGCTTGGTCGTAAAGTTACAGTGCGCCGATTTGTAGCCAGCTTGCGGGGCGCGTAATAAATACTGCTAAAAGGGCGTAAAAAGCCCGTTTAGCGCTCGCTTGCGGGCTTTTTTGTTGCATTACGGAATGGTTGAACGATGAACGACGAGATTGACCCGGCATGGGGCAGCGCCACCCTCGGCGTGCGCGCTGCCGAACCGCGCACCGGTGAACGCGAACACTCCGCCGCCCTGCATCTTACTTCCTCCTTCGTCTTCGACAGCGCCGCCCAGGCTGCGGCAGTGTTCACCGGGCAGGAGCCGGGCAATATCTATTCGCGCTTCACCAACCCCACCGTCCACGCCTTCGAACGGCGGCTGGCGGCGATGGAAGGCGCCGACAGCTGTGTGGCCACCGCCAGTGGCATGGCGGCGATCATGTCCATGCTGCTGGCCCTGCTGAAGGCGGGCGATCACCTGGTGGCATCGCGCACCCTGTTCGGCTCGACCATCAACCTGCTCAATAATGTGTTCAGCCGTTTCGGCGTGAGCGCGACTTATGTCGATCCGGCCGATATCGGCGCTTGGTCGGCGGCGATCCGGCCGAACACCAAACTGCTGTTCGTCGAAACTCCCAACAACCCGCTCACCGATATCGCCGATATCCGCGCCCTGGCCGATGTGGCGCACGCGGCCGGCGCGCTGCTGGCGGTGGACAACTGCTTTCTCACCCCGGTGCTGCAGAAGCCGCTGCGGCTCGGCGCCGACCTGGTGATCCATTCCGCCACCAAGTATCTGGACGGGCAGGGACGCTGCGTCGGCGGCGCCGTGGTCGGCGATGCCGAGCACGTCGGCAAAGACGTGTTCGGCTTCATGCGCACCGCCGGCCCCTGTATGAGCCCGTTCAATGCCTGGGTCTTCCTCAAGGGCCTGGAAACCCTGGGCTTGCGCATGCGCGCCCATTGCGAGGCCGCGCTGAAGCTGGCGCAGTGGCTGCGGGAGCAGCCGGCAATCGCACGCGTCTACTATCCCGGTTTGCCGGACCACCCGCAACATGAGTTGGCCAAGCGTCAGCAGCGGGGCTTCGGCGGCATCGTCGCGTTCGAGGTGAAGGGTGGCCGCGAGGCGGCGTGGAAGATGATCGATGCGGTGAAGATGATCTCCATCACCGCCAACCTGGGCGATACCCGCACCACCATCACCCATCCGGCCAGCACCACCCACGGCCGCATCAGCGCCGAGGCACGACAGGCAGCCGGCATTGGCGAGAGCCTGATCCGGGTCGCGGTGGGGCTAGAGGATATCGAAGACATCATCGCCGACCTGGCCCGGGGGCTGGATGCTTGAGATGGCCGAGACCGGATCCATGCCGCCCTTGCTCGATCGTCTGCGCCGGGTGCTGCTCGGCAGCAGCGAGGCGCAGCGGCCGATCGCCCAGCTGGATCTGCCGCTCAACCTGCAGCGCTTCTTCACGCCGGAGGCGCTGTCGCGCCTGCGTGCCGCGGCGGTGCTGGTGCCGGTGATCGACCATGCCGCGGGCCCGACCATTCTGCTGACGCGCCGCGCCGAGAACCTGCGCCATCACAAGGGCCAGATCAGCCTGCCTGGCGGCGGCCGCGACGCGGCCGACGCCAGCCTGGCCGCCGCAGCCCTGCGCGAGGCGCAGGAAGAGGTAGGCCTGGATCCCGCGCTGGTCGACCTGGTCGGCTATCTTGACGACTATCCCACCATCACCGGCTACCGCATCACCCCGGTAGTAGGCTTGGTGCGCCAGGCCTTCGACCCGGTAATCGATCCCGGCGAGGTGGCGGAGACCTTCGAACTGCCGCTGGAAGTGTTGCTGGCCGAGAACGCCTTCGAGCGGAAATCGCTGCTGAGGGATGGCTTCAATGTGCTGGTGCGCGAGATCAATCACGACGGGCGCCGCATCTGGGGCGCCACCGCCGGCATCCTGTGGGAGCTGCGGCAGAAGATGCTCGGCCATGACTGAGCCGCTGGTCGAGGCCCTGCGCCTGCAGCGGGCCGCCGCCGCAGAGGGTTTCGACTGGACCGACCAGGCCGGCCTGTGGGACAAGCTGGCGGAAGAGATCGTGGAGCTGCAGCAGGCGCCGGATGCCGCCAACCGTGCGGAGGAGTTGGGCGATCTGCTGTTCATGGTGGTGAATCTGTCGCGCCACCTGGGCGTGGATGCCGTTGCCGCCCTGGCGGCGGCGAACGCCAAGTTCAGCCGCCGCTACGGCTATGTTCGGCAACACTTGCCGGAACTGCCTCTCTTGGGTGACCCCCGGCGACTGGAACGCATGGAGCAGCTGTGGCAGGAAGCCAAGAAACTGGAGCGGCTGGAAAAAAACGATTAAGCTTCAGTTGATTAGGCGATATAGTTAAGAATTAAAAATCGGTCGATGGTGATTTGCGCGGTCCCGATCAGGCACATTCCAAAAATAGCCGGGGACCAGAAATTCGCAGCCGGGGAGGATCGGCATGAGAATCGGGCTTGTGGTGGACTCGGCGTGCGACCTGCCGCAGGACTTCTGCGCGGAGCACAACATCGTGGTCCTGCCGGTGACGATCCACGTGGGCAACGAGGAATTCATCGACCGCCGAGATCCCCAGGCGACACTGGAGTTCTACCGCCGTCACCTGACCAACGCCGCGCATGCCGAGACCGCTCCGCTTGGCGTGGAGCAGATCAAGAACCTGTTCCTCGAGCGCCTGGTGCTCGATTACGATTTCGTGTTCTGCCTGACCGTGGCCAGTTCGCGCAGTACGATCTTCGAAAACGCCACCCAGGCCTCGCTGTCCATCCTGTCCGAGTACAAGCCGGTGCGCGCCGCCGCCGGCATGCCGGGGCCCTTCGCGCTGCGCGTCATCGACAGCCAGAACCTGTTTGCCGCCCAGGGCGTCCTGGCGGCGGAAGTGGCTCGCATGATCCGCGAGGGGCATACCCCCAACCGCATCCGCGAGCGGCTCGATAGCCTGATTCCCTCGCTCTACATGTATGGCCTGCCCAGCGACCTGTATCACCTGCGCTCGCGCGCCCACAAGAAGGGCGACAAGAGCGTGGGCTGGTTCAAGTACGCAGTGGGCAGCGCGCTGGACATCAAGCCGCTGATCCGCGCCAATCGCAACGAAACCGCTTCGATCGCCAGCATCCGGCATTTCGACGAGGGTTCGCGCCGTCTGTGCCAGTTCGCCGCCGACCGCATCCGCGCCGGGCTGCTTACCCCCACGCTATGCGTCAGCTATGCCGGTGATCTGGAAAAACTGGAGAAGCTGCCCGGCTACCAGGAGCTCAAGGCGGTGGCACGGGACTACGATGTCGCACTCTATGCCAGCGTCGCCAGCATCACCGCCTGCATCAACGTGGGCGAGGGCGCGCTGAATATCGGCTTCTGCGCGGCAGAACACGAGTTTAAATAAAGGAGAACTGTGGACATCCTGTCCGAGAACCAGTCATCCCTGACTGGACTGTTCAAACAAGCAACATCTCAATCCAGGGCGTCGTAGAGCGCGACGTATTCCTGCGTCACGCGATGGCTGGGGTCGAGCTGGATCATCGGCATGTGCCGTTCGTGCGATTCCTTGACTCGCACCGAGCTTGACAGGGTCTGCTCCAGCACCGGCTGGCCTTCTTCGCGCAGTTCCGCCACCACCCGCGCCGGCAGCTTGGCCCGGCCCTGGAACTGGTTGACCACGATGCCCTCGATCTCCAGGCCGTCGTTGTGGTCGGCGCGGATCTCCTGCAGATTGTCGAGCAGGGTATACAGCGCCTGCCGGGCGAATTCATCGCAGTCGAAAGGAATCAGGCAGCGGTTGGCGGCGATCAGGGCGGAGCGGCTGTAGAAGTTCAGCGCCGGCGGGGTATCGATGAACACCGCGTCGTAGCCCTTGAGCTTGTCCAGCGCCTGGCGCAGCTTCTGCACCTTCTGCTTGGCTTCGAGCTTGACCTGAAGGTCTTCCAGGCGCGGATCGGAGGCCACCACGTCGAGATTCTCGTACGGGGTGTTGGTGGCGTAGGTCACGAACGGCGGGGTTTGCAGCGAGAAGCCCAGGGTCGATTCGAAGAAGTCGCCGATAGTGCGGTCGGCCTTTCCGGCTTTGCCGCCCAGCAGGTACTGGGTCGCATTGCCCTGGGTATCGAGGTCGATCACCAGGGTGCGCAGGCCGCGCGAAGCGGCGATGGCGGCCAGGTTGCAGACGATGGTGGTCTTGCCGACACCACCCTTCTGGTTGAAAACAACGCGACGAATCATCCGGGTACGACTCCGAGCCTGGTCAAAAATGGTTGAACTGCCTGCATTATCGCCAGTTTCGTGCCGGAACTGCGAGATTGGGAGGGGTGGCTTTTGCAAAAAGCCGCCAGCGGCTACGATGCCCGCCCCGGAGGCGCTCCGGGTTTTCCATCATCTGCGCGGGGACCACGTCCCCGGCATTTCGGGCTTTTCTCATAGCCAACACGGGGAGCACGTCCCCGGCATTTTGGTTTTTTCACGATACATACGGGGATTTCCATGCTGAAACACAACAGCTATTTCAACGGCTCGGTGCAGTCCATCGGCTTCGAACGCAACGGCCTGCGCGCGACGGTCGGCGTCATCGCCGGCGGCGAGCAGCACCATTTCAACACGGCGGCGGCCGAACGCATGACCGTGATCAGCGGCCTGCTGCGCGCCAACCTCGGCGGCAGCTGGGCGAGTTTCCCGGCTGGCACTTATTTCGAGGTGGGCGCCAATGGCGGCTTCGATGTGCAGGCGGTGGGTGGGCCGGCTGCCTACCTTTGCGAATTCCTGCCTTAAGGCGACGATCTCGCTGCCATTGTCATTCCCCGCGAAGGCGGGGATGACAGAAAAAAAACAGGGGCGCCGAAGCGCCCCTGTTTTTTTAACGTTTGCTTGTTTCAGCAGTCCAGGCAGGGATGCCTGGCAGCTTAGACAGGGACGTCTACTGTGTCCATCAAGCCGCGAGCTGACGCAGCATGTAATGCAAGACGCCGCCGTTCTCGTAGTACTCCCACTCCTTCGGCGTGTCGATGCGGACGCGCGCCTTGAAGCTGACGGTCTTGCCGTCGCCCTTGACGGCGTTGACGGTGACTTCCTTGGCGCCGTGCTTGAGACCTTCGATGCTGAACACCTCGGTGCCGTCCAGGCCCAGGGTCTGCGCGTTCTCGCCGTTGACGAAGTTCAGCGGGGCCACGCCCATGCCGACCAGGTTGGCGCGGTGGATGCGCTCGAAGCTTTCCGAGATCACCGCCTTGACGCCCAGCAGGATGGTGCCCTTGGCCGCCCAGTCGCGGGAGGAGCCGGTGCCGTACTCCTTGCCGGCCAGCACCACCAGCGGGACCTTCTCCGCCTGGTACTTCATGGCGGCGTCGTAGATTGACATCTGTTCGCCGTCCGGCAGGTGCTTGGTCACGCCGCCTTCCACGCCCGGAACCATCTGGTTCTTGATGCGGGTGTTGGCGAAGGTGCCGCGCATCATGATTTCATGGTTGCCGCGGCGCGAGCCGAAGCTGTTGAAATCGGCGCGCTGCACACCGTGCTCGACCAGGTACTTGCCGGCCGGGCCGTCCTTCTTGATGTCGCCGGCGGGCGAGATGTGGTCGGTGGTGATGGAGTCGGCCAGCAGCGCCAGGCAACGGGCGCCGGTGATGGTCGGGATGCCCGGCTTGGTCTTGGTGATGCCGTCGAAGTAGGGCGGATTCTGCACGTAGGTGCTCTTTGAATCCCAGGGATAGGTCTCCGACTTGGCGACCTGGATCGACTGCCAGCGCGTGTCGCCGAGGAACACCTCGCCGTAGCTCGCCTTGAACAGTTCGGCGGAGAGCGACTTGGCAATGGTTTCCTGGATTTCCTTCTGCGACGGCCAGATGTCCTTGAGGTAAACCGCCTTGCCGTCCTTGCCGGTGCCGATGGCATCCTTGGCCAGATCCATGTCGACGGTGCCGGCGAAGGCGTAGGCGACGACCAGCGGCGGGCTGGCGAGGTAGTTCATGCGCACGTCCTGGTGGACGCGGCCCTCGAAGTTGCGGTTGCCGGACAGCACCGCGGCGACTGACAGCTTGTTGTCGCCGATGGCCTTGCCGATCGGCTCGTTGAGCGGGCCGGAGTTGCCGATGCAGGTGGTGCAGCCGTAGCCCACCAGGTTGAAGCCGGCGCCTTCCAGTTCGGTCAGCAGGTTGGCCTTCTTCAGGTACTCGGTGACCACCTTGGAGCCGGGGGCCAGCGAGGTCTTGACCCAGGGCTTGGTCTTCAGGCCCAGCGCCAGCGCCTTTTTCGCCACCAGGCCGGCGGCGATCAGCACGGCCGGATTGGAGGTATTGGTGCAGGAGGTGATGGCGGCGATGACCACGGCGCCGTCCTTGAGATCGTACTGCTGGCCGGCATCGCTGACCTTGGCCGGTCCGGCGGAGGGACGCAGTTTCTGCTCGCCTTCAAAGGCCTTCTTGTAATTCGGCTGCACGTCGGTCAGCAGCACGCGGTCCTGCGGACGCTTGGGGCCGGCCATCGAGGGCTGGATGCTGGCCAGGTCCAGGTGCAGCACATCGGTGTATTCGGCTTCGGCCGTTTCCGGCGTCCACCACAGGTCCTGCGCCTTGGCGTAGGCCTCGACCACGGCGATCTGCTCTTCGGTGCGGCCGGTCAGGCGCAGGTAGTTGAGGGTTTCGACGTCGATCGGGAAGATGCCGCAGGTGGCGCCGTATTCCGGGGCCATGTTGGCGATGGTACAGCGGTCGGCGGTGGCGAGGTTGCCCAGGCCGGGGCCGAAGAACTCGACGAACTTCTCCACCACACCGCGCTTGCGCAGCATCTCGGTGATGGTCAGCACCAGATCGGTGGCGGTGGCGCCTTCCGGCAGCTTGCCGCTGAGGCGCACGCCGATCACGTCGGGCATCAGCATGGTGGAGGGCTGGCCGAGCATGGCGGCTTCAGCCTCGATGCCGCCGACGCCCCAGCCGAGAACGCCGATGCCGTTGACCATGGTGGTGTGGGAGTCGGTGCCGAAGCAGCTGTCCGGATAGAGCAGGCCGTTCTTGTCGAACACAACGCGGGCCAGGAACTCGATATTGACCTGGTGCACAATGCCGGTATCGGGCGGCACGACCTTGAAGTTGTCGAAGGCTTCCTGGCCCCAGCGCAGGAAGCTGTAGCGTTCCTTGTTGCGCTGGAACTCCAGCTTGGCGTTCAGGTCGAAAGCATCGCTGGTGCCGTAATGGTCGACCATCACCGAGTGATCGATGACCAGTTCGGCGGGACACAGGGGATTGATCTTTTTGGCGTCACCACCCAGGCTCTTCATGGCGTCGCGCATGGCGGCGAAGTCAACCACGCAAGGAACACCGGTAAAATCCTGCAATACGACGCGGGCCGGCATGAAGGCGATTTCCTTCTGCGGCAGCTTCCTCAGGTCGGCGCCAGCCAGCGCTTCGACATCGGCTTTGGTAATGTTGACCCCGTCTTCGTGACGGACGAGGTTTTCCAGCAGGATCTTGTAGGAGTAGGGCAGGCGGGAGAGCTTGAACTGCGGCTCAAGGGCTTTGAGATTGCAATAAGTATAGGATTTGTCGCCGACTCTGAGGCTGGACTTGGCTTTGAAGCTGTCCGACATGGTTCTTCTCCTGAAAAAGATCTGTACACGCACGCGCAGGGCGTGCCACGGCGGCGCGAATTATAGCAAGGAGGGCTCGTGAAAAAGTTCGGAATGATGGTATTTACGCTGCTTTTGGCGGCTTGCGGCAATGGAACGGTCGATTCGCCGTCCATTTCAGGGTTCAAGGCCAGTGCGGCGGCGGTCAATAGTGGTGCAGCGGTGACCCTGAGCTGGTCGGTCAGCAATGCCACCCGGGTGGTTTTGCAGCCGGGCGCTGTCGATGTCACCAGCCGCAACACCTATGTCGTCAACCCGACGGCCACCACCACCTACACGCTCACCGCCAGCAGCAGCGTCGCCAACGTGCAGGCCAGCACCTCGGTGCGGGTCTATGACTGGAGCAAGGTGAACAGCGCGTTGGACGGATTTGTTTCCACTGCCAGCAGCCCACCATCGGGCTCGGTGGGAGGCTACAGTTTCCTGCTGTTCAACAGCAGCGGCACGCTCCTGACCCGTGCCGGCGGCGACCATAGCCTGTCCACGGTCGAGATGCTGGCTTCCGCCAGCAAGCTGCCTTCGTCCTCGGCAATCCTGACCCTGGTGGACCAGGGCAAGCTCAACCTGGACACACCGATCGCCACCTATCTGCACAATGCCGGCGATCCCATTACCTGGCCCAGCGACAAGGCGGCCATCACCATGCGCATGCTGCTGGCGCATACCTCGGGCCTGCCCGGACTTGCCGACAATCAGCCGAACTGCCTCAACCAGCCCGCCGCCAGCACCTTGCAGCAGTGTGCGCAGGACATTGCCAACGCCACGCTGGTGTCCCAGCCGGGCGCCGAATTCAACTACGGCGGCGCGGACTACCAGGTTGCGGGCTACGTCGCAACGCTGCTCTCCGGGGCCGGCAGCTGGCAGGCCTTTTTCAACGCTGCCATCGCAGCGCCGCTCGGCGGCATTCCCAGCTACAGTTACGGTAATCCCGCGCTGGTCAGCAATCCGCGCATCGCCGGAGGCGCGGACAGCAACGTCACGGACTACGCCACCATCCTGCGCATGGTGCAGGGCGGCGGCAAATTCAATGGCAAGCAGGTGCTATCGGCGACTTCGATCAATGCGTTGCAGAGCAATGAAATCGACGGATTGCCGAATACCTTCAATCCGTTCCCGGCCAGCGCGGCGAACAGCTACCCGGGTTATGGACTGGGCTTGTTCATCTCTGCGCCGGCGCTGTACCAACCCAGTCCGGGGCCGGAATTCAGCGATCCGGGGCTGTTCGGCGCCGCGCCCTGGTTCGACAATGGACTCAACTACGGTGCGGTGATCCTGATCAATCAGGACACGACGACCGGCCTGGACATGTGGAACGCGGTACGGCCGCTGATCATCCAGCAGCTTACCGGCAGCACCAGCTAGGGTTGGGGATTCGAGGCGGCGGCGATCTCGCCGCCGCCCAGGCATTCCTCGCCGTCGTAGAGCACCAGGTATTGCCCGGCCGCAGCCGCACGTTGCGGCTGGGCAAAATCCGCGATTACCGCGCCATCTTGCCGCAGCTGCACCGTGCAGTCCTGCAGCGCCTGGCGGTGACGGATACGTGCCTGGAAAGTCTTGCCGAAATGCTCAGGCCGGCGCATCCACTGGAACGGCGCGGTTTCGATGCGCCGCGACATCAGCCGCGGATGGTCGGCTTCCTGCGAGACCAGCAGCGTGTTGCGCGCGGCATCCTTGCCGATCACATACCACGGCGCCTCGCGTGCCCCGCGCTGGCCGCCGATGGCCAGCCCGCGGCGCTGGCCCAGGGTGTAGTACATCAGACCGCGATGCTCGCCGATGACCCGGCCGGTGGTATCTTCCATCGGGCCGGGATCGGGCTGCAGGTACTGGGACAGGAAATCGCGGAATTCACGTTCGCCGATGAAGCAGATGCCGGTGGAATCTTTGCGCCGGTGATTGGGCAGGCCGGCGCGGCGGGCGATTTCACGCACCATCGGCTTGGTCAGGCCGCCAATGGGAAACAGCACTCGTTCGAAATGCTCGCGCGCCACGGCGGCGAGAAAATAGCTCTGGTCCTTGTTGTCGTCCGCGGCGCGCAGCAGGCGCGGCCCGTCGGGAGTCTGCTCGATGCGCGCGTAGTGGCCGGTGGCGACGAAGTCCGCGCCCAGGCGCATGGCGTGTTCGCGAAACGGCTGGAATTTCACTTCGCGGTTGCACAGCACATCGGGGTTCGGCGTCTTGCCGGCCTGGTAGTCGGCGAGAAAATGATCGAATACGCGCGCGCGGTATTCGGCGGAGAAGTCGACGCGGTGCAGGGGAATCTCCAGTTCCTCGCATACCGCCCGTGCCGACTGGAAGTCATCCGCGGAGGTGCAATAGCCTTCCTCGTCCTCGGTCCAGTTGACCATGAACAGGGCCGACACGCGGTAGCCCTGTTCCTTCAGCAGCCAGGCCGTTACCGCGGAATCGACGCCACCGGAAAGGCCGACCACGACATGCGCCGCTGTGTTGCTCATGCCTGCCATCCGGAGGCCGCGGCGCGTGCCCGGAACAACGCGCTTGCCAGGGGGACGAAGAGCAGCACCTTGACCGCATCGATGGCGTAGAACACGTTCATCGCTACCGGCGCATCAGGAATTTCACTGCTCATGGCCATGTAATCCAGGCCCATCCATAGCACCGTCGGCGCCACCACCATCAGGGCGGCGGGCAGCAGGCGGCGCGCATACAGGCGCGCCAAGGCCCAGGCGAAAGGCAGGCCGGTCAGCACCACGATCAGGGTGTTGAGGATCTGATCCCACACCCAGAAGCGCAGGTGTTTTTGGCCGATCCACTGCATGAAGTGGGGCATGGGCAACGCTGCTCCCACGCCCACGACTTCCAGCAGCAATACGGTGTAGAGGGCGGCGCCGAGGAGCAGGACAATGACGCCCAGCAAGGGATTGCGATCAAAAGGGCTTGCAGCCATGCCGCAATTATCGCAGATGGTGTACCAGGTCGAGCGGATAACGCTTGCCGGCAAGATAATCGTCGATGGCGAGCAGCACCATCGGGCTACGGTGCCGGTCGACGCAGGCTGCAAGCTCCTCGCGGCTCATCCACACCGCGCGTTCGATGCCTTCGTCGAGCGGCCGCTGCGGGTGATGACGCAGGGCCCGGGCCGCGAAGGCCACGCGCAGGAAGCCGTGGTCGAGATGGACCGGTTTATAGGCATAGAGACCGACCAGATCGGTCGGCGCCACATCCCAGGCGCTTTCTTCCAGGGTTTCCCGCACCGCCGCGTCCTGCAGGGTTTCGCCTTCCTCCCAATGTCCGGCCGGCTGGTTCAGTACCAGGCGGCCGTCATCGGCGCGTTCTTCCACCAGCAGGAATCGCCCCGCGCGCTCGACCACACAGGCGACGGTGATATGCGCGTTCCAGCCCATCAGTTCCCCGTCAGCCCCGGGGAGCGGGCAGGGTGCCGCGGTTGCGCAGGTGATAGTAGCCGCGCGTATCCGGCTGCCCGAGGCCGCCGGATTGCAGCATGTTGCGCAGGTTCGGGTCGGCGTTGTCCTTGGCCTTGACCTGGAGGTCGTAGTCGTAGCTGCGATCCGCCAGCATGTGCACCTCGCCGCTGGCGTCGAGAGGGCCACCCAGGGTTTCGATGACGATCTTGATGCTGTCGTTGCCGGAGGTGCCGGCCGGCGGGGGCTGGTTGCTCAAGGTCGCCTTGAAATCGCCCAGCGGCAGTGGGTCCTTGCCCAGGGTGAAGGCCAGGCCATGCAATTCCGCGGTGCCGGTGACCGCCGTGGGAAAGCCCTTGCGCAGTTTGAGGCTGCCGATATCGAAGCGGGCCTGGCCGTCGACCGGAACGAAGGGGAAGCCGGCGATCGCAGCCAATGCCTTGACGCCGCCGCCGCCTTGGGCGCCGGCGATATTGACGCCGCCGAACACCAGGGCGACGCGGCCCTTGAGATTCAGATCCTGGCCGCCGCCGTCGATGTGGAAGCTGGCCCGGAGCAGCGGCAGCCACCAGGGCTGGAAGTCCCAGTGCAGGTTCTGCAGCAGGGGGCGGCCGTTGATGCCCACGGTCTGCACCTTGCCTTGGTCGAGGCTGCCCTCCAGCCCGTACAACTGGACGGCCGCCGCCTTGGGGGCGAACCAGGCATAAAGGTTCGCCGCGGGCGCGGTAAGCAGCAGGGTCCAGGCGAATGCCAGCACGCCGATCAGGATCAGGGTGCGTGTTTTCATGATCCGCGCTTCAGTGACAGGCGCACGCTGACCACCCCGGGCGCCGGGCGCCGCTCGATGGCGACATTGTCGATACGCACGGCGTAGCGGGTTTGCAGGTCATCCATCCAGCGCAGCACGGCGTCGAACGGCACATCGTCTATCCACACCCGCACCTGGTTTTCGCCGTCCGGGTTGATGCGCGACAGTGGTTTGCCGAGGATTCCGTCCTTGCTGGCCTGATCCACGGCGGAGAGCAGGGAGACTTCGGGACCTACCAGCGGTGCGCCGCCGGCCGGGTGGACCGCCTGGGCCAGTGCGCCGATCTGTTCGATGCGGCTGGCCAGGGTGCGCGCCGACTCCAGCTCCTCGGCCCGATGGGCGCGGGCCAGAACAAAGGGCTGCCATAGTCCCAGGTAGATCACGGCCAGCAGGGCGACCACGCCGCCCACGGCGACGATCAGCTGTTCACGCGGCTGCAGGGCCTCGAAGCGCGCGCGCAGGGGGGCCAGCTGCCGGTTGAGTTCCGCCAGTTGCGGTTCCAGCCGTTCGCGCAGGGATTTCATGAGCAGTGGCCCGCGGAAAGCTTGAGGCGGATCTTCGCCCCGGCTTCGCCGGAATCGGCCGACTGCACGTCGAGCACGGCGCAGCGGTGGCTCGCGTACCAGCCGCGCAGCTTCTCCAGCACCTGCAGGTCGGTACCGCTCAGGTCGAGAAACAGGGCGCCTTCGCGATACTCGGCATTGTTGAGGGTCAGACCCGGCGTGGCGACAAGGCTGTCCGCTGCCTGTTGCAGCAGCGACAACGGACCACCCTGGCCGCCGCCATGGCCGAGGATCTGTGCCTGCTGCTCGACCTGGGTGCCGAGTGACACCGCGGCGACACGCTGGCCCGGGAATAATTGGTTGAAGCGCAGCTCATTGGCGCTTTGCTGGGCTGCCGCGGCGTGCTTGAAGCGTATGGCTTCGACCGTGTTGACGACGATGCCCAGCACGAAGGCGGCGGCAAGCAGGCTCGCGGCGAAGCGCCAGGGGCGCCAGAAGCGGTCCAGGCTCTCGCGTTGGGAATAGGAACCTTGCAGCAGGTTGATGGCCTGCGGCAGGCGCAGGTTGCGCACCATCGCTTCCAGCGGGTGGCTGAAGCCGGGGAGCAATTCCAGCGGCCGTTTCAGGGTGGTGTAATCGACCTGTTCGCCGCGTGACGTCAGCACCCGCAGTGAGTGCGGCGCGCCATTTTCGGCCAATTGCAGAAACAGTTCGAAGTCTTGCGGTACGCAGCTGAAGCCGCTGTAGGCGCCGGTGCGCGCCGTCAGTTGATCGGGCTCGGGCAGCACGGTCCAGGGACCGCCGTTCTCCCAGGGCAGTGCCAGGGTTTCGGGGATCAGCGCATCGGGCAGGGTGTCCCGCTCGCGGAACGGCGCCAACCACTTCTGCATGTCTTCGTGCGAGGCCACCGCAACCGGAAAGGCGCCGTCCGGCTGACGTGGTCCCAGCGAGAAATGCAGCGTTTCGATGTCGTCGGCGAACTGGTCTTCGAGCACGAAGGGGGCGGCCTGCAACACCTTCGCCGGCTGCCGCGCGGGAACCTTGACCTGGGTCAGCCGTACTTCCGCCCCCGGCACGAACACCACCAGCTTGCGGCCGGCGGCCTGCGCGATCACCTCCGACAGGGGGGCTTCGCGCACGAACACGCTGGCGGGCGCGCCACCCAGGCCGTCGGTCGCCACGACGGTGTAGGGGGTCGGCGCATCGCCCGAGGGCTGGCGCAAGCGGATGTACAGGGTTTCGCGCACGGTCAGGCGGCGGGCTAGGATTGCGGAGTTATTCGGTATTGGTGCTATGGGCCAGCACTACGGGCGTTCCGCTGCCCGGCCGGTAGATCACACTGTACAACGCGAGCCGACCGCTGCCAATGAAAACCTCGGCTTGGAGTTCGAAATAATTGCTGGTGACGCCTGTTTGTACAGGGACGATGGCGCTATTGTTACCGTTGCTGGTCGGACTCGGGATGAAGCCGTACTCACCGCCGGCACTGAGGTCAGCGGTACTGCTGATGGGCTGGAGTTTCCGCGCGGCGATGAATTTTTCCACCGCTGCCTTGTTCGTAATGTTCGGAGCCAGCGACAGCAGTACCGGCTCCGGGGCGGTGTTGACGTTGATCGGGGTGATGGTCCCGGTCCCGCCCCCCGCAGCTGCCGCCGCCGCGGCAGCTGCGGCAGACGTGGGGGTGGCAGGCGCTACCGGCAGGGCGGTGACGTAGGGCAGCAGGGCCGCGTACAGCTCCTTGGTCATGCCCCTGACCAGCATCAGCTCGCTGACGCTGCGCATCGGCTGGTTGGCGGCGCGATAGGGCGGATCCTGCGACAGATAATCCTGATCCTCGGCGCCGTCCGTGCCGGCGCGCTGGTCGTCGGCGTCGATCCAGTCGCGGATGGCATAGCCGATGCCGTGATATTTGGAGGCATCGAAGTTCGGCAGGTTGTCGAGCAGGCGGTCGAACTGCTGGATGTAGACCATCGCGCCGGTGGCCGCGGCATTGTTGCTGCTGTTGAACTGGCCGACGCCGATATTGTTGAGGTTGAAGCGGCCCTGCAGGTCCTCGATGTGACCGCGGATGCCGCCGCCATCGATCGGCAGGAAGTCGACCGGCTGCGCCCAGAGGCCGTTGAAACCCACGGTCTTGCTGTTGAGCTTGGCGTCCTTGATCAGGATGCCCTTGACCCAGGATTCAATGCCGGTGCCGTACCACAGCTCGGCCTCGGACTGGACCAGGTTGGCGCTGCGGTGCACTGCGATGTTGGACGCCTCGAACATTGCCACCGCGGCGATGCTGGCCAGGGCGACGACGAAGATCGCGGTAATCAGGGCGATGCCGCCTTGTCGTTTCATCATCCTGTCACTCCGCCGCTGCTGGAGCCGGAGCTGGAACCGCCGCTCAAGCCATCGGGCCCGAAGCGGAACAGCAGCCGTATCTCGCCCCAATCGCGCGTGCGCAAGGTCAGTTCCGCCGCCACCGGCGGCAGGATCGCCGCGGCATTGCTGCCGCTGCTGCTCAGGGTGGTGCCGTTTGCCGGCCATTGCTCCTGCCAGGCATAGCGGCTGTCCAGGAAACGCCATCGTACCTGCTCCACGTGCTCCAGCAGGCTCAGGTCCACCGGGTCGGTCTGCGAGGCCCGGTCCAGCACGCGCCAGCTGCGCCGTATCAGCCGGAAGTTGTCGGACTGGCTGTCGTCGAGGAAATAGCTGACGCGCTCCAGCGTGGCGCGAGGCAGCAAGGCCGGATTGCTCCAGCCGCCGCGGGTGAATTCGAGACGCTTGTTGGTGCTGTCGTAGATGAAGGCGGGCAGCGCCTGGCCGTTACCGTCGCGAACGGTGCGGGCGGAACCGTTGACGAAATCCTCGCGCAGGCGAACGTAGGCTTTCTGGTATTCAGCGGTACGGGCCAGCGACTCCTCGATGTGGCGGCGCGTGCCGAGCACGCTGCTGAGGCCGCCGTAGGCCATGATGGAAAAGACGCCGAAGATCAGGATCACCACCAGCAGTTCGAGCAGGGTGAAACCGCGCGCGATCCTGCGCGGCTTGCGGTTCGGCAGGTGAACAGGGGCAGGGTGGTTCACTGCTGCTGCCGTCCCGCGGCGGAAAGAAAGGTGCTCAGTTCGATGTAGCTATGTTTCTGCGAATCCGATTTCTTTTCCACGCGGATGTTGACGCGACGCAGGGTGGGATCCTGGGTGCCCACGACTTCGGAACGCCAGGTCCAGGTGTCACCGCCCATCTGCACGTCGTCGCTGCCGGTTCCGACCTGGGGCCACACCGGCAGCATCTCGATCTCGGCCAGGCGGTTGCGCGCCACCCACAGCGCCAGGGTCTTGTCGCGCAGGCCTGAAGCGGAGCGGGCGTAGCTGGAGCCGCCGGAAATGATCGCGGTCAGCGCCAGGGCCAGCACGGTGACGGCAACCAGTACTTCCAGCAGGGTGAAGCCGGCTTGCGAGGAATGCCGGCTCCTTGCACCGGATGCGGATCCGCTCGCCGTCACTGCAGGGACCTGCGTTCGTGCTGGATGCGGCCCAGCGCGTCCGATTCGATATGGAAGTACGACAGGTAGTTCTGTGCCTTGACGTCAACGGCGAACGCGCTGCTTTCGCCGCCCGGCAGCAGCACGATCTGCGGCTGGATCTTCTGCTTTTCGTCGGCCGAATTCGCTCCTGGCTTGGCGTCCTGCGCCGGCGGCACCATACGGCCTTCTACGTGCAGCTCCGCATAGAAGGGTGCGAGCAGTGGACGTGGCCGCAAAGCGCCTTGGCCGTACTCGACCCAGCGGCCCTTGTCGTCGAAGGTGAGGAACTGGTAGCCGCTGGTGGTGAAGCGCAGGCCGATGGGGATGCCCTTCATCTGCGATTCTTCCTGGGCGAGCTTCACCAGTTGCTCGAAACGCTGCGATTCGGTTTGCAGGCGGTCGTCGAGCTGGCGGTTGCCCATCTTCAGGCCGACAAAGGTTGCCAGTATCCCGATGATGAAGATGACGATGAGCATCTCGATCAGGGTGAAGCCGGCAGCTTTGCTTCGGTCGAAGGGGTGCCGCATGGATCAGGCTCTCAAAGCGGCGTATTCAGCAAACGCACCCAGGCCATCCCTGGCGGGACCGAGCGGCTGAGGGAAGGCCCGGCCCGACCATCCATGATCGGG
Organism: Nevskia soli DSM 19509; assembly: GCF_000711955.1. Classification (GTDB taxonomy): domain Bacteria; phylum Pseudomonadota; class Gammaproteobacteria; order Nevskiales; family Nevskiaceae; genus Nevskia; species Nevskia soli. The sequence goes on from NZ_JONR01000018.1 coordinate 110,040, forward strand.
CGTTCGCCAGGAGGCGAAGCAAAGCTTCGCCTCCTGACTCACCCACCCAGGTTCCAGTTGCCGATGTCGGCGTTGACGCCATCGCCGCCGGGCGCGTTGTCGGCGCCGAGGCTGAAGATGTCGATTTCGCCGTGCAGGCCCGGATTGAGATACTGGTACGGATGCTGCCAGGGATCCTGCGGCAGGCGGTCGATGTAGCCGCCCGGTTTCCAGTTGCGCGCGGCGGGTTCGCCCTGGGGCGGAGCCACCAGCGATTCCAGGCCCTGCTGCGTGCTGGGATAGACGTAGTTGTCGAGCTTGTACAGGTTGAGCGCCGATTGCATCGCGGCGATATCCTGTTTGGCCTTGGTGATGCGTGCCTTGTCCGGTGCGTCCATGACGCGCGGCACGACGATCGCGGCAAGAATGCCGAGAATCACCACGACGACCATGATTTCAATTAGGGTGAAGCCCGCCGCGCGGCGGCGCACAATATGTTTGTTCATGATTTTGTAATGAAAATTAGCCGCAATAACCAGGGTTTATGATAGCAGAGCCGTCTCCAAGTTCCCCGGCGGTGTGGGGGCCGCCCGCCGCACTGTCGATGGTATGCCTGTTGCTGACCCTGGCCGGTCCGCAACTGTCGCAATTCCTGCGTTATGATCGCGCCGCCATCGCCGCCGGAGAGTGGTGGCGGTTGTTCAGCGGCAATCTGGTTCATCTCGGGTACTGGCATCTGCTGCTCAACGTACTGAGCCTGGTGTTGCTGGTCCTGCTGTGCCCGGAGCGCCTGTCGGCGGCGGAATGGTTGCGCCGCCTGTTGGTGATCGGTACCGGGATGAGTCTGTGCCTGTACTTTCTCGCGCCCAAGGTGCAGACCTATGTCGGCCTGTCCGGGCTGGTCTATGGCCTGTTCGCACTGGGCCTGGGACGGCAGGCCTGGCGGCGCGATGAAATCGCCATCGTCTGCCTGGTATTCCTGGCGGCGCGAATCACCTGGGAACTGGTGAAGGGCGCCCCGGCCTCCGAAACGGAACTGATCGGGGGTGGCGTGGTGGCGGAATCGCATCTGTACGGGATCTGCTGCGCCCTGGTCTATGCCCTGGCGGCAGCGGCGTGGAACAGGATGCGCCGCGGACCGGGCGATGGTTTGAATCGGGCAGTGAATTGATCAGTACGGCTGCGGATGGCCGGGTCGAGTGGATAGGATGTCGTTTTCAGGGAGATCCCGCTGCATGAAGTACGCGTTGTTGTTCCCGGGTCAGGGTTCGCAAGCGGTCGGCATGCTCGCCGCGCTCGGCGCCGGTGAGCCGCTGGTCGACGAGACCTTCAATGAAGCTTCCGCCGTGCTCGGCTGGGATGTGTTGCGCCTGGTCCGGGAAGGTCCGGAAGAGGAGTTGAACCGTACCCAGCGGACCCAACCGGCACTGCTGGCCGCGGGCATCGCGGTATGGCGCGTCTGGCGCGCCGGCGGCTGCGCGCCGCCGGCGGTGATGGCGGGACACAGCCTGGGCGAGTACACAGCCCTGGTGGCTGCGGGATCGATCGCTTTCGGCGACGCGCTGCGGCTGGTCGAACTGCGCGGCGAACTGATGCAGAACGCAGTCCCGGCGGGCGAGGGCGCGATGGCCGCGATCATCGGCCTGGAAGACGCCGAAGTGGAAAAGATCTGCGCAGCGTTTCCCGGCCCCGGAGCCCTCGAACCGGCCAATTTCAATGCGCCGGGGCAGGTGGTGGTGGCCGGCAGCAAGGTCGGCCTGGACTGGCTGCTGGAGAACGCCAAGGAACTCGGCGTGCGCAAGGTGGTGCCGCTGCAAATGTCGGTGCCCTCCCATTGCTCGCTGATGCGCACCGCCGCGGCGCAACTGGCCGAAAGCCTGTTGAAGGTCGAGGTGCGCTCCCCGGCATTACCGGTGATCCACAATATCGACGGCAAGCCGCGCACCGAGCCGGACGCGATCCGCGACGCCCTGATCGGGCAGCTGCACCATCCGGTGCGCTGGTCGCAGAGCATCGGCGCGATGGCGCAATCCGGGGTCGGCGCGTTTTTCGAATGCGGACCCGGCAAGGTCCTGACCAATCTCAACAAACGTATTCTGGGCGCCGGCACTTATATTGCACTGGAAGAGCCGGAAGGCATCCAGAAAGCGCGCGCCAGTTTCGAAACGGAGCAAGCATGAGCACAGCGGCAAGCGGGCGTTTCGGCGACAACGCGGTGGCCCTGGTCACCGGGGCCAGCCGCGGCATCGGCAAGGCCATTGCCACGCGCCTGGCCCAGGACGGGGCGCGGGTCATCGGCACCGCCACCAGCGCCGCCGGCGCCGAGGCGATCGGCGCGGCCTTGCAGGCCTGGAACGGCGCGGGACGGGTGCTGGACGTGCGCGATCCGGCCTCGATCGAGGCCGTGGTCGGCGAAATCGGCAAGACCTTCGGTCCCATCACCATCCTGGTCAACAACGCCGGCGTGACCCGCGACACGCTGCTGCTGCGCATGAAGGACGAGGACTGGACCCAGGTGCTGGAAACCGACCTCAGCTCCGTGTTCCGCCTGTCCAAGGCGGTGGTGCCGGGCATGATGAAGCAGCGCCACGGCCGCATCATCAGCATCGGCTCGGTGGTGGGCACCATGGGCAATGCGGGGCAGGCCAACTACGCGGCTGCCAAGGCCGGCCTGATCGGCTTCTCCAAGTCGATGGCCCGCGAGATCGGCTCGCGCAACATCACCGTGAACGTGGTGGCGCCGGGTTTTGTCGAAACCGACATGACCAAAGAGCTGAAAGAGGACACCCGTGCTGCATTGCTGCAGCAAATGGCGGTGCGCCGCCTCGGCATCCCCGAAGACATTGCCGCCGCAACCGCTTTCCTGGCATCCAGCGAAGCCGCCTACATCACCGGCGAGACGCTGCATGTCAACGGCGGCATGTATATGATTTAATAGAAATCAATCGTTTAATTTAAAAATTATAGTTCGATCCGCTGGCGACACGTGCAGCGAATCTGGCTACACTAAGCGACGTTTTTTACCACCCCGAACGAGGGAGTCTCATGAGCAGCTTGGAAGAGAAAGTCAAGAAGATCATCGCTGAACAGCTGTCGGTCAGCGAAGACCAGATTACCCCCGAGGCTTCGTTCGTCGAGGATCTCGGCGCCGACTCGCTCGACACCGTAGAACTGGTGATGGCGCTCGAAGAAGAATTCGAGATCGACATCCCCGACGAAGAGGCCGAAAAGATCGTCACGTTCGCCGACGTGCTGAACTACATCAAGTCGCACACCAACCAGGCTTCCTGATTCACCGGAAGGCGCAGCAAACCCCTCTCTCCAGACCCAGATCACCGCCATGACTCGACGCCGCGTGGTCGTCACCGGCATGGGCATTGTTTCGCCCGTCGGTTCCGATCTCAATACTGCCTGGTCGAACATCCTTGCCGGCAATAGCGGCATCGGGCCGATCACTGCGTACGATGTTTCGGCATACAGCACCCGGTTCGCCGGGCTGGTCGCCGGGTTCCGTGCGGAAGACTGGATGGGGCCGAAGGAAATCCGCAAGACCGATCCTTTCATCCATTACGGCGTCGCCGCGGCCAAGCAGGCCGTGCGCGATGCCGGGCTGGAGATCACGGATGCCAATCGCGACCGCATTGGCATCTGTGTCGGTTCCGGGATCGGCGGCATCGGTTCGATCGAGGAAGAGGTCGGGGCGCTGCTCAAGGGTGGACCGCGGCGTGTTTCGCCGTTCTTCGTGCCGTCGAGCATCATCAACATGATCTCGGGTTACATCTCCATCGACCTGAAGATCACCGGTCCCAACTTCGCCGCGGTCAGCGCCTGCACTACCTCGGTACATGCGATCGGCTGTGCCCTGCGCATGATTCAGGGCGGCGATGCGGAGGTGTTCATCGCCGGCGGCGCGGAAGCGGGATCGAGTCCGGCGGGCATGGCGGGTTTCTGCCAGGCACGGGCGCTGTCCACGCGCAACGATGCGCCGCAGCAGGCGAGTCGTCCCTGGGACAAGGACCGTGACGGTTTCGTCCTCGGTGACGGTGCCGGCGTCGTCGTGCTGGAAGAATACGAATTCGCCAAGGCGCGCGGCGCGCGCATCTACGGCGAACTGGTCGGCCTCGGCATGTCTGGCGATGCCTACCACATCACCCTGCCGCCGGAAGACGGCAATGGCGCGCGGCGCGCCATGCAGAATGCATTGAAGGACGCCGGCCTCAACCCGGAAGACGTGGATTACATCAATGCCCACGGCACGTCCACCCCGGCGGGCGACCAGGCCGAAAGCACCGCCATCAAGGGCGCTTTCGGCGACTACGCCAAGAAGGTTCCGGTGAGTTCGACCAAGTCGATGACCGGCCATCTGCTCGGCGCCGCGGGTGGCATCGAAGCGGTGTTCTCGCTGCTGGCGCTGCGCGACCAGGTGATTCCGCCGACCATCAACCTGGACAATCCGAGCGAAGGCTGTGACCTGGACTACGTGCCGCATACAGCGCGCAAGGCCAAGCTGGATGTCGTGATGTCCAACTCCTTCGGTTTCGGCGGCACCAACGGCACGCTGATATTCAAGCGCTTCCAGTAACCGGCCCCAGGGTCTGTTCACAATCAGACCCTGATGCTGCTCGCTGAAATTCCAGGCAGGTTCGATCTTCTGTCGCTGCACCGGCAGGCGCCGGAGCGCTATCCCTTTCTGCTCGAAAGCGTGGCCGGGCATCCCCTGGCGGGACGTTACGACATCCTTTTCGCCTTTCCGCAGCAGGCGCTCGAAAGCGGACGTGACGGCCTGGATCATGCCGCCTTCTTCGAACGGCTCAACGCCCAGTCGGCCGCGCAACGCTGCGCGCCCACGCACGGCCTGCCGTTCTGCGGCGGCTGGTTCCTGTTTCTCGGCTACGAAGCGGCGCGCGGCGTGGAAGCGCGCCTGCAATTACCCGATGCGCCGTACCGCCTGCCGGATGCGCTGGCGGTGCGCTGCACCGGCGCCGTCATCATCGACCGCGAAAACGATCGCACCCTGCTGCTGGCGGAGAGCGATCCGGCGCAGCTGGAACAGCTGCAGGCGGAATGCGCCGGGCTGACGGCGTCCCCCGAGCCGCCCGCAGGTTCATTGCTCACCCGGATCGACGAGGATCCGGAACCGCAGTTCCTGCGCGGCGTCGAGGCGATTCTCGAATATCTGCATGCCGGCGATATCTTCCAGGTCAACCTGTCGCGCGCCTGGCGTGCGCGGCTGCGCGAGGGCATCGGCCATCTCGATGTCTACGCCCGCCTTCGCCGCGCCAATCCGGCGCCGTTCGCCGGCCTGCTGCGCTGGCGCGACAGCGCGGTGCTCAGCTCCTCGCCGGAGCGGCTGGTCAACATCGATGGCGGCATGGTACAGACACGGCCGATCGCGGGCACCCATGCGCGCCTGCGCGATCCGCAGGAAGACGAGCGCCAGCGTGCCAGCCTGCTGTCCAGCCTGAAGGAACGCGCCGAGCACCTGATGCTGATCGATCTGGAACGCAACGACCTCGGCCGCGTCTGTGTGCCCGGCAGCGTCGAAGTCAGCGAACTGATGTGCATCGAGAGCTACGCCCATGTGCACCATATCGTTTCCAACGTGCGCGGCCGTCTGCGCACGGAAGTCGGGCCGGGGGACGTGCTGAAGGCCGTGTTCCCTGGCGGCACCATCACGGGCTGCCCCAAGGTGCGGGCGATGCAGATCATCGCCGAGCTCGAGGGGGTAGGGCGCGGCCCCTATACCGGCGCCATGGGGTACCTCTCGCGTTGCGGCCGCATGGATACCAATATCCTGATCCGCAGCCTGGTCTGTGAGGACGGCGGGGTCAGCCTGCGGGCCGGGGCGGGCATCGTAGCCGATTCCAGGCCCCTGTCCGAGCTGGCCGAGACGCGCGCCAAGGCGCGCGGCCTGCTGCTGGCCCTGGGGGCGCAGGTATGAGCGGCGCTCTCCAGGCCCTGTTCAATGGGGCGTCGGTGGTGAGCGAGGCCCTGACCCGGAGCCGCGGCCTGCATTACGGCGATGGTGTCTTCAGAACCTTGTTGAAGTACGACGGGCAATTGATTGATTCCAGGCTGCAATTAATCAAGCTGGCGCACGATGCCAAAGCCCTGGGCCTGGAGCCTCCCGCAGCCGACTTGCTACTCGAAGAGGCCGGGCTGGTCAGTGCTACCCTAGGCAGCGGCGTGGTCAAGATCCTGTTGCTGCGCAGCGGCGCGGGGCGCGGATACACGCCGCAAACGGCCCAGGCTGACCGTCTTTTGCTGGCCTACCCACTGCCGGCCTATCCGGCCGAACCCTGGACCCGAGGCATAGCCGCCTTCCGCTGCGCCCTGCGGCTGGGTCGCCAGCCGGCGCTGGCCGGCATCAAGCACCTCAACCGCCTGGAGCAGGTGCTGGCCTCCCGGGACTGGCCGGAAGGTGCCGCAGAAGGCATCCTGTGTGACGAGCGGGGTGTCCCGGTGTGCGGCACGCGCAGCAACCTGTTCTGGATCAGTGAAGGGCAGCTGCATACCCCGGCGCTGGACGGCTGCGGCGTGGCCGGCATGATGCGCGACAAGGTGCTGGCCTGCGCCACCGCCCTGGGCCTGCCGGTGCGGGTCGAATCGCGGCCCTGGGCGAAACTGCTGGATGCCGACGAGGCCTTCGTCAGCAACAGCCTGATCGGCATTTGGCCCCTGCGCAGCCTGGAACAGCGGCAGTGGCAGGCGCCGGGACCGGTCACCGCGCGGCTGGCCGCGGTATTGCGGCATCCGTACAAGGCTTCGGCTTCCTGAAAGACATGACGCAACCCAAAAAGAAGAAAAAGAAACGTACCCGCCTGCTGCCAGCCTTGCTGCTGGGGGTATTGCTCGGCCTGGGCGCCGATGCCTGGCTGCAGCTCAACGCCGCGCTGCCGATCGAACGGCCGACCACGGTGGAGCTGGAATCCGGGCAGCGGCTGTCCTCGCTTTCACGGCAGATGGAAGACCGCGGCCTGTTTTCCAGCGACCGCCAACGGCTCTACCTGGTGATCTACGCCCGCCTGCACGGCGAGGCCACCCGGCTCAAGGCTGGCGAATACGCGCTGGAGCCCGGTGTTTCGCCCCTGGGCCTGCTGACGGTGCTGACCTCGGGCAAGATCCTGCTGCACGAGCTGCGGCTGGTGGAAGGCTGGCGCTTTTCGCAGGCCTGGAAACTGATCCGGGCCGATCCGAACATCGCCCATACACTGGGCAATGCCGACAACGCGGCGATCATGCAGGCCATCGGCAAGCCCGGCATCGATCCCGAAGGGCGCTTTTTCCCGGACACCTACCGCTTCCCCAAGAAGACCACGGACGTGAGTTTCCTGCGCAACGCTTATGCGGCGATGGACAAGATCCTCGCCGCCGAGTGGACGGCGCGGGCGCCCAACCTGCTGTACGCGACGCCCGACCAGGCATTGATCATGGCGACCCTGGTGGAGAAGGAGTCCGCTGTGGCGAGCGAACGCCCGATCATCGCCGGCGTGTTCCTGCGCCGCCTGCAGACCGGCATGCGCCTGCAAACCGATCCGGCGGTGATCTACGGCCTGGGCGACGCCTACGACGGCAACATCCACACCGAAGACCTGCGCACCGATACGCCCTACAACACCTACACCCGCGACGGCATGCCGCCGACGCCGATCTGCCTGCCGGGCCGCGAGGCGATCCATGCGGCGCTGCACCCCGACGACAGCAAAACCCTTTATTTCGTAGCCAAGGGCGACGGCACGCACCAGTTCTCCAGCTCGCTGGAGGAACATAATGCGGCTGTGATGCGCTACCAGATCAAGCCGCACCTACATCCATGAGACTCTACTTTCACTACACTGTGGGAGATCATCCTGTCTCATGGATGCGCCGACTCGCGACGCTAGGATCCCCACGCTGCGCGCGGGGCCCCTCCACGCTGCTCGCGACGCTATGAGACTCTACGTTCACCTCATTGTGGGAGATCATCCTGTCTCATGGATGCGCCGACTCGCGACGCTAGGATCCCCACGCTACGCGCGGGGCCCCTCCACGCTGCTCGCGACGCACCATGATTAAGCGCGGCCGTCTCATCGTGCTGGAGGGGGGCGAGGGCGCCGGCAAGTCCACGCATGCGCGCGGCATCAGGGCCTGGCTGGAACAGCAGGGCCGTGAAGTGGTGCAGACGCGTGAACCGGGCGGTTCGCCGCTGGCCGAGGCGATCCGCGGCGTGGTGCTGGGCGACTGGTTGGAAGGCATCGACGCGACCACCGAGCTGCTGCTGATCTTCGCCGCGCGGGCGGCGCATTTGCATGCCCTGATCCGCCCGGCGCTGGAGCAGGGCAAGGACGTGGTTTGCGACCGCTTCGTCGACGCCAGCTACGCCTATCAGGGGGCTGCCCGCGGTCTGGGAAGCGACACCATTGCCGCCTTGGAACGACTGACCCTGGGCGAGCTGCGGCCGGACCTGGTGCTGCTGCTGGACATCGATCCGCAGGAAGGCCTCAAGCGCGCCAAGCGCCGCGGCGATGAAAACCGCTTCGAGGCGGAAACCCTGGAATTCATGGGCAAGGTGCGCGCGGAATATCTGCGTCGCGCGCGGGCCGAGCCGGCGCGCTACGCGGTGATCGACGCGGCGCGGCCGCAGGCGCAGGTCGCTGCCGACCTGCGCCGTGAACTGGAGGCGCGGCTGTGAGCGAGCCCCTGCAACTGCTGCCCTGGCAGGCGCCGATGTGGCGCCTGGCGGCCCAGGCCATCGAACAGGATCGGCTCGGCCATGCGCTGCTGCTGAGCGGTTTGCGCGGCACCGGCAAGCGCGTCTTCGCGCGCGTCCTGGCGGCGGCGCTTTGGTGCAAGACGCCGCTGGCGGAACGCCTGCCATGCGGGCGCTGCGACGATTGCCGGCAGGTGCTGTCCGAAGCGCATCCGGGTTATACCGCCCTGCGCGTGGAGGAGGACAAGCGCGACATTTCCATCGAGGCGGTACGCATCCTGTGCGAACGCATGGGCATGACCAGCCACGACGGCCGCTCCAAGGTAGCCATCGTCGACCCGGCCGACTCGCTCAATCGCAACGGCGTCAACGCCTTGCTCAAGACCATCGAGGAGCCGCCGCCGCGCAGCCACCTGCTGCTGGTCTCGGAACGCCCGCTGGCGCTGCCGGCGACCCTGCGCAGCCGCTGCCAGCAGATGCGCTTCGCCATCCCCGCGCGCGCGGAAGCGCTCAACTGGCTGGCGCAGTCCGGGGCCGCCGCCCCGGCGGAAGCCGCCCTGGCCCTCGATGCCGCACACGGGGCCCCCGTGCTGGCGCTGCAACTACTGCAGGACAAGAGCCTGGAATTGCAGCAAAGCTGGCGCGCGGCCCTGCTGGACCTGGCGGCTGGCCGCACCGACCCGCTGAAAGCGGCGACCACGGTGGGCGAGGCGCAGGCTCCGGCGTTCCTGCGCTGGCTTTATGGCTGGCTGCTGGACCTGTTGCGCGCCGGGCTGGTGCCGGGCGGCGCCGCCGACATCGAGGCGCTGGCCCGGACCCTGCCGCGCCATGCGCTCGACCGCTATGTTTCCGAAGTGCAGGAAAACCTGCGCCGGCTCGAGTTCAACGCCAAGGCCCAGATGGTGCTGGAAGCCGTTCTGATCCGCTGGCGCGCGCTGGTTGCGCTGGGGCAGCGGAGTTAGCCAGAATGCGGCCGGGGAATAAGGGACAATAGGGATATATGAGCACCATGGGCCGTCCCGGCGCCGCGCCGGGCATGCTGACGCTGAACATCAAGGACAAGAGCGCCTTGTACGCGTCCTATATGCCGTTCATCAAGAACGGCGGCCTGTTCATTCCCACCAACAAGCAGTACCGGCTGGGCGACGAGGTGTTCCTGCTGCTGACCCTGATGGATGGCGCCGAGCGCCTGCCGGTGGCGGGGAAGGTAGTGTGGCTGACGCCGCGCGGAGCCCAGGGCAAGCGCCAGCAGGGCATCGGCGTGCAGTTCAGCAGCCAGGATGGCGGCGAAACGCAGAAGAAGATCGACACCTACCTGGCCGGCGTGGTCGCGGACCGGCCCACGCACACCATGTAGGCGGCCGCAGCCGGCACCGTTGCCGGCTCAGTTTTTCGCCGGCAGGCCGTTTTCCAGCGAGTAGGCCTCGAAGCCCTTTTCACTCAGCACGAATACCGCCACCGAGCTGCGGCGGCCGGTGTCGCAGACCGCGATATAGGTCATGGCCGGGTCGAGTTGCGCCAGCTTCATGCGCAGCATGTAGAGCGGGATATTGATGCTGTCCGGCAAGTGGGCGCGCTGGTATTCGCTGGGCAGTCGCACATCGAGCCACCTGGCCTTGCCGGCCGCCACCAGCTTCTGCGCCTCCTCGAAGGCGGTCTTGCGTGCGATGGGGTCGTTCAGCAGGGTGCGGAAATCCTGCTTGGACAGGCGCATTAGCCGGCCGCGGGTCAGCATGGTGACCGTGGCGTTGCGTTCGGCGTCGGCGATCAGCGATTCCTCGCCGAAGCAGGAGCCGGAATCCAGTTCGGCCAGGCGCATCGGCTTCTGGTTCGGCGCCTCGCGCGTCACGATGCAGCGGCCTTCCATGATGACGTAGAAAAAATCGCCGGGTTCGCCCTGGCGCACCACCACCTGGCCCGGATCGGCCCGCATCTCCTGCATGCGCATGAACATGGCCTGCAGGTTGGACGGCGGCACCAGCTGGAACACGCGCATCTGCAACAGCTTGGTCATCCAGTCGCCGTCGTTCTTGCCCCCACTGGTGAGTTCGCCGACTTCGAAGCGGCCGCTCTGGTCCCAGGTCAGCATCACGTCGAGCAGGCTGGCGTCCACCGCCAGGTAGCGGGTTTCGCGCAGGCAGCGCGCCGATACCTTGCGCGGCGACTGGTGGGCGATGCGGTGGAACGAGCTCGGCTCGCCGGCGCGGACCACCGCCAGCCCCTTGCCCGTCGCATCCTCCAATTGCACTTCCCCGGCGACCAGGAACATCGCGGCCTCTGCCGCGTCGCCGATCCTGAACAGGTATTCACCAGCCTTCGCCTCCACCAGCGTGGATTTGCGCGCCAGGTTCTGCTGGCTTTCAGGCCTCAGGGCATTGAGAGGGATGTAATTGACAAAGAGTGCGGGGTCGACCGCAGCATCCATAAACAGCTCCGGCTTTTTTTACGGCGTCGGTATACATGAACACCTTATCACGGCCCGGCGCGGCTTTTTTTGCCGGCGGACATGGATTTGCGCCGTAGCGCACAACTGCTCGGGGTGAAAACGGAAGATGTGGTCGATTGCAAACGCCAGGACGAGAGAGTTCGTCGCGGCAATCCGCGTATTCCTATTCTATAAATTACTTTAATTTTTAATTTTATTTCTTTGATTTAATTTAAATTAACTGAATCGAAATCCGGAAATCATGCCACCCAATATCCGGTCGCTGAATATACGCCGCCCCCGATCCCGGCCTGCCGCGCCGGCCACCACCATCAACGGCAGCAGATGCTCCTCCCGCGGATGGGCGATCCGCGCTCCGGGCGCCTGACTCCAGGCCGCGAGTTTTTCGTCGCGCAGGGCGGGCGCGGCGGCCACCGCTTCACCCAGCCAGGCATCGAACTGATCCGATGCGCCGCCTGGTCCGGCGCCGATCCCGCGCATATTGTGGTAGCTCATGCCGCTGCCCACGATCAGCACACCTTCCTCCCGCAAGGGCTGCAAGGCCTGTCCGGCCCGGATGTGGGCGGCTGGGTCGAGGCCACTGCATAGCGAAAGCTGCACCACCGGAATATTCGCCTCGGGATAGATCAGCTTGAACGGGATGAAGACGCCATGGTCGAAACCTCTTCGGGCATCCTGCGATGCATGCATTCCGGCCCCCTGAAGCAAGGTCTGCACCCGCTTCGCCAGCGCTGGCGAACCCGGCGCCGGGTAGGTGAGGCGGTAGGTATGCTCCGGAAAGCCGTAGTAGTCGTAGATCAGTTCCGGATTGCTGCCGGACGTGACCTTGAAATCGGCTTCCTCCCAGTGGGCGGAAATGACCAGGATCGCTTTTGGCGCGGGCCCGATCGATGCACCCAGTTGCCGCAGCCAGTCACCCATCCGGTTCCAGGTATCGGCCGGGTTCCATTCCATGAAGAAGCAGGGGCCACCGCCATGCGGGATGTACAGGGTCGGAAATTTCTGCGAAGTCATAGAAAGGACATCCCGGGGCCGTGATTGGCTTAAGCTGGCGGTGACTCATTGTCCGTTCAAGCCTGCATGCCGCAAATAACCCACACGAAAGACGAAGCCGCAGGCTTGCTCAAGCTGCTGACCCTGAACACCCACAAGGGCTTCACTTCATTCAATCGGCGCTTCGTGCTGCACGAGCTGCGCGAGGCCGTGCGTGGCGTGGCGGCCGACATCGTATTCCTGCAGGAAGTGATCGGAGCTCACCATGGCCATGCGGCGCGGCACGCCAACTGGCCGGCGGAGCCGCAGTACCAGTTCCTGGCTGAATCGATCTGGGGCAGCGTGGCCTACGGCTGCAACGCGGTCTACCAGCATGGCGATCACGGCAATGCCATCCTGTCCCGCTATCCGATCAAGCACTACCGCAATCATGACATCTCGTCGAGCCGGATGGAGCGGCGTGGCATCCTGCATAGCGTGATCGATGCGCCGCAGGGGCAGGAGATCCATGTCATCTGTACGCATCTCAGTCTGCGGGAGGCGCATCGCCAGCGGCAGTTCCAGCAGCTCTGCGGCGTCATCGCCAGCGAGGTGCCGCCACAAGCCACCCTGTTCGTGGCCGGCGACTTCAATGACTGGCGGGGGCGGGCGCACCCGATCTTGCTGCGCGAAGCCGGGCTACGGGAAGCATTCATCGAAGCTGGCGGACAGGCCGCGGCTTCGTTCCCGGCGCGCTGGCCGATGCTGCAACTCGACCGGATCTACTTCAGGAATGCCGGGGTACTGCGTTGCGAGGTGCTGCGGTCGAATCCGTGGTCCAGGCTTTCGGATCATCTGCCCCTGTATGCGGAGGCGTGGCCAATGTTGCCTGCACCCTGATCGGGTAAACGCGGCTTCGGGGTCGGGGACCTGATTCGCGCGCGGATCATGCAAGGCCTGGCAACAGGGCTGGCGGTAAGCGGCGTTGGCGCCGGCATGATCGATCTGAACAAGGAGCGGGGTGCCAAGGCGGTGGCGCCGGCCTTTGGCACCGCAAGGGGCGGCATTCTCGCGGGCCTGCTGGTGCAATACCTGCCGCCACCCAGACGGGTTACGCCGTGCTCGGCGTGATGTTTGTCCTGCAAGGCATTGCTGTGGCCCTCCGGTACCGGGTGTGCTGGCCTCGCTCAAGCCCCCCGGTTCAAATTGCCCGCCGCGACGCGTGGGCCGCTATCGCCTCCTATCTGTCCGTGGGGGTAATCGCCGCCGGTTCGAATTGAATGCACTCGTGCTGTTCCAGGTCGGACAGCCCCCTGCGGCGTACCGGCATGTTTTCAGATAGGCCAGGCTGGCAACCAACACGCGCGCGGCGTCTTCGAGCAGCCGATTGGTCGTTTCAATCAGATCGGTATCGCGATGAAGCCTAAGCCGGGCTGTAGGCGCCTCCGGCGGCCGTCGAACGCGGACGCGCGCTTGCGGGGGCGATGGGCTGCGACAATGCCGGATAGTCCACGTAGCCGGCGGAGCCGCCCTTGTAAAAGGTCTTTTGGTCGTAAGGCGACAGAGCATGGCCCTTGCACAGGCGATCGACCAGATCCGGGTTGGAGATGAAAGGCTTTCCGAATGCGATCAGATCACCGCAATTCGCCTTGAGCGCCGCCTCCGCGCGGGCTTCGTCGAAACCGCCGCACAGGATCAGCGTGCGTTTGAACGATTCGCGCAAGCGGCGCAGCAAGGGGCTGTCGGCGTCATGGATCCAGTGGCCGTCCTGATCGTTCAGATGCAGGTACGCAGTGCCGAGCAGGTTGAGCTGTT
>NZ_JONR01000019.1 GCF_000711955.1 Nevskia soli DSM 19509
ACCCGGTAACCCAGTTCGATCAGCTGCCGGCCCCAATGGTGGGCGCCGCCGCAAGCCTCCATCAAGACCTGGGCGCCTCGCGTCTGGCCGCGGAAAAAGACCAGGAACTGGTCCCGTTTGAGCGTCTTGCCGAACCGCTTTTCGCCTCGGGCATCAAAGCCGTGCACTTGGAACTTGTTCTTGGCCAAATCCACCGAGAAAACGGTAATCTCCATGTCGGACTCCTCTCTCTTCGTTAGCCGGAACCTCAGCAATTCCAGCTTGGCACTTAGATGCCGTTACTTAGAAGGGGGAGGAGTCCATACCCATCGGATGAAGCAACGATAAGCGACCGGGGACCGAGCACAATCATTTCCACCAATCGGAAAATTTCAGGATTTAATTGTGGTCTGTCCCTGAGGTATCCTTATTGGTCGATGTATCGAGCGTAGTCATTCTCGATAGTCTTAAAGGCCGACATGTTGAAGTTGCCGTCCTGCGGGAACAGGTTGATATCCCCCTGCTCCGGAAGGAAGCGGTATCCAACGATGTGGCCACCCTGGTCGGTAACCAACCCTGTTGCTGCAGCATTAGATTGGGCTTGCACTTCCGCAGAACTCCGAACGCCGCCGCTGAAATACTCTTGCAGGTTACCCGACGCGGAGAGGGTGTCGCCGTTGGCGTCTAACGTGTAGACCACGCTGTTGTTGCCCACACTGCGCGTAACCAGTGTAGGCGCACCACTGTTTGTCGCTACTACATATCCGGCAACAGTTCAGCTTTTCGACCAATTATTGACACCAGCACTCGTACTTCCGGAGGATCAACAACTACATTTGGATCCAATGCCTCGGGTACGGTGAGAATGACCACAAAGCCTTCCTCACCTTTCGGGAACACTTTTATTGGCTCGCAATACCCGATTCCCCTGCCGTCGAGGAACGTGCTTGCAACGCCGATTGCTTCTTTACTGTCCATTCGATTGCGCCTCAACGCGTAGCCGTTCAACGTAGTTTACCGAGAAGTCCTGTTCGGCAGGATTCAGCTGATCCCAAATCCTGTTCTGCTGAAGGCGCTCAAGTACGGAAGCTTCACGACCATACCGCCCAAGATCTCGATAGGCATCGTATCCGAGCTGCTGGAAATCAAGGTAATGGGAAAGCTCGTGCTTAACCTGTAGCGCAGTCGGATTTTCTGGCAGCTCCATTATTCCAGTACCGTCTGCACGGGCTAGGAATCGTGGATTCCCCTGTGTGCCATATACAGATATCCCGCGCTTTTCCAGATACGGCACAAGCTGTTTTAACTTATCCGCCGGATATAAATCCCCCCGAATGCAGGCCCAAGAGAGTCAGCTGCAACGTTGTTTGTCGCGGAAGCCCCAGTTCCAATGTTAGAAAGTGCACTGGTGGTTTCGCTCTTACCTAGCCGACTGATCAGTCCAGGAACTGACTTGACCCCCGCCACCCCCAAAGTAAGGAGTCCCTTCGCTCCTTCGGCAACAGCCTGTATGTCGAAAACGGTAGCGCCAAGCTGGCGATCGGGAGTATTGATGGCAACCCACGGATTTTGCGCGGCGTTATTGGCGGCATTCATCCCCGCCTGAATCGGATCAATATACCCCGGCAATTGATGGCCAGTGAGTCCCTTGTAAATGCCAGCTCCGCGCATCTCCATGGGATCGAATGCCGGACTGCTGCCCGCGGCAAATTGCTGAATCCCATTGAGCCCCTCGCCGACATAACCTACCGCAATCTGTGACGGATTGACCTGTATCGGCATCTTCTGCTGATCAACCTGCGAGAGCATATAAGTCAGCGTCTGAATCACCGACGCGTGATTGCCCTGCGCGAAGAAATTCCCAACGGCCTGGACTCCTGATGCCGCTTCGTTATAAATCGTGTGCCCAGCCTCACCAAACTCCCCATCTGAAAGCTGGTGCGCCAGCGTACTGAGGAAACCTCCTTTCGGTCCATTGACCGTCACCCCCGATGCGACCGGTGTCTGAGTATCATCGGGATGATCGACATACATTGTTCCACTACCGGCCGCCGGTGGCTGCGCCGTAAACGGCTCATTAGTTCCAACTCCTGCAGGGACCACCAAGTCAGATGGGACAGCGGGTGGATTGGAGCCAATATACGTTCCATAGGGATGGATATTGCCGTCGTCGCCAAGATAGTACTGAGCCGGACTCTGAGGTTGACCACCATTGCCGCCCGGCGAGCCATACGACACGCCATCCCAGCCGGCGATATAGCCATCGCCCGTTGACGACGAGCTCACAGCCGCGGCTCCGATGGTGTTTGTATCCCCCAGCCCCAAATCCACACTCGAATCGATCCCCTCCCCCGACGTAAAGTTGATACCGCTGTTCCCCCACATATCCTGCCCGGAGACCAGGGAGGGGAGCTTCTCGCCCGGCGTGGTCTGCTCTTCCTGCTGCGCCAGATTGCCGATCAGGTTGCGGAAGGCATCGACCGCGATGGCGGCGACGTTGATGTGGCCGTAGCCGTTGACGAGGACCTGCGTTTCGCTGCTGGCCACACCGCCGACGACGGAGCTGACCGTGCTCGCCGCAAGCCTACTGAAACCAGCGTATTTCTGGAGGTCGAAGCCCACGCCGCCGCTGACCCCGCCGCCGACCGCCGCCCCGGCCAGGCTGGCCCAGTCGAAGCTTTTCTGGTGGCCGATGGCGATGTCGCCCAGCTGCTGCACGGCGTTGCCAGTGATGCCGGCCGCTACGCCATAGCCGATGGAGCTGGTCGCGGTCCCTCCGCCAGCGCCGCCTACGGCGGCGGTGGCCGCTGCCGCGCCGGCGGCGATGGCGACTTCGCCGATGCTGAATTTGCCGTCACTGGCGTACTTGGAGCTGATCAGCGGGTCGCCGCCGGTGAGCGCCCAGGCGGAAAACAGTTTGCCGGTGCTGAGCTGGCCGTTGGCGGCCAGGTAGGTGTCCTGCTGGACGACGCTGCCGACGGCGGCGCCCAGGACGGGGTTCCAGGTGAAGAAGGTGACGATGGCGCCGACGATGGCGCCGACGATCATGGAGCCCTGGGTGCACTGCGGCTTAGGCGGCGGCACATAGTTCGGCTGGGCCCCGATATCCCCCAGGATCTTCTGCGGGTTGTACGGCGCACTGGTATTGGCGTTGTTGTGCAGGCTGCCGATCTGGTTGGGGATGGTCAGGCTTTGGCCAGTTACAAGATCGCCATTGCCGGTCAGCCCGTTGGCATCGGCGATCAGGTACCACAGGCTGGAATCGCCCCATACGGCGGTGGCGATGCTTTGTAATGAGTCGCCGGACTGGACCAGGTACTGGCCGGGGCCGGCGGTGGTCTGCTGGGTGGGGTCCGGGGCTCCGGCGGCGAAGGTTGCGTCGCTGAGCAGGGTCTGGCCCAGGGGGGTGTTGGGGGTTTCGCCGCGGTTGACGGCGGCATCCGTTGCGGTGGCGTCGGCCATGCCGGCGACGAGGTTGCCGGCGTTGCCGACGGCGGCGCCGTGGACGTAGTAGTAGCTCTGCTGGGCGTTCTGGCTGCCGTTGGCGTTGTACAAGGTCTGCTGCAGGATGTGGCCGCCGGCGTCGACGATGTAGCCGCGGGTGGGGGCGCTGCCGTAGTTGAGCTGGACCTGGGTCAGGTGGCCGTAGGCGTCGAAGGTTTCGGTGCTGTTGCCGGGGATGTAGCTGCCGGACGGCGGGACGTAGTTGGTGGTGGCGGTTTCGCTCTGCTGCTGGTAGCCGGCATAGCGGGCGTAGGTGAGCTGGTAGGTGTTGTCGTAGTTTTGCGGGGTGTTGTGCATCGTGTATTGGGTGGCGTTGCCGGCGCCGTCGTAGTAGCCGGTGTCGCTGGCGATGCTGGGGGTGTCGCTGTCGCTGGCGGTGCTGGAGGAGTAGCGGACGCGGGTTTGCAGGCTGAGATGGCCGAGGCCGTCGTCGGTGTATTGGTTTTCGGTGATGAGCTGGCCGTTGGCGTTGTAGAAGGATTTGGCGATGCGGCCGGTTTCGGGCTGGAGGCCTTGGTTAGCGTAGCTTTCGGCGCTGGTCTGGCGGCCGGCCTGGTCGTAGGTGTAGACGGTGTCGGGGGCGCCGCCATTGGGGGCGGTGTCGAGGTGGACGGCGACGAGGCGGCCGGCGGTGTCGTAGTCGTAGCTGGTGTAGCTCTGGGCGAAGGTGGTCATGCGCCGCTCGCCGCCCAGGTCGTAGGCGATGGCGGTGCCGGCGCTGCCGATGACGATCTGTCCGCTGACCAGGCTGCCCTGGGACAGGGTCAGGCGGTTCATACCGTCGTACTGGTACCAGTAGTCCAGGTGGGTGACGGTGCCGGTGTTGGCGGGCTGGGTGGGGTCGGCAAGGTCCTGGACGGCGGTGTGCTCGCGGTTGCCGACGGCGTCGTAGGCGTAGGCGATGTCGTAGCGGTCGTCGCGCACCTGGGAGACGCGGTCTTCGGCGTCGTAGCTGATGCGGGTGTCCTGCCAGGACTGGCCGGTGACGAGGTCGCTGTAGCGCTCGAGGATGTGGTTGCCGGCGGCGTCGTAGCGATAGAGGGTGAGGCGGGAGTCGGCGCCGCTGAAGTTTTCCTGCTCGCTCCTGAGCCAGCCGTTGGCGTAGTAGGCGTAGGTCAGGTCCTGGCCGCTGCCGGCGCGGTGGGACAGGCGGCCCCAGGCGTCGTACTGGTCGCTGACGCTGTGCCCGCCCAGGTCGGTGTGGGTCAGCTCGCGGCCGAAGTAGTCGTAGCTCCAGCTCTGGGTGTTGCCGTCGCCGTCGGTGGTGGACGTTTCGTGGCCTTCGGCGTCGTAGCTGAAGGTGGTCTTGTAAATGCTGGCGTAGTTGGTGCCGGCCAGGGGGGTCATGGAGGCGACGACCCGGCCCTGGGTGTCGTAGCGGTAGCGGGTGAGGTTGACGGCGTTGCCGCCGCTGTCGGTGATGCCGTCGCTGGCGCTGGTGCGGTTGCCGGCTTCGTCGTAGGTGAAGTACAGGACCGGGTCGACGTGGTTGCCGTTGATGTCGTAGACGTCCAGGGTTTCCTGGCGGATCAGGCGGTTGAGCTTGTCGTAGCCGTAGACGGTGATGTCGCCCCGCCCGTCTTCGTCGGCGATGCGCCGGCCCAGGGTGTCGTAGGTGTCGGTGACCACGCCGGCGTCGGGGTTGTAGGTTTGGACGAGGTTGCCGCCGGCATCGTACAGCTCGGTGACGGTGTGGCCGTCGGCGTCGGTGCTGCCGATCTGCAGGCCGCGGGCGTCGTAGTAGCTGGTGCTGGTGGGGCTGGCCAGGCTGCTGGCCCCGGTGAGGGGGTTGAGGACGTCGACCTGCGGCAGGGTCTGGACGGTCTGGTGGCTGAGGTAGTCGTAGCGGTAGGTGGTGGCCCAGGCGCTGTTGCGCGGGTCGGTGACGCTCAGGACGTTGCCCCAGCGGTCCAGGGTTTCAGTGCGGATGGGGGTGATGGTGATACCGGCCGCCGGGGCGGTGACGTTGCCGGGAGTGCCGGCGCTGACGGTGAAGGTGCCGGCGTAGGTGTTGAGGGCCTGGACGATGGCGCCATCGACAGTGCTGGCGGTGGGGGTGATGCCGGCGGCGCTCTGGGCGATGCTGAAGTTGTAGCTGATGGCCCCGCTGAGCGCGTGGCCGGCGGCGTCGGTCATGCCGATCTGCCAGACGTTGGTGCCGGCGGCGGTGAGCACCAGGGTGCCGCTCTGTGCGCTCGAAGTGTAGGTGACGGCGCCGCTGTTGAAGGTCTGGCCCATGCCGGGGAGAACGGTCAGCAGCAGGCGGTGATCGGCGGTGACGACGAGGCTGATGCCGCTGCCGTCGTTGGCGGTGGGGGCGTCCTGGGTGAATTGCGGATCGCTCTCCTGCACGGCCCGGCCAAGGGCGTCGTACGCAGTGTCGGTTTCGATGCGGCCGGTGATGGCCGTGACTTGCGAGGGCGCGCTCAGCAGGCCGGAGACGTAGGGCTGCGTGGGGTCGTAGGCCTGCCCGGCCGTGGTCTGGTAAGTCTGCTGGTTGGCAAGCTGCAACGGCACGACGATCCTGGCGGTGGTATCGCCTTGCAGATCGTAGCGGTAGACGGTGTCCACCCCGCCCTGGTCGGTCTGCCAGAGGTGGCCGCCATCGTCGTAGTAATACACCTCGCGGTAGGTGCCGAGCACGGTCCCCGCGGCGGCGCGGCTGTCTCCGGAGACGAAGGTGCCGGTGGAGGTATAGACGGCTTCGACGGTGTCCTTGCCGGTCTGCTCGCCGAAGGTGTTGAAGGCGGACTGGGTCTTGTCGAAGGCGTAGTTGGTGTTCAGCGCGCTGCGCGTGACGATATCGGTTTCGGTCTGGCGGCCGTTGCGGTCGTAGGCGTAGAGCGTGACCTGCTGCAGAGCGGGGCCGAGCACGTCGGTCTGGGTACGCCAGGTGCGCGCCAAGTTGCCGAATTTGTCGTAGGAATTCTGCTGCTGCTTGCCGGCGGCATCCCAACTGGAGATGACGCGGCCGAGCAGGTCGTAGGCGCTGTAGCTGGTCTGGTCGTTGGCGGCGTCCGGCGCGGCGATGGTGACCGTGCTGCCGCTGATGGCGCCGCCGTTGGCGTAGCTGGTGCTGCTGACCTGGTGGCCGAGCAGATCGTAGGCGTAGGTGGTCAGGGGTGAGTCGAGGCTCGTGACGCCGGTGGCCTGGATGTAGGGCGTGCCGCCATTGGCGGGATAGACACGCAGCTGGCCGGAGAGGGTGCCGTCCGCCGGGCCGCCGGGCAGCACCACGGCATGGCCGGCGGAATCGGTGGCGGTGAGCTTGTAGTTGTAGCTGCCGGCGGCCAGGGTGTGTGAATCCACCTGCCAGAAGTTGCCGGCCTTGACGGCGGCGGGAAGCGACTGCCAGGTGGTGGAGCCCGTTGCCTGGTATTGGAACTGCAAGGATGCGACGTTCGAGGGGATGCTGCCGATCTCGATCATCGAGGAAGGCTTGCTGCTGTCGTACACGGTGACCAGGGTGGTGCCGACGTACTTCTGCACGGTGATGCTGTCCACCGACATGACGTAGCTATAGTGGCCGTCGATTGCCGGCGGCGAGATGGAGATGCCGTCGTCGCCGACCGCCGCGGCCAGGGTGTTCGTCTCGGTGACAGTCTTGGTGTCGTATGCAACGTCCCCCCTGAGCCAGTACTGCTTCTCGTAGGTGACGCTGACCACCACGTTGCCGGTGCCCCAGTTGTCGAGCGAATCCCACTGCACGTCGAGGCGGGTGGCGTTGCCGGAGACGATGTCGTCGAGAGAATACTGCATGCCCACCGAGCGCATGGTGACGGCGGAGTCCGGGCCGACGCTGGCTCGGGTGGGCGCCGACACGGCGACGACATGGCCAAGCGCATCGTAGGTGGTACGCGTGATGGCGCCGCTGGGATCGGTGACGGCGACGATGTTGCCGACGCCGTCGTACTGGGTGATCTGGGAGAGGTTGCCGGTGGTGTTGGCGACCGCAGTGCCGTTGAGCTGGGCGTACTGCACGCCGACCGAGGTCTTGACGGTCTGGCGATCGAGCTGGTCGTACTGGTAAGCCGTTTCGCGGTCGTAACCGGCAGCATTGTTGGCCGAGACCGGTGTTGTTACCGGCGTCAGGGCGGTGAAGTTGGCGACGCCTCCGGTCACAGTAACGGTCTGCGCTCTGGCGTACTGGATGGTGTCGGTGAGCCTGCTGAAAGAATCGTAGGTGTTACGGGTGTAGTAGCCCAGGGCATCAAGACTATCGGTCTGCCGGCCGGCCTTGTCGTAGCCGTAATAGGCGGTGGCCCAGTCCGCCGGATAGGACTGGACATTGGGCTGGGTGCCCGTGGGTTGAGGCTTGATCAGGGTGCTTTGCGAGAGCAAGTCACCGAAGGCGTCATAGGTATAGAGCGTGGTCGGGCTGGCTTTCGCCAAGCCTTGTGCCAGGTCGTCCAGGGCGTTGCCGCCGACCACGGGGACGTAGTAGTCCACAGCCGGCTGGGTGACCTGGATCTTGCGATCGAGAGCATCGTAAGCGGTAGTGATGGTGCGGGCATTGGCACTGCTCAGAATGCCGACAAGCGCCTTGGCCTTGGCCAGGGCGGCGGCGGCGTTGGCAGCGCTGGGGGTGGTGCGCAGAGTGGCTTCCAGGGTAGCGAGGCTGCTGCCGCCGCCGGTGGTGGTGTTGGTCTGGTCGATGAAAGATGCGTAACGGGTGACACCAGTCTGGTTGCCGAAGGCGTCATAGCTGTAGGCGGTGACGCCGCGCTCAGCATCTATGTCGTAGGCCAGCTGGCCGAGGACGTTGTATATCTTGTAACTGAAGTTGCCGGTAACACCTGTGCCGGCGGCATCTTCGCCGACGATGGCGTTGCCCTGGGCGTCGTAGAACGTCGTGCTGGAAAGCGCGAGCATTGTTTCCGTGCGCGCGGCGCCGTAATGCCCGCTAGCATCGCTGGCGGCGCTGTAGACACCGACAACGGGCTGAGTGGTCTGTATTTGCCTGCCGAGTGCGTCGTAGTTGTAGGTGATGGTGTCGGGATAGGTATTGGTGGCGTCCTTCAGAACGGTGAAGGTGTAGGTGCCGGTGCCGACGGCGCTGCCCTTGGACTGGCTGGTGATATTACCCAGGGCATCGTAGGTGTATTGGGTCGCTTCACGGCGTCCACCGCCGTCCACGGTGATGCCCGGCGTGGCGCCAGTGGCAAGGGTGTAGGTGGTGACCAGGGGGTCGACTTCGAGCGCCAGACGCCCGGCGCCGTCGTAGGCGTAGTTCCAGGTGTAGCCGTTCTGGTTGGTGTAGCTCAGTTTGTTGCCCAGGCCATCGTAGGTGTATGACTGGGTGTAACCGGCGGCGTCGACTACGCTGCCGAGGCGGCCCGCATTGTCGTAGTTGTCATGGGTGTGCTCGTCCCCGGCGGCGTTGAGGTTGCCGGCGACGAGGGTGGCCATGGCGGCTTCGGTGGGCGCCGCGGCGTTCACGGTCATGGCGTTGGCATACCGATAGGTATCGGTGACGCGGCCGTCGGCGTCGTAGCGGGTTTCGCTGACGGCGGCCTTGTACTGGGCGCCGGCAAGGCCGAGGACTTGCAGGGTGTAGCGCTGGCGGCCGGAATTGTCGTAGGCGTAGTAGGTGATGCGGTCGTGGGCGCTGTCGGCGAAGCCGGCGGCGGCCACGGCGGTATCGAGCGCGACCTTGGTGTAGCTGGCGGTGGTGACGGTGGTGCGGGTGGCGTAGGCGGTGACGCTGACGAGGTTGCCGGCGGCGTCGTAACCGTTCTTGGTGACGGCGCCGGAGGCATCGACGGTATAGATGACACGGCCGGCGAGGTCGTAGGCGGTGCCGCTATGCTGATCCGCCGCGTTGGCAGTCAATCCGGTAGGCGCGGTGGGCGCAGCGGTCAGGCTGGTGACGGCGATGCGGTTGGCATAACGCACCGTATCGGTAAGCCGCCCGGCGGCGTCATAGGCATAGCCGGTGACCTCCCCCAGCCCGTCGATGCTGTAGCTCAGATGCCCGGCGGCGTCGTAGATATTCCAGCTGATACGGTCGGCCGTGGTGCTGGGGCTGGCCGGCAGCAGGGCCTTGATGCCGGCGGCGGTGGGCGGGTCGGCGAGGCTTGCGGTGTTGATGGCGGCGGCGTACTGCACGCTGCGGGTGATGCGCCCTTCCCCGTCGTAGTCGCTCTGGCTGACCCCGCCCAGGGGGTCGACGGCGTAGATCTGCCGGTTGTCGGCGTCGTAGCCGTAGCGCCAGAGGTTGCCGTTGGCGTCGGTCTTCTTGACCAGGTTGCCGGCCTTGTCGTAGGCGTAGGCGGTGGTGAGGTTGAGCTTGCCGCTGCCGTAATCGACGATCTGGCTGGTCCGCCGCCCGAGCTTGTCGTAGGCGTATTGGGTGGTGCGGGTGACGGTGCCGGGGGCGGCGCTGTAGGTCCATACGCCGGTGGTGGCGTTGTAGCTGCCCTGCTGGCCTTCGACCTGGGTCAGGGTGTCGCCCAGGGCGTCGTAGGTGTAGGTGGTGGCCAGCTTCAATCCGGCGGTGTCGATGATGACGGCGGTGCTGCGGCCGAGGTTGTCGAAGACGGTCTGGGTGATGACGCCGCTGGGGTCGGTGACCTGGTAGGCCTGGCCGAAGGCGTTGTAGGCGTACTGGGTGACGAGGTTGAGGCCGCTGGGGTCGACGCTGCGGCTGAGGACGCGGTTGGCGGCGTCGTAGCTGTAGCGGGTGACGGTGCCGTTGGCGTCGGTGCTGGTGCTCAGCAGGTCGGCGCCGTCGTAGGTGCTGCTGCTGAGGTTGTTGTCGCCGTCCTTGGTGGAGAGGAGGTTGCCGTCGGCGTCGTAGGTGTAGGTGGTGGTGGAGACGGTGACGCCGGCCTTGGCGACGCTGATCTGGATGGTCTGGCCGTGGCGGTTGTGGAGGGTGGTGATGACGTCGCCGCTGGGGTCGGTGACGGTCTGGGTTTGGGTGGTGTCGGTGTAGGCGTAGGTGGTGGTGGCGCCGGTGCGGTCGGTGAGGCTGAGGACGCGGCCAAAGGCGTCGTAGGTGGTGACGGTGGTTTTGAGCAGGGGGTCGGTGACGGTGACGACGCGGCCGAGGCTGTCGTTGTAGGTGTACTGGGTTTTCTGGTTGAGGCCGGTGGGGTCCAGGGTGGTGCTCAGGACACGGCCGAAGGCGTCGTAGGTGGTGGCGGTGACGATGGCCAGGCCGCCGCTGTCCCGGGTGGTCTGGGTGAGCTGGCCGTCCTTGTCGTAGGTGTACAGGTCGGAGCGGACGGCGGCGCCGTGGCTGGCGCCGGTGTCGACGCTTTGGCTCTGCAGGTCGCCGAAGGCGTTGTAGACCTCGGCGGTGGCGACGGTGAGGCCGCCGTTGTCCTGGATGGTCTGGGTGAGCAGGCCGCGGTTGTCGCCGTAGGTGTAGGCGGTGGTGCGGTTGAGGGGGTTGGTCTGGAAGCCGGTGGCGGCGATGGCGGTGGTGAAGGCGCTGTCGGCGGCGAGCAGGCCGCCGGTGAGGCCGGTGGTGCTGATGCGGGCGGCGTATCGGGTGGTTTTGACGGTGTCGCCGAAGGCGTCGTACTGGTTGCCGCTGACGTCGCCGGCGCTGTCGACGGTGTAGAGGAGATTGCCGTCGGTGTCGTAGTAGTACCAGGTGGTGGCGGCCAGGCCGTTGCCGTTGACGGGTTCGACGCGTTTGATGAGGCGGCCGGCGGCGTCGTAGGTGTTGCTGGTGCCGTCGGCGGCGAGGATGGCGGGCTGGTTGGCGGGGGTGGCGGCGGCGTAGGCGGTGCTGCCGACGCCCAGCAGGGTGGCGGTGAGGCGGCCGAGGTCGTCGTAGAAGTAGCTGGTGGTGCGTTTGTCGGCGCGGCCCAGGCCGTCGTTCTGGCTGGTGCCGGTGCCGGCGACGGCGGCGATGCTTTCGGCGATGAGGTAGCCGCGGCTGTCGTAGGTGTAGGTGGTGGTGGTGCCTTCGGGGTCGGTCTGGCTGGTGAGGCGGTTGAGGGCGTCGTACTGGTAGGTGATGAGCCGGTCTTTGCCGGGGACGCTGGCGGCGGTGGTGAGCTGGGCCAGGGTCTGGGTGGTGTAGTTGACGGCGGTGGCGTAGGCGGTCTGGGTGAGGAGGTTGCCGGCGGCGTCGTAGGTGTTGGCCGTCAGGTAGCCGTTGGCGTCGAGGCTGGCCAGGACGCGGCCTTCGCCGTCGTAGAAGGTGGTGCCGGTGTGGTCGCCGGCGATGTGGCCGGGGGCGCTGGTGTTGGTGGCCTGGGCGCGCAGCTGGGCCAGGGTGCCGCTGGCGAGCAGGGCGCTGTCGGTGATGGGGGTGGCGTAGGCGATGCTGCGGCTGATTTCGCCGCCGGCGTCGTAGACGGTTTCGCTGAGGTTTCCATTCGGGTCGAGGACGCCGGTGAGGTCGTTGTCGCCGTCGTAGAAGTAGCGGGTGGTGCGGTCGTTGGCCGTGGCGGTGACGGTGATGTTTGCGGCGTTGCCGTCGGCCGGGGCGCTGCTCAGGACGGTGGCGTAGTCGGTCTGGCTGGTCTTGCGGTCGGCGCCGTCGTACTGGTACCCCGTCACGCTGTAGTGGGTGCTGTCGGAGCCGGCGATGGTGTAGGCCAGGCGGCCCGCAGCGTCGTACTCGTAGTAGGTGGTCCGGTCAGATGTACCGGGCACCACCAGGGATTGTGCCGTGACCAGCGATTGGGGCGACGATTGGGAGTGGGCTGCAGCTGATCCACCGCCAACGACGACATTGGTGCCGGCCGGATCGAACTGGATCAGTACCGTAGTCACATTGGAATACAGAGTACCGTCGTATACCTTGTAGGAAAACGAGGTATCCACCGCCTTCCCGGGTCCGCGGACCCAGGTGAACGACCCGTTGCTGTTGAAAGTCAAGGTTCCGGCATCGACGTCGGATACCAGTACCGCCGTGAGAGGATCGTGGTCGCTATCGGTATCGTTGGCCAGCACGCCGGGCGCCGCAGAGCCGAATGTCCTGGAGCCAGTGTAATAGGAATCGTCGTTGGCGACCGGGGCATGGTCGACATGGGCGACGGACAAGGAGACGGTGGCGATGTTGGAGGTGAGCGTTCCGTCGCTGACCTGGTAGGTGAACGAGTCGCTGCCGTAATAGCCCGCGGTCGGCACGTAGGTGAAGGAGCCGTCGGCATGCAGGGTGACGGTGCCGTGGGCGGCGTTGGTGACCAGCTGCGCGGTCAGCGAGGGGCCGTCGACGTCGGTGTCGTTGGCGAGCACGCCGGCGGCGGCGATGGTGAAGGTGGTGTCCTGGTTGCCGGAGTAGCTGTCGTTGACCGCGACCGGCGCGTCATCAACCGCGGCGATATTGAGGGTGACGGTGGCGACGTTGGAGTAGGCACTGCCATCGCTGACCTTGTAGGTAAAGCTGTCGGTACCGTTGTAATTGACGCTGGGGACGTAGGTGAACGAGCCGTTGGCGTTGAGGGTGACGGTGCCGTGGGCGGCATTGGTGACCAGCACCGCCGTGAGGCTGCCGCTGTCGATATCGCTGTCGTTGGCCAGCACGCCGGCGGCGGCGATGCTGAGCGTCGTATCTTCGCTCCCGCTGTAGCTGTCGTTGACGGCCACGGGGGGATCGTTGACCGCGGCGACGGTGAGGCTGACGGTGGCGACGTTGGAGTAGAGACTGCCGTCACTGGTCTTGTAGGTGAAGCTGTCGCTGCCGTTGTAGTTGGCGTTGGGGACGTAGGTGAAGGAGCCGTTGGCGTTGAGGGTGACGGTGCCATGGGCGGCGTTGGTGACGAGGACGGCGCTGAGGCTGCTGCTGTCGATGTCGCTGTCGTTGGCGAGCACGCCGGCGGCGGCGACGGTCAGCGTGGTGTCCTCGGTACCGCTGTAGCTGTCGTTGACCGCCACGGGGGGATCGTTGACGGCGCCGATGGTCAGGGTGACGGTGGCGACGTTGGAGTAGAGGCTGCCGTCGCTGACCTTGTAGGTGAAACTGTCTGTGCCGTTGTAGTTGGCGGCCGGCACGTAGGTGAAGGAGCCGTTGGCGTTGAGGGTGACGGTGCCATGGGCGGCATTGGTGACCAGGACGGCGGTCAGGCTGCCGCTGTCGATATCGGTGTCATTGGTGAGGACGCCGGCGGCGGCGACGGTGAGGGTGGTGTCCTCGGTGCCGCTGTAGCTGTCGTTCACCGCCACGGGAGCGTCGTTGACGGCGGCGATGGTCAGGGTGACGGTGGCGGTGCCGGAGGTGACGCTGCCGTTGTAGGCCTTGTAGGTGAAGGAATCGGTGCCGTTGTAGTTGGCGTTCGGGATATAGGTGAAGGAGCCGTCGGCATTGAGGGTGACGGTGCCGTGGGCGGCGTTGGTGACCAGCTGGGCAGTGATGGCGAGGCCGGCCGGGTCGGAGTCGTTAGCGAGGACGCCAGCGGCCGCTACGGTGAGCGTAGTGTCCTCGGTGGCGCTGTAGCTGTCGTTGGCCGCGACCGGGGGGACGTTGGTGGCCAGGACGTTGAGGGTGACGGTGACGACGTTTGAATACAGGCTGCCGTCACTGGCCTTGTAAGTGAAGGAGTCGGTGCCGAGGTAGTCGGCGTTGGGAGTATAGGTAAAGGAGCCGTTGGTATTGAGCGCCACGGTGCCATGTGTGGCATTGGTGACCAGGACCGCGGTGAGATTGGCGCTGTCGATATCCGTGTCGTTGGCCAGGACCCCTGAAGCGGCGACGGTCAGGGCCTGGTTCTTGGCGGCGTTGTAGCTGTCGCCGACGGCGACGGGCGCGTCATCGACAGCGGCGAGCGTGAGGGTGACGGTGGCGGTGCCGGAGGTGTTGATACCGTCGGTGACCCTGTAGGTGAAGCTGTCGGTGCCGTTGTAGTTGGCACTGGGCGTGTAGACGAAGGAGCCGTCGGCGGCGAGGTTCAGGGTGCCGTGGGCCGGACCGGTGACGAGCTGGGCGACCATGGAGGGGCCGTCGCTGTCGCTGTCGTTGGCCAGGACGCCGGTGGCGGCGGTGGTGCTGAGCGTGGTGTCTTCGGTGCCGGCGTAGCTGTCGTTGGCCGCTACCGGGGCCTTGTCGGCGCGGATGACGGCGGTGGCGAGGTTGCTGAGGTTGGTGCCGTCGGTGGCGCTGATGTCGATGGCGCGGTCGCCGGCGGTAAACGTGGCCAGGGCGTTCTTGTAGGTGAGGGTGCGCAGGACGGCCTGGTAGTGGGCGACGGTGTCGGCACCGCTCAGGGTGATCTGGCCGGTGGCGCTGTTGTAGGCGCTGGCGATGATGCTGGTGCCGGTGGTGGTGACGGCCAGCGTTTCGTTGGCGCCGTCCGGCCGGTTGGTGAGGGTGATGGTGACGGTCGTGACGGTGCTGTCGGCGTCGGTCAGGGTGAGACCACTGCCAACGGCGGTTATGGTGGCGCCGCCGGTGGTGTAGAGGGCTTCGTACTGGTGGCCGGGGATGGGGGTGTTGGTGGGGTCCAGGTCCAGCGCCGGCCCAGCCGCGGCGCGGGTGCCGCCGCGCAGGGTGACGAGGTCGGTGGGGACGGGATTGCCGCTGGCATCGACCAGGGTGGCGGTGTTGACCAGGCCGGCATACTGGATCTTGCGGATGACCTGGTTGTCGTTGTTGTAGACCAGTTCGGTCAGGGTGCCCTGCGGGCTGACGGTGGCGACCTGGCGGCCGCGACTGTCGTAAATGTAATAGGTCCGCGGGACGGCGGTGTTGGTCCGGGGCTGGAGGGTCTGCTCGGACTGGGCGGTGATGCGGCCGTCGGCGTCGTACCAATAGTAGGTGGTGCCTTCGTTGGGAACGGTGGTGCTGCCCTTGGCGACGCTGATGAGTTCGCCGGTGTTGTCGTAGACGGCGGTGGTGAGCAGGCCGCCGGGGGCGGTGGTGGTGATGGTGTTGCCAGCGTCGTTGTAGGCGATGCTGGTGGCGCGCCCTGCCCCGTCGGTGGTGGCGGTGAGGCGGCCGAGGCCGTCGTAGACGTAGCTGGTGACGTAGGGCTGGCCGGCGGTGGTGCTGCTGCCGCGCGGGTCGACGCTGATGAGCAGGCGGCCGTTGGCGTCGTAGATGTATTTGCGCACGCTGGCGACGCCGCCGCCGGTGCCGTCGGTGTTGGTGGCGCTGTAGCTGGTGACGGTCTTGATCTGGCCGGTGAGGTCGTAACTGCTGTCGGTACGCTGGCTCAGGCCCAGCCCCAGGCCGCTCATCCAGCTGGCGACGGCGGTGGCCGCCGGCACGGTGGTGCCGGCGGCATAGAAACCACCCAGGTAGAGGATGCTGCTGGTGCGTTCGCCCTTGGCGTCGTACAGGTACTGGGTGACGCGCCCTTCCGGGCTGATGGTGTAAAGCAGGTTTTCCTTGCCGTCGGCGCTGTAGACGTAGCGGGTGGTCAGGGCGCCGCTGGGGGCGCTCAAGCTGGCGACGGTGTAGCGGGTTTCGGTGAGCAGGCGGTCCTGGCTGTCGTAGGTGCGGTCGACGGTGTCGCCCAGGGCGTCCTGGCTGCGGGTGAGGTTGCCGTGGCTGTCGTAGGTGTAGTTGACGATGCGGCCTTCGCCGTCAGTGACCCGGGTGATGTTGCCGCTGGGGTCATAGACGTACTGCAGGTTGGCGGCGGTACCGTTGACCGGGGGCAGGTCGACACGGGTCAGGCGGTTGGCGGAGTCGTAGGTGTAGGCGGTGACGTTGCCGGCCGGGTCGGTCACCAGGGTCTTGCGATTGGTGGTGTCGTAGTGGAATTCGGTGGTGCGGTTGAGGCCATCGGTGAGGGTCCAGACGCGGTATTGGCCGCCGATCTGGATGTACTGGATCTTGAGGCTGCCGCCGCCGGTCTGGCTGATCTGGCTGACGCGGGTGCTGTTGCCGTCGTAGGCGTAGGCGGTGGTGAAGGTGTTGTTGTCGGCAATGCTGTTGTCGGCGGGGGTGAGGTCGACGGTGACGGAGGACAGGCGGCCCTGGCCGTCGTAGGTGTAGCGGACGCGGGTGATGTCCTGGTAGTCGGCGGCGGTCTGGGTGGTAACACCGGGTTTGAGCTCATGCAGGCGGATGTCGGCGAGCTTGTTGCCGGTGTAGTCCAGGTAGGCGACCTGGCCGCTCTGGTCGGTGATGGCGGTGATGTAGTGGGCGGCGTTGTAGATATAGCTGAGGGTGTTGCCGTTCTGGTCGCTTTGGGACTGGATGAGGCCGCTGGCGGGGTCGTAGAGCTCGGTGAGGCCGGTGCCGCCCTGCGTGTACTGGTATTTGCCGGCGTTGGGGCCGCTGGCGAGCAGGGTGATGGTGTCGTTGGCGCCGGAGCCTTCGGTGCCGATCCAGGCGGTGCCGTTGTAGGTGAAGGTGGCGACATGGCCGTCCCCGCTGGTGCGGGTGATGGGCCCGTGGGTGGTGCCGATCTGGGACAGGTCCAGGCTGCGGTAGGCGCTGATGCGCCAGCCGTCGTTGTTGTCACCGTCAGTGGCGCCGAGGCTGTTGTAGGTCCGCAGGAGGGTATCGTCCAGCCCGATCCCGCCGAGGAATTCGTCCTGGTCCTGGATCACCAGGTCGCCGGTGGCGGCGTTGACCGAGGCCAGGTCCGTGCCCCGCCCCACCGCGCCGCCGCCCGCAGAGCCGTAGCCGTTGAGCTGCGTCAGGCTGCTGTCCAGCAAACCAAGACCGTTTCCTACGAAAATCGATGTCATGCGGCGCCTCTTTAAGATGTTCCGTCTGGTCGAGGCCCGAATCAATTCGCGCGATGTGCTTCCGGCACTACCTCCCCTAATCTCTTTAATCCGCGGATTCGGGAAAAAAGTTTAGGGGTCTTCACATGGGGGTTCCCCACGGTGGCGAGTGCTGGCAATGCGCATTGCAAACGGGTACTTTCTCCCGTCGCAGGGGCGAGAGCACATTCCAGGGGATTTTCAAGATATGCCGATTTTTTCGTCGAAATGGGGCGCGCGGGCATGCGGGAGCAGCATGATCCTGGCTTGCCTGCTCCTGCTGGCAGGCTGCGGCGGGGGCGGCGGCAGCGGCCAGGGCGGCGGGGGCGGCCCGACGGTGCTCGACGACAGTTATGCGGTGCTGGGCCCGATTTCCGGTGCAACGGTCAAAATCTACGACCTGACCGGCAAGCAGCTTCTGGCCGGTACGACGATGACGTATGACGAGGCGCGCGACACGGTGTTGTCGGGAACAACGCGGGTGCTGCGCAGCTATGCGGACGGCCGCGCCGTGGGCAAGATCCAGATCAAGGCGGACGCTTCGGTACAGATTTCCAGCGACGCGCTGTATATCGCGGAGGTCAACGGCGGAGTGGATTGCGATCCCAACGACGACGGGGTGATCGACAGTACGGAGGGCGCCGCGGGGCCGAAATTCCTGGGCAATTTCCGTGCGGTGATCCCTGGCGACGCGCTGCTGGCGGGCAAGGTGCGGGTGAATGTGCTGACGGAGATGGCATTCGCCGGCGTTGCGGGCTCCGCCGTGAAGGATACGATCGAAACCAGGCTGAACCGGCTGGCGGCCTTCGTCTTCAAGGACGGCGCGGCGGGAGACCTGAACGGCGACGGCAAGGTGGATTACCGCGATTTCCTGGCCTACGATCCTTCGGACATGACCGGTGCCGGCAGCGCGACGCCGGTTCGCGCCGCCGATGCGCATTTGCGGATCGCGCCCCTGCTGCTGCAGATCCTGGCGCTGAAGAATGGGCAGGGCAACAGCTACCTGGACCGCCTGCGCCTGGGTGGCGGCCGCGCAACGACCGAGGATTTCATGACGGCGCAGTTCGGCGACGCAAACCGTGACGGGCTGGTGAACGTCTTCGAGGATCCGACGACGAACGATACCGACGGGGACGGCAAGGTGGACGCCTCCGATTCGGATATGGATGGAGACGGCATTCCCAACGATATCGAGCTGAAGCTGGGGCTGAATCCCTGGATCGTGGACTCGAACGGCAACGGCACGGCCGATGGCGCGGAGGACAGCGACGGCGACGGCCTGAGCAATGCCGATGAACTCACCAAGTACAAGACCGACCCGACCAACCCGGACAGCGACGGCGACGGCATCAAGGACGGAGACGAGGTGAAGTACGGGCTGGACCCGCTCGATCCCTCGGACGCCACCAAGGACGCCGACAGCGACGGCCTGAGCAATGTCGACGAGATCAACAAGTACAAAACCGATCCGACCAAGCCGGATACCGAAGGCGACGGCCTGACCGACGGAGATGAGGTGAATGTCTTCAAGACCGATCCGCTGAAGGTGGACAGCGACGGCGACGGCCTGAACGACGGGGAAGAGGTGAACGTCTACGGCACCAACCCGGCCAAGGCGGACACCGACGGGGACGGCATCAGCGACGGCGACGAGGTGAAGGGCTTCAAGCTCTACGACGGGGTCACCGTGGTCCACACCGACCCGCTGAATGTGGATACGGACGGGGATGGGATCAACGACGGGCTGGAAAAGCAGGTGCAGGACCAGTTCGCCAAGTATCTCCACCCGGACAACGCCAAGGCCTGCCTGACCGGCCCGCTCAATCCCAATAGCCCCGGCACCCGGCCGAACCTGGGCGGATTGAAATTCCTGGATACGACCTTGACGGAAGCCGCACTGGAGACGGACCCGGACGGCGACGGCAAGGCGACCATCGAGGAAATCTGCATGGGAACGAATCCGAACGCCAAGGCGGATACGTTCCAGTACGTTTATGAAACGGCCGCCGGTGGAACGAAGCCGGAGTTCACGGCGATGCAGGCGGCGGGCTTCGTGTATGTGCCTGGCGGCTGGGATGTGGACGGGGACGGCACCAATGAAACCGGGTTCTTCATCGCC
Organism: Nevskia soli DSM 19509; assembly: GCF_000711955.1. Taxonomy (GTDB): domain Bacteria; phylum Pseudomonadota; class Gammaproteobacteria; order Nevskiales; family Nevskiaceae; genus Nevskia; species Nevskia soli. The sequence continues at coordinate 19,223 of NZ_JONR01000019.1, forward strand.
GCCTATGATGCGAAGGACTCCGCGGTGCCGGTGAGCGGCACCCGCAATGTCACCGACCTGCTGCAGGGTGCGCAGGTGTACAACGCCACCAAGAAGACTTATTCGGACCGGCTTTGCGACACCGCGACCGCGCCCAAGGACAGCGATACCAGCGACGCCAAGGGCACCTGCCGCGGCAATCAGTATGGCGCCTCCGGGCAGGCCAGCATCGACGGCAAGACGGTGCATCGCGCGGTATTCACCACCGCCGGCGTGCCTTATACGGGATTGTCCTGGCTGGAAGCGCGTGCGGCGCTGTTGGAATCGCCGGTGGATGCCGCAGCGGCCACGGGCGGCCCCTACCCGATCGACCTGCCTTCGGAAACGCAGTGGATGCAGCTGGTGCAGACGGCGGTCAACAATCCGCTGAACTGGACCTCGAGCAAGCTCGCCACTGGCAGCCTGTTCCGGGGGCATTCCGACGGCACGCCGCCGATGCCGCTGGCCATCGGCGACGAGTCCAACCTGTACTCCGATACCGGCAACGACGCTACCAACGGCGCCGACCAGGGCCGCTACTTCGTCATTGCCAACGGCGTCGTCACCCGCGACTTCACCCTGCCCCTGGGCTACTCGGTGAAGGTGTGGGACTTGGCCGGCAACGCGCCGCAGTGGTCACGCGGCGTGGTGGGCTCCGTCGCCACCACCAGCACCACGGGTACGCGCAATGGCGGTGACCGCTTCGCGGACGGGTTGAACGAGCTGTTCGACTACGACGGCACCAATCTTTCCGGACTCAAGGGAACCATCACCGCGATGCCTGACTGGCTCAAGCCGGTGATCCCCAACACAGCGCCGCCCACCGCCACCTCGGGCAAGACCACGATCCTGACCCGCATCCTGGGCGCCGGCGTCTACAACGACGGCTCACCCAACAGCGACACCAACGGCGACAGCATCAGCGACGGCTCGAACGCCACGTTCGACGTCGGCTATGGACAGAACGGGTATGTCGACCACTACTCGGCGGTCTTGCGGGGCGCTTCTTATTCGGCGGCTTCCAATTCCGGCGTTGCGGGGATGGATTTGCAGAATGGGGTGAGCAGGCAGGTGGGGTTTGTGGGGTTCAGGGGGGCGCGGTAAGGGAGCAGGATCTCCTGCCCCCTCATTCGGCCGATAGGTGCGGAATAGGATTATTACGCCCAATAGTCGTACTTCATACACCCTATTTTTCTGATTATCGTGGTCTGTTCCTGAAGCGTGTGGCATCGTGATCTGGACGATGCAGTCGGGCGCGATGGGTGCGGTACCGGCCTTGCGCGAGACGAGCGTGGTGTTCGCGGTGCTGATCGGGCGCTTGTTCCTGAAGGAAGCGGTCAGTAGAAAGCGCTGGCTCGCCTCCCTGGTCGTCGCAGCCGGGGCGGTTTGTCTGGGGGTTTGACTCGGAGGAAAACGTAATCCGCCCCCTATTGTTTACGTGTAACCTGTCCCGCTGAGACTTGCATCGACCGCCCTACAGTCGCCGCCGAAACTCGGCGTGAGCATAGAGTAGCTAATGGTGGAGAAGCTTCCCATTTCATTGTTCATGGCCGCATCGCTCATCACCTTCAGCTCCTGGTTCTATCTTGTGGCGGAGATGATCGGAATGTGGCGCTTTTGGCCTTGGGCTTACCGGACGGGACTGAAGGTGTTTGAAGAGAGCGTGCAACAGCCGCTCCGGCATCCATTACTTCGTGCAATAGATCTTGAAGCTGTGAAGGCGCGGATGATCTCGCCCGACGAAGTGCTGTTTAGGGCGCCAGCTCCCATATTCGGCTTTCGAATCAATACGCCATTCCCCATCAAAGGGACTCTGCTTTGGTCAGACTCAACGGCCATCAGGGTAATCGGCAGACTTCCGATTGGCTCGGTAGCGTTCCTGGGAGCCTGGTTGGTCGGCTGGAGTACTGCTGGATTTTTCCCCAAGAAGGATGATCTTGATCCTGTTTCATTCGTTCTATTCGGCTGGGCCATCGCGGGCGTTATGGTTGCAGTATCCCTTCCGCTGGAATTGCACCGGATAAGAAAAGCGAAAGAGGCCTTGGTTGCTTATTTGCAAGGCGCCCGACAATAAGCACCAACCGACACCGCTCGGCGCCGCGGCCGAGCAATGCTGAGTGCTGTCCAACAGGCGACTCTTACATTGCGCAGCTTCGCCTCGATGGTAGCCATTTGCGTCGGGTATCGATACGTTATTCTTGCGGGGACCTTTCCTTTCCCTAAAGCGCGATTATCGACACTCGGATGATCGATCAAATAGCATACGGACTCTATGTCGCAGCGCACTGGGAATGGTGACTTCCCTCAGTCCTGCTGTTCCTGCTCCTCGTGTGGCTTTTGTCTCGCCTGCCACGCAAGGTGCAGATTCTGAATCTTGTCGCCGGTCTGGCGGCACTGGCTGCATTCAGCCAGTCCGCAAGACTACCTCGCGCAGTCATCGCGGGGCTTGGGCGTCCAGGATCGGCGCCCCTTATCGGGCTCAAATCATCATCACCCGATCAATACGACATCGTCATTCAGGGACAGGACAGCAGCACTCATGTCGTGTTGTTCGATCTCCATCACAACGACACGCACTGGGACCCCCTTTCGCCCTACACCATGCTCGCTTTCGAAGCCGGCGACCAATTCAACGTCCGGTATCTCGGCGCCGCTCCTGAGCACTTCGTCATTATTCTCCACGACGACAGCCCGTGGGCGCATCGTGTGGGATGCATCAACCTGGCCGCAAAAATCAGGGATGAGAGTGATGCCTATCAACATGGCATCGCACATTCTGCTTCCGCCTCAACAACCGCGGCAAACAAGAGCATCTATGATCGAGATCAGCGTCTCTATCAGGCGTGCAAGGGTCTATCGACCAAAGACGGGACTTGATGCTCAACGCTTGCAGGGCGCAATAAGCCTGTCCCGAGTGCGTTGCGAAGCAACGTGTATCGAGGGGCGAAGCGCATTGCGCCGGATTGGCGCCCCTTCATACGGCGCAATGCGCTTCGCTTATTGCGCCCAATTCCAGCGACGACCACCGACATACATCAATCCAGACATCACAAAAATAAAAAAGCCGGAGCAGAAGCTCCGGCTTTTTTGTGAGGCGCTGGACCCCGGCTTGCGCCGGGGTGACAGCGGACTTCGAACGGGCTTTAGTGCACCCGCTCCAGAACGGTAGCGACGCCCTGCCCCATGCCGATGCACATGGTGGCGAGGCCGAACTGCGCGTCCTTCTGGTTGAGGATGTGCGCCAGGGCGCCGGTGATGCGCGCGCCGGAGCAGCCCAGCGGATGGCCCAGGGCGATGGCGCCGCCCTTGATGTTGATGTGATCCATGCGGTCGAGCAGCTTCATCTCGGTCAGCACCGCCAGGGACTGCGCGGCGAAGGCTTCGTTCAGCTCGAAGTAGTTGATGTCTTTCAGGGTCAGGCCGGCGCGCTCCAGCGCCTTCTTGCTGGCGGGCACCGGGCCGCGGCCCATGGTGCTGGGGTCGCAGCCGGCGGAGGCCATCGAGCGGATCTTGGCCAGCGGCTTGAGGCCGAGGGCCTTGGCCTTTTCGGCGGACATGACCAGCACGGCGGAAGCGCCGTCGGACAGCGCGGAGCTGTTGCCGGCGGTGACCGAACCCTTGGGGTTGAACACCGGCTTGAGCTTGGACAGGCCGTCGAAGCTGGCGTCGGTGCGCACCACTTCGTCGAAGTCGATCAGGGCCGGCAGGCCGTCGGCGTCATGACCGGCGAGCGGGATCAGCTCGTCCTTGAAGGCGCCGTCCTTGCGCGCCTGGGTGGCGCGCTGGTGCGAGGCCAGGGCGAACTCGTCCTGGGCCTTGCGCGAGATCTGGAAGGTGGTGGCCAGCATCTCGGCGGTGAGGCCCATCATCGCCGCCGCCTTGGCGGTGTTGAGGGACAGCTCCGGGTTGCCGTCGAAGTTGTAGTCCATGGGCACGTGGCCCATGTGCTCGACGCCGCCGCAGATGTAGAGGTCGCCGATGCCGGAGTTGATGGCGCCGACGGCGGCATGGATGGCGGTCATCGACGAACCGCACAGGCGGTTCACGGTCTGGCCGGAGACTTCGTGCGGCAGGCCGGCCAGCAGGGAGACCTGGCGGGCGATGTTGAAGCCCTGCTCCAGGGTCTGCTGCACGCAGCCCCAGATCACGTCTTCGATATCCTTGGGGCTGACCGCTGCGTTGCGCGCCAGCAGGGCCTTGATCAGTTCGGCGGAGAGGTTCTCCGCGCGCACGTTGCGGAACACGCCGGCCTTGGAACGGCCCATCGGGGTACGCACCGCATCAACGATTACGACTTCAGTCATGTGAATCTCCAAAACGAAATTGGTGGCGGGGCTTACTTGGTGTAGTAAGTAGCGCCCTTGGCGGCCATTTCCTTCATGCGGGCGGTCGGCTCGTACAGCTTGCCGAGGCTCTTGTACTTCTCGCACTTCTCGACCAGCTTGGCCAGGCCGATGATGTCGGCGTACTTCAGCGCGCCGCCCAGGTGCGGCGGGAAACCGATACCGAGGATCAGGCCCATGTCGGCCTCGTTGGCGGTGTCGACGATGTTTTCCTCGAGGCAGCGCGCGGTCTCGATGACCATCGGGATCATCAGGCGGTCGATGATCTCCTCATCGCTGAAGTCCTTGGTGCCGTTGGGCTGCACAGCGGCGATCAGCTTGTAGCTGTCGTCGGTCATGACCTTCTTCGGCTTGCCCTTGGGATCGGTCTCGTACTTGTAGAAGCCGATGCCGTTCTTCTGGCCGAAGCGCTTGTTTTCGTACATGACGTCGAGCGCGGTCTTGAAGTCGCGGCCCATGCGGTCCGGGTAGCCTTCCGCCAGCACGTCGCCGACGTGGTGCGAGGTGTCGATGCCGACCACGTCCTGCAGGTAGGCGGGGCCCATGGGCCAGCCGAAGGACTCGGCCACCTTGTCGATCTTGACGAAGTCGCCGCCGTCGCGGATCAGGCCGGACCAGCCGCCGAAGTACGGGAACAGGATGCGGTTGACCAGGAAGCCGGGGCAGTTGTTGACCACGATCGGCGTCTTGCCCATGGCGGTGGCGTAGCCGACGATGGTGGCGACGGCCTCGGGGCTGGTCTTGGCGCCCTTGATCACTTCGACCAGGGGCATCTTGTGCACCGGGTTGAAGAAGTGCATGCCGAGGAAGTTCTCGGGGCGCTTGAGGCCGCTGGCCAGGTCGTCGATGGAGATGGAGGAAGTGTTGGAGGCGATCACCGCATCCGGGCGCGCCACCGCTTCCACTTCGGCCAGCACGGCCTTCTTGACCTTGGGGTTCTCGACCACGGCCTCGACCACGACGTCGACATGGCCGAAGTCGCCGTAGTTCAGGGTGGGACGGATCTCGGCCAGCATGGCGCCGGCTTTCTCCGGCTTGAGCTTGCCGCGGGTGACCTGGGCGGAGAGCAGCTTGTTGGCTTCCGACATGCCCAGGTCCAGCGCCTTGTCGGCGATGTCCTTCATGATGATCGGGGTGCCCTTGCTGGCCGACTGGTAGGCGATGCCGCCGCCCATGATGCCGGCGCCGAGCACCGCGGCCTGCTTCACCGGGCGCGCGATCTTGGCGTACTGCTTGCCTTTCTTCTTGATCAGCTGGTCGTTGAGGAACAGGCCGATGAGCGAGTCGGCGGCCTGGGTCTTGGCGATCTTGGCGAAGGCCTGGGCCTCGATCAGCAGCGCGTCGTCGCGCTTCTTGCCGGCGGCCTTCTGAATGGCGGTGATGGCGGCGACCGGGGCCGGGAAATGCTTGCCGGCCTTGGCGCCGACGAAGCCGATGGAGGTGGTGAACACCATCATCGATTCGATCATCGGCAGGTGCAGCGGGCCGGTCTTCTGGGCGCGGCGCTTCTTCCAGTCATAGGCGCCGGCCTGGGCCAGGGCGATCATGCGCAGGGCGGCGTCCTTCAACTTCTCCGGGGCGACCACGGCATCGACGGCGTGCACTTTCAGCGCGGCGTCCGGCTTCTGCGGGGTACCGCCGGCGATCCACTCGATGGCGTTGTCGGCGCCGATCAGGCGCGGCAGGCGCACGGTGCCGCCGAAGCCCGGGAAGATGCCGAGCTTGGTTTCGGGCAGGCCGACCTGGGCTTTGGTGGACATCACGCGGTAGTCGGTGGACAGGGCCATTTCGAAGCCGCCGCCCAGGGCCATGCCGTTGACGGCGGTGACGGTGGGGAACGGCAGGTCTTCGACCGAGCTGAACACCTTGTTGGCTTCGACCGACCACTTGACGATCTCTTCTTCCGGCTGCTGGAAGCTCTTGCCGAATTCGGTGATGTCGGCGCCGACGATGAAGGTGTCCTTGCCGCTGGTGATGACCAGGCCCTTGATGCCGCTGTCGGCCGTGACGGCGGCGACCGCTTCACGCAGTTCGTTGACGGTACGGGCGTCGAACTTGTTGACCGAATCGGTCTTGCTGTCGAAGCACAGCTCGGCGATATCGCCGTCGAGCTTGCGCACCTGAATGGATTGGCCTTGATACATGGGCTTCTTTTCCTCGGCTAGATGATGAATTGTCTTGAACGGACTTCTTGATCGGCGTGATCGAACCACAGTCACGGCCGGCGCTGACGCCCGTTCCGCAGGGCGGACCGGCGGGTCGGACGCGGCAGATCGATGCTTCGCGCTGGCGGAACATGGATATGCCGGCGAATGTGCCGGCCGGCCCCGGCTGGGGCGCAGCCCGGGGATCATATACGCCTGCGTACGGTGGGACAAACCGAGCCCGTCCGGAAAGCCTGCCCGACACCAAAGCGGTGCGTAAAATTCACGCTTTGACAGGCACTTACAGCGGGTCCTAGAATCCCGGCAAGCCACTGACACGCACCGGGGAGTCATAGAATGGCCGCAAAACAGCATCTGGACCAGCTCAAGCAGCAGATCGAACGGCTGCGCAAGGATTCCCTCGAGGTCGTCGCCAGCGCCAACAAGATCGTCTACAACGGCGTGCAGAAACTGGCGGATCGCGAGCTGAAGGCGCTCAACGATTACTACCGCGGCGCGCTCGATTCGATCAAGAAGGCGAATCGCAACGACATCCGCGGCCTGGCCCACCAGCAGCTCGACCTGCTGCAGGACACCGTCAACCAGGTCATCTCCCATGCCCGCGAGTCCATGGGCATCGTCGCCGAGACCCGGGCCGAGCTGTCGAAGCTGGTACAGAAGGGCATCAAGGGCGAAAAAGTCGCCATGGCGGACCTGAACAAGGCCGCGGCGCCTGCCAGGAAAGCCATCGCCAAGGTCAAGACCGCGGCGCAGAAGGCCGGCAAGGATGCGCAGAAATCGGTGAAGAAGGTCGGCAGGCAAGCCCAGGCCACCACCAAGAAGGCTGTGGCCAGCGGCAAGCGCACGGCCAGCGCCGCGATCAAAAAAGTGGAACACGCCGTCATCCCGCCGCCCTCGCCCGGTTCGCGCGCCAGCCGCGCCACCAGCCGGGCCAAGCAGGCGGCGACCACGGCGGTGGAATCGGTGGGCAGCGTGGTGTCCGGCGTGACCGGCGCGGTAACGGGTGCTGTGACCAAGGTGACCGATGCAGTCAAAAAGCAAGGCTGAGATTTCGATTCCGCGATCACACCCGCCGTTTGCTGACGGCGGGTTTTTTATGTTTGCTTGTTTGATTTTTATGTTTGCTTGTTTGAACAGTCCAGGCATGGGTCCGGCAGCGCGTTTGCGGACCACTGGTCCGCGCGCTCCCGGACGGGCGCGCCAGGATGGCGCGCCCCGGCTTGCCGGCGGAGCAGGAAGCGCAGCCGGGCAAGCCTGGTGGCCTGGACCAGGACGTCCACGGTGTCCACAGTGAAACTGAGCATCGCCCAGAGCACCGAACTTTGCCGCCTGCTGGCGGACCCCAGCCGCCTGCGCCTGCTGCTGTTACTGGAAGCCCATGCGCTGTCCGCGGCCGAGCTGACCGAGGTCACCGGACTGGCGCAGAGCCGCGTGTCCACCCACCTGGCGCGCCTCAAGCGCGCGGGTCTGGTGCAGGACCAGCGCACTGGCGGCGCGGCGCTCTATACCCTGGCGGCGGTGGAAAACAGTGCCGCCGAATTGTGGGCACTGATGCGGCAGGAACTGGACGACCGGCAAGCGCGCCTCGATCGCGAGCGCGCCGACGAAGTGGTACGCGCGCGCAAGTCCGGGCAGACCTGGGCCGAGTCGGTGGCCGGGCGCATGGAGCTGCACTATTCTCCCGGCCGCACCTGGGAAGCCACCGCACATGCCCTGATCGGCTTGCTGGAACTGGGCGATGTGCTGGACGTGGCGTCCGGCGACGGCGTACTGGCCGAACTGATCGCCGAGCGCGCGCGCTCGGTCACCTGCATGGACATCAGCGCCAAGGTGCTGGCCGCGGCGCGCAAACGGCTCGGCACGGTGAGCAATGTGGGCTTCTGCCAGGGCGATATGCGCGCGCCGCCGTTCGCCGACCGCCGTTTCGACCAGGTGTTCCTGATGCACGCGCTGAGCTATGCGCAGGAGCCGAAGACGGTGATCGCCAAGGCCGCCGCGCTGCTGCGGCCGGGCGGCAGCCTGATCATCGCCACCCTGGGCGCGCACAAGCACGAAGCGGCGATGCAGGCCTACGACCACGTCAACCTCGGCGTGACGCCGGAGGCGCTGGCGAAATGGCTGAAGGCCTGCGGACTGGAAGTGGAACTGTGCCGCGTCACCTCGCGCGAACCGCGGCCGCCGTATTTCGAGGTGGTGACGGCGCTGGCACGGGCTGGCGTTTAATTCGTAGGGCGGCCTATGGCCGCGACTGCACACTACGTGATGACGCAAGAAGCCGGCGGCCACAGGCCGCCCTACGATTCCGGTTTGAAGTGTCCCGCGATCAGGCCTGGGCGTCGTCCTTCCACAGCAGCTTGCCCCCGCTTTTCTTGTCGATGCCGGCAAGGCGTTCGCGATGGGCAACCAATTCTTCGTCCTGGGCCCGGATCACGCGCAAGGGCGCGGCGGCGGTTTCCAGCAGTTCGCGCAGGCCTTCCAGGGCGGAGCTGCCGGACTTGGCGCCGGCGGCTTCGCGATCCAGCACCAGGGCGCCCTGGCCGCCGGTCATGGCGAGATAGACCTCGGCCAGCAGGCGCGCGTCGAGCAGCGCGCCGTGGAGGTCGCGGTTGGAATTGTCGATGCCGTAGCGCTTGCACAGGGCGTCGAGGCTGGCTTTCTGGCCCGGGTGCATGCGCCGCGCCATCGACACGGTATCGACGATGCCGCAGATCTGGCCCAGGCGCTCGCCGTAGCCGGCCCGCTCCAGTTCCTTGTCGAGGAAGCCGACGTCGAAGGCGGCGTTGTGGATCACCAGCTCGGCGCCGCGCAGGTACTCGAGCAGGCTCGGCGCGATGTCGGCGAAGCGCGGCTTGTCGGCCAGGAAGTCGTTGCTGATGCCGTGCACTTCCTGCGCCCCGGCGTCGATGGCGCGGTCCGGGTTGAGGTAATGGTGGAAGTTGTTGGCGGTGACGCGGCGGCTGAGCAGCTCGACGCAGCCGATTTCGATGACACGATGGCCCTCGCCCACTTCCAGGCCGGTGGTTTCGGTATCGAGGATGATCTGGCGGACGGCGCTGCTCATGCTTGCGCTACCGTGGCTGAATTGCGGTGCTCTTCGAGCCCCTGGTTGGCGAGCTGGTCGGCCGCCTCGTTGCCGGGATCGCCGGCATGGCCCTTGACCCAGCGCCAGTCGATACGGTGCCGCGCCGCGGCCAGGTCCAGACGCTGCCACAGATCCTGGTTCTTCACCGGCTTCTTGTCGGCAGTGCGCCAGCCGCGTGCCTTCCAGTTGGGCAGCCACTCGTTGAGGCCCTGCTTGACGTAGTTGGAATCGGTGAACAGCGTGGCCTCGCAAGGCTCGCGCAGCGATTCCAGCGCCATGATGGCGCCCATCAGTTCCATGCGGTTGTTGGTGGTCAGGGTTTCGCCGCCGCGGAGCTTCTTTTCATGCCCGTTCCAGCGCAGCAGGGCGCCCCAGCCGCCGGGCCCCGGGTTTCCCTTGCAGGCGCCGTCGGTATAGATGATCACTGTTTTCAAAAAAATCGGTTCCGTTTTGTTCTTGCTTCAGACTTATTCGTTGGTTTGCGGCAGTTCGCGGTGCGAGGGTGTGCCCGGCAGCTTCGATGCGGCGCCGCCGAGGGCTCCGCCGACCAGGGTGCGTACCTGGGCGCGCGGCAGGCGTCCCACCAGGGACATGGGGATGACGCGCTTCTTGGCCATGATCAGGTAACCCTCCATGAATGGGTTGAGCAGGCTGTGCAGGCCGGTCTGCTCGCCCAGGGTGCGCGGCGCGCCCCAGGGGAAGCCGATGCCGAAGCGCCGCACCAGCACCACCTCGAAATCCAGCAGTTCCAGCCAGTCGCACAGGCGTCCGGGATTGACGAACCGCGCACCGGGCGGGAACGCCCGGTAGCGCAGGCCCAGGCGCTGGCGCAGGCCCCAGACGCTCCAGGGGTTGAAGCCGAGAATCAGCAGGCGGCCGCGGTCGGTAAGGATGCGGCTGGTTTCGCGCAGGACGTTGTGCGGCATCCGGGAGAATTCCAGGGTGTGCGGCAGCAGCACGGCGTCGACGCTCTGGTTCTGCACCGGCAGGCGCTCCGGTTCGACCAGGGATTGCGCATCGAGGTCGCCCACGGTGCCGAGCACGGCGCGATGCAGCATGTCGGCCGAGCCGAGCAGGCGCTGGCCGCGGCCCCAGCTGCCGACCTGGAGAATATGCCGGCCGAACAGGTCCGGCAGCACCCGCCGCAGTTCGCGTTCTTCCAGGGCCAGCAGGCGGCGCCCACGCTGGCTGCGCAACCAGAGAGTCAGGGTGTAGCGGCTGAACGGTTGTCCGCCGCGGATGGCGAGCTGGTTTGGCATGTTGACGCCTCGCATCTGAACCTACAGAGTTCAGACATGATAACCGTGACACCTCTCCCCGCGTTCAACGACAACTACCTGTGGCTGCTGCATGCCGACGGGAAGGCCGCCGTGGTCGATCCCGGCGATGGCGAGGTGGTGCTGAAGGCCCTGCGCGAACGGGGGCTGGAACTGGCGGCGATCCTGGTCACACATCATCACCCGGACCACGTGGGCGGCCTTCCGACCCTGCGCCGCGCCTGGGACGTGCCGGTGTATGGGCCGCGCGCCGAGAGCGGCAAGATCCCCGGATTGACGCATCTGCTCGACGACGGCGACCGGGTGGAACTACCTGAACCGCGCATCAGCTTCGAAGTACTGGCGGTGCCGGGGCATACGCTGGGCCATATCGCCTACTACGCCGCGGCCGATAAGTTGTTGTTTTGCGGCGATACGCTGTTCATCGGCGGCTGCGGCCGCCTGTTCGAAGGCACGCCGCAGCAGATGTACGCTTCTTTGCAGCGCCTGTCCGCCCTGCCCGACGACACGGCAGTGTATTGTGCTCACGAGTACACTTTGTCCAATCTGGATTTCGCGCACAGCGCGGAGCCGGATAACATGGAAGTGACCGGGGAGATCGAACGAGTGCGAAATTTGCGCGCCGAACAGCGGCCGAGCGTGCCTGGCAGTGTGGGCCGGGAGCGGGCTTTCAATCCTTTTTTGCGTTGCACCGAGCCGGCGCTGGCGCGATCGGCCGGCAGCCATACGGGAAAACCAGTCCATGACCCGGTCGAGATTTTCGCTGCGCTGCGTCGCTGGAAAGATAGCTACAAGAGTACCTTGCGTTGATTTTTTCGCCAGTTTTCGCAAGCCGCGAAGCATTTGTTAGACTCGCCCTATCGATGCGCCTGCATTCCCCCATGACCAATAGAAAACCGCTTCGAGCCTGCGGCCTCCTTGCCGCGGCTTTACTGCCGATCGCAGCGCTGGCGGCTCCGCCGCAGGCGGCCGACCCCGCGGCGCTGGCTGTCGACCAGAACATCCAGAAGCTGAAGGAGCAATCGCTGGACGTGATCCAGCAGGCCCAGGCCGTGGAGCAGAATTTCCTCTACCCGGACTACAACCGGGTATCGATCTACGTCGGCGTCGCCATCGCCGGCATGTACATCAAGGACATCACGGTGACGGTCGACGGCGGCAAGCCGGTCCACCACGAGTACACCACCAGCGAATCCTATGCCTTGCAGGAACGCGGGCTGCACCTGGTCGAGCGGCTCAACGCGCCGGCCGGGCGGCACCACCTGCAGGCGCAGTTCACCGCGCAGTATTCCGATGCCCGGCCCAGCGATCCGCCGTTCACCGGAAGCTATGACGGCTATTTCGACAAGACCCAGCAACCGGCCGAACTGGAACTTTCGTTGCGGCGCAGCGGGTACCTGACCCCGCCCGAGCTGAAATTCCGCGACTGGAGGGCGGCACAATGAAGCACCTCGTCGTCTTCACGCTGGCTTTTGCCTGCGGCACCGCCGCCGCGGCCGATATCTACACCCCGGGCGGCGACAACGACCCGCGGGTGCGCAGCGCGCAGTTCCTCGCCGGCAACAGCCGCTATCTCAGCGCCTCGGCGCTGCTGGCGCAGGTGCAGGCGGAAGCGCCGCAGAAGCGCTTCGCGCCGCCCTATTACCGCGACCTGGCTGCGGATACGCTGTCCTTCGGCATGCCGCAGCGGGCCGAAGTGATCTACCGCGAGGAGATCGCCAATGCCACGGATCCGTTGAGCCTGGCACGGGCGCGCCTGCGGCTGGCGGATTTCTTCTACCAGCGCGGCTATTACCAGCAGTCGTCCACCGAGTTGAGCACGGTGCGGGCGCAGTTGCCGAAAGAATTGCTGATCGACTGGCAGGACCTGCAATCGCGGGTGCTGCTGGCGCAGGGCCGCTACGGCGAAGCCGCCGACATCCTGACCCAGGCCAGCAGCAGCGACATGACCAACATCATGCGCTACAACCTCGGCGTGGCGCTGATCAACGATGGCCGCGTCGGCCAGGGCGTCAATATGCTGGACCGCGTGGGCCGGCTGACGCCGACCGATTCGGATTCGCTGGCGCTGCGCGACAAGGCCAACCTGACCCTGGGCTACCACTTCCTGCGTACCCAGCAAGGCGGCACCGCGGTGCCGATCTTCGGCCGCGTGCGCACCGTCGGGCCCTACTCCAACCGCGCGCTGCTCGGGCTTGGCTGGGCCTATCTTGCGCCGCGCGGCAACAAGCAGAAAAAGGCCGAACTGGGTGATGAGGCGCCGCAGGACGGCACGGCCTTCACCTCCTTCGCCACCATCGGCGTGCTGCTGCGTCCCGGCTACATCGATTCGGACAGCATCTACAAGCGCGCCAAGCTGGCGCCGTTCCACCTCAGCGGCAGGTCGGCCGACGAGGAAGCGCAGCTGAAGCAGGCGCTGGTGCCCTGGGTCGAACTGACCAGCCGCGATACCATCGATCCGGCGGTGCAGGAAGGCCTGCTGGCCATTCCCTATGTGCTCGATCGCCTCGGCGCGCATATCCAGGCACAGCAGTATTACGAGCGCGCCATCGATGCGCTGGAAGAGACCCATACCCGTCTCGATTCGGCCGAACAGCATGTGCGCAGCGGCCGCATGGTGAAGACCATGATCGACCACGATCCTTCCGCCGAGTCGGGCTGGATGTGGAAGCTCAAATCGCTGCCGGACGCACCGGAAACCTTCTATTTGCAGACGTTGCTGGCGGACAACCCGTTCCAGGAAGCGCTGAAGAATTTCCGCGACACGCGGATGCTGCAGATGAACCTGCAGTTCTGGAAAACGCGCATGGCCGAGTTGCAGACCAGCTACCAGACGCGCAGCGGTCAGAATCTGCCGGCGGCGCCCGGGCAGGCCGCGAGAGCCCCGGGAACCGGGTATTCGTCGGATCCGTCCGCCGCCGCTTCCGCGCCTCCGTTGCAGTTGGCCAACCGCCTGTCGGCATACAACGGCCAGAGCTCACCGGATGTACCGGACAGCGAAGCCCCGGTGGCCTTGCAGCTGGCGCAGAACCCGGGTTCGGAAAAATTCTTCGGCCCGTTCGAACGCATGCAGGCCTTGCGCACACGCATCGACGCGCTGATGCCGCAGCTGGAAGCGGCCGAGAATACGCAGGGCCAGCTGCTGCAGAACATCGCCCTCGGCGACCTGGAAAAGCAGAAGGTGGTCAACCAGAAACTGCTGGCCGAGTCGCGTTTCGCGCTCGCCCGCATTTACGACAGCCAGCTCAAGGGTGATTCGAAATGAAGCGCGCAGCGCTCGCCGCGGCCTGCCTGACCCTGGCCGCCTGTCAAACCGAAGCGGTCAAGCATGCGGCGCCGCCGATCAAGACGCTGGCCAGCCAGAAGCAGCCGGCGCAGGACAAGTTGCCGATCATCCAGTCCGAGCCGGTCGCCGCCGACCCGCAGAAGGCGCTGGAGAACTATCACAAGCTGCTCAAGCTCAATCCGGACCCCGATACCCGCGCGGAGGCGATGAAGCGCATCGCCGACCTGCAGGTGCAGGTGGCGGACAGCAACGGCAACACCGGCCCCGCGGCGGGCGTGGCCCTGAAGGATTCGATCGGCATCTACCAGGAACTGCTGGAGGATCCGCACGGCAAGGAAAACGATCGCGTGCTGTATCAGCTGGCGCGCGCCCAGCAGAACAGCGGCGATACCGACAAGGCGATCGTCTCGCTTCAGAAGCTGGAACACGACTACCCGGCCTCGCCGCTGGTCGCCGATGCGCATTTCCGCGCCGGCGAGCTGCTGTACGGGCGTGAACGCTATGCCGAGGCGGAGCAGGAATATCATGCGGTGATGGGCTTCGGCGACGGCACGCCGTTCTTCGTCTCGGCGCAGTACAAGTACGGCTGGTCGCTGTTCCAGCAGCAGAAATACGCCGAGGACATCGCGGTGTTCTTCACCATCCTCGACCGTGATTTGCCGCCGGGAGAACTGGACGATCCGGAGGCCGCGCTGAAGGCGGTGTCGGTGACCCGCGCCGATCTGGCGCGCGACGGCCTGCGCGTGTCGAGCCTGTCCTTCACCGCGCTCGGCGGCGGCAAGGCGATCAACGATTATTTCGCCAAGAACGGCCAGCCGCGCTTCTACCCGCTGGTCTACAACGCCCTGGGCGAGCTGATGCTGGACAAGCGCCGCTATACCGATGCGGCCAATGCCTACGCCGCGTTCGTCGAAGGCCATCCGACGCATCCCAGCGCGCCGACCTTCCAGACCAAGGTGATTGCCGCCTATCAGGACGGCGGCTTCAGCGACCAGGTGGTGCGCGAGAAGGAACGTTACGCCAAGGCCTATGAACCCGCCGCCCCCTACTGGGCCGGCAAGCAGCCGACGCCCGAAGTGATGGCCGAGCTGCGCAAGGATCTGGAAGACCTGGGCCGCCATTACCAGGCCAAGGCGCAGAAGGATCCGCCGACCGACGCGGCCGCCAAGCGCGCCGACTTTGCCGCGGCCGCCGGCTGGTACAACAAGATCCTGACGATCTATCCGCAGGACCCCAAGCTGCCCGAAATCAACCTGCTCTACGCCGATTCGCTCTACGATGGCGGCCAGACCAAACAGGCCGCCGAACAGTACGCCAGGACCGCCTACGGTTATCCGAACAATCCGAAGGCGCCGGAAGCGGCTTACGCCTCGATCCAGGCCTGGCAGCGCCTGGGCAAGGAAGTGCCGGCGGCTGACCGTCCGGGCGTGCTGCACCTGTCGGTGGACGCCAGCGTCAAGTACGCCGACACCTTCCCGGCCAGCAACCAGACCGCGCCGGTGCTGACCCGCGCCGCGGAAGACCTGTACGAGATCAAGGATCTGGACCAGGCCATCGTATTGTCCAATCGGGTGCTGGCGCTGAGCCCGCCGGCCGCGCCGGAATTGCGCAGCCAGACCCTGGGCGTGCTGGCCGACTCCAAGTTCGCGCAGGGCAAGTACGCCGAATCCGAGGCTGCGTATACCCAGTTGCTGGCGCTGACGCCGGCCACCGACGCCAACCGCAAGGTGGTGGTGGAACAGCTGGCGGCCTCGATCTACAAGCAGGGCGATGCCGCCCGCAGCGCCGGCGACATGCGCACCGCCGCGCAGTTCTTCCAGCGCGTCGGCCAGGTGGTGCCGGACGCCAGCATCCGCCCCAACGCGGATTACGACGCCGCCGCGGCCTACATCAGCCTGCAGGACTGGGGCGCTTCGGAACAGGCGCTGGAAGGCTTCCGCAGCCGCTATCCGACCAATCCGCTGACCGCGGACGTGGACAAGAAGCTGGCCCTGGCCTACCAGAAGGACAACAAGCCGGCGCAGGCCGCCGCCGCCTATCAGCGCGTGGCGCAGCGGCCGACGGAAAACGTCGATACGCGGCGCGAGGCGGCATGGCTGTCCGCAACGCTGTATGACCAGGCACAGCAGACGCAGCCGTCGATTGCCGCCTACGAGTCCTACGTCAAGACCTACCCGCAGCCGCTGGATCGCAGCACCGAGGCACGGCAGCGCCTGGCCGCGATGACCGCCGGCGACAGCGTCCGCCACACCTACTGGCTGAACGAGATGGTCAGCGCCGACAGCATGGCCGGCACCGGACGTACCGACAGCAGCAAGCTGGCGGCCGCCCAGGCCAGCCTGGAGCTGGCCCGCGCCACGGCGGCGCAGGCACGCGCGGTGTCGATCACCCTGCCGATCGCCAAGACCCTGCCGGTACGCAAGCAGGCGACCGAGGCGGCAGTGCAGGCGCTCAACCGTGCCGCCGCTTACGGCTTCGCCGACACCACCACGGCGGCGACCAACGAGATCGGCAACGTCTACCACGACTTCGCCCGCGCCCTGGTCAATTCGGAGCGTCCGGCCAAGCTGAAGGGCGACGAGCTGGAACAATACAACCTGCTGCTGGAGGAACAGGCCGAGCCGTTCGATGAACAGGCGATCAAGGCCCACGAGGCCAACCTGCAGCGCGTTTCGCAGGGCTTGTGGAACCCGTCGATCCGCAAGAGCGTCGACGCCCTGGCCGATCTGTCTCCGGGGAAGTACGGCAAGCGCGAGCAGCGCGAGGATATTTATGAATCGCTGCACTAATTCCCAGGGCATCGGTTCCCAGGGCATGGCTTCCACGGTCCGCATCGGGACCTGGCTGCCACTGGCGGCGGCGCTGCTGCTGGCCTCCTGCGCTTCGCAGGTACAGAAGCAGGCGCCCGCCGCTCCCACCGCCCCCGACACGGCCACGCCGGCGGCTCAGGTGCCGGACAAGGGCGATCCGGAGCAGCGCTTCCAGGCCGCGGTGCAGCTGGTGAAGGACAAGAAGCCGCAGGACGCCAAGGACGCTTTCGCCAAGCTGGCGCAGGATTTCCCGCAGTACAGCGGCCCGCTCAACAATCTGGGCGTCTTGCAGGCACAGGGCAAGCAGCGCGACCAGGCCATCGGCAGCTTCACCCGCGCCATAGCGACCAGTCCGAAGGACGATTTCGCCTGGGGCTGGCTCGGCATCCTGTATCGTGAAGGCGGCGATTACGGTCGCGCCGAACAGGCTTATCTGAAGGCGGTCGAACTCAAGCCCGATAATCCGGTCACACGCTTGAACCTCGGCATCCTTTACGATGCGTATCTGAAGCGCCCGCAGGACGCGTTGGCGCAATACCGCGAATACCAGAGAATCGCGGGCAAGGACAGCAAGCCGGTAGTCACCGCATGGATCAACGAACTTCAGGATGGGTTGCCGCAGGCAGCCAACACGGCCGGCGGCCCCGCCGCTGGTCAGGCCAAGCCTGCCGCAAGCCCCCCTGCCCCAGTGGAGCACAAGCCATGAGATCGTTATCATTGGCCCTGATGGGTCTGACGGGGGCGCTGCTGCTGGCTCCGGCCGCGCAGGCCCAGTCCGCGTCGGCGTCCGATACGAAGAAGGCCGATGCCGTTGCGCCGGCGGTTTCGACGAGCCCGGACGAGGGTGCCGGCACCACCATCATCGGCGATCACGAGTCTCCGATCGGCCTGTACCTGACGCCGTGGAAGAACGAGTATGCCCAGCGCGGCATGGACCGGCCGGCCCAAATCGTGCAAGAGCAAATGGCACCGATCGACCCAGGCGTGTTCCGGCGCCAGAATTCGTATTACGACACGATTACCAGTTATCGCCAGGCCGAGCTTGGCAACAAGAAGTAAGCAGTCAAAACAACAGCAGCCTTACCCTACACCGTTGCCCATCACAGTCATCTAGCTCAAAGAGGAATTACCATGGATTTGTTCGCCACCGTCACCCGTTTCTTCCAAAACGGCGGCGTGTTCATGTACCCCATCCTGGCAGTGCTGGTCCTCGGCCTGGCCATCACCATCGAGCGCTTCATCTACCTGCGGCGCGCCTACAGCGAAAACCGCACCCTGTGGTCGAAGCTGCTGCCGATGGTCAATTCCGGACGGTACGAAGACGCCGAAAAGCTTGCCTCCTCCTCCACCACCGCCATCGGCCGCGTGCTCGGCTACGGCATCGCCCGCTCGCGCGGCCAGGTGACGCGTGAGGACGTCGAGCGCGCCATGGAAGAAAGCCTGATGGAAGTGACGCCGCAGCTGGAGCGCCGCACCCACTATCTGGCCACCTTCGCCAATGTCGCCACCCTGCTCGGCCTGCTCGGCACCATCATCGGCCTGATCCACGGCTTCTCCTCGCTGTCCGGCGTCAACCCGGCGGAAAAGCAGGACCAGCTGTCCGAGGCCGTGTCGATCGCGATGAATTGCACCGCCTTTGGCCTGATGACCGCCGTGCCGTTCATGCTGATCCATGCCTGGCTGACGTCGATGACCGACGAACTGGTGGATAACCTGGAAATGGCTTCGATCAAGTTCCTCAACAGCCTGGGCCTGAAGAACTAAGGACCGGTCATCGCTCCACACAGGATGATCTGCCCATGATGCAAGGACTGTCGCGCAATCTGCGTCGCGCCACGCGACGCGCCCGGCGCAAGCGCGCCACCGAGTTGAACATCGTGTCGATGATCGACATCCTCACGGTGCTGGTGTTCTTCCTGCTGGTCAATGCGCTCGGCGTGTCGATCCTGGGCGTCAACCTGCCCTCTTCCGACTCCAGCCCGCCGCAACAGCAGCCCAAGGATCTGAAGGTGATCGTGCGCCCGGACAGCTTGACCGTGGCCGATTCAAGCGGCGCCGTGAAGGAGTTCCCGAGCACGGGCAACGCCTATGATCTGAAAGGTCTCGGCGAGTTGCTGAGCCAGATCAAGGACCGCGAGCCCAGCGAGGACAAGATCACGCTGCTGCTCGATCCCACCGTTACCTACGATGCCCTGGTGCAGGTGATGGATACGGTGCGCGTGCAGCCGGGTACGCCCGGGCACCCGCAACGGGATCTGTTTCCGCAGATCGGCATGGGCGATGCGCCCAAGCTGAACGGCGCCGCGCCCGCAGGAGCCAAGCCATGAGAATGCGCTCGAATTTCATGCGCAACCGCATGTTGCGCAAGGCCACCAAGCGCGACACGGTGCCGCTCAACTTGGTGTCGATGATCGATATCTTCACCTGCCTGGTGTTCTTCCTGCTGCTCACCTCGACCAGCGTGCAGACCATCCGCAGCCCGCGCTCGCTGGAGCTGCCGTCCTCGGTCACCATGCAGCAACCGAACGATACCCCGGTGCTGATGGTCACGGGCCAGGACATCACCCTGCAGGGCAAGACGGTGATGACGGTGGCCGAGGCGGAAGCGTCCTCGGGCGATGTGCTGCCGGCGCTGAAGTCGCAGCTGCTGCTGGTGCCGCTGGCGCAGATCCAGGGCGCGGCCGCCAGTGCGCTGACCCGCGGCGAGATCAACATCATGGCGGACAAGGACATCCCCTATTCCCTGTTGAAGAAGGTGATGATCACCGCCGGGCAGGCGCAGTTCGCCAGGATTTCCCTGTCGGTGAATCACCGCAGCAGCCGTGAGGTGGCGCGATGAGCGCGCAAGTTACCACCATCCGCTGGGAAAGCTGGGCGCTATCGGAGGAAGCCGACCGCCGTTTCCGCCGCATCGTCCTGATCGTCGCCGTCCCGGCGGTCATCCTGGCCATCCTGCTGTCCATTTTCCAGATGGAGGTCAAGAAGGCCGAGAGCAGCTCCTTCAACGGCGCGCGTTACGCCGAGCTGGTGGCGGAGCAGCCGGGCGAAGTGGCGCCGCCGGAGCAGCCCAAGCCGGCCGCGAAGGACAGCCCGCAACCGCCCAAGGAAGCCGCGCCGCCCAAGCCGGTGCAGAAACCCACGCCGCAGCCGGTGCCGCAGCCCTCGGCGCGCGAGCAGGCGCAGAAGACCCAGGAAATGAAGGTCATCCAGGATCAGCTGAAGGATCTGCGCGACCAGAACCTGAACACGCTCAGCGACCAGCCCCTGGTCTCCAGCACCATCACTTCCAAGGGGGGCATCGGCGGTTCCGCCGCCTCGGCGGAAGCCATCGCCCAGTCCGCCGCCGCCAACAGCGGCAACGGCATCGGCGGGACCGGAGCGGTCACCAGTTCGCAGAGCGGCACGGGTCTGGGCAGCCGCCGTACCGGCTCGGTGCAGAGCCCGGTGGGATTCGGACGCAGCGCCAACCAGGTCGGCGCCAATGGCCAGATCAACAACGCGCGCTCGCTCACCGAGATCCAGGAAGTGTTCGACCGCAACAAGGGTTCGCTGACTTCGATCTACAACCGGCAGGCGCGCGAAAACCCGAACATGGGTGACGGCAAGCTGGTGCTGAAGCTGACCATCGCGCCGGACGGCACGGTGACGCAGTGCACGGTAGTGTCGAGTTCGTTCAACGATCCGGACTTTGAGCACAAGATCGTGCAGCGCATCCTGCTGTTCAAGTTCGCGGCCAAGAACGTTCCGCCTTTCACCTACAACAGCTATCCGATCGAATTCCACCCGATGTAATCATCGGGACGGGCATCGGTACTGGCCGGGGCTGCTCCCGCGTGCGATGGCTTCCGTCGCCGCACGCGGGATATCCATGCGCGAGGCCCATCTCCCCCGCCCCGGAGAACGCCTGTGACGGGATCTCGCGCGAAGCAAAACTTTGAGAGGCTGGCATGGGTTTCCTGAACGGCAAGAAAGTGTTGATCACCGGCATCGCCAGCGAGCGCTCCATCGCCACCGGTATCACCGAGGCGATGCATCGCGAAGGCGCCGAACTGGCGTTCACCTACCAGGGCGAGAAGCTCAAGCCACGCGTCGAGGCCGCCGCGCACGAGCATGGTTCGGACATCGTGATGCCGCTGGACGTGACGCGCGACGAGGACATCGCCGCGGTGTTCGATACCCTCAAGCAGAAATGGGGCGGCATCGACATCGTGGTGCATTCGATCGGCTTCGCCCCGCGCGAACTGCTGGCCGGCGGCTACCTGGAAACGGTGACGCGCGAAGGCTATGCCATCGCGCACGATATTTCCGCCTACAGCTTCGCCGCACTGGGCAAGGCGGCGCGCCCGCTGATGCAGGGACGCAACGCCGCCCTGCTGACCCTGACCTACCTGGGCAGCGAGCGTTTCATCCCGATGTACAACGTCATGGGCGCCGCCAAGGCCAGCCTTGAGGCCAATGTGCGCTACATGGCAGGTGAGTTGGGGCCGGAAGGCATCCGCGTCAACGGCATTTCGGCGGGCCCGATCAAGACGCTGGCCGGCGCCGGCATCAAGGGTTTCCGCAGCATGCTGTCGCACGCCGAGAAAGGCTCGGCCCTGCGCCGCAACGTCACCATCGAGGAAGTGGGCAATACCGCCGCCTTCCTCTGCTCCGACCTGGCTTCCGGCATCACCGGCGAGATCATCTATGTCGACGCCGGCTTCCGCTTCATGGGCTTCACGCTGGAGAGCATGGCGGAAAAGCAGTGACTGGTGGTCAGTGATCAGTGGTCGGTAAAAGCAAAAAGCCCGGTTAGATCACCGGGCTTTTTTATCCTGCCGCTTCCACTGGCCACTATTCACTAACCACTGGCCACTGCCTCTCAGCCGCCTGCGTCGGCGTCGCTGGTGAGCGGCGTCGCCTTGATCTTGACCTTGACCTCTTTTTCCACTGCATCGCGGTAGGCGGAGAACTCGGAACCAGCGCGGGCATTGCGCAGTTGCAAGCCGGCGCTCTGCATGTCCTTGACGTCGCTGGACTGCGTCGCCGGATCGTTGACCGCCGACAGGGCGATCACGGCGATATCGCCGTTGTCCAGCGCGGCCTGGCCGTATCCCAGCTTGCCGCTGGCCGGGTGCGGCATTTTGAACAGGGCCTGGACCAGGGCCGGCGGCAGGTCCTTGTTGTCACGCTGCACGGCACCGGGACTCACCGAAGCGACACCGGCGGCCTTGGTGGCAAGCTCGAAGGTCTGGCCGTCGGCGAGGCTCTTCAGCAGCGCGTCGGCGCCGGCCTTGGCCTTGGCCTTGGCGGCTTCGTCCTTCAGCTCGCCGCGGATCTGCTCGGCGACGTCAGCCTGCTGCAACTGGCGCGGCGCTTCGTATTCGGCCTTGCGCACCACTACCAGATGCTGCGGATCGATGGCGATCGGCTTGCTGTTGTTGTCGTCCTTGATCAACTCAGAGGAAAACGCGGCGGCGATCACCGCCTGGTTGGCGGCGATGTCGCCGCCGCCCTTGCGGGTGAACCAGTCGGTGGTCTTCACCTGCAGGTTGAGCGCTTTGGCCACCGGGTCGAGCGAAGCCGGGTTCTCGAAGCTCATCTGGTCGAGCTTGGTGGACATGTCGTTGAAGCGGGTCACGGCGTCCTGCTGCTGGTACAGGTCGAGCAGCTGCTTCTGCACCGCGGGATCGTCGAACGCCTGCGTCTCGGCCGGCTTGAGTTCGTCGAGCTTGATCAGGTGCCAGCCGAATTCGGTCTGCACCGGTTCGCTGACCTCGCCGGCCTTGTTCAGGGCGAACAGGGCCGACTCGAATTTGGGGACCATCATGCCGTGCTTGACCAGGCCCAGGTCGCCGCCCTTGTTCTTGGAGCCGGGATCGTCGGAGTTGGCCTTGGCCAGCTCGGCGAAGTCGGCGCCGGCCTTGATCTTGTCGTAAAGATCATCGGCCTTCTTCTTCGCCGCATCCTTGTCGGCGCCGAAGGCGATCAGGATGTGGCTGGCGCGGCGCTGCTCCGGAGTGGAGAACAGCCCGGCCTTGCGCGCCTCGTAGATGGCCTTGAGCACGTCGGCGCTGGGGGCAGCGGCCTTGGGCAGCTGGTCCAGGGCCAGTTCGACGTAGGCCAGCTTGATGCGCTCGGGCGCCTTGTAGCTGTCCTTCTTCTGCTCGTAGCGCTGCTTGACCTGATCGTCGCTGACCGTAACCGAGGCCAGGTATTTGGCAGGTTCGAATTTGACGTAGCTGAATACGCGCTGCTGCCGCTGCAGCTTCCAGGCCGCCTCCCCCTCGCGCGGGGTGATGAAGGCGCTGTCCAGAACGGCGCCGCGAAGCTGCTCCACCGGCAGCTGCTGGCGCACGCGCGCTTCGAACTGCTCGGGAGACTGGCCGACGCTGCTCAGGGCGCTGCGGTAGCGATCGGCGGAGAAGTGCCCGTTTTCCTGGAAATACGGCATCGCCTCGAGGTATTCGCGCACCCCGGCGTCATCGATCCGGTAGCCCGTATCGCGGGTGTATTGCTGCAACACCAAGTCCTGCACCAGGCTCTTCAGAACGTTGTCGCGCAACTGGTTCTGTTGCAGCTCGTCCGCCCGGAAATCCGGGCCCATGCGCTGTTGCAGATCCTGGTAAGCGCGCTGGTAGGCGCCATGGAACTGCGACTGGGTGATCTTCACCCCGCCGACTTCGGCGACCGTGGGATCGGCGCCACCGCCGCTTTGCAGGGACTGGATCCCGAAAAACGCGAAGGGAACGATCAATACGCCAACAATGCCCCAGAGTATCGGGCCAGTCATGCGGTCGCGAATGGTCTGCAACATGTATTTGATAGTCCGGAAATAAGAAAGGCGCTCGTCGAGCGCCTTTTTATAATTAATATGGCGGAGCGGACGGGACTCGAACCCGCGACCCTCGGCGTGACAGGCCGATACTCTAACCGACTGAGCTACCGCTCCGCATTAATTCCAACTTTGCAACAAAACCTGGTGGGTGCTGACGGGCTCGAACCGTCGACCCCCGCCTTGTAAGGGCGATGCTCTACCGACTGAGCTAAGCACCCGGCGGGATGTCAGCCCCGCGAAGGTCGATTATTTTACCGCGTCTTTCAGCGCCTTGCCAGCTTTGAAGGAAGGATTTTTGCTGGCGGCGATTTTCAGGGGGGCGCCGGTCTTGGGATTCCGGCCGGTACGGGCCGCCCGCTTGCGGATGGTGAACGTGCCGAAACCGACCAGGGAGACCTTGTCGTTCTTCTTCAGTGCCTTGGTGATGACTTCCACGAACGCATCGACCGCGCGGGTGGCGTCGGCCTTGGAGACGTCAGCCTTGTCGGCAACCGCGTTGATCAATTCGGCTTTGTTCATGTAGGTGAGTCCCCTCTATCTGTAAATGCTGTAAATGGCTTCTTGCCAGGAATTTCGAACCGTTTCGGTCGCCGTCCCCCGATCCTCCGGAACCGGCGCAAAGAACGCCTGTGCCTCGTTCTGAGGATGGTTCGCCACGGCCACGGATGCAGTCTTATACCAAGCGCCGGCAGCAAGCGTCAATCAAGCGTTTGAGCTTGTGCCAGCGTGGTTTTCAACGCTTCACAACGCGGAATTTCCGGCAATGTAAAGGCACTGTGAAGCGTTGAAAAAAGTCCCGCCGATCAATGCGGACGCAGCCCCTCTCCCGGCGGCGGCGGCGGATTGGTGCCGCCTTCGACACTCTTCGGTTCCGGCGCGCGTTCCAGAGCGAGACGCAGCGCATCCTCGATCCAGCGCACCGGTTCGATGTTGAGCTTGGCCTTGATGTTGTCCGGAATCTCCGCCAGATCCTTGAGGTTTTCCTGCGGGATGATCACGGTGTGGATGCCGCCGCGCTGGGCCGCCAGCAGCTTCTCCTTGAGTCCGCCGATCGGCAGGACTTCACCGCGCAGGGTGATCTCGCCGGTCATGGCGACGTCGGCGCGCACCGGAATCATGGTGAGCGAAGAAACGATGGCGACACACATGGCGACGCCGGCAGAAGGACCGTCCTTGGGCGTGGCGCCTTCCGGCACGTGCACATGGATGTCGTGCTTCTGGTAGAACTCCGGATCGATGCCCAGGCTCTTGACGCGCGAGCGCACCACGGTCAGCGCGGCCTGGATCGACTCCTGCATGACGTTGCCGAGGCTGCCGGTCTGGGTCAGCTTGCCCTTGCCGGGCGACAGCGCGGCCTCGATCGACAACAGTTCGCCGCCGACTTCGGTCCAGGCCAGGCCAGTGACCTGCCCGATCTGGTTCTTTTCCTCGGCGCGGCCGAAACGGAAGCGCTGCACGCCCAGGTACTTCTCGAGATTCTTCTCGGTGACCTTGACGGTCTTCTCGGTCGGCTTGAGCAGGATCTGCTTCACCACCTTGCGCGCGATCTTGCTGATCTCGCGTTCCAGGCTGCGCACGCCGGCTTCACGCGTATAGGTGCGCACGATGGAGCGGATGGCGCCGTCGGCGATCTCCAGTTCCTCGTCCTTGAGGCCGTTGGCCTTGATCTGCTTGGGCACCAAGTAGCGCTTGGCGATGTTGAGCTTCTCGTCCTCGGTGTAGCCGGGGATGCGGATCACTTCCATGCGGTCGAGCAGCGGACCGGGAATGTTGAGGGTGTTGGCGGTGCAGACGAACATCACGTCGGACAGGTCGTAGTCGACTTCCAGGTAATGGTCGTTGAAGCTGTTGTTCTGCTCCGGGTCGAGCACTTCCAGCAGCGCCGAGCTGGGATCGCCGCGGAAGTCCATGCTCATCTTGTCGATCTCGTCGAGCAGGAACAGCGGGTTCTTCACCCCGACCTTGGACATGCTCTGGATGATCTTGCCCGGCATGGAGCCGATGTAGGTGCGGCGGTGCCCGCGGATCTCGGCCTCGTCGCGCACGCCGCCCAGGCTCATGCGGGTGAACTTGCGGTTGGTGGCCTCCGCGATGGAGCGGCCGAGCGAGGTCTTGCCCACGCCGGGCGGTCCGACCAGGCACAGGATCGGGCCTTTCAGCTTCTTCACGCGGCTCTGCACGGCGAGATATTCAAGGATGCGTTCCTTGACCTTCTCCAGGCCGTAGTGGTCGGTATCGAGCTGCTTTTCGGCAGCGGACAGGTCGATGGTGGCCTTGGTGGTCTTCTTCCACGGCACCTGCGTCAGCCAGTCGAGGTAGTTGCGCACCACGGTGGCTTCGGCTGACATCGCCGGCATCATCTTCAGCTTGTTCAGCTCGGCGTTGGCCTTGGTCTTGGCCGCCTTGGGCATGCCGGACTTGTCGATCTTGCGCGCCAGTTCTTCCTGCTCGTTCGGCGCATCCTCGAGTTCGCCCAGTTCCTTCTGGATCGCCTTGATCTGCTCGTTCAGGTAATACTCGCGCTGGTTCTTTTCCATCTGCGATTTGACCCGCCCGCGGATCTTCTTCTCGATCTGCAGGATGTCGATCTCGCCTTCGAGCTGGCCCAGCACGTATTCGATACGCGGCTTCGGATCAGTCAGCTCCAGGACTTTCTGCTTGTCCTCGAGCTTGAGGTTGAGGTGGGCGGCAATGGCATCGGCCAGGCGGCCGGGCGAATCCATGCTCGACAGCGAGGGCAGCAACTCGGCCGGCACCTTTTTGTTGAGCTTGACGTACTGCTCGAAGGTGGCGACGGTGGCGCGCATCACCGCATCGGTTTCGCTGCCGCCGGGCTGGCCTTCGTCGGACTCGATCGGCTCGAACTGGGCGGTGAGATAGTCGTTGCTGTTGTCCAGGCTCAGGATGCGCGCGCGCTGCGCGCCTTCCACCAGCACCTTGACCGTGCCGTCCGGCAATTTCAGAAGCTGCAGGATGCTGGCCAGGGTGCCTACGTCGTACAGGTCGCCGGTATCGGGCTCATCGGTGTCGGCATGCTTCTGCGCCACCAGCAGGATGCGTTTGCCATCCTGCATCGCCGCGGTAAGGGCCTTCACCGACTTCTCGCGGCCGACGAACAGAGGCTGCGCCAGATGCGGGAAGATCACCACATCGCGCAGGGGCAGAACCGGGGCTGAATTTTCGTTCGTCTGGGACACGCTGAACCTCGTTATTCGTTACGCCGTTATTATGCAGCACATAGGCAAAATGCGAGCGGATAAGGCCTATTCAAGGCCTGGAACGGGTTGTAACAATCGGCGGCCCGGCGGGAAAACGGCGCCATCCGCCCGGCTCCCCCGATCGCGCTGGCCGGATCGGGTGTGTCAGCCGCGCCACCGTCACCATGCGCCAGCGCGCCACACCCTGCCGATTGGTCAAAAAACCAACAAAAAGGCCGCCGCAGTGTTCGACTGGGGCGGCCTTTTCAGGTTCAGCGGAGGTCTAGGCCGAATTCTTCACGTCGCGGCGCGGGGCCTCGACGTTCTCGTAAACCACGAAGGGCTTGGACTCGCCTTTGACGACGGACTCGTCGACCACCACCTTGGACACATTCTGCATCGACGGCAGGTCATACATGACGTCAAGCAGGATGGTTTCCAGGATGGTGCGCAGGCCGCGGGCGCCGGTCTTGCGCTCCCTGGCCTTGCGCGCAATGGCGTTGAGGGCGTCGTCGCGGAACTCGAGCTGGCAGCCTTCCATCTGGAACAGCTTGGCGAACTGCTTCACCAGGGCGTTCTTCGGCTCGCGCAGGATTGAGATCAGCGCCCGCTCGTCCAGCTCCTCCAGCACCGCGAGGACCGGCAGGCGGCCGACGAATTCCGGGATCAGGCCGTAACGGATCAGATCCTCGGGTTCGACGATCGACAGCAACTGGCCGATGTGGCGCGAATCCTTCTGCGACTTGACGTCGGCCGAGAAGCCGATGCCGGCCTTCTCGGTGCGGTTCTGGATCACTTTCTCCAGGCCGGAGAAGGCGCCGCCGCAGATGAACAGGATGCCGGCCGTGTTGACCTGCAGGAATTCCTGCTGCGGATGCTTGCGGCCGCCCTGCGGCGGCACGCTGGCGATGGTGCCTTCAACCAGCTTGAGCAGGGCCTGCTGCACGCCCTCGCCCGACACATCACGGGTGATGGACGGGTTTTCGCTCTTGCGCGAAATCTTGTCGATTTCGTCGATGTAGACGATGCCGCGCTGCGCCTTCTCCACGTCGTAGTCGCACTTCTGCAACAGGCGCTGGATGATGTTTTCCACGTCCTCGCCGACATAGCCGGCTTCGGTCAGCGTGGTGGCGTCGGCGATGGCGAACGGTACATCCAGCAGGCGCGCCAGGGTTTCGGCCAGCAGGGTCTTGCCGGAGCCGGTGGGGCCGATCAGCAGGATGTTGGACTTCTGCAGCTCGATGCCGTCGGTCGAACCTTTCTGGCTGAGGCGCTTGTAGTGGTTGTACACCGCCACCGACAGCACTTTCTTGGCCTGGTCCTGGCCGATGACATACTCGTCCAGCACCGCCCGAATCTCGTGCGGCTTGGGGAGGCCCTTGACCTGGGGCTTGGCATGCACCTCTTCGCGGATGATGTCGTTGCAGAGATCGACGCACTCGTCGCAGATGTACACCGAGGGACCGGCGATCAGCTTGCGGACTTCGTGCTCGCTCTTGCCGCAAAAGGAGCAATACAGAACCCGGCCGCTCTGGCCACCGCTCCGTACGTTATCTGGCATTTTCTTCCTCAAACATGGGCTTACAGCCCTTTTCCCGTGTCGGAACACCTAAAGAGCGGCCACCTCGCCGCCCCGCCAGCCTCTTATAACATGCAGTCATGTTGCAGCAAAATGACCGCAAATTCCACGTCGGGTTCAGGCCGGCGACGGAGCCGACGGCCGGCGCTCGACGATCTGGTCGATCAGGCCGTAGTCCCGGGCCGCTTCGGAGCTCATGAAATAGTCGCGTTCGACGTCGCGGGCGATCTTTTCCAGGGGCTGGCCGGTGTGGTCGGCATAGAGGCGGTTGAGGCGCTCGCGCAGGTACAGGATCTCCCGCGCCTGGATCTCGATGTCGGTGGCCTGGCCCTGGGCGCCGCCGGAGGGCTGGTGGATCATGACGCGCGAGTTCGGCAGGGCGAAACGCTTGCCCTTGGTGCCGGCGGAGAGCAGGAACGAACCCATGCTGCAGGCCTGGCCGATGCACATGGTGCTGACGTCGGGCTTGATGAACTTCATGGTGTCGTAGATCGACAGGCCGGAGGTGATGACGCCGCCGGGCGAGTTGATGTACAGGTGGATGTCCTTGTCCGGATTTTCGGCTTCCAGGAACAGCAGCTGGGCCACCACCAGGTTGGCCATGAAATCGTCGATCGGGCCGACGATGAACACGATCCGCTCCTTCAGCAGGCGCGAATAGATGTCAAAAGCGCGCTCGCCGCGGGCGGTCTGCTCCACCACCATCGGCACAAGCTGGGCGCGGGCGATCTGGTCGTTCATCGTCGATCCTTGTTCGTTTTTCGGAGTGCGGCTGGGAATGCGGCCGGTCTGCATCAAGCTGCGGACTGCGAGACCGATTTCAACAGGTCTTCCAGCGTCATCTTCAATTCGACCGTCTTGGCCCCGGCCAGCAGGCTTTCCACCACCTGCTCTTCCAGGGTCACGGCCTGCAGGCCCTGCAACATGTCCGGGCGCGAACGGTAGAACTGGCGCACCTGGTCCGGCTGCTCGTAGTCGGCGGCGATCTCTTCGAGAGCGGCGTCCAGGCGGGCGTTGTCCGGGCGGATCTCGCGGGCCTTGATCACCTCGCCGATCAGCAGGCCCAGGGCCACGCGGCGCTGCGCGTTGGCTTCGAACAGCTGGTCCGGCAGCATCTTCTGCAGCTGCTCGGCCTGCAGCTTGCCGGCTTGGTTGAGCTGCATGCGGTTGATCGCCTCTTCGCGCAGGCGCACGATTTCCTGCTGCACCTGGCTCTGCGGCACTTCGATCGGGTGGTTGCTCAGCAGCTGGTCCAGCACGTCGCGCTTGAGGCGGGTGCGGATGGCCTTGTCGCGCTCGGTCTCCAGCGCCTTGCGGCACTTGTCTTGCAGGCCCGCTTCGCCGGCGTCCTCTTCGACGCCATGCGCCTTGAGGAATTCACCATCGATGGCCGGCAGGCGCGGCTCGCGCACTTCCAGCAGCTTCACGGCGAAGCGCGCGGTCTTGTTCCGCAGGTCTTCACGGCGGTAGTCGGCCGGGAAATTGACGTCGGCATCGAAGCTGTCGCCGGCGCTGTGGCCGACGATGGCGTTCTCCAGATCGGCCAGGAACTGCTTCTCGCCCAGCTCGATCTCGATCTTCTCGCCCTTGCCGCCCTGGAACGCTTCACCGTCGACCTGGCCGTCGAAATCGACCACGGCGACGTCGCCCAGCTGGGCGGGGCGGCTCACGGTCTCGAGGGTGCGGCGCGCCTTGCGCAGGTTGCCGATGAGGCGCTCGACGTCGGCCTCGGAAATCTCCACCACCGGCTTCTGGATCTCGATGCGCTCCAGCTGGTCGAGCTTGACCTCGGGGAACACGTCGAAGATGGCGACATAGGCCAGCGGCTCGCCGGCCTTTTCGCTGGTGACTTCGAAATTGGGGGAACCGGCCGGCTGCACCTGCGCCTGGGCCACCGCTTCCGGCCAGGTCTGGCGCACCAGCTCGCCGATCACGTCCATGCGCGCCGACTCGCCGTACTGCTGCTGCACGACCTTCAGCGGCGCCTTGCCCGGGCGGAAGCCGGGGATGCGCGAACGCGCGGCCAGCTGTTTCATGCGCAGCCCCAGTTCGCGCTCGACGCGCTCGGAGGGGATTTTGACGTGCAGGCGACGCGAAAGGCCGCCCGGGGACTCGACGTGGATTTCCATCTTGGGGTTCCGACTCTTTAAGTGTGTTACCGATTCTGTCATGGGAGGTCTGCACTGCCCTCCCTCAGGTACCTCCCCACCGGGGAGGGAAACTAAGGATGCCGCGCCTGCCGGAGTGTGGTGCGAAAGGAGAGACTCGAACTCTCACGCCTCGCGGCGCTGGAACCTAAATCCAGTGCGTCTACCAATTCCGCCACTATCGCTTGGGCCACTTGCCGAGCAAGCCGGCTGCGCTGCACCCTGAAAATTATAGCATTTCGCCGGCGCCCGCCTGCGACCCGGCAAGCCCAGCAGGCACAATGTGCAAATGAACCCTCTGCTCGCCAGCCTGCGCCGCCCCCTGCCCCTGTGCCTGCTGCTCGGCCTGCTGGCCCTGGCGGCGGCGGCCAGCGGCCTGGCGGCCGGGCCGGCGGCGATCAGCGGCGGCGAAGTCCTGGGCGCGCTCGGCCTGGGGCCGGGCGTGGATTCCACCGTGTCTTCTACCATTCTGCAGCTGCGCCTGCCCCGGGTGGCGCTGGGCCTGATCGTCGGCGCGGCGCTGGCGGTGAGCGGCGCCGCCATGCAGGGGGTGTTCCGCAATCCCCTGGCCGATCCGGGCCTGGTGGGAGTCTCGAGCGGCGCCGCGCTGGCGGCGGTGGCGGCCATCGTGCTGGGCCCCGCGCTGGGCCTGGCTTTCGCCGGCCGCTGGCTGCTGCCCCTGGCCAGCTTCGGCGGGGCTGCGGTGACCACCCTGCTGGTATCGCGCCTGTCGCGGGTCGATGGGGCCACCCAGCCGGCGCAGATGCTGCTGGTGGGGCTGGCGGTGAACGCCATCTCCGGCGCCGGCATCGGGCTGATGGCCCATGTCGCCAGCGGGCCGGCGCTGCGCGCCCTGACCTTCTGGATGTACGGCAGCCTGGGCCGTGTGGGCTGGCCGGAAATCGCCGCCACCGCGCCGGTGGTGGCCCTGGCGGTGCTGCTGATCCCCACCCAGGGGCGCGAGTTGAACGCCCTGCTGCTGGGCGAAGCGGAGGCGGCGCACCTGGGCGTGGACGTGGAGCGGCTGAAGCGCTGGCTGGTGTTGCTGGTGCTGCTGGCCGTGGGCGGCGCGGTGGCGCTGACCGGCATCATCGCCTTCGTCGGCCTGATCGTGCCGCAGCTGATCCGCCTGTGGGCCGGACCCGACCACCGCCTGCTGCTGCCCGCCTCCGCCCTGCTCGGCGGCGCCCTGCTGACGGTAGCCGATACCGTCGCCCGCACCGTGGCGGCGCCGATCGAATTACCGATCGGCGTGCTGACCGCACTCATCGGCGGCCCCTTCTTCATCGCGCTGCTGCTGCGCCTGCGCGGCCGCGGCGAGACCTGGTGAGATGGCGGCCGTGACGCTGGCGGCGGAACAGGCGAGTTATCGCGTCGACGGACGCAACTTGCTCGACCAGGTCAGCCTGATACTCGTGCCCGGCGAGGTGCATGCCGTACTCGGCCGCAACGGTGCCGGCAAATCGACCCTGCTGCGCCTGCTGGCGGGAGACATCCAGCCACAGGGCGGCAGCGTGACGCTCAACGGCCGCGCCCTGCCCGCCTGGACGCCGCGCGAGCGCGCACGCCGGCGTGCGGTGCTGCCCCAGTCCGAATCGCTGCGCTTCGGCTTCAGCGCGGAACAGGTGGTGGCAATGGGGCGTTACGCCAGTGCGCAACACCGGCCGGAAGTAGAACAGGGCATCGTGCGCGAGGCCCTGCAACTGGCTGGCGTCGCCGACCTGGCCCAGCGCCGCTATCCCAGCCTGTCCGGCGGCGAACGCGCCCGGGTGCAGTTCGCCCGGGTCATGGCGCAGATCTGGGAGCCGCCGGCGGATGGCGCAGCCAAGGACGATGGCGCGCGTTACCTGTTGCTCGACGAACCCACCGCCAGCCTGGACCTGGCGCATCAACATGGTTGCCTGCTGCAGGCGCGCCGATTCGCCGCATCGGGGGTGGGCGTGCTGGCGGTGCTGCATGATCCGAACCTGGCGTTGCGCTATTCCGACCGGGTGACAGTACTGGAAAACGGCCGGGTCACCGGCCAGGGGCCGACACGGGAATTGCTCAGCCGGGAGTTGCTGGAGCGGACTTACGGCATCGGTATCGAGCTGGTGCATACCGCTGGCGAAGCATTGCCGGTGGTGGTCGCCCATCCGGCCAATTCGCTTCCGTCATCCTGAACGCAGCTATTGCGAACGCAAGTCGATGATCCGCATTTCCAGGCTTTCCGCGCCGCGGAAGCGGTTGACGCCGATGCAATAGACCAGGCTGACGCTGCCGCCGCGCTCGACCAGGCGCTCGGCGCCATTGAAATCCATGGCTTCGACATGCCCCCCGCCGGGCAGGCGCAGGCGGTATTTGATGTGGCGTCCGTCGGCGCCGAGGGCGCGGGTTTCGACCACTTCGAAATGGCCTTCAAAGCGCGGCTCGGGGAAGCCCTGGCCCCAGGGGCCGGCCTGTTCCAGGGCGCGGGCGGTGTCCAGATGCAACTCGGCGTCCTGCAATTCACCGTCGGTCTCGAGCACCTCCTCCAGCGCATCTGCGTCCAATCGAGCACGGCACTCCGCGTCGAAGGCCTGCGAGAATTTCTCCAGCGCGGCTTCAGGCAAGGTCAGGCCGGCGGCCATGGCGTGGCCGCCGAAACGCACGATCAGTCCCGGATGGTGCGCATCCACTGCGGCCATGGCATCGCGCAGGTGCAGGCCGCCGATGGAGCGGCCGGAGCCCTTGAGTACGCCGTCCTCGGTGGCACGGGCGAAAGCGATCACCGGACGGTGCAGACGGTCCTTGACGCGTGAGGCGACCAGGCCGACCACTCCCTCGTGCCAGCCCGCGTCGAACAGGCAGACGCCGACGGCACTGTTGGCGGCGGCCAGTTCCAGCGCCTCGTCGCGCATCTGCGCCTCGATGTCGCGGCGCTCCCGGTTGAGCGAGTCGAGCTGGCCGGCGAGCGTGCGCGCCGATTCGGCATTCGCGGCCAGCAGGCACTCGATGCCGACGGTCATGTCTTCCAGCCGCCCCGCCGCATTGAGCCGGGGGCCGAGGACAAAACCGAGATCGCCGGAATTGATATGCGTCTGCACCCGGCCGGCCGCCTGCAGCAGCGCCTGCAAACCCGGACGCGCGCGACCGGCGCGGATGCGCGCCAGGCCCTGCGCCACCAGGATGCGGTTGTTGTGGTCGAGCTTGACCACGTCGGCCACGGTGCCCAGGGCCACGAGGTCGAGCAGTTCCGCCAGGTTCGGCTCCGATCGTTCGGCAAAATGCCCGGCGGCACGCAGACGCGCGCGCAGGGCTAGCAGCACGTAGAACATCACGCCGACGCCGGCCAGGTGCTTGCTGGCGAAGCCGCAACCCGGCTGATTGGGATTGACGATGGCGGCGGCGGCCGGCAATTCGTCGCCGGCCAGGTGATGGTCGGTAATCAGCACCGGCAGGCCGGCGGCGTTGGCGGCGGCCACGCCGGCCAGGCTGGCGATGCCGTTGTCCACCGTCACCAGCAGGCCGGCGCCCTTGGCCAGAGCCATCTCGGTCAGGGCCGGCGACAGGCCGTAGCCCATGGTGAAGCGGTTGGGCACGACGTAATCGACCTGTTCCGCGCCGAGGGCGCGCAGGCCCAGCACCGCAACCGCGGTGGCGGTGGCGCCGTCGGCGTCGTAGTCGCCGGCGATGACGATGCGCTCCTGCGCGAGGATCGCCGTCATCAGCAATTCGGCGGCGGCATCGATACCGCGCAGTCCCGCCGGCGGCAGCAGGGCGCGCAACTCCAGCGGCAGGTCTTCCGCGCGCGTCAGGCCACGCGCCGCGTAGGCGCGGCGCAGCACCGGGTGCAGCTGCTCCGGCAGGCCGCCATGGTCGCCCTGCGGGCGCCGCCGGACCAGCGGCTGCGACTGGCTCAGCCGAGCCGCTCCAGCAGGGCGCGCTCGACGGCGCCACGCTCGGCATCGACCTGGACCAGGCCGGTGAGGCCGTCCTTGAGGATCACGTCCGGATCCTTCATGCCGTTGCCGGTGAGGGTGCAGACCACGGTGGAACCGGCCGGGATCTTGCACTGCTTGAGATCACGCAGGGCGCCGGCCAGCGAGCTGGCCGAGGCCGGCTCGCAGAACACGCCTTCGGTCTCCGCCAGCAGCCGCTGGGTGGCGAGGATTTCCGCGTCTTCCAGCTCGTCGAACCAGCCCTGGGACTCTTCGTGGACTTTCCACGCCAGGTCCCAGCTCTGCGGATTGCCGATGCGGATGGCGGTGGCCACGGTTTCCGGGTTCTTCACCGGACCACCGCGCAGGAACGGCGCGCTGCCGGCGGCCTGATAACCCACCATGCGCGGACGCTTGCGCACGCTGCCGAAGCCGGTGAAATCCCAGCTGTCGGGATAGGCGGCGCAGGCGGCCGTTTCCAGGCCGGCGCTCTCGGAATAGCCGATCCAGTGCGCGGTGATGTTGCCGGCGTTGCCGACCGGCAGGCAGTGGAAATCCGGGGCACGGCCGAGCGCTTCGACGATCTCGAAGGCGGCGGTCTTCTGGCCCTGCAGGCGATAGGGGTTGATCGAATTGACGATGGCCACCGGCGCGGTCTCGGCGACTTCCTTGACCAGCTGCATGCCGTCGTCGAAGTTGCCGCGGATCTGCACCACGGTGGCGCCGTGCACCACCGCCTGGGCCAGCTTGCCCAGGGCGATCTTGCCTTCGGGGATCAGCACGAAAGCCTTGATGCCGGCGCGGGCCGCATAGGCCGCGGCGGCGGCCGAGGTGTTGCCGGTGCTGGCGCAGATGATGGCGCGGCTGCCCTCGTACACCGCCTGCGTCACCGCCACGGTCATGCCGCGGTCCTTGAACGAGCCGGTGGGGTTGAGGCCCTCGAACTTGACGTAGATCTCCGCTTCGACGCCTTCCAGGCGCGGCAGGTTCTCCAGCCGGATCAGCGGCGTGCGACCCTCGCCCAGGCTGATGGCGCGGGCGCCGGGCGCCAGCGGCATACGGTTGCGATAAGCCTCGATGATTCCCGTGTATCTACTCACTCGAAGTGCTCCACGCGCAGGCGCGAAGCACCCGGACGTACAAAAGGCAGGTTCAACATCTTTTCCAGGGCGCCGTTGCAGCGGTGCTCCGGAATCTCGGAGGTGATGATGGCGAGCGTGGCATCCTCGTTCTCGCCCGGCTCCTTCTGCAGGATCGCCTCGATGCTGATGTCCGACTCGGCCAGGATCGAGGTGATGGCGCGCAGCACGCCCGGCTCGTCGGCGACGCGCAGGCGCAGGTAGTAGGCGCTTTCGATCTCGCTGAAGGACAACACCTTCTGGTCCTTCAGGGCTTCGCTGCGCGAGCCGAGGTAAGGCACGAAGTGCTTGGGATCGGCGCCCTGCAGGCGCGCCACGTCGATCAGGTCGGCGACCACGGCCGAAGCGGTGGCATCGCCGCCGGCGCCGCGGCCGACATAGACGGTCTGGCCGACAGCGTTGCCGTGCACGCGGATGGCGTTGAGCGCGCCGTCGGTCTTGGCCAGCAGGTGCTCCACCGGGACCAGGGTCGGGTGCACGCGCAATTCCACGCCCTGGGCGCCGCGCTTGGCGATGCCCAGCGACTTGATGCGGTAGCCCAGTTCCTGCGCCAGCTGGATGTCCTGCGCGGTGACCTGGCTGATGCCCTCGGTGGCCACCGCGTCGAAACGCAGCGGCATGCCGAAGGCGATGGAAGCGAGGATGGTGAGCTTGTGCGCGGCGTCGATGCCTTCGACGTCGAAGGTCGGATCGGCTTCGGCATAGCCCAGTTTCTGCGCGGCGTGCAGGGCATCGGCGAAGCTCTGCCCCTTCACCGTCATCTGCGTCAGGATGTAGTTGCAGGTGCCGTTGATGATGCCGGCGAGGCTGTCGATGCCGTTGCCGGCCAGGCCTTCGCGCAGCGCCTTGATGATGGGGATGCCGCCACCCACCGCCGCCTCGTAGGCCAGCTGGGCGCCGTGCTTGCGCGCGGTGAAAAGGATCTCGTTGCCCTTCTCGGCGAGCAGGGCCTTGTTGGCGGTAACCACCGGCTTGCCGGCTTCCAGCGCGGCCAGCACCAGCTCACGGGCCGGCGAAATGCCGCCGATCAGCTCGACCACCACGTCGACGTCGGCGCGGACGATCTCGGCCGGGTCGGAAACCAGGGTGATGCCAGTCAGATCGCAGTCGCGGGTGCGGGTGGAATTGCGCACCGAGGCGTGGGTCACCACGATCGGGCGCCCGGCGCGGCCGGCGATTTCCGCGGCGTTGCGCTGGAGGACGCGGACCACGCCCTGCCCGACCGTGCCCAGGCCGATCAGGCCAACCTTGAACGGGGCGCTCATGTCGGCCCCGCGGCCAGCATCTTCTTCAGGGAACGCATGGCCTGGCGGGTGCGCTGCTCGTTCTCGATCAGGGAGAAGCGCACGTACTCGTCGCCGTATTCGCCGAAGCCGATGCCCGGCGATACCGCCACCTGGGCACGTTCCAGCAGCTGCTTGGAGAATTCCAGCGAGCCAAGGGCGCGGAACGCCTCGGGGATGCGCGCCCACACGAACATGGTGGCCTTGGGCTTCTCCACCGGCCAACCGGCCTTGATCAGGCCCTCGACCAGCACGTCGCGGCGCTTCTTGTACATCTCGCAGATTTCCTGCACGCATTCCTGCGGGCCTTCCAGGGCGGTGATCGCCGCCACCTGGATCGGCGTGAACATGCCGTAGTCGAGATAGCTCTTGATGCGCGCCAGGGCGGCGACCAGGGTCGGGTTGCCGCACATGAAGCCGACGCGCCAGCCCGGCATGTTGTAGCTCTTGGACAGGGTGAAGAACTCCACCGCGATGTCCTTGGCGCCGGGCACCTGCAGCACGGAGGGGGCGACGTAGCCGTCGAAGACGATGTCGGCGTAGGCCAGGTCGTGCACCAGCCAGATCTGGTGCTCGCGGCAGATGGCGACCACCTTCTCGAAGAAGGCCAGGTCCACGCACTGCGAGGTCGGGTTCGCCGGAAAGTTGAGGATCAGCATTTTCGGCGCCGGCATCGTTTCCTTGATCGCCTTCTGCAGTTCCTCGAAGAAGTCGACTTCCGGCGTCAGGCGCACGTGGCGCACATCGGCGCCGGCCAGCACCACCCCGTAGGGATGGATCGGATAGGCCGGGTTCGGCACCAGCACGGTATCGCCGGGGGCCAGGGTGGCGAAGGCCAGATGGGCCAGGCCTTCCTTGGAGCCGATGGTGGCGATCACCTCGGTTTCGGCATCGAGCTCGACCTGGTAACGCTTGCGGTACCAGGCGGCCATGGCGCGGCGCAGGCGCGGCACGCCCTTGCTCACCGAGTAGCGGTGGGTATGGGTGCCTTCCTCGTCGCGGTGCTCGGGCACCACGTAGTCGGAATCGGTGCCGCGCACCGCGGCCTCCACCAGCTTGTCGACGATGTGGCGCGGCGTGGGCTGGTCCGGGTTGCCCATGCCGAAGTCGATAATGTCCTCGCCACGAGCTCGGGCAGCCTTCTTCATATCACCGACGATATTGAAGACGTAGGGCGGCAGGCGCTGGATGCGTGGGAAGACGCTATTCACTGGAGAACCTTTGCAGGTGTGGGTTGAGCGGTAGGCGGGGTCGGGACCGGGGTCCGGGACAGCGCGTTTGGGGCGCAATTATTGATGCCGCGGGCAAATAACTCAATGCACAGCACAGTTGGCCGTGCATCCATCGCCCCGCCCGTCCGCGTAGAGGAACATAATATCGGCCATATCCGGGAGAAAACCATGGAAAACCACGTCCGTTCAAAGCGTTCCGCCGGACTTGCGGTGCTGGCCGCGGGGCTGCTCAGCCTCAGCCTGGCGGCCTATGCCGGCCTCAAGGCGGGCAGCAAGGCGCCGGATTTCAGCGCCCAGGCCTCGCTGGGCGGCAAGGTTTTCTCGTTTTCGCTGGCGGAAGCGCTGAAACAGGGGCCGGTGGTGCTGTACTTCTACCCGGCCGCCTTCACCTCCGGCTGCACCGTGGAAGCGCACGAGTTCGCCGAAGCCACGGACAAGTTCAAGGCCCTGGGTGCCACCGTGATCGGCGTCTCGCACGACGATATCGAGACGCTCAACAAATTCTCGGTCAGCGAATGCCGCAGCAAATTCGCCGTGGCGGCCGATCCGGACCTGAGCATCGCCAAGTCCTACGACGCCACCGCCTGGTTCATGCCAGGGCATTCGGACCGTACCTCCTTCGTCATCGCACCGGACGGCACCGTGCTCTACAGCTATTCCGCCCTGAGCCCGGATGCGCATGTGAAGAACACCATGGATGCGCTGCAGCGGTGGAAGGCGACGCAGAAGCAGTGACTGGTGGCCAGTGACTAGTGATCAGTAACGGCCAAAGCCGCAAATCCAGGCCTTGTTGTTCTTGGTTGGTCTTAACTGCCCACTAGTCACTGGCCACTGATCACTGCCGCCGCGGCAGCAGCGGCAACGGATCGATCGGCTTGCCGCGATCGCGGATCTCGAAGTGCAGCAACGGCCGCTGCTCCGGCCCCAGGCCCAGTTCGGCGATGGGCTGGCCGGCCAGCACCTGCTGGCCTTCTTCCACCAGGCGGCGGCGGTTATAGCCGTAGGCGGTCAGGTACTGCTCGTCGTGCTTGATGATGACCAGTTCACCATAGCCCTTCAGTGCGCTGCCGCTGTAGACCACCTTGCCGGCGGCGGAGGCGATGACGATCTGGCCGGTGTCGCCGGTGATGTCGATGCCCTTGGAGCTGCCGTCGGCGGTGAAGCCGCGCACCACCTTGCCCCGCGTCGGCCATTCCCAGCGGCCGGCATCGAAGCCCGGACCGCGGACGTCGGCGGCGATGGAGCCGGA
Source organism: Nevskia soli DSM 19509 (assembly GCF_000711955.1). GTDB lineage: Bacteria > Pseudomonadota > Gammaproteobacteria > Nevskiales > Nevskiaceae > Nevskia > Nevskia soli. Next base: position 58,746 of record NZ_JONR01000019.1, read on the forward strand.
TGGGGATTCGGAGGAAGGTGCAGCGCGGACAACGGGCGGCGGCACGGCCGTATTGGGAGGCAGCGGGGGGACAGTGGGGACGGCACGCGCAGATCCCTGTTGCACTGTGTAAGCCGGTCGGCCGCCCCCGGGACCCGCCGACTCAGCCGTTCGTGAGGGTTCCGGCAAGACCATGCTTCCCGGCGGCGTCAGCCGCAGCACCCGCCCGGGGTAAATGGCGTAGTCACGACCGATGCCGTTCCAGCTGGCGAGGTCGTGGTAATCGAGCTGATTGCGGAAGGCAATGGAATACAGCGTATCGCCGCGCTGCACCGTGTACTGGCCGGGACCGGCCACAGCCCGCGGCAGGGCGGCCGAACGGCCGCGTCGGGCGCTCTGCTCGTGCACTTCGCTGCCGCTGCAGGCCGAAAGCAGCGCCGCGAGCGTGATCGACACCCCAAGGCGCTGCCATGGCTTCATGCCGACAGGATACTAAACGGCGACCTCAACGGCGACGGATCATGAACCATCCCGCGCCCAGCACCAGGACAACCAGCGACAGGTACGCGAGTTCGTGGGTGTAACGCATCACCAGCGTCACCGCGGGTTCGCCGAGGTAGTAGCCGAAGCCGACCAGTACCGCGCACCACAGCGCGGAACCGGCACCGGTGAGCAGGACGAAGGGCAGCAGCGGCATGCCGAAGACACCCGCCGGCAGGGAAATCAGGTGGCGGATCACCGGCAGAAAGCGCCCCAGGAAGGTGGAGATGCGCGCATTACGCAGGAACAGCGCCTCGGCCTCGTGGTACTTCTTCTCGCTGATCAGCAGGTACTTGCCGTAGCGCAGCAGGAAGGCCCGCCCCAGGCTGCGCCCGATCAGGTAGTTGATGCCGGCGCCGAAGATCGAGCCTAGGCCGCCGCAGGCAATGGCCAGGAGCGGGTTGAGCTGGCCCTGGTGCGCGAGATAGCCGGCCGGGATCATCACCAGCTCCGAGGGCACCGGGAGCAGGCTCGATTCCAGGGCCATCAGCAGGATGATCTGGGGATAGCCGAGGTGAGCGTAAAGATGGGACAGCCACTCCTGGAAAACGGCCATCAGCTGCGCCCCTCCAGCAAAGGCACGAAGCTGACACCGGCGACGTCGCGGCTCTGCCACTTGTTGGCCAGCACGCGGTCGATCACGCGTAGCGACTGCTGGGCCGGCGGTCCCACCGGGATCACCAGGCGCCCACCCCGTTCGAGTTGCTCCAGCATGGCTTTCGATACTTCGGTGGCGGCGGCCGTGACGATGATGCCGTCGTACGGCCCATGCGCGGCCCAGCCGGCGGTGCCGTCGGCGTAGCCGAAGTGGATGTTGCGGTAGCCCAGGCCGCGCAAGCGGATGCGGGCCTGCTCGGACAAGGTCTTGATGCGTTCCACCGAGAATACGTTCTGTACCAGTTCCGCCAGCACCGCGGTCTGGTAGCCGCTGCCGGTGCCGATCTCCAGCACCTTCTTGCGCGGGGCGCCGCCGGGCGCGGGTTCGAGCAGGAGCTGGGTCATCAGCGCGACGATGTAAGGCTGCGAGATGGTCTGCGACTGGCCGATCGGCAGGGGCTTGTTCTTGTAGGCCTCGCCGCGCCAGGCTTCTTCGACGAACTCGTGGCGCGGCAGCTTCTGCAGCACCTCCAGCACGCGCTCGTCGACAATGCCCTCGCGCTTGAGCTCGGCAATGAGGCGGGCACGGCTGGCCGGCGAAGTCAGGCCCTGACCGAGACTGTGGGGGTGGCTGCCGGGTTTCGGGCTCATCGGGCCATTCACAGTTTGGGGCCTATGACATGATGAATCACACCTGCGTTGCCGCTCAAAATCGCGTCAGGCAAGGCGGAGGCCCCGGCCATGGTGATTCCATGGCCGGGGCTGACAACGCAGCCTGGCGCGATTTTGGGCGCAACCCGAAGGGACGGGGCCATTTTTGCGCATTGCTGCGTCGGCTGGGACTTGCATGGAATCACCATGCCGCGCCCCATCCGACTTGCACTGCGCAAAAATGACCTCCGTCGCAGGTGCGATTCATCATGTCACAGGCCCCTCGCCCACGCGGTGAGTTGTTCGATAGAGCTATGCCGGGTCAGATCCACCAGCAAGGGCGTGATCGACACCCGCTTCTCCTGCACGGCGTGGAAATCGGTGCCTGGTCCGCTGTCATGCTCGGCACCGGCGGCGCCGATCCAGTAGATGCGCCGTCCGCGCGGGTCGCGGGATTCGATCACGTCCTCGGATTTGTGGCGGTTTCCCAGGCGGGTCACTTCGATGCCCTGCAGTTCCTCATACGGTACGTCCGGCACGTTGACGTTGAGGATGGTATTGCCGGGCAGCGGCGCCCGCTGCAGGTGCTCGATCAGGCGCAGGGTGATTTTCGCGGCGGTGTCGTAGTGCTGGGGATTGACCCCGGCGCAGGATACGGCGATGGCGGCGAGGCCCAGGTGGCGCCCTTCCATGGCGGCGGCGACGGTGCCGGAATAGAGCGTGTCGTCGCCCAGGTTGGAGCCGGCGTTGATGCCGGAGACCACCATGTCCGGGGTTTCGGTCAGCAGGCCGGTCAGGGCCAGGTGCACGCAGTCGGTGGGCGTGCCGTCCACGCAATACGTGCCGTCCGCGTGCTTCTGCACCCGGATCGGGTTGAGGATGGTGAGGGAATTGCTGGCGCCGCTGCGGTTGCGGTCCGGAGCCACGACTTCCAGGCTGTGCACCGGCCGCAGATGCTCGGCCAGGCAGCGCAAGCCAGGAGCCGTGCAGCCGTCATCATTGGAGAGGAGTATGCGCATGCGCGTGAAAACTCGGGAATGCGCAGTAGTTTACCGTCTGCCGGGCTATCATGCCTGCATGTCGCGCGATCCCGTCAACAAGCCCGGAAAACCTCCTGCCGACGTCCCCGCCGGGGTCGAGCCGGACGTGGATTTCCGCACGGCGATGAGCGGGGTGCGCCCGCACGCCGCCCCCGACCGGCTGGAACCCCTGGTGCGCCGCCCCAGCACGCGCCCGCGCAGCATCGAGGCGGACGAGCAGGCGGTGCTCGAGGAAATGATGTCTGACACGCTGGACCCCGAGGACATCGAGAGCGGCGACACCCTCACCTACCGCGGCGAAGGCATCCAGGATTCGGTTTGGCGGCGGCTGCGCCGCGGCAACTACCACATCCGCGCAGAACTGGATCTGCACGGCTTCAACCGTGACGCCGCGCGGCAGGAAGTTTCCGCCTTCCTGGCCGCCTGCCAGAACAACGACGTGCGCTGCATCCGCATCATCCACGGCAAGGGCCGCGGTTCGCCCAACAGCGGCCCGGTGATCAAGACCCTGCTTGACGGCTGGCTGCGCCGCCGCAAGGATGTGCTGGCCTTCTGCTCGGCGCGGCCGCACGACGGGGGCACCGGGGCTGTCTACGTCCTGCTGCGCGCATCGCAGACGCGCCAGTCGTCGAATGGTTAAACGGCTCTAGGCATCGGCAAACAGCTTTGGAGCGGATGCGCCGAGTCCACGCGCGACGCTGGCGAACTTGTCGCCCACCGCGACCCGGGCCTTGGGGAAGGTCTTCTGGAAGGCCCGGCGCAATTCGGCGATGCCGGTCGAGCCGCCGGTGAAGTACAGGACCGTGACCTCGTCCTGGGTGATCCCGGCCCGCAACACGGCGTCCAGCGCGGACTGGACGATGCGGTTCAGCAGGGGGCCAATCGCGGTCGACAGCACCTGTTCCGCGATGGGCACGGCCAGATCGCCCTCGATAAAGGCCAGGTCCATGCTGCCCGCGCCGCCTTCGGCAATCTCGATCTTGGCGCCTTCCACGTGGGAGGCGATGCGGTGGCCCTGCCTTCCGCGCAGCACGTTCATCAGCCGGCGATGCATGCGCAGATCGCCCATGAACAGCTTGAGCTCCTCGGCGCTGGCCAGCTGCTTCCAGGTGTAGAGGAAGTTGATCTTGTGCCACGTCGCAAGGTCGTGGAAAACGGCCACCGGGACCGGCTTGCCGTCGGTGCCGGCAGAGCCGTAGCCCAGTTCCCGCATCGCGGTGGACAGGCTCAGCTTCTGGTCGAAATCGGTGCCGGCGAGATGGATGCCGTCATTGGCCAGCACGTCGCCGGAGCGGTCCGTCTTGCCGGCCAGCGCGGGACCGAGGCGGACCAGGGAAAAGTCGGAGGTGCCGCCGCCGATATCGACCACGAGGACGAGCTCTTCCCGTTCCAGGGTGGCTTCGAAATCGAGCGCTGCGGCGATCGGCTCGAACTGGAAGCGGACTTCCTCGAAGCCGATTTCCCTGGCGATCTCGGTCAGGGTCGTCTCGGCAAGACGGTCCCGCGCTTCGTCGTCGTCGACGAAATGCACCGGGCGGCCGAGGACCAGATGGGTCAGGCGGCAGGAGGCGTGCGATTCGGCCACTTCCTTCAGATGCGCCAGGAACTCGCCGATGATCTGGCGGTAGGCCACGGGCTTGCCCCCAATGAGGGTGGTTTCCCCCAGCAGCTCGCTGCCGAGCAGGCTCTTGAGGGAGCGCATCAGGCGCCCTTCACTGCCCTCCTCGTATTCCGCCAGCGCCTGCTGGCCGAAAGCCGTGGTGCGCTGCTCGGCGTTATAGAAGACCGCGGTTGGAATCGTCTCCCGGCCGTGCTCCAGGGGGACCAGAAAGGTCTGCCCTTCATTGACCAGGCAGACAGCGGAATTGGAGGTTCCGAAATCGATGGCTGCGATGCAGCGGTTCAAACTCGACATGCAAACAGGCCCTGTACCTTCCGGAATCAAGCGGGGCAGCGCGCCCGGCGGCGCATATGATATCCGCGAACGAGGGGCCCGGATTCAGCCTGGCGGCAAGGCCACTGTGGATAATTTGCTACCTGCATCACAAACGCCTTCGGGAATCGATGGACGGCACTGGTCGCTGCGTGTAGTTTCTGCACATCCGCCCGTTGGGGTGCGGAAAGCTCTTCCAGGGAGAACACCGATGCTCAAATCATTCCGCGACAGCCTGCTGACCACCGCCATGGCGATGACGCCGTTTTTGCTGACGGCTTGCGGCGACGATAAAACCAATGGCCAGTCGAAATTCGAAATCGTGGTACTCGCGCTGCTCTGCTGCACCGTTTCGCTCGGCCACAGCTGGCTGAAGACGCGCAAGATCCCCGCTCAGCCGGCTGTTTGATCCGACGCAGTTCACCAACACGCGTCAAGGCCGGGAGTGGAAGGGATCAGGGTTTCACCTTCAAGCCTCCATGGAACCCTGCAATGTAGGATATTTTCGATCTGTTGGGAGCTGCGCGGCTCGACGCGCAGCTCCCACTCGCGGATCACGCCATCGGTCGAACCGGTTAGCATCCACCGACCATCAGGGCTAAACGCCATCGACCTGTATGGAGCATCCGGCATAGGACTGCCGTGTTCGGCAACGGTGTCGAGCAGTTCGCCGCTCCATACATCCCAAAGTTTGGCAGTTGCATCCGCGCCGGACGTCAGAACGAATTGGTCATCGGGTGAAAATTCAGCAGCGCTCACCTCACCGGCGTGTCCGCGCAAATTACGAGATATTCCTTTTGCCGGCGACCACAGAAAAACGCCACCGTTTTGATCTGTGAACACAGCATTGCGACCGCTGTGATCCAGTCGCGCCGAGTTGAAACGGCGAGCTGAGGGATCGCGAACTCTTCCGAGTACGCGGCCGTTCCGGGAATCGAGCAATACCGCCGCTTGTCCATAACCCGAGGCAAGAAGCTGCTCGCCATCGGCGCTGAAATCGATGGCAGCAATGTCTTCTTTGGTTTCATTCGTAGACTCCGCAAGCGGCGCCGACCACAACTCCCGGCGCCGGGCTATGTCCAGGAGTTTTATCGCCTGGTGAACACCCACCGCAAAAAAACGGCCATCCGGGCTGAAGCGTCCTGCTCTGGCTTCATCGCGCTCGAATGTCTCGATGATTTCGCCGGTATCCGCATTCCACAGGCGAGTGATGCCACCCAGTATTGCGGCGGCGACTGTATGCCCGTCCTTGCTCAAGGCAACGGTCAAAATCCGTTTGCCACCGCAATCCAGTGTATTCAGCAGACGCCCCGAAGCAACATCCCAAATTTTTACGCCATCGACATGCCCGCCGGTAACGACCTGTGTATCGTCGGCGCTGAACTCAAGCGTGTTGACCGAACGTGCATCTGCCTTGATGCTGCGAACGAGCCGATGCGTCGATGCATCCCAGAACTTCAGATCTCCGTCACCCGCCCCACTCGCGATCAAATCACCCTTATGGCTAAAAACGGCTGCTACACCAGGCGGCTTGGTCTCGACAGCCCAACGGACAGGGTCGACTTCGTGGTGGAATTCGAAATCCGGAATACCCGGCATATTCCATAACACCACTCGACCATCGGGGCCACCAGTCGCAAGTAATTGGTCATCCTCGCTGATATCGCGGGCTTCCGGCATGCCGCGATGCCCGTCAAGGGTAAACAACTCAACTCCCGACTGGACATCCTGGACAGCCAATCGCGAACTGCTCGAACTCATCACCCAGCGACCGGCGGAGCTGATGTCGAATTTGTTCGTTGCTGCGCCGGCAAATTGCTGGACATAAACCAATTGTCCATTGCCGGTGTTCCACACCCGTGCACCGTCGCTGGCTTTGGTCAATAGACGACTGCCATCGACATTGAATATCAGGGATGGATTTGGTGAGGGATGCCCTGCGACTACCTGCTGCCCTCCATCGGCGGTACGCCATACACGAATGGCTCCATCACGGGCAGCTGCCGCAATCAACGAACCGTCTTCGGTATCGTCTAAAGCAACAACATGGCTGCTCAAACCTCGCAGCGTGCGCATTTTGCGCGAGGCTTGATCATCCCATACTGTTACCTCCCCGTTCTCGGAGCCGGCAAGGAAATGCTTTCCGTCCCTGCTGAACCCCGCCACGCTGAACTCGCCTGGCAGTCGTTTTAATACCTGGCCGGATTGGAGATCAATAATTTCTGCTGCATGGTCTGGAGCGACATGCCCTACCCGATGGCTACCGCGATCGAACGGATTGAACGTGTGCTCCGTATTCCTGGGATTCTGAAGGCTTGCCAACGGCCGCCCGGTTTCCACATCCCACACATTCAGCATCCCGTGATCAGCGCTATCCGGAGCAATGAAGACGAAAATCAACCGGCTATCGCGACTGAATCTGGGAAGCGAACTGCTGCCGCTGTCCTGGACGGAGAATTCGAATATTTTTTTTGCGGTGACAGTATTCCAGACTTTTGCCACACCGTCTGAACCTGTTGTGACGAGCATGCGGGAGTTGGGGCTGAAGCGAACGGCCGACACGGCCGCACCGGTCTGGAATGCAAGCTTTTCGGCATCCACGATCCGCATCGCCCGAGCCAGCAGGAAATGTAATGCCGGCGTGTCGACACCAAGCCGGTAGGCTTCATTCAGATAGACAGCGGCCCGCGCCTGATTGTGCGCAATCAGTTCCTGCCGCCCTTGCTCGTAAACAGTCTCGATATGTGTGTGCAAAGCCTGTTGTGCCAGTGCCTGCTGCTTTTCATGCTGTTGCATGAGCCACAATCCGACCAGGACAGAGGCCGACGCGCAACTGAATGCAGTCCAACTCAGATTTCGGAGCAGCTGGCGGCGACGCTCACGGCGGCGCAATTCGTCCAGACCGGTGCCGAGCAGGCCAGCAATCAACTTCAGCCGGGCCGCTGGCTTTCCATCTTTCCCAGGCCGCACGTCAGCGGCAATCGGTTCAATGCCATCCTTGGTGCGCAAAGAAGGTGGAAAGCACTCCAGAAAGCCCTTCCCTGGCTGGAGATCGGCATGCGGCTCGCCGTCGACAATCAAGCAAAGGATGCGGTCGCCCCGGCCCATGGCGCGGAAGCGCGCGATCTCCTGGTCGACCCACTTGGAAACCGCCGCATAGGGCGAGGCGATGACGATGAGGTAACGGGATTGCAGCAGTGCCTGGTCGATGGCGCCACTGAGATTGGGGGAACTGGGCAGCTCCTCAAGGTCGCGGAAGACCGGGAACAAGCGTCTCGGGACGGGACCGGCGGCGGTCTCGCGGCCGACCAGGCGGCGCGGCACACGGTAGGTCTCCAGCGCCTTGTGCAGCCATTCGGCCCAGGCCTGGTCGCGGTGGCTGTAGGAGATGAACGCCCAGTACTTGTAGGACTCTTGCTGCACCTGCGACCTCTCCCCCTTCCCACCCGTCTGCCTTAGCGGCCGATCAGAACCACTTCATCGAGCATATTCCTGCCGTGACAACCAGAATTCCGCCAGGGGCAGATCCTCGGGATAGGTCACCTTGAGGTTGCTCTCGCGGCCGCGGACCAGCATGGGCTTGTAGCCGGCCAGTTCCATGGCGGCGGCTTCGTCGCCCAGGGGCTTGCCCTTGGCGATGGCCTGTTCCAGCGCGGAGCGCAGCAGATCCAGGCGGAACAGCTGTGGCGTCTGGGCACGCCACAGGGCGGCATGGTCCACGGTACGCGCAGAGCACTCGCGCTCTTCCTGCTTCAGCACATCGGTCACCGGCACGGCGAGCAGGCCGCCCTGCTCGTCGCTGGCTTCGTCGCGCAGGGTCTCGACGTCGTCCACGGTCAGGCAGGGACGCGCGGCGTCGTGCACCAGCACGTAGACCGGTGCATCGAGCATGGCGCTGCGCTCGGTCACGGCCTGCAGGCCGGCCAGCACCGAGTCGGCGCGGGTGGCGCCGCCGGTGACGGTGACGATCTTGGGGTGCCGCGCGATGGGGAGCTTGGCGAAATCGGTGTCGCCCTTTGGCAGGGCCAGAACCACGCCGTCGATCCAGCCGGCGTCGAAAAACGGCGCCAGACTCCATTCCAGCAGGGCGCGCTCGCGCAGGGGCAGGTATTGCTTGGGCTTGCCCAGCCCCATGCGGGCACCACCACCGGCAGATGCGACCACCGCCCAATAACGCGGAACTTTAGGCACTGTTTTCAAGGCTTTCGCGCATGCGACGGAGGCCGTTTTCGCGCAGTGCAAGGAGAGAGGAGCAATGTGTACTTCAAGTACATGAGCGACGATCGACGCAGCAATGCGCGAAAACGGCCCCGTCCCGTGAGGGGTTGCCCTCCAAATCGCGCCATGCTGCGTTGTCGGCCTTGCCCATAGAGTCTATGGGCAGGCGGCCTCCGCCTTGCCTGGCGCGATTTGGAGGGCAACGCATGCGCGAAAGCCTTGAAAACAGTGCCTTTCACTGGGGCGTGTTAGGGGCAACCACGAGGTAGAAGGTTTCGCCCTTGCGGATCATGCCCAGCTCGGTGCGGGCATGCGCTTCGATGGCGGCGCCGCTGTTGTGCAGGTCGGCCACTTCCGCTTCCAGCACCGAGTTGCGCAGCTGCAACTGGGTGTTGGACTCGGCCTGCTCATCGACAGCCTTCTGCAGGCGGCGCGTATCGAAGATCCCGCCATCGCCGATCCAAAGCCGGTACTGCAGTCCCGAAAGGACCAGGCACAGGGCGACGAGGGCGAGGCGTTTCTTCAAGGGCTTACGGCAGACCGATCGGGAACGCCGAAGCGCCCGGGTAGCGTGCGCGCTTGCCGAGCATGTGCTCGATGCGCAGCAGCTGGTTGTACTTGGCCATGCGGTCGGAACGGCACAGCGAGCCGGTCTTGATCTGGGTCGCGCTGGTGCCCACCGCGATGTCGGCGATGGTGGCGTCCTCGGTTTCGCCGGAGCGGTGCGAGACCACGGCCGAGTAGCCGGCGTCGGTGGCCATGCGGATCGCTTCCAGGGTTTCGCTGAGGGTGCCGATCTGGTTGGGCTTGATCAGGATCGAGTTGCCGATGCCCTTGATGATGCCTTCCGCCAGGATCTTGGTGTTGGTGACGAACAGGTCGTCGCCGACCAGCTGCACCTTGCCGCCGAGCTTCTGCGTCAGGATGCCCCAGCCGGCCCAGTCGTCCTCGGCGCAGCCGTCCTCGATCGAGATGATCGGGTAGCGCGCGGCGAGATCGGCCAGGTAGTCGGCGAATTCGGCCGCGGTGTACTGCTTGCCCTCGCCTTCGAGATGATACTTGCCCTTCTTGAACAGCTCGCTGGAGGCGACGTCCAGGCCCAGGTAGATGTCCTTGCCGGCCTTGTAGCCGGCGGCGCCGATGGCCTCCAGCAGGCATTCCAGCGCGGCCTCGTTGGACGGCAGGTTCGGGGCGAAGCCGCCCTCGTCGCCGACCGCGGTGCTGAGCTTGCGCGCGTGCAGCACTTTCTTCAGGGAGTGGAAGATTTCCGCACCCCAGCGCAGCGCCTCGCTGAAGCTGGGCGCGCCCACCGGCAGGATCATGAATTCCTGCACGTCGACGTTGTTGTCGGCATGGGCGCCGCCGTTGATGACGTTCATCATCGGCACCGGCAGGGTATCGGCCTGGATGCCGCCCAGGTGGCGGAACAGCGGCTGACCGTTCTCGGCGGCTGCGGCCTTGGCGCTGGCCAGGGAGACGGCGAGGATGGCGTTGGCGCCGAGGCGCGACTTGTTCTCGGTGCCGTCCAGATCGATCATCGCCTGGTCCAGCTCGCTCTGGTCCTGCGCGTCGAAGCCGTTCGCCAGTTTGGCGATCTCGGTTTCGACGTTCTTCACCGCCTGCAGCACGCCCTTGCCCAGGTAGCGGGCCTTGCCCTTCTTCGGCAGGCCGTCGCGGAGCTCGGCGGCTTCGCGCTTGCCGGTGGAAGCGCCGGAGGGAACGGCGGCGACGCCGCGTGCGCCGGAGGCCAATACCACTTCGGCCTCGACCGTCGGGTTGCCGCGGGAATCGATGATTTCGAGTGCACTGACTTGAACGATTTTCGACATGCTATTGTTTCTATTGATTAATTTAACTAAGAATAAAGGATCAGGAGGTCAGCTGGCGTTCCAGCAGGCCGCTGCGCTTGGTCAGGCGGTCCAGCTCGACCAGCGTTTCCAGCAGGCCACCGATGTGCTTCAGCGGCAGGGAGTTGGGGCCGTCGCACAGCGCCTCGTCCGGGCGCGGATGCGTTTCCATGAACAGGCCGGAGACGCCGGCACCGACCGCGGCGCGCGCCAGCACCGGGATGAACTCGCGCTGGCCGCCGGAGGCGTTGCCCATGCCGCCCGGGAGCTGCACGGTGTGGGTGCAGTCGAACACCACCGGGGCGAAGTCGCGCATCACGGCGAGGCCGCGCATGTCGGCGATGAGGTTGTTGTAGCCGAAGGAGAAGCCGCGCTCGCACAGCAAGAACTGCGGCGCGGCCACGGCCTTCATCTTCTCGATCACGTTGCCCATTTCCCAGGGCGACATGAACTGGCCTTTCTTGACGTTGACCGGCTTGCCCAGCTTGGCCACGCTCTGCATGAAGTTGGTCTGGCGGCAGAGGAAGGCCGGGGTCTGGATCACGTCCACCACCGAGGCCACTTCCTTGAGCGGGGTGTCCTCATGCACGTCGGTCAGCACCGGCACGCCGATCTGCTTCTGCACCGCCTGCATGATCTTCATCCCGCCTTCCAGGCCGGGACCGCGATAGGACGTATGCGAAGAACGGTTCGCCTTGTCGTAACTGCCCTTGAAGATGTAGAGGATGCCGAGCTTGTCGGCGATCGCCTTGATGTGTCCGGCGACCTCGATCGCCAGGGCCTCGGACTCCAGCGTGTCCGGGCCGGCGATGACGAAGATCGGATGGTCGATGCCTACATCACGTCCGCAGAGCATCATGACGGCAGTGACCAGTGATTAGTGGCCAGTGGCCAGTAAAAAACAGCAGCAACCAAAGCAGCGGCACCAGTCATTGACCACTGACCACTAATCGCTGTTTTTTTCATGCTGCCTTCGCCTGGTGGGCCAGATGCTGCTCACGCGCAGCGCGGATGAAACCCTCGAACAACGGATGGCCGTCGCGCGGGGTGGAGGTGAATTCCGGATGGAACTGGCAGCCGACGAACCAGGGATGCTCCGGCAGCTCGACCATCTCGACCAGCTCGCCGTCCTCGGACATGCCGGCGATGGTCATGCCCTTGGCGGTCAGCGCTTCACGATAGTTGTTGTTGAACTCGTAGCGGTGGCGATGGCGCTCGCTGATCAGCTCGGCGTTGTACAGCGCGCGCGATTTCGAGCCCGCCACCAGGCGGCATTTCTGCACGCCCAGGCGCATGGTGCCGCCGAGATTGGAGTTCTGGTTGCGGCGCTCGATGCGGCCGCTGGCGTCCTGCCACTCGGTCACCAGCGCGATCACCGGATGCGGTGAATTGGGCGCGAACTCGGTGCTGTGCGCGTCGGTCAGGCCGACCACATTGCGGGCGAATTCGATCGCCGCCACCTGCATGCCCAGGCAGATGCCCAGGTAGGGGATCCTGTTTTCGCGCGCATAGCGCGCCGCCGCGATCTTGCCTTCGATGCCGCGCTCGCCGAAGCCGCCCGGCACCAGGATGGCGTCGGCGCCCTGCAGCACGCGCGCGCCCTGGCTTTCCACCGCCTCGGACTCGATGTAGCGGATCTTGACCCGGGTGGCCGTGTGCAGGCCGGCGTGGTACAGGGCCTCGTTGAGCGACTTGTACGCATCGGCGAGGTCAACGTATTTGCCGACCATTGCCACCTGCACTTCCACGTCCTGGCGGTCGCGGGCGCTGACCACGTTTTCCCAGGCCGACAGGTCGGACTGGCGCGCGTCGATGCCGAAGTGCTCGACCACCAGCTCGTCCAGGCCCTGCTGCTGCAGCCAGCCGGGGATCTTGTAGATATCGTCGAGGTCGATGGCCGAGATCACCGCGCGGTACGGCACGTTGGTGAACAGGGCGATCTTGCGCTTCTCGGCATCGGGAATCGGCCGCTCGGAGCGGCACAGCAGCACATCCGGCTGGATACCGATGGAGCGCAGTTCCTTCACCGAGTGCTGCGTCGGCTTGGTCTTCAACTCGCCGGAGGAGCGCACGAAGGGCAGCAGGGTCAGATGCATGTACATCGACTGCTTGCGGCCCAGCTCTGCGCCCATCTGGCGGATCGCCTCGAGGAACGGCAGCGACTCGATGTCGCCCACCGTGCCGCCGATCTCGACCAGGCAGATATCGGCGCCGCGGGCACCCTCGCGGATGCGCTGCTGGATTTCATCGGTGATGTGCGGGATCACCTGCACGGTGCGGCCAAGGTAGTCGCCGCGGCGCTCCTTCTCCAGCACATTGCGGTAGATCTGGCCGGTGGTGACATTGCTGTGGCGGCTGGTCTTGCCGCGGAGGAAGCGCTCGTAATGGCCAAGATCCAGATCCGTCTCGGCGCCGTCTTCGGTGACGAAGACCTCGCCGTGCTGGAACGGACTCATGGTCCCCGCATCGACATTGATGTAGGGATCCAGCTTGATCATATGGACGGTCAGTCCGCGCGATTCGAGAATCGCGCCGAGGCTCGCCGCGGCGATGCCTTTACCCAGCGAGGACACCACGCCGCCGGTAACGAAAATAAAACGGGTCTGCGCGACGTCGGGCATTTGGTTTTCATGCTGCAGGTTTCAGCAATTTTACGGGAATACGCGCAGCCGCGCATCCGTGCTAGGCGCCGATCCGTGATTCCGCTCGTGCCGCGATGCGGCATACCGCACGGTTCAGGGAGCGGCGGCGCCCGCCGGCCCGGTTTTGTTGACCCACAGGCCCTGATAAGCGAAGCGGGCCTGCAGTTCGCCGGCCGCGGCGCGCGCGGCGTCCGCGGACGGATAGCCCTTGAGCTGGACCCGGAACCAGGTGTGATCCTTCACCAGCGCCTGTTGTACCGTGGCCGCGTAGCCCGCGCCGCGCAGCTGCTGCATATGCTTGTTCGCATCCTCCAGCGTCGGGTAGGAAGCGACATTGACCCCCCACTCGCCGGAACCGCCCGGGGGCAGACCGGGCGCGGCGGCGGCCGGCGGAGCGGCTGCAAGGGCATCCGCTTTCGGCGTCGCGAGCCCCGGCCCGGCGGATTTGACCGAGGCCGCCGGCGGCGGCTTCGGCGCTGCGGCGGCCGGCCGCGGAGTAGGGGCCGGAACGGGATCAGCTACCGGATCATCGCTGCCGGCGTCGTTCGCCGCCAGCATCGCCTCCGGCGAAGTCGGGGCGTCGATGTCGAAGCTGCGCCGCACCGCGATCCAGGCGCTGGCGTCATGCGCCACCCGTTCCGGCGGCAGGCCGGCCACGAAGCGGTAGCAGGCCGAGGGACGCAGCTTTTGCAGCTCGGTGCCGGCGTTGGGCAATACCGACAGATGTCCCGCCGCGACGCAGGCGCGCGCCACCCCGGACTGGTTGTCGAAGAAATATTCGCCTGGAATCAGCGCCGCGTGCTGGCTGCCGAAATACACGTATAGCGGCCAGCGGCCCGCCAGCGGCGACAGTTTCCACACCACACGCAGGTAACCGCGGGTCAGGCTGAAAATGGTCTTGAGGTCGTCGGCATAGCTGGCGAAGGGCATCTTTTCGATGCCGAATTCGGCCCCCGGCCCCACCTCGACAAAGCCGTGGCCGGAAAAATCCAGGGTCAGGCTACCGCCCGCGCCGACACGAACCACGTCGCGCTCATTCAGTTGGTCGCCGGCTTTCAGGCTGATATGGGTGCCCAGCCGGTCCACGCTGGCCTCGCCGGCCACACTGTCGACCGTCAGCACATCCCCGGCCCGCGCGGCGGACACGGCGGCACCCAACAGCAGCGCCGCGACTTGCAAAGAAACCCGCATCATCAAATCCGCAATGCCCCGTAACCCAAAAACCCGGGCTGTGCCGCCCGGTGTATCGACAGTCTACGCTTCCGGGCGCACGCCCGGAGCGCGTTCAACTGTCCATCACCTCGTCGCGCGCGCGCAGGGCCGGCAGTGCCCGCTCCAGGATCGCCCGCACCTTGGCCATGCCGGCCTCGATCGACTGGTGGATCTCGCCGTGGATGTCGCCCGAACCCAGGCCGGCGGCCCAGTTCACGCTGACCGCGAGGCCCGCATAGTCCAGGCCCAGTTCGCGCGCCAGGCTGGCTTCCGGCATGCCGGTCATGCCGACCATGTCGCAACCGTCGCGCTTGAGCCGCTTGATCTCGGCGGTGGATTCCAGGCGCGGCCCCTGCGTCACGCCCATGACGCCGCTTTCGGCGATGTCGACGCGCGCTTCGAGGGCCCCGTGCAGCAGCTCGCGCCGCACGCGCTCGCTGTAGGGTTCGGTGAATTCGACGTGCTTCAGCTCGGCATGTTCACCGTCCGAATAGGTGTGCTCGCGGCCGTAGGTGTAATCGATCACGTCGGTCGGCACGGCCACTGCGCCCGGAGGCAGCCAGGGCGCAATGGCGCCAACCGCGGCGATGGCGACGACGGCGCTGACCCCGGCCTGCTTCAGGGCCCACATATTGGCGCGGTAGTTGATGCCGTGCGGCGGGATACGATGCCCCTCGCCGTGACGGGCCAGGAAGATGGCCTGGATGCCGTAGACCTTGCCCAGCAGCAGCGGCGCCGACGGCGCGCCGTAAGGTGTCTCGACCAGCAACTGCTTCTGTACCACCAGTCCCGGCCATTGGTTCATGCCGGTGCCGCCAATCACTGCTACCGAAGCCATGCAAACTCCGTCCGTTGAAATTCAAACAATATTGCATAGCTTATTTCTTCGCGGTTACAGCCGCACTGGCGCTGGCGACAAAGCGCGGTTCCAGGGTCGGCTGCTGGCCGAAAGCATCCAGTTGCTCACTGAGTTTGTCGAGCTGCGCCAGCCGGTCGGCCGGCCGCGGATGCGTCTGGTACAGCAGGGCCAGGGAGCCGTCGTTGGAATCCATGCTGTCCAGCGTCTGCAGCACGGCCAGCAGGCCGTAGGGATCGTAACCGGCGTGGCCGGCCAGCTGCACCCCGAGCTGATCGGCGGCGTACTCGTCGGATTTGTCCAGGCCGCGCGTATACAAGGTCTTGGCCTGGGCCGAAACGGTATTGAGCAGTTCCGGCGGGATGCTGGCCCGCCCAGCTTTCTGCGCCAGGGCGTCGGAGCCCAGGTCGCTCAACAGCTGCGTGCCCGCCTCGCGGCGCAGGGCCTTGAGGTGGTGCTTCAGCACCACATGGGAGATTTCGTGCCCCAGCACACCGGCCAGCTCGGCTTCGTTATGCAGCCTGGCGAGCAGGCCCCGGGTGACGAAGACGTAGCCGCCGGGCGCGGCGAAGGCGTTGATGGAGTTGTCGTCCAGAACCGCAAAGCGCCAGGGCAGATCGGGCCGCTCGCTCTGCAGCGCCACCCAAAGGCCGACCTTGCCGACATAGGCCTGCAGCTCGCGGTTGCTCATCGGCTTGGCCGCGCCCAGCAAGGTGGCGGCGGCAATGCGTCCCAGTTCGTGCTCTTCCTGCTGGTCGGGCCCGATCACCGCCGTTTTCAGCTGCTTGACGCCGCTGACGATCTTGCCCAGGTCGAAGTCGATGGCCGCGGCTGTGGCGCTCGCCAGCAGGCCGCCGCCGGCGAGAGCCGCACAAATGAAAGTACGGATGGACATTACGGGCTCCCTCCCTTGCCGGAGTCGGGCCTGGCCTGCAGGCCGGCCTGGCCGGCGAAGGCACGCGCATCGGCCTCGGCCACGACTGCAGCCTCGAGGGCATCGACCGCCGGCACATCCGGCGTCGCGTTCTGCAACTCGCCCTTGCCGAAGCCGCGCACGCCGGTGGTGGCGACGGTCTGCGTCGCCACCGCGCGGCCGCCGTCGAGCACACCGGCCTTGGCGCCGGGCGCGCGCAGACGCAGCGAGGACATGCGTACCCAGCCCTGCTGCTGGCCAACCTGCACCTGGTACCAGCCGCCCTGCCGGCCAAGGATCTCGACCGGCGCCGCCGCGGGCAACGATTGCAGTGTCTTGGCGTCGGCGTAAGGCCCGTCGCGCAGATCGGTGGCATCGGAGATATAACCGGGCTCGGCTACCGCCAGCAGCGGCAGCCATAGCAAGGCCCAAAACAGTTTGCGTATCATGGATTCCCCTTCCCCCTGCAACCGGATCGACAGGCCCTAGTCTGCCCGCTTCGGCACGACGGAACCGGGCACCGGTTCAAACAATCGCACCGGCTGCTCGCGCCCCTTGGCCTTGAAATCGCCGCGGTCGATGAAGTCCACCACCGAACCACAGGCCTGGCGGGTCTGTTCCGACACCAGCACCCGCGCCACCCCCTTGGTCAGCCCCTCGATGCGGCTGGCGAGGTTCACAGTATCCCCGATCGCGGTGTAATCGGTCTTGTTTTCGGAACCGATGAAGCCTACCACCGCCGGACCGCTGTGGATGCCGATGCCGACGTCGAACTCCACCCCTTCGGTCGCCACTTCCCGGGCGAATTCAACGGCAACCCGCGCCATCTCCAGCGCGGCCTGCACCGCGCGCTCGGCCTGCCGCTGATCCGGCAACGGCGCGCCCCAGAAGGCCATGATGGCATCGCCGATGAACTTGTCGACCGTGCCGCCATGCTTGAACACGATGGCGACTTGGCGGGAGAAATAGCGGTTGAGCAGGCTCACCACCTGCTCCGGCGTGCGCGACTCGGAAAAGGTGGTGAAGCCGCGGATATCGGAAAACAGCACAGTGATCTGCTGGCTCTGCGCCCCCTGCTGCAGCAGACCGGATTGTTCCGCCACCAGGGTCTTCACCACGTGCGGATTGACGAAGCGGCTGAATATCCGCACCGCATGGTCGCGCTTGTGCCGTTCGCGCAGGTATTCGCGCAAGGCCAGTGCCAGATAAGCCACCCACAGGCTGGCCAGGGGCGCCACCACCCGCACCAGCCAGCCTTCCTGCAAAGCCCCGTAGGCGAACAGCAGGGACAGGGGGCTGAAAATCACCAGGGCCAGGCCCAACGGAAACAGGCCGACGCCACGCAGGTAGGCCAGCCCCAGCAGGAACAGGGGCAACAGGCCGATCAACACGCCGAACCAGAGCGGCGGCCGCAACAGCGCGTCGCCGTGCTTGATGGTTTCCAGTGCGGCGGCAAGGATTTCCGGACCGGTCTGCTGCTGCGCCAGCGGCGTCGGGTGCAGATCGTTGCGGCCGATGGCGGTGGCGCCGATGATCAGCACCTTGCCGTGAAATTCGTCCGGCGGCCGCTGCGGATGCTGGCGGTCGAGATCGAGAAACACATCGGAGAACGACACGCTGGCGCGCGATTGCGGCAGGCCGCGCCAGTTGATTTCGATGTCGCTGTCCGCCGGCAGCGGCCAGCCCAGATCGCGTGCAACCCGCAGCGGCAGCGAAGGGATGCGCCAGCCGTGATGCGACAGCCGAGCCAAGTAGCGCCGCCCGACACCGTCGTCGTCCGGCAGGAAGTTGATCAGGCCGATGCGGCCGGTCTCGGCGATGCGCTGGAACGGCAGCAGCAGCGGCAGGCGGGCGGCAGGATCGGCCGCAGGCCCGCGCTCGAAGCCGAGGCGCTCGCCGTAGGTCGCCAGGGCCAGGCCCTGGGTTTCGTCCACGCCGTCGAGCCGGGCCATGCCGACATAAACATTCGGCGCGGCCACCACCGTGTCGATAAAGTAGGCGTCCTGGTCCGGGTGCTCTCGCTGGGGGTCGGCGAAGAACTGGTCGAAGATGATTGCGGCGGGATGCTGCCGCCCCAGCTTCTCGATGAATTCGGCATAGACCGAACGCGGCCACTCGTAAGGACCGAACTCGGGATTCATCGCGGCGATGCTGCGCTCGTCGATGTTGACCAGCACGATATCCGCATCCGCCACGCGCCGCTGCGCATGCAGGCTCAACAACCAGTCCTGAACCCGATGCTCGGGCTGGCCGAGCCAGGCAAAAGAGGCGATTTCCAGCAGGACCAGGGCAAGCGCAACGGCGATGCGGGCGCCCACGGTGGTCAGAGCTTATCCGTGGGTAAATCGCACCTGCGACGGCGGTCATTTTTGCGTAGTGCAAGTCGGACAGAGTGCGGCATGGTGATTCCATGCAAGCTCTGGCCGGCGCAGCAATACGCAAAAATGGCCCCGTCCCGAAGGGTTGCGCCCAAAATCGCGCCAGGCTGCGTTGTCAGGCTGAGCCATGGAATCACCATGGCTCAGCCCTCCGCCTTGCCTGACGCGATTTTGGACTGCAACGCAGGCGCGATTTACCCACGGATAAGCTCTTACTCTTTGACCGCGTAAATCGCCGGCAATTGGCGCCAGTATTCCTTGTAATCCATGCCGCAGCCGAAAACATACCGGTCCGGCAGTGTCAGGCCGATGAACTCGGCATGCGCCTCCGGCGCGCGGCGATCGTGCTGCTTGTCGGCCAGCACGGCCACCTTGAGGCTGGCGGGCGAGAATTCCAGCAGGGCCTTGCGCACCGCAACCAGGGTGTGCCCCTCGTCGAGGATGTCGTCGATCACCAGGACGTGCCGCCCTTCCAGACTGGTGTCCGGCTGGCGCTTCCACAGCAGGCCGCCGCCGGTGGTGGCGCCGCGGTAGCGGGTGGCGTGCAGGTAGTCCAGCTCGAAGGCGAAATCGACACGCTTGAGGATTTCCGCCGCCGGCACCAGGCCGCCGATCATCACCGTCAGCACCAGGGGGTTCTTGCCGGCGTATTCCGCGCGCAACGCGGCGGCGAGGCGGTCGTAGGCGGCATCGACCGCCGCCGCGTCGCTGACGCAGTCCGCGTCGCGCAATACCGCCTGTGCTTCTTCCAGCCGGCTCATGCCGGGATGTCCCGGCGGTACAGCTTCTGCAGACGGGCGCTGGCCAGCTTGCGCGGCTTCACCGGCAGCCCCGCGATCAGCTTGAGCACCGACTCGCGGTCGTTGCAGATCGGCAGCATGTCGCAGCCGGCGTCCAGCGCCATCAGGGCGCGCTCGACGATTTCGCCGGCAACCTTGGCCCCGGCCATGTTGAGGTCGTCGCAGATCACCGCACCGTTGTAGCCGAACTCGGTGCGCAGCAAACCGCGGATCCAGCGGCGCGACAAGGAGGCCGGCTTTTCGTCGACCGAGGGATAGCGGATGTGGGCCATCATCAGCGACTCGATGCCGTCGTCGATCAGGGCGCGGAACGCCGCCAGGTCCTTGGCCTCGATATCGGCGTAGCTGCGCCGGTCCACCGGCAGCTCGGTATGGGAATCGGCGGCGACGGCGCCATGACCCGGGAAATGCTTGCCGGTGGCGGCCAGGCCGGCCGCATTGAGGCCGGCGCGGAAGGCGCGGGCCAGCTTGATGATGATTTCCGGGTTATCCGAGAAGGCGCGGTCGCCGATGATCTGGCTGATGCCGGTGTCGCGGTCCAGAACGGGGGCGAAACACAGGTCGATGCCGTAGCCCGCCAGTTCGCGGCCCACGATCAGGCCCTGGGCCTGTGCCTCTTCGACCGCCTTGGCCGGCGATTCGTCGTGCAGCTTGCCCAGGGTACCCATGGCGGGGATGCGGGTAAAGCCGACGCGGAAGCGCTGCACGCGCCCGCCCTCGTGGTCCACCGCCAGCAGCAGCCGGGGGCGCTTGAGCGCCAGCAGCTCGGTGCAGAGCGCGCGCAGCTGCTCCGGATCGCTGTAATTGCGTGCGAACAGGATCACCCCGCCGATCAGGGGATGCGCCAGGACTTCGCGGTCTTCGGCGGTCAGGACCAGCCCGCCGACGTCGGCCATCAATGGCCCGATAGTGCTCATGAGTTGTTGACGTTGTTACGGTTGTCTATAGGACCGCCACGCGGTCCCGGCGTGCATGCTCTCATACAATCGCGCGGCGGATGTTGCATCAGCGCACAGATTGACCGCGCCGCGCACTATTTATTCCCGCTCGGCCTGGCTCCATTCACCATAAGGCCGCTTGGCCAGGGCGTGATTGTAATAGCGTTGCTCGTCGGTGAGTTCACGCCCGAGCCATGCCGGGTGCGGAAATTCCTGGTCGACGGCGTCGAGCTCGACCTCCGCCACCACCAGGCCGGCGTTGGCGCCCTCGAACACATCGATTTCCCAGGTCAGGCCATCGCGTTCGACGTAGTGGCGCGTTTTCAGCACCAGGCCGCTGCACAGCGTGGCGAGCATTTCCTCGGCTTCGGCCGCGGGAATCTCGTATTCGTACTCGGCCCGCGCCGCACCGACTACCGCCGCCTTGATATTGAGTTTGCCGACCTTGCCCTCCAGCCGCACGCGCACCGAGGCCGGGCCGCCCAGCTCCACCAGGTACCCCTGGCGCATCGGGGTGGAGCGCGCGGATTCGGCGCGCCAGCTATCGCCCACCACCAGGAATTTGCGTTCGATTTCAGTCGGCATCGGCTCGGGTTTCAGATCTTCTCAAACAGGGCCATGGACTCGACATGCGCGGTATGCGGGAACATGTCGAGCACGCCGGCGCGGCGCAGGCGGTAACCGTGTTCCTTCACCAGCAGGCCGGCGTCGCGCGCCAGCGTACCCGGATGGCAGGACACGTAAACGATGCGCCGCGGCCTGGCGCGCGCCAGCAGCGGCAGGATTTCGCGGGCACCGGAGCGCGGTGGGTCCAGCAAGGCCAGGTCGTAAGGCTGCTGCAGCCAGGCCGCGTGCGGATCCGGCGCGAACAGGTCGGCGCGGAAGTAGCGCGCGTCGAGGCCGTTGCGGCGCAGGTTGTCGCGGCCGTGCTCGACCAGCGCGGCCTCGCCCTCCACCGCGGTCACCTGGGCACCGCTGCGCGCCAGCGGAGCGGTGAAGTTGCCGAGCCCGGCGAACAGCTCCAGCACCGTATCCCCCGGGGCCGGAGCCAGCCAGTCCAGGGCCTGCAGCACCATCGCCTGCGCCACAGGGCCGTTGATCTGCACGAAATCGGTCGGGGCGAACTCCAGTTGCAGCGCACTGCCGTCCGGAGAGTACCGCAAGGTACGAGCCTCCCCCAGGGGCTTGATCGAATCCGGACCGCCGGTCTGCAGGTAGAAATCGAAATCGTGCGCGGCGGCGAAATTGGTCAGGGCCTCGCGGTCGGCCGCGCTCGGCTCGTCCAGCACCCGCAGCACCAGGGCCGAGTGATCGGCGCAGGCAACCTCGATCTGCGGCAAACGCTCGACAATGGACAAGCCGCCGATCAGCGCAGCCAGCGCGCGCAGGCGGGTGCCGATGCGCGGATCGAGCACCACGCAGGATTCGATCGCCGCGAGGTAAGGCGATTCGCGCTCACGGAAGCCGACCAGCACCCCGCCCTTCTTCGGCACCAGCTTGGCGCCAAGCCGGGCGCGGCGGCGGTAGCCCCACACCGGACCGGTCACCGGGGCCGCCACTTCCTCCGTTTCCACGCCGCCCAGGCGGGTCAGCGCATCCAGCAACTGCTTCTGCTTGAAGACTACCTGCTGTTCCGGCGCAAGGTGTTGCAGGGTGCAGCCGCCGCAGACACCGAAATGGGCGCAGCCGGGCTCGACCCGGTGCGGCGAGGCCCGCTCCACCGCCGTCGCAGCGCCCTCATCGACATCGCGAGTGGTGCGGCTCAGCTTGTAACGCACCCGCTCGCCCGGCAGCGCGCCGGCGATGAAGGTGACCTTGCCGCCGACGCGCGCGACGCCGCGCCCATCATGGTCGAGATCGACGATATCGGCGGTGAACTCTTCCGTCGGTACGGCCCGGCGGCGTGAGCGGGAGCCCATCAGGAAGCAGTTCCCGCGTTGCTGTCCCAGGCGGCCAGGAATTCGGCCCAGTGCGGCGCCGGACTCTGCGCCAGGAACTCCCGCGCGCGCTCCACTTCCTGTTCATGTTCGGCGGCGGACAGCAGGCCGCGCATCAGCTGGAAGCGCAGGTAGATCAGGTAGGTGTTGAGCACGTCGGTTTCACAATAAGCGCGGATTTCGCCGATCTTGCCGGCACGGAAAGCTTCGGCCACCTTGGAGCCGTCCATGCCCAGCTTGCCGGGAAAGCCCAGCAGCAGGGCCATTTCATTCAGGGGCGCATAAGCGCGGGCCTGGTACAGCGCCAGCACGTCCATCAGGTCTGTGTGACGGAACTGGTAGCGGCTGATGTAATTATCCCATTTCGACTCGCGGTCGAAGTGGCCGGTATCCCAGTAACGTGGGGTGCTGAGGCGGTGGATCAGGGCGCGGTAGTGCAGCACCGGCAGATCGAAGCCCGAACCGTTCCAGGACACCAGGGTCGGCCGGTATTTTTCGACGCCGTCGAAAAAGCGCTTGACCAATTCCGCCTCCGGCGCGTCCGGCTCACCCAGCGACCAGACGCGAAAATCGTCGCCGGCGCGCAGGCAGCAGGAAATGGCCACCACCCGGTGCAGGTGCTGGGGCTGGAAATCGTGGCCTTTCTCGGCCAGGCGCTGTGCCGACATGGCCTGCGCCGCGGCCTCATCGTCAAGACCGGTGAAGCCGTGAATGCGGCGGCCACCCTCGAGATCGGGAATGGTTTCGATATCGAAGACCAGGATCGGCTCGCGGATCGGCATGAATCCCCCTATTTATCCTGGAAAGCCATGGGCAGCGAAACGCTTTTCAGGCCCATGGCGGCGACTGCGTCGAGCAATCGTGGCAGGACCGCCAGCACCACTGCCTCGCCATCGCGGGTTCGCGCGGCATTGCCGTCGTGCAACAGCAGCACGTCCCCGGCCGCAAGTCCATTGATCAGGCGCCGCAGCACCTCGTCGGGGTCGCGTTTTACTGTATCGAAGCCGCGCCGCGTCCAGGCGACATGACGCAATCCGAGGCGCGCCAATACCGGATCCAGCAGTGGGCTGCGCAAGCCCATCGGCGCTCGGAAAAAAGCCGGCAACCGTCCGGACAACGTGGCAATCAAGGCCTGTGAACTGGCAACTTCGCGGTGCAGCCGGCCGAGGCCGTACCAGGCAAAGGCATTGCTGTGGTTGTAACTATGGTTCTCGATGCTGTGACCGCGGCGCACGATGTCCTGCACCAGCGCCGGATGCAGGGCCGCCTGCTTGGCAGCGAGAAAGAAGCTCGCCTTGGCGCCGTAGCGGTCCAGCAATTCGAGCAAGCGTGGCGTCACCTGCACATCCGGCCCATCGTCGAAGGTCAGGCCGATCTCGCAGCGTGCGGCTGCCGTAGCGGGCAAGCGCAGGATGTTGGGACCAACCAGGCGGCTCGTAGGCCACAATCCAAGCCCACCCAGCACCAGGTGATTGCCGAGCAGCGCCAGCAAGAAGCCGCACCAATGCGCCGGAAATACCAGGAAGGCCAGGAATAACAGGCCGTGGAACATGATGGACAGCCGAACCAGCGGCGCCGGCCTCCAGCGCAATGGCGCGTTCGCCTGGATCGTCGTCGCGATGGCGGCGCCCGTAACGTCGGCTCCGTCCATCAATCCGGGTAGACGCCAGTGGAGATGTAGCGGTCGCCGCGATCGCAGACGATGGCGGCTACGGTGGCACCGCTGAGGCCGCGGCACAGCTGCAGCGCGGCAAACACGGAGCCGCCCGAGGAAGGTCCGGCGAAGATGCCTTCACTGGAAGCCAGCAGGCGCATGGTGTCCTCGGCATCACGGGCGCTGACCTCGACCACACGGTCGATGCGGCGCGCGTCGAAGATCTTCGGCAGGTAGGCCTCGGGCCATTTGCGGATGCCGGGGATGGAGGATTCGCCGTCCGGCTGCACGCCGACGACCTGGATCGCCGGATTCTGCTCCTTGAAGAAGCGCGAGCAGCCCATGATGGTGCCGGTGGTACCCATGGTGGCGACGAAATGGGTGATGCTGCCCTGCGTATCGCGCCAGATTTCCGGAGCGGTGCCCTCGTAATGGGCGCGAGGGTTGTCCGGGTTGGCGAACTGGTTGAGTACCTTGCCCTTGCCTTCCCGCTCCATCTGGTCGGCCAGGTCGCGCGCGTATTCGATGCCCTGGGCCTGCGTCACCAGCACGATTTCGGCGCCAAAGGCCTTCATCACCGCCCGGCGCTCGGCGCTCATGTGCGCCGCCATGATCAGCACCATGCGATAACCCTTGATCGCCGCGGCCATGGCCAGGGCAATGCCGGTATTGCCCGAGGTGGCCTCGATCAGGGTGTCGCCCGGCTTGATCTCGCCCCGCTCCTCGGCACGGCTGATCATCGAGTAGGCGGGACGGTCCTTGACCGAGCCGGCGGGATTGTTGCCCTCCAGCTTGAGCAGGAGGGTATTGTCACCGATGCCCGGCAGGCGGGTGACGCGCACCAGCGGGGTGTTGCCGATGGTGCCGGCGATGGTGGAGATGGCCATCCGCCTATTCTACCGGCTCCGGAGCCGTTGCTCAGTCCCCGCCGCCCAAGCCGCAACGCGCCTGCACCATGGCCCGCCGCATCTCGGCCACCGCCGCGGGCAGGCCGACGAACACCGCGCGGCCGATGATCGCATGGCCAATATTCAGTTCGACGATCTCCGGGATCGCGGCGATTGGCGCCACGTTGTCCAGATTGAGGCCGTGGCCGGCGTGCACTTGCAGCCCCGCCGCCCGCGCCGCCTGGGCAAAGGCGGCGATTTTTTCCAGCTCACCGGTCTGGGCGCCAGCGGTCAGCGCATCGGCATAACCACCGGTGTGGATCTCGATATGCGGGGCGCCGCAATCCAGGGTGGCGCCGAGCTGGCGCATTTCCGCGTCGATGAACAGGGATACCTCGATGCCGGCCTGCGCCAGCCGCGCACAGGCGGCAGCGACCTCGCGCTGCTGGCCGGCCACGTCGAGGCCGCCCTCGGTGGTGCGCTCCTCGCGCCGCTCCGGCACCAGGCAGGCATAGCGCGGCTTCAGGCGACAGGCGAACGCCACCATCTCGTCCGTCACCGCCATTTCCAGATTGACCGGGACCGGGCTGCGCGGCAGCAACCGTTCGACGTCCCGGTCCTGGATATGACGGCGGTCTTCGCGCAGGTGCACGGTAATGCTGTCGGCACCGGCACTGGCGCACAACAGGGCCGCCTCCACCGCGTCGGGGTAAGCGGTGCCGCGCGCCTGGCGCAAAGTGGCGACGTGGTCGACGTTGACGCCCAAGCGGATCGGTGAGGATTGGACCATCGGTGCGGGACTCCAGCTTTTTCGAACAATCCGGGCATGGCCGCCCGGTTCTTGTAGAGGGGCGTTTACATCCCGCGCAGTGCGCGCAACAGGCGCGGGGTTTCCAGTTCACGGCCGGCGAGCTGGTGGTGCAGCGCGACACGCAACAGTTTACGCGCATCGCGCAGGGCTTCGCGCGTTTCCAGCCGCTCTTCGGCCAGGGCGATGAGGCTGGCACCGGCATAACTGTCCGCCTCGGCGCTGGCGATGACCCGTGCGCCCCGCTCCGGGTCGAAATGATAGCGCTGCAGCGGCTCCAGATCCGCCGACAGCGGCAGGGCGTAGCCCATTTCGGCCAGCAGGTGCTTTTCGAAGATGCGCAGAGCCGCTTCGCCGCCGCTGCCGGGCAGCTCTGCCAGTGTCATGATGTAGTCGCGATACAGCCAGGGATGGGGGTCGTGCCGCCCGGTCAACTTGAGCAACAGTTCATTGACATACCAGCCATGGAAAACCCGCTCGCCGCTGAGTTCGGCGGTGGGGCCATCGGACTCGGCCGCGGTCAGGGTGCCCAGCTCGCCCGACTCGCTCCACGACAACAGCAGCGGGGTGAACATCTGCAGCACGCCGCGCAATTTCGAACGGGGCCCGCGCGCGCCGCGTGCCACCAGGCCGACGCGGCCGTGATTGCGGGTGAACACTTCCAGCAGCTGGCTGCTCTCGCGGTACGGCCGCTGCGCCAACAGGTAGGCCGGCTCGAATTCGATGCGGGCGCGCATGACTACGTCAAGTGGCCAGTGGGCAGTGACTAGTGGTTAGTAAAGACATGACCACCACTTTTGCGCTGACTGGTCACTGACCACTAATCACCAGCCACTTGCTTCTCAGTTGTCGAGGTAGCCGAAGCGCTTCAGCGCCTGCGGATCGTCGGTCCAGTTTTCCTTGACCTTGACCCACAGCTTGAGCACCACCTTGGCGCCGGTCATGTACTCGAGTTCGCGCCGTGCTGCGCTGCCGATGCGCTTGAGCATGGCCCCGTCCTCGCCGATGACGATCTTTTTCTGGTTGTCGCGCTCGACCCAGATCACCGCCGAAGTCCGGATGATGGTGCCGGAATGATCGAGGGTTTCGGTTTCCACGGTGAGGGCGTAGGGCAGTTCCTGCGCCAGCGCCCGCATCAGCTTCTCGCGCACCAGTTCGGAGACTGTGAAGCGCAGGTCGTGCCCGGCGATCTGCCCTTCCGGATACAGGGGCGGGCCTTCCGGCATGCGGGAAAACAGCTCGCGCACCAGGGCATCGAGGTTGTCGCCCGACTTGGCCGACAACGGCACGATGAAGGCGTAGCTGTGCATCGCCGAAAGCTTTTCGAGTTCCGGCAACAGGCCGGCCTTGTTGTCCAGCTTGTCGACCTTGTTGACGACCAGCCCGACCGGCGCCCTGCCCTGCTTGAGCTTTTCCAGAACCGCCTCGTCCTCGTCGGTCCAGCGGCCGGCCTCGACCACGAACAGGGCCAGGTCGACGTCGCTGAGCGCGCCGCTCACCGCATCGTTCATGTAGCGGTTGAGCGCGCGCGGCGCCTTGCGGTGCAGGCCCGGTGTATCGACAAACACCACCTGGCCCTGCGGCCGGTGCAACACGCCCTGGATACGGTGGCGCGTGGTCTGCGGCTTGGGCGCGACGATGCTGATCTTGCGCCCGACCAGGGCGTTGAGCAGCGACGATTTTCCGACATTGGGGCGCCCTACTATGGCGACGATACCACTAAGCATGACGCCCTCCGGCTTCGATCAGACTGTGCAGCATACGCTCCGCCGACTGTTGTTCGGCAAATTTGCGGCTGGCGCCTTCGCCGGAACTTTCCGTGCCATCGTCCGGCAGGCGGCAGCGGATGCGGAAACTGCGCCGGTGCGGCGGCCCGTCCTCGCTCAGCACGGCATACTCCGGCAGCGGCCGGCCAGCGGCCTGCAGGTACTCCTGCAGGCGCGTTTTGGAATCCTTCAGGGTGGCGGGATCGGGCAGATGATCCAGTTCAGGCGCCAGCAGGTGCAGGCACAGATCCCGTGCCGCCGCGAAGCCGCCATCCAGATAAACGGCGCCGATCACCGCTTCCAGCGCATCGGCCAGGATCGAATCGCGGCGGAACCCGCCGCTCTTGAGCTCGCCCGAGCCCAGGCGCACCACTTCGCCCAGCTCGATGCGGCGGGCGGCCACGGCGAGGGTTTCCTCCCGCACCAGCGTCGCCCGCATCCGCGACAAATCGCCTTCCGCCGCCTTGGGCATGCGCTGAAACACGGCCTCGCCGATGGCGAAGTTGAGCAGCGCATCGCCCAGGAATTCCAGGCGCTCGTAGTTGTCGTGCCCGACGCTGCGATGGGTCAGCGCGCGGGTCAGCGCGCTTTCGTCCTGGAAACGATAGCCCAGCGCGCGCTGCAGGCGGGCGAGATCTTCGTTCAACCGACTGCGTGGCCGCGCAAGGGGATGTCTTCCGCGAAATGGATGACGATGAAGACGTTGTAGAACAGGTGGGCGCGCGCCTCGTAGTCGTACGAGATGGCCAGGATGCCCTTGCTGGTATTGCCGACCTTGATGTCCTTCGGCTCCAGCTGGCTGACGTAGTCGATGTCCCAGCGGCGCTCGATGTCGCGGCGGACATCGGTGATGTCGATCTCGCTACCGGAACTGCTGACCTGCTTGGCCACTTCGTGCAGGTCGCGCGCGATGGTCATCTGGTTCAGGTACAGCGGCAGGCACTTGATCACCACCAGCGCGACGAAGCCGATCAGCCCCAGCAGGAAAATCAGGCCGAAAATGCCCATGCCGCGTTGTCCATGTCTCGTTTTCATCTAGTTGCTCTCCCTAATTCCGCACCAGCCCACACTGGCTCCAGGTCAATCTTAATGGATCAGCTTGCCGAAGCGGGAAAGCGCCGGGCCATTGTCCCAGCTCATCCAGATCACGATGGCCCGGCCCTTGAGGTTTTCCTCGGGCACCAGGCCCCAATAACGGCTGTCGTTGGAGCCGTCGCGGTTGTCGCCCATCATGAAATAGTGGCCCGGGGGAATGATGCGGTCCACTTCCGGGCTGGGCTGGCCGGGATTCATCAGGATGTTGTGTTGCACGCCGGTGAGGTCTTCGGTGAAACGCTGCGCGATGCCGTCGACCGGGAATACCCCGGCCGGCTGCACTTCGATCTTCTGGCCGTTCACGAACAGCACCTTGTCGGTGTACTGGATGTGGTCGCCCGGGATGCCGACGACACGCTTGATGAAGTCGTTGCCCAGGTTCGGATCGGTGGCGGACTGCGCGGGATAGCGGAACACCACCACGTCGCCGCGCTTCGGCTCGCCGATCGGCAGCAGCTTGCAGTTGCCCACCGGGCAGCGCAGACCATAGCCGAACTTGTTGACCAGGATGAAATCGCCGTTGTACAGGGTCGGATTCATCGACCCGGATGGGATGCGGAACGGCTCGACCACGAAGGAGCGCAGCACGAAGACCGCCAGGATCACCGGAAACAGGCTGACGCAGAAATCGACGATCGCGCCCGGCCGCACCTCGGCTTCGGGCGCCGCCAGCGCTTTGCGGCGCCTGGCCAGCCAGAACTTGTCCAGCAGCCATACCGCGCCGGTGATGAAGGTGAGGATGGTGAGGACGAGGTTGAATCCTTCAACGAAACTCATGCTGATACGTTCCTATTCTTTCTTCTTGTTGTTGCGTTCCACGCCGAGCACCGCGAGGAAGGCTTCCTGCGGAATCTCCACGGCGCCGACCTGCTTCATGCGCTTCTTGCCTTCCTTCTGCTTCTCCAGCAATTTGCGCTTGCGCGAAATATCGCCGCCGTAGCACTTGGCCGTGACGTCCTTGCGCAGGGCCTTGACCGTGGTGCGGGCGATGATCTTGGCGCCGATGGCCGCCTGGATGGCGACATCGAACATCTGGCGGTGGATCACTTCCTGCATGCGCTCGGTCAGGTCGCGGCCGCGCGCAAAGCTGTTGTCGCGATGGATGATGCTGGCCAGCGCGTCGACCTTGTCGCCGTTGACCAGCACATCAAGCTTGACCAGGTCGGCCGCCTGGAAACGCACGAACTCGTATTCGAAACTGGCGAAGCCGCGCGACACGGACTTCAGCCGGTCGAAGAAGTCCAGCACCACCTCGGCCAGCGGCATCTCCACTTCGAGCTGCACCTGGTTGCCGTGGTATTTCAGGTTCTTCTGCACGCCGCGCTTTTCCATGCACAGCTGCATCACCGGGCCGACATAGATCTGCGGCATCAGGATGCGGGCCAGGATGATCGGCTCGCGGATCTCGTCGACTTCCGTCGTATCCGGCAGATCCGAGGGATTCTCGATCTTCTTCACTTCGCCATTGACCATGGCCAGTTCGTAAACCACCGAAGGCGCCGTAGTGATCAGGTTGAGGTTGTATTCGCGCTCCAGGCGTTCCTGCACGATCTCCATGTGCAGCATGCCGAGGAAGCCGATACGGAAGCCGAAACCCAGCGCTGTGGAGTTTTCCGGCTCGAACTGCAGGGCCGAGTCGTTCAGGCGCAGCTTTTTCAGCGATTCGCGGAAATCCTCGAAGTCGTCGGCGTCGACCGGGAACATGCCGGCGAATACCCGCGGCTGCACCCGGCGGAAGCCCGGCAGCTGTTCCGCCGAATAGCGGCCGCCCTCGCTCAGCGTATCGCCGACCGGGGCGCCGTCGATGTCCTTGATGCCGGCGACGAGGAAGCCGACTTCGCCGGTTTCCAGGGCGTTCTTCACCACCCGCTTGGGCGAATGCACGCCCAGGATGGTGACTTCATGGTCGCGGCCGGTGGACAGCACGCGGACCTTCTGGCCCTTCTGGATGCGGCCGTTGACCACGCGGATCAGGGACACCACCCCCAGGTAGTTGTCGAACCAGGAATCGACGATCAGGGCCTGCAGCGGCGCGTCCGGGTTGCCCTCCGGCGGCGGTAGCTTGTTGACCACCGCTTCCAGCACGTCCGGCACGTTGAGGCCGGTCTTGGCCGAGATGCGCAGGGCGTCGGTGGCCTCGACGCCGATGATGTCCTCGACCTCCTGCGCCACCCGGTCCGGCTCGGCGTTCTGCAGGTCGACCTTGTTCAGCACTGTCAGCACTTCCAGGCCCTGCTCCAGCGCCGTGTAGCAGTTGGCGACGGACTGCGCTTCCACGCCCTGCGAGGCGTCCACCACCAGCAGCGCGCCTTCGCAGGCGGCGAGCGAGCGGCTCACCTCATAGGAGAAGTCGACGTGGCCAGGGGTGTCGATCAGGTTGAGCTGGTAGGTCTTGCCATCGCGCGCCTTGTAATTCAGCGATACCGCCTGCGCCTTGATGGTGATGCCGCGCTCGCGCTCGATCGGGTTGTTGTCGAGCACCTGCTCGGTCATCTCGCGCGCTTCCAGGCCGCCGCAAAGCTGGATGAAGCGGTCGGCCAGGGTCGATTTGCCATGGTCGATGTGCGCGATGATGCAGAAATTGCGGATGTGCGCCTGTTTCATTCAGCGGGAGACGGGGATTGGCAGCGAAATAGCGGCGAAGTATACCGGTTTGGGCGTCTAAACCGCGGTGTCCGGGCTGGCCGCCAGGCGCCGGGCGATGGCGGCGGCATCGAGCACGCCCTCGCCCCAGACCTCCCCATCCTCGCCCAGGAGCACCGGAATCCGGCGGCCGTACAGCGCGCGCCAGTCCTCACGGTCGTCGACACCGGCGGTCCGTACCACGGCCGCCAGGCGGGGGAACTCATGCGCCAGCTCTTCGAGGAATTCCTCGCACAGGCCGCATTCGGGACGGGTCAACAGCAGCATGACGGGCTTAGCTCTTCGGCGGCACCTGGATCGCCAGGAACAGCGGCGAGCCCTGGCGCTGCACCAGCATCGGCACGGTCTGGCCCGGCGTCAGCCGCCCCACCACCTCGCCGTAGCGGCTGACGCTATCGACTTCCTGACCGGCGATGGACAGGATCACATCGCCACCCTGCAAGCCGGCTTCACGGCCCGGCCCGGCGCCGACCGCGCTGATGCGCACGCCGCCGGTGACGACCTTGGCCTTGCTGCGCTCGTCGGTGCTCAAGTCCTGCACCGTCAGGCCCAGCGGCGGGCCGCCCTGGTCGGCGCCGGGACCCGGCGACTGGCCGGGCGCCTTGGGCTTGCGCGGCGCCGGGGAACTGTTGTCCGCATCGGGCTGATCCTGCGTATCCAGGGTGCCGACTTCGACCTTGACCGTAATGCTGCGCCCGTCGCGCAGCAATTCCAGACTGACGGTGTCGCCTGGCGTGCTGTCGCCGACCAGCGGCGGCAGGGACTTGGAGGTGGTCAGTTCACCGCCGTTGTATTTCAGCAGCACGTCGCCAGCCTTGAGGCCGGCCTGGAGGGCCGGGCTGTCCGGCAGGACCTTGGCCACCAGGGCGCCTTCCGGCTTGGGCAGGTTGAAGGACTTGGCCAGGTTACGGTCCACTTCCTGCACCACCACGCCGAGCCAGCCGCGCGTGACCTTGCCGTGCTCCTTCAGTTCACGCGCCACCTTCGAGGCGATGTCGATGGGAATGGCGAAGGCCACGCCCATGAAACCACCGGTCTGGCTGTAGATCTGCGAATTGACCCCGACCACTTCACCCTTGAGGTTGAACAAGGGGCCGCCCGAGTTGCCGGGATTGATGGCGGCATCGGTCTGGATGAAGGGCACATACTGCTCGGTGTCGAGATTGCGCCCCTTGGCGGAGATGATGCCGGCGGTGACCGTATAGTCGAAACTGAACGGCGAGCCGATGGCCAGCACCCACTCGCCGACGCGGGTCTTGCGCATGTCGGCCAGCTTCACCGCGGTCAGCCCCTTGGCGTCGATCTTGAGCAGGGCGATGTCGGCGCGTTCGTCGCTGCCGATCACCTGGGCCGGCAGCTCGCGATGATCCGACAGGCGCACCGTCACTTCCTTGGCGTCGCTCACCACGTGCTGGTTGGTGAGGATGTAGCCGTCCTCGGTCAGGATGAAGCCCGAGCCGAGCGACTGCTCGTTGCCCGGCCCGGTGTCGTCGCCAGAGCCATCGTCCGCACCGTCGCCGCCGGAACTGGAGGCGCCGCCCAGCTGGTCGCCCCCACCCTTGCCATCCTTGCCGTGCTTGTCGAGAAACTTCTTCAGCCAGTCCGGCACCTGGCCCTGGGCCTCGTCGGGCCCCGGCTCATCGCCCTGCGGCGTCGCCGAAACAGCGCTGATATTGACCACCGAGGGACTGACCTGCTCCACCAGGTCGGCGAAATCCGGCAGCGACTTGGCCGGATGGGAGCAGGACGCCACCAGCATCAGCGCACAGATCGAACCGATCCGCAGGACAGGGGCTGCGAAGCGCATGAGGCAGGACTCCGATGAACGAGGGATGATGAAAATGGGCGGCAATACCCCTGGACCGGCTTCCTGCCGGTGCGCGGGGGCAGCAGTTGAACACGGCCGTATTATGCGGGCAAGTAGCGGCACTTGCCGCCGCCGGCTTACTGCGCCCTTGCCCCGCCGTCATTGGCGGCCGGCGGAACCTCGATGGGAAACACCGGACGCACGCCATCGCCGATCATGCGGATCGCCTGGGACGGCACTTCGCCGACGATGGTGATATGGAACGAACCCATCATGCGGCCGTAAGCTTCCACCGGCCCCACGCGGGACACGCCACGGAACGCTTTCTCCGGGGCATGGTGTTCGATGGCGCTGAACACGGACACCGCCGACAAGCCATCCGACAGCAGCAGGTGCTCGACCTTGCCTTCCTGTCCCTGCGGCAGGGGGCGCTGTTCGCGCGCCACGACCCGGTAGCCGGGCGGCAGCTTCTCGAACGAAACCTGCGGGCGATCCTCATCGGTGGTCGCCGGCGTGGCGTCCAGCGACGGCAGTTCCTGCGCGATGGTGCGGAACTTGGAGGCATCCACTTCCGGCTCCTCGAACGCCGCATCTTCGATGGCGGCCGGGAACGAAACCTCGGTGAACATGACCTGTTCCAGCACTTCACCCTGTTGCCCGACCAGGCTCACCTTGAGCGGCAGGCCGGTTTCCTTGTCGGCCCAGATCTCGTAGCCGTAGCGGAACTGGTCGCGCGGCATCACCGCTACGCCATTGCAGTCGCGGCCGGCAATGCGGCCGGAACCCTGGTCGCGGAATTCATACCACTGCGACAGCTGGCGCAGGCGCTCGGGCTTGAGCTGGGCCAGGAAATTCTTCATGCCGGCCGGACGGTCGATGCTGACCATGCGGTCCTTGGGCAGGACGCAGATCAGGCGATTGTCGATGCGCAGCAATTGCCGGGGTTCGCCGGTCAGGGCCACCAGGTGCTCGCGCTCGCTGCCGTCCTTGAACCGGTGCTGCACCTTGAGCACGTCGAATTCATCGTCGCCGCGATACAGGATCACACCCTGATAGGTGGTATTGCGGGCGGAGTCGCCGGCGCGGACCAGGGTATCGGAGGGGTCGGCGGCATGCGCCGAAAACACGGCGGCGGCCCAGGCCGCGGTTGCGCCTGCTCGGAACAACCGGGCCATCATTAGTGCTGTCCGCTCGTACGGTATTCCGCGGTGCGCACCATCATGCGGGGATAGCTCAGCGCGCCACCCACACCCTGCTCGGCGCGCATATTGCTGTGTTCCATCATGTATTCGCTGAGCTGGCTCGCGGTATCGGCGTCGAGCTGCGACCAGCGGGTCTCCACCGGCTCATCGGCGCTGCCGCCGCTGGTGTTGGAAACCTGAACCAGCTTGGCCTGCTGCTGCGGAGCCACGGCGTAAGCGACCGGCTGCATGCCCGCGCTGCCCGTTGCGGAAGGCCCGGCGCTGGCGACGGCGGCCGGCGCGCCTCCGACCGGCTGGCTGAGCACGCGGTAGCCCCCGACCGTAACCACGGCGGCAATGGAGGCCGCAGCCGCCAACCCCACCATGGGCTGCCAACGCGAGCGGGACGCGGCCACGACAGGCGCGGCGACGGCCCGCCGGGGCTGCAGAGCCACGACCTTGGGCGAACGTACCGGCTCGGCAGCGGCCCCATCGCGCTGGATGGCGGCCATGACACCGGCGCAGAAGTCCGGTGAAACCGCACGAATCCGTGTGTTTTCAACGGCTTCGCGAGTCACACACATGCGGGTCCAGCGCTGCTTCAGGGCCGGGGACTCATCCAGCTGTTGGAGCAGGCGTTCGACTTCAACCGGGGTGCATTCCCCGTCCAGCAAAGCTGACAGAAGTTCTTCAGACATTGAGCTTCTCAATTTTCCGGCACCTGGCCCGTTCAGCGGCCGTTAAGGAATAAGGTATCTAACTAATAAACCACAGACTGTGTAAAAAGTTCCACACCACCCGTTAGGCAAAAATTACCTATGGTGGCCGTTCCGCCCGGAAGCCGCCCCGGTGGCTGCCTTCGCCATGCCGGTTGCGCGCTCACTCGTTCAACAAAGGCTGCACCACGGCATCGATCGCCTCGCGCGCCCGGAAAATGCGCGAACGCACCGTTCCGATCGGGCAATCCATCACCTCGGCGATCTCCTCGTAACTCAGCCCCTCCAGCTCGCGCAAGGTGATGGCCTGACGCAGGTCGGCCGGCAGCTTGTGGATGACCTCGGCGACCTTCTGCTTGATCTCTTCCGACAAGAGCAGGGACTCCGGGGTATCGACATCGCTCAGATGCTCGGTATGGCCATATTGTTCCGCGTCGGAGATATCGATGTCCTGGTTGGCCGGACGCCGCCCGCGCGAAACGATGTGATTCTTCGCGGTATTGATGCCGATGCGATACAGCCAGGTATAGAAAGCGCTCTGGCCGCGGAAGCCGTTGAGGGCGCGATAGGCCTTGATGAAGGTTTCCTGGGCGACATCGGGGGCATCGGACTCCCCTACCAGCCGGCTCACCAGCTGGATGATCTTGTACTGGTATTTACGCACCAGCAGCTCGAAGGCGCGGGCATTCCCTTCCTGTGCAAGTGCGACTAGTTGTTCGTCTGTTTGTTCTTCGCTCATGCACAAGTCATGTCATTGCCGCAGCCGGCGGTCGGCATCCCCGATTTCCGGATAAACTCCCTGTCCCCGCCCAAACCGCCGCCATAGGCTGCGGTTCCTCGATATTGTAACAAGCTATCCACCCAAGCCGTGAATTCTGCTACTGAAGTCCTGATCCTGGGCAGCGGTGCCGCCGGACTGTCCGCCGCATTGCGCCTGGCCGAAAATGGTCATCGCGTCACCGTCGTCTCCAAGGGCACCCTGGCCGGCGGCAGCACCTTGTGGGCGCAGGGCGGCATCTCCGCCGTGCTCGACGAAGAGGACTCGCTGGAAGCGCATGTGCGCGACACCCTCATCGCCGGCGGCGGCCTGTGCGACGAGCGGGCGGTGCGCTTCACCGTGGGACGCGGGCCGGACTGCATCCGCTGGCTGGTCGAAAAGGGGGTGGCGTTCACCCAGGAAGACGGCGAATTGCGCGGCCAGCGCCTGCACCTGACACGCGAAGGCGGCCACA
Source organism: Nevskia soli DSM 19509 (assembly GCF_000711955.1). GTDB lineage: Bacteria > Pseudomonadota > Gammaproteobacteria > Nevskiales > Nevskiaceae > Nevskia > Nevskia soli. The sequence continues at coordinate 95,016 of NZ_JONR01000019.1, forward strand.
GCCACCGCCGCGTCGTGCACGCCGCCGACGCCACCGGCCGCGCCGTGGAGACCACCCTGGTGGCCCTGGCCGCCGAGCACCCGAACATCACCGTGCGCGAGCAGTCGGTGGCGGTGGACCTGGTGATCGACCGCGCGGCCAGGCGCGTGCTCGGCGCCTACCTGATGCACCGCCCCAGCGGCCGCATCACGGCGGTGCCGGCCAAGGCGGTGATTCTCGCCACCGGCGGCGCCAACCAGGTCTACCTGTATTCCAGCAATCCCTTCGGCGCTTCCGGCGATGGCATCGCCATGGCCTGGCGCGCCGGCTGCCGGGTGGCGAACATGGAATTCATGCAGTTCCATCCGACCTGCCTGTACCACGGCGACTCGCGCTCCTTCCTCATCTCCGAGGCGCTGCGCGGCGAAGGCGCCACCCTGCATGTACCGAATGCGGACGGCAGCGTCGGCGAACGCTTCATGCCGCGCTTCGACGAGCGCGGCGAGCTCGCCCCGCGCGACATCGTCGCCCGCGCCATCGACCATGAAATGAAGCGGCTCGGCGTCAAGCACGTCTGGCTCGACATCTCGCACAAGCCGCCGGAGTTCGTGCGGGCGCATTTCCCGTCGATCTACGAGCACTGCCTGAAGCTGGGCATCGACATCACCCGCCAGCCGATCCCGGTGGTGCCCTCCGCCCACTTCACCTGCGGCGGCGTGCTCACCGACCTGCGCGCGCGTACCGACGTCGCCGGGCTTTATGCCGCAGGCGAGGTCGCCTGCACCGGCCTGCACGGCGCCAACCGCCTGGCCAGCAACTCTCTCCTGGAGTGCCTGGCGTTCGCCCAGGCCGCCGCCGAGGATCTGGAAGTGGAGTTGCCCAACCTGCCGGAGCCGCCGCCGATCAAGCCCTGGGACGAGAGCCGCGTCTCCGATTCGGACGAAGACGTGGTGGTCTCGCACAACTGGGTCGAACTGCGCACCTTCATGTGGGATTACGTGGGCATCGTCCGCACCAGCAAGCGCCTGCTGCGAGCACAGCACCGTGTCGACCTGCTCAAGCGCGAAATCATCGAGTTCTACCGCAACTACCGCATCAGCCATCACCTGATCGAACTGCGCAATCTCGTCACCGTGGCGGAGCTGATCGTGCGCTCGGCGCTGGAGCGGCGCGAAAGCCGCGGCCTGCACTACACCCTGGATTTTCCGCAGACCGATGCGGTGGCCAAGCCCACCGTGCTGACGCCCGGCCGCTGATCGGCGGCTTGCGCGCCGCGCAAGCCGCCATCGCTGCCGGCCGTATCAACCCCGCGCCGGATTCTCCTGCTGCTTCTTGCCGCTGCGCGCCTCGTGTGCCAACGCCTGGTATTGCTTGCGCATCTTCTCCAGGGCCTCGTCATCGAGATGCTCCAGATCCAGCAGCACATTCTGGGCTTTCGCCGAGGCACGGATCAGTTCGTCGAGCTTGATCTGCAAGGCGGCGGTATCGCGGTTCTGCGTGTTCTGGATGATGAACACCATCAGGAAGGTCACGACGCTGGTCGCGGTATTGACCACCAGCTGCCAGGTGTCGGAGAACTTGAACAAGGGCCCGGTTGCGGCCCATGCCACGATGGCGGCGGTGACGATGGCAAAGGTGGCCGCATGCCCGGCCATGCGTGACAGCCACTGCGCGAACTGCGCGAATTTTTCCTTCATTTCGATGATCTCCTCGCCTGATTACGAAACTAGGACATCGAATCCGGCATTTGATGCGATGCCTGCAGCTCCGCGGTTGCGGCAGGATCAGCAAATCACCTCAGGCCCAGGCGCTTCGCCAGGCTTTTCGCGTCGGCCGGCGCCTTGACGCTGAAACGGAACCCCGCGGGCGTGGCGTCGTACCAGCTCTCGTAGCTCTGCGGGCGCTGCAGAGAGTAGAACGAACCATTGATCTCGATCGTGGCCAGTTCCCGCGAGGCGAATTCCAGTTCGCCGCGCTGCGGCAGATCCTTCGGATAGAACGCACCCCGCCACGGCGGATAACGCCAGCCCGAGATGCCGATGCGGATGGTTGCGGGTTTCATGTCGTACTTGGAAAACGATCTTCGGCAGAAGGTTCGATCCACCGGCGCACGAAGCCGTGCCGGGGAATTATCGGGAGCCAGCTATAGTCTTAACTTCGGGACTATGGAAAGGACTCGAATGCCGAGCAGGCTCTCGGAATACCGGCGCAAACGCGACTTCGCGGCTACGCCCGAACCGGCACCCCACAAGGGCGGCCGCGGGAGCACTGCCCCCGAAGCCGCACCTCGTCGCTACGTGATCCACCTGCACCACGCGCGCAGCCGCCATTTCGACCTGCGCCTGCAGGTTGGCAATACCTTGCGCAGCTGGGCCGTACCCAAGGGGCCCTCCCTCGATCCAGCCAACAAACGCCTGGCGGTGGAAGTGGAGGACCATCCACTCGACTACGGCAACTTCGAAGGCACCATTCCGGAAGGACACTATGGCGCCGGCAAGGTCTGGATCTGGGACGAAGGGATATGGACACCCGAGGGTGATCCGGCAAAGCTGCTCAAGGCCGGCCGGCTGCACTTCGATCTTCACGGCAGCCGGCTGCATGGCGGCTGGTCCCTGGTGCGCACGCACCTGGGCGGCAAACGCCCGCAATGGCTGCTGATGAAGTCGAGAGACGAAGCGGCGCGCAAGGGCGACGAGGCTGACGACACGCCATTGGCGCAATGGCTGAAACGGCATCCCACGGCAACGCCCGCCCAACCCAAGGTGAAGGCGGCGAAGAAGCGGAAGAAAAGCAGCGCGAAGCGCTCCGCCCTGCCCGCCTCCATCGGCCTGCAACTGGCCAAGCTCACCGAACGCGCTCCCGCGGGAGCAGACTGGCTGCATGAGGTCAAATTCGACGGCTATCGCGTGCTGCTCTGGCGTGACGGCGACGAAGTACGCATCACTTCGCGCGGCGACCAGGACTGGACCCAAAAGCTGGAGGGGGCGGCGGCGGCACTGCGCACCCTGCCCTGTGCATCCTGCGTACTCGACGGCGAACTGGTGGCCACGGACGCGGAAGGGCGCAGCAACTTCGGCCTGCTGCAAAGACGTTTCGGCGAAGACGATCAACGGGACTCCCTGTCGGTGATGATCTTCGACCTGCTGTACCTCGACGGCGAGGACCTGCGCCCCCTGCAGCAACTCCAACGCAAGAAACGGCTGGCTGCATTGCTGGAGGACGTAACAGCACCGCTGCAACTCACCTCCTTCGTTACGGGCCACGGTCCGAAGGTGGCCGAGCAAGCCTGCGCCAACGGGCTCGAAGGCATCATTTCCAAGGCCGCATCCGCGCCTTACGGGGACGGCCGCAGCGAAGCCTGGCTCAAGATCAAATGCGTGCAGTCGGACGAATATGCGGTGATCGGCTATACCACCGGCAAGGGTTCGCGCGCCGCGCTCGGCGCGCTGCTGCTGGCGACGCCCGGTGCGAAGCGCAAGTCCGGTTGGCGTTATATCGGTCGCGTGGGAACCGGCTTCGACAGCGCCATGATCGAAGATCTGCTGCACCGCTTCAAATCCGCCCCGAGGCCGAAGAATCTGGAAAACATTCCCGGCCGCGCCGAGCTTCGCGGTGCCTCCCCCGTGTGGGTCAAGCCGGAACTGGTGGTGGAAACCGAATTCCGCGGCCTGACCGAGGATGGCCTGCTGCGCCAGGCGAGCCTCAAGGGGCTGCGCCTGGATCGCAGCATCCGCTCCCTGGAATCCTCGCGCCGCGATATCGCGCGGACCCATTTCCCCTTGCGCAAAGCAGCCCCGCGCACGCTCGATCCGGAGGTAGAGATGCCCGCACCCGCCCGCAGCCGCGGCAAGCGCAAGGCTGGCGCAAAAGCGCCCACGGCCGAAGTCCAGCTGAGTCATCCCGAACGCGTGCTGTTCAAGAAGCCGCGCATCACCAAGCGGGACCTCGCCGGCTTCTATACCGATATCGCCGACTTCATCCTGCCGGGATTGGTCAACCGCCCCCTGCTGCTGATGCGCTGCCCCGATGGCGCCGCCGGCGCCTGTTTTTTCCAGAAACATCTGAGTCCCGGGTTTCCCCGTTCGGTACGGGAAGTAATGGACCCAGCCGAGAAAACACGCTGGGTCTACGTCGACAGCCTCGAAGGCCTGCTCGGGCTGGTGCAGATGAACTGCCTGGAATTCCATGTCTGGGGCTCGACGGTATCCGACCTGGACCGCGCCGATCGGCTGGTGATGGACCTCGATCCCGCCCCGGGCGTGCCGTGGAAGGCCGTGATCAAGTGCGCCCTTGAGCTGCGCCGGCGCCTGCAGGATCTGAAGCTGCAATCGTATGTGCGCACCTCGGGCGGCAAGGGCCTGCATCTGGTCGTTCCGGTCAAACCGGCGGCGGACTGGGAAACGGCAAAGAGCTTCGCCCATGCGCTGGCCGAAACATTGGCACAGGAGCAACCCGAACGCTACGTCTCAACGGCGAGCAAGGCCAAACGCGGCGGCAAGATCTTCATCGACTATCTGCGCAACGGGCGCGGCTCCACGGCGGTGGCTTCCTATTCCCTGCGCAACCGGCCCGGCGCGCCCATCGCCACGCCCCTGCGCTGGGATGAATTGCCGCGCCTGCGTGCGCCCGATCATTACAACTACGACAACATCCGGCGGCGGCTGTCGCGGCTCGGTGCGGATCCCTGGATCGGCATCGACAAGCTGCGCCAGTCGCTGCCTTCGGTAGAACCCTGACAATACAACGAGGACGGCTCATGGCACGACCACTCTGGTCCGGCGCAATTTCCTTCGGACTGCTCAATATCCCGGTGCAGCTGATGCCCGGCGAACGCCACACCGATCTGCGCTTTCACATGCTGGACGCGCGCGACAAGGCCCGCGTGCGCTACGAGCGCATCAATGCGGAGACCGGCGAGGAAGTACCGTGGAAAGAAGTGGTCAAGGCCTATGAGTACCAGAAAGGCAGCTATGTCGTGCTGAACAAGGAGGACCTGAAGGCCGCCGCGCCGGAGAGCAGCGAGTCCGTCGATATCGAATCTTTCATCGATCCTGCCGAGGTCGATATGGCCTACTTCGACCGCCCCTATTACCTGGTTCCACAGAAAAAGGCGGAGAAAGGCTACGTGCTATTGCGCGAAACCCTGCGCGAACTGGGCAAGGCCGGCCTTGCGCGGGTGGTCATCCGCACCCGCGAACACCTGGCCCTGGTGATTCCCAGGGACAAGGCCCTGATGCTCCTGTTGCTGCGCTATCCGCAGGAATTGATTCCGGTGAAGGAATACAGCTTCCCGGGCAAACCCCTGGCTGGCTACCGCCTGGGCAAAAAGGAACTGGAGATGGCGCGGCACCTGGTGGATTCGATGAGCGGCGCCTGGGAACCCGCCGCCTATCACGACGAGTTCCGCGCCAAGCTGTCCCGGGTGATCAAGGCGCGCATGCGACGCAAAGGGGCGAAGGCCAAAGCACCCGCCAGCAAGGAAACCAGGGCCGGCAGCGACAAGGTGGTCGACTTCATGGCCATTCTGCAAAAGAGCCTGAAGGAGAAGAAACGTACGCCGGCGAAGGCCGCAGGGAAGAAACGCAAGGACGACCGCGCAGTTCACAAGCAGCGCAAGCGGGCGTAGACCGCCGCAACAGGCGGGAGAATCTTCACAGATCGCGGCCCGCTCGTCAGTGTGCAGATGCCTGGTGATATTGGCGCGCCTGCTCCAGGCGTTCGAGATTCTTCTCAACCAGGGCGCTCTCCTCTTCCACGGTGGAGCGGATGGTCGGCGCAAGGTCTTCCTCGCCGAGCAGATCCCGGAAAGCGGCCTCGATGCGGGCGTGCTCGCGCTCGGCCTCTTCGATGGCCACGAGGGACTGATCCGGGGTTACTACGGACTTCAGCTTGATCCAGCCCTGGCGCAACGTTCCTGTAGCGCTGCCTTGCTGTACCGGGCTTTCGCCCATGGACTGCACGCTCTTCTGCAGCGCATTCAAGGCTCTTGCACAATCGTTCCAGCATTCGTCGAACAGGTTTTTCAGATACGGCTCATCGACCTCCGCGGCGAACTGCGCAAAACCCAGCTTGCCGTCCTCGATCTCCCGCAGGAGGTGGTTCAACTTGGCGGCATGCTGTGCTGCGGCCATGATCGGGCTCAGTGCGCATGCGGCGCGTGGGTCAACTCAAAGCCGTTGGCCGCACATTCGAACATGATGTCCTGGGCGCGCGGCAGAAAGAATGCCTCCCAGGCGCCAGGATCGGGCTCACCCAGATTTTCCGGCTCTTCCGCCCGGAACAGGGCCCAGGCCAATGCGACCCGCGGATCTTTGAAATCCATTTCATTCTCCACCTAGTTTCCAGCCATACAGAATTGGACCCTGCCCGTCCGGCATGGTTCTATCGGGCCGCCTTGCGCCGCTGCTCAAACGGGCCGCCACCCTTTCCTGGATTTCCTTCATCGCGGGCCAGCTCAGCCTCGTCCTTGCCATAACCCTCGCCGATTTCAGACTCGGCGACGTCGCGTAATACGCTGTCAATGGCGGCACGGCCTTCTTCCGCGTCAGGCGTGCGTGAACGATCCTCGTCGAGCAGGGTTTCGGGTGCGAGGTCATCGGCAGTGACTTCACCGTCCGGATTTTCTCCACCGGTCATGCCGGCTTTGCGTACCCGCTCGTCAGGGAATTCGCTCCGGTCCTCACGCTCCGAACGCAGATCGCCGACCCGGCCGCTGCCTTCGTCGCCCTTGTTGAAATCCAGTTCACCCGGCGGCTCTTCATTCACCGGCGCGGGTTTTGTTCCATTTTTGCGACCATCCTTGGCCATGGCATTGTTCCTTGATGACAGGAGCGAATCCGTGCTCCTTATATTCCGACTGGCAGACCGGCGAAAGATTCCATCGGCTGAGATCAGACGCCTGCAAACGGGAGAAAATCAACGTAGCCACGGTCCAATAGCGGCAAACTCACACCTGGCCTCGCTGGAGAATCACCATGCCGCTCCGACTGGAAGGATCCTGCGCCTGTGGCGCGATCAGCTTTTCCGTGGACAGCCACGCCCCGTACCCCTACCAGCTTTGTTACTGCTCGATCTGCCGCCGCACCGGCGGCGGGGGCGGCTTCGCCATCAACCTCTCCGCCGATGCCCGTACCTTGAAGATGAAGGGCAAGCGTTTCCGTCGCATCTTGCACGCGCCGATCACGGAACAGGGACATACCAGCATCAGCTCGGCCGAGCGTCATTTCTGCGGGCGCTGCGGCACGTCCCTATGGTTGTTCTCACCCGAGTGGCCGGAGTTGCTGCATCCGATGGCGTCGGCCATCGACTCCGAACTTCCCGTGCCCCCCAGCCGGGTGCACCTGATGCTCGGCTCCAAGGCTTCCTGGGTGCAGCCCAACATTGGTCCCGACGATCAATGTTTCGACGGCTATCCCACCGACTCGATCGAGGACTGGCACCGCCAGCGGGGCCTGTGGATCGAGTGAAACGCCGGCTTGGCCAGTCCCGACCGAAATCAGTGACGGGTGGCGACCCCGGTGATCAGCAATTCGGCTTCCATGCCGTTCTCGAACTGGATGCGATGTCCATAGGCGTAGCCTTCGGCATTTTTCAGCAGGGCCACGACACGGCCGTTGCCGAATAGCCCGCTGACCACCCGGTCCTGGGGATGCGTTTCGCTTTCCTGCCCCACGGCCGACAAGCCCGGCGACGCGGAGATTTCAAGGTGGGATGGCGGCATTTCCAGCTTGGTCATGTTTACCCCGAGACAGATGAACGCCGGCGCCGCGATGCGCCGAGATGACGCGCCGGCTGCGCCTGATCCATCATATGCAAAATCGGGCCCACCCTGCCGCATGCGCTTGATAAACATGGGTTTCAAGCCGAAATCAGGCGTCGCCAAACCCGCTCCCAGTGCACCGTGGCCGACCTACGGCGCCCCGGCGACCGGGGGAACAGCCGCTTCGGCGCCCTGCAACAATGTCCTCTCGTCCGCATGGGCCGGCAGCCATCCGACCAGCCCCGGCAGACGGCGCAGCACATGGAATGCGCCGAAGCCGATTGCGTTGCGGATCAGCGTCGAGGGGCCGGCTTTCGGCGCGACCAGATCGCGGCACTGCCCTTGGATCAGGCGATGCAGATGGCGCCCCACTTCGGCCGCGAATCCCTCGTCCTCCACCATCAGATTCGCTTCCAGGTTGAGGAACAGGCTCAAGGGATCCAGATTGCTCGAACCCACGGTGGCCCAGGTGCCGTCGATCACCGCCACCTTGGCGTGCAGCGGCCGCTCGCAGTATTCATGGATGCGCACGCCGCCGCGCAGCAGGTAGTCATACAGGGTCCCCGCCAGCCAGCGCACCGAGGGCATATCCGGCCGTCCCTGCAGGATCAGATGCACCGCCACGCCGCGTTTCGCCGCCTTGCGCAGGTCCCGCAACAGGCGGTAACCGGGAAAGAAATAGGCATTGGCGATGACGATTTCCCGCCGGGCGGCGCGGATGCCGACCCGGTACATCCACTCGATGTCCTGTGGGTGCTCCTGATTGTCACGCAGCAGCAGCACCGCCCGCGCGCCTTCGCCGGCCTCTTCCGGTATCAAGGCCGACGACAACCTCTGCCATAGCCGCTTGCCGGGGAATCGGCGCGCGGGCGGCGGCGCGGCCATGGCCTGCGCGACCTGCGCCACCACCGGCCCGCGCACCTCGACAGCATAGTCCTGTTTCGACAAGGCTCCGAACTTGCGCAGATGCTCGATGGTGAAGTTGATGCCGCCGATGAAAGCGGTTTCGTCGTCCAACACCACCAGCTTGCGATGCAGGCGGCGAAACATATTGGTCCGTACCCCCAGCAACGGGGGGCGCGGATCGAACCAGCGCACCACCACGCCTGCATCGGTCATCGCCGTCACGTATTCCGGCGGCAAGGGGGCCGAGCCATAACCATCCATCACCAATTGCGTCGACACGCCGCGACGCGCCGCCGCGATCAGCAACTGCTGCAGGCGCTGCCCCACTTCATCGTCGGCGACGATGAAGGTTTCGATCGATACGCTGCTGCGCGCCCGGTCGATCAACTCGAACACGCGCGGGAAGAATTCCTCCCCGTTCTCGAGAAAAGTCAGCGTATTGCCGGAGGTCCATTGCAGGACTTTCATAAGCGTCCTTCGACACAGAGCGCGGCATGGTCCGACAAGCGCGACCAGGGCTGCCGGGACAGCACCCTGCACCGGTCGATTTCGACATTGCGGCAGTACACCCGGTCGAGACGCAGCAGCGGCAGGTAGACCGGGAAGCTGCGCGCGGCGACACCCTGGTTCCACGCAAACGCTTCCTGCAAGCCCGCACCCTGCCCCAGCATGCCATGCGCACGCCCTCTCCAGTCGTTGAAGTCTCCCGCCACGATCAAGGGCGCATCGGCGGGCACAGCGGAGGACGCGACCTCGCACAAGGCCCGAAGCTGTTGCCGGCGCTGCCATTCGCGCAACCCGAGGTGCACGCAGATGGCGTGCACCGGCACGCCGATACCGGGGACGTTGATCCGGCAATGCAACAGGCCGCGCCGCTCCACATCGCCGACCGACACATCATGATTCTGGAAATCCGCAATGGGGAACTTGGACAGCACCGCGTTGCCGTGATGGCCATGGGTATAGACGGCATTCCTGCCGTAGGCGGAATAGCCCCAGATGGTCTCGGCCAGGAATTCCCAGTGTGGCAGCGCGGGCCAGCCGGTAACCGCCGCTTCATGGCGGGCGTCGGCGCCGATTACTTCCTGCAGGAACACCACATCAGGCGCCGCCTGCCGCAGGGCGTCGCGCAACTCGTGCAGCATGAAGCGACGGTTGAACAGGGAAAATCCCTTGTGGATGTTCACGGTCAGAATCCGGATCGGCGTATTCCCCGGGTCCGGGAGGGCCTGCGGGATGGCCTTGCCCGGGCCGGCCGTGAAAACCGGTCGTGCCGGCGGGGCACCGGAGTGTTCGTCCGCCGGCTTGCGCCTGCTTTGGCCGGGCATGTTCAGGCGCGCGCCCTGGGTAAGGGATCGCCCGATTTGTTATAGCCCGGCGGCACGTAGATGTTGAGCGTGCGCAGCAGATCCTTGCCGTTGTTGCGGATTTCGTGGCGATCCCCCGCCTCGATCAACATCAGGCTGCCCTGGTGCAGGGGATAGCGCTTGCCGTTGACCACCGCAACGCCCTTGCCTTCGACCACGAACAGCCACTGGTCCGCACCGGAATGGCGGTTGTGCGCATCCCCTTCCGACTGCCCCGGCGGAATGGACATTTCGGCCGAGTTGCCGCGAGCATTGCCGATGGCGATGCGAAAGCCCTTGCCGAAGCGCAGCGACTTGCGTTTCATTGCGCAGCCTCCGCGATCGGGCAGGTCACGTCCATCGGTCCGGGGCGGACACCGGAGCGATGACCTTGCAACGGAACGCTATCCATCCAGACCTCCATGTCGTTGATGGCTGCATGGCTCGGACAGCCCGCCCCGTCGCGGGTTCCGGAACGGCCCTGGCGGTGCTGCGCAGGCGAGAACGCACCTCGCCGAAATTGCTGCTGGATTGCCGGGAACAATTACCACTCAACGCCCGTCATTACAGGCGGCAGCACGGAAGCTGTCACCTGTAACACGGCGCCCTGCTCAAGGAAGAGGACTAGCGTGAACGAACCCAGTCGTACCGACCTGGATGTGCTGGAACAACTGGAAAAGGGAATCGACCCGGCCACCGTGTCGCAGGATGCGATCGGCCGGCTGATCGAGCACAAGCTCGTGGCATATCGGCCGCCGGGGCGCCTCATGCTGACCGGAACGGCGAAGGAACTGCTGCTGCGGCGCCAGTACGGCCTGCCCTTGCCGGCGGTCGATACACCGGAAATCGGAGATCAGGCCGAAGCCGAAGACGCGCAGGAAAGCCTGGACTAAGGTTCGACCCCATTAGCCATCCCGGGAATGAGGCGGATCGGCCCACCGTCAGCGCCATGCTGCCAGCCCGCCAGGAACATCGAACCTGTTTTGGTGTTCCAAACAGGACCCAAGGGCCGCAGAGACGAGCGATGAGCGATTTCTGGAGCAGGCTGAGCCGGCCGTACCTGATCTGCGATGTCCTCGGCCCCGCCATCACCATGAGCGGTGCGCTGCTCACGGCGCGTGGCGCCTACGTGGAAGAAAAGGACATCCACAAGCTCGGTGTGACGAGAAAGGAACACAACCATGAACTCGAACACGCCTTTCGCGACCAGTCGGTGAAATCGATCCGCGGATTCGTGCTGATTGCCGCCGGCTCCCTGTTGCAAATCGTGGCCACTGTGCTGCAGGCTTTCGCATGAGCAACAGCGCAGAGCAGGCCATCCCCGCCCGACCATCGGAAGGTTCCGCCCCAAAATCGTCCTGGCAACGTTGGCGTCCCTGGCTCACCGCGGCCTTTTTCCTGGCCATCCTGGGGGTGATCGGCTATGCCGCCCGCACCATCGACTGGCACCAGGTGTTTTCAGCGCTGCGGCACATCCCGCCGTCCCGCCTGCTGCTGGCCATGGCATTCTCGACCCTGAGTTATGCCGGTTATAGCTGTGTCGACCTGTTTGCCCTCGGCTACATGGAAAACCGCGTCTCGCGGCCGCGGGCCATGGCTATCGCCTATGTCAGCTATGCGTTCAACCAGAGCTTCGGCGCCCTGCTCGGCACCATCGGCTTTCGCCTGCGCCTGTATTCGCGCCACGGGCTCGGGGCGGGTGCCATCGCCCACATCGTCGGTCTCAGCTTCCTCACCAACTGGTCCGGTTACATGCTGCTCGGCGGCATCGCTTTTTCCTCGCATGCGCTCAACCTGCCGCCGAACTGGAAGATCGGCTCCGTCGGCCTGCACGTGATCGGCGCCTTCATGTTGGCCCTGGTTCTCGGCTATGTCCTGGCCTGCGTCTTCTCGACCCGGCGCAGCTGGACCGTGTTCGGAAGTTCCATCGACCTGCCGCACTGGCGCACGGCCCTGGGGCAGATCGCGCTCTCCACCTTCATCTGGCTGGCCATCGCGGCGACCGTCTACACCTTCCTGCGTGGCGGCGCCGATCCACTGCAGGTACTCACCGTCTTCCTGTTGGCCAGCATCGCGGGCCTGATCACTCACGTACCCGGCGGCCTTGGCGTGATCGAGGCGGTGTTCCTGGCCCTGCTGGGCAGCCGCTACCGGGCTCACGACCTCCTCGCGGCCCTCATCGCCTATCGCGCCGTCTACTACATCTGGCCACTGCTGCCCGCCTTGTTGCTCTATGGCTGGCTCGAAGCGAAGCCGCCTTCGCAGCCGGCTACGGAGCAGCCTTAGTGAAATAGGACACTGCGGATCGCCTGCAGATCCTGCACGTATTCCTCCGATCCATGCCCTGGCGCCGTCACCGCATGGTGCGTTGGTGTCGGGGGGCCAATCGCCACTGGACTGCCGTCGCACTCCACCAACATCGAACTGCACTGCTGGTCCTGCCGCAATCTTCAGTTCGATCAAGCACTAAGAAAACTGTGGCGAAAAGCGCCTTTCCGGCATGCGGGTAATAAATGCAACAGCGGCCGTTGTGACCGGTAATTGTTACCGGCCGCGAAGAGGATCTGGCCGAATGGCGCACACCTTTTGCACTTTGGCCGGCATCCGATGTCCAGTAGACATGACATGGATAAAGGACAGCCGCAGTGATGGAACACCGGTGAACCGGCCGCATTTCCGGCGCTATCGCTACGGCTATGGCGTACTGCTTTTCATCGCGTTGCTGGTCCTGATCCGCGCCCTGCTGCCCTCCCTGGTCAAGGACTACGTCAACCACACCCTCAACTCGAGTTCCGGCTACGAGGGACATGTGGGCGACATCCACCTGGCGCTGTGGCGCGGCGCCTATGAAATCCGCGACATCGAAATCCGCCAATTGAACAGCGCCACACAGGAGCCCCTGTTCAAGGCGCCGAAGATGGAGTTCTCGGTACTGCGCGGCGCACTGATCAGGGGCACGGTGGTGGCCAGGATTCGCGTGTTCGAAGCGAAGCTCAGCTTCGCGGCGGGGCACGCGGGCAATGCGGCGCAGACCGGCAAGGGCGCCAACTGGGCGGACATCCTGAAGAAACTGACGCCGTTCCGCATCGACCGTTTCGAGACCATCGACGGCCAGGTGCACTATTACGATTTATACAGCGACCCCAAGGTCGACGTTTACCTGAACCAGGTCAATGCCATCATCACCAACCTGACCAACCAGGAAGACCAGCAGAAGCGGCGGGCGGCGACCCTGCAACTGGACGCCCTCGCCGTCGGCCAGGCCCAGGTGCGCCTGGACCTGCAGATCGATCCCTTCGCCGAAAAACCGGACTTCAATCTCAAGGCCCGCCTGACCGAACTCCAGGTGGATCGCATGCGCGACTTCCTGCGCGCCTACACCCTGGTCGACCCCAAGAGCGGCACACTCGATGTTTTGACGGAACTCAACGCCAAGGACGGCGGCGTCAAAGGCTACATCAAGCCGCTGTTCCATGACCTGCAACTGCTGCAATGGAAGCACATCACCGAGCAGGAAAAAGACCCCCTGCACTTCCTGGTGGATGCGGTCGGCAGCGTGGTCAACCTGATCTTCCAGAACCAGAGCAAGGACCAGCTGGCCACGGTGATCCCCATCGAAGGCCGGGTCGACAGCCCCGGCGTGGATGTCTTCAGCACCATCGGCAACCTGGTGAAGAACGCGACGGTAAAAGCATTCAGTCCCACCTTCGAAAAGGCCGGGAAGAGCGATTGATCCATCCCAGGCATGCGGAATCGACTGCCGATGCCTTGAGGTCTTGAACCTCCGTAGCCGGATGACAGTCGAAAAAGACGCTGGCGCCTACTGCCCCACACCCGGCGCTGCCGGAACTTGGGCACAATACGCGGGTCGCAGAGGGGCTTTCCGCCGCGGCCCGAAACGAAGCCCAAACCATGGCGCCGCAGGAAACACTCATTTCACTCCGCAGGAGAGAGTCAGCATGAAAAAATTGCCAGCCAGGACCGGTGCCCTGACGCTGTTCGCCGCCGGCGTGTTGCTGTCCGCCGGTGCGCATGCGCAGTTCAACGGCGGATTGAAGTGCACCATGCAATTCACCATGAAGGGTTGGTCGGCCTTCTACAAGACTTCTTCCGGCCAGGGCACCGTGACCTGCGGCAACGGCACCTCGATGCGGGTGGCGCTGTCCTCCAAGGGCGGCGGCCTGACCCTGGGCAAGTCGAGCATCGACAACGGCTACGGCGAGTTCACCGGCGTAAGCAACATCCGCGAAATCCTCGGCGACTACGCCACCGGCTCGGCGCACAGCACGGTGGCGCAATCCGGCGGCTCGGTCTCGGCGCTGACCAAGGGCGAAGTATCGCTCGCGCTCAAGGGCACCGGCCGCGGCTGGGATGCCGGCGTCGACTTCGGCAAATTCACCATTACCGAGATTCCCGGCGCACCGGAATCGCCTCCGGTTACCACTGAAGCGCCGGTAGCGCCGGCGCCGGCACCGCCGGGGCAATGACGCCGGGCTCCACCGATTCCGGTTTCGCCACATCAGGGAAACTGCTCCGCCTCGTCCCCCTGATCGTGGCCTGCGCGCTGTTCATGGAGAACCTGGACTCCACCATCATCGCCACCGCCCTGCCCGGCATCGCCAAGTCCCTGCACGAGGATCCGCTGCACCTGAGCCTGGCCATTTCGTCCTATCTGCTCAGCCTCAGCATCTTCATCCCGGTCAGCGGCTGGATGGCCGACCGCTACGGCGCGCGCCGCGTCTTCCGCAACGCCATCATCGTGTTCGTCATCGGCTCGGTGGCCTGCTCCGCCTCGATGAACATCGGCGAACTCATCTTCTCGCGCATCCTCCAGGGCCTCGGCGGCGCCATGATGGTGCCGGTGGGGCGGCTGGTGCTGGTGCGCCAGGTGCCGAAGAGCGAACTGGTGCAGGCGATGTCCTGGCTGACCATCCCCGCCCTGATCGCGCCCATCGTCGGTCCGCCGCTGGGCGGCCTGATCGTCACCTACGCCTCCTGGCGCTGGATCTTCCTGATCAACGTGCCCATCGGCATCCTCGGCTACTACCTGGTGAGCCGCTTCATCATGGAAGTCCCTGGCAGCCAGCAGCGCCCCTTCGACCTGGCGGGCTGGATGCTGCTCGGCGGCGGCGTGGCCGGCCTGGTCTTCGGCTCCGAAAACCTGGGCAAGCACGTCCTGCCACCGGAAGTGCCGCCAGTCGCGGTACTGGCGGGGATCATCGCCCTGGCGCTCTATGTCCGGCATGCGCGCACCGACGACGCCCCGGTGCTGCGCCTGTCCCTGCTGTCGCTGCCCACCTTCCGCGCCTCCGTCACCGGCGGCTCTCTGTTCCGCATCGGCGTGGGCAGCTTCTCCCTGCTGATGCCGATGATGTTGCAACTGGGCTTCGGCCTGTCGGCACTGGCGTCGGGCGGCATCACCTTCGCCAGCGCCGCGGGCGCGCTGCTGATGAAGATGCTGGCGCAGCGCATCGTCCGCCGCTTCGGCTTCCGCCGCCTGCTGCTGGGCAACACCTTCATCTGCGGCGGCGCCCTGGTCATCTGCGGCACCATGCGCCCGGAAACGTCGAGCTGGCTGATTGTCGGCTTCCTGCTCGTCACCGGCTTCTTCCGCTCGCTGGAATTCACCTGCATCAACGCGCTGGCCTTCGCCGACGTAGCCGAAGCCGACATGAGCCAGGCCACCAGCTTCTCGGGAACGGCCCAGCAGCTGGCCCTGAGCATCGGGGTCGGCGTCGGCTCCCAGGTATTGAATGCCAGCCTTGCGCTACGCCACGCCACGCAATTGTCGACGCCGGATTTTTCGGCGGCCTTCTACACCGTGGGCCTGTTGACCCTGGCATCCTGGCCGGCCTTCGCCCGCCTGCGCGCCGACGCGGGCAGCCAGGTATCGGGACATCGCCTCGCCGTGGCCGACATACCGGTGCGTACCACGCAGTAAACGTCAATCAGGAATCACGCGAGGCGGCGCGTTTCGCACCCGCTTCCGTCTATCCGGCAATCACGCCGCGGCGCGGGCAGAAGTTCCCATCGGCGGCTGCGGCCACCACTGCCCCGCCGGGAGACCGCGCAACGTCTTCCCGTGCCGGCGCCACTCCTTCATCACCTCGGGCGCCGGCTCACTCCACTGCGGCGGCAAAGCGGCCTTGACCCGCTGCTCCTCCCAGATCACCGCCAGCGCCATCTCCAGCGTCGCGCAGCTCATCCAGGACTCCAGCATCCTAAGAGCCTGTAACAGAATGAATCGCGCCTGCGACGGCGGTCATTTTTGCGCAGTGCAAGTCGGACAGAGTGCGGCATGGTGATTCCAT
>NZ_JONR01000020.1 GCF_000711955.1 Nevskia soli DSM 19509
TGGCGCCGCCGGCTTCATCGGCGCGAACTTGATATTGGGCCTGAATGGCAAGGGCGCCACCGACATCATCGCGGTGGACGATCTGCAGGACGGCACCAAATTCCGCAATCTGGCCGAAGCCGAGATCGCCGACTACATGGACAAGGACGAGTTCCTCGGCCGGGTCGAGCGCGGCGAGCTGCCCAAGATCGAGGCGATCTTCCACCAGGGCGCCTGCTCCGCCACCACCGAGTGGAACGGCCGCTTCATGATGGACGTGAACTACCGCTACACCAAGACCCTGCTGCACTGGTGCCAGGGCAAGCGCGTGCCGTTCTTCTACGCCTCCTCGGCCTCGGTCTACGGCATGGGCAAGCAGGGCTTCCGCGAAGACCGCGCCTGCGAGAAGCCGCTTAACATGTACGCCTACTCCAAGTTCCTGATGGACCAGTACGTGCGCCGTCTCGGCTACGATGCGCCGGCGCCGAAGAAGACCCGCGGCAATGCCGTGGCCAAGCGCAGCGTCAAGTCCGCGCGGCCGCAGGTGGTGGGACTGCGCTACTTCAACGTCTACGGCCCGCGCGAACAGCACAAGGGCGGCATGGCCAGCACCGCGTTCCATTTCAACAACCAGATCGAAAAGGAAGGCGAGTGCCGCCTGTTCGAGGGCAGCGACGGCTACGGCCCCGGCGAGCAGCGCCGCGACTTCATCCACGTCGACGACGCCGTGGCCATGAACCTGTGGTTCTGGGAACACCCCGGCAAGTCCGGCATCTTCAACTGCGGCACCGGCCGTGCCCAGCCCTTCAACGACATCGCCAGGGCCGTCATCGCCTGGCACGGCAAGGGCAAGCTCAAGTACGTGCCGTTCCCGGAAGCCCTGGTCGGCCGCTACCAGTCCTATACCGAGGCGGACCATGCCAAGCTGCGCGCCGCCGGGTATGACCGGCCGTTCCTGACGGTGGAGCAGGGCGTGAAGAGATACCTGGATTGGCTACACCAGGACTAGACGCCGATACGCCGCTGCATCTGCTCGCGCCGGAACGCGCCGCGCGCAAGCTGCTGCTGCGGCAGTTGAAGAATGCCGAAGCGGCCGGGCATCGGCTGGCGATCGGTGAAGACCCGGATGCGCTGCATGACTTCCGTGTCGCCCTGCGCCGCTTCCGTTCCATCGAACGCGCTCATCGCGACTGGGTCGCGGACGCCCTGCCCAAGAAGCTGCGCAAGCGCTTGCGGGAGCTGGTGCAAAGCACCGGCCCGGCGCGCGACAGCGAAGTGCAGCTGGGCTGGCTGGATCTGCAGCGCGCTGCATTGCGGCCGAACCAGCGCAGTGGCTATCAGTGGTTGCGGCGCCGGCTTGAAGACCGGCAGCGGCAGGGCTATGCCGCGATCCGCGCGGCGGTGCCGCTGGAGTTCGCCGCGCTCGGCGCACTGTTGCGCGCCGCCCTGACCATGCCCAGCGAAGCCACGCCCGTCAGTTTCGCGCAGGTGAGCGGCGAACGGCTCAGGCCCCTGGTCGCCGAGATCGACGGCAGCTTCGCGGCGATCGGGGAGGACGCGGAACAGATGGCGCCTGTGCATGCCGCGCGCCTGCTGGTGAAGCGCGCGCGTTATCTGCTGGAGCCGGTGGCGGCGGCCTTGCCGGATGGCAAGGAGCTGGTCCGCCGGCTCGGCGGCCTGCAGGATCTGCTTGGGGAGATGCACGATGCCGAAGTGCTCGGCGCAAGTCTCGGCGAAGCCGCGGCGGACGCCGGTGCGGCGCGCTATCGTGCCCTGATCCGGCAGGCGCTGGGTGATGATGCGGCCGAATTCGGTCCGGTGGCGCGACAGCGCGGCGACGAACGTGCCGGGCTGTCGGCGCTGGCGCGGCGGGTGCAGGAGCAGATGCGCGCAGGGCGCGCACAGCTGCTGGAGAAGCTGCGCAGTGGCGAAATCAGCGCATTGATGCGGCGCCTGGATGCGGCGGCGAAGGAGCTTGCGCCGCCGCGCGTCGCGCATCCGTTCCCGCCGATTCGGACCAACGCATGAGTCAGGACATCCTGGTCGTCGGCCCATCCTGGGTCGGCGACATGGTGATGGCGCAGGCCTTGTTCATGCGCCTGCGCGCGCTTCATCCGCAAGCGGCCATCGATGTGCTCGCCCCCGGCTGGTCGCTGCCGATCCTGGCGCGGATGCCGGAAGTGCGCGCCGGCATCGAACTGCCGCTGGGGCATGGCGATTTCGGCTTCGGCGAGCGTCGCCGTATCGGACACAGCCTGCGCGGCAAGAAGTACGCGCAGGCCATCGTCCTGCCCGGCTCGTGGAAGTCGGCGCTGACGCCGTATTTCGCGCGCATTCCGCGCCGCACCGGCTATCGCCGCGAGTTCCGCTACGGCCTGCTCAACGACCTGCGCACGCTGGACAAAACCATCCTGCCCACCACCGTGCAGCAGTTCCTGGCCCTGGCGGAAGAGGGCGCGGTGACGCAGGCGCCGTCCATTCCGCAGCCGCGGCTGCGCGCCGAGCCACAACGCATCGAAGCGCTGCGGCAGCAGTTCGGGCTGGATCCGCACAAGCCGGCAGTGGCCCTGATGCCGGGCGCCGAGTACGGTCCCGCCAAGCGCTGGCCGCCGGAATATTTCGCCGAGCTGTCGGGCCGGCTGGTTGCCGCCGGTCACCAGGTCTGGGTGCTGGGTTCGGCCAAGGAAAAGGAGCTGGGCGCCGCCATCGCGCAGGGGCGCGCGGACATCCACGATCTCAGCGGCCGCACCCAGCTGGCCGACGTGGTCGATCTGCTTGCCGCCGCCGGAGCGGCGGTGAGCAACGACTCGGGCCTGATGCATGTCGCCGCCGCGGTAGGTACGCGCCTGGTGGCGATCTACGGCAGTTCCTCGCCGAAGATGACGCCGCCGCTGTCAAAGGCTGCGCAGGTGCTCTACCTGGACCTGGATTGCAGCCCCTGCTTCCAGCGCATCTGCCCGCTGGGCCATCTGAACTGCCTGCGGCAGATCACGCCGGCGCAGGTGTTTGCGGCCCTGCTGAAGCCGGCGTAGGGTGGCTTCGGCAGGGCCGACACGGCCGCTCAGGCGGCGAATGCGCGTTTCAGGAAATCGATTGCCTCGGCGTGGGCATCTTCCGTCGCTTTCGGCGCATAGCTCGCACGGTCCTCGCAGCAGAAGCCATGGCCGGCGCCGGGATGCAGGCTGAGGCTGTAACGCTTGTCGAGCTCGCCCAGCCGCTGCGCGATGCGCCCGTGTTCCGCCGGCGTAATGCCCCCATCCTTGCCGCCGTAGATCAGCAGCAGCGGCGCCGCCAGCGCAGCGGCCTCGCCGATCGGCGCGGTGCGGCCGAAGCGGTCCTTCTCGCCCTCCGGAAAGATGGCGCCGCCGTAGTAGGCGACGCTGGCGCGAACGCGCGCCGCGTGCCGGCAGGCGGCGAGGAAGGCGAGGCGGCCGCCCATGCAGAAGCCGACCACGCCGAGCCGCGCCGGCGTCACGCCGGGCTGCCGGCCCAGGCAGTCGAAGCTGGCGCCGATTTCCGCCATCACCTGGTCATCGCGCAGGGCCTTGAGGGTACCCATGGCCTCCTCCAGCTTGTCATACGAAAACTGCTTGCCGTAATAAATGTCCGGCGCCAGCGCGGCGAAGCCGGCGGCGGCGAAGCGGTCGCAGACGCGGCGGATGTGCGGTGTCAGTCCGAAAGCCTCCATCAGCACCACGATGCCGGGCGCGGCGCTGGCCTGCGGTGGGCCGGCGTAGTAGCCCTGGAGCGTTTCGGTGATCGCGATCATGCCGGGATCTGTCATTGGAAGTGCCTGATTGATTTGAAGAATGCCGTCGCGGCACGAATGCGCCGGAACGGTCCTGGAAGTGCTTGTCGGGGCCTTGGAACGCGGCTTCATGCATCCGGTTCCCCTATAATGCGCACGGCCGCCCCTACGCGGCCTTTATTTTCCGTTTTGAGGATTTCAGCGATGACGACGATGGCCGACCGTGATGGTTTCATCTGGTATGACGGCGAACTGGTTCCCTGGCGTGATGCCACCACCCACGTCCTGACCTATACGCTGCATTACGGCGCCGGCGTCTTCGAAGGCGTTCGCGCCTACGCCACGCCCAAGGGCACCGCCGTTTTCCGCCTGGAAGAACACACCCGGCGCCTGTTCAACTCGGCCAAGATCCTCGGCATGAAGATTCCCTTCACGCCGGAGCAGGTCAATGAAGCCACGCTGGAAGTGCTGCGGGCCAACAAGCTGAAGGAAGCCTACATCCGGCCGATGGTTTTCTACGGCTCCGAGGGCATGGGTCTGCGCGCCGACAACCTCAAGGTGCACCTGATCATCGCCGCCTGGACCTGGGGGGCCTATCTCGGCGCCGACAACGTCGAGCGCGGCATCCGCGTCAAGACCAGCTCCTACTCGCGTCACCACGTCAATGCCGCGCTGTGCCGCGCCAAGGCCAACGCCAACTACCTCAACTCGATGCTGGCGCTGAACGAAGCCCTGCGCGACGGCTACGACGAGGCGGTAATGCTCGACCCGCACGGCTTCATCGCCGAGGGCTCGGCCGAGAACATCTTCCTGGTGCAGGATGGCGCGCTGCATACCCCGGACGTCACCTCCGCCCTCGACGGCATCACCCGCCGCACCGTGATGCAGCTGGCCGAGGATGCCGGCATCAAGGTCTACGAGCGGCGCCTGACCCGCGACGAGTTGTATATCTCGGACGAAGCCTTCTTCACCGGCACCGCCGCCGAAGTGATGCCGATCCGCGAAGCCGACAACCGCTGCATCGGCGGCGGCAAGCGCGGCCCGGTTACCGAAAAGCTGCAGAAGGCATACGCGGCACAGGTCAAGGGCGAGCGCGCCGAGTACCCCGAGTGGCTGAGCCTGGTCAACGAATCCGCTGCGCAGAAAAAGACCGCCGCCTGAACCGCCGAACCGGAATCCGCGACTGATGCAGACGGCCATTCCCGAGTTCGATCGCGCGCACCTGCTGGTGGCGGGCGACGTCATGCTCGACCGCTACTGGCAGGGTCCCACCTCGCGCATCTCGCCCGAGGCGCCGGTGCCGGTGGTGCGCATCCAGAAGGATGAAACCCGTCCCGGCGGCGCCGCCAACGTGGCGCTCAACATCGCCGCCCTGGGCGGCCATGCGCACCTGCTCGGCGTGGTCGGCCGCGACGAGACCGCGCAGAAACTGCGCGAGGCGCTGGAGCTGAAGCGGGTGCAGCCGGACTTCGTGGAATCCATCGGCCGGCCCACCATCACCAAGCTGCGCATCCTGTCGCGCAACCAGCAGCTGATCCGGCTCGACTTCGAGGAATCCCTGTCGCAGATCGGGGCCTTCGACCGCGAAGCCTACCTGCTGCGTTACCGCATCGCCCTGGCCAATGCCCAGGTGGTGATCCTGTCCGACTACGGCAAGGGCACCCTGGCTGATGCGGCCGAGCTGGTGAAGCTGGCGCGCGAAGCCGGCCGCGCCGTGCTGGTCGACCCCAAGGGCAGCGACTGGCGAGCGTACCAAGGCGCCACCCTGATCACGCCCAACCTGACCGAGCTGGAAGCCGTGGTCGGCCCTTGCCCGGATGAAGCGACCATCGTCGCCAAGGGCAGCAAGCTGCGCGACGAGTTGGGGCTGGAAGCCCTGCTGGTGACGCGCAGCGAGCAGGGCATGACCCTGCTGGTGCCGGGGCACGAGCCCCTGCACCTGCCGACCGAGGCGCGCGAGGTGTTCGACGTCACCGGCGCCGGCGATACCGTCATCGCCACCTTCGGCGCGGCGCTCGCCGCCGGCCACGATTTCGCCCATGCGGCGCGTGTCGCCAACCTCGCCGCCGGCATCGTCGTCGGCAAGCTCGGCACCGCCACCGTCAGCACCGCCGAACTGGCGCGGGCCATCAGCCGTACCCATGAGGACGACGGCGCCGTGCTGGTCGAGGACGAACTGCTGGAGCGCGTCGCCGCGGCGCGCGCGCAAGGGCAGGTCGTGGTGATGACCAACGGCTGCTTCGACCTGCTGCATGTCGGCCATGTGCGCTACCTGGAAGCCGCGCGCAAGCTCGGCGACGTGCTGATCGTCGCGGTCAACGACGATGCTTCGGTCAAGCGCCTGAAAGGTCCGACCCGCCCGCTGAACAAGGTCGCCGACCGCATGCGCATGCTGGCCGCGCTGAAATGCGTCGACTGGGTGGTGCCGTTCGCCGAGGACACTCCGCAGCGCCTGGTCGGAAGCGTGCTGCCCGATCTGCTGGTCAAGGGCGGCGACTACAAGCCGGAGCAGGTGGCCGGCTACGCCGAAGTCACCGCCAACGGCGGCCAGGTGGTGATCCTCGATTTCTATGCCGGTTACTCCACCACCGGCATCATCGAGCGCGCCCGCTCCTAGGGCGGATCGGCAAACCCGGCGCGTTTTTGAAGTCCGTCACACTCCGCCCGATGAACGGCGCCGCTGCGTGACGCAAAACGCAGTCCGCCCGCGTTTCTCCTTATAGAGTCGGTTCGTACCGGTCGCGGGGGCAATACCTGCCGCTGCACTGGCATCAAACCCTGCCTGGGTTGATACTGGCATTGTATGGGGGAAGTCATGGAACGCGTAACGGGATGGGTCGTGGTGAATGGACGTAATGCGTGTGCCGCGCCGCGGCATCGCACTGCGCCGGAAATGGCCTCATGAAGAAGCTGCGCGACGCCATCATCGCCGGGGCCACCATCGCCCTGCTGCTCTATGCGGCAATGACCGCGGCGAAAAGCATGGCGGATGTCCTGCAGCCGTCGATGGAGGCAAGCGCGCAGGTCGATACCGATATGGCCGTGGCTGTTCGCCATGAGCGCAAGGCCGACTATCTGCAACTGGCCCGGCGCGACGACTAGACCGCCCATGCGCCCCGGACGCCGCCCGGTTTAATTGGTGGTGGGAAACCGCGGCGTACCTGCCTGGTGTTCGATGCGCGTGGCGTTCACCACGCAGGACACCATCTGGTAGAAGCCGGCGAGCATCAGCAATTCGATCAGCTGCGCTTCGCTGTACGCGGCACTCAGCTCCGACCACAGGGCGTCATCGATGTCCTGCTTGCCTTGCAGCGAGTCGCACAATCCGATCAGCAGCCGCTCTTCGGCGCTCCACAGCGGTGAGGCGGCATCGCCAAGCACCGTGGCGGCAACTTGCTCCGGTGTGAATTGTGCCTTGGCGCCGTAGGCCGCGACGTGTACGCCCCATTCGTACTCGGCCTTGCACCGGGCACAGGTACGCAGGATCACCAGTTCCCGCTCGCGCAGGCTGATGCTGCCCTTGTCGAGCAGGCCGCCGGCCACCATCCGCGACAACACACGCGGGTTATGTGCCACGGTGCGGAAGATGTTCAGCGGCGGCAGGCCGCGCATGACGCGGTCGAAATCCTGCTGCATCGGCTCGGGATAAGGCGGATCAACCAGGGCAATGCGCGGCGTGGTCATGGGCTTTTCCTATGCTACGATAATCGAAGCATAATGCTTCGGAATTCGTAGCGCAACCATGGCACTCGTCGATCGTCCGGTACGCGGCTCCAGCAGCGGCCGCCCCATCATGGCGCTGCTCGACCTGCTCGGGCGGCGCTGGGCCCTGCGTGTGATCTGGGAATTGCGCGAAGGGCCACTGGTGTTCCGCGCCCTGCAGGCACGTTGCGGCATCTCGCCCTCGGTGCTCAACACCCGGCTGGTGGAACTGCGCGAGGCACTGATCGTCGAGGTCGGGGAGGACGGCTATCAGCTCAGCAAGCGCGGTGCCGAGCTGTTGCAACTGTTCGATCCGGTCAGCCAGTGGGCCACAACGTGGGCCGTGGCCTTGCGCAAGTCTTAGCCGGTAGGTTGGGCTGAGCACAGCGAAGCCCAACGTCTTCGGCACCGCTCAAACAATGTTGGGCTTCGCTGTGCTCAGCCCAACCTACATGTCTGTTGCCGGGGCCTTCGCCCCACTGGCCTGCGGCCGATACAGCGTCCCCCGCAGATAGTCTGCGATCGGGTAACTGATGTTGAAGTTGTAGTGCGACATCAGCGTATGGTCGTGATGCAGCGTGTGGTGCCGCCGCAGCCATGCGACGCCGGGCAGGCGCGCGATCCAGGATTGCTCGGGCGTGTGATAGGCGAAATGCAGCCACTCGTAGTTGAGGAAATAGCCGATCGAAGTGGCGGCGAACAGCCAGCCGATGTTGGCCGTGGTCAGCAGCGCCAGCGGTATGCCCACCGGTACCGCGAAGCAGCCGAAGAAGAACAGCAGCAGCACCGGCGGGAACAATACCGCCTTGAAGTCGCGCGCGTTCTCGAACTCCATCCGCTCCGGCGTGAAGAAGCGGTGATGCTGCCGGGTATGCCGCTCGAAGATCAGTCCCAGCCCCCGGCGTGGATGATGCATCGGTCCGCGATGGCCGGCGTGCTCGACCAGGTTGGCGAACAAGAAGGTCACCGGCACCGTCAGCCATTCCCACCATTGCACCTGGTGCAGGCGGCTGGCGCAGAAAGCCACGGCGGCAAGACAGGCGCCGCTGGTGAAGCAGAAATGCGCGATGCCGCTGTAACGCGGGCCAATCAGCCGGCGGCGGTAATCATCACGGAATTGACTGACCTGATCGTTCATCTGCCGTTGTCATGGTGAGTTTTCCAAGCATAGGACCTCCTGCGTCATTGCGCTGGGTATCGCAGTGCAACAACCGGTTCATCGCCCCTGAATCACCGTTCATCTTGCGGCGCTGCTTTGTCGGACGGATATCCGGCTAGTCTTCACCCCATGTCAAGTAGTTGAACGTTCCTGATCATGTGGAGGGGTATAGTGAAAATATACCAAGCAGCAGCGGCGCTGGTGTTCGGGCTGATCCTGTCGGCTTCAGCGGAAGCGGCGGTCAAGGCCGCGGCTGTTACCGGAACCGTCAATCCGGTCAACGGCATGCTCAGCACCAGTGGCAATTTCAGTTACACCTACCCGCAGATCAACGGCACTGCCGTCGCCGTCGCCGCCGGCACCACGGCGTTCAGCGCCACGCTGACCGTCAACGGCGTGGCGCGCACCTACATTCTCATGCGCCCCGTCGCCGCGGCCACCGCGGCGCCGCTGCTGATCCTGCTGCATCCGATCAATACCACGCCGATGCAGATGGCCAACCTGACCAAGGTCATCAATTTCGTCGCCACGCAGAACTTCTGGGTGGTGCTGCCGCAGGCCGTCAACGGCCAATGGGAAGACGATATCAGCCGCAGCGGCACGGACGATACCAACTTCATCTCCGCCCTCATCGACAGCCTGGTCACGCAGGGCGCGGACGCCACCCGCGTCTATGCCGCCGGTTATTCCGACGGCGCCTTCATGAGCGAACGTCTGGCCTGCGAGCTGTCCACCAAGATCGCGGCCTTCGGCATCGACGCCGGGGCGGTGATCGCCAATTCCCCCACCTACTGCAAGCCGGCGGTGCAGCGCCCCAAGCTCTACATCATGGGCACCAACGATCCCATCGTGCCCTACAACGGCGGCAGGCTGGGTGTGGATTCGGCGGCCGCGAGCATGGCCTTCTGGGTCGGCCTGCAGCATTGCGGCGGCACCGTGGCCAGCATGCTGCCGACCCTGGTCAGCGACGGCACCACGGTGCAGCTGACCGACTACACCGGCTGCACCGCCGGCAACGATCTGCGCCTGTACACGGTCTACAACGGCGGCCACGCCTGGCCCAACGGCATCACCCAGACGGCCGGCAAAACCACCCAGAACCTGGATGCCACCGGCATCATCTGGAGCTTCGCCAGCGCCTATCACCGCTGAGGGTCCGCAAGCTCCCCAATCGCGTTGCGCCCCGGGCACGGAAACTGCACGGGGCGCACACGATCGGAGGGGAACCATGTCACAGCAACAGACGCTTGAAAGAAAAGCACTCGATGCCGTCGCCGAAGGCTTCCGGCTCAATGCGCTGAAATTGCCCTCGCTGCCGGAGGTGACGGCGCAGGTGCGGGCCATCGCCGCGGACCCCGATGCCACCGTCGAAGATCTGGCGCAGCAGCTGGTGCGCGACGCCGCCTTGACGGCGCGCCTGATCCGCGTCGCCAACAGCCCCTTGCTGCGCGGCCGCATGGAAGTGCGCACCCTGCCGCAGGCGATCACCCGGCTGGGTTTCTACTACGTGCGCGACCTGGTTACCGCCTTGGCCCTGGAGCATGCCTTCGAGCCGCGCTCCCCGGTCACCCGGCAGTTGCAGCAGCGCATCTCGCGCCGCAGCAAGGATGTCGCCGCGGTGAGCCAGGTGCTGGCGCGGCACTGCACCGGCCTGGCCCCGGAGCAGGCCCTGCTCGCCGGCCTGCTGCATTTCATCGGCGCCTTGCCGTTGCTCGCCGCGGTGGAGGATGAGCAGCTCGGGCATGTGGATGCGGCAGCCTTGTTCGCCATGATCGAAAGCCGGCATGCCGAGGTCGGCGGCAGGATTCTGCGCCACTGGCGTTTCCCGGAGGACATCGCCGGCGTACCGGAAGCCTATGGTGATCCGTCCCGCGCAAGCGGCGATACGCCGGATTTTGCCGATATCGTTGCCGTGGCCTGCCTGTTGTCCAGGCCCCTGGAACAGATCGGAGCGGAGATCGCGGAATGGAATGATTTCGCGCCCGCGCAAAGGCTGGGACTGGAAAGTGCCGCCGCGTTTTATAGCAGTGACGCCATGCAGATCGATTTGCAGAAGAGCATGGGGATGCTCAACTGATCCGGGAAAGCCCGGGAGATTCAGGGGAGTCCGCAAGGTGCCTTACGCGCGGGCCCGTAACGGCCCGCGCGTAAGCTCACCCGCACGCTATGGTGCGATTAAAAAACGTAACGGCACCGAGCTTACTCCGCAGCCGTCCACTTCTTGATCCACGCTTCCACCGTGTCGTGCCACTGAAGGCTGTTCTGCGGCTTCTGCACCCAGTGGCTCTCTTCCGGGAAGGTCAGGAACTGGCTGGGAATGCCGCGGCGCTGCAGCACGGTGAAGGCAGCGATGCCCTGTTCCAGCGGAATGCGGAAGTCGTTGCCGCTATGGACTACCAGCATCGGCACCTTCCAGTCGGCGACGTGGTTGATCGGGTTGAAGCGTTCGTAGTTTTCCGGCTTCTGCCACTGCGTGCCCTGGTTCTCCCATTCGTCGAACCATAGCTCCTCGGTAGAATAGGCCATGGCGCGGTTGTCGAAGACGCCATCGTGGTTGACCAGGCACTTCCATGGTGTATTCCAGTTGCCGGCGATCCAGTTGATCATGTAGCCGCCGTAGCTGGCGCCGAGGGCGCAGGCGTGGTTGCCGTCGAGGAAGGAATACTTCGCCAGCGCCGCCGCCCAGCCCTTCTGCAGGTCTTCCAGCGGGCGGTCGCCCCAGTGGCCGGTGATGGCGTCGGTGAACGCCTGGCCATAACCGGTGGAACCGTGGAAATCGATGGTGACGACGGCGAAGCCGGCGCCGGCATAGGTCTGCGGATTCCAGCGGTAATGGAAGTCGTTGAGCCAGGAGCCCTGCGGGCCGCCGTGAATCAGGAAGGCTACCGGGTACTTCTTGCCCGGCACATAGTTGGCCGGCTTCACCACATAACCCTGCACGGTATCGTCGTTCCAGCCCTTGAACTGGAAGAACTCGTAATCGCCGAAGGCGACGTTCTTGAGTTTTTCGGTGTTGAACGCAGTGAGGCGCGTGGCCTTGCCGCCGCCTTTCAGGCGGAACAGGTCGGCCGGGGATTTCAGCGTATCGCGCGAGAAAAAGATGCTGTCGCCGGCGACGGTGTAGGCGCTGACATTGCCTTCGCCGACCAGCTTCTTCACCTTGCCGCTGCGGATGTCGATGCTGAACAGCGGGTGCTCGCCATTGTCGTCGGCCAGGGCGTAGATGCTGTGGCCGTCTTCGGACAGGCGGATGGACCCGGCGGAGCGATCCCACTCCGGATCGACTTCGCGCTTCTTGCCGCTGGCCAGGTCCAGTTCCATGATGCCGAAGCGGTCGGCTTCGAACGTCGGGCGCTTCATCGCCAGGTAATAGAGCTTGCTGCCGTCCTTCGAGACCGCCGGGTTGGCGTCCCAGGCCGGGTTGTCCGCGGTCAGGTTTTTGGGCGCACTGCCGCCTGCGGTTGGCACGGAATAGATGTCGAAGTTCGTCGACCAGGGCTCGCTGTTGCCGGCGATGCGCACGCCGAAATACACCGTCTTGCCGTCCGGCGAGAAGCAATACTCGGACTCGTCGCCGAAGGGCTTGGAAGGAACGTCACCATCGATCCCCCCATTGGCGTCGCGCGTAATCCAGCGCGGCGCGGCGCTGACCGTGCCTTCTTCATCCAGGTCGGCGATGAACAGCTGCGAACGGCGGCCGTCGGCCCAGGTATCCCAGTGGCGGATGAACAGGCGGTTGTAGACCGTGCCGGTGGCCTTGTTCGCTTCCTTGTCGTCCAGACGTTTCTTGGTGCAGGCCAGATCGGCGCAATCGGTGAACACGTCGATCGACAGCGCCAGGCGCTTGCCGTCCGGCGCGATGATGAAATTGTTCACGTCCAGCGGCAGGCTGGTGACCTGGCGGGCCTCGCCCATGCCGGCGTCCAGGCGCCAGATCTGGGTGCCGCCGGAACGCGAGGACAGAAAGTACAGGGCCTTGCCATCCGGCGACCAGCGCGGCGTATCGGCGTTGCTGCCCTTGGCCGTAAGGCGCTCGGGTTGCGCGTCCTTGCCCTGCAGCGACAGCCGCCAGATGCTGCGCACACCCTTGTTGGCGGCCAGGTCGGTTTCGCGGACCGAGAACACCAGGGTCTTGCCGTCGGGCGAGACCTGCGGATCGGAAACGCGGTCCAGCGTCACCAGGTCGTGCGAATTGAAGGGGCGGGGAGCCGGCGTGGCGGCAATAGTGATCATGGGCAAAGCCAAAGCCAAAGCCAATATTAAAGTGGGGGCGGCGGCAAGCCGGGAAAGACGCATGCGGGTGTCCTCAATGGATGTGCGATGCAGCATGAAGCTGTCGCGAGTGCCGGCATGGTACGGCTTTCGCGGTACACGCCGCTATACTCGGACCATACGGCGGCAGCCCGGCCTCGGGGGCAAGAAACAGGTACGGGCGATATCGCGATAAAACCATCATTGGAGACAACCTGGTGCCTGCAACCAAACCGCCCGGCGCGGAACCGCGTACCGAACTGAGCTTCCGCGGCCTCGTCCTGGGAGCGATCATCACGGTGGTGTTCACCGCCGCCAACGTGTTTTTCGGCCTCAAGGCCGGCCTCACCTTCGCCTCCTCCATTCCGGCGGCGGTGATCTCCATGGCGGTGCTGCGCGGCTTCAAGGGCGTCACCATCCAGGAGAACAACATCGTACAGACCGTCGCCTCGGCGGCCGGCACCCTGTCCTCCATCATCTTCGTGCTGCCCGGCCTGATCATGATCGGCTGGTGGACCGGCTTCCCCTACTGGGAATCGTTCTGGATCTGCGCCCTCGGCGGCATCCTCGGCGTGATGTATTCGATCCCGCTGCGCCGCGCCCTGGTGACCAATTCCGACCTGCCCTATCCGGAAGGCGTGGCCTGTGCCGAGGTGCTCAAGGTCGGCGCCGGTTCGGGTGAGGCCGGCGCGGAGGGCAGCAAGGACGGCCTGCTGGCTGTGGTGGTCGGTTCGATCGTGTCGGCGGTGTTCTACCTGATCACCGCCACCCAGGTGTTCGCCAGCGACTTCGTGGATTACTTCCGCATCCGCGGCGGCAATTCAATCAGTGGTTACGATTTCGGCCTGTCTCTGGCCCTGTTCGGGGTGGGCCACCTGGTCGGCCTGTCCTGCGGCATCGCCATGCTGGTCGGCGCGCTGGTCACCTGGGCCGGGCTGATGCCCTGGCTGACCGCGCTGCATCCGGATCCCGGTGCGGCGGCGGACGTGGCGCTGGCCACCTGGAAGCACCAGGCGCGCTTCATCGGCGCCGGCACCATCGGCATCTCCGCCATCTGGACCCTGCTCAAGCTGGTCAAGCCGGTGGCCAGCGGCCTGGCCTCGGCCATGGCGGCTTCGCGGGTGCGCAAGGCCGGCCAGGGCGCCACCCTGCCGCGCACCGAACAGGACATCCCCATCGGCCTGGTCGGCCTGATCTCGCTGGTCTGCCTGGCCCCCATCACCTGGCTGCTGGCCCGTTTCGCCAATGAAAGCGGGCTCGGCGACCATGTCCTGTCGCTGGTGCTGGGCGGCCTGATCTACGTGGTGCTGATGAGCTTCCTGGTGTCCGCGGTATGCGGCTACATGGCGGGACTGATCGGCTCCTCCAACAGCCCCCTGTCCGGCGTCGGCATCCTGGTGGTGATCGGCGCGGCCCTGCTGCTGGTGTTCGGCATCAAGCCCCTGCTCGGCGGCAACGGCGGCGCGGCCCTGGTGGCCTTCGCCCTGTTCATCACCTCGGTGGTGTTCGCCGTGGCGACCATCGCCAACAACAACCTGCAGGATCTGAAGACCGGGCAACTGGTCGATGCCACGCCGTGGAAACAGCAGGTGGCCCTGGTCATCGGCGTGGTTGCCGGCGCCGCGGTGATCCCGCCGGTGCTGGACCTGCTGAATCACGCCTACGGCTTTTCCGGCGTGCCCGGTGCCAATCCGGTCAACGCCCTGGCGGCACCGCAGGCGGCCCTGATTTCGGCCCTGGCCAAGGGCGTGATCGAGGGGCAGCTCGACTGGAACCTGATCGAATACGGCGTCGCCATCGGCGTCGGCATCATCCTCGTCGACGAAATCCTCGGGCGCACCACCCGCAAGCTGCGGGTGCCGCCCCTGGCGGTGGGTCTGGGCATGTACCTGCCGCTGGTGGTGACCCTGATGATCGTGGTCGGCGCCGTCGTCGGCTGGTGGTACGACAAGCGCGCCGAGCGCGAGTCTGATGCCGAAGGCGCCAAGCAGCTCGGCGTACTGCTCGCCTCCGGCCTGATTGTCGGCGAAAGCCTGCTGGGCGTGATCCTCGCCGGCGTGGTGGTGGCGTCCGGCAAGGACACGCCGCTGGCCCTGGTGGGCGACAGCTTCGCCAACGCAGCGCAATGGATCGGCCTGGCGGCCTTTGCGCTGACCGTCGCCGCGCTCTACCGCTGGCTGGGTCGCTTGCACCAGGGCCGGGCGAAGGCCTGAGGTTTTGACCGGGCCTCGTGCCGGCTGAGCCCGGTGCGAGGTTTCAAGCCTTTTTGCGGCGCCGGCTGCGCAGTGCCGCCAGCGGCGCCAGCAGCAGGCTCAGCGAAATCGGCCAGGCACCGCCGCTGCCACCTCCACTTTCACCGCCAGTGCCCTGCGTCGCGGCGCTACCGCCGACAACGCTGCAATCGGTTGATGCCGGGCTATCTCCCGGATTGCGCCCGGCCACGCACTTCGCGCCGGTATTGTTCGGATCCAGGTGCGCCTTGAGCTGGCCGCTGGCGAGGGCCTGCGCGGTCCAGGCCACGTCGAGCCGGCCGAATACATCGTCACCGCCCGGGCTGGCGCAGGACGAAGAGCCGCCGGACAACACGCCGATCAGGTGGTGGTTGCTGTTGTAGAGGCCGGAGCCGGACGAGCCATCCTCGGTGATGCCGAGGGACCACACCACGTCCCAGGCCTGCACCGTGCGCAAGGTGTTTTGCAGTTGCACGGTGACCTTGCTGGTGGGGCGGCTGAACAGGCTGATCTTCTTGACGTCGCCGCCGGGCTGGTGGATGTCCGCGCCGGACGTGGCGGGGGTGCCGGTGACGTCCCAGCCGGCGTACCAGACGTTGTAGGAC
Organism: Nevskia soli DSM 19509; assembly: GCF_000711955.1. Taxonomy (GTDB): domain Bacteria; phylum Pseudomonadota; class Gammaproteobacteria; order Nevskiales; family Nevskiaceae; genus Nevskia; species Nevskia soli. The sequence continues at coordinate 15,676 of NZ_JONR01000020.1, forward strand.
GGATCCGGGGTCTGATTGAGCTGGATCAGGGTGAAGTCCGCGCCCGAGTCCCCGGCAATCAGCTTGGCACCGCTCTGGGTGTGGTTGAGCGGTCCGGCGCCGCCGCTGCAGCCGCTGGCCTGGTAGTTCCAATACACCACAACCGATGAGGCCGGGGTGGTCAGCGTCTGGCCGACCTCACAGTGATTGGCGGTGAGGAAGAACGGCGTGTTGTCCCCCGGCACGTCGTTGACCAATTGTCCCGTGCAGATGAACTGGTTGCCCACCGTATAGGTCGCCACCGCGCGTGCCTCGTTGCCCCAGTCGTTGCCGGCCGGGCACGCGATGTTGACCTCGCAGGACGCTGCCGCGCCGCCGCCCGGAATGGCCCGGGGCTCCGCGATTCCCGCCGCCGCCGCGGAGAAATCGCGGAAGCCGTGGCCGACCCGGGCCAGTTCGAGTTGCAATGCGTCGCGCGCGGCCGTCGGCACCCGCGCCTCGATGACCGCTTCGGCGCCAGGCACGATGGCGGTCCACAGCCGGCCCTCCGGGGTCTCGCTGGTGGCGGTATAAGGGCCCTGCATCAGTTGGCCCCGGGCGTCGTAGATCAGCAGCTCACCGCCGGCGGGCATGCGGAACCTGGAGAATTCGAAACCCAGCGACTGCGCGCCCGCCGAACCGACACGCAGGCGCCAGGACGAGGTATCGGCGTCCAGCGTTTCCCAGCGTCCGTCAGAGAGGGTCAGCGGCAGATCCATCGTCACCGCGAACTGCAGCGGGCGGCTCTTGCCTTGCTCCGCCGTCGCCACGACCTTGGCCACGGCCGCGCCATCGAGGGCGAAGCGGGGCACCGCGTCGAGTGCATGCAGGTTGGCTTGCGGCTGCGTCGCGGCATGGGCCTGCCCCAGCACCAGAAGGCCCGACAGCAACAGGATGCGCCCCATCATCGCCATGAGCCTTCTCCCCCGGCAGCCGTCTATATCGGCCTGCCGGAGTTTAGCTCAGAGAGTGAGATCCGCTGTGACAGTCGGCGCGGTACGCCCGCTTCGCGTCTCAAACCCCGTCGCGTGGCGACCGGGCGATCACGCTCAGGGCGTCGGCGGCTTGATCGGCGCTGTCGGCATGGTGTCCGGGATGGTGGCTTCGCCCGCCGAGATCGGCGGCGACGGCGTCGCTGTTTCCACCACCAGCCGGTCGATCTCCGCCAGGTCGTCTTCGCCCAGGCGCCCCGCATCCTGCTTCAGCGCGATCAGGCTGTTGAGATAGTTGTAGCGCGACTGGTAGTAGCTCTTCTGCGCGGCGGCCAGGGCCTGCCGTGCGGTCAATACGTCGATCTCGGTGCGGGTGCCGACCTTCAAGCCCACCTGCGTCGCTTCCAGGCTGGTCTGGTTGGAAATCACCGCCTGCTTGTTGGCCTTGACGCTGGCGATGCCGCTGACCACCCCTTCGTAGTCGTTGCGGGTGTTCTGGTCCACCGTGCGGCGCTGCAACTCGTACTGCGCCTGCGTCTGCTGGTAGCTGGCCACCGCCTGCCGCACCTGCGAAGTGACCAGGCCGCCCTGGAAGATGTTCCAGGTCAGGGTCAGCGAGACGGCATCGTCCAGCGTGTCGCTGCCGAACTTGGAGTGCGAGTCGGAGCGGTTGAGCGAGCCCGTGGCGCCGACCGTGGGCAGGTACTTGCCGCGGTAGATCGACACCTGCTTGCGCGCGACCTCGGCGGCATAGAAGGCCGTCATCAAGTCCGGGTTATCCTGGCTGGAGGACTTGCTCCACTCCGCCGGGATGGCCGGGTTCGGCGCCACCAGGGGGATATCCTGCTGCAGGTCGGCGATGGCATCCACCGGCTGGCCGACGATCAGGCCCAGCGCGCGCTTGGCGTTGTCCATCGCGGTGCGGTCGGCGATGACCAGGGCGGTGCTGGTGTCGTAAGAGGCTTGCGCGTTGCGCACATCCGTGATGGCGGCCAGGCCGACGTCGAATTTCTTCTGCGCCTGTTCCAGCTGCTGCTTGAACGAGGTCTGCGCGTCGAGGTCGGCGCGCAGCGTATCCTGCGCGCTCAGCACCGCGAAGTACGCAGCGGCAGTGCGCGAGATCAGGCTCTGCTCGGCGGAGCGGTAGGTGGCCTGCGCTTGCGCCACTTCCTTGTCGGACTGCGCCACCGTCTGGAACGCCGACCAGTCGAAGATCACCTGATTCAGCGTGAGCGAGTAGCTGCGCGAACTGAACCACTGCACGTCCTTCTGCGGCGCCGCGCCGGTGCTGTCGATCTGGCTGCTACTGCTCGACAGGACGTGCTGGCGGTCGCGTTCGATCCCGCCCTGGGCCACCACCTGCGGCAACAGCACCGACCAGGCCTGCGGCTTGGCTTCGATGCTGGCGTCACGCTGATGCACGGCGGCCTGGAAAGTCTGGTCCTGTTCCTGGGCCTGGTGATAGGCATCGAGCAGGCCGTTGGCCCCGGCCATGGCCGGAACCGAAAACGACAAAGCCCCCAAAATGAGTCGGCGCATGAATCCCTCTGTTTGTACGTCCCTGTACAAGCGACCGGTCATCCGTGACCGGACTGTTTAAATAAGCGTCCTTGTCGGCAGGCCGGCGATCAGCCGGCCACCCCCTCAATAACGCGGAATGGCGGGGTCGATGGCCTGCGACCAGGCATCGATTCCCCCACTTAGATGCGCGACATGGGTAAAACCGTTGCGTTCGAGTATCCGGCCGGCCATTTCACTGCGCACGCCATGGTGGCAGAGGGCGGCGATGGGCTGCGCCGGATCCAGTTCCGCCAGCCGGGCGGGCAGCTCGTTGAGGGGGATATGCACCGCGCCGTCGATACGGGCGATTTCCAGCTCTTCCGCCTGTCGCACGTCGAGCAGGCGTATCCGGCCCTGGTCGAGCAGTGATTTGAGTTCTTCCGGGCTGAGATTGCGCATGGGCGGGCGTTTCGGGCCTTTCGGGGCCGGGCTGAATGGCCGGAAAGCCTAGCATAGCGGCGTGTAAAGCAAAGTTTCCAGGCAGCCGGCTACGGGGCCGTCCAAGGCCTGCCCCGTCGAGGTGTAAGCGCCCCTATTTACGGCGCCGTCGGGTAGACCAGGCCAGCCAGCTCGCTGCGGCTGCACACGCCCAGCTTGCGGTAGATGCGGTAGAGATGATTGGCGACAGTCGAAGGGGCGATGCCGATGCGCCGTGCCGCCTGCTTGAAGCTGAGGCCATGGGCCACGGCGTAGACGATCTCGCGCTCGCGCTGGGTCAGCCGGTCCAGTGCGCCCGCCGGCCAGATGAAGACATAGTTGAAGTCCGCCAGCGGCTCGCAGCGGATGCACAGGCCGTTGACCAGGGTGGTCTCACCCTTGGGCGGCAGCGCGAAGGGCAGGGTGTACGGCGCGCGTCCAGGGAAATATTTCTCCAACATCTCCAGGAAGCGCGGCTGCGCCTCATGGAACATGCCCTCGCGGTCGATCGCCGCCGCCGCGCTTTCCGCCGGCCGGTCGGTGGGCGTGCGCATCAGGTGCAGGAAGAAGGCATGCGAAGCGGCGTTGAACAAGTGGAAAGTGGCGCGCTGCTGGCGTTGCCGGTCCTGTTCGGAAAACACCTGCTTGCGATCCTTCCGGTACAGGGTCAGGAGGGAATACAGGCCGCTGCGCGGATCCAGGTGCAGCGTGCTGAGGATGCGGCTGATGTCGAAGCGCTTGAAGCACTGCTCGTAGATCTCCGAGCGGAAGAAGCGCGCATCCGGCATGACGCTGCGCATGTCCACCGGGGCGCCGAGGTTGGCCAGGATGCGCGGCACGATCGGGTTGATCTCGTGGGTCTGCTCCAGCGCGCGGGGGAACTCCTCCGGCAGGCCGACCATCGCCACGGTGTGGAACTGCCAGCGCGGCAGCGAGCCGCTGCCCCACAGCGCGCCGTCGAACTCCACTACTTGCCGCAGCTCGTCCAGCGCCCAGGCGCGGAAGCCCTCCGGCGGCACGCTCAGCGCGGAACGGTAGAGACGGCCGATATAGCGATCGACCACATCGACGGGACTCGACGGCTTCAATTCCTGCATGCCTCTCCTCGAAGCGGTTGCGGCGGCGCCGATTCCCTTGGTGGCCCATAACGGCGGGGGCCGGGAATTCGCCCGTTCAGTTGCACTGTCCGTCGTCGCAACGCATTGACCTGGCTGATGAATCCCCTGCATACGGCCCTGTGCGCGCCGAAGGAGGGACGAAACCTTGCAGGCGGCCCGCAAAAAATGCCCAGTTGCCGGGTCGCCGCGGGGGCGGATTTACTATCGCCCCCTCAATCATTCCCCAGCATACTGCGCGGCGCAACCCGGAGTGCCGGTTTGCCTGCCGCATATTCTTCGGAGCCGATGGCATGAAGCCGATCGCACAATGGCTGGACGAGTACTCGCTGAGCCATCTCAATCCGCTGAACAAGACCCTGCACTGGATCTGCATTCCGCCGATCGTGCTTTCCCTGCTCGGCCTGCTGCGCGCCGTGCCGGGCGGTAACGACACGCTCAATGCCGCCTCCGTCGGCGCCTTGCTGGCGCTGGCCTATTACCTGGCCCTGTCGTGGCGGCTGGCGCTGGGCGCCGCCGGCGTACTGGCCCTGCTCTACGGGGTCGCCGATTCCTCCTTTCATCAGCTGGGCCGCCTGCACCTGCCGGCGATGGTCGCGGTATTCGTGCTGGCCTGGATCGGCCAGTTCGTCGGCCACCGGGTGGAAGGCGCCAAGCCGTCCTTCTTCAAGGACCTGCAGTTCCTGCTGATCGGCCCGCTGTGGCTGCTGGCCTTCATCTACCGCCGCCTGCACCTGCCGCTGGAAGCGCCGCGGGCTGCCCGCATTTAGACCCGCAAGGGGCTCGCAGCTGGCCTGGCCGCCACGCCTGGCGCGGCTCTCAGGTTGAACCCGGGGGCCTTTGTAAGGTCTCATAAGCGCCTTTTTGGCGACCCCGGAGACAAAATTGATGAATCAGAACTACCGGAAGGCCCGCGTGGCCTCCGCCGGCTTGGCCTTGGCTTTCGCCGCCCTGCTGGCTGCTTTGCCGCAGGCCAGCGCGCAGGACAGTTCCAGTCCGCCGACCTCCACCATCGGCGAGCAGCCGGGCGACGCCCCCGCCAGCCCGCCTCCAGCCGGCACCAATTCTCCGGCCAACCAGCCGGTGCCGCAGAACGGCGAGATCGGTCCGCAGACCTACACCCAGGATGAAACCATGGCCGCCGCGAAGAATTTCTTCGGCGGCACCACCGAAGGCCTGGCCAAGGCCATCGAAAAAGTGTTTTCCGACAACGGCCGTCCCAATGCCTACATCGTCGGCCAAGAAGGCTCCGGCGCCGTGATCCTCGGCCTGCGCTACGGCGAGGGCACGCTGTATTACAAGGGCGGCGGCTCGATGAAGGTCTATTGGCAGGGTCCGTCGGTCGGCTGGGATTTCGGCGGCAACGCCTCCAAGGTATTCACCCTGGTCTACAACCTGCACTGGACGCGCGACCTGTTCCAGCGTTTCCCCGGCGTGGACGGCAGCCTCTACATCGTCGCCGGCGTCGGCCTCAACTACCAGCGCGCCAACAACATCACCCTGGCCCCGATCCGCACCGGCGTCGGCCTGCGCGCGGGCGCCAACGTCGGCTACCTGAGCTACACCGAAAAGAAGACCTGGATTCCCTTTTGACATCCTGTCAAAGCACCGGGCCATCCTTGGCCCGGACTGTTCAAATAAGCGGTGCGATCTACGACCGTCACCGTAGGTCGGGTCAAGCGTAGCGGACCCGACGGTCGTCTCGGCACAGTCGGCTCCTGGCGCAAGCGCCTTGAGCCGACCTACGATATTTTTCAGGCCAGTGCTGCGATACAGCGATGCAGCAGCTCATCGATATCGCTGGCATCGTGGTAAATCCCGAACCCCAGCCGTAGCCGGTCCTCGCGATAATCTGCCATCACGTTCCGCGCCTGTAACCGCGCATGGCAATCCGCCGCCTGCGGACTTCGGAAGCAGAGGAAGTTGCCGCGCGGCAATCCGCGTTGCGGCATCAGCCGTTCCGCCTTCAGCGCATCCAGGCCCAGCCGTGCGATCCCGTCGAGAAAGCGCTCCTGCAAGGCTTCGACGTGCGCGTGGATCAGCGCCGGCGTCAGCTTGTGCGCATCGAGCCAGTTCATCACCGCATTGAAGCGGTACAGGCCGGTCGGATCGTAGGTGGCGCCCATGAAGCGCTGGCCGTCGCAGGCGTAGGGAATCTCGTCGGCGCCGCTGCTGAGCGCGCCGAAGCCGGCGAACCAGCCGGTATTCACCGGCCGTTCGGCATAACCCGGCGGGCAATGCAGGAACACGCAGCCCTCACCCGACATGGCGTACTTGTAGCCGCCGGCAAGGTAGAAGGCGCGGCCGGCGATATCGGAAAGATCGGTCGGCAGCGCCATGAAGGCGTGATAGCCATCGATCACCACCAGCGTCTGCGCATCGCGCACCTCCCGTACCAGCGCTGCCAGGTCTTGCACCAGGAAGCCGCTGTTGAAGAAGCACTGGCTGAAGTACACCAGGTCGTGACCGCCGCGCGCCGCGGCTGCGGCGAAGCGTTCGCCGAAACTGTCGAACGGCTCGGTGGCGACGCGCTCCATCTGCGCCAGACCGGCCTGTTCCAGGCGGCGCAGCTGCCGCGAGAAGCTGTGGAATTCGCCATCGGTGCTGAGCACCCGCACCGGCTGGCGTTCGATGCAGGACAGCAGGCGCAGCAGGAATTCGTGTGTATTGCCGGCAAAGCACAGCGTCTGCGCCGAGGGCAGGTTCAGCCGCCGCGCCACATGTGCCTGCGCCTGCGGCAACACCTCGCTGTAAACCAGATCCCATTTGCCGTCGATCAGCTCCGCCGCGTCGAGCCAGGCCTGCTGCTGCGCTTCGAAACTCACGTCCGGCCACGGGTGATGGCTGTGCGCCGCGGCATGCAGCCATTGCCCTGCGCCGAGAAAACGGGAAAAGTGATGCTTCCAGGATGTCGTCATGGCCGATGCCGATAGTCGTATGAAGGCAGTTATACGCTGTGCCGGGCTGGCAGTGAACCAGGGAGTCGGTCTGCGCACCGGGACAGGTTTTGCATCGCGGGAACAGTGTCCCCGGTTTGAGGTCGGAGCAAAGTTATGTACGGAACGATCCGGATTCGTGAAGCGCAGGTGCGTGATGCCGCGACCATCGCGGCGATCTACGCGCCCTATGTGCGCGACACCATCGTCTCGTTTGAGGTCGAGCCGCCGGCGCCAGGGGAAATGGGCCGCCGCCTTGCCGCCATCGGCGCGCGCTATCCCTGGTTGGTGGCGGAGCAGGGCGGCCGCGTGCTCGGCTATGCCTATGCCGGCGAGCACCGCAGCCGCGCCGCCTATCGCTGGGATGTGGACGTGGCGGTCTATCTCGCGGCGGACGCACACCGGCGCGGCGTCGGCCGCCGTTTATACCGGGCGCTGTTCGAAGTGCTGCGGCGCCTGGGCCACGTCAACGCCTATGCCGGCATCGCCTTGCCCAACGATGCCAGCGTCGGCCTGCATGAAGCCCTGGGCTTCGCACCGGTCGGGATTTATCGCCAGGTCGGCTACAAGCATGGCGCCTGGCACGACGTCGGCTGGTGGGCGCTGGGCTTGCGGCCGCCGCCCTCGAACCCGGCCGAGCCGATTCCTTTCCCGATGCTGGATCACGCCAGCCTGCACGCCTTGCTGGAGAACGCATGAGCCCGTGGCAGCAGACCACGATCGCCGTCGCTACCCGCGGCCGCGGCTTCCTTGAGCTGACGGCGCAGGTCGAAGACCTGCTGTCGCGCGCCGGCTTGCGCATCGGCCTGTGCCACCTGTTCCTGCGCCACACCAGCGCTTCGCTGTGCCTTGCCGAAAATGCCGATCCCGAGGTCCACCGCGATCTGGAACGCTTCGCGCAGCGTCTGGCGCCGGATGGCGACCGGCTGTTCCGTCACGATGCCGAAGGTCCGGACGATATGCCGGCGCATGTGCGCAACCTGTTTGCGGGCTACGAGCTGACCGTGCCGATCCGCGATGGACGCCTCGCGCTTGGAACCTGGCAAGGCATTTATTTGTGGGAACACCGTACCTCCGGCCATCGCCGCGAGGTGGTGGTGACGCTGCAGGGCGAACGCTGAGGTGCCCCCCGCGATTGGTGCCAGGCCCTAAAAAAGCTTGCGCCAGTGCAGCACCACCAGTGTGGCCACGGCTACGCCCGTCATCAGCAGCATCACGTTCCAGAAACCGGCACTGTCCTGCAGCCAGGGCAGGCCGCCCACATTCATGCCGAACACGCCGGTGATCAGCGTGATCGGCAACATCACGGTGGTGACGATCGACAGCAGGTAGAGGTTGCGGTTGGTTGCCTCGCCGAGCTGGCCGGCGATTTCTTCCTGAAGGAGGCGCGCGCGTTCCTGCACCAGCTCCAGGTCCTGCGCTACTGCGTCGAGGCGTTCGATCGCCAGGCGCAGCTGGCCCGCGTCCGCTTCCTTGGCCCAGGCCGGCAGTCGTGTGCGCGCGTGGATCAGCGACTGGCGGTTGGCGCCGAGCTGCCGCCGCAGGCGCGCCAGCAGGCGGCGCACCCGTCCCAGTTCCTTGCCCTCGTCGGCGACGCGGCCCTGCAGGATGCGGTCCTCCGCCTCATCGACGGCCTCGTTGATATCGGTCACCGCGGTGCCGAAAGTCTCTGCCAGGTTGTGCACCAGTTGCGACAGCCACTGGATGGCGGAGCCTACCGTCTCGCCGCCGCGCAACTCGTGGCGCAAGCGGTCGGACGAGGCCAGCGGATGGCGGCGGCCGCTGACCACCAGCGTCTCGCTGATATACAGGTGCAGCGTGCCGAAGCCCTCCGGATCGGACTCGAAGTCGTGGTGCAGATCGCCCAGTACGCCGACCAGGCCATCACCCAAGGGCTCCAGGCGGATGCGCGGGTCGACGTCCAGCAGCAGCTCGCGCGCCTCCTCCGGGATATGTTCGCTGTTGGCGATCCAGCGGCTGGCGCGTGTGTCGACCAGGTTGAAATGCAGCCATAGCGGCTGCTGCGGCGTGCCGCACTCCCGCTCGGCGTCCGCCGCGTCGACGTCCAGCTGGATCGCCTCGGGAGCCGCCTCCGCGCGCAGGCGGAAGCCGCAGATCATGCCCTTGCTGTCGACGATCTCGAACATATTCATATTGTGCCTTTGCAGGGGGCCGTCGACCGGCCCCGTTGGTACCGCTGGCGCACCCGACGGTGAGGAACCCCGGGAGCCGATTAAACTAGACCATCAATGCGGTGCAGCCAGGCCGGGACCACCCCGCGGCGCCACCCAACACACAATCTTGGGGGAAGTATGTTCAAGGAATATGGCAGTTACGACGCCACCGGCCTGGCCGAGCTGGTCGCCCGCGGCGAAGTCAGTGCCGCCGAACTGCTGGAAGCGGCGATCGCCCGTGCCGAGGTGGTCAATCCCGGACTCAGGGCCATCAACATCCCCATGCTGGACATCGGCCGCGCCCGGGCCGGCGAAAGACTGAGCGGTCCTTTCGCCGGGGTACCCTTCCTGATCAAGGACATCGCCCAGGATTACGCCGGCGTACCCACCACCTCCGGCAGCCGCGCCTTGCGCAACTGGATCCCCACCGAGCATGCCGAGATCGTCAACCGTTTCCTCGGCGCCGGCCTGGTGATCTTCGGCAAGACCGCCACCCCCGAGTTCGCCCTCAAGGCCCTCACCGAAACCGAGCTGTGGGGCGCCACGCGCAATCCCTGGGACCCGTCGCGTACGCCCGGCGGCTCCTCCGGCGGCACGGCCGCGGCGGTGGCGGCCGGCATCGTGCCGATGGCAGGCGCTTCCGACGGCGGCGGTTCCATCCGCATCCCGGCTTCTTACTGCGGTCTGTTCGGCCTGCGGCCCTCCCGCGGCCGCGTACCGCCGGGACCGCTCCACGGCGAGTTCTGGGACGGCGCCTCCAGCGAACATGTGCTGACCCGCAGCGTACGCGACTCGGCACGCATGCTCGACGCCATCGCCGGCGCCGACATCGGCGCCCCCTTCGTCATCGCCCGGCCGCAGCACGCGTTTGCCGAAGAGGCGACCCGCGAGCCCGAGCGCCTGCGCGTCGGCTTCTGCACCCGCTCGCCGCTGGGCACCGAAGTCGATCCGGCCTGTATCGAAGCGGTGCGCAATACGGCGCACCTGCTCGAACAGCTCGGCCACCACGTCGAGGAAGCCGAGCCGGAAATCGATGGTCAGGCGCTGGCGCGATGCTTCATCAACATGTATTTCGGCCAGGTCGCCGCCAGCATGGACGAGGCCAGGCATGCCACCGGCGCCGGCGATGCGGACTTCGAACTGGAGACCCGCGCCCTGGGCATGTTCGGCAGGGCCCTCAGCGCCGGCGAGTACGTTTCCAGCCGCAAGCAATGGAACGGCTTCGCCCGCGCGCTCGGTCGCTTCCACCAGACCTACGACCTCTACCTGATTCCCAGTACCGCCATGCCGCCCTCGCGCATCGGCGAACTGGCCATGCCGGCGGCACAGCAGGCGTTGCTGAAGGTGATCCTGCGCCTGGGTGTGGGCAAGCTGCTGCTGCACAGCGACATCGTCAGGCAGCTGGTGGACCAAAGCCTCAGGCGCGTGCCCTTCACCCAGCTGTCCAACCTCACCGGCACGCCCAGCATGTCGGTGCCGCTGCACTGGGCGCCCGCCGAGCTTGGTGGTCCCGAACTGCCGGTCGGTGTGCAGTTCGTGGCGCGCTTCGGCGAGGAGGCCACCCTGCTGCGCCTGGCGGCGCAGCTGGAGCAGGCACGGCCGTGGAAGGACAAGCGGCCCACAATGTAGGTCGGGTCAAGCCTGTCCCGACATGCACGCTGAAGAGTAGCCCGGCAAACGCGTAGCGTTAGCCGGGTTGCGCCATCCGACGGTGCGGCAAACCCCGGGTAGCGCTGCGCGCTTCCCGGGCTACATGGTTACACGGCTTCAGGCCTTATGCGGCTCGACCGCGAAGTGCTGCTTCATGCCCTCGTAGAAGGCGCGGTCCTCGTCGGTCTTCGCCGGCGGCGTGACCAGCTGGATGGTGACGATCTCGTCACCCGGCGTGGCGCCCGGCAGGCCGCGGCCCTTCAGGCGCAGCTTCTTGCCGGCCTGGGTGCCCGCCGGCAGGTTCAGCTCCACCGCGCCGCCCAACGTCGGCACCGGCACCTTGCCGCCCAGCGCCGCTTCCCAGGGCGCCACCTGCAAGGTGACCAGGATGTCGCGGCCCTCGACCTGGAATACCGCGTGCGGCGCGAACTCCAGTTCCAGCAGCAGATTGCCGCCGTTCGCGCCCTGGCCGGCAAGGCGGATGGTTTGCCCGCCGGTTACGCCCTTTGGAATGCGCACGCTGAGCGTGCGGCCGCCGACCGTGATGTTGCGGGTGGCGCCGGCAAAGGAATCCTCCAGCGCGATGGCCAGCTTGGCGCGCTGGTCTTGCGGCATGCCGCCGAAGTTTCCTTCCGCATCGTCGAAGCCGCCCGCGGCGCCGCCGAACAGGGTCGAGAAGAAATCGGAGAAATTGCCGGCGCCGGGACCGCCCGCGCCGCCGAAGCCCGCTGCGCCGCCGGGTCCCGCCCGGCGGCCGCCGGCGCGGCCGAAGCCGCCGGATTCGAAGTTCCAGCCGGGCGGCGGTGTGAAGCGCTCGCCCGCCCGCCAGTTGGCGCCGAGCTGGTCGTAAGCCTCGCGCTTCTTCGGATCGCCCAGGACGTCATTGGCCTCGTTGGCCTCCTTGAACTTGTCCTCGGCACCCTTGGCCTTGTTCTTGTCGGGGTGGTACTGCCGCGCCAGCTTGCGGTAGGCGCGCTTGATCTCGGCCGCATCGGCCGTACGCGGCACGCCGAGAATCTTGTAGTAATCCTTGTATTCCACGGTTCGACGAATTCCAGAAAATCGGGGACGGAAAAGAAAACGGGGCGCCCGAAGCGCCCCGTTACTTTACCAACTATGCAGCCGGTTACCGACTATGCCGCCCCGGCGTCCTGCCAATCAATGAAGCCGGGGCTTGTACGCAGGCTTAGTGGCTGACCGTGATCTTGCGAGGCTGGGCCGCGGGACGCTTCGGGATCGCAATCTCCAGCACGCCGTTGCTGCCCTTGGCGGTGACGGATTCGCCGTCGATCGTGTCCGGCAGGCTGAAGCGGCGGAAGAAACGGCCGTTGGCGCGCTCGATGCGGCGGGCCTCGACGCCGGCGGCTTCGACCGCCTTCTCGCGGTTGCCGCTCAGGGTCAGCACGCCTTTCTCCAGCGTCACCTCGATGCTCTTGAGGTCCACGCCCGGCACGTCCGCATACAGCACGAACTTGTCGGCGTATTCCTCGATGTCCACCGCAGGCGTCCACTCGGCGGTGGCGCCGGTCGATGCGTCGGCGCGGTCGAAGTAGCGGTTGAATTCGTTCAGCAGTTCCCGGTGCACGGACCAGGGTTGATAGCGCAGCAGAGTCGTCATGTCCTAAATCTCCTTACGTTGCTTGATGATTCGGGCTCAACGCCCTCGTCAATGGAAGTTAGGGATGGTGTTTCGCGGTTCAAGAGTCTGCCCGGCCGCGGCGTGCGCCTGTAGATAAAATCACTACGCTCTCGCATCGGGCCGGGGCGAAGCGGCTCACGCGGCCAGGCAAACTTCAAGTCCAATATGGGGTGTTCGCGCCGCCAATCAAGAGGTGAACCAAGAGGCGGACGGGATGAGACCGGCAGCGTCCAAGGCACGCCGCGGCACGATAGGCTGGTGCGTTCTCGCCGCAACGCCCCTGGCGAAGCCGGGGCATGCGGTGAAGGAGCCTAGGCCGCCGGTTCCAGCCCGGCAGCGCCCAGCACTTCCTCCACGCTGGTCAGGCCTTCGACGATCTTCCTGCATCCGGCCAGCCGCAGCGGCGTCATGCCTTCACGCACCGCATGCTCGCGCAGCACCGCGCCGTCGGTCTGTTCGTGGATCTGCTTCTTCAGCGTGTGGCTCAGCGGCATGATCTCGTAGATGCCGACGCGGCCGAGGTAGCCGGTCTCGCGGCACTCGAGGCAGCCGATCGGCTCGTACGCGGTTTCCGGCCGCGGCATCGGCGCGCCGCCGGTGATGTCGAACCAGCGGTCGGCGTCCAGTTCCACCGCGTGCTTGCAGTGCGGGCACAGGCGCCGTACCAGGCGCTGCGCCACCACGCCGATCACCACCGCCTTGATCATGAAGCTCGGCACACCCAGGTCGAGCAGGCGCGTCACCGCGGATGGCGCGTCGTTGGTGTGCAGGGTGGAGAGCACCAGGTGTCCGGTGAGCGCGGCCTGTACCGCGACTTCGGCCGTCTCCAGGTCGCGGATTTCGCCGACCATGATGATGTCCGGATCCTGGCGCATCAGCGCGCGGATGCCGTCGGCGAAGTCGAGATCGATATTGCCCTGCACCTGCATCTGGTTGAAGGCCGGATCGACCATTTCGATCGGATCCTCGATGGTGCAGACGTTGACCTGCGGTGTGGCCAGCTGCCGCAGCGAGGAATACAGCGTGGTGGTCTTGCCCGAGCCGGTGGGGCCGGTGACCAGCACGATGCCATGCGGCCGCGTGATCATCTCCTGCCAGATGCGCGCCTCGTCGACCGAGAAGCCGAGCTGGCTGAAGTCGCGTTGCAGCACCTCGGGATCGAAGATGCGCAGCACCAGCTTTTCGCCGAAGGCGGTGGGCAGGCTCGCCGCGCGCAATTCGACTTCCTTGCCCTCGGGCGAGCGCGTCTTGATGCGGCCGTCCTGCGGCCGGCGTTTTTCCGCCACGTCCATGCGCGCGATGATCTTGATGCGGCTGGTCACCGCCGTCATCACCGTCGCCGGGATCTGGTAGACCTCGTGCAGCACGCCGTCGATGCGGAAGCGCACCTTGCCGTGCTCGCGGCGCGGCTCCAGGTGGATGTCGCTGGCGCGCGAGTCGAAGGCGTATTGCAGCAGCCAGTCGACGATGTTGATCACATGCTGGTCGTTGGCGTCGAGCTTGCCGCTGCGGCCCAGCTCGACCAGCTGCTCCAGCGTGCGGGTGTTGCCGAAACTGCCGAATTTGGCGCGCTCCTCGCTGCTGGCCTTGACCGACTTGGCCAGCGCGTAGAACTCCACCAGGTAGCGCTCGATATCGAGCGGATTGGCCAGCACGCGCTTGATGCGCAGCTTGAGCACGCTGCCCAGGTCGCGCTCCCATTCGCGCAGCCAGGGCTCGGCGGTGGCGATCACCACTTCCTCGTGCGTCACCTTCACCGGCAGGATCTTGAGGCGCGCGGCATAGGCGTACGACACCACGGTGGTGACCTTGCCCACCTCGATCGACAGCGGATCGATGCGCAGGTAGGGCAGGCCGGTCCTGCCGGCCAGGTACTGCACCAGCGCCTCCAGGGTCAGGCGCTTGCCCGGCTGCCTGGCATTGTCCAGTTCACACTCGGCCACCCGCTGCAGCGGATGGCGGTATTCGCGCCATTCGCCGGCCCGGGCACGCAGGGCGCGCGCCTGTTCCGGCAGGATCATGCCGTCGCCGACGAGGTAGTCCAGCACCTCGGCGAGGTCGATGGCGTGATCGCGGATCTTGTCGTTCTGGGTTTGCGGGACGGCCTGATTCATGGCGCTAACTTATCACCAAATTCCACCGGGCCTTCCCTCCGGCCGGTTCACAGAGGCGAGCCAGGGGAGTAGACTCGGCCAAATTAAACGTGCGTTCAAGGATTCAAAAAGGAGTATCCGGGTTGCCGGTGCCCCTGGGCTTGGGCGGAAATGAAATCGGCAGGAGGAGCGCGGTGAATACATACGATTTCGTCATTGTGGGCGGTGGGCGACCTGGCGCCGTTGGGCGAGGGGCCCCGAAGGGGATCGCCCCGGCGACGGGGATGCGAACCACCTGCGCTGCTCATTGCATGTGGAGACTGTCATGAGTGGAGATCGCAGCTACGATTTCCTGATCGTTGGCGGCGGTTCCGCTGGCTGCGTGCTGGCCAACCGTCTCTCCGCCAGCGGCAAGTGGCAGGTGCTGCTGCTCGAAGCCGGCCCGGCGGACAGCAGCCCGTTCATCCACATGCCCACCGGCATCATCCCGGTGATCCGCAGCAACGTGCTGAACTGGAAGTTCTGGACCACGCCGCAGCAGAGTTGCGGCGGCCGCCCGATGTTCTGGCCGCGCGGCCGCACCCTCGGCGGCAGTTCCTCCATCAATGCCATGTGCTACATCCGCGGCCATGCCTGGGATTACGACCATTGGGCCAGCCTGGGCAACGAGGGCTGGTCCTACAAGGACGTGCTGCCCTATTTCCGCAAGATGGAGAATTTCGAGGCCATCGACAAGGTCCCTGGCGGGCGCGAGTTCCACGGCAGCGGCGGTCCGCTCAACGTGGCCGAGCACCGTTTCGTCAACCCGCTGATGACAGCCTTCGTAGAGGCCGGCCAGCAAGCCGGTTACAAGAAGACCGCCGACTTCAACGGTGCGCAGCAGGAAGGCATCGGCTACTACCACGTGATGCAGAAGGACGGCGAGCGCTGCAGCAATGCGCGCGGCTTCCTCACGCCGGTCCTGGACCGGCCCAACCTCAAGGTGATCACCGGCGCCCATGCGGCGCGCGTGCTGTTCGAAGGCAAGCGCGCGGTCGGTGTGCGCTATCTCCAGAACGGCCGCTACGCCGAGGCGATGGCGCGCAAGGAAGTGATTCTCAGCGCCGGCGCCATCGGCTCGCCGCAGTTGCTGCTGCTGTCGGGTGTGGGCCCGCGCGCGCAGATCGAGCAACACGGCATCCAGGCGGTGCATGAACTGCCCGGCGTGGGCGAGAACCTGCAGGATCACCTCGACATCCACGTCACCTGGGAAGAGAAGACCCGCCACGGCATCAGCCTGCACTGGACCTCGTTGTGGCGCTCGCTGAAAAGCCTGTTCCAGTACCTCACCGGGCGGCGCGGCGAACTCACCAGCAACCTAGCCCAGGCCGGCGGCTTCGTGAAGAGCGATCCCGCGCAGGCCATCCCGGACCTGCAATGGCACCTGGTGCCCTTCGTCTATTCCAATCACGGCCAGGATCTTACGCCGCTGTTCAAGTATTACGCCTTCACCCTGATGACCTGCTTCCTGCGCCCGGAAAGCCGCGGCACCGTGCGGCTGGCCAGCAGCGATCCGCTGGCGCCGCCAGTGATCGACGCCAATTACCTCGCCACGCCGCGCGACATGGACGCCCTGGTCAAGGGCGTCAGGCTGGCGCGCCAGGTGCTGGAACAGCCGGCCTTCGCCCCGCACCGCCTGCAGGAAATGGAGCCGGGCGCGGCGGTGCAGAGCGACGAGCAGATCCGCGAGTTCATCCGCCGCCGCGCGGAGACCGTCTACCACCCGGTCGGCACCTGCAAGATGGGCAGCGACGGCATGGCGGTGGTCGATCCGCGCCTGCGCGTGCATGGCCTCGCCGGCCTGCGCGTGGTCGATGCCTCGGTCATGCCGACCCTGATCGGCGGCAACACCAATGCGCCCACCACCATGATTGCCGAGCGTGCGGCGGACCTCATCCTGCAGGATGCGGCCCTCGGCGTCGGCATGCCAGACTATGCGCCGGTGCCGGCCGCGGCCGACGCCATGGTGGAAAAGTAGTCGCTCACGGGGGAAGCATGTCGGTTTCAAAAGGATTGCCGCGCTTCGCCGCGGCACTGTCGGCGTGCCTGTTCGCCGGCTGCGGTTCGCTGCCGGAGGTGCTGCAGGGCAGCTCGTCGATCGAGGTGGCCGAGGTGCGCCGCCTGCTCAATTGCAACAGCGACGGGCCGCAGACGCGCCTGTCCCTTCTGGCCGATCGCGAGGCGGTGCGGGCCTGGCAGGGCAGCCACAACGTCGATCTGGTCGGGGTCGATCCCCTGCCGGAGGCGGGCGCCTATGCGCTGGTGGAGATGGGCGTGCACATGAGCGCCGGCTACGGCCTGGCGATCAGCCGCCGCGCCCAGATCAGCGGGCTCACCATCACCCTCAGCGCCAGCCTGCTGAGCCCGGACGCGGGCGAAGCGGCCGCGCAGATGCTTACCAGTCCCTGCGTGCTGGTGGCGCTGCCCCACGGGACTTACCGTGCCGCGGAACTGCGCGATCCGGCGGGCAATCTGCTGGCGCGGGCGGACGCGGCAACGCCGGTGCAGTAAGCTTATCGCCTGTTCCGCCGACGTTCCGGGGTCTCCTTCGTGGTAAAGAATCTGCTGCTGTCTTTTGCACTCGCCGCGTCCCTCGCGGCCGCGCCCGCCGGCTGGGCCGCCGCCTCTTCCGGCGACGCCGTGCCGGGCCCGGTCAGCGTGGTCGATGCCTTCCACGCGGCGCTCAAGGCCAACGACCCCGCCACCGCGCTCAAGATGCTCTCGGTCAGCGTCAGCATCTTCGAACAGGGCTTCGTCGACCAGACGCGCGCCGACTATGCCGGGGCGCATATCGCCGCCGATGCCGCCTTCGCCAGCAACGATCTCCAGATCCTGGAGCGGCGCATCATCTGGCTCGGCGACAACGCCGCCTGTGTCATCTCCAAAACCCATACCCAGGGTAATTTCCAGGGGCACCCGATCGACCTGGTCGGCACCGAGACCATGGTGCTGCAGCGCAGCGGCAACAGCTGGACCATCGAGCACATCCACTGGTCGGCCCATCCGGGTGAAGGCGAAGCCAAGCCAGCTGCAGACAAGCACTAAATAAACACAAAGAGGGGCCCATGCTGCACTTCCTGCCTGCGCCGCTGCTCGGCACCATCATGCTGCTGCTGCTTTGCCTCAACACCCTGTTCTGGGTGGTGCCGGTCTACATCACCACCCTGGTCAAGCTGCTCTCGCCCAGGGGACGCGCACGCGACACCGTCTCGCGCTGGGTTGCCTGGGGCGCGCAGAACTGGGCCAGCGTCAACGTCTGGCTTACCAACCACCTGTTGCGCATCCGCTGGGATGTGCGCGGCGTGGACAAGCTGGATCCCAAGGGGCAGTACCTGGTCTGCTCCAACCACCAGAGCTGGAACGACATCTTCGTGCTGATGTGGGCCTTCGACCGGCGCGCGCCGTTCTTCAAGTTCTTCATCAAGCAGCAGCTGATCTGGGTGCCGTTCCTGGGCCTGGCCTGGTGGGGCCTCGATTACCCCTTCATGAAGCGCTATTCCCCGGCCAAGCTGGCCAGGCACCCGGAGCTGCGCGGCAAGGATCTGGAAACCACCCGCGCCGCCTGCGAGCACTACCGCAACGTGCCGGTGACCATCCTCAACTTCCTCGAAGGCACGCGCTTCACCAAGGCCAAGCACGACCAGCAGGGTTCGCCTTACCGCTTCCTGCTCAAGCCCAAGGCCGGCGGCATGGCGCTGAGCCTGTCGGCGCTGGGCGAGAAGATCAACTCCCTGCTCGACGTCACCATCGTTTACCCCGAGGGCGCCCGCGGCTTCTGGGACTTCATGGCCGGCCGCGTGCACCGCATCGTCGTCGAAGTGCGCAAGCTGACCATCCCGCAGGAATTCTATTCCGGCAGCTACGAGGACGACCCCGACTACCGCAAGCGCTTCCAGGACTGGATTGCGCAACTGTGGGCGGAGAAGGACCAGCGCATCAGTCAGTTGCTGACGGAAGCGCGTACGACCTGAGCCACGCGTAGCCGGATTCCCCAACCATGATCAGCGCGTTATTGCTGCTGCTGAAAGGCGCCAAGTTCGGCAAGGTGGCGCTGACCGCAGGCACCATGCTGTTGTCGGTAGTGGTGTACTCGTTCATCTTCGGCTGGCCTTACGCCGTCGGGTTCGTCCTGCTGATCCTGTTTCACGAGCTGGGGCATTACGTCGCGGCACGCATGCGCGGGCTGGATGTCGGCGCGCCGACCTTCATTCCGTTTGTCGGCGCCTGGATCCAGCTCAAGCAGATGCCGCATGATGCCGAGACGGAGGCCTATGTCGGCATCGCCGGGCCGCTGGCGGGCACGGCCGCTTCGGTTGCCTGCTATTTCGCGGCGCGGGAAACCGGCAGCGGGCTGCTGCTGGCGCTGGCCTATGCCGGCTGCATGATCAACCTGTTCAATTTGATTCCGGTGTCGCCGTTGGACGGCGGGCGCATCACGGCGGTGATCTCGCCGCGCATCTGGCTGTTCGGCGTGCCGGTGCTGGTGGTGCTGTTCATCCTGCATCCCAGCCCGATGTACCTGCTCATCGCCATTCTCGCCTGGCCCAAGCTGCGGCAGGCCTGGAGCGGCACGCCGCAGGAGAACGCCGCCTACTACGACGTGCCGGTGCAGGTGCGCATCAACTACGGCATCTGCTATCTCGGCTTGGTCGCCTTCCTCGGCGCCATGACCTATTCCCTGCATCAGGGGCTGGCGCTGACTTACGGCCGCTGAGCGGGTTCCTTGGCGAATTCCAGGGCGGCGAGACGCAGGTCGGCGAGCAGTTGCGGCAGCATCGCCTGCACCTGCGGCAGATGCTCGCGCCAGTCCTGGCCGGCCTCGATCAGGCCTTCCGGCTTTTTCATCCACATGGCAGTGCGCCTGATGGCGCGGTCGATGCCGCTTTCACCGGCATAGGACAGCAGCAGTCGACGGAAGCGCCAGGCCGAGGGCACAGACTTCCCCGCCAAGTCAAAACCTTCGCGTTCGGCCGCCAATGCGTCTGCCGCTCGTCGCGAGAAATTGGCTAGGCTCTCTTCGCTGTAACGCGGCCAGTCCAGTGCCAGGCAGTGGTCGTGGACGATGTCCAGCACGATGCCGGCATAGCGCCGGGCGCCGGGTGCATAGCGGCTGCGCGCGGCGATCACCAGCGGGTGGCTGTCGGTGACCACGTCGATGCGGCGGTGCAGGGCGATCGAGCGTTCCAGTTCCGGTGGAAAGCGACCGTCCAGGCGGCCGCGCACCATGTCCCCGAGAATCGCGCCCGGCAGCGGCAGCCCCGCCTGTTCGCTCAACCACAGGTGCGCCAGGTAATTCATGCGCGGTGTACCTTGCGCGCGGCCACCCACAGCGGCGGCAGGGCCAGCAGGGGCACGACCACCGCCACCGTGACGGTGGCCGTGATGGAAACGTCGTAGAGTGCGCCGAGTATGGCGCTGCCCGCGAACCAGGCCAGGCCGAAGATCGAGGTGAACAGGCCATAGGCCGAGCCCAGGCGCTGCGACGGCACCATGCCCGCCACCGCGGACGACATCACCGACTCGTGCACACCCAGGCCGATACCCCACAGCAGGGCGCCGACCACGGCGGCGCCGAAGCCGCCCAGAAATACCAGCGGCGGAAACACGGCGACCAGCAGCGTCAGCGGCAGCAGCACGATCAGGCCCTTGCGGTCGTAGAGCCTGCCGAACAGCAGTGAAGCTGCACCACCCGCACCCATCGCCGCCGCGTAGAGCAGCGGCACCCAGACCTCGCTGACGCTGCCGCTGCGGATGAAGTGGTAGGCGATCAGCGGGTAGTCGGCGAAGCCGAAGCCGACCAGGGCGACGCCCGCCAGGTACCACCAGAACGCCGGCGGGTAACCGCCATCGCCTGCGGGCGCCGGCCGGTGCCGGATGGTTCCGGCTTCGGCGAAACGCAGGCGGGCCGCCGCCAGCACCAGCAGGGTGGCCAGCGCCGGCAGGCCGAGCCAGGCATAGGCGAGCGGGTAGTCCCCGTGCCGCCGCGCCAGCACAAATGCCACCGTCAGCGGCCCGATCAGTGCGCCGATCTGGTCGAGCGCCTGGTACAGGCCGAAGGCCCAGCCGCGGCCGATGCGTTCCCCGGCGCCGGCCAGCATCACGCCGGCGGCCGGTTTGCGGATCGCCTTGCCGGCGCGCTCGAGCACCATCAGCAGCGCCGCGCTGTGCCAGCTTCCGGCCAGGATCAGGGCCGGCACCGCCAGCATCTGCACCGCGTAGCCGCCCAGGGTCATGGGCCAGTAAAGACCGCTGCGGTCGGCCGCGCGGCCCGACAGCAGGCGCAGCGCATAGCCGACCAGTTCGCCGCTCCCGGCGACGATGCCGACGGCAAAGCCGCTGGCGCCGAGCACGCCGAGGAAAGAGCCATTGATGCCGCGTGCGCCTTCGTAGGCGAAGTCGGAGAACAGGCCGACCACGCCGAACACCACGACGAATCTGAGGGCGGAGCGCGCGCTCCAGGGGGCGGCGTGCGCGTCGGGGGATGGGCTCATGGCGGTGCGATGGGGCGGCGTCGAGCCTCTATATAGCATGGGCATGTCACAAGGGAGCATGCTATCTCGTCCTATACCCAGACGATAAAGGAGGGATGCGATGCGCAACGCCTTTGCGGCCTGGTCGGCACTGCTGCTGGGCCTGGTGCACCTGCTCAACGGCCTGTTCATGCTGCTGGCGCCGGAGCAGTGGTATCACGCGGTGCCGACGGTGCCGGGCACCGGCCCGTTCAACCCGCATTTCGTGCGCGACATCGGTTGCGCCTATGCCGCCGCCGGCGCCTCGCTGCTGTGGCTGGCGCGGGACGCCAAGGCCTGGCCGGCCGCGATGGCCGGTAGCATGTTCCTGACGTTGCACGCCGTGATGCACGTCTGGGACCTGCTGGCCGGGCGCGAGGAGTTCGCGCACTTCGCCATCGACACCGTGCTGGTGGTGATCCCGGCGCTCTGGGCGATGTGGCTGGCGTGGCCGCCACGGCGACCCGCCTGAAGGAGGCATTGCATGAATCCGCTGAAATCATTGATCCGTTGGCGCATCGCCGCGTTCGAGCGTGAGCATGATTACGACATGGGCTATGCGCGCGAGATCCTCGACGCGAGTCCGCACGCCCTGTTCAGCTTCAACCGCATCATGGGCTTCACCCGGTACCGGCAGGATCTGCCGCTGGAAGCCTGGTACGCGGCCAAGCTGGTCGGCACGCTGGCAGAGGACTGCGGCCCCTGCACCCAACTGGTGGCCGGCATGGCCGAGCGCGAGGGTATGGATCCCGTGCAGATCCGCGCCGTCCTCCAGCACGACAGGGCGGCGATGACGCCCGGGACCGCGCTGGGCTTCCGCTTCGCCCAGGCGGCGCTGGCGCATGATGCGCAGGCCGACGAGCTGCGCGGCGAGATCCTGCGGCGCTGGGGCGCCAAGGCGCTGGTGTCGCTGGCCTTCGCCCTGACTTCGGCGCGCATCTTCCCCACGCTGAAATATGCCCTGGGGCATGGGCAGAGCTGCAGGCGCGTGCGTGTCGGCGGTGTCGACATGCCGGTGCGGGCCGCAATCGCGTGAGCCAGGCACATGAGTGAAGCAAAGATCACTGATGCGGCGGCAAGCTTCGAGCCCTTGCGCGGCTACCTGGTTGGTCTGGCCTACCGCATGCTGGGTTCGCGCGCCGAGGCCGAGGACATGGTGCAGGAGGCTTACCTGCGCTGGCATGCGGTGGATCGCGCCGCGGTACGCGAGCCGCGCGCCTTCCTGTCGCGTACGGTGACGCGCCTGTGTCTGGACCACATCAAGTCCGCGCGGGTGCAGCGTGAGGAATACATCGGTCCCTGGCTGCCGGAGCCCTTGCTGGACGACAGCACGCTATCGGTGGAGAGCGCCGGCGAGTACGCCAACGACCTGTCGGTGGCCCTGCTGCTGACGCTGGAAAGGCTGTCGCCGCTGGAGCGCGCGGCTTTCCTGTTGCACGATGTATTCGACATGAGCTTCGAGCAGGTGGCCGAAACCCTGGGCCGCGAGGCGGCGGCCTGCCGTCAGCTGGCGACGCGGGCGCGCAATCACGTGCGCGAGGAGAAGCCGCGCTTCCGGCCTTCGGCGGAAGAAGAAGCGCGGGTGTTCTCGGCTTTCACCAGCGCACTCGGCAGCGGCGATGTGGCCGCGCTGAGCCGGGTGCTGGCGCAGGATGCGGTGTTCTACTCCGACGGCGGCGGCAAGGTGAAGGCGGCGCTGAAGCCGGTGTCCGGTCCGCAGCACATCGCCCGCTTCCTGCTCGGCGTGTTGCGCCGCTACGGCACTCCCGACATGCAGGCGCGCCCGGCGCGCATCAACGGCATGCCGGGGCTGGTGCTGCTGGGTCCGTCGGGACCCTTCCAGACCCTCGCGCTGGAAGTGCGCGATGGCCTGATCGCCCGGCTCTACACGGTGCGCAATCCGGACAAGCTGCGCCACCTGCATTGAGCGAGCCTGTCGGCTCCGCTGCGCTTGAGCCGACCTACGAGGAGGCCTTCGTAGGTCGGTTCAAGGGCGCTTGCGCCCGGAACCGACGGTTTCCGCGACGACGTGTCCACAGGATTCCTGGGCTATTTCAGGCGCAATTCCACTCGAAGCGGCCGATGCCTTCGCTCTCCAGCAGCAGGCGGTCGCCCGGCATCAGCGGGCCGACGCCGGAAGGTGTGCCGGTGTAGATGATGTCGCCATCCTGCAGCGCCCAGGTGCGCGACAGGATATGGATCTGCCGGGCGACGGAGAACAGCATGTCGCTGGTCCTGGCGTGCTGGCGCAGGACGCCGTTGACGTGGAAGGTGAATTCGAGTGCCTGCAGGTCCTGCTGGCGATAAGGCGCCCAATCGCCCAGCGGCGCGGCTTGGTCGAAGGCCTTGGCCAGTTCCCAGGGCCAGCCTTTCTTTTTCAGCTCGCTTTGCAGATCGCGCAGGGTCAGGTCCAGTCCCAGGGTGATGTGGCTGATGTGGCTGAGGGCCTGGGCTTCCGGGATGTCGGCGCCGCCGCCGGTGAGCGCCACCACCAGTTCGGCCTCGTGGTGCACGCCGCCGCGGCCGCGCGGCAGGGTGAGGGTCTTGCCCGGCGGTACCACGCAGGACGGTGGCTTCATGAACAGCACGAAAGCCTCGTCCGGCGTGTTGCCCAGCTCCTTGATGTGCTCGGCGTAGTTGCGGCCGATGCAGAAGATGCGATTGACGTTCATGTGCCTCTCAGTGGGATGCCAATTCTTCCGACGATGCCCAGCAGGCGTGGGTGCCGCTGGGAATGCGCGCGGGCAGGCGCACCTTGGCCAGCGGGCCGGCGCCCGGATCCTGCGCGGCGTAAACCCAGCATTCGGAGCGGTCGCGGTTCATGTCGGTGATGTAGGTGACGAGGTAGCCGTCGTCTTCCGCCTGGTCGGCGCGGCTGCCCTTGCGCGGGGCGAACGGCGCTTCGCTGCCGAAAATGCCCGCACCGAAAGACAGGTCCTGCCGGGTTTTGTTCCGCAGGTCGTGCTTGCACAGGCCGTTGAACAGGAACATCCCAGGCTCGCCCAGCGCGCTGTAGACGTAACGATTGGGCTGCATGGCGTTTCGGTGATTGAAGCTGCCGAACTCGCTGATGCCCTCGTCCAGCGGCTCCTCGCGGGTGGCGCCGGTGCGCAGATTGAAGCGCCAGCGCCATAGCTGCGGCTTGAGCGAGTGCAGGTCGGTGTAGGCCATCAGCATGGCATAGGCGCGCGGCGCACCGGCCAGCGGCGGCGGCATCGGGCTGCGCTGGCGATAGCCGTTGAGCACCACCTCGTCGCCCTCTTCCCAGGCATTGACGAAGTGCAGGACATAGGTGGGATCGGCCTCGAACCAGCAGATGTCTCCCCCCACGCCCGGCCTCGGCACCAGGGCGAAACGCGACGGCAGGTCGTGCATGCGCGCGACGTGCAGGCCGCGGGAGAACAGGCTGGCGTCCCAGAACAGCGGGAAGTCGTTGAGGATCATGAAGCGCCGCGTATAGGCCATGTCGTGCGGCAGGCGCGGGCCGGGCAGGGGCACCGGCTGGTAGTGGATCAGCTTGCCGGCGGCATCGACCACGCCGCAGTACATATGGGGCGCCTGCTTGGAGTAGTTGAAGAACAGCAACTCCCCGGTCGTGGTGTCGACCTTGGCATGGGCCGAGACGCCTTCGGCGGGAAAGCTGCCGTTCCAATCGGCCGGGCCATACTGCTCCAGCGTCTGCGGGTCGAGCTGGTACAGCGCGCCGCACTGGTAGAAGGAGCTGAGCGCGCGGCCGGCGTGGACCACCACGTCGGTGCTGGAAGAATCTTTCAATGCGCCCTGCGCGCCCCAGCCGGGACGTTCCGAGCGCGATGGCATCTCGGCCAGCCCGGACCACAGCGCGCGGCCGGCTGCCTGCTCGGCAAGAAAGCCCTGTGTGCGGATGAAGCGGTTGCGGTAGGAGGCCTTGCCGTCGCGGAAGCGGATCGCGTGCAGCACGCCGTCGCCGTCGAAGGGATGGTACTTGCCCAGTGGCTGGTGCACCGGGTTCTCGCTGTTGCGCAGGTAGACACCGTCAAGGTCGAGCGGCAGGCTGCCTTCGACGCTGAGCTCCTCCGCATCCCACTCTTCCATCATCGGCGTCCAGGCGCCGTTGAGGTAGGGATGGTCGTCGGCCGGGTCGATGGTCGAATGCACGCGGTTGACCAGCGTTGCTTTCATTCTTGTCTCCGTGGGCATCCTGCCCAGGCACCAGTCATCCATGACTGGACTGTTGAAACAAGCAAAGCACCAACGAAAGCGGCCGCCGGTTTCCCGGCGGCCGCTTTAATGTACCGCAATACCGCTGTCGGAATCAGATGCGCTCTTCAATCCCGAAGTCCGCGAAGCCCTTGTTCTTGAAGTTCTGGCGGAACATGTCGCGCAGCTTCAGCGCCTGCTCGTCGTAGGCGGCCTTGTCGGTCCAGGTGTTGCGCGGGTTGAGCATTTCGCTGGGCACGCCCGGGCAGGACTTGGGCATCTTCAGCTTGAGGATCGGATGCACTTCGGTCTCGACGTCGTCCAGTTCGCCGTTGAGCGCCGCGTTGAGCAGGGCGCGGGTCAGCTTGATCGACATGCGCTTGCCGACGCCGTGCGGGCCGCCGCTCCAGCCGGTGTTGAGCAGGATGCAGCGCGCCTTGTGGTGCTGCATCTTGTCCGCCAGCAGCTTGGCGTAGACGTTGGGCTTGTGCGCCATGAAGGGGCCGCCGAAGCAGGCGGAGAAGGTCGGGGTCGGCTCGGTGATGCCGACCTCGGTGCCGGCGACGCGCGCGGTGAAGCCGGAGACGAAGTGATACATGACGTCCTTCGGTTCCAGGATGGAGATCGGCGGCAGCACGGCGAAGGCGTCGGCGGTGAGCAGCACGATGGTCTGCGGGTGCGGGCCCTGGCCGTGGGGCATGACGTTGGGGTTGGCTTCCAGCGGATAGCTGAAGCGGGTGTTCTCGGCGATGGAGTCGTCGTTCAGATCGAGCTCGTCCGGATGGCACTGCTCCATCGTCTTGCCCGGCAGCGGCGGCACGTTCTCGATGATGGTGCCGGGCTTGGACAGGGCGGCGGCGATGACCGGCTCGGCTTCCTTGTCCAGGTTGATCAGCTTGGCGTAGCAGCCGTCTTCCAGGTTGCACAGGCCGTTGTCCGACCAGATGGTCTCGTCGTCGCCGATGAGGCGGCGCGCGGCGTCGGCCGACAGGGTGGTCTTGCCGGTGCCGGACAGGCCGAACAGGATGGCCGCGTCATTCTTCGCGCCGACGTTGGCCGAGCAGTGCATCGACAGGCGGCCGTCCTTCGGCAGCAGGTAGTTGCCGACAGTGAAGATGGTCTTCTTGTTGACGCCGCAGTAGTCGGCGCGGCCGGCCACCAGGCAGATCTTGTTGCGCGCGTCGATGATCACAGCGACTTCGGCGCGGCTGCCGTCGCGCTCCGGCTCGCAGACGAAGCTCGGCACGTTGAGCATGGTCCAGCGGCGCGCGTCGACGTCCCGCACGCCCTGCAGGTTCTTGGGGAACATGTTGTGCACGAACATGGCGTGCGTGGCGTACTCGCCGATGAAGCGGTAGGGCACGGCGAACTCCGGGTCGCTGCCCATGAAGACGTCCTTCACGTACAGCGAAGCCTTCTTGTCGTTGAGATGCTTGATCACGCGCTGCAGCAGCGCCTGGTACTTCTCGGGATCGTAGGGGTTGAGGTCGGCCTTGAACCAGATCTCGTCCGCCACTTCCGGCCACTTCACCGCAAAGGTGTCCTTGGTGCGGCGGCCGGTGCAGTCCGGATCGGTGTAGTACACCAGCGGACCATTCACGCCGAGCTTGGTCGGGAACGCCTTCTGCTCGTTGCTGCCGCCATCGCGATGCACCCTGCCGCGATCGTTCTTGATCGCCTCGTGGAACAACTCCTCCTTGCTCAGTTCGTACTTGTAGGAAACCGAGGTAAGACCGAACAGTTTCTCCAGGTCGGCCTGGAAATTCGGAGTCGAAGCTTTAGCGATAGCCATGGGTTTACGGAAGCTCGCGATCGTTTGGAAAAGAAAATGGTGGTCCGCCCGGCGCGGACAGATGGGGTATTTTACTTGAAGGCGCCCAAAATTTCGGCAAGTTCCCGCAAAAGCCGCCAAACGGGCGGTTATGTCGCGCCGGCGCTGGTTATGGCGCCTAATTTTTGCTAACGCGCAGGAATGTAAAGGGGCCGGGTTCACCATGCGTGCCATGTGTGCCAAGGTTTTTTGTTGGCACGCATGGTAGTGGCTTGCGCGAATGACTCAATGTCATTCGCATGGCACCGACGGATTCGCCTGGAGCGAATTCGGACCGCCGCATGTGGGCCCGAAGGGAAATCTACCGAGGTCTCGCCAGGGATGGCAAGGATGAATTTGTGCTTGCTGCCCGTGTAACTACGCCCCCACGCCTTCCGGCAACTTGAAGCCCGCCACCGACTCCCGCAACTTGTCCGACAGATTGTTCAACTCGCCAATCGCCTGCGCGGTCGAGTTGGCGGAGCCCGAGGTCTGCACTGCGATCTCCCGAATGCCCTGCATGGTGCCCGCGATCTTGGTGGCCTCGGCCGACTGCGTGCGCGCCGCGCCGGAGATTTCCTGCACGCCCTTGGCCAGTTCCTGCGAGGAAGCTTCGATGCGGGTCAGGGCCTGGCCCGCCTCTTCGGCCGACTTGGCGCCCGCCACCACGTTCGAGGTACTGCGCTCCATCGAGATGATGGCCTCGTTGGTATCGGCCTGAATGGTCTTGACCAGGTTTTCGATCTGGCGCGTGGCGGAGCCGGCGCGTTCGGCCAGTCGCTGCACTTCGTCGGCGACGACCGCGAAGCCGCGGCCCGCTTCGCCGGCCATGGCGGCCTGGATCGAGGCGTTCAGCGCCAGGGTGTTGGTCTGCTCGGCGATGTCGTTGATGAACTCGATGATGTTGCCGATTTCCTGTGACGATTCGCCCAGGCGCTTGATGCGCTTGGCGGTGTCCTGGATCTGCTCGCGCAGCACGGCCATGTTCTGGATGGTGCGGCCCACCGTGCTGGCGCCGTTGTGGGCGATCTGCACGGAGGTCTGCGCTTGTACCGCGATGCGCTCGGCGCGTCCGGCCACATCCTGCAACTGCTGGCTGGTGGCGGTGATCGAGTTGGCGGCCGCGACGACCTCCCGCGCCTGGCGGTCCGAGGCCTGGCTCATGCGCTGGGCGGTGTCCTGCGTGCTGGCCGCCGAGGTGACGATCTGTTCCGAGGTCTGGTTGATGGTGCCGACCAGTCCGCGCAGCGTCTGCACCGTGTAGTTGATCGAGTCGGCGATGGCGCCGGTGAAATCCTCGGTCACGGTGACGTCCACGGTGAGGTCGCCGTTGGCCAGGTTGGTGATCTCATCCAGCAGATTCAGAATGGCCTGCTGCTGCTTGGCGTCCTTCTCCTCGGCCTCGCCCACGCGCGAGCGCAGGCCGGCGTAGAACAGGGCGATGAAGGAGATCAGCGCCAGCACGGCGAGAATGGCGGAGATGTAAACCACGTAGGGCAGCAGCTTGCTGCGCTTGCCGGTCTCGTCGAGCAGGGACTGCTCCAGCGTCTTGGAGGCGGCGATCACGTCGGTGGCATTGGCCTGCAAGCCCGAGGCGGCCTGCTGCAGCTTGCCGATGGAAGCCGAATCCTGGCCCAGGCCGCCGATCGCCGCGGCGACCGGGGCGAAATCGGTAGCGGCCTTGCGCAGGGCGGCGTCGACGGAGGCGTCCGCGCCGGCGCTGTCCTGCAGCTGCTTGTTGTGTTCGGTGAAGTCGGCGGCCAGGCGTGACAGGTTGTCCGGCATGCCGGGGGCGGAGCGGGCGGCATAGATCAGGCGCGCGACGCTGGACTTGATCTGCTCCAGCTTGATCATCTGGGTGGCGGCGAGGACCGTGGCCGCGCCGGAACCCTTCGCGCCGAGGCGGGCCGTGACCTGGTCGTAGTCGGCGGTGGTGGCATCGGCTGCGGCATTGATGGCGTCGATGTTGTCGGCGATATGGGTGAAGGCCTTCTCGTTGGCCAGCATGTCGCGGATCGACTGGCGCATGGTGCTCCAAGACTTGGCCAGCGTTTCCACCTGCGGCTGCACCGAGGACGGGGCTGAGGCGATGCCTGCGGCGCTGTCGCCCTGGCGCAGGGCCTGGATGTTGTCGTCGAAGTTGCCGGACAGCGCGCTCAGGGTGGCGAAGTCGGGCTGTGCCGCGCGGCCGGCGGTGACCAGGGCCTCGGCATCGGCCGGGAACTGGCGCGCCAGTTCGTTCCAGGTGCGGTCGCGGCCTTCCGTGAGCTGGATCCAGCCGAACGCGGCGCCGGCGATGAAGATCAGCGCGATGGCGAAGACCAGCGGCAGGAACTGACGACGTGAACCGGACTGTCGGCTTTGTGAATCAGCCATCTCTACCCCCAATTGATGCGTTTAAGACTCGGGTCTAGGCGCCGAGCACCGCTTTGATCTTGCCGATCAGGTCTGCTTCCTTGACCGGCTTGACGATGTATTCCTTGGCGCCCTGGCGCAGGGCCCACAGGCGGTCGGTTTCCTGGTTCTTGCTGCTGACCACCAGGACCGGGATGGCGGCGGTCGCCGGATCCCGCGACAGGGAGCGGGTGGCCTGGAAGCCGTTCATGCCGGGCATCACCACATCCATGACGATGCAGTCCGGCAACTGGCTCTTGGCCATGTCGATGGCATCCTGGCCGGAAGCCGCTTCCAGCACTTCGTAGCCGGAGCGTTCCAGCATCTGTTTCAGATACGCCTTGTCGGTGGGCGAGTCGTCCACCACCATCACGCGAGCCATGCTATTCCCTCTCCCTAACAACCTTTCGACTACCCTTTGAGTTCGCGCCGATTCTATAGGTATGGCGCGTCTTTACTATAAACCAAGGCGTGCGGCCTGAGCGTTCGCCGTCTGCGTACTAGGCGGCGCCGAGCCAGGTGCGCAGGGCGCGGCCCTTGAAGTCGGCGCCCGCGAACGGCGTATTGCGGCCGCGGCTGAGCAACTCCGCCGGGTCGAGCCGCCAGGCCGCGGAGGGATCGACCAGCACCAGGTCGGCGGCGGTGCCCGCCGCCAGGCTGCCGCGTTCGATGCCGAGCACCCGGGCCGGGGCAAGCGAAAGCCGTGCCACGGCCTGCAGGGGTGTCAGCACGCCGTCCTGGACCAGCCGCAGACTCAGCGGCAGCAGCGTTTCCAGAGCGGTAATGCCGGGCTCGGTGAGCGGGAAGGGGTTGATCTTGGCGTCCGCCTCGTGCGGCTGGTGATCGGAGCAGATGGCGCCGATGACTCCGCTCTTCACCGCGGCGCGCAGGGCGTCGCGGTCTTGCGCCTGGCGCAACGGCGGCATGACGTGCGCCATGGCGTTGAAGCCTTCGAGGTCGGCATCGGTAAGGAACAGCTGGTGCGCCGCCACATCGGCGGTAACCGGCAGACCGCGCCGCTGCGCCGATTGCAGCAGCTCCACGCCGCGGGCGCTGCTGAGGCGGCCGAAGTGGATGCGCGCGCCGGTGTCCTCCACCAGGGAAATCCACTGGCGCATCGCCACCGTTTCGGCCGAGACCGGGATCGAGGTCAGGCCCAGCCGGGTCGCCACCGCGCCTTCATGGGCGCAGCCGCCGTTGGCGAGGGACGGATCCAGCGGCACCACGTGCACGGTAATCCCCAGGCTGGAGGCGTACTCCAGCGCGCGCCGCGCGATCAGGGTGTTGGCCACCGGCGACAGGCCGTTGCCGACACCGACGCAGCCGGCCTGCTTCAGCGCGCTCATCTCCGACAGGGCCTGGCCTTCGAGCCCCTTGGTCAGCGCGCCGAGCATGTAGACGTAGGTGCCGGCGGCGGCCTTGGCGATGCGGTTGACCCGATTGACCACGGCGGTATTGTCGATCACCGGCCGGGTGTCCGGCGGCAGGCACACGGCGGTGATGCCAGCGGCCAGGGCAGCCCGCGCTTCCGAGCGCATGGTTGCCTTCTGCGTATGGCCGGGTTCGCGCATGCGGGCGCAGAGATCGACGATGCCGGGCATCAGCCACAGGCCCTTGGCCTCGATCACCTCGTCGTAGGCGGCTTTGGGCGCGCGGATGCCGCGATAGTCGATGCGGCCCTTGCGCAAGCCGAGGCAGCCGACGGTGTCGGTGCCGGCGACCGGGTCGAGGATGCGGGCGTTCTTGATCAGGACGCTCATGCCGCTTCTCCGCCGAGGATCATGGCCATGACCGCCATGCGCACCGCCACGCCATGCGCCACCTGCTCCAGGATCACCGAGCGCTCGCCGTAGGCGACGTCGCCTTCGATCTCGACGCCGCGGTTGATCGGGCCGGGGTGCATCACCAGCACATCCGGCTTGAGTTTGGCCAGGCGCTCGCGGGTCAGGCCGAAGTCGCGGTGGAATTCGCCGGTGGAGGGCAGGAAGGCGCCGAGCATGCGCTCGGTCTGCAGGCGCAGCAGGATCACCACGTCGACGCCGTCCAGGCCGGCTTCGAGTTCGTTGAATACCTTCACCCCCAGATGCTCGATGCCGGTCGGCACCAGCGGCCGCGGCGCGACCAGGCGGACGTCCCTGGCGCCGAGGGTGCGCAGGGCATGGATGTCGGAGCGGGCGACGCGGGAGTGCAGGGCGTCGCCGACGATGGCCACGCTGAGCTTGCTGAAATCCGGCTTGTGGCGGCGGATGGTGAACATGTCCAGCAGGGCCTGCGTCGGGTGCGCGTGGCGGCCGTCGCCGGCATTGAGGATGGCCACGCCGGGCGCTGCGTGCTGGGCGAAGAAGTGCGCGGCGCCGGAAGCCTCGTGGCGGATCACGAACATGTCCACCTGCATCGCTTCCAGGGTCTTCAGCGTGTCGAGCAGGGTCTCGCCCTTGCTGGTGCTGCTGGCGCTGACCTGGAGATTGACCACGTCCGCGGCCAGGCGCTTGGCGGCCAGCTCGAAGGTGGTGCGGGTGCGGGTGGAGGCCTCGAAGAACAGGTTGACCACGGTCTTGCCGTGCAGCACCGGGTGCTTCTTGTCGCCGTGGGCGCCCTCGGCGCGCCGGTCCGCCGCGTAGCGCTCGGCCTGGTCGAGGATCTGCAGCAGCAGCGTGCGCGGCAGGCCTTCCATGGTCAGCAAATGCCGCAGGCGGCCATCGCGCCCGATCTGCAGGTTGTCGCTCATGCGGAAGGCGTGGTTGCGGAAGGAGCCGGGCGTGCCGCGGGGGACGCCAGCCACTGTTCCAGGATCAGGCGGGCGGCGACGCCGTCGCGGTCGCCGCTGCGCGTGCGGCGGTTCATGCGGCCGTCGGCGCGTGCGTTGCGGATTTCATCGTCGGCGGCGCGCGAGGACAGGCGTTCGTCGCACAGGTGCACCGGCACGCCGTAGCGGGTGCGCAGCTGTTCGGCGAAGGCGCGGGCATGGGCGGTGATGGCCTGGTCGAGGCCGTCGAGGTCCACCGGCAGGCCCACCACGCAGCCGGCGGGGCGCCATTCCTTCAGCGCCTTGGCCAGGGCATCCCAGTCGGGCTGGCGGCCGTTGGCCACCGCCGGCAGTGGGCGCGCCGAGCCGGTCAGGGTGTCGCCCACGGCGAGGCCGATGCGCTTGGCGCCGTAATCGAACCCCAGGAAGATCGAGCCCTGCGAGGGAGCCGTCATGCGTGACCAGCCACGCTGGCCAGATGGCTGACGTCGACGCCCAGCAGCCGCGTCGCGGCGATCCAGCGCTCCGGCGCCGGGGTGCCGAACAGCACGCTGCGGTCGACCGGTGTGTTGAGCCAGGAATTGCTCATGATTTCGCTTTCGAGTTGTCCCTCGCCCCAGCCGGCGTAGCCGAGGGCGACGATGTAGCGTTCAGGTCCTTCGCCGCGGCCGATGGCGCCAAGCACGTCGCGCGAGGTGGTGATGTAAAGGTCTTCGTCGAGCTTCAGGGTGGAGTCCCAGGCCCCCGGGCCGGAATGCACCACGAAGCCGCGTTCCGGCTGCACCGGGCCGCCCCAGTAGACGATCGGATCGCCCGACAGCTGCCCGCGCTCCACCCCCATCTGGTCGAGCATTTCGCTCAAACGCAGATCGGTCGGGCGGTTGATGATGAGGCCGAGGGCGCCCTTGTCGGAGTGTTCGCACAAGAGGGTTACCGAGTGGCTGAAATTATTGTCTTCCAGCCCCGGCATGGCCACCAGGAATTGATTGCTGAGATAGCTTTCATCGGCCATGCGCCTAGTATCCCGGGCGGCTGCGGCCATTACAAGCCTGTTAAAGCGGGAAATTTCGCCTCATAACCCCCCGAAAAGCCCCAAAAATCATCTATTCCAGGCGCGTCCCCGGCATCCGTCCGGGCCGGAACCGGCTCTCCAGCGCATCCATGAAGCGGCCGCCGATATCGGTGTGACAGTCGGCGTCGATCTCGCGCGCGCAGGTCGGGCTGGTGACGTTGATCTCGGTCAGGTATTCGCCGATCACGTCGAGGCCGACGAACATCAGCCCGCGCCGTTTCAGCTCCGGGCCGACCTGTTCGGCGATCCACAGGTCGCGCGCGCTCAGCGGGCGCGTCTCGCCGCGGCCGCCGGCGGCCAGGTTGCCGCGGGTTTCTCCGGCCTGGGGGATGCGCGCCAGGCAGTACAGCACCGGCTCGCCGTCGACCATCAGGATGCGCTTGTCGCCGTCCTTGATGGCCGGCAGGTAGCGCTGCGCGACGATGGTGCGGCGGCCGTTGTCGCTGAGCTGCTCGATCACCGCGCCGAGGTTGAGGCCATCGGCGCCGACACGGAAGACGCCGACGCCGCCCATGCCGTCCATCGGCTTGTAGATGACGTCGCCATGCTCGGCATGGAAGCCGCGCAGGCTGGCGGGGTCGCGCGAGAACAGCGTCGGCGGCGTGCACTGCGGGAACCAGGCGGTGAACGCCTTTTCGTTGCAGTCGCGCAGCGAGGCGGGCTTGTTCACCACCAGGGCGCCCTGCTGCTCGGCGCGTTCGAGAATGTAGGTGCTGGTGATGTACTCCAGGTCGAACGGCGGGTCCTTGCGCATCAGGATCGCGCTCAACTCACCCAGCCTGAGGGTTTGCGGCTCCCCCAGCTCGAACCAGTGCTTCTTGTCGTCGAACACGGTGACCGGGCGGGCGCGTCCCCAGGCCATGCCGTCGCGCAGCCACAGGTCCTGTTGCTCGAAGTAAAACAGGTGCCAGCCGCGGCTCTGCGCCGACAGCATCAGGGCCAGGGTGGTGTCCTTGTAGGGCTTGATGGAGCCGATCGGGTCCATCACCACGCCGAGGGTTTTTATCATGCTCATGTCTGGATATGTTCGCTGTCGAATGCGGCGCTCAGCCGCTTGGGTGCGACCTGCCGCCAGGACTGCAGCAGCAGGCTCTTCAATTCCTCGAGGCCAACCCGGCCGAGTTTGACTTCAGTCCAGCCCTGCCGCCCCCAGTAACCCTCGACCGCGCGGATCGCGTCACCGTTGAGCATGGTCAGGGCCATCTGGTCGGCGGGCGCGAGCTTCAGCGTGACCCTGGCCTCGGGGGCCGACAGGGTTGCGAAGATCTTGCCGCGCACGCGGAACGAGGGCTTGTCGAAATGCGGCTGCTCTTCCGCTTCGGGCAGGGCCAGCGCCAGCGTCCTGGCGGTCTGCCAGCTCAGCATGGCGCCGGCCGGACTTCAGGCCGCAACAGCCGAGTGTGCCGCCTTGGCCTCCTGCGCGTTGGCCAGGTCGATTTCCCGCGCCGCCGCCAGCAGCGCCAGCCGCGCCACCACGCCGTAGGCGTAGAAGCGGTTGGGGCGGGCGTCCGGCGCCTTGGTGCAGTCCGGGTGGCTGCAGGGCTCGGCGAAGGCCAGCGGCTGGAAGCTGGAGCCGGGGGCGTTGAGGTTTTCCTGGTTCGAGCGGCCGCCGTGGACGCGATAGAAGCCGCCGACGACGTAGTGGTCGATCATGTACACCACCGGCTCGGCGGTGGCCTGCTCGTCGCCCCAGCGCTCGAAGGTGTAGACGCCTTCCTGGATGATGGCGCCGGTGACTTCCTTGCCTTCCTTGGTCGCGGCCATCTTCTTGCGCGCGTCGCGGTTGAGGTTGCGGATTTCATCCGGGCTGCGCACCGTCATCACGCCCATGCCGTAGGTGCCGGCGTCGGCCTTGACGATGACGAAGGGCTGTTCCTTGACGCCGTACTCCTCGTACTTGGCGCTGATCTCTTCCAGCAGCAGTTCGACGTTGCCGGCCAGGCAGTCCTCGCCCTCGCGGGTCTTGAAGTTGATCTGGCCGCAGTTGCGGAACAACGGCTCCACCAGCCAGGGGTCGATCTCGAGCAGGGCGCCGAACTCGCGCGCCACCTCGCGGTAGATACCGAAGTGATGGGTCTTGAGACGGGTGCTCCAGCCCACGCCGAGCGGCGGCACCACCGGCTGGGTCAGGTGTTCGAGGATCGCCGGGCGGCCGGCGCTGAGGTCGTTGTTGAGCAGCACCAGGCAGGGCTCGAAGCCGTCGACGCCGACCTTGTCGCCGCTGCGCACGATCGGCTCCTGCAGCAGTTCGCGGCCGGAGGGCAGC
Source organism: Nevskia soli DSM 19509 (assembly GCF_000711955.1). Classification (GTDB taxonomy): domain Bacteria; phylum Pseudomonadota; class Gammaproteobacteria; order Nevskiales; family Nevskiaceae; genus Nevskia; species Nevskia soli. The sequence goes on from NZ_JONR01000020.1 coordinate 51,225, forward strand.
TTGAGCAGTTCCGGCGCGTGCAGCTCCGGGCGCAGCGAGCCGATGCGTACCTTGTAGCCGGCTTTCTGCAGCAGGTCCTGCTGTACCGCCACGTTCTCCAGGTAGAACTGGTTGCGCGTGTGGTTTTCCGGCACCAGCAGGATGCCGCAGGCGCTGGGCATGATGCGGTCGAGCGCGGCCTGGATGGCCTGCACGCACAACGCTTCGAACGCCGGGTTGAGGTTGTTGAAACCGGCGGGGAACAGGTTGGTATCCACCGGCGCCAGCTTGAAGCCGGCGTTGCGCAGGTCCACCGAGCCGTAGAATGGCGGGGCGGTCTTCAGCCATTGCTTCCTGAACCAGGCTTCGATGTCCGGCGCGCGTGCCAGCAGCAGGGACTCGAAGCGCAGCAGTGGCGCGGTTTGTGCGGTAGTGAGATTGGGGACGGCGTCGTGCATGAGAGCGCCCGATTAATGCGAGACCAATAGGGTAACTCATTGCCGGTCAGCGGGGTGAACGCGGCGATCGGCCGGCAAATAGGCAGGGCAGCGCCGTTGTGCTACAAATTGCAGGCAAAACATATTTTTGCGCAAACTTGAGCCGCGACACGACGGGGTCGTTGGGGGCGGTCGGGGATGAGCATGCACGAGGGGGGTCATGTCCACAGCAGCAGCCGGTGCAGGAACCGATAACGCCATCGCTTTGGCCAAGATCATGGTCATTGATGACAGCCAGACCATCCGCAAGACCGCGGAGACGCTGCTGGTCAAGGAAGGCTACGCCGTTATTACCGCCGCGGATGGCTTCGAGGCCCTGGCCAAGGTCGCCGACCACGAGCCAGACCTGATTTTCATCGACATCATGATGCCGCGCCTGGACGGGTACCAGGCCTGCGCCCTGATCAAGAACAACGCGCGTTACGCCAAGACGCCGGTGATCATGCTGTCCTCCAAGGACGGCCTGTTCGACCGCGCCCGTGGCCGCATCGTCGGCTCCGACGAGTACCTGACCAAGCCGTTCACCAAGGACGAGCTGATCGGGGCGGTGCGGGCACACCTGGGGAAGAAGGCCGGCTGAGGCCATAGTCCCTTATGAGCGCCGTGAATCCCACCGCCCACGGGGCCGACCTTTACGGTCTGGTCGGGCAGCCTTTCGAATTGCTGTTCGCGCTGGAAAACCGGCTGCGCGCAGCGCGGCTGGACATCGCCGCCGGCCAGACCCAGTCCTGGACCGGGCTGGGCTTCCGCCTGCGCGACTACTGGCTGGTGGCGCCCCGGGAGGACGTGCGCGAGGTCATCACCGTGCCGAAGGTGACCCGGGTACCGGGCTCCAAGCCGTGGATGCTGGGCGTCGCCAATGCGCGCGGCAGCCTGTTGCCGGTGACCGACCTGGGGCAGATGCTGGGGTACCCGCGCAACCCGGACCACCGCGACCAGCGCGTGCTGGTATTCAATTCCGATCGCGTGCCGGCGGGCGTGCTGGTGGACGAGGTGGCGGGCTACCGCCAGTTCGCGCCCTCCGACCAGCGCCATGAGCTGGCGCGCGAAACCGGCGAGCTCGAGCAGTACCTGCTCGGCGGCTTCAACCGCGAGGGACGCAACTGGCTGGTGCTGTCGCTGCACAAGCTGACGCGCAGCCAGGCGTTCACCGTGGCGGGAGTGTGAATCACATGCACCACCTGTGCCCCTCACTCCACCACCCGCATCCGCGGGTGGTCCCCCTCTCTCCCGGGAGGAGAGAGGCTGTCGTCGGCAGCCGTAGGCTGCCGGGACCATATTGATGGTCGGACAACGCCCGCAAATCGCCAACGGCCTGCACTGGGTCCGCGGCGAGATCGAACAAAGCCTGAGCCGCGCCCGCGGCGCGCTCGAGCAGTACCTGGAGTCGCCCGAGGAGAAGCACCACCTCGACGTCGCCGCCGAGGAGCTGCACCTGGTGCGCGGCACTGTCGGCATGATCCAGTGCTTCGGCGCCGCCGCGCTGGCCGAAGAGATGCTGCAACTGCTGCAGGAGATGCGGCAGAACGCGCCGGACCAGAACCTCGAACCGTTCGCGGCGTTGACCGGCGCCACCCTGCACCTGTCCGATTACGTCGACCTGCTGGCGCACGGCGAGAGCGACCGTGCCGTGGTGCTGCAACCCGGCATCAACGAGCTGCGCCTGGCGCGCGGCAAGCCGCTGCTGACCGAGGCGGAGCTGTTCGCGGCGCAGTTGCGCGCGCAGCAGGAATCCTTGCCGGAGCTTCCGGAAGAGCTTCGCCCTCCGGGCGGCGAAGCGGTGCAGAGCGTCGCGCGGCGCGAACTGGGTACGTTCCAGACCGCCTTCGTGCAGTGGTTCCGCGGCCAGAATACGGATGCGGCGATGGCCCGCATGGGCAAGATCGCCGATGCGGTGGCGGTCAACGCGGCGGCTCCCGATCTGCGCGAGATGTGGTCCGGCTACGCGGTGCTGTCGGAATGCCTGCGCGGCGATCTGCAGTTCGATTCGCTGGACCTGAAGCGCCTCTTCGGCCGCGCCGGGCAGCACCTGAAGAAACTGGTCGACCAGGGCGAGGCGGTGGCCGGCGCCGATGTCGGCGATACGCCGCAGCAGCTGCTGTTCCACATCGCCCGCGCCAGCCGCCAGACCGACCGTTCGCACGCGCTCATCACCGGCCGCCGCATCGACGAACTGTTGCCGGCACTGGAACAGATGGACGAGCTGCGCCGGCGCCTGCGCGGCCCCAATACCTCGATCCTCGGCCGTGTCCACGCCGAGATCGGCCGCGACTTCGCCCAGGTCAAGGACGGCATCGACCTGGCGGTGCGCACCGGCGGCCGCAGCACCGGCGACCTGGCGGTGACGCGCGAGCGCCTGCAGCGACTGGCCAATACGCTCGGCGCGCTGGGCTTGCCGGCGCCGCAGCAGGCGCTGCTCAACCAGGCGCGCCTGCTGGAAAATCCGCCGCCGGAAGGGGTGCTGGCGTGGATGGATGTGGCCACCGCCATCCTGCGCGTCGAGCACAGCCTGGAAGAGGCGCTGTTCCGCGCCCTCGGCCGCCACGGCACGGAGCCGGCGCGGCCCTATGCCGAGATCGAGGCCGAGGTGCCGCATGCGCAGGATCTGCGCGAAAGCACCAAGGCGCTGTTGCGTGAATCGCTGGTCGACCTGGCGCACCTCAAGGCCGGCTTCGACGTCTATCTCAAGAACGGCGACGCATCCGCGTTCGGCGATGCGCCGCGCATGCTCAACGAAGTGGCCGCCGGCCTGATGATTCTCGACCACGTGCGCGCCAGTACCCAGGTGCGCAAGCTGGAGAATTATGTGCGGCTGGGCACGCTGCTCGGCACGCAGGACGGACGCGCCGAGTTCGAACGCTTCGCCGATGCGATCTCCTGCGTCGAGGTCTATCTGGAGGCTTTGCGCGAGGGCCTGCCGGAGCCGGGACGCATCCTCGACGACCTGGAAAGCTATATTTCGCGGCTCGATTTCCGCGCGGCGGAAGCCCCCGTGCCGGCCGCCGATGTGGCCGTGGCGGAGCCGGCGGAGGCTGTGCAGCCCGTTGCAGCCGCGCCCGTGGTGCAGGAGCCCGCGCCCGCTTCGGCTCCGGTGGGTGACGGCATCGATCCGGAAATCCGCGAGATCTTCATCGAGGAGGCCGGCGAAGTGCTGGCCGAGCTGGAGCGTCATCTGCCGGCGTTCCGGCGCGAGCCGGGCAACCGCGCGGTGATCGGCGAGGTGCGCCGTGCCTTCCACACGCTCAAGGGCAGCGGCCGCATGGTCGGCGCGCTGCGCATCGGCGAGTTCGGCTGGGCGGTGGAGAACATGCTCAACCGCTGCCTTGAGGGCGCGCTGTCGGTGCGCGCCCCGGTGCTGCAGACCATCGAGCAGGCGGTCGCCCTGCTGCCGGGCCTGGTCGAGAATTTCCGCAATGGCGTCGGCACCGGAGTGGAAGATCCGGCGGTGGCCGCGCTGATCGACAGCGCCACCAAGCTGGCTTCGACCAAGGCCAGCACCGAGCCGGACATGCTGGCGGTGTTCCGCGAGGACGCGCGCGAGCGCCTGGGTCTGGTGCGGCGCTGGCTGGAGGCGCAGGATCCGCGCGAAAGCGGTTTCGAGCCGGATGCCGAAGTGGTCCGCGCCTTCCATACGCTGCGCGGCAGCGCGGCAGTGATCCATGCCGAAGGGGTGAGCCAGCTCGCCGCCGCCTTCGAATCACTGTTCAATACCCTGCGCCTGGAAGGGCGCACGCTGCCGGCGCTGGGCCTGCCGCTGATCGCCGACGCGCTGGTGACCCTGCGCGCCTGGATCGAGTCGGTGGATGTGGTGGATGCCGGTGTCGACGACGTCCCCGCCTGGCAGGCGCGCATTGCCGCGCTGTTGGCCCCACCGTCGGCGCCGCAGGCCGAGGCACCGCCGCCGCCGTCGCGCCCGGCCTTCGACGAAGCGTTCTGCCTGCAGGCGCTGACCGCGACGCAGGCGCTGGAGCAACAGGCACGGGCCTGGGCCGAACAGCCGGCCGCAGCCAATCACGACGGCTTGGCGGCGGCCAATCTGGGCACCGGCTTCGCCGACCTGGCCGACCTTGCGGCGCGCGTCGGTTGCGAGCCGATCACCCGTATCGGCCAGGCGGCAAGCGAGCGGCTGGCGGATTGGCGTGGTGGCCAGGCGCCGGGCATCGGCTTCTTCGCCACCCTGCTGGAAGTCATCGAAGGGTTGTACCAGCAGCTCGACGCGTATCGTGACGGCGACAAGCTCGGCGACGGCGCGGAGTGGGTGGCGCGGGTGCAGGCGTTGCCCCGGCCCGCCGTTGCCCCGGTGTATGTGCCGCCGCCGCTGGAGATCGCACATCCGGTGGAGCGTCCGCTGGAACCGGAGATCGTCGCGGCCGGTACCATCGATGCGGAGTTGCTGGAAATTTTCGGCGCGGAAGCGGAGGAACTGCTCGAGTCGATGGAGCACTACCTCCAGGTATGGCGGCGCGATCCGGGCTACACCGACGCCGCCAACGAACTGAAGCGCGCCCTGCATACGCTCAAGGGCAGCGCGCGCACCGCCGGGGCGGACGCCATCGGCACGGTGGCGCACCACCTGGAAAACCTGTTCGGCGAAGACGCGCAGCTGTCTTCGGCGGCGCTGCAGACGCCGCTCGGCGTGGGCTTCGACGAGTTGCATCAGCTGGTGAGCGATCTGCAACGCGGCCGGCCGCTCGATGCGGGGCCGGCGCTGGCGGCGATCGACGCGATGCTGCTCAACACGCCGCTGGCCGCGGCGCCACTCCCGCTGCCCGCGCCTCCGATGGAGGCAGCGCTTCCGCCCCCGGTTGAAACTCCGCCGGCCCTGGTGGAAACGCCCCCAGCCCCGGCGGAAGCAGCAGCCGCGTTCGCGGATACGCCTTTGTCGCTGAGCTTTCCGCCGGCCGAAGACATCTTTTCGGCCGCGCCGCCGGCAGCCCTGTCGCTCGAACCGCAGGCGCCGGTGGAGACGGAATCCTTCCCGGTGGCGGAGGAACCCATCGTCTTCGCGCCCGCGCCCGCGCCGCCGGAGCCGCCGGTGGTGGCGGCCGAGGAAGAGCCGCTGCCGCTGATCGAGGTGAGCGAACTGGAAGTGCCGGCCGCGCCTGAAACGCCTGTGCCGGAATTCCAGTCCGAACCGTTGCCCGAGCCGCCGCTGTTGCTGCAACAGCCGGAGGTCTTGCCCGAGCCGGCGCCGGTGGTGCTGGAGGCGCCGGCCTGGCAGCAGACGATCGCGCAGCCGCCGGCAGTGACCGGCGGCAATGCTCTCGCGGACGAGCAGCAGCGCACGCTCGACGACGAGATCACCGATATCTTCTCGGCCGAGGCCTCGGAACTGCTGGAGCAGCTCGATACCGGCTTCGAGGGCTGGCAGAACGGCGACGACACCGAACCGGTGCGCGATGTGCAGCGCGCCCTGCATACGCTCAAGGGTGGCGCGCGCATGGCCGGTCTCGACGCCATGGGCGATGCGGTCCACGAGCTGGAAAGCCGCGTCAATGCACTGGTCGCTGCCGGCGAGTTCCCGGATACCGCCGCCTTCGTGCAGATGCGCGGCGAGCTGGACCGGCTGCAGACCATGCATGACCAGATCCGCCGCGGCCAGGCCGAGCTGCTGGTCAGCCCGCTGGCGGCCGAGGTGGTGGCGCAGGAAGCGCTGGTTGCCGCACCCGCGGTGGCGGTGGTGCCCGCCGCCGGCCAATGGGCGCCGGAGCTGTTCTGGCGGCCGGAGGAAGACCTCAGCGGCTTCGCCCTGGCGCGCACGGAAACGGCGCGCGTCGCGGTGGATGCGCTGGACACCATGCTCAACGAGGCGGGCGAGATTTCGATCTACCGCTCGCGCCTGGAAGAGCGCAACACCAGCATGCGCACGCAGCTGGCGGAAATGGCGCACACCATCGCGCGCGTGCGCGAGCAGCTGCGCATGCTCGATATCGAGACCGAAGCGCAGATCGCCGCGCGCGGCCGCGGCTTCGGCGCGCACCCGGACCAGTACAGCCAGGATTTCGATCCGCTGGAAATGGACCGCTACTCGCGCATGCAGGAATTGTCGCGCACCCTGGCCGAGTCGATCAGCGATCTGTCCTCGCTGCAGGCGACGATGGACGAGGCGGTGAGCGAGTCGGATACGCTGCTGCTGCAGCAGAGCCGCATCACCACCGAGGTGCAGCAGGGCCTGATGGGCACGCTGATGGTGCCCTTCTCGCGCCAGGTGCAGCGCCTGCTGCGCGTGGTGCGGCAGACCTCGCTGGAGAACGGCCGTCAGGCGGAAGCGCAGTTCCAGGGCGTGGAGGCGGAGCTGGACCGCCACGTGCTGGAGCGCATCACCGCGCCGCTGGAGCACCTGCTGCGCAATGCCGTGGTGCACGGCATCGAGGATCCGGCGGAGCGCGCGCTGGCCGGCAAGCCGGTGGTCGGCGCCATCAACCTGCGCTTGTCGCGCGAAGGCTCGCAGCTGCTGGTCGAGCTGTCCGACGACGGCCGCGGCCTGGATTTCATGGCGATCCGCCACAAGGCGATCGAGCGCGGCCTGATGGTGCCGGAGGCGCAGCTGTCCGACGACGACCTGGCCCGCTTCATTTTCGAACCCGGATTCTCCACCGCCAAGAAGCTGACCCAGGATGCCGGCCGCGGCATCGGCATGGACGTGGTGGCCAGCGAAGTGAAGCAGCTCGCCGGCACGCTGGAGCTGCGCTCCGAAGTGGGCAAGGGCACGCGCTTCCTGCTGCGCCTGCCGCTGACGCTGGCGGTATCGCAGGCGCTGTTGGTCGGCGTCGGGCCGGACAGCTATGCCATTCCGCTGCCGAGCATCGAGGGCATCGCGCGTGTGCCGCGCGCGGAGCTGAGCGATTATGTGCGCGACGACGGTCCGCTGTTCGCCTACGGCGGCCGCGGTTACCGCGTGCGTCACCTGGGCGACTATGTCGGCGTGACGCATGCGCCGGATCCGGATGCGCGTACCTATACCGCCATCCTGGTACGCCTCGGTGAGGGCCTGGGTGCGGCCGAGCGCCGCGTCGCGCTGATCGTGGACGTGCTCCACGGCAACCGCGAAATCGTGTCCAAGGCGGTCGGTCCGCAGGTCAGCAGCGTGCCCGGCGTGGCCGGCGCCACCATCCTGGCCGATGGCCGGGTGGTGCTGATCCTCGACGTGGCGGCGCTGGTGGCCGAGCGCTCGCGCCGCGCGCTGCTGGCGGAAGCCGCCGGGCGCGTCGAAGCCGCCGCGGTGGAAGAGCGCGAGACCATCATGGTGGTGGACGATTCGGTCACCATGCGCCGCGTGGCGGAGCGCCTGTTGACGCGCAACGGCTACCGCGTGGTGACGGCGAAGGACGGCCTGGATGCCATCGCCATGCTGCAGACGGAAACGCCGTCGACGGTGCTGCTCGATATCGAGATGCCGCGCGCCGACGGTTTCGAGGTCGCGGCCTTCATCCGCAACAACCCGCGCCTGACCGGCGTGCCGATCATCATGATCACTTCGCGCTCCGGCGAGAAGCATCGCGAGCGCGCGCGCGTGCTGGGTGTGGACCGCTACCTGATCAAGCCTTACCAGGAAGATCAGCTGCTGGCGGAAGTGAAAGACGTGCGCAGGCAGCATTGACATGAGCGGAGCACCGCAACAGCTTTACGCCGTTCTCGTCGCATTGCAGAGCGATACCTTGCTGCTGCCGAACCTGGCGGTGGCGGAGGTGGTGTCGCTGGAAGGCCTGCGGCCGGTGTCCGGCGCGCCGCCCTGGTTCGCCGGGCTGCTGCCGTGGCAGGGACGCGAACTGCCGATCGCGCGTTTCGAGCTGCTCAACAACGGCGCGGCGGAGCCGCCGAGCCGGCGCACGCGCATCGCGGTGATCAATTCGGTGACGACGCGCTTGTCGGCGGGCCGTTACGGCATCCTGGCGGAAGGGTATCCGCACCTGGTCACCCTGAACCGTTCCGCGCTGCGGCCGGCCGAGGCGCGGCCGCAGGACAGCGAGTTGATCCTGTCTCGTGTGCGGGTGGCGAGCCAGGAGGCCTTGATTCCGAATCTGGAAAAGATCGAGGCGGAGATGGCGGCGGTGTTGGCTACTTTGCAGGTTTGATTCGCTGGCTGTCTGCTTGCTCGATGCGCTGTTTGGCGCACGCTTCTTTCTCTGGTCTGACTTTGAAACCTCGGCGTACGCGCTTGCGCGCGGCTCCTTGCCTGCGCTGCCTGAAACCCTGGTTCCGCCCTGAAGGCGGGTTACTTTTCTTTGGGTTTCGCCCAAAGAAAAGTAACCAAAAGAAATGCGACCCGATGTCTGCGCCGAATAAACACCTGTCGGTATTTATTCGGTCCCCTGCGCTTCTCGGCCAAGGTGGGCGTTTTAGACAGGCCATCCCTGGCCTGTCTAAAACGGCTTCGGCATCCTGCCTCGCCCGCGTCTGCGCGCGGCTATTCCACCTTGGCCTGCGATGCTCGGCGCAGCCACACGGGGAGGGACGTCAAAAGCCAAAGCAACGGCAAAAGCGTCGCGCTCCCCCTGCCTTTAGTCCCCTCTCCCCTTGCGGGAGAGGGCTAGGGAGAGGGGTAGGTAGCGGGGTGCATCGCTTGACCTCCTGGATTCGCTTCGCGGGAATGACAAGGGTGGAGTAGTGGCGCTTTTGATGTTGCTTTGCGTTTTTGACTTTCCGCCCCCGTAGTTTGCGCCGAGCATCGCAGCTCGGGGCGGCATGAGCCGGCGCGTGTGTTCGCGCCGGGCGAGGCAGGATGCCGAAGCGTCTGAAGACAGGCCAGGGATGGCCTGTCTTCAGACCCCGCCACGAGCGAGAAGCGCAGGGCACCGCCGTAGGCGGCGCAAACTTCGGGGGCATGTTCTTTTGGTTACTTTTCTTGCGCCAAGAAAAGTGACTCGCCGGAGGCGAAAAACTTCGTACAGTCGCTGAGGAGGATCCAGCCCGCGCGCAAGCGCGTACGCCGCGACTCTTCAGAGAGCAAGCAGAGCAAGGGGAAAGACAGGAAGCGCCAGAAAACGGCGGCCTCAGCGCACCGTACTCGGCTTCATATGCAGCAACTCAATGAGATCTTCCCGCCGATAAATCGCCAGCTTCCGATAAATCCGCGTGGTGTGATTCGCCACTGTCGACACCGCGATCCCATACTGTCTTGCGATCGACTTCAAGGTCTTGCCATTGCTCAACGCCCGCGCGATTTCCTGCTCGCGCGGCGACAGCGCATCCAGCGGCAGCGGCTTGCGCGCATGCAACAGATAGAGGCTGCCGCAGCGCGCCACGCGCAGGTGCAGGCCGCCTTCCATCAACTCGCCGCCCTCTTCGCCCAGCGCGCTCTCCGGCAGGGTGAACGGCAGCCGCGCGACATCGCCGGCATGGCCGGCCTCCTCCAGGAGGCTGCGGAAACGTCCGCTGACCGCATAGACTGCGCCTCCCCCGTCGACCAGAGCGGCGGAGCCGCGGTTGGCGCGCCCCATGGAGTGAAGCCAGTCGTCGCGCCGCACGAACTGCAGCATCGACAGGGCGCCGGCGGCGCACAGGTGCATGCCGGCCCGTTGCAGGGCTTCTTCGCTGGCGCGCTTGGCGCGCGCTGGATATTGCAGCACCACGGTATGCACCAACTCGCTGCCCGTGGGGCTGTAAACGAAGGCTTGCGCCGTCGGCGAGGCTTCCAGCACCACGGCTTCGCCGCCAGGGGGCAGTGCCAGCTTGGCCAGTACGGCCGTGGTGAGAAAGGGCTGCGGGTGCTGGGTCAGCTCGCCATCGTTGCGCGCGCCGCGCGACCACCACGCGGCGGCGCTGGCCCCGAACTGTTCGCAGAGCAGGCCCAGGGCGCGACCGCGGAACGACTGCCAGTCACCCTCGGTGGCGGTGCAGTACAGCGCGTTGATCAGTGCGTCGGTGCCTTCCATTGCTCGCTTCCGGGCGCGATTCAGTGTTTCTGGCTAAGGTTTTTATGGTCGAATCCGTGCCGTCATCCGCGACACGACACCTATTGTGCCTGTTTTCGCGCGGATTTCACGCGCCCCGGCGATTTACGCTTCGCAACCGGGCCGGCGCGGGCCGGTTTCGGGGCTGTCGCGATCCCTGCCGCGCTTTCCAGTTCGACCAGGGCCTGGGCCATCAGGTCCAGCAGGTGCTCGATATCCGGCACAGCGTCGAGATAGGCGGTGAGGCCCACGTCCAGCTGGTCGCGGTAGCTCAGCACGGTGATGTTCAGGGCCAGCCCGTGGTACGGAATGCTGATCGGATAATTGGCCAGCAGGGGCGCACCCGCCAGGTACAGCGTCACCGGCGGCCCGGGCACGTTGGAGATGAGCACGTTGACCGGTGGTTTGAGGCGGTCGCTGTTGACGAAATTCTCGTACAGCCGCGCGGCCCGTGCCATCAGCGCCGGCGTCGGTAGTTCCATCCAGTCCATCAGCATCTTCGCCGGCACGGCGCGGTGCACGCGCTTCAGCTTGCCGGTGCTGCGGCTGACCGCGGCGACCCGTTGCAGGGGATCGGCATACTGCGTCGGCAGCTCCACCGTCAGCATGGCGATGCGGTTGCCGCCCGCCTGACGGTGTTCGCGGCTGCGCACCGAGATCGGCACCGCCGCCACCAGCGGACGCTCGGGCAGTTCGTCCTTTTCCAGCAGGTACTGACGCAGGGCCCCGGCGCAGATCGCCAGCACCGCATCGTTGACGGTGATGCTCAACGCGCGCTTCAGGGCCTTGATGCGCGGCAGCGAAAGGGAGCGGAAGGCGTAGCTGCGCCGGGCGTCGATGGAGACGTTGAAGCGCGTGCGCGGCGCCGGCTTGAACGACTCCGGCAGCAGGGCCGGGTCCGCCCCTTCAGCCGGGGGTGTCGGGGCATCGGGGGCGGGTTCACCACGCCCTATCAGGGCCTTGCCCAGTTGCCAGGCCACCGGTGCGCTGCTGCGCACCAGCCCGACGAACTGGCGGTGACGGCTCCAGGCCTGCTTGGCGGTGAACAGGAGCCGGTCGATGACCTGCGGCAGCTCGTCCGGGTCCCACTGCGCCACCGGCGGCGGCAGCGGTGCGGCGATGGCCTCGAGATCGAGCAGCTTGCTCAGCAGCTCGGCGCCGGAGACGCCGTCGATGCAGGCGTGGTGGATGATGGAGATGCAGGCGGCGCGTTTGCGCGACAGGCCTTCCACGTAATAGAAGGCCCACAGCGGCCGGTCGCGCGGCAGCGCGGTGCCCGCCAGTTCGGCCACCAGCTCGGCCAGTTGCGCATCGCGCCCGGGCGCCTTGAGCTGCACTTTCCGCACATGCAGGTCGAAGCGGAAGTCGGGGTCCTCGATCCAGAATGGCGGCACCAGGTTGAGCGGCATGCTCACCAGGCGGCGGCGGAAACTCGGCAGCAGGTGCAGGCGCTCGGCGATGCGCTGGCGCACCGTTTCGAAGCCGAAGCCCTGCGGCGCCCGCGCCAGGTCGAGCAAGGTGACCCCGCCGATATGCATCGGCGCATCGGCGGTCTCGAGATTGAGAAACATCGAGTCCATGCCGCTGAGCTGCTTCATCGCATTCACCTCCTGTGTCTGCGCCCCCATTGTGCCGACGAAGGCCGCACGTCGCTACCACCCATCCTGGTTGTCTCCATACGCGGGTGCCGCAGAGCGGAGATTCCCGCGCGGTGCGGGACGCCGGCAAGAACCAGTACAGGCGATCGGCCCCGCCGGTACTTGCGCTTCGCCTGTCCCCGGATTAATTTATGACTGACTGGTCGGTCATTTATAATTCACGCCATGAGCCAACATTTCTTCGAACCGCTTGGCCTCTCCTATCGCAGCGAAGGGGAAGGCCCGGTGCTGGTGCTCCTCTCCGCCAATCCCGGCGAAAGCCGCGATTTCGATGCCATCGCACCGCAGCTGGCACAACGCTTCCGCCTGATCCGGCTGGACTGGCCCGGTTACGGCAGCAGTCCTGCGCCGCGGCCGCCCGCGCAGGCTGGCGCGAGTCACTTCCTGGAATGCTTCGACGCCTTCATGGAGGACCTGGATATCCACGAGGCCCACCTTCTCGGCAACTCGGTCGGCGCCAACGTCGCCGTCCGCTATGCCCTGCGCCGGCCGCAACGCGTGCGCAGCCTGGTGCTGGTCTCGCCCGGCGGCTTCACCACGCACAATGCCTTCACCCGCGCCTTCTGCACTCTGCAAGGCCAGGTCTGGTTCAAGCGCCTCCTCGGCAGCGGCTTCACGCGTTACTACCTGCGCAGGCGCAATTCCTGGACGCAGGCGATGATCAGTCGTGCCGGCCATGAGCAGGCCGCCGGCGATGCCTTGCAGGTCAATGCCGCGGTCTGGCGCAGCTTCCTCGAGCCGCAGCATGACTTGCGTACCAGCGCCCGCGCCCTGCGCATCCCGGCCCTGGTGGTGAGCGGCAAACACGATCCGGTGCTGCCGCCGAAGACCGACGGCCGCAATGCCACCGGTGCCATTCCCGGCGCGCGGCAGGTGATACTCGACTGCGGCCACGCGCCGTTCGCCGAATTGCCGGAGCAGTTTCTCGAAACCGTCGGCGGCTTCTGGACGGCCCACCATGTCGCGTGACGGCAGCGCCACCCGCGAACGCCTGCTCGATGCCGGCCTGCAGCTCGCACATGCCGGCGCCTTCTCCACCCTGCGGGTGGACGAGGTGGTCAACGCCGCAGGCGTGGCCAAGGGCACCTTCTACGTCCACTTCGCCACGCGCGAGGACTTCCTGGTCGCACTGCATCGCCGCTTCCACGATCAGTTGGCCGAACGCATCGATCGCGCCGTCGTCGGCCTGGCTCTGGGCATGCCGCGTCTGCTGCGCGGCAGCCTGGCCTACCTCGACGGCTGCGGTGAGCAACGCGGCATCAAGGCCATGCTGCTCGGCGCGCGCGCGGAGCCGGCGATCCAGCAGGCGGTGTCGGCGCAGAACGCGCGCTTCGCCCGGCTCGCCGCCGATGAGTTCAAGGCGGCCGACTGGCCGGCGCCGCAGCAGGCCGCCCAGCTATGGGTCGGCATGGTGGCCGAGGCGGCGATTGCCGAGGCCGAAGCGAAGCGCAAGCTGCCGACCATGCGCCAGGCCCTGGCTCGTTTTCTGAGCTAGACGGGAAGCAGGGTTGCTTGTTTGAACAGTCCGGTCAGGGATGACCGGTTGTTGGACAGGATGTCCATGTCCACTACATCCGATCCAGGCCTTCATCGCCGTAAGAGCAAGGATCGTCCGAAGGTTCCAGGTGCGTGAACGCGGTGACATAGGGCAGCTTCTCCGCCAGCCGCTGCTCCACCCGCTCCACCAGGTCGTGGCCCTGTTTCACCGTCCAGCTGCCAGGCACCAGCACATGGAAATTGACGAAACGGCGTGCCGCGGAACGGCGTGTGCGCACGGCGTGGAAGTCGACCCCCTCGGTGCGGAATTCGCCCAGCACCGCATGCAGCACGTTCTGCTCGTCCTCCGGCCAGGCCGCGTCCATCAGCCCCATCGCCGATTCCCGCACCAGCGTGTAGCCTTCCCACAGCACGTTGGCCGCCACCAACAAGGCCACCAGCGGGTCCAGCCAGAGCCAGCCGGTCAGGGTCGCCAGGGCCACGCCGACGATCACGCCCAGCGTGGTCCACACATCCGCCATCAGGTGGCGCGAATCCGCCTGGAGGGAGATCGAGTGATGCCTGGCGCCGGCAAGCGCCAGCAGGCGCGCCACGGCGAAGTTGATCACCGTCGCCACCGCGGCCACCGCCAGGCCGATATCCGCCTGTTGCAATTCGTGCGGCTTCCACAGGCCCGGCAGCGCCTGCACCACGATCACCGCCGCGGCCAGGAAGATCAGCATGCCCTCGAAGCCGCTGGAGAAATATTCCGCCTTGCTGTGGCCATAGGCATGCTCGTCGTCCGGCGGCTGCGCCGCCAGCCGCAGCATCAGCAATGCCATCACCGCGCCGCCGAGATTGGTGCAGGTCTCGAGCGCGTCCGACAGCAGGGCCACCGAGCCGGTCAGCTTCCAGGCGCCCAGCTTGAGCGCCAGCACGGCGAGCGCGGCGATCACCGACAGCCAGGCATAACGCGTCAACGAGAATCGGGAGGGACTCACTTGGTCTGCTATTCCTTGAGTACACCGGCATTGCGCAGAAACAAGGCCTGGTTTTCCAGCAAGCCGCGCTGGCCGGACAGGCGCAGGCCGTCAACCTGCGCCGCCAGGCGGCGCCCGTTGTCGAAGTCGCGATAAAAGCGTGTTGCCGACAGGGCCACGTCCGCCATCACCGCATCGCGCAGATCGGCGCCCGCGAAACTCACGCCTTCCAGGTCGGCTCCGCTGAAGTCGCAGCCGCGCAGGTCGGCCCCTTCGAAGTTGCTCAGCGAAAGATTGGCGCCACGGAAATTGGCGCCCGCCAGCATCGCCTTGCGGAATGAGCAGTACTTCAATTGCAAGCCGGAAAGATCGCGCGAAGCCGGCTGCCAGCCGCCAAGCCGCGCCTTCAACAACACCCGGCCGCGAAAAGGACCGAAGTCCTTCGCGTTGCGAAGGTCCTGCGTCTCTTCGGGCGTCGCCACGCGCGTTTCATCGAAGCGTTGTTCCAGCAGCGGATCCGCCTCGTTGTGGTAAGCACTCTCGCGTTCCCAGTAACCGGGGGTGTCCTCGGCCAGCAGCTCGATCCGTGCCAGCCACTTCAGGCTCTTGTAGAAGTAGCGGCCCGGCGTGACCGTGCGCAGCGGGCCGCCGTGTTCGGTCGACAGCGGCACGCCGTCCATCTCGTGGACCAGCCAGGTCTGCGCCAGGGCCAGGTCCAGCGGCAGGGAGGTATCGTGCGCCCGCACGCTGTGCGCGACGAAGCGGACATAACGGGCCGAGTCCGCGACCCCCATCTGCGCCAGCAGTACCGACAATGGCATGCCGCGCATCGATACCGCGCGGCGCGACCAGCCGGTCACGCAATGGATGTCGATGGTGCGGGTCCGCTGCGGCAGTGCCAGCACTTCGGCCAGGGTGAAGGTACGCAAGCGCTCCACTAGGCCGCCGATCTCGACCGTGCAGCTGTCCGCGCTCAGCCCAGGAGCGGGAATCATCTCCCCCACCACCGGAAACTTGTCAGTGGCCGCCTGCCCGGGAGGCAGCCAGCTGGCGGAAGCTTCGGCGCTCACGATGTCTTGCCGTCTCGAATCATGTGCGAATTGTAAAGGCGTCGCTTCCAGCACGGTGGTCTGGGAATGACTTCGTTTCGCACTCGCGTCCGGAAAAGAGGCGCCCGGAGGCTGTTGCCATAAACTTCAAAGCCACCCCAAACTCCGTTCGCTCCGAGTGCCCGCGAAGCGGGTGTATCGAGGAGCCAGCACGGAACCATCTCCCATCGTCATTCCGGCGAAAGCCGGAATCCAGGCATAGATGAACTTGGGTGCCGGATGAACTCACTTTGGGCGCCGAATAGTAGGGCGGAATAAGCGAAGCGCATTCCGCCATGCTGGCTTTTACCGCTCGCTCTGAAACCTTCGCGTACGCGCTTGCACGCGGGTCATTGCCTGCGCTGTCTGAAACCCCGGTTCCGCCCTGATGGCGGGTTACTTTTCTTTGGGTTTCGCCCAAAGAAAAGTAACCAAAAGAAATGCGACCCGATGTCTGCGCCGAACAATCACCTGTCGGTGATTGTTCGGTCCCCTGCGCTTCTCGGCCAAGGTGGGGTTTTTGTACAGGCCATCCTTGGCCTGTACAAAAACGCTTCGGCATCCTGCCTCGCCCGCGTCTGCGCGCGGCTGTTCCACCTTGTCCTGCGATGCTCGGCGCAGCCACACGGGGAGGGAACGTCAAAAGCGCAAAACAACGTCAAAAGCCGAAACGTCGCTCTTGAGCGCGCCCTATCCCTCTTCGTCATCCCCGCGCAGGCGGGGATCCAGTTTTGCTGACCTCAACGAACGGTATACAGCCCCGACTTTCGCCGCCTTTTTCCCGTGAAAAGGAACATCGCTCGCCGCATGCGTGCCAACAAAAACCCTTGGCACACATGGCACGCATGGGCAAAAACAGGGGTTTTGGTGAGTCGTATCTGCTTACGGTCAGCTACCGCACCGGATGCCGAATGGCTGTCTTAAACCCGCCAATGCTTCCGCATGAATTGCCCCAACTCGGCAATCGAGGCATCCGCCTCGGCCAGTTGCCCGGCATGCAGCTGGAAGTCATGCCACATGCCCTCGAACCGGTGCAGGCTCACCTCCACACCAGCAGCTTCGGCGCGCTGTGCCAGCCGCTCCGAGTCGCTGAGCAGGATCTCCTCGGTGCCGACGTGGATCATCATCGGCGGCAGCCCTTTGAGATTGTCGAACAGGGGCGAGATGCGGGGATCGCTGGTCGGGATGTTGCCGGCATACAGCTTCGCGCAGGCGCCGATCCAGGCGGGATTGAGCATCGGGTCGCGCTGGGCGCGGCTGCGGATGGTTTCTCCGCTTTGCGTGAGGTCCGCCCAGGGCGAGATCAGCACCAGGGCGGCGGGCGGGGGCAGGCCGGCATCGCGGATGGCGATGGCGACGGCCAGGGTCAGGTTGCCGCCGGCGGAGTCGCCGGCGATGGCCACCTGGCCCGCTTCGTTTTGCTCCAGCAGCCAGCGGTAGGCGGCGAGCGCATCGTCCAGCGCGGCGGGATAGGGATTTTCCGGGGCGAGGCGGTAGTCGGCGAGATAGGCTTCGGCGCCGGCGGCCTGACCCAGTTGCGCGGCGAGGGCGCCGTGGCTGGCGGGGCCGCCGAGGACATAGGCACCGCCATGCAGCAGCAGCAGCGCCTTGCCGGCCTGGGCACCGGGTGCGTGCAGGCGCAGGGCCGGCACGCCGTTCATCTCCAGCCTGGTGGTTTCGGTGCCGCGCGGATATTTCGACAGCAGGCCGGCGGCCTTGGAGCCTTGGCGCTGGATGGAGATGGGCACGCGCGGCGAAAGCATGGGCTTGAACAGCAGCCGGATGACGGTGCGCAGGACGGTCTTCATCACAGCCCCTTTATTGTTTCCTCGGCGCGCAGCCTATCAGGCCGCGCGCGCCAGCGCTTCGTCGGAGGCTTTGGCCGGGACGAGATGATAGTGGGCCAGGTTGGGCGTGCGGGTGAGGCGGCCGTATTCGCTCATGTAGCCCACCCAGGTATTGGTATTGCGGCCATCAGCGGTGAGGTACCAGCTGTGGCAGCCGGCTTCGAACACGGTCTGCTTGTTGCGCTTTTGCAGCATGGCGTTGAACTCGTGCTGCACGTCGACGCGCACCTCGAGCGAGGCCAGCCCGCGGTCGCGCAGCACGGTTGCGGCCTGTGCGATGTAGCGCGTCTGCTGTTCCAGCATGTAGATGATGGAGCCGGCGCCGAGGTTGGTGTTGGGGCCGTAGACCACGAACAGGTTGGGGAAGCCGCTGACGCTCATGCCGAGGTAGGCTTCGGCGCCGTTCTTCCAGCGTTCGCGCAGGCTGCGGCCGCCGAGGCCGTGGATTTCCATCGGCGCCAGGAATTCGGTGGAGGCGAAGCCGGTGCCGTAGACGATGGCATCGACTTCGCGCAGGGTGCCGTCCTCGGCGCGGATGCCGCCGGCGGTGACTTCGCGGATGCCTTCGCTGATCACTTCGACATGCGGCTGTGCCAGGGTGCGCATCCACTCGTTGGAGAGCAGGGTACGCTTGCAGCCCATCGGGTAGTCCGGCGTAAGCTTGGCGCGCAGGGCGCGGTTGCGTACCTGGAGATGCTTCAGCACCTCGGCGCTGGTGCGCAGGAAGGTCTTGGCGATGGTGCCGAGGATCGGCTTGCGCAGCAGGGCCGAGTTGAGCAGCTCGAAGGTCCAGAAGATGCGCATGCGATCGAAGTCGTGCAGCAGCGGGAAGGCCTCGATCAGCCTGCGCTCCCAGCGGCGGTAGGGCCGGTCCAGCTTGGGCACGCACCAGCCGGGTGAGCGCTGGTACAGGTGCAGCCGCTTCACTTCCTTGGCGATCTCCGGCACCAGCTGCACGGCGCTCGGACCGGTGCCGATCACCGCCACGGTCTTGCCCTTGAAGTCGTAGCCGTGGTCCCAGCGGGCGGAGTGGAAGGTGCGGCCCTTGAAGCCCTCCAGGCCCTTGAGCTGCGGAATCTGCGGCTGGTGCAACTGGCCCACGGCCGAGACCAGCATGTTCGCTTCCAGCACTTCGCCGCCCTTGAGGCGGATGCGCCACAGGCCGCGCGCCTCGTCGTAGTCGGCGCCCAGCACCTCGCAGCCGAAGCGCACATGGGACAGCAGGTCATGCTTGCGCGCGACGTGGCGCAGGTAGTCGAGGATCTCGGCCTGCTTGCCGTAGCGGCAGGACCAGGGGTAGTGCGGTTCGAAGGAGAAGGAGTAGAGGTGCGAGGGCACGTCGCAGGCGGCGCCGGGATAGGTGTTCTCGCGCCACACGCCGCCGACGTCCTGGGCCTTTTCCAGGATGGTGAACGACTCGATGCCGGCCTGTTTCAGCGAGTGGCCCATGCTGAGGCCGCCGAAGCCGCTGCCGATGATCACCACGGAAGGGCCCGCACCATTTGCCTGCTTTGCGCTCACGTTCATCTATATCTCCTCCAGCCCGCTCCATCGCGAACTTGTAGGCCAGCTTAGGGCGCGGGAAACGGCCGGGTTATGGCGTTTCGGGACAAAATATTGATAATTGAGGACAGAGGGGCAAAAACGTCGGTCATTTTGAGGAGGCAGGGTGCATAACTGGGACTTCCGGCGCGGCATTGCCAGCATGCAGCTGCAGGCGCAGTTGGGTGTCGAGCACGGGTTGTCCCTGGCCGCCTGCCTCGAAGGAACCGGTCTGACGCCGGCGCAGTTGGCCGACTCCACCGCGATCGTCAGCGCGCACCAGGAACTGGCCCTGGTGCGCAACCTCGTGCGCGGGCTGTCCCATGTGCCGGGCCTGGGGCTGGAGGCGGGTACGCGCTACCACTTCACCGCCTACGGCATTCTCGGCTTCGCCATCATCAGCAGCCCCGACCTGCGCAGCGCGATGGATGTGGCCCTGCGCTATCTCAACCTGACCTACGCCTACAACCACATCACCGCCGAGGAAGGTGAGGACGAGATGCTGCTGCTGTTCGACGACAGCGCCATCCCCGAAGACGTGCGGCAATTCCTGCTGGAGCGCGACGCGGCGGCGGCGCTGATCCTGCAGCGCGAGATGTTTTCCAGCAGCCTCGTGCCGCGCCGGGTGTCGTTGCGCTGCCGGCGCCCGGATTATGCGGAGCAGTTCACCCGGCTGTTCGGGGTGGAGCCGCAGTTCGGCGCGGCGCGCAACGAGGTGGCGCTGGATGCCGCGGTGCTGGATTCGCCGCTGCCGCAGGCCAACGAGTCGAGCCGGCGCATGGCGGAGGAGCAATGCCGCAAGCTGCTCGCCGCGCGCAAGGTGCGCAGCGGCCTGGCCGAGCGGGTGCGCGATCGCATCCTGCACCAGCCGGGGCACATCCCGCCGATGACGGCGGTGGCCGGTGATCTCCTGCTGACGCCGCGCACCCTGCGCCGTCGCCTGCTGGAGGAAGGCACCAGCTACAAGGCGCTGACCGACGAGGTGCGCGAGACGCTGGCGGAGGAGTTGCTGTCCGCCGCCAACCTGTCGGTGGAGCAGATCGCCGAGCGCCTGGGCTATTCGGAGGCGGCCAGCTTCATTCACGCTTTCAAGCGCTGGAAGGGCCGGCCGCCGCACAGCTACCGCTTGGGCAAGTAGCGGCGCCGCCAGGCCAGGCCAGACAGCGCGGCCAGCAGCCACGGCGCGAAAGCCCCGCCGCCTGAATCACCGCCGTCGCCGGAGCTGCCGCTACTGGAACTGCTGCCGGAGCTGCTGCTCCCGCCGCCGGAACTGCTGCTGCTGCCCGCCACATCGGCACAGCCGGCACGGATGTCGTCGCAGCTGTGCGCGGTACCGCTGCGATCGGGAAAGTTGCGCGAGGAGCGGTAGTAGAAGCTCATCTTGGCGCTGCCTTGATCGCCCTGGTCGTCGAGCAGGCGCGCATCGGCATCGGCGTAGCCCCCCTCGCCGGATTTCTTCAGCCAGCGGTCGAGCCAGGCCAGGGTGTAGTGCTCGGCCATCGGTTCGCCCCAGCCGCCGGTGCAGGCGCCGCTGCCGGGATCCGGGCACCACGAACTGGTGGGGAATACCGGCACCTGGCTCCACTCGTAATGGGAACTGCCCTGGATGGTGAACTCGAAAGTCGGTATCCCGGCTTTCTGCCAGGCATTGAAGCCGTCCTTGTGGCCTTCGGGATCGGGCGGGATCAGGAAAGGCGTCGGCGCCAGGCCGTATTCCGAGGACTGGCCCATGCTCGGCACGCGTGGCGCGACCTTCGGTTCGCCGCGCGTGATCACCTCCTGCTCGATGAAGTCGTAGGCCTGGCTGGTGATCGGCAGTTGCTGTAGCAGACTCAGCACGCCGCCCCCGGCTGCGCCGCCAATGGTGGTGCTGCCCGGCGCCAGCAGTCCGTCCCAGGCGACCGCCACCTTCACCGGGTTGCTCTGGTCCAGCTTGCCGGGCCAGGGATCGGCGCCCGGCGCGCCATAACCCTGCACGATGCTCACGCCGATGGCGCCGAGCGAATGCCCGACGATGCCGAGGCGATCCGGGTCGATGGCGGCATAGGCCGGGTTGGAGTCCGTGACCTGGGTCGGATACGACCTGGCGCAGGCGGCGTTGTTCGGATACGGCGTGGCCGGCGAGGAGCGGAAGAAGTCGATGGCGTCGACCAGTCCGGTCCAGAACACCACCGGATTGATATTGGTGCCCTGGCCGCCGGAGGGCGTCTGCTCGTCGGAGCGGCCCTGGCCGCGCGGGTCGAAGCTCAGCACCACGTAGCCGCTGCGCACCAGCAATTGCGCCGCCCACCAGTAGGCGGTCTGCGGCGCCTGCACCGAGCCGTTCTGGATCACGATGCCGGGCAGGGTGGTGCCGGCCGCTACGGTCTTCGGCTGCCACACCTGGCCGTTGAGGCGGGCGCAGCCGGAGTCGTAGAACACCACCGGGGTGACCACGGCTTCATTGGTATAGAACGCGCCGCCGTCCGGTCCCGCCGCCGACGGGAAACGGAACGGATCGCCGTCGCAGGGGAAGGCGTAGCTGGTGCACAGCGGCGTCAGCGGCGAGTCCAGCGACAGCGATACCGCGCCGGCTGGATTGGCGATCGCCTCCTTGAGGATCTGCTGCAGGGTGGCGCTGAGCGAGGCCGGGTCCTTCAGCGCGGCAAGCAACTGGTCGAGCGGAGTGGACGAGGCCAGCAGCCAGCTCGGGTCCGCCAGGTCGCGCGTGGTGAGGCTGCCGATGTTGAGCAGGCTTTGCGTGGTCAGGCGGGCGAGGAAGGCGGGATTGGCCAGTTGTTCGGCCGGCGCCTGCGTCACCGTGGCGAAGTTCTTCACCTCGCGTTGGGTCCAGCCGGCGGAGGGGAAGGTCGGGCCTTCGGGTATGGCGCAGGCCATGCCGCACCACAGGGCGGCTGCCACGGCCAAGGCGCGGGCGATCTGGTTCACGGTTCTCCTCCGAGCATGACGCTTTTGTTATGGCCGCAGTGTGCGCCCCTGTGAACCCCGGTGGAAATGACGCGGCGGCCAGCCGCGGACGGCGCGCCTGTCATCTGCCTGCGTACCTTCCTGGCTTGCGGCAAAATAGGAGGCCATGCCCTCCGTCCTCGAAGTCCGCGATCTGGTCAAGCACTATCCCCGCGGCGTCCGTGCGGTGGATGGCCTCAGTTTCGAAGTGCAGGAAGGCAGCTGTTTCGGCCTGCTCGGCCCCAACGGCGCCGGCAAGAGCACCACCATCGAGATGATGGAGGGGCTGCTCAAGCCGACCTCCGGCCAGATCCTGTTCCGCGGCGCCCCGCTCGGCGGCCACTACCGCGAGCGCGTCGGCATCCAGTTCCAGAACACGGCCCTGCAGGAACATCTCACCACGCGCGAGAACCTGCGCTTCTTCAGCGCGCTGTACCCGAAGCGGCGGCCGCTGGAGGAACTGGTCGCGCTGTGCCGGCTGGAGGAGTTCCTCGACCGCGACACCAGCAAGCTGTCCGGCGGCCAGCGCCAGCGCCTGCTGCTGGCCATTGCCCTGGTCAACGAACCGGAAGTGCTGTTCCTCGACGAGCCCACCACCGGCCTCGACCCGCAGGCGCGGCGCAATTTCTGGGACCTGGTGCAGGGGGTCAAGGCGCAGGGCAAGACCATCGTGCTGACCACGCATTACATGGAAGAGGCCTACCTGCTGTGCGACGAGATCGCCATCGTCGACCACGGCAAGATCATCGCGCGCGGCAGCCCGGCGGCGCTGCTGGCCGCGCACTTCAACGACTCGGTACTCGAACTGCCGACGGCGGAGGCGGACAAGCTGCATGATCCCGCCGCCTGCAAGCCGAAGGGAGACGTGGTGGAAATCCATACGCCGGACATCAACGGCACCATCGCCCGGCTGCTGGCGGCGGGCGCCTCGCTGGCGCAGCTGCGCATCCGCCAGCGCACGCTGGAAGACCTGTTCCTGGAGCTGACCGGCAGGGACCTGCGGACATGAGCAATCCGGTTGTCATCCTGAGCGCAGCGAAGGATCTGGCCTGCTCACTATGCCAGTTTCGATCCGGCGTCCCCATTGCGTCGGGGAGATCCTTCGCTGCGCTCAGGATGGCCGCCTACGCGCCCGTTTGTAGTTGCCTGGAGTTTGAACAGTGACCGGTTCCTGGAGAAGGTTGAAGGCGGCCACCTGGGCGCGCAGCCTCGAGTTCATCCGCGACAAGTCCGCCGTGGGCTGGAATGTGATCTTCCCGGTGCTGCTGGTGCTGGGACTGGCCTATGTGTTCTCCGGACCGGGGCAGCCGATGTTCAAGGTCGGTGTGCTGGCGCCGGCCGGCGCCGCGCTGGATGCGAAACTGCATCCTTTCCTCGCCACGCCGCAGGTGCAGTTCTACCGCGAGGAGCCGGGCGAGACGGCGCTGCACAAGGTGCAGCTGCAGCGCATCGACATGCTGGCCGATTTCACCGTTTCGCCGGGCCGCTACTGGGTCAACGAGCAGTCGCCCAAGGGCAAGCTGCTGGAGCAGTTGCTGCGTGGCGCCGGCGGCGATCCCCTGCAGCGCCAGACCACCAGCGGCGCGGAGGTGCGTTACGTCGACTGGGTCACGCCCGGCGTGCTCGGCATGAACATGATGTTTTCCTGCCTGTTCGGCATCGGCTACGTCATCGTGCGCTACCGCAAGAACGGCTACCTCAAGCGACTCAACGCGACGCCCCTGCGCGCCTTCGAATTCCTGCTGGCGCAGCTGCTGTCGCGGCTGCTGCTGATCGTGGCGGTGAACGCCGCGGTGTTCGTGGCCTGCCGCCTGCTGCTGGACCTGCGCATGGAAGGTTCCTACTGGAATCTGCTGCTGCTGACCACGCTGGCAACCTTCTCGATGATCGCCATGGGCCTGGTGGTCTCGGCGCGGATCAGCAGCGAGGAACTGGCCGGCGGCATTCTCAACGTCATCTCCACGCCGATGATGGTGGTGTGCGGCGTGTTCTTCTCCATCGACGGCGCGCCGCATATCCTGCAGATCGTGGCGCAGCTGCTGCCGCTGACGCACCTGATCAACGGCGCCCGCGCCATCATGCTGGACGGCGCCGGCCTGCAGCAGGTCATGCCCAACCTGCTGGCGCTGGCGGCGATGAGCGCGTTCTACCTGGTGCTCGGCGCCGCCATGTTCAAATGGAGACAGAATTGAAGCTGCCCCGCATCACCGACTACCCGCATCACATCAGCTGCATCGACACCGAGCTGCTGCGCCCCGGGCTGGCCTGTTGCTACCTGCTGCGCAGCGGCGACCGCTACGCTTTCGTCGAGTGCGGCACCGCGCTGTCGGTGCCGGGTTTGATGCGGGTGCTGGAGCAGCGCGGCATCGCGCCGGAGCAGGTCAGCTACGTCATGCCCACGCACGTGCACCTGGATCATGCCGGCGGCGCCGGCCAGCTGCTGCGCCGGCTGCCCGACGCCAGGCTGGTGATCCACCCGCGCGGCGCGCGGCACATGATCGATCCCACCAAGTTGATCGAGGGCGCCACCGCGGTATACGGCGCGGAGAACCTCGCCGCCATGTACGGCGAGATCGTACCGGTGCCGGAGGACCGCGTCATCGTGGCGAACGATGGGTTCAAACTGGATTTCAGCGGCCGCGAACTGCTGTTCCTCGATGCGCCGGGGCATGCGCGCCACCATTACGCCATCTGGGATGCGGAGAGCCGCGGCATCTTCAGCGGCGACGTATTCGGGCTTTCGTATCGCGAAGCGGACGGGCCGATGGGGCCCTACCTGTTTCCCACCACCACGCCGGTGCAGTTCGA
This sequence comes from Nevskia soli DSM 19509, assembly GCF_000711955.1. Classification (GTDB taxonomy): domain Bacteria; phylum Pseudomonadota; class Gammaproteobacteria; order Nevskiales; family Nevskiaceae; genus Nevskia; species Nevskia soli. Next base: position 75,939 of record NZ_JONR01000020.1, read on the forward strand.
GCCGGAGGCCTGGAATCTAACCCTCGATCGCTTCCTCGCGCTCGATCCGGCGTATGTCTACCTGACGCATTACGGCCGCGTCGGCAACGTGCGGGAGCTGGCTCACCGCTTGCGCCGAGGCCTGGTCGCCTATCAGCGGATGGCGCGCCAGCACGCCGCTGCGCCGGACCGGCATGCCGCGATCAAGGAAGCGTTGATGGCGCACGCGCTGCGGGAATTGCAGGCGATGAACGCGCCGCTGTCGGAACAGCAGGCGCGGGACTTGCTTGCCTTCGACATGGAATTGAATACGCAGGGCCTGGAAGTCTGGCTGGATAAGGGGTGATGAGCATTTCGCTGCTGCCTGATAAATCCGAAATAGATGCCGCCGCTGCGGTGATCTACTGCAGCGTGGCGCCGACGCCGCAATACGCCTGGCCGCTGCTGGCGCAGCGCCTTGGCACCGAGGTTTGGGTCAAGCACGAGAACCACCTGCCGGTCGGCGCCTTCAAGCTGCGTGGCGCGCTGGTGTATTTCGAGGCGCTGCGGCGGCGCGAGCCGCAGGTGCGCGGCGTCATCGCGGCGACACGCGGCAACCATGGCCAGGCGGTGGCGTACGCGGCGAGCCGTGTCGGCCTGGAGGCGGTAGTAGTGGTGCCGCACGGCAATTCGCGCGAGAAGAACGCGGCCATGCGCGCCCTCGGCGCCGAGCTGATCGAGCATGGCGAGGATTTCCAGGAATCGGTGGGGCATGCCATCGAACTGGCGCAGCTACGCGGACTGCACCGAGTGCCGTCCTTCCATCGCGACCTGCTGTGCGGCGCCGCCACCTTCTGGCTCGAGCTGTTCACCCGGGCGCCGCAGCTGGACGTGGTGTTCGCGCCTATCGGCCTGGGCTCGAACATCTGCGGCGCGGCGGCGGCGCGTGCCGCCACCGGTTCGCGCGCGCGGATCATCGGCGTGGTCTCGGCCGGGGCGACGGCCTACGCGCAATCCTTCGCCGAGCGGCGCATCATCGAGTCCCCTGTGAGCACCCGTCTCGCCGACGGCCTGGCCTGCCGCACGCCGGATCCAGGCGCGATGGCGATCATCTGGGAAACGGTGGACCGCATCATCGAGGTCAGCGAGGACGAAGTGGCCGGCGCCATGCGGGCCTGTTTCAGCGACACCCACAATGTCGCGGAAGGTGCCGGCGCCGCCGCGCTGGCCGGTGCGCTCAAGCTGCGCGGCGAACTGCGTGGGCTGCGTGTCGGTCTGCCGCTGAGCGGCGGCAACGTGGACCGTGAAGTGTTCGCCGAAGTCCTGCGGCAAGCCGGCCCATAGTCATCACCGCCCGGTGCGGGACGCACTTGTCCGTCTACTGGAACAACAGGGCGAGAACGAATCCGATGAGGATGCCGGCGAGCAGGCACCAGCAGCCCCATTTGTAGCGCGACTTGATGCGGTACTTCTCGGTTCTTTCGTCGAAGTAGGTCAGATTCACTGGAGCATCCGGCATCAGTGGTGTGAGCAAGGTCCGCGCCCTGAATGTCCCACAGTGGTCTTTCGCGCAGCTTTCACCCGGCGGTGCTGCCGCAGGCGATGACGCGGCACCTGATGGTGCCGCGCCGCCTGGCCGGACCCGGTTTTTCCGGTTGCGACCACCCCCGGCCTAGTTATGGCGGTCGTTGGCACCTTCGCTCTTGTGCAGATCATCCGCCCCTTCGGCCTTGTTGAGGCCGGCCGGCGTTTGCGGTTTCTGCTGCGCGGCGGCGCCGCCGGCCATGCTCCTGGCGGCGTTCTGGTTGAGGGTGGGGGCCGTGCTTGCCGGCACTGGTGCGTTTGCCGGCCGTGCCGGTTGACCATCGGCCAGAACGTCCGCAGCGAGAGCCGTCAGGCCAAGTGCCACGATGGTGATCAGTTGTTTCATGTTCAATCTCCTCGTTGATGGATGCATCGGTTGTGATGGATGCGGCAGCGGGCTACATCAGCCCAGCAGCTTTGCCGCCGTGAAGCCGACGATGAAGCCGGCGCCGAGCGCGGCAAGGGCCCAGCGGACGCGTCGTTTGAGCCGGCGGCGCCCGACGGTCGCGTCGAAGTAGTGCAGTTTCATCGGCATTGCGGCGCTGTTTCCTGTCCCCATGCGATTGGATACGCAGTTCCGGGCGAATCCCGGACATTGCCGGCGGCATCCGCCCGGAACGACTCGTCAAGCAGCCCGGCAGCGGCTATCGTGGGGTACCCGGCGACCACAGCCGGCGGAGGAACCATGACACAAGCCAATCCGGTCGAAAGAGTCGCCGAAACGATTCCCGAAAGAACGCACTTCCGGGCCTGCAATCTGTGCGAGGCGATCTGCGGCCTTGAAATCCGCGTGCGCGGCACGGAAATCCTGTCGATCCGCGGCGACCATGCCGATCCGTTGTCACGCGGCCACATCTGCCCCAAGGCGGTGGCATTGAAGGACATTCACCAGGACCCGGACCGGCTGCGCAAGCCGATGCGCCGCACCGCGAACGGCTGGGAGGAGATCAGCTGGGACGCCGCGCTGGACCTCGCGGCGGAGCGCCTGGTGGCGATTTCGCAAGAACACGGCGCCGCCAGCATCGCCGCCTACTACGGCAATCCGAACGTCCACAACTACGGCTCGATGACGCATGGTTCACGCGCCCTGGCGCCGCTGAAGACGCGCAGCCGCTACTCCGCCACCTCGGTCGACCAGCTGCCGCACCAGCTGCTGGCCTACTGGATGTACGGGCACCAGTTGCTGGTGCCGATCGCCGACATCGACCGCAGCGATTATTTCCTGGTGCTCGGCGCCAACCCGATGGCCTCCAACGGCAGCCTGATGACGGTGCCGGACTTCCGCGCCCGCCTGAAGGCCTTGCAGGCGCGCGGCGGCAGGATGGTGCTGCTCGACCCGCGCCGCACCGAGACCGCCGAGGTGGCCGACGAGCATCACTTCATCCGTCCGGGCACCGATGCCGCCTTCCTGCTCGGCCTGCTCAAGACCATTTTCGACGAAGGCCTGGCGCGGCCGGGCCGGCTGGCGCCGTTCGCCGACGGCATCGAGGCGGCGGCGCAGGCCATCGGCGCGTTCGACGTGGAGACACTGTCTGCGCATTGCGGCATCCCGGCGGAAACCATCCGCCGCATCGCGCGCGAGTTCGCCGCGGCAAAGCGCGCGGCGGCTTATGGCCGCATCGGCGTGTCGATCCAGCGCTGGGGCACCTTGAGCCAGTGGCTGATCCAGCTGCTCAATATCGTCACCGGCAACCTCGACCGCGAGGGCGGGGTGCTGTTCCCGCAGCCGGCGGTGGACATGATCGATTCGCCGGCTTCCAAGCCCGGCCATTTCGCCAGCTGGAGGAGCCGCGTGCGCGGCCTGCCCGAGTTCGCCGGCGAGTTGCCGGTGGCGGCGCTGGCCGAGGAAATCCTGACGCCTGGCGAGGGCCAGATTCGGGCACTGCTGACCAGCGCCGGCAACCCGGTGCTGTCCACGCCCAACGGCGCGCAGCTGGATCGCGCCCTGGACAGCCTGGAATTCATGGTCTCGGTGGACATCTATCTCAACGAAACCACGCGCCACGCCGACCTGATCCTGCCGCCGACCTCGGCGCTGGAGCACGACCATTACGATCTGATCTTCCACGTCTTCGCGGTGCGCAATACCGCGCGCTACAGCGAGCCGCTGTTCGACAAGCCGGAAGGCGCGCTGCACGACTGGGAAATCTTCGAAGGCCTGGGCGCGCGCATCGCGCAGCGGCTGGGGGTGAAGCACCAGCCCTCGCCGCGTCCGGACCAGATCATCGACATGGGCCTGCGCAGCGGGCCGTATGGCGGCATGCGCAAGCACCCGCTGGACCTGAGCCTGGCCAAGCTGAAGCAGCAGCCCAGCGGCATCGACCTGGGGCCGCTGCTGCCGAGCCTGCCGCAGCGCCTGCAGCACGCCGACAAGCGCATCCGCTGCGCGCCGCCGGAAGTGCTGGCGGAACTGGAGAGTTTCGCGTCGGAACTGCCGGAGGCGCTGGTCGACGGCGCGCTGAGCCTGATCGGGCGGCGCCACCTGCGCAGCAACAACTCCTGGATGCACAACTCGGCGCGCCTGGTGAAGGGGCCGACGCGGCACCAGCTGCTGATGCATCCGCAGGACCTGGCGGCGCGCGGCCTGCTGGACGGCAGCGCGGTGCGCATCCGCTCGCGCGCCGGCGAGGTGGTGGTGAAGGTTGAATCCAGCGACGAGGTGATGCCGGGGGTGGTGAGCCTGCCGCACGGCTGGGGGCATGACCGCGAGGGGACGCGGATGGGCGTGGCGCAGGCGCATGCCGGGGCCAGCAACAACGACCTGACCGACGAGACCTATCTCGACCGGCTCTCCGGCAACGCGGCGCTCAACGGGGTGCCGGTGACGGTGGAGGCGGCTTAGGGCCGCCATCCATCTGGGTCATTGGCCGGTATCGTCCGGATACCCGGCTTCGCGTTGATGGCGCACCGCCAGGATCAGCACTGCGTCGTCCATGGCCTCGTAGCTGTAGAGTGCGATGTAGCCGGAATGGCCGCGCGAGACGACCAGCTCTCTCAGGCCTTCTTCCACCGGCCGCCCGATCAGGGGATGGTTCGCCAATACCTCGACCGCTTCCACAATCAGGTCGATGATGGCGGGGGTGGTGGCAGGATCGCTTTCGAGGAGGAAATCGGCGACGCGATCCAGATCGGCCAGCGCGCCCTTTGCATACGTCAACCGCGCCAAGGCTTGGCCTTGGGCCTGGGCGCGGCCTTTCCGATGGCGCGCGAACGAAGATAGGCATGCACTTCGTCGGCCGCATACCCTTTGCCGCTTCGCACCACCTCGGTCCTGGCGGCCCGCGCCTGTGCAACAAAGCCGGCTCTTTGCTCCGCCGCCGTCGCCGCCGAGCGGATGGCTTCGACCATGAATGCATGAGTGCTAACACCCTGAAGCTGTGCGGCGGCGATGGCCAGTTCCTTGACGTCGTCGGGCAGTTTCAGGGAGGTGGTGGACACGCGTGTCGAATCCGGCGATGAGGTGTTACCATAGTAACACCTCAATGGCAAAGTTCAAGCCGCAAGCCTTCCGGATGCCTAGTTCCCGCCTGATCCGTGCCGTCGTCGTGCCGCTGCTGGCCACGATCCTCTGCGGTTGTTCCTCAGTCGACTATTTCACCCACTTGGCGGAAGGCCAGTACGGTGTGCTGTCGGCGCGCAAGCCGATTGCGCAGGTGGTGGCCGATCCTGCCACCGATCCGCGGCTCAAGGAGCGGCTGCAGCTGGCGCAGGAAGCGCGTACCTTCGCCTCGGACAAGCTGGACCTGCCGCGCAATGGCAGCTACACGGTGTATGCGGACGTCGGCCGGCCCTACGTGGTGTGGAACGTGTTCGCCACGCCGGAGTTCTCGCTCAAGCCGGTGACGCACTGCTTCCTTATCGCCGGCTGCGTCGGCTACCGCGGCTATTTCGACAAGGCGCGCGCCGAGGCGGAGGCGAAGGAGCTGGAAAGCCAGGGCTACGAAACCTATGTCGGCGGTGTACCGGCTTACTCCACCCTGGGCTGGTTCGACGATCCGATCCTCAACACGATGATGCGCTGGGACGACGATGCGCTGAACAGCACCATCTTCCACGAGCTGGCGCACCAGAAGCTGTACCTGAAGAACGACACGGCCTTCAACGAATCCTATGCGACCTTCGTGCAGGAGGAAGGTCTGCGCCAGTGGCGCGCGGCGCGCGGGCTGCCGCCGGGGGACAGCATCGCCACGCAGCGCGGCGATGCATTCACGCAGCTGGTGCTCGACGCCCGCGCGCGGCTGGAGAAGGTTTACGCCAGCGGCCTGCCGCCGGAGCAGATGCGCGCCGCCAAGCAGGCGGAGATCGAGCGCCTGCGCGCCGACTATCGCAGCCTGCGCGATACGCAATGGCAGGGCTACAAGGGTTACGATGTGTGGATGGATGCGCCGATCAACAACGCCCGCCTGCTGCCCTTCGGGCTGTATCACAAGTGGGTGCCGGCTTTCGCTGCGCTGTATGCGCAGCAGGGCGGGGACTGGGTGAAGTTCTTCGCCGCGGCGAAAGCCTTGAGCAAGCTGGACACCGCGGCGCGCACGGCCGCGCTGGAGCAGCTGGCGCCGCCCGCGGCGGGTACCGGCGGGACCGCGCCATGACGCGCATCCATGTGGCGGAGCCGCTGTCGGTGGACGCGCATCTCGCCCTCCCGGAAGCCGCCGCGCGGCACGTTGCACAAGTGCTGCGCATGCGCCAGGGCGAGCTGCTCACCCTGTTCAACGGCGCCGGCGGCGAATACGTCGCGGTGATCGAGGCGGTGGACCGGCGCACGGTGCAGGTGCATGTGCAGGACTACCGCGACGTCGAGCGCGAGTCAGGCCTGTCCATGACCCTGGCGCAGTGCGTCGCCAAGGGCGAGCGCATGGACTACACCATCCAGAAGGCGGTGGAGTTGGGCGTGTCCGCCATCGTGCCGCTGCTGTCGGCGCGCAGCGTGGTCAAGCTCGACAGCGAGCGCTGGGAGAAGAAGCTGGAGCACTGGCGCGGCGTGATGCTCTCCGCCTGCGAGCAGTCCGGCCGTACCGCGATCCCGCAGCTCCAGCCGGTGCAGAAATTCGATGCCTGGCTGGCCGCCTCCGGCACGGGGCCGCGCTTCGTGCTGGCGCCGGGCGGGCATCATTCATTGAAGCAGTTGCCGCAGGCGCAGGCGGCGACCCTGCTGGTGGGGCCGGAAGGCGGCCTCAGCGACGAGGAAATCGCGCTGGCGGTGCATCGCGGCTTTACCGCCATCGGCCTGGGGCCGCGCGTATTGCGTACCGAAACCGCGGGAGTGGCCGCCCTGGCTGCCCTGCAAGCACTGTGGGGCGACTTGGGGTAAATATCATGCTGATTACCAATGCCGTGCTGGTCAACGAAGGGCGCCGCTTCGAGGCGGACCTGCTCATCAAGGGCGAGCGCATCGAGAAGATCGCGCCGAAGATCTCCGCGCCCGCGGGGGTCAAGGTGCTCGACGCCAAGGGCAGGTTCCTGCTGCCGGGCATGGTCGACGACCAGGTGCATTTCCGCGATCCGGGGCTGACCCACAAGGGCGACCTGTCGACCGAGTCGGCGGCGGCGGTGGCGGGCGGCACCACCAGCTTCATGGACATGCCCAATGTCATTCCGCAGACGGTGACCCGCGCCGCCCTGGCCGACAAGTACCGCATGGCGCAGGGCCGCGCCCACGCCAACTATGCCTTCTACTTCGGCGCCACCAACGACAACGTCGAGGAGATCGCGCGGCTGGAGCCGGGCGAGACACCGGCGGTGAAGATCTTCATGGGTGCTTCCACCGGCAACATGCTGGTGGACAACCCGGTGACCCTGGAAGGCATCTTCGCGCGCTCGCCGGCGATCCTGCTGACGCACTGCGAGGACACGCCGCTGATCAAGCGCAACGAGGAAGCGGCGCGCGAGAAATACGGCGAGGACGTGCCCTTCTCCGAACACCCGCACATCCGCTCGGTGGAAGCCTGCTACAAGTCGACCGAGCTGGCGGTGGGCCTGGCGAAGCGGCACGGCGCGCGCCTGCACGTGCTGCACCTGACCACGGCCCGCGAGCTGGAGTTCTTCCAGCCGGGGCCGGTGAAGGGCAAGCAGATCACGGTGGAAGCCTGCGTGCATCACCTGTATTTCGATGAGTCGCGCTATGCCGACCTCGGCAGTTACCTCAAGTGCAATCCGGCGGTGAAGAGCGCCAGCGACCGCGTCGCCCTGGTGGCGGCGGTGCGCGAGGGCCGCATCGACATCATCGCCACCGACCACGCACCGCATACCAAGGAAGAAAAGGCGCAGAAGTATTTCAAGGCGCCGTCCGGCCTGCCGCTGGTGCAGCACTCGCTGCTGGCCCTGTTCGAGCTGATCGCGCGCGGCGAGCTGGACCTGGAGACGGTGGTGCAGCGTGCCATGCACGCGCCGGCCGAGCGCTTCGGCGTGCAGGAGCGCGGTTTCCTGCGCGAAGGTGCCTATGCCGATCTGGTGTTGGTCGACCCCAACAGGCCGACCGTGGTGACGCCGGAGAGCGTGCTGTACAAGTGCGGCTGGTCGCCCTTCGACGGCCATACCTTCGCCGCCAGCATCGCTTCGACCTGGGTCAACGGCGAACTGGCCTGGGACGGCAGCAAGGTGCTGGCGCCGCGCGGCCAGCGGTTGCGCCTGGGCGCCTGAGCGCTTGCGATGAAACAGAAGACGCGCTGCAGCTGGGCCGGCGAGCAGCCGCTGATGCAGGCCTACCACGACGAGGAATGGGGCCGGCCGCAGCATGACGACCGCGTGCTGTTCGAGTTCCTGATCCTGGAAGGGGCACAGGCTGGCCTGAGCTGGAGCACCATCCTCAACAAGCGCGAGAATTACCGCCGCGCCTTCCACCAGTTCGACGCCAAGAAGATCGCGCGCTACGGCGACAAGGATCGCGAGCGCCTGATGGGCGATGCCGGCATCGTGCGCAACCGCCTCAAGATCGGCGCGGCCATCGGCAACGCCCAGGCCTACCTGGAGCTATGCCGCACCGAAGGCAGTCTCGACGCCTGGCTGTGGCGCTGGGTCGACGGCAAGCCGGTGGTCAACCGCTGGACCGGCATGGGACAGGTGCCGGCCCGCACCGAGCTGTCGGACCGCATCAGCAAGGATTTGCAGAAGCGCGGTTTCAAGTTCGTCGGCACCACCATCATCTATGCCTATCTGCAGGCGGTGGGGGTGGTGAACGATCATGTGGTGGGGTGTTTCTGCCACGCCGAGTCGAGTGGGCGCGGCAAGAAATAATCGATTCCGCGCAATGTAAATCCCCTCTCCTCACATTCGTGGGAAGAGGGGATTTACAAGTCAGCTGACGTTTTCACTCGGCGTCGACATACCGCCAGCGCGTGCCCTGCGCGGAATCCTCGATCAGTACGCCGCGGGCCTTGAGGTCGTCGCGGATGCGGTCGGCTTCCTCGAAGTTCTTCGCCTTCTTGGCGGCGGCGCGCTGGGCGATGAGGCCCTCGATTTCCGCCGCCTCGGGGGCGCCATCGCCGTGGGCGCTGGGCAGGGCGAACCAGGCTTGTGGCGGCTGGTGCAGCAGGCCGAGCAGGTCGCCGGCGTCACGCAGCTGGGCGGCGAGGCGGGACTTGTCTTCGGCGGTTTCGGCCTTGTTGAGGTTGCGCGCCAGTTCGAACAGTTCGGCCAGGGCGGCTGGGGTGTTGAGGTCGTCTTCCAGGGCGGCGACGAAGGCTTCCGGGGCCTTGGCGTCGGAGGGAGCGACTTCGCCGGCGTCGCGCAGGGCGCCGTAGAGGCGATCCAGCTTGCGCCGCGCGTCGGGGATGGTTTCGTCGTTCCAGTCCAGCGGCTGGCGGTAGTGGCCGGTGAGCAGGCCCATGCGGATGGCTTCGCCGGGAGCGTGCTTGAGCATTTCGTGCACCAGCAGGACGTTGCCCAGTGATTTGGACATCTTCTCGCTGTTCATGGTGACGAAGCCGTTGTGCAGCCAGTAGCGGGCGAAGATCTTGCCGCCGTGGGCGCAGGTGGACTGGGCGCGTTCGTTCTCGTGGTGCGGGAAAACGAGGTCGTGGCCGCCACCGTGGATGTCGATGGTGTCGCCGAGCAGGGCTTCGGCCATGGCCGAGCATTCGATGTGCCAGCCGGGACGGCCGCGGCCCCAGGGCGAATCCCAGCCGGGCAGGTCGGGGGTGGACGGCTTCCACAGCACGAAGTCGCCGGGGTCTTTCTTGTAGGGCGCCACTTCCACCCGCGCGCCGGCCAGCATTTCACGGGTGTCACGCTTGGATAACTGGCCGTAGTCGGCGTAGGTGGCGACCTGGAACAGCACATGGCCTTCGGCGGCGTAGGCGTTGCCCGAGGCGATCAGCCGCTCGATCATGGCGATGATCTGCGGGATGTGTTCGGTGACCTTGGGCTCGTGGTCGGTGGGGGCCACGCCGAGGGCGGCGAGGTCCTCGTGGAAGGCGGCGGCATAGCGGCTGGTGATGACGCCGATCTCCACGCCTTCCTTCACCGCGGCGGCGTTGATCTTGTCGTCGATGTCGGTGATGTTGCGGGCGTAGGACACGCCGGGGTAGCGGCGGCGCAGCACGCGCGCCAGCACGTCGAACACCACCGGCGGCCGGTAGTTGCCGATGTGGGCATAGTTGTAGACCGTGGGGCCGCAGACATACATCGTGACCCGCTGAGGGTCCTGCGGTTCGAAGGTTTCCTTGCGGCCGGTGGCGGTATTGTGGAGCTGCATCGCGGCGGGCTATCCAATTGGGCGGGCGAAAGCCGCGCAAGGATACCCGCGCTACGGGGTGACTGTCAGATTTCGGGTCGGCCCCGGGGCCGGATTCGGGCCCGGAAGCACCGGAATGGGGCGCAGGCCGGCGCTCTAAAGCAGGCGGCTGACCACCACGCCCAGCAGGACTCCTGCGGCAAAAGCCCAGCCGGCCCAGACGTAGCGCCGTTTGTACCGGTTCCGTCCGAGACGGTTGTCGTAATACGTCATCATGCGCTGAACCCTGCCCCCGCTGTCCGCGATAGCATGCAGTCTGTTACGGGGAGTTCCGATGAAGGTAGTAAATACTTACTACACTTGATCGACTGTACGTCTACAGCGCAGTTTGTAGCAGCTTCCATGCCGCACTCCGTGTGGGGGGCCGCCCGGGTTGCGGGCCGCGCGGGTTCAAAAACGGCGCCATCCTGGCGCTACCCTCTGCGTTCATTGTACCGAAGGACACCTTTTGAAGCTGGAAACCTGGTTCACTTTCTTCATCGCGGCCTGGCTGATTTGTCTCTCGCCCGGCCCGGGTGTGCTCTCGAGTGTGACTGCCGGCATGCGCTGGGGGTTCCGCCGCGCGCTGTGGAACATTCTGGGGCTCGAAGTCGGGTCAATGATCCTGATCGGCACGGTCGCCACCGGCCTCGGCGCGGTGCTGTCGGCCTCGGTGGTGGCATTCAACCTGATCAAGTGGTGCGGCGCCGCCTACCTGGCGTATCTCGGGGTGCAGCAGTGGCGCGCGCCGGTGCGGCCGCTGGTCGCCGAGGACTTGGGCGAGGTGCTGCCGTTCGCCGCTTCCTCGATCTTTCTGCGCGGCCTGCTGATCAACGTGAGCAACCCGAAGGCAATCCTGTTCACCCTGGCGGTGACGCCGCAGTTCGTCGATGCCGCGTTGCCGCAATGGCCGCAATACCTGACCATCATGGCGACGCTGCTGTTCACCGATTCGGTGTCGATGTCGATCTATACCGCGCTGGGCGCGCGCGCCTTGCAGGCGTTGCGTTCGCCCGGCGTGATCCGCTGGACCAACCGTGGCTTCGGCAGCCTGTTCATCGGTGCCGGCGCGGCGCTGGCCGCGTTCCGGCGTTAGAGGGTTCCATGGCCCGCTACAGGAATCGCTACCCGCATACCGGCCACGGCCTCGGCGCCGCGCTCAAGTGGATGCGCGAATTCCGCAAGCAGAAGTGGGATCCGGTCGACTTTCCGCTGGCGCAGAACGATCCGGCCTGGCTCAAGGCCAACCGCAGCCAGGACTGCCTGACCTGGGTCGGCCATTCCACCTTCCTGTTGCAGCTCGGCGGCCTCAACCTGTTGACCGACCCGCATTTCAGCGGGCGCGCCTCGCCGTTTTCCTTCGTCGGACCGGTACGCACATCCCCGCCGGGCCTGGGCTTCGATGATCTGCCGGCGATCGACCTGGTGCTGGTGTCGCACAACCACTACGACCATCTCGACGAGCAGAGTGTGCGGCGCATCGCGCGGGATCACACACGGGCGCAGTTCGTGGTGCCGCTGGGCCTGGCGAACTGGTTCCGCGCACACGGCATCGAACGGGTCACCGAGCTGGACTGGTGGCGTTCGGTGGAACTGGGGGCGGCGCGCGTCAGCGCTGTGCCGGTGCAGCACTTCTCCGGGCGCGGCGTACATGACCGCGATGCCACCTTGTGGTGCGGCTTCGTGGTGGAACTCGCCGGCCGCAGGATCTTCTTCGCCGGTGATACCGGCTACTCGCGGGATTTCGCCGATATCGCCGAGCGTTTCCCGCCGATGGACCTGTCGCTGCTGCCGATCGGCGCCTACGACCCGCGCTGGTTCATGTCGCCGGTGCACGTCGATCCCGCCGAAGCGGTGCGCATCCACCAGGACCTGCGCAGCCGGCTGTCGGTGGCGATGCACTGGGGCACGTTCCGGCTCACCGCGGAGCCGCTGGACGAACCGCCGCAGCTGCTGGCGCAGGCGCTGTCCGCGGCGGGTATCGCAGCGGAGAAATTCACGGTGTTCCGCCATGGCGAAACGCGGCTGCTGGATCTGGATGCGGGAGCGACGCTGCCGCCGATCTGAATCCGGCCGGCTTCAGTCCTTGGCTACGGTCACCAGCAAGGAGGACTGGAACATTGCGACCGGGGAGATCACCGGCTCGTCGAGCGGGATGTGGTCACCATAACGTTCGTGCATCTTGGCCTGCACGATGGGGTTGGAAAGGTTGAAATCCCTGATGTGCTGCAAGCCGCCGATTTCAAGCCCGAGCGCGTTCTTGTAGGCCTTCCACACCAGTTCGGAGCAATACATCCGGTCATCCGACCATTCGAACACGGCGTCATAGGGGCGTCCCACGAAGTGCTTCGCACTGCTTTCGAGGCGCTGCAGGGCATCGGGAGTAAGGGCTCGGTCCGCGTCGATCAGTCGTTTGACGACGTAGTGGTGGCCGCTGCCCCGTGCAATCCAGTGATCCAGCGGGGTGTAACGCACCGTTGCTTCGGCTTCGAGGACGTACGGCTTGCCGTCGCGGAGGATGATCAGGCCCATATGGCTGTACTTCGAGCCCGTGGCCAGCTGGATGGCGCGGCTCTGGGAGGACAGCGAGGTCTGGAAGATGATGTCGCCTCCCATGACTGCGGGCGTCGAAGCGCCGGCCCTGCAGGCCGCGACGATCAGGGCCAGCAGCAGGATGAAACGTTTCAAGGGAGCGTCCTTGCTACAGGTCTTTGCATTCAGTTAAGCGACACACCCAGAAACACACCGAAGTCGGGCGAGGCGAAGACGCTGGCCTTTTCCTGGAAGCCGAGGCTGACCGAGGTGAGTTTCGAAATGCGGTAGCTGGTGCTGAGCGTCAGCGGCGCGGCGACGTGGTCGAGCGCGCCCAGTTCACTGCCCTTGTACGGCGCGGCGTGGATGTAGACCTGCAGCTTGGCATCCCAGTCCGGGGTGAAGCGCACGCCCAGGCCGGCCGCGCCGAAGGGCAGGCCGTGCTTCTGCAGTTCCGGCAGCACGTCGCCGCTGCCGGTGTAGCTGTAGCCGGCCGAACCGTACAGCGTCAGCCAGTGGAAGAAGCCGTGCAGCGGCAGGCCGCCGTCGAGCCAGGCGGCGCCGCCGAAGGCGCCGCTGCCGGAGAGGTGGCTGGCGTCGCCGGTCGGCAGCTGCAGCATGGCGCGGGCCACAAGGTGGTCGGCGATCTGGTAGCCGGTGCCGAGGCGGATGTCGCCGAAGGTGACGCTGCCCTGGTCGACGTTGAGCAGCTGCTGACCATTTCGGGTGTACTGGTAGTGGTAGGCGTTCTTCGGCACGTCTTCACGGCCGCCGTTGGGCAGGCCCCAGAAGTTGTGCCAGCCCTGGATGATGGAATCGAGGATGCCGCCGCCCTGCGACAGCACCGGCACGAACAGGCCGGCTTCCCAGTGATCGGTGATGCCGTAGTGCAGGTCGTAGGAGAGCTGGGTGACTTCGCCGTCGATGAGGATGGTTTCCGCGTCGTTGGAGCGGGCCACGTATTCGTTGGTATCGTTGAGGTAGAGGCGCAGCTTGAGACCGCCGCCGGGCAACACTTCGGTCCGGCCCAGGGCGGGCAGCGCGAAACCGCGTGCCAGCGCGCCCATTTCCACCGGTGGTGGGTCGTCGGCGAATGCGATCGGGCAGATGGCCAAAGCGAGAAGTGCTAGACGACGCATGGAAGCTCCCTGTTGTGGTCCCGCTCCGGTCCCCGACCGGGTTCTGCATCGGGCCCCGGACCGGGCCAGATTCTAACCGGCTTTAATCGCCGCCGAGCTTGACGTGTTCTTTCACCGGCAGGCGTACGGTGAGGTGCAGTTCGTGGAAGTCCCTGGCGCCCCGTGCCCGGTCCTCGAAGAAGAATTTGAGGCCGTGGTAAACGGTGGGAAAGGCGATCTCCCCCCACGGGATCTCGTCTTCGCGCATCAGCCGGGTTTCGGAGCTTTCGTGGGTGACGCCGTGGTGGTCGTTCAGCATGCGGCCGCGATGCAGCATGTAGACCTGGCTGACATAAGGCACGGTAATCACCGCGAACAGGTCGTCGATCTCCACCAGCGCCTGCGACTCCTCCAGCGTTTCCCGCGCCGCGCCCTGGGCGCTGGTCTCGCCCAGTTCCAGAAAGCCGGCTGGAAAGGTCCAGAAGCCCAGGCGTGGTTCGATGGCACGGCGGCACATGAGCACGCGGCCGTCGGCGGCTTCCGGTACGCAGCCGGCGATGATGCGGGGGTTGTGGTAATGAATCGTTCCACAGTGGTCGCAGACATGGCGCGGCAGCTGGTCGCCCGGCGGAATCCTGAATTCGACCGAATGACCGCAGGCGCTGCAGAACTTCATCAGGTTTGCAGAGGACATAAGCGCTGGTTGCGGGCTGGAAATGCTGCTGCCGAAGGGTAGCAGAGTAAGTGGCAAAAGGCTGGATTTAGACGAAAAAATCGGACATCATCGCAACAGAACTAATGCCGGAGCGCAGGCCGTCGCGCGATCCGGCTCCGCACCACCAGGCAGGGGGAGTCATGAAAAAGGTTTTGGCGTCGATACTGCTGCTTTCCGCAACCGCGACCGTGCATGCGCAGGGTTTGATGAAGAGCGTGGGCGGAGGTTCCAGCGGCAGCTCCGACTCGCAGGCCTCTGCCGATTCCTTCGACGACGACCGCAAGTACAATTTCTACGTCGGTGCCGACCTGCAGAACACCAAGCTGTCGATCTCCAACTCGGACAGCTTCAGCGGCCTCGATTCCACCAGTTACGACAGCAAGTTCTGGGACGTTCGCGCCGGTTACCGCCTGTTCAAGGTGGTCGGCATCGAGGCCCATTACGGCATCCCCGACCAGGACGATGGCGACCCCGGCCGCTACAAGAAGCGCAATTACTACGGCATCTTTGCCGTGCCCACCGCCAACGTGTTCGACCTGTTCGAGATCGGCTTCCCGGTGGGCTACACCAACTCCGGCATCACCGTGAACGGGCAGACTTCCGCCGGCACCAGCGCCGTGGTGGAGAAGCACCTCAACAGCATCGCCTACGGCGCCAACCTGGAGATACCGGTGCGGGTGTTGTGGCGGGCGCTGCCGGACGTGCGCCTCACCGGCGGCGGCATGGTCTATTACCAGCGCAGCGATGCGCGTGAATACGGCTTCCACTTCGGTTTGCGCTATGACTTCGGCTTCGGTTCGAATGCCGAAAGTGCGCCCGCGCCGTCGTCCGATTCGGCTCCGGCCGAAGCCCCCGCTGCCGATACCGCTGCCCCGGCCGACTCCACGCCGGCTCCGACGGATGCTGCCCCTGCCCCGGCAGACGCCGCTCCCGCCCCGGCGGATGCGACGGCGCCGAAGTAGCCTGGATCCGGCTCGCTTGGTCGAGCCGGCGCGGAATCGCTGGAACAAGCTGAATCGAAAGGGCGGCCGAGGCCGCCCTTTCGCGTTTCCGGATCTCCTGGCCAGGCGCGCGATGGAAGCTTGGCAAGCGATACGGCCCTAGCTGAAAGCCTGGATGCCGGTTTGCGCGCGCCCCAGAATCAGGGCGTGCACATCGTGCGTACCCTCGTAGGTGTTCACCACTTCCAGGTTGACCAGGTGGCGGATCACGCCGTACTCGTCGGAGATGCCGTTGCCGCCGAGCATGTCGCGCGCGGTGCGGGCGATATCCAGCGCCTTGCCGCAGGAATTGCGCTTCATGATCGAGGTGATTTCCACCGCGGCGGTGCCGGCGTCCTTCATGCGGCCCAGGCGCAGACAGCCTTGCAGGGCCAGGGTGATTTCGGTCTGCATGTCGGCCAGCTTTTTCTGGATCAACTGGTTGGCGGCGAGCGGGCGGCCGAACTGTTTGCGGTCCAGCGTGTATTGCCGCGCGCTGTGCCAGCAGAACTCCGCCGCGCCCAGCGCGCCCCAGGAGATGCCGTAGCGCGCGGCATCGAGGCAGGTGAAGGGGCCCTTCAGGCCGCTGACGCCGGGCAGCAGGTTTTCCTCCGGTACGAATACCTCGTCCATGACGATGCCGCCGGTGATGGAGGTGCGCAGGCCGACCTTGCCGTGGATGACCGGGGTGCTCAGGCCCTGCATGCCCTTGTCGAGGATGAAGCCACGGATTTTTCCGTCATCGGTCTTGGCCCACACCACGAAAACGTCGGCGACGGGGCTGTTGGTGATCCAGGTCTTGGCGCCGCTCAGCTGGTAGCCGCCGGGTGCGGCGCGGGCGCGCGTGACCATCGAGCCGGGGTCGGAGCCGTGGTCCGGCTCGGTCAGGCCGAAGCAGCCGATCCACTCGCCGCGCGCCAGGCGCGGCAGGTATTTCTGCCGCTGCGCCTCGCTGCCGAAAACGTGGATCGGCACCATCACCAGCGAGGACTGCACGCTCATCATCGAGCGGTAGCCGGAGTCGACGCGCTCGATCTCGCGCGCGATCAGGCCGTAGCTGACGTAGTTGAGTCCGGCGCCGCCGTATTCCTGCGGGATGGTCGCGCCGAGCAGGCCGAGTTCGCCCATCTCGCGGAAGATGGCGAGGTCGGTGCGTTCGTGGCGGAAGGATTCCAGCACGCGCGGCATCAGCCGATCGCGCGCATAGGCGGCGGCGCTGTCGCGCGCCATGCGCTCTTCGGCTTCGAGTTGCTCGTCGAGCCGCAGCGGATCGGCCCATTGGAATTCGGCGGCTTCATGCATGGCGTTGCTCCGGATCGAGTCGGCGCCGTCAAGGCCTGAGCCCGAGGCGTGCAGTGAACTGTGCGGCAGATTGCCCATTTTTGCAGGGTTTACCGATCTTTACGCCACGGCAACGCTTATAAACCCGGGGGCGGCGTCCAATGTTTGCGTACTCCCACGCGCCTCCCAGGAACATCCATGCGTAAATTGATCTTTCTTCCCGCTGTCGTGCTGGCCGCGGCCATGCTCTCCACCGCCGTCGATGCGCAGGATCAGGCTGCCGGTCCCGATGGCCACCATGGCTGGCACCACCACCATCGCGGCGGCGCCATGATGCACGAGCTGAAGGAGCTGAACCTGAGCGACGCGCAGAAGGCCAGCGTCAAGGCGCTGTTCGAGACCAGCCATCAGCAACTCAAACCGCAGTTCCTGGCGCTGATGACGCAGCGCCAGGCGCTCAATGCGGCCACCCCCGGCTCTCCCGCCTTCCAGAACGCCGCCGCCAGCCTGGCCCAGGCCGCGTCAGCCGCCGCGAGCGCCCGCGTGCAGGAAGAAGCCACGCTGCGCACGCAGATCTACGGCCTGCTCACCGATGCGCAGAAGTCGCAGCTGGCGACGCTGCAGGCGCAACATCAAGCGAAGGTCGCCGCCTGGCAGGCCGAGCACGCCCAGGCCCAGTCCGCGAACTAATCCGCAATGCGGGCCGCATCACCAGGCCCGCGTCGGCACAATCGCCGGCGCGGGCTTTTGCTTGTTTGAACAGTCCCGACAGGACGTCGGGTAGTTGGGACAGGATGTCCATTAACTACACTGATTGCGCAGGAAGGCCACGGCATCCGGCACCGAGGTGAACTGGTGCTCGTCGTCCGCCGCCGGGCGCTCGACCAGCCAGGCCGACAGGCGCACGCCGGTATCGCGACGTTGCGCGCGGCCCAGCCGCACGCAGAACGGCGCGCCGTTCGGTACCAGCTCGATCAGGGCCTGTTCGAAATCGGCAAGCAGCGACATCGGCTTGTCCGCCCCGTCCACGATCCTTCTCAATTCTTCCGCGGTTCCCCGCGTCAACACGATCTTCTTCACGACTTCTCTTCCTTCGCGTGCTGCGCGCACGCATGCGCCCCTGCTGCTGGTGCCGGGCGGGTTCGGAAGAGGTTTGGTGCCGCTTGAAGCTGGTAAACCTGGGTCTTCGTTTCCCGTCTGGCGAACCTGACGGGAGGGGACCGGTCAGGTATTACTGGACGCGATGAGCTCGCGCTTTGCCGTTAATGACAATGTTCTGCGGCTGTTTGTTGCTGCCAAACTGCTGCGACATCGACACGGCAAGGCTGGTGGACATGCGCCAGAGCCCGTGCGCACGCACGCAGGCATAGGCGGCGCCGGAGCGCATGGCCTGTGCAGCGATGGTGTGGGTCTGGTTCAGCATGTTGTCAGCGGTCAAAGGTGATGCAGATGAGCCGATGTTAGCCGGGCGAGATGACGCTTTCAAGTAGCGGGCGCGGCAAAGTCAAGACTATTCGAGTCTGGGAGCTGCGTGTTTCGAGGATGGGCGAAACCACATCGGCACCGGCCGCAGACTGCTGCGACCGGTGCCGCGCGAGGCTTGAAGCCGTTCAATCCGGCAGGCGCAATCCCTTCGTCTCCATCGCGAACGGAATGATCAGTAGCCCCAGCAGGAAGGCGAGGGCGGTGGTCGCCACCGGGATGCCGAGACTGCCGTAGCCGTGGATGGCGTTGCCGAGCAGGAAGTTCACGCCGGCACCGATCAGGCGGCCGAATGAGGTGGCGAAGGCGAAGGCGGTGGCGCGCACCACGGTGCCGTACTGCTCCGGCAGCCACAGGCTGAAGATGGCGAAGTTGCCGCCGAAGAAGCCGAGGAAGAACAGCACGGCGATGAAGGGCACTAACCCGTTCGGCAGGTAGAAGGCCCAGCCGAAGCTCAGCCAGATGCAGACGGCCATGCCGATGAAGAAGAACGCGAGGGTCTTGCGGCGGCCGACGCGCTCGGCCAGGAACGGCGCCAGCAGGCAGCCGAGGATGGTGCCGATCGACAGCAGGCCGGTGCCGAGCGAGGCGGTGCGCACCGCGGCGGCGGTGTCCATGCCTTCCTTCTTCGCCAGGCTGATGATGGCGCTGGGCTCGTAGACCGCGCCGGCCCACAGTCCGATGATGGCCACGGTGAGCAGGGCGGCATTGACGATGGTGCGGCGGCGGTACTGCGCGTTGAAGATCTGCGCCAGCGGGCTCGAGGCCTTGACCAGCGCCGCGGTGGCGTTCTTCGCCCACTTCTCCGGCTCCTTCACCTTGAACACGATGTAGAGCGAGAGCAGTACCGGGGCCAGGCCGCAGAGGAACATGGCGCGCCAGCCGAAATGTGCGCCCACGGTGAAGTTCAGCGCGGCGGCGAGGAAGAAGCCGGTGTAGTAGCCGGTTTGCAGATAACCGGCGCCCATCTTGCGGCGATCCTCCGGCCAGGCTTCGGCGACGTAGGTGCCGGCCAGGGCCCATTCGCCGCCGATGCCGATGCCGGCGAGCAGGCGGAACAGGCCCAGTTGCCACACGTTCTGCGACAGCGCCGCGGCGCCGGTGAAGACGGCGTAGACCACCACCGAGGCGGCCAGTACGCGGGTGCGGCCGAAGCGGTCGGCGATCGGCCCCCAGATGAAGGCCAGGCCCCAGCCCACCAGGAACAGCGCGAACAGGATCGAGCCGACCAGGCCGACATTGGCGGGGGAGCCGTCCATGCCGGACTTGGGCAGCAGCTCGGTCAGCGCCGGGCTCAGCACCAGGGCATAGATGAATGAATCCATGCCGTCGAGGGTCCAGCCGGTCCAGGCCGCCCAGAAGCCGGTGATCTGGTTGCGTGATAGCTTGCTGCGCTTGCCGGGAACGGCTGTCGCCGCGGCCGGATTGGAAATACCGCTCATGATCTTCTCCTCCATCGTCTCGCGGCTGGGCCGCGTTTCCTGTTGGTACGGTTCGCCGCCGGAGCGGTCGCCGTGCTGCTTGCCTCGATTTCGGATATTGTATACAGTATGCAAATGACGAACACAAGCTACCGCTTCGGCAACCCGCTGCTCGGCCGGCTGAGTTCGCCGGAGCTGATCGCGGAGTCCCTGCGGCAGGCGATCATCGAAGGCCAGCTCGGGCCGGGCGAGTCGCTGCGGCAGGAAAACCTGGCGCAGCACTTCTCGGTCAGCCGCATCCCGGTGCGTGAAGCGCTGCGCCAGCTGGAGAGCGAGGGCTGGATCGTGCTCGAGCGCAACCGCGGTGCCCGCGTCAGCGCGCTGAGCGCCGACGAGGTGCGCGAGATCTACGAGATCCGCGCCTCGCTCGAAGTCACCGCCCTGCGCCTGGCGGCGCCGCGGCATACGCCGCAAAGCCTGGATCGCGCCGCTGCCATCCTGCGCGCCGCACATGGCGAGGCAGACCGCTCCCTTCATGTCCAGCACAACCGCGAATTCCATCTGGCGTTGTATGCGCCGGCCGGGCGTCCGCGCCTGTCCGCGATGATCGATTCGCTGCACAGCCAGGGCGAGCGTTACCTGCGCCTGAAGCTGGACCTGCCGGCGTACAAGCAGCAGTCGGACGACGAGCACGAGCAGATTCTCGCGGCGGTGCGCGGCGGCGAGATCGAAACCGCGGTGAGGATTCTCGAACCGCACCTGTTGCAGACCGGCGAGATGGTGGCGCGTTACCTGGCCGAGCATCTCGCGGACAAGGCGCCGGGCAGCGGCAAACGGCGCAATGGGGTCAGGAAGACCGGTGCAGCGGCCGGCGCATAATCGCCGGGCCGCAACGAAGGAGCAGCGATGGGCATGAAGCAAACCGCTGGCGAAGCTGCACACGCCGGGCGCTCATGGACGACCTTGCGCGACGCCAAGGCGCGGCGCCTTGCCGCGCTTGGCGCCCCGGCCGGCAACAAGGTGCTCGAAGCGCGCGCCATGGTGGAGACGCTGCAGAAGCTGCTCCAGCCGGGCGACCGCGTGGCGCTGGAAGGCAACAACCAGAAGCAGGCGGACTTCCTGTCGCGCGCGCTGGTGCAGGTCGATCCGCAGAAAATCCACGACCTGCATCTGCTCATCTCCACCATCAGCCGTCCCGAGCACCTGACGCTGTTCGAGCGCGGCATCGCGCGCAAGCTGGATTTCTCCTTCGCCGGGCCGCAGAGCTTGCGGGTGGCGCAGCTGCTGGAAGACGGCAAGCTGGAGATCGGTTCGATCTATACCTACGTCGAGCTGTACGCGCGCATGTTCATCGACCTGACGCCGCACATCGCGCTGGTCTGCGCCGAGAAGGCCGATGCGCAGGGCAATCTCTACACGGGCCCGAACACCGAGGACACGCCGACCATCGTCGAGGCCACGGCGTTCCGCCACGGCATCGTCATCGCCCAGGTCAACGAACTGGTGGACGAGCTGCCGCGGGTCGACATCCCCGGTTCCTGGGTCGACTTCGTGGTGGTGGCGGACAAGCCTTTCGCGGTCGAGCCGCTGTTCACCCGCGATCCGCGCCACATCACCGAGTTGCAGGTGCTGATGGGCATGATGGTGATCCGCGGCATCTACGAGCGCCACGGTGTCACCTCGCTCAACCACGGCATCGGCTTCGACACCGCCGCCATCGAGCTGCTGCTGCCTACCTACGGCGAATCGCTCGGGCTCAAAGGCAAGATCTGCCGCAACTGGGCGCTCAATCCGCATCCGACGCTGATCCCCGCGATCGAGAGCGGGTGGGTGGAGAGCGTGCACTGCTTCGGCAGCGAGGTCGGCATGGAGGATTACATCCGCGCGCGGCCGGATATCTTCTTCGTCGGCGCCGACGGCAGCCTGCGTTCCAACCGCGTGCTGTGCCAGCTGGCAGGGCAGTACGGCGTCGACCTGTTCATCGGCTCGACCCTGCAGATGGATGCCGACGCCAATTCCTCCACCGTCACCCTGGGCCGGCTCGCCGGCTTCGGCGGCGCGCCCAATATGGGCCACGATCCCAAGGGGCGCCGCCACAGCAGCGCGCCCTGGCTCAACATGATCACCGCCGACGCGCCGGTGGTGCGCGGGCGCAAGCTGGTGGTGCAGCTGGCGGAGACCTTCAAGAAGGGCGGCACGCCCACCATCGTCGAGTCGCTCGATGCGATCGAGGTCGGCAAAAAGAGCGGCATGCCGATCGCGCCGGTGATGATCTACGGCGACGATGTCAGCCACGTCGTCACCGAGGAAGGCATCGCCTACCTGTACAAGACCGACAGCGGCGAAGAGCGCCGCGCCGCCGTCGCGGCCATCGCCGGCGCCACGCCCATCGGCCTGCGCGCCGATGCCGCGCGCAGTGCCGCGCTGCGTGCGCGCGGCGTCATCGCTTATCCCGAAGACCTCGGCGTCTCGCCCATGGCGGCGAAGCGCTCGCTGCTGGCCGCGCGCAGCATCGAGGATCTCGCCGCCTGGTCCGGCGGGCTATACCGGCCGCCGGCCCGCTTCCGCAGCTGGTAGGAGTTTCCATGAGCGCCATCGGCACCGCCTTGCGCGTCTCCGTCAGCCAGCGGCTGACGCGCTGGCGCGAGCGTCCGCAATTCCATTCCCGGCAGCTGGCCGACCTGGCGGTGGAATCGCTGATCGCGGAAGCCCTGCTCACACCCAAGCCGGCGCTGGTCGACCAGCGCGGCCCCGGCGCGCACCGCGACCTCGATCTCGGCCGCCTGCTGCGTTCCGCCCGCTCCCTGCGCGGCGCTTTCCTGGAGATGGCGATGGTCGCCGCCGGCCGCGGGCCGGACCAGGCGTTGCGCGAAGAGTTGGCTGCAATCGGCCGCGCCGGCGAGGCCGACATGCTCGCCGCCACCGAGGGCAGCAATGCGCATCGCGGCGCCATCTGGGTGCTTGGTTTGCTGATCGCCGCGCGTGCCAGCGGTGGTGCCGGCGCCACGCCGCATGAAGTCGCCGCAGTCGCCGCGCGCATCGCGCAGTTCGAAGACCGCCATGCGCCGCGCCTGGATTCGAACGGCCTGCGCGTGTGCGAGCGTTACGGCGTGGCCGGCGCACGCGGCGAAGCCCATGCCGGCTTCCCGCACGTGGTCGATATCGGGCTGCCTGCGCTGCGGGCCGCGCGCGATCAGGGCGCGGACGAAACCTGCGCGCGGCTCGATGCGCTGATGGCGATCATGTGCAGTCTCGACGACACCTGCCTGCTGCATCGCGGCGGCTGGCCGGCGCTGCGCACCGCGCAATCCGGCTCCGCCGCCGTGCTGGCGGAGGGCGGGACGTCCAGCGCCGAAGGTTGGCGCGCTTTGTTGCGCCTGGACGCGGAGCTGCTGGCGCTGAACGCCTCCCCGGGCGGCTGCGCCGACCTGCTCGCCGCCTGCCTGTTTCTCGACCGCGCGCAGCCGCTGGCCGCCGCGCGCGCCCCACATTCCTCGACGAGGTAATCCGAATGGAAAGGATCGAACTCGATTATCCCGCCCGGCACGCCGTGCCGCGCCGCGTGCATGTCGGCGTGGTCGGCTCGGGCGATCTCGAGGTATTGCTGGAGCCCTCGCCGGACCAGCGCGCGCACGTGCTGGTCAACACCAGCGTCGACGGTTTCGGCGTGGTGTGGAAGAGCGTGCTGGACCGTTTCTTCGAGCGCTTCGGCGGCGCGGCTTCGATCGAGATCAACGATTTCGGCGCCACTCCAGGCACCGTGATGCTGCGCCTGGAGCAGGCGGCGGAAGCGGTGCGCGCATGAGCGCCGTCGCCGCCGTACGCGAGCACCGGCAGTTCCTCGGCCGCACCAGCTTCATCGAGATGGGGGCGCGCGAGCGCGCCCGCGCCATCCTCGACGCGGGCAGCTTCCGCGAACTGCTCGGCCCCTTCGACCGCCTCAAGTCGCCTTGGCTGCCCCTGCAGGGCATCGTGGCGCAGTCCGACGACGGCGTGGTGCTGGCGCGCGGCACGCTCGACGGCAGGCCGGCGCTGGTGGCGGCGATCGAAAGCATCTACCAGGGCGGCAGCATGGGCGAAGTCTCCGGCGCCAAGATTGCCGGCGCCCTGGAGTTGGCGCTGCGCGATTGCGAGCAGGGCAAGCCGGTGCTGCCGGTGCTGCTGCTGGAAACCGGCGGCGTGCGCTTGCAGGAAGCCAACCTCGGCCTCGCCGTCATCGCGGAAATCCATGCCGCCATCGTCGCCCTGCGCCGGCACGTGCCGGTGATCGGCGTGATCAGCGGCATGGTCGGCTGCTTCGGCGGCATGTCGCTGGCGGCGGCGTTGTGCAGCCGCCTGATCGTCACGCGCCAAGCGCGCCTGGGCATGAACGGTCCCGAGGTGATCGAGCAGGAAGCGGGCATCGCCGAACTCGATGCTTCCGATCGCGCCCTGGTATGGAGTCTCATCGGCGGCGAGCAGCGCTACGCGGTCGGTCTCGTCGACGAGCTGCTCGAAGACGACGCGGTGGCCATCGCCGCGTCCGTGCGTACCGCATTCGCGCAGGGCCTGCCGCGGCAGGAGCGCAGCGCCCAGGTGGATCTCTACCTGGAGCGCCTCGCCGCGATCGATCCGCAGCGGCCGCTGGATGGTCCTGGTCTGCGCGCCCTCTGGCATGGAGCGGCACGGTCATGAGCACACAGACGGAACTATCGGCCCGCGGCATCACCTGGTTGCGGGCGCTCACCGCGCAGGACGGCGTGCTCCAGGGCACCCCGGCCACGGTGCGTGTGGCCGAAGCCGCGCTGGGCGACGAGCCCGCCAGCTTCATCGCCGTGGTGCCGGATCCGCATAACCGCTTCCCGCGCGCGCGCAACGGCGAGGTCGGCCTCGAAGAAGGCTGGGCCCTGGCGCGGCAGGTGCGGAAGATCATCGCCGCCGGCAAGGACGGCGCGCGCCGGCCGATCATCGCCCTGGTCGACGTCAGCAGCCAGGCCTACGGCCGGCGTGAGGAATTGCTCGGCGTTCACCTGGCTTGCGCCGCGGCGGCCGACGCCTATGCCTCCGCGCGCCTTGCCGGCCATCCGGTGATCGCGCTGCTGGTCGGCAAGGCCATGTCCGGCGCTTTCCTCGCGCACGGGTACCAGGCCAATCGCCTGCTGGCATTGGATTCGCCCGAGGTGATGGTGCACGCCATGGGCAAGCAGGCGGCGGCGCGCGTCACCCGCCGATCGGTGGCGGACCTGGAAAAACTGGGCGAGCGCATCGCGCCCATGGCCTACGACATCCGCGCTTACGCCAAGCTTGGTTTGCTGCACCAGCTGATCGAAGGCGTCGACGCCGATGCACCGGGCACGGCCGACGTGCAGCGCGTGCGTGAAGCGCTGCTGGCGGCGATTGCCGATACGCGCTCCGGCGCGCGCGACCTGTCATCGCGGCTGGCATCGCCGGAGGCGCATGCGACGCGCGCCGCCTCCATCGAAGTGCGGCGGCGCCTGGCGGAGCAGTGGGATGCCGCCTGAGAGCTCATCCGTGATTCATTCACGGACAAGCTCTGAGCCGCGGCCGGCGGTGCACACGCTGCTGCGGCTGCGGCATGTCGACGAACTGATCTGGGAAGAGGGTCGCCCCGACTGGGCTGTCGCCGCGTTGGAGCTTGCGCCCTGGGTGGTGGTGCGCCGAGTCGAGCCGCGTCCGCGGCTGTGGCCGGTCGGCATCCGCGGCGGCCTGCGCCCGCAACGTTGCGCGGCCTGGCTGCCGGACGCCGCGGTGGCGGATTTCGTCACCCCGGAGATGCTGGCGACGACACGCGCCTGGCGCCAGCGGCCCTGCGCCGACACGATTCCCGCGCTGGCCCTGCTCGACGAAGTGGAAGCCATCCTGCAGGCGCACGGCTACGCCGGCCGCTGGGGTCCCGGCGGCAGCGTCGGCTTCGAACTGGCCAGTACCTTGCCTTGTGTCTCCCCGGCCAGCGATCTCGACCTCGTGCTGAAGGTGCCGGAGCCGCTCGGCGTGCGCGACGCGGCCGCGCTGTGGGCGGCCCTGTCGAGGCTGCCGCTGCGCGTCGACGTCCTGCTGGAAACACCCCTGGGAGCGGTGGCGCTGGCCGAGTACGCCAGGGGCAAGAGCGTGATGATGTTGCGCACCGCGCTGGGCGCGCGGCTGGTGGCCGATCCCTGGCTTGCCAGCGCGGCCAGCGCACTGAGCGCGTGAGCGTCGCGCTGTTGTTTCCCGGTCAGGGCGCGCAGAGTCCGGGCTTCCTGCATCGCCTGCCCGAACACCCGCTGGTCCGCGCCACGTTGGATCAAGCCTCCGAAATATTGGGCGAGGATGTCCTCGCCCTGGACAGTGCCGAAGCTTTGTCCTCCACCGTCGCGGTGCAACTCACGACCCTGGTCGCAGGCGTTGCCGCCTGGCGCGTACTGGGCGGGGAGGGGGTGAGCGCCGACGCCGTGGCCGGTCTGTCGGTCGGCGCCTTCGCCGCCGCCGTCGCCTGCGACACGCTGTCTTTCGCCGATGCCCTGCCGCTGGTGAAGCTGCGCGCCCAGGGCATGGAGCGCGCCTATCCGCGGGGCTACGGCATGGCTGCGATCATTGGCCTGGACGAGCGCCGCGTCGCCGCGCTGGTCGAGCGCGCGGGCGGTGCGAATTCACGACTCTACCTCGCCAACATCAACGCGCCGACGCAGATGGTGCTGGCCGGGCCGGATGCCGCGCTCGATGCCGCCATCGCCGCCGCGCGACAGGCCGGGGCGCGCAAGGCCAAGCGTCTGGCGGTGAGCGTGCCCTCGCACTGTCCCCTGCTGGATGCCGTATCCAGCCAGCTGGCCGAGGCCATGGCGAAGATCGAGCTGCGGGCGCCGCGGATCCCCTATGTCGGCAATTGCCGCGCCCGGGTGGCGCGCGACGCTGCGGGCGTGGCCGAGGACCTGATCAACAACGTCGCCCGTACCGTGCGCTGGCATGATGCGACGGTGGTGCTGTACGAGTTGGGCGCACGGCTGTTCGTCGAACCCCCGCCGGGGCAGGTGCTGAGCCGCCTGGCGCGGGAGGCCTTCGGCGACGCCCGCAGCGTGGCGCTGGGCGACGTGGACCTGGATTCGGTCGTGCTGCTGGCACGGCGCGAGCAGTCACAGGACGGTTGAACGCCGCGAGCCGTTTTCAGGCCACCGGTGTACCGCTGTGCTTGCCTTGTCCGATCCGGCAAAGGCAGACTGACCCGCTTGCATGGATGCGCCGGACTACCCGGTGAAAACGCTTGTGTATGGATCGCCTTATAAAACCAATGAAGATCGACAACGCCGTGAGCGGACGGGCGCAGCCATGAAGCGCAGCCTTGCGGCTCTGGCCGGTATTGCCGCTGCCGTGCTGTGGCAACTCGCGGCGGCGGCCGGCAGTGTATCCATTGCCGCCGGCAATGCTGGGCATGGGGCGCAGCTGGTGAGCACCTGCTCGCATTGTCACGGCCAGCGCGGCGAGGGCTTGGCGGTGAGCCGGTTCCCCCGGCTCGCCGGGCAATCCGCGGCCTATCTCGCCAGGCAACTGGGCGACTACGCGGCCGGCACCCGCGACAACGCTGTGATGGTGAGCTTCGCCAAGGCCATGTCGGCGCAGGACATGGCGGATATCGCCGCCTACTACGCTGGGCTGACCGCGCCCGCGGTCGCCCCGGAAAAGGCCGATGCAAAACTGCTGGATGCGGGCCACAAGCTCGCCAGCGCCGGCGACGCCGCGACTGGTGTACCGGCTTGCGTCAGTTGCCACGGCCCCGACGGTCGCGGCCAGCCTCCCGTGTTTCCCTACCTTGCCGGTCAGCACGCCGAATACATCACCGCACAGCTGGATGCATGGCGGGAAGGTTCGCGCCGCAATGACAACGGCGCGCAAATGTCGTCTTTGGCCAGGAAGCTGAGCGCGGCCGACATCGCCGCGGTCTCCGCCTACTTCGCGCAGCTGCCGCCGCCCAAGCCGCAGCGCTGATCCGCATCCCGAAAAAATCCCCGCTGCTCCGGGAGCGGCCGCGCCGTCGCGGCTGATTCTCCCGCCCAACCTTTCCGGAGTATGGCCGCGGCCTCGTCCGCATGGACGAAGCCGGCTTTCTCCCGCGGAAGGTCCAATACCCCCATACAAAACCCTCAGTCTGAAGAGGGCTCGCGACAGGCCCGGCAAGGCCGCCGCGAACACCGGTCATCGTGGGAGGAGAGGAAATGGTGCGAGTCAAGAACACGTCGGCGATCCTGTCGCTGGCAGGCGCAATCTCGATCATCGCGGTTCCGGTGCGAGCGGATGAAACACCGCAGCCTGCGGCGCAGGTTCCGGTTCAGGCCGACGCCGTGACGCCGGCACCCGCCTCCCCGACTCCGGCCAAGGCGGCGGAACAGGGTGCGACCGAAACCCTGGGGCAGGTCGTGGTCACCGCGCAAAAGCGCGAGCAGAAATTGCAGGACGTGCCCATCGCCGTTACGGCCATTACCGCCAAGGAACTGGAGTCCCGCGGCATCCAGGACATCGCTGACCTGAGCGCCCTGTCACCGGGCTTGCAGGTCGAGAAATCGCCGGCCAACGGCTCCATCTCGCAGGTGGCCATCCGCGGCAATGTGCAGATCAATCCCGCCATCTACTGGGATACGGCGGTCGGCGTCTACATGGACGGCGTTTACCTGGGCAAGTCGCAGGGTTCGGTCTTCGATGTGGTCGATCTCAACCGCGTCGAAGTGCTGCGCGGCCCGCAGGGAACCCTGTATGGACGCAACACCATCGGCGGCGCCATCAACCTGGTGACGCGCAAGCCCACCGGTGTGTTCGGCGGCGATGCCAGCGTATCCGCCGGCAACTATGGCTCGCATGTCGAGAAGCTGTCGCTGGACCTGCCCAAGGTCAGCATCGCCAGCATCTCGCTCGGCGTCATTTCCGACCGGCGCGACGGTTGGGTCAATACCACGCCCGGTAGTTCCACCGACAATCTCAACAACCGCGGCAACACCGGCCTGCGCCTGGCCGCGAATTTCGCCCTGACGCGCGATCTGCAAGCCGACTATCGTTTCGACAAGACCAACATCGACGAGAATGGCGAGTTCGGCCAGCTCTACAGCATCGATTCCGGCTTTTCGCTGTATCCGGCGCTCGCACCCTACGCCTCGAAGGATCGGCAGACCACCGCCAGCGTCGATGCGCCCTCGTTCGAAAATGTGCATACCGAGGGCCATTCGCTGACCCTCACCTGGAATGCAGGCGGCAACAACACGCTCAAGTCGATCAGCGCCTACCGCCATCTCGATAGCCGCGATGCGGCGGACTACGATGGCTCTCCGACTCCGGTGGCGGCGACGCAAAGGCTGACCAAGTATCACCAGGTCTCGCAGGAATTGCAGTGGGTCGGCCATCTCGACCGCTGGAACTACGTCGGCGGCCTCTACTACTTCCACGACGACGGCTATACCAATAACCCGCAGACCTTCTTCTTCGGCGGTGCGCAATACGATTCGCAGTACGGCACTCGCACCGACGCCTGGGCACCTTATGGTCAGGTCGACTACAAGGTACTCGACAATTTGACCCTGACAGCGGGCGTTCGCTACACCGAAGAACTCAAGGCTCTGGATCGCATCTTCGGCTACTGCACCGGTCCTGCTTGTGCGACGCCGGGGGGGTATCAATACCTCATTCCGCAGGGCACTCATGCATTCGGCAGATTCGAGGCTTTCACGCCCTCATTCACTGCGGCTTACAAGGTCAGCGAAAACCTCAATACCTATTTTCGCTTTGCAGAAGGGTTCAAAAGCGGCGGCTTCAATGGCGAGTTCAGCGATGTGACTCAGACAAGTGAGGCCAACATCACGGAAACCAAGACGCCTTTCCAGCCGGAAAAGCAGATAACGTTCGAGCTGGGCGAGAAATCATCTTACTTCGGCGGCAAGGCAGAATTGAATGCTGCGATGTTCCTGAACAACGTCAGGAACCTGCAGGAATCGATCTTCACCGGAAATGGTGCGGCTTCATCGACCATCCGCAACGCCGGCCAGGCGATCGTGCGCGGCATCGAGCTGGAAGGCGCGGTGACGCCAGTGCGCGGCACGCGTTTATCCGCCAACTATGCCTACCTCGATGCACACTACAACTCTTTCAGGGATGCCGATCAGCAGGTCAAGGACAACCGTGCCTTCGTTCACGCGCCACGCAATACCTTCAATCTGGTGGCCGACAGCAAGTTCCTGCGCACCTCCTGGGGCACCTTCGAGGCTCTGGCCGACTACGCCTATACCACTTCGTACTACCTGTATCCCTACCAGCTTAGCGGTCCCGGTGCGCAGGGCTATGACAAGAACAAGCAAGTCGCCGGAAACACCCGGGTCAAGAGCTACGGCCTGCTCAACCTGCGCCTGGCCTTGAACCAGATTCCGCTGGGAAGCTCCATCAGCGGCGATGTGGCGGTCTGGGCCCGCAACGTCACCAACGAAGCGGTGGCGACCAACCTGATCGATTTCGGCCCCGGTTTCGGCAGCCTGACCGAAGCCTACTTCAACGATCCCCGCACCTTCGGCATCACCGGCACCGTCCACTTCTGAGTCCGCACCATGACCGCATCGTATTCACGCAACCAGGCCTGCCGTCTTTCCCATGTGCCGGGCTGGGACCTGGAAACCGATGTGGTGGTGGTCGGCTTCGGCGCCGCGGGCGCCTGCGCCAGCCTGGAAGCGGTGCAGGCCGGGGCGAAGGTGACGCTGTTCGAGGTCACCGCGGGCAGCGGCGGCACCTCGGCCATGTCCGGCGGCGAGATGTATGTCGGCGGCAGCGGCGGCACGCCGATCCAGCGCAGCGCCGGATTCCACGACGATACCGAAGACCTGTACCAGTACCTGCTGATGGCCGGCGGCCCCAATGCCGACGCGGACAAGGTGCGCGCCTACGCCGACAACAGCCTCGGGCATTTCGAGTGGCTGCAGGCGCAGGGCGTGAAGTACAAGAACTCCTTCATCCCGCAGCGCATCGTCGAGCCCAGCACCGACGACTGCCTGATCTGGAGCGGCAGCGAGGAAGCCTGGCCCTTCGTAGAGCAGGCCAAGCCCTGTCCGCGCGGCCATACGCCGCAGTGGCTGGGCATGGGCGGTGGCAAGTATTTGATGGACGTACTGGCGCAGCGGGTCGATGCGGCCGGCGTGGACGTGCGCTACAACGCGCGCGTGCTGGCGCTGATTGCGGATGACGATGGCCGCGTGCACGGCGTGGTGGTGAAGCTCGACGGCAGGGACTGCTTCGTGCGCGCGCGCCGCGGCGTGATCCTCTGCGCCGGCGGCTTCGTCATGAACCGCGACATGGTACGGCGCCACGCGCCGCACCTGCTGCGCTCGCAGCATCCCATCGGCACCGTCGACGACGGTTCCGGCATCCTGCTCGGCCAGAGCGTGGGCGGCGCCGCCATCAACATGAACGAGGGCTTCGTCACCTTGCCCTGGTATCCGCCGGAATCGCTGATCAAGGGCATCTTCGTCAACGAGCGCGGCCAGCGCTTCATCAACGAGGACTGCTATCACGGCCGCGTCTCGCAGCACATCATCCAGCAGGCCGGAAACCGCATTTTCCTGCTGCAGGATCACGAGACCTACGCCGAGCCCGAGTTCGGCAAGTTCTCCAACATCACCATCGCGGCGGCGGGCGAAACCTGGGCCGAGGTGGAGAAGGACCTCGACCTGCCGCAGGGTTCGCTGCTGGCCACGGTGGAGCTCTACAACCGCTACGCGCAGGAAGGCACGGACCCGCTGTTCCACAAGGGCGCGAAGTGGCTCAAGCCGCTCACCACGCCGCCCTTCGTGGCCCTGGACTGCCGCATCGACATCTGCTTCTACTCGCACTTCACCCTGGGCGGCCTGGATACACTGCCGACCGGCGAAGTGCTCAACGCCGACCGCCAGCCCGTGCCCGGCCTGTACGCCGCCGGCCGCACCGCCTGCGGCCTGCCGCGCTGGGGAGCCGGCTACAGTTCCGGCATGTCGCTGGCCGATGCCACGTACTTCGGGCGGCAGGCGGGCCTGCGTGCGGCGAGCACAGCGCCGGTGGTTTAGCCGCCCACGATCTTCTCCACCGCACCCGAAAGATAGAAGTCCTGCAGGTTGCGCCGCACCATCGGCTCCAGCAAGCCGCGCTTGTTCAGCCCCTCGATCAGCTTCGGCGCGAAGCGCATGGCGTCGGCCACGATCATGTCGCGGCTGATGCCGATCTCTTCCAGGATCTCGCCCAGCGAGCTGTCCTCGTAGCGGTCGAAGAAGCCGTCCACGCCGGCGTCGATCAGGGTCACATACCAGTCGGTCTTGCGCAGCTGGTGCCAGTATTCGTAGCCGATGACGAAGAAGTCCTCGATGTCCGAACCGCGCAGGTAGTCGCGGAACAGCGAAACCTTGCTGTGCTTGAGCTGCTCCCACACGTCCAGCGCCACTTCGCGGATCGAGGCCTCGTCGAAGCGGTCGAGCAGGAAGCGGCGGCTCTCCAACAGGGTCGACTGGATGTTGCGTGAGACATAGCCCTTCAGCCGCTCCTCGATGGCGCCTTCCAGCTTCGGCGCCGCGCGGTTCATCATCGACTTGCCCAGCTTCATCGCGGCACCGGCGCCGGGGATGTTGCCGGTGAGCTTGTTCTGGGTGAGGTAACCCTTGATGCCGTGGTAGACGATGTCCGCCGCCAGGGCCGAGTAGATCGGGTTGGCCACCGATTCGTCCAGGAGGCGGGTGCGCAGTTCCTTCATCTCGAGCAGCTTGTCGAGGACCTCCGTGAACTGCTGGTCGGAGAGCAGTTCGCCCAGGCGGGTCTGCTCATGGATTTTGTGCGCATGCAGGCGCTGCGCGATGTCGGCCACCAGTTCGGGAATGCCGGCGTTCAGTTCCAGCTTCACCGCATAGACCCGCACCGTCTCCTTCACCGCCGCGCGGGTGACCACGTCCTTCAGGCTCAGGCGCTCGGCGTCGGCCAGCAGGGCATCGACTTCGCGCTCGATGCGCGGGCGCAGCGCCTTGCCCTCGAACTGACCCAGCATGAAGGCGACGTGCGCCTCGAGCAGGGCTTCGGCGGTAGTGGGCTTCTTCTTGGCCAAGGGATCGTTTTCCGGCGCGCTGGGGATTCAGGCGCCGACACTCTCTCACATCCGCCCGGCTGGCAATGGCCGTTGCGCGGTCCACCCCTGCGCTTTGGCAAATCGCATCCAGGGTGCAAGCCTTAGAGCCTGTAACAGAATGAATCGCACCTGCGTTGCAGTCCAAAATCGCGCCAAGGCGGCCCCTCCCGCACCCACCTCGTTACGCTCGGGCACCGTGTCGGGGCCGCCCTGGCGCGATTTTGGGCGCAACCCTTCGGGACGGGGCCATTTTT